>JAVJNS010000018.1:0-322173 GCA_040217155.1 Kiloniellaceae bacterium
TGCTCAGAAAAGCCAAGGCACGCAGCTATGACGCCCTCTGGCGCGCCCTCGGCAACATCTGCGACCTCTTCGAGCCCCAGGAATGCTGGAACTACCTCAAAGATGCAGGCTACGTTGCAGATTAATCACCCGATGCTCTAATCGCTGGGCCGCGTCATTCGCCCGGGCGAGGGGATGCCGATGACGTTGTATCCGCCATCCACATAGTGCACTTCGCCGGTTACGCCACGCGACAGGTCGGAGGAGAGATAGAGCCCCGCCGCACCGACCTCCTCTAGCAGTACATTGCGTTTCAGCGGCGCGTGGTCGCGGTTCCAACCAAAGACAAAGCGTGCGTCGCCGATGGCCGAACCGGCCAGGGTGCGCATCGGGCCTGCCGAGATGGCGTTGACGCGGATGCCGTCTTGGCCGAGGTCGACTGCCAGATAGCGTACGCTGGCTTCCAGGGCCGCCTTGGCCACGCCCATGACGTTGTAGTTGGGGGTGACGCGCTCGGCGCCCAGGTAAGTGAGCGTGATCAGGCTGCCACCTGCCGGCATCATGGCCGCCGCATGGCGCGCCACAGCGGTAAAGGAATAGCAGGAGATCGACAGGGTGCGCCGGAAATTGGCGCGGCTGGTATTGAGATAGCGGCCCTTCAGTTCTTCCTTGTCGGAATAGGCGATGGCGTGGACTACCACATCGACAGATCCCCAGCTTTCGGCCAGCTTTTCGAAGGTCGCGGCGATTTCACTTTCCTGATCGACATCGCAGGGCAGCACCAAGTCGGAGCCTACCGAGGTGGCCAAGGGCTGCACACGTCGCTCGAAGGCTGCGCCCTGATAGGTGAAGGCGAGTTCCGCCCCTTGATCGTGGAGTGCGCGGGCGATGCCCCATGCGATAGAGTGGTCGTTGGCCACCCCCATGATTAGGCCGCGTTTACCGGCCATCAACCCAGCCATTTACAAAGCCCGCCCTTTATCCTTCGAAACGCTTAAAGGCGAGGCTGGCGTTGGTGCCACCGAAGCCGAAGCTGTTCGACATGACGCAATTCAGTTGGACGTTGTCTTCCAACTCACGAACGATCGGCATGCCTTCGGCCTCAGGGTCGAGGTTTTCGATGTTCGCCGAGGCGGCCACAAAGTTGTTTTCCATCATCAGCAGCGAATAGATCGCTTCGTGTACACCGGTTGCTCCCTGGGAATGGCCGGTCAGCGATTTGGTAGAGGACACGCGCGGCATGTCGGCGCCGAAGGCCTCCCGAATCGCTTTTAATTCGGTGATGTCGCCCACCGGCGTCGACGTGCCGTGGGCATTTATGTAATCTACCGGCGTGTTGCCGAGGCTCTGCATGGCCAGACGCATGCAGCGCGTCGCGCCTTCGCCCGAGGGCGCCACCATGTCGGCGCCGTCTGAGGTGGCAGCGTAGGCGGCGACCTCGCCGTAGATTTTGGCGCCCCGCGCCTTGGCGTGCTCCAGATCTTCGAGGACTACAACGCCGCCCCCGCCGGAGATGACGAAGCCGTCGCGGTCCTTGTCATAGGCGCGGCTGGCGCGGGTCGGCTGGTCGTTGTATCCGCTGGATAGCGCGCCCATGGCATCGAACAGCACCGTCAGGGTCCAGTGTAGTTCCTCGCCGCCGCCGGCGAAGACGATGTCCTGCTTGCCCATCTGGATCAACTCGGCGCCATTGCCGACGCAATGCGCCGAGGTCGAACAGGCCGAGGAAATGGAGTAGCTGAGCCCCTTGATCTTGAAGGCGGTCCCGAGATTCGCCGAGTTGGTGGATGACATGCAACGCGGCACCATATAGGGACCGACCCGCTTGGGTCCCTTGGTGCGGGCGAGGTCTGCGGCGGCCACCTGATTTGAAGTCGAAGGCCCGCCGGAGCCCATGACCAGGCCGCTGCGTTCGTGCGAGACGTCAGCTTCGGTCAATCCTGCATCGGCGATGGCTTCCTGCATGGCGACGTAGTTGTAGGCGGATCCGTCCCCCATGAAACGCCTGACTTTGCGGTCGACGTGCTCGTCGAGATCGAGATTCAGGGAACCGTGAATGTGGCTGCGAAAGCCCATGTCGGCATAGGTATCGCAAAATTCGATACCCGACCGCCCAGCCCGCAAGGCATCGATCACCTCGGCCTTGTTGTTGCCGATGCTGGAGACGATGCCTATTCCGGTGACAACGACTCGGCGCATAGAAATCCTGTCCGTCCTGCGGCTGGTATGCTGGTAGTAGACCTGTTTGCCTGGGCGCGCCGCGCCCGCCTCAGGCGGTCTGCGGTTCGCGCTTGAAGAGGCCGACTTTCAGATCCTTGGCCTCGTAGATCGTCTTGCCGTCAGCCTTCATGATGCCATCGGCGATGCCGAGCACCAGTTTGCCCATACGCACGCGTTTAAGATCGAGGTGATAGCTCACCATCTTGGCGGTCGGCGTGACCATGTCGCTGAACTTCACTTCACCGACCCCCAGCGCCCTGCCGCGCCCTGGCGCGCCCAGCCAGCCAAGGAAGAAGCCGACCAATTGCCAAAGAGAGTCAAGACCCAGGCAACCCGGCATCACCGGGTCGCCCTCGAAGTGGCACTCGAAGAACCAGAGCTCGGGATTGACATCCATCTCGGCCACGATATGGCCCTTGCCGTGCTCACCGCCGTCTTCGCTGATTTCGGTGATTCGATCGAACATCAACATCGGCGGCAGCGGCAACTGGGCATTTCCAGGACCAAAAAGCTTCCCGTGGCCACACTTCAGCAGATCCTCATACGAAAAATTGTTCTGACGCTCGCTCAATAGATCCACCTGGTCCGGCACTTGTTCCGTATCGATCGGCAACCGCGTGGGCCGACGCTTAAACAGTCTTCGCGGCGACCTCCCGGCAATCCCTGTCTTTACCTAGGTTGCGAAAGGCAATCTTGCCACGACAAAAAGCGTTGCCGCGCGAACTCCCCTGGCGCCCAGAGGTGTTCCGGCCAACGCCTCGCGAACTATAGCATAGAGATTGAGCTGTCAAACAGCTTCACTTCTACACCTGCCACCGTGTTTCCGGGCCCCGCTGGGCTGACGCGGAGCGCGGACTTCGATGGTTAACAAGGCGGTGGCCCCAAGGTTCCGCGAAAATGTTTTATAGCAGTTCCAAAGAAGTTGACACCAGACTGTTATTAACACTTTAATTCGATGGTCGACGAACCATATAGTGGGAAGCAATGACCAGGGATCGTCCATACAGCGCACTCGTGCAGCGACTCAAGTCGGTCGGACTGCGTCCGACACGCCAGCGGCTGGCATTGGCCAAGCTGCTGTTCGAAGCGCCAGGCGGATGTGACCGCCACATCACAGCCGAACAGCTGCATAGCGAGGCTGTTGCCGACAACGTTCGCGTCTCTCTCGCCACCATCTACAACAGCCTGCATCAGTTTACCGGCGCCGGGCTGCTGCGTGAGGTCGTGGTCGAATCTGGACGCTCCTACTTCGATACCAATATCACCGACCATCATCATTTCTATTTCGAGGACAGCGGACGCTTGCAGGACATTCCCGGCGAGTTGGTCCAACTCGAAAGCCTGCCGACCCCCCCCGGCGGGACAAGGGTCGCGCGTGTCGACGTCATAATCCGGCTGAACGAAACGGGCGAATAACGCCCGAGCGCCAGGGCGCTTAAAATATTGATTAGAATTATTCTAATCTATTGACAGGTCCCGAAGGGGCGGCTATTTAGTCTTTTATGAAGGAGCGTCGTCCGATCGGTTCTCCGGGCGGGCGACAGGTAACAAAGCTCCAAGAACATAAACTAATATCACCTACAGGAGAGACAAAGCCATGTCGCTGAAAGACTCCAAAACCGAAACCAATCTCAAGGAAGCCTTTGCCGGCGAAAGCCAGGCCAACCGTCGCTATCTCTACTTCGCGCAAAAGGCCGATATCGAGGGCTTCAACGATGTCGCCGCGGTCTTCCGCTCCACGGCGGAAGGTGAAACCGGCCATGCCCACGGCCACCTGCAGTACCTCGAGGAGGTCGGCGACCCCGCCACCGGCGAGCCCATCGGCGACACCACGTTGAACCTCAAGGCGGCCATCGCCGGCGAGACCCACGAGTACACCGACATGTACCCCGGCATGGCCCGCACCGCCCGCGAAGAGGGCTTCGACGAGATTGCCGACTGGTTCGAAACCCTGGCAAAGGCTGAAAAGAGCCACGCCGGCCGTTTCCAGAAAGCTCTCGACACCATGGCTTGAGCCGGGCCGGAGGTAGAAGGACGGCAGCCCGGCGAGGGTCGCCGCTTTCTTCGATCTCTTCCCGGGTTTCTCATGTATGGGCAGGACTGAAGCGGCGGTCCGCCGCGCCGCGCCGCTTCGGCTCCTGCGGTTACAGGCCGCTTCATCAAGGCATCGCCGTCGGCCCCTTCCGCCAGTGCTGCGGAAATCCCGCATGGCTGCCCGCGGTCTTGTGCAGTACCTGAAGACAGCGAGGGGACGACATGAGCGAAGGCGGCTTGAATGCGCCGGTGCGCCATCCGATCGACTGGAACGACCCGGATTTTTACGACTGGGACAAGCTGAATGCCGAGGTCGAACGGGTTTTCGACATCTGCCACGGCTGCCGGCGTTGCTTCAATCTCTGCGACTCCTTTCCGCGCCTCTTCGATCTCATCGACGAGTCGGAAACCGGCGAACTCGATTCCGTCGACAAGGCCGACTACAAACCGGTGGTCGATGCCTGCACCCTTTGCGACATGTGCTTCATGGTCAGCTGCCCCTACGTGCCGCCCCATGAATTCAACATCGATTTTCCGCACCTCATGCTGCGCTACCGCGCCGCCGAGCGGAAGTCCGGCAAGAACGACGTCCGCATCGATCAACTCACCAAAACCGACCGCAACGGCAAACTGGCCGGCCTCGCGCCGGGCCTCGTCAACTGGGCCGGCGATACCAAGAACCGGCTGACGCGCCCGGTCATGGAAAGGCTCGCCGACGTTCACCGCGAGGCTGAACTGCCGAAATTCCACGGCAAGACTTTCGCCCTGCAGGCCAAGCAGAACCCGCCGCAGGTCAACGCGGAGGCCCCGGCCCAGGGCCGCAAAGTCGCCTTCTATGCCACCTGCTTCGTGAACTACAACAACCCCAAAATCGGTGAAGCGGCGCGCGCCGTGCTGGCCAAGAACGGCGTCGAGACCGAGGTCGTATACCCCTCGTGCTGCGGCATGCCACAGCTGGAAAACGGCGACCTCGAAAAGGTTGCCGAGGCGGCGCGGCGCGTCTCCACAGAACTCTGCGCGTGGATCGACAAGGGCTACGACATTGTCGCGCTCACGCCCTCCTGCGCCCTGATGTTGAAGTTCGAATGGCCGCTTATCCTGCCCGACGACGAGAAGGTCACGAAGCTGTCGCAGCACAGTTTCGACATCACCGAGTACGTGGTCGATATCGCCAAGAACGAAGGTCTGGCCGAGGGTCTTGGCGGCTTGGAAGGCGGCGTCGCCCTGCACATGGCCTGTCACGCGAGGGCCCAGAACATCGGCGCCAAGGCGGCGGAGATGCTGCGCCTTGTGCCGCAGGCAGACGTGAAGGTCATCGAGCGCTGTTCGGGTCACGGTGGATCCTGGGGCGTGCTGAAGGACAATTTTGACGTCGCCATCAAGGTCGGGCGCACAGCCGCGCGCCAGACCGCCCAGGCGGACAAGGCCTATGTTGCTTCGGAATGTCCGCTGGCCGGCCAGCATATCCTGCAAGGCATCGACCGGTTGAAGATGGACGGCAAGCCCGAGTTTGCGCGCAGTTACCACCCCATCGAGCTGTTCGCCAAGGCCTATGGCGTCGCCGACCTCTAGAGAACTTGCGGGGCTGCGCCGCCGCCCCCGGATGAAGAGGAGTTGAACGACATGAGCAGCGGACTTGCGATGAAAAAAGAGATCACCCGCGAAGACATCCTGCCGATGGCGACCTATGAGGCCGAGCGCCGCGAGCTGCGCCGGCACCTCGTCGCCAAGAAGAAGTTGCGGCGCCAGGATGTCGGCCCGGTCTGCACCTTCTACTTCGAGAACTACGAGACCATGTGGGCCCAGGTTCACGAGATGCTCTACATCGAAAAGGGCGGCGAGGACCAGATCGCCGACGAGCTCAGCGCCTACAACCCGCTGATCCCGCAGGGCCGCGAGCTCATCGCCACGGTGATGTTCGAGATCGACGATCCGCAGCGCCGGCACACCTTTCTGGCCAAGTTGGGCGGTATCGAGGAGACCGCGTTCTTCGAAGTGAACGGCGAGCGCGTCTCCGGCAAGCCGGAAGCGGATGTCGACCGCACCACCGCCGACGGCAAGGCGTCATCGGTCCAGTTCATTCATTTCGTCTTTACCGACGCGCAGGCAGCCAGTTTCAAGGAAGCGGGCAGCCGCGTGATCCTGGGCTTCGACCACCCCGCCTACAGCCACATGACCATTCTCGCCGAAGACGTCCGCGCCGCCCTGGCTCAGGACTTCGACTGAGGGCGATCACGTTCCCTATTCCACCGCTTCGCCGGGGTAGAGACCGTAGAAGGCGTCGCGTGGCAGCCAGCCGGTGAAACTGTCCAGCGTGACCTCGCACCAATCCACTTGGCAGCGTTGCAGCACCCCGACCACCCCGGCATCGACCAGGGCGACGCCCGGCGCGTTCGGCTCGGGGCGGCGCCGCAGTGCGTGGCGCTTGCCGGTCACCAGAATGCCGCGCTGGCCCTGAACCATCGACTGATGTACCCAACCCTCGGTGCCTTGCCAGTCGCGAATGCGCCGCCAGGTGTCGAACTCGTCGACGATTTCCACCGGCAGGCCGCGGCGGCGGTAGACCCAGTCAATCGGATACCGCGTGCCCGGCCCGGTGCGCAGGTTGACTTCATCGGCGCGCAGGGTGACGAAACGCGGCAGCGGCAGGCCAGTGCGTCCCGGCGCCGCCGGTCGTCCCGCTTCGCTCTGCACCACGCCCTCTGCGGCCTGCTGGGCCATGGTCGGCGGCGCCCCGAGGAGGCTGAGTGCGGCGGCCAGCAGCGCCACCAAAGAGAGAAACCGCAAGGGACTTGGCAGGGAATGGAGGTCCAGCATGCGATTCTCCTACCCGCGTCCGCCGCGCCGGGTCAAGATGGTGTCCGGGTGAAGAAGCGGCTGGAAAGGGCCTGTCCCCTGGACAAGCCGGCGCCTCGCCTGCTATGGCAAGGCGCGGTTCCGGTCCCCTTTCGCACCGCCCTTGATCACGGTCCGTGGCCTTCCCGGCCCGCATTTCGAGTTAGGAAGCAATGCCCCACAAGAAGGTCCGCGTTATCGTCACCCGCCGTCTGCCCGATGTCATCGAGACGCGGATGATGGAGCTTTTCGAGTGCCACCTGAACATCGAGGACAAGCCGTTGAGCCAGGCGCAGCTCATCGAGGCGGTGAAAGAGGCGGAAATACTGGTGCCGACGGTGACCGACCGCATCGACGCGGCGGTGCTGTCCCAAGCCGGACCGCAATTGAAGCTGATCGCCTCCTTCGGCACCGGCGTCGACCATATCGACCTTAAGACGGCGCGCCAGCGCGGCATCACCGTGACCAACACGCCGGGCGTGCTGACCGAGGACACCGCCGACATGACCATGGCCCTGATCCTGGCGGTGCCGCGGCGCCTGGCCGAGGGCGAGCGCCTGGTACGCGGCGGCGACTGGCAGGGCTGGGCGCCGACCGGCATGCTCGGTCACCGGGTGAACGGCAAGCGCCTGGGGATCATCGGCATGGGCCGAATCGGCAGCGCAGTGGCGCGCCGCGCCCGGGGCTTCGGCATGTCGATCCACTACCACAACCGGCGCCGGGTGCATCCCTCTCAGGAGGAAGAGCTGGAGGCGACCTATTGGGAGAGCCTCGACCAGATGCTGTCGCGCATGGACATCATCTCGATCAACTGCCCGCACACCCCGGCGACCTTCCACCTGCTCTCGGCGCGGCGCCTGAAGCTGCTGCGCGAGGAAGCCTACATCGTCAACACCTCGCGCGGCGAAGTGGTCGACGAGAATGCCCTGACCCGCGCGCTGGAGTCCGGCGAGCTGGCCGGCGCCGGTCTCGACGTTTTCGAGCACGAGCCGGCGATCAATCCCAAGCTGCTGCGCCTCGACAACGTGGTGCTGCTGCCGCACATGGGCTCGGCCACCATCGAGGGCCGCATCGCCATGGGCGAGAAGGTCATCATCTCCATCAAGACCTTCGTCGACGGGCACACGCCGCCCGACCGCGTGTTGGAGACGATGTTCTAGGCTGTGGCTTCAAGTGTCGTCAGCGGGACGGAAGGCTACGCCGAGGAAGCGGAAGAGATCCTTGTCCGCTATGAGCAAGCCGCCTTCGAGCGCCTGCACGCGGCGATCCTGCATCTGATTCCCTCAACGCCGGCGACGGTCCTGGACATCGGCGCCGGCACCGGCCGCGACGCGGCAGCCTTCGCGGCGCTCGGGCATTCAGTGGTCGCGGTGGAGCCGACGGCCAAGCTGCGCGACGGCGCCAAGGCCTTGCATCTCTCGCCGCGCATCGAATGGCTCGACGACAGCCTGCCGGACCTGGCCGGTCTCGCCGGCCGCGCCGCTTCCTTCGATTTGATCATGATGACGGCGGTGTGGATGCATCTCGACCGATCTCAGCGGCGGCGGGGCATGCCCCGCTTGGCCGGCCTGCTGCGCCCCGGTGGTATCCTGATCCTCACGCTGCGCCACGGACCGGTCCCCAAGGGCCGGCGCATGTTCGAGGTCTCCGCCGAAGAGACGACGGAACTCGCCCGCACGACCGGTCTGGAGCCGGAACTGCACCAGGAAAATCAGGATGGCTTGTTCAAGCGTCCCGGGGTGACCTGGACACGCCTTGCCTACGCCAAGCCGGTTCAAGAGAGGTAGTTGGAGCTACTTCACCGGGCAGGGCCTGCCGCTGGCGGCGTCGTACACCTGGATTTGGCCGCCGGCGATGCCTTCCTCGGCCGCCTCGGCGGCGGCTTCCATCTCCTCGCTGATGAGGGCGCGGTTGTTGTCGTCGATGACCCAGTCGAGGCCGCCCTCGGCGAGACCCAGCACCTGGACTCCCGCTTCCCAGTCGCCGTCTTTGGCCGCCATGAAGTTGTCGTAGACCGCGTTGTCGACGCGTTTTCGCATGGAGGTCAGCACCTGCCCCGGGTGCAGGCCGTTCTGGTTCGAGTCGGTGCCGATGCTCAGCGCGCCGGCGTCGGCGGCGGCCTGCAGCACGCCGATGCCGGTGCCGCCGGCCGCCTGGATCACCACGTCGGCGCCCTGTTCGATCTGCGAGCGGGTCAGCTCGGCGCCGCGCACCGGATCGCTCCAGGCCGCCGGTGTCGGGCCGGTCATGTTCACCAGCACCTCCACCCGCGGGTCGGCGCTGCGCGCGCCCTGGATGTAGCCGCAGGCAAAGCGCCGGATCAGCGGGATGTCCATGCCACCGACGAAGCCGATGGTGCCGCTCTTGGAGGCCATGGCCGCCAGCAGGCCGACGATGTAGGAGCCTTCCTGCTCGCGGAACACGATGGAGAGCACATTGGGCGCCTCGACCACCGAGTCGACGATGGCGAAGTCGGTGTCGGGAAAGTCCGGCGCCACCGCGGCCAGGGCCGAGGCATGGGTGAAGCCGATGGCGACGATGGGCGAGAAGCCGCGCTGGGCGAAATTGCGCAACGCCTGCTCGCTCTGCGCCTGGCCGGCGATCTCGAATTCGCCGTAGCCCGCGCCGGTTTCCTCCCGGTAGCGCTCGGCGCCCACATAGGCCGCCTCGTTGAACGACCCGTCGAACTTACCGCCGACCGAATAGACCACGGCAGGCGCGGCGAAAGCGGGGAAAGTGAGAAGACCGTACAGGACGGCGAGAAGGATGGGGCGAAGGCTCACGCGGCTGCTTCCCAAACGGTGATGGACGGAGTTCTTGAAACGAAGCGATTTCCGCAAAGGCTGGAACCTGCTGCGCTAAACCGCACAGAGCGCCTCGCCCGTACGGTAGTCCAGTGTCTTGAGATCGTGGATGGTGGCCTGGGGGCCGCAGAGGGCGCAGGCGGGGTCACGCGGCACCTTGACCTTGCGGAAGGTGGTCTCGAGCGAGTCAAAAAGAACCAGGCTGCCGGCCAGCGAGCTGCCGATGCCGAGTATCTCCTTCACCACCTCGTTGGCTTGCAGGGCGCCGAGGGTGCCGGCCAGGGCGCCGAGCACGCCGACGTCGGCGCAGCTTTCCTTCGGGTCGCCCGGCTGCGGGCCGAAGAGGCAGCGATAGCAGGGCTTCTCACCGTCTTCATGAGCTTTGTAGGTCGAGAGCTGGCCATCGAAGCGCATGATGGCGGCGGAGACCAGGGTCTTGCCGGCCAGATAGCAGGTGTCGTTGGCGAGATAGCGGGTCGGAAAGTTGTCGGAACCGTCGGCGACAAGGTCGTAGCTTGCGATGAGGTCGAGGGCGTTATCCGGCGAGAGCCGCAGGTTGTGCGCCTCGACCTTGACCTCCGGATTGATCTCGGCGAGGCGGCGGCGCGCCGATTCCACCTTCGCCATGCCAAGGTTGCCAGTGTCGTGCAGCACCTGGCGCTGCAGGTTGGAGAGATCGACCGAGTCGTCGTCGACGATGCCCAGGGTGCCGATGCCGGCGGCGGCGAGATAGAGCAGCAGCGGCGAGCCGAGGCCGCCGGCGCCGATCACCAGCACCCGGGCCTTCAACAGCTTGGCCTGCCCCGCCTCGCCGATCTCCGGCAGCACCAGGTGGCGCGCGTAGCGGTCGATCTGGTCGTCGCTGAATTCCATGGGGAATATGTTAGCGTCTTGAAGGGCCTGCACAAGAGGCCCCGTCCTTCGAGCCGTTGGCGGCGCCGGAGCTCCTCGTATCAAAGACGAGCGCCCGGCGAGACGCACCTCGAACCACGACGCGGGCCGACCTCCTTCCGCCCCTACAGCCCGTCGAACAGTGGGGTGGTGAGATAGCGCTCGGCGAAAGAGGGCAGGATGGCGACGATCAGCTTGCCTTCCATCTGCGGGCGGGCGCCGACCTCCAGGGCCGCCGCCAGGGCGGCGCCGGAGGAGATGCCGACTGGCAGGCCGTCCAGGGCGGCGGCTTCACGCGCGATGCGAAAGGCGGTGTCGTTGCCGATCGGCAGCACCTCGTCGATCAGCCCGGTCTCCAGATTGGCGGGCACGAAGCCGGCGCCGATGCCCTGGATCTTGTGCGGACCCGGCGGGCCGCCGGAGAGCACGGGGCTGTCTTCCGGCTCCACGGCGATCATCTTAAGTTCCGGCTTGCGCGCTTTCAGTGCCTTGCCGACGCCGGTGAGGGTGCCGCCGGTGCCGACGCCGGAGACGACCACATCGACGCGGCCGGCGGTGTCGCGCCAGATCTCCTCGGCGGTGGTGCGGAAGTGGATCTCCGGGTTGGCCGGGTTGTTGAACTGCTGCGGCATCACCGCGCCCGGGTTCTTGGCCAGGATCTCCTCGGCCTTGGCGACCGCGCCGGTCATGCCCTTGCTGCCGTCGGTCAAGACCAGTTCGGCGCCCAGCAGGCGCAGCATCTTGCGGCGCTCGTCCGACATGGTCTCCGGCATGGTGAGAATCAGGCGATAGCCCTTGGCGGCGCAGACGAAGGCCAGTGCAATGCCGGTATTGCCGCTGGTCGGCTCGACGATCATGCCGCCTTCCTTCAGGCGGCCGTCACGCTCCATGGCCTCGATCATGGCCAGGCCGATGCGATCCTTCACCGAGGCCAGGGGATTGAAGAACTCGCACTTGCCGACGACTTCCGCCTTGGCGCCGTGGGCGGCCGCCAGCTTCTTCACCCGAACAATGGGCGTGGCGCCGATGGTGTCGACGATGGAGTCGTAGATGCGTCCCCGAAACTCGCAGCTATCCGCGGTGTTGGCATCGTCGTTCGCCGGGCTTAAGGCCATGAAGCGGTCTCCGTTCCCTGAAGTCGCCTAGCTGGCGGCATTTAGATCGTGAAGTCGGTGATCTGCCGCGCTTCGCTGGTGATCCCCTTCTCGCGGGCTCTCTCGCAGAGTTCCTCGATGGTCATGTTGTCGAAGCGCTCCATCATCTGCAGCTGCATGTCGATCCAGATCGGCCGCAATACCTTCACGCCAAGCTCCGACCCGTCGGGTTCGGCGGCCGGATCCGCGGTGCCCTCCAGCTTGCGCACAATGCGGATGATTTCGCCAACCGAGATACGCCGCCGCTCCCGCGCCAGGCGGTAACCGCCCTTGGGGCCGCGCTGGCCGGCAAGCACGTTGTGGTGCACAAGCTGCTGCAGGACCTGTTCCAGGTAGCGCCGCGGAATGCCCTGGCGCCGCGAGATGTCGCTGGAGCGGACCGGGCCGGAGCCGGCGTGGTAGGCAATGTCGACCACGGCCTCGATGGCGAAAAGCAGTTTTTTCGACAGTCTCAGCATGGCCGGTCAATCACCCGCCGCGCTGGATTTTTGCGCTGCGAAGCCGGTGGAACCGAAGCCGCCGGCGCCACGGGCGCTGGCTTCCAGGTCGTCGCTCACGCTCCAGGCGACACGGGCGTAAGCCGCCACCACCATCTGGGCGATGCGGCTGCCGCGCTCGATGACGAAGGGTTGGTCGCCGTGATTGATCAGGATCACACCGACCTCGCCGCGGTAGTCGGCATCGACGGTGCCCGGCGCATTCAGGACAGTAACTCCCTGCTTCAGCGCGAGGCCGGAGCGCGGGCGCACCTGCGCCTCGCTGCCCGGCGGCAGGGCGATAGCAATGCCGGTCGGGATCAGGCGCCGTTCACCCGGCGACAGCGTCACCGGTTCCGCTACCGCGGCCAGCAGATCCATGCCAGCCGAGTCCGCTGTGGCATAGGCGGGCAGGTCGAGATCGGCGGCATGGTCGAGACGTTTGATGGTGACGCTGAGGGAGGTCATGGCGGTTTTGGCTGATCCTGTTCTTGGTTCTGCTTAGCGGGCAAAAGTGGCGGCGATCTGCCGGCAAAGCCGCTCGGCCACCTCCGCTTTCGTCATCTGCGGCCAGTCGTCGACACCCTCGGCGGAGATCAGGTGAATACGATTGTCGTCGCCGCCGAAGGTCGCCGTGCCCGGCGCCACGTCGTTGGCGAGGATCCAGTCGCAGCCTTTGCGTGCCAGCTTGGCGCGACCCTGCTCGACCACATTCTCGGTTTCCGCGGCAAAGCCGATGACCAGGCTGGGCCGCTGGCCGCCGGCCTGGGACAGTTCGGCCAGAATGTCGGGGTTTTGAGCCAGTTCCAGAGCCGAAGGCACGCCATTGTCTTTTTTCATCTTGTGCTGCGCGGCGGTGGCGGCCCGCCAGTCGGCCACGGCGGCGGCGCAGACCGCGACCTCCACCGGCAGGATGGCGCGGCAGGCGGCCAGCATTTCCGCCGCGGTTTGCACATGTACCGTCTTCAGGCCCTCGGGGTCGGCCAGCTGACTGGGGCCGGAGACCAGGGTCGTCTCGGCGCCGTGACGCGCCAAAGCGGTGGCGATGGCATGGCCCTGCTTGCCGGACGAGCGGTTGGCGATATAGCGCACCGGGTCGATGGGTTCGTGGGTCGGGCCGGAGGTCACCAGCGCGCGCAGGCCGCTCAAGGGTCCCGGCCGATCGAGCGCCGCCTCGATGGCCGCGAGGATCTCGTCCGGCTCGGCCATGCGTCCGAAACCGTACTCACCGCAGGCCATGTCGCCTTCGTTCGGGCCGACGGTCGCAACGCCGCGCTCTTTCAGGGTGGCGATGTTGGCGCGGGTCGCCGCATGCTCCCACATGCGCAGGTTCATGGCCGGGGCGGCCAGCACCGCTTTGTCGGTCGCCAGCAATGCCGTGGTCGCCAGGTCGTCGGCGCGGCCCTGGGCCATCTTCGCCAGAATGTCGGCCGTCGCCGGGGCCACGACCAGCAGATCGGCATCGCGCGACAATTGAATGTGGCCCATTTCCGCCTCGTCGGTCAGCGAGAAGAGTTCGCCGTAGACCTTGTCGCCGCTGAGCGCGGCGAGCGACAGAGGGGTAACGAACTGCGCCCCGCCCTCGGTCAGGACGCAACGCACCCTTGCGCCGCGCTCGCGCAAGCGGCGGATCAACTCCAGCGATTTATAGGCGGCGATGCCTCCTGAGATGATCAGGAGGATACGTTTTCCGGTCAACACAGCGGCAATGCCCATATTTCACGGTGATCTGTCGTGAATAACCTAGGGGCTCGCCCTGATGAAGGCAAGCGAAGCGCTTTTTTCCTGCGATTCCGCAGCTTTACAGCAGGGCGGCCAGGGCCAGGACGAGGGCCGCAACGGCAATGGACAGGGCCCAGCGGCCGATATTTCCCCTCTGTCCGGCGGTTAAACGATCAATCGACTCCGGGTGCAGCCGAACGCGTCCGGCGGCCAACTCCTCGGTGGCGCGCTCCAGGTTGTCGGCCAGCGTCGGCAGTTGCCGCAGGCCGTGCAGTACATCTTCGACGCCCTCGCGAATGCGCGCCTCCGGGCCGCGGTTTTCGCGCATCCAGGCGTCGATCAGCGGCTGCGCCAGGGTCCAGATGTTGAGCGAAGGATCGAGGCGCCGGCTGACGCCCTCGGCCATCAGCATGTTCTTCTGCAGCAACAGCAACTGCGGCTGCACCGGCAGCTCGAAAGATTCGGTAAGTCGAAGAAGCTGGGCCAGAAGCCGCGCGAAGGAGATCTCGTTCAGCGGCCGTCCGGCGATCGGCTCGCAAACCGAGCGCAGCGCCTGGGCGAAGACATCGAGGGCATGGCCTTGCGGCAGATAGCCGGCCTCCATGTAGACCGAGGCGAGGCGGTGGTAGTCGCCTTCCAGGGTCGCGATCAACATATCGGCCAAATGGCGACGGGTGCGCCAATCGAGACGCCCCATGATACCGAAATCGACGGCCAGGATATTGCCATTTTCGTCGACCCACATGTTGCCGGGATGTTGGTCGCCGTGGAAAAAGCCGTCGCGGAATACCTGGTTGAAGAAAATGCCGGCCGCCTTGGTGAGTATCGCTGCCAAATCGTGACCGGCGGCCAGCAGGGCCTCGCGGTCGTCCATGGGAATGCCATCGACCAGCGACATGGTCAGCACGCGCCGTGACGAGCGCTGCCAGTCGATTTCCGGCACGTTGTAGGTCGGGTCCTCGGCGAAGTTCTCCGCCAACTCGGAGGCCGCGGCGCCTTCCATGCGCAGGTCCATCTCCAGGTGCACGGTGGTTTCGAAGACACGCACCGCTTCGACAGGGCGAAAGCGGCGCAGTTTCGGTTGCGCGCGCTCGACCCACTCTGCCAGCCAGTAAAAAAACTCGAGATCGCGGTCAAAGGCCTTCTCGATGCCGGGTCGCAGGATCTTTACCGCGACGCTGCGCGCCTTCCCGTCTCCTTGCCGCTCTCCTTCTTGAAGAGAATCGACAGCCACGGTGGCGTGATGAACCTGTGCGATGGAGGCGGCGGAAACCGGTTCGGAATCGAATGTCAGAAAGATCGCGTCGACCGGTTTGCCCAACTCCCGGGCTATGATCTCGCGCGCGACGGTGCCGTCGAATGGCGGCAGGTGGTCCTGCAGTTCCGCCAGGTCGAGGGCGACCTGTTCGCCCAGCAAGTCGGCGCGGGTCGAGAGCATCTGGCCCAGCTTGATGAAACTCGGTCCCATTTCGGTCAGCGCCCGGGCCAGCTTCTGACCCGGCCGGCCCTCCGCCGCACGGCGCGAGAAACGCCGGGTTATCCACAGCAGCCCCGGCGCCATGCCGACTTCCTCAAGCGGCGCGAGGGCGTCATGGCGCGCCAGGGTGCGGGCGATGCGCTGGAAGCGCAGCAGGGACCGGAAGGTACGAAGCATCAGCAGTGTGTCCGGGTCAGATGCGCCAGCCGGAGTGCAGCGCCGCGATGCCACCGGAGAGGTTGCGGTAGCGAATCTGGGCGAGCCCGGCGGCGCCCATCATCCCGGCAAGCTCTTCCTGCGGGGGGAAACGCCGGATCGATTCCGCCAGGTAGCGGTAGGACTCGCGGTCTCCCGCCACGGCGGCGCCCATGGCGGGCAGGACCTTGAAGGAGTATTGATCGTAGAGATCGGCGAAGACCGGCACCACGACTCGGCTGAACTCCAGACAGAGAAAGCGGCCGCCCGGCTTCAGCACGCGCCGCGCTTCGGCCAGCGCCAGCTCGATATGGGTGACGTTCCTAAGGCCGAAGGCGATGGTGTAGGCGGTGACAGAGCGGTCGGGCAACGGCAGCCGCTCGGCATCACCGCAGATCCAGGAAAGTCCTTTCAAGGTACCGCGGTCGATGGCGCGGTCGCGACCGACGGACAGCATCTCCGCCGTCAGGTCGCAGACGATGACGTGGCTGTCGTGGTCCCCTGAATTGCCGGCCTTCTCGAGCCGGTCAATCACGCGGAAGGCGATATCGCCGGTGCCACCGGCGGTATCGAGCAGCTTCAGTCCGGGCCGCGGGTTGAGCCAGTCCACCATAACCGACTTCCACAGCCGGTGGATGCCTCCGGACATCAGGTCGTTCATCAGGTCGTAGCGCCCGGCAACCGACTCGAAGACCCCTCTGACCAGGGACGGCTTGTCGCTCTCATCGATTTCGCGAAAGCCGAAATGTGTACGGCCGGCCTCGCCTTTTGGAGGCGCAGCCGGGTTCTCTCCCGGCGGTTCGGCGGTTCGGTCTGCGTTCATCGCGCGGACCATAGCGCGCGCCGGGCCGCCGCGCTACTCTGCGCCGCCGTATTGCCCTATTCCGAGTTCATTCACCTCTTCCGAGGACCGTTCTTCAACATGCCGGAGCTGCCTGAAGTCGAGACCGTGGTGCGCGGGCTGCGCCCGAAGATGGAAGGCCGCCGCTTGAAACAGGTCGAACTGCGCCGCCCCGACCTGCGGTTTCCCCTGCCGGAGGATTTCGCCCGGCGCCTCTCCGGGCGCCGCGTCGAGCGCATCTTGAGGCGTGCCAAATACATGCAGCTTCACCTTGACGACGGACAGGTGCTGCTGTGCCATCTCGGCATGTCCGGGCGCATGACCATCTTCGAGACGCCGCCCGGCGCCTCCAGACCGCCTCTGGACCGTCACGACCACGTCATTTTCATCACCGAAGACGGCAGCGAAATTCGGTTCAACGACGCCCGGCGCTTTGGATTCATGGATCTTGTGGCAGCGGAAGCGCTCGACGCCCATCCCCTGCTGCGCGATCTGGGCCCCGAGCCCCTTGGCAATGACTTCAACGGGCCAAACCTCGCCGCGGCGCTGAAGGGCAAGCGCTCGCCGATCAAGGCGGCCCTGCTCGATCAGCGGGTGGTGGCCGGTCTCGGCAACATCTATGTCTGCGAAGCGCTCTTTTTTGCCGGCCTTTCGCCGCGACGCCTGGCTTATACGGTGCAGGGCGGGCGTGCTGAAAAGTTGGCGACCGCAGTGCGGAGCGTCCTGATCCGCGCGATCGAAGCTGGCGGCTCCTCGCTGCGCGACTACGTGCAGGCCGATGGCGAACTCGGCTATTTCCAGCATGAGTGGGCGGTTTATGGACGTGAGGGCGCGGTTTGCAAGGGTTGCGCCGCGCCACTGCGCCGTCTGGTGCAGAGCGGCCGTTCGACGTTCTATTGTTCGCGATGCCAGAGGTGACGTTGGAGGATTCTGTTTTCATGGCAGCGGCGCTGGGGTAGGTAACCGCCATGCTTCGCGCGCTGCTGCACTGCACCGTCCTCGTTCTCCTGGTTGTCCTGGCCACAATGGTGTCTGGTGGCGCCCTGGCGCAGAACGCGGATGGTTATCTTTCCGGCATTCCCGACTTGCCTCTGATGCCGGGCTTGCGGGAACTGCCGGACGGCGGTCTGGTGTTCGACAAGCCCGGTGGCCGCATTGTCGAGACCTTCGCCGAAGGGGCCATGACGTCAATGGCGGTGCGCGGGTTCTACGACGAAACACTGCCGCAGCTCGGCTGGCGCCGCGAGGGGCGGGGCACCTATCTGCGCGAAGGCGAGCGTCTTAATCTGGAACTCGAACAGAACGCCGGAAGCGTGACTGTTCATTTCAGGTTGATTCCGGACTGAGGCGGGTAGCGCCGGCGCGACGTTTCGTCTGCACAGCTTGGACCGCACTGATTACGTAAGATGGCAGGCAAGAAGGATAGAGTCATGAGTTACGAAAACATTATCGTCGAGAAGGAAGATGGCGTCGGGGTGATCACCCTCAATCGCCCCAAGGCCCTCAACGCTCTTTGCAAGGCACTGATTGAGGACATGGAGCGCGCGCTTGACGACCTGGAAAGTGACGATGCCATCGGCTGCATCCTGATCACCGGATCGGAGAAGGCCTTCGCTGCCGGCGCCGACATCAAGGAGATGAAGGACAAGACCTATCAGCAGGCCTTCGCCGAGGATTTCATCACCGAAGGTTGGGAGCGCCTGGCCAAGACTCGCAAGCCGGTGGTCGCGGCGGTGGCCGGCTATGCTTTGGGCGGCGGCTGTGAGATCGCCATGATGTGTGATTTCATTCTCGCTGCCGATACGGCGAAGTTCGGTCAGCCTGAAATTACCATCGGAACCATTCCCGGTTCCGGCGGCACCCAGCGGTTGACCCGGTTCATCGGCAAATCGAAAGCCATGGAGCTTTGCCTGACCGGACGGATGATGGACGCCGAAGAGGCCGAACGCGCAGGTTTGGTGGCGCGGGTCGTGCCCGCGCCGGAACTGCTCGATGAGGCATTGAAGGTGGCGCGCAAAATTGCCGGCCTGTCTCGACCGGTGGTCATGATGGCCAAGGAGTCTGTGAACCGGGCCTATGAGACGACTTTGGCCGAAGGGATCAAATTCGAGCGCCGGGTGTTCCATGCCACCTTTGCCCTGGACGATCAGAAGGAAGGGATGTCGGCCTTCGCCGAGAAGCGCACGCCGGCCTGGAAAAATCGCTGAATTGCTGGCTCCTTTGTCCTGTAATTCGGGGTTCAATGGCCGCTTGACGGGGCCGAGGGCGAGGGCTATAACCCCGCCTTCCTCATGCACTGAGAATGACGTTTTAAGCAAATGGCACATCACAAGTCTGCCAAACAGCGGATCCGCCGCAACGCCCGCCGGGAAGACATCAACGGCGCGCGGGTTGGCCGCATTCGTACCTATGTGAAGGCAGTTGAGCTGGCGATTGCCGGCGGCGACAAGACCGAGGCCCAAGCGGCCCTGCAAGCGGCTCAACCTGAGTTGGCCCGCGGGGTGCGGAGCGGCGTTCTGCACCGGAACACCGCATCGCGTAAGCTGTCGCGTCTTTCGGCACGCGTCAAAGCGATCGCTTAAGTCCGCTTCGACCGGATATCTCCGGGACGGGATGATGCCGCGCCTTCCATGATGAAGGCGCGGTTTTTCGTGTTTGTGTCGTACCCCGGTCCCAACTGATGAGGTTGGACCAATCGGAATGACTCTATCGCGGCAAAACTTTTGCGGTGGTGTTGCAGATTCGGTTCGGCGGCAAAAAAAATACCGTTCCCTTTTCGATCCGCTTGTCACCCCAAGTCTATGTGGGTACATTAACTCCATCGCGCTTGGGGGCTCTGAGTAAGAAAATCTGGGAAAAAACCTAATAATAAGCCGCGCTGGTCAAGTAAAACTTATGTTGAATTATTGTACTTGCTGTAAACGCGGCGCAGGCTAGACGCTTCTCTCGGCCATCGTTTTTTTCCGACCCTCCTGGCTCTTGGAGCCTCTTTCAAGCCGATTGCTGGAACAACTAATGAAGAACAAGGTAGGTGGCCACGCCATGGACGATGCTTGTGCTTTCGTTGGGTTTTACCTCGCGCAGTCGCAGAGTTTCGTTCGGGTCGCAGTGCGCATGCCGTTTGGGGGGAAAGCCTAAGATGCTTGGTAGTGAAGGTGAGGCGACGGTCATCGAGCAGTGGGGTCGTGTGCGTGGACGCTTGCGTGCAGAGGTGGGCGAGGCGGCTTACCGCAGTTGGCTGAAGCCGCTGACACTTGCGGGCTCGCGCAACGGCAAGCTGCGCCTCGCGGTGCCAACACGTTTCATGCGTGATTGGGTTGCGAGCAACTACGCAGAGCGCCTGCATCTTTTGTGGAGCGAAGAGGATCCGGATATTGGCGGCATCGAGGTCGTGGTGCAACCTCCGGCACGGCCGACTCCGAAACCCGGTACCGCGGCGGCGCTCATCGGTGGAGTCAATGATTCCTGCAGCGAGTCGCCCTGCAGCGGCGTGGCGTCGTCGGGCGCCCGGACCGTCGTGGGTTCTTCGCAAAGCAAAGGGCAGACTGTGTCATCGGTGAACTCGACCCCTTCAGGGCGCGACGACATCTCTGCTCCCCTGGATCCGCGCTTGACCTTCGACAACTTCGTCGTCGGCAAGCCGAATGAATTGGCCTATGCCGCGGCGCGGCGTGTTGCCGAGGCTCCGTCAGCGCCATTCAACCCGTTGTTTCTCTACGGCGGCGTTGGACTCGGCAAGACCCATCTGATGCACGCGATCGGTCTTCATATCAAGAAGCAGGGCCCGGAGCGGCGCATCATCTATCTTTCCGCCGAGAAGTTCATGTACCAGTTCGTGCGCGCGCTACGCACCAAGGATACCATGGCTTTCAAGGAACAATTCCGCTCTGTCGACGTGTTGATGATCGACGATGTGCAGTTCATCGGTGGACGCGAGGCGACGCAGGAAGAGTTCTTTCACACCTTCAACGCGCTGGTCGATTCAAACCGCCAGGTCATCATTTCCGCCGACAAGAGTCCGAGCGATCTGGAGGGCGTCGAAGAGCGCATGCGGTCGCGACTTGGCTGGGGGCTGGTGGCGGATATCCATCCCACCACTTACGAACTGCGCCTGGGAATTCTGCAGGCCAAGGCCGAAAATTCCAGCACCGAGATTCCAGTAAAGGTGCTGGAGTTCCTGGCTCACAAGATTACTTCCAACGTGCGTGAACTGGAGGGGGCGCTGAACCGCATTATGGCGCACGCCACCCTGGTCGGCCGGCCGACCACCCTGGAGACCACTCAGGAGGTGCTGCACGACCTGCTGCGCGCCAATGACCGTCGGGTCACCATCGAAGAGATTCAAAAACGCGTTTCCGCACATTTCAATGTGCGTATCGCCGACATGCATTCCGCCCGCCGCGCCCGCGCCGTGGCTCGGCCGCGCCAGGTCGCCATGTACCTCTCCAAGCAGTTGACGTCCCGCTCGCTGCCGGAAATCGGCCGCAAATTCGGCGGCCGGGACCATACGACGGTGATGCATGCGGTGCGGAAGGTGGAGGAGTTGAAGGCCACCGATTCCAGCTTCGCTGAAGATGTGGAGCTGCTGCGGCGCATGTTGGAGGCCTGATTCCGGCCTTCCGGGCGGTTCCCGGCCATTTCCGCGCTGAAACGGGTGGGAAAAGTCAGCCAAAAGAGTCGCTTAGCAAGTGCACCAGCCGCCCCCGGCCAGGGGGTCGGTTGAACCGGCGCAACTGCGCTTAAAGCTTACGTTTTCGACCTTTCATGCTATACTCCGCGACCGCGCTGCGGAGCCGCATTTTTGGGCTCGCGCGCGCGGTGCCGATGGGTTCCGATTTTGCTGTGCGCGGCTGGCGCGTCGCAGTGATGGAAGGGGCCGCGCGGGGTCCGGTCTGGAACTCCACATCATACGCGTACACGACAAGGATTTGCGTACAAGAAGGGGGCGGAAAAGTCCCCCAAAGGCACCCAAGCGAACGATCAACACCAACGCCCGAAGGCCAAGCGTCCCATCATGAAGTTGACCATTGAACGCGCTGCGCTCCTCAAATCCCTCACGCACGTGCAAAGCGTCGTGGAGCGCCGCAACACCATTCCCATTCTGTCCAACGTACTGATCGAGTCCGATGGGTCCGCTCTGTCGCTGACCGCTACCGACATGGACCTTACCGTGATCGACAAGATCGCTGCGGAGGTGGGTCAGCCCGGCGCGACCACGGCCCCGGCCCATACGCTCTACGACATTGTGCGCAAGCTGCCCGACGGCGCGCAGGTAGAGATTGAGGCCGGCGGCGAGGATGCGCGCCTGAAGCTGAAAGCCGGGCGCTCGGTTTTTACCCTGGCGACCTTGCCGCGCGAGGATTTTCCAGTGACATCCGGCGATGATTTGCCGCAGAGCTTCACTCTGCAGGCCGGTGAGTTGAAAACCCTCATCGACCGTACGCGCTTTGCAATTTCCACCGAGGAAACGCGCTACTATCTGAACGGCATTTTCCTGCATGCTGCACAGAGCGACAACATGGCCGTATTGCGCGCGGTGGCGACGGACGGCCACCGCCTGGCGCGTGTCGAGATGCCGCTTCCCGAGGCGGCTAAGGACATGCCCGGTGTTATTGTCCCGCGCAAAACGGTGAGCGAACTCCGCCGTCTCGTCGAAGGCGTCGACGACCCGGTCGAAATTTCGCTGTCGGACACCAAGATACGCTTCGCTTTTGGCTCGACCGTCCTGACCTCTAAGCTGATTGACGGCACTTTCCCGGACTACGAACGGGTGATTCCCGCCGGCAACGACAAGGTGTTGGAGGTCGATTGCAAGTCTTTCGCCGAGGCGGTGGATCGCGTTTCCACCATTTCCTCGGAAAAGAGTCGCGCTGTGAAGATGGCCGTCAACAGCGGCGCCCTGACGCTCACGGCCAACAGCCCGGAAAACGGCACCGCCATCGAGGAACTGGAAATCGACTATGACGGTGCCGGCATCGAGATTGGCTTTAATTCCCGCTACCTGCTGGATATTGCCCAGCAAATCGAGGGCGAGGCGGCGCAGTTCACCATGGCCGATGCGGCATCGCCGACCATCGTGCGAGAAGTGGCGGACAACAGCGCGCTATACGTGCTGATGCCGATGCGTGTGTGATGCGAAGCCGCACGATGGGTCATAGGCGCAACAACGACCGTCATCCCTCTTGCTGACATCCGTCGCCCTCGGCGGCACGGGGCCCGGCGCCGTGTCGCATCGCAAAGCTGAAACCGGTGTCTGGCTTAGCCGGTTGTTGGTGACGCGGTTCCGCTGCTACACCCAGGCTGAGTTGCGCCTGGAAGCAACGCCAGTTGTTCTCACGGGGCCCAACGGGGCCGGCAAGACCAATCTCCTGGAGGCGATATCCTTTCTCTCGCCCGGCAGAGGTCTGCGCCGCGCGCGCCTCAGTGAAATCGACCGGTGTGTGCCCGGAAGTGTGGCGGACGGCACCTGGGCGGTGGCGGCGACGGCGATAACGCCCGACGGACCACGTGACCTCGGCAGCGGACGCGATCCCGGCCAGAGCGGCGATGTGACACGCGAGCGGCGTCTGGTGAAGGTTGACGGTGCTGCTGCGCGCGGCCATCAGGCGCTGGCTGAAGTAATGTCAGTGGTTTGGCTCACACCTCAAATGGATGGCCTCTTTCGCGAGAGCGCCGGCGGGCGGCGGCGCTTTCTGGATCGCCTGGTGTATGGCTTTGACCCGGAACATTCGGCGCGCTGCAACGCCTACGAGCACGCACTGCGCGAGCGCGCGCGCCTGTTAAAGAGTGGGCGTGGCGATGCCGCCTGGCTGGCTTCATTGGAGGAGTCCATGGCGACACGCGGTGTTGCGATCGCCGCGGCCCGCCTTGATATGGTGGAACGCCTGCAACAGGCCTGCGACGGCGCCGACGGGCCCTTTCCGAAGGCTGTGCTGGGGCTGGATGGCACGGTTGAGACGTGGTTGCGCTGTGGGCCGGCGTTGGCGGCGGAGGATCGACTGCGCGACGGCCTGGCCGAGAGGCGACCTCACGATGCCGAAGCTGGCGGCGCGAGCCTCGGGCCGCACCGCAGCGACCTACTGGCGACGCACCGGGACAAAGGCGTGGCGGCGGCGCTTTGTTCCACGGGGGAACAGAAGGCATTGCTGATCGCCATTCTCATGGCGCATGCCCGCCTGTTGACGCTCGAACGTGGTGCCGCGCCATTACTGCTGCTGGACGAAGTTGCGGCGCACCTGGATGCCCTGCGCCGCGCCGCGCTCTATGAAGAAATTCTCGGCCTCGGCGCCCAGGCCTGGTTGACCGGGACCGATGTAGCGGACTTTCGAGGACTGCAGGGCCAAGCACAGTTCTTTTGCATCAATGA
This sequence comes from Kiloniellaceae bacterium, assembly GCA_040217155.1. Taxonomy (GTDB): domain Bacteria; phylum Pseudomonadota; class Alphaproteobacteria; order Kiloniellales; family Kiloniellaceae; genus Pelagibius. Next base: position 23,995 of record JAVJNS010000018.1, read on the forward strand.
CGGGGCTATCCGGACTGCGGCGGCCGGCCTTCCGTGACTTTCCAGTCATATCCCGCCTGCCACGCCCGACGAAACAGACGATAAGTGAAATCAGGTTCCCATGAGCAACGAAGACGACAAGTCGATTGAACGCGGCCCGATCGAATCCGCAGAAAAGCGTCAGGAAGACGCTGACTACGGCGCAGAGTCCATTAAAGTGCTGCGTGGCCTGGAGGCCGTGCGTAAGCGCCCGGGCATGTACATCGGCGACACCGACGATGGTTCGGGTCTGCACCACATGGTCTACGAGGTTGTCGACAACGCCATCGACGAAGCCTTGGCGGGGTACTGCGACACCGTGACGGTGATGCTGAACGGTGACGGTTCGGTCACCGTAAGCGACAATGGCCGTGGCATTCCTGTCGATATCCACGCTGAGGAAGGCGTCTCTGCAGCCGAAGTCATCATGACCCAGTTGCATGCCGGCGGTAAGTTCGACCAGAACTCCTACAAGGTATCCGGCGGTCTCCATGGTGTTGGCGTGTCGGTGGTGAATGCGCTTAGCGAATGGCTGGAGTTGACCATCTGGCGCGGCGGGCAGGAAAACTTCATGCGCTTCGTCAATGGCGATGCCGAAGCACCGCTTGCGGTACGCGGTCCTTCAGAGGGGAAGTCCGGCACACAGATCACCTTCATGCCGTCGTCGAAGATCTTCACTATGACAGATTTCGACTTTGCCACTCTGGAACACCGCCTGCGCGAACTGGCGTTCCTCAATTCCGGCGTGCACATAACGCTGGCCGACGCACGCAGTGCGGAAGCCAAGGAAATCGAACTGCACTACGAAGGTGGCCTCATTGCCTTCGTGAACTATCTCGATCGGACCAAAACTGCGATCTTTGAGCCAGCGGTCACTATGGCGGCAGAACGCGACGGCGTCACTGTCGAAGTCGCCATGCAGTGGACCGACAGCTACCACGAGACAGTGCTCTGCTTTACCAACAATATCCCCCAGCGCGACGGCGGCACGCATCTCGCCGGCTATCGCGCCGCGCTGACACGCCAGATCAACAGCTACGCCACCTCCAGTGGCCTGCTGAAGAAAGAAAAGGTGTCCCTGACGGGTGACGATGCGCGCGAAGGACTGACCTGCGTGCTGTCGGTCAAAGTGCCAGACCCAAAATTCTCCAGCCAGACCAAGGACAAGCTGGTTTCTTCCGAGGTGCGCCCCATCGTCGAGTCGGTGGTCAACGAGCGTCTCGGCCAGTTCTTCGAGGAACACCCGCAAGAGGCCCGGCGCATCGTCGGTAAGGTGGTCGAGGCGGCGGCGGCCCGCGAAGCGGCCCGCAAGGCGCGCGAACTGACCCGACGCAAGGGTGCGCTCGACATCTCCTCTTTGCCCGGCAAGCTGGCGGATTGTCAGGAACGCGATCCGGCCAAGTCGGAACTCTTCATCGTCGAGGGCGATTCGGCCGGAGGTTCGGCCAAGCAGGGCCGCGACCGCAAGAACCAGGCGATCCTCCCGCTGCGCGGCAAGATCTTGAACGTGGAGCGTGCGCGCTTTGACAAGATGCTGTCGTCGCAGGAGATCGGCACGCTGATCACGGCGCTTGGCACCGGCATCGGCCGTGACGAGTTCAACATCGAAAAGCTGCGCTACCACAAGATCATCATTATGACCGACGCCGATGTGGACGGCAGCCACATCCGAACTCTTCTGTTGACGTTCTTCTTCCGGCAGATGCCGGAGCTGGTGGAGCGCGGCTATCTCTATATCGCGCAACCGCCGCTTTATCGGGCCAAGCGCGGCGAGTCCCTGCGTTACCTGAAGGGCGACCGCGAAATGGAGGAATACCTCATAGATAGCGGCCTCAAGGACGCCCTCTTGACGCTTCCGGACGAAGGCCAAAGAGCCGGAGAGGACCTGCGCCATCTGGTGGAGCGGGCGGTCCGTGCCAAACATTTCCTGGAACCGCTGATCCGTAAAGTCGGCAACGCCGACGTGGTCGAGCAGGCCGCCATTGCTGGTGTGCTCAGCCCCGATATCCTGAGCGACGACGCCCAGGCGGTCCAGGCGGCGCAATATATTGCGGACCGGCTCGACGCCCTGGCGCCGGAACATGAGAAAGGCTGGCAGGGCTCCTCCCTGCCCGATGGCGGCCTCAGCTTCACCCGCGTCCTGCGCGGCGTTACCGAACAGCGCCTTCTTGACGGCCCGCTGATCCGTGCCAGCGAAGCGCGGCGGCTTGATGAAATGGCATCGGAACTGCAGGCGGCCTATGCCCATCACGGCGAGCTGACCGCCAAAGAAAAGAGCTATCGCATCACCGGGCCGATGAGCTTGGTTTCTGCAATCTTCGAGCTCGGCCGCAAGGGCGTCAGTGTGGCGCGCTACAAGGGTCTCGGCGAAATGAACCCCGAACAACTCTGGGAGACGACCTTGGATCCCAACATGCGCGCGCTGCTGCAGGTCAGGGTGGCGCATGTCGACGATGCAGAGGATGTATTCTCAACCCTGATGGGCGATGTGGTTGAACCGCGCCGCGACTTCATACAACAGCATGCACTGGAAGTTGCGAACCTCGACGTTTAGGAGCTTTGGCGGCTGTGGGGCGCTGCGCCGCGAAGCCATGAACCAGGCTCACAGCGCCCCAAGATTGCCACGAGACGAAGGCTCCGGATCTCTGGCGCCAAGTCCGGTATTTCACTATCAATAGGACCATGGCCGAGAAGAATCGCTCCGCCAAGAAGCGCTCCAGCAAGAACGGGAGCGGCTCGAAGGGCCGCAAGGGTCAGTCGGCGCGCGGCCGCAAAGCGGTGCGCGCCGCCGGATTGCTGCGCCGTGTGGTCACCTGGTCTTTGGTGGCCGTCATCTGGTTTGGCGTGATGATCTCCGGTGTGCTCGGCTGGTACGCCTACGACCTGCCGGACCTCGGTGAGATCGAGAAGATGACGCGGCGTCCCAACGTCACCTTGGTGGCGGCCGACGGCACGCGGCTCGCCTCCTTCGGCGATCGTTTCGGCGCGACCAGCAGCCTGCAGGAATTGCCGCCGCACCTGCCGGACGCCGTAATCTCAGTCGAGGACCGGCGCTTCTACAAGCACGGCGGTATTGATTTCCGGGGACTTTTGCGCGCGGTCTATGTGAACATTCGCGACGGACGCATCTCTCAGGGCGGCTCGACGCTGACTCAGCAGCTCGCCAAGAATCTCTTCCTTACTTCCGACCGCACCATCAAGCGCAAGATACAGGAAGTCATGCTGGCCTACTGGCTGGAGCATCGCTTCACCAAGGACCAGATTCTCACTATCTATCTGAACCGGGTCTATCTCGGTGCCGGAACCTATGGCGTCGACGCGGCATCGCGTCACTACTTCGGCAAGCCCGCGACGCGGGTCTCGCTCTACGAAGCGGCCTTGCTGGCGGGCCTCTTGAAAGCGCCATCGCGACTCAATCCTACAAATGACCCCGCTGGCGCCGAGCAGCGCGCCGCCCTGGTCCTGCAAACCATGGTCGAGGCTGGCTTCATCACTGAGGCGCAGGCCGAAACCGCGCTGCGGGAGAAATCACCCCAGCGCGTCGCCCGCGACGACATTGCCCCCTATTTCGCCGACTGGGTTCTGGCTCAGGTGCGCGACTACCTGGGGGATATCGACGACGATATCCGGGTGGTCACGACCCTCGATCCGACGCTCCAGGGGATCGCCAACGAAGATCTCGCGGCCGTGCTGACAGACGAAGGCGCGGCACGCCAAGTCGGGCAGGCGGCCTTGGTCAGCCTGGCGCCGGACGGTGCCGTGCGGGCCCTGGTCGGCGGCCGCAACTATGGTGACAGCCAGTTCAACCGGGTGACCCAGGCGCTGCGTCAGCCGGGCTCGGCCTTTAAGGTCTTCGTTTATCTGGCGGGGCTGGAAGCCGGGATGACTCCCGACAGCACGGTCGAGGACGCGCCGGTGCGCATTGGCAAATGGACCCCCGGCAACTACGGCGATCGCTACTATGGTGAGGTCACTCTGCGTGAATCCTTTGCCCGCTCGATGAATTCGGTGGCCGTGCGGGTGTCCCAGAAGGTCGGCCCCAAAACCGTGATGGCCACGGCGCAACGGCTCGGAATTTCCAGTGAACTCCGGCCTACCGGCGGCATCGCTCTGGGGGCTTCGGAAGTGACCCTCCTGGAATTGACCGGCGCTTATGCCGTTTTCGCCAATCAGGGCCGGCGGGTCGCGCCTTATGGCATCACCGAAATTCGGGATGCGGAGGGCAAACTGCTGTTCCAGCGTGACCGCCGCCCGGCAGATCATGTGGTCTCGGCGCAACACCTGGCGCAGCTGTCGAATATGATGGCAGCGACTGTGGTTTGGGGTACAGGCAAGGCCGCGCGGCTGGGCCGCCCTGCCGCCGGTAAGACCGGCACAAGTCAGGACTTCCGCGATGCGTGGTTTGTCGGCTACACCGCTGAGCTTGTCACCGGTGTGTGGTTCGGCAATGACGACGGGACACCGATGAAGCAGGTAACCGGCGGCTCGTTGCCGGCGCGGCTCTGGGGCCGCTTCATGAAACGCGGCCTGGATGGCCTGCCGCAGCGCCCCTTGCCTGGCGGCGGCGACCTGATCGCCCAGAAGTCGGAGGACGACAGCATCGGCGGCTTCATCGGCCGTCTCCTGCAGGGCCTTACCTCTGACCAGCCGAGCGCCGCAAAGCGTCCCGCAAAGGAAAATCGCCCGGCGGCGCGCGAACGGGACGACAAACCCTTCTGGAAGCGCGAAGATCAGCGCGACTAAGGCGTCAGAGCACGATCTGCGGCGCGGGGCGCACGATCAGCCAGTATGACAGGGCGCCTCCGGCAGCGACCAAGGCGATGGCTGTCATCATGGCGAGGGCCGACTCGCCGCTGCTGTGCCCGACGGCGATGCCGACCAGCGCCGCCAGCCCCATCTGGAAGAACCCGAGCAGGGCCGAGGCCGAGCCGGCCATTCGCGGAAAGGGTCCGATCGCGCCGGCCTGGGCGTTGGGCATGACGATACCGGTGCCGGCCATGAAGACCGCCACGGGGAGGACGATACCGGCCACGGTCACCACGCCTAATAGGAAGATCCCGAGGCCGGCGAGCCCGCCGAAGACCTGTACCGCGGTGCCAAGCTGAACCATGCGCTCCAAACCGGCTCGTGTTGTCAGGCGGCCGGAGAGAAAGGCGCCGGCCATGTAGCCGACGACGATGGCGGCAAAGCAGAAACCATAGACTTCCGGGCTCAGTCCCAGCAGTCCGATGAGCACGAAGGACGAGCCGGAGATGAAGGAGAAGATGCCCGAATAGGCACAGGCGACGACCAGCACATAACCGAGGTAGCTGCGGTGGCCCAACAGGCTGACGTAAGCGCCGAGCAGTCGCCCGGGCCGGGTGGCGTCGGGGTTCTTCCGTTGATTTGTCTCGGGCAAGATGAGCAGCGCGCCGGCCAGGGTCACAGCGGCAAAAGCAGCGAGGGCCACGAAATTGGCGCGCCAGCCGAACCAGATTTCCAGGAAACCGCCGAGGATCGGGCCAAAAGCGGGAGCCAGTGCCATGGCCATGCCCATGTAGGACAGCATCCGCGCCGCCCGGTCGCGGCCGTAGATGTCGCGTACCACCGCCCGGCCCAACACCGGGCCGACGCAGGCGCCGACCGCCTGCAGGAAACGCGCGAGAATCAGCAGCTCGATATCAGAAGCGAGGGCGCAGGCGGCGGTCGCTGCCAGATAAAGCGCCAGGCCACCGAGTATCACCGGGCGGCGCCCAAAACGATCGGAAAGCGGCCCGTAGACCAACTGGCTGAAGGCGAAGCCGGCCAGGAATACCGACAGTGTAAGCTGGACTTCGGCGGCGCTGACGCCGAAGCCGGCGCCGATGGCCGGCAGGGACGGCAAATAAAGGTCGGTGGAAATCGGTCCCAGGGCAACCATGGCGGTCAGGAGGATCGAGACCATCAGGCTTTCGGCGCGCGCCATGCTCACTCCGGGAATCGGGCGGGTTACGAGACTGGTCCCGAAAGGATCAAAGAAAGTGGATGTTTACGGAGCGGGCCCGCCTGCGCTTATAGTCGCGGCAGGCAAGTAACCGCAAGGACTGCGGAGGGAGCATGGTTATGGCCGAGAGTGACAAGACCGGATTCATGTCGGCGGACGCCTACGGGCGCTCGCTGTCGGGTTTCGGGATCAACATTCTGGTCAGTGACGTGGCCGTGAGCCTGGATTTTCTGACATCGGTGCTGGAAGTTGAAGTGATCTACAGCGATGCCGACTTCGCCGTGTGCCGTCATGAAGCGCACCAATGGATGCTGCATTCCGACGCAAGTTATCACAGCAATCCCTTGCTGACCCTGACCGGTGACGGCGCCATTCGCGGCGCCGGCCTTGAATTGCGGCTCTACGGCGTCGATCCGGACGCCGCGTCGGCGCGCGCCGAAGCTGCCGGGCACACGCTGCTGCAGGCGCCCGCGGACAAGCCGCATGGTCTCCGTGAAGCGTACATTGCCGGGCCCGACGGCTATGTCTGGGTGCCCTCGGTGCGCAAAGCCGAAGCTCAGCCGTAGCGCCATAGCTCGGCGCTGTTGCGGCTGAGCCAGGTCTTGGCCGCGGCCATGTCGCCGGTAAGCCGGTCGGCCAGCTTCCAGAAACGCCGGGAGTGGTTAAGTTCGGCCAGATGCGCCACCTCGTGAGCGACCACGTAGTCCAGCACCGGTTCGGGCGCCAGGATCAGCCGCCAGGAAAAATTGAGGTCGCCGCTGGAACTGCAGGAGCCCCAGCGGCTGCGGGTGTCGCGCAGGCTGATGCGGCCGACCCGCTCTTCGATTACTGCCGCCTTGGCGCGCGCGCGCGTGCTGATTTCCGTACGCGCCTCGCGCTTCAGGAAGTCGCCGACACGGCGCGGCAGATGCTGTGCCAGGCCTGAAACCCGTATCGTGCCACCTTCACGGATAACGCCGCTGCGGCCCGCCGGATCATGCGCGATCGTGTGGTTCTCGCCGAGTAGCGGAATCACCGCGCCATCGACAAAGGGAATGCGGTCGGGAACCTTCTCCAGGTGCTTCAGGATCCAGCCGCCGTTGCGTTCGGCGAAATCGATGGCTTCGCGTACCGAGGTGCGCCGGGGCAGTACCATCTGCACGCCGTCACCCCCGGGACTGAGCCTCAAGGTGATACGCCGGGCGCGCGGATGGCGCCGGAGTTCCAGCGGCACGTCACGGCTTTCAAGCCGCAGACTGCGCGGCGCGTCCAGGGGCAGAGGCATGGATTCTCTATATCCCGGCGACTCCAGATTGGGCAAGCGGCAGCAAGCCGCGCGGCTGTTGCCGGGGCTGGCGAGCATTGCGACGGGCGTGCTAATTTGCTTCCGCGGGCCGGAATGTACCGGCGTTGTCAGGGTGTTATCCACGTGGACGGCATTATGTTGCAAGACGCGGCCGGGCTGGGTGTCGCCGGCATCGGCCACAATGAAGGGCCACCCTTGGTGGAGTCCGAATGGCATCTCGTGGCATGGCGCATGGCCGTCGAAGAGGCCTGGAAAAATCCGCCGATAGAGGTGGTGCGGCGGCGCCTGAGGCGCGCCCAGGCGCTCGGCATGACCAACCGGCAATACACCCTGGAAGTCATCGAGCGCGGCCGCTACCTCTAGCCAGGTCCCGACATTACTCGGGGCGTTCGGCCTCGCCTTCCAGCAGGGCGGTCTTGAACTCCAGGCCCCAGCGATAGCCGCCGAGCCCACCGTCCTCGCGCAGCGCGCGGTGGCAGGGAATGACCAGGGAGACCGGATTGGTGGCACAGGCCCGGCCGACGGCGCGCTGGCCGTGCGGCACCCCCATGATCTCGGCAATCTCTGAATAGGTACGGGTTTCACCGCAGGGAATAGCGATTAGCTCGTTCCAGACGCGCCGCTGGAAGGCGGTGGCCCGTACGTCCAGGGGCAATTCGGCATGCGGAATTTTGCCCTCCAGAAAATCGACCACCACGGACACCGACTGGGCGATGGAGTGGCGATCCCGGGTGATGTTCTCGGCCTGCGGAAACTCTCGCCGCAGTGCAGCGATCAGCTTGTCGTCCTCATGGCCGAGGCTGAGAAAACAGAGGCCCTTGGCCGTGGCCGCGACCAGCAGGCGGCCCAGGGGCGATTTCACGATGTCGTAAGCGATCGTCGCCCCCTTGCCGCCCTTGGCATAGGAGGCCGGGGTCATTCCCAACATACGCTCGGCGCGTTCGTAAACCCGGCTGGAGGAACCGTAGCCGGCGCCGTAGGTGGCCTGCGCGATGGACTCGCCATTCTTCAATTGCTCTCGAAAGGCAGCATTGCGGCGGGCATCGGCGTAGTCGCGTGGACTGACACCCATGACGCGCTTGAACAGGCGCTGCAGGTGCCAGGGACTGACATCCAGTTCACCTGCGATTTCGCCCAAGGTCAGGCGCTCGCCCTCCTGTGCATCGATCAGGTCGCAGGTCTGGCGGACCAGCGCCACATGCCGTGCGCTGGCCCTCACCCGGTTGCCTGCCGCGCTCTTCGCTCTCTGCATGTCCATCGCTCTTTCTCCAGCCGACAATAGCGGTTCTTCGCGCCGTTGTAGCCGGTCATTGCCACGGCACTCTATCCGAAGCTTGCGCTGCGGCGGCGGCAAGTCTGCAAAATGTTGCAATACGATCGCTGCGGCTGTCATATATTTGTAACAAAATAGCCAAAAGAGCATCGCGGCCCAAGGTTAGGCTGGCGCTTTTGTCGCACGACCGAGTCGCATTGATAGGGAGAAATACACATGCGTTTGAACCGCAAACTCATCGCCTGGGCCGCCGCAGCGGCCATCGCCGGCACCTTGCCGCAGTCGGCCTCGGCGGCCACGGAGATCGAATGGTGGCACGCTTTTACGGGACGTCTCGGTGAAATTCTCGCCAAGCAGGTCGAGGATTTCAACGCCGCCCAAAGCGACTACAAGGTCGTGGCCGTCTACAAGGGCAACTATTCCGAAACCCTCAATGCCGGCGTTGCCGCGTTCCGCGCCAAGCAGCAGCCGCATATTCTGCAGGTCTTCGAGGTCGGCACGGCGACCATGATGGCGGCCAAGGGCGCGGTGAATCCGGTCTATAAAGTGATGGCCGCCGGCGGACAAGCCTTCGACCCCTCGGTCTATCTGCCGACCGTTACCGGTTACTACACCGATCCCGAAGGCAACATGTTGTCGATGCCCTACAACAGCTCGACACCGGTGCTCTACTATAACAAGGACAGCTTCAAGGCGGCAGGCCTGGATCCGGACTCGCCGCCGAAGACCTGGGCCGATTTCGGCAAGGCGCTGGATGCCTTGAAAGCGTCCGGTTCCGAATGCCCCTTCACCACCGCTTGGCAGTCCTGGGTGCACCTGGAAAACATGGGCGCCTGGCACGATGTGCCCTTCGCCTCCAAGGCCAATGGCTTCGAGGGTCTCGACACCGAGTTGGTGTTCAACGGCCCGGTGCAGGTCAAGCACATTCAGCAGCTGGGCGACTGGGCGAAGGAGGGCAAATTCATTTACGCCGGCCGGCGCAACGAAGGGGGCGCCCGCTTCCGCAGCGGCGAGTGCGCCATGTACACCGAATCTTCCGCCGGCTATGCGGGCGTAAAAGCCGAAGCGGCATTTGATTTCGGTGTCTCCAGCCTGCCCTACTGGTCGGAAGTTGCCGGGGCGCCGCGCAACACGATCATCGGCGGCGCCAGTCTTTGGGCTTTGGCCGGACACTCCGACGATGAGTACAAGGGCGTCGCAAAGTTCTTCTCCTTCCTCTCGACGCCGGAAGTGCAGGCCGACTGGCATCAACAGACCGGCTATCTGCCGATCACACTGGCGGCTTACGACCTGACCAAGGAACAAGGCTTCTACAGCGAGAACCCCGGAACGGAGACGGCCCTGATCCAGATGACCAGCAAGGCACCGACGGAAAACTCGAAGGGGCTGCGCCTCGGCAGCTTCGATCAGATCCGCGGCATTATCGACGAAGAGCTGGAGGCGGTCTGGGCCGGCAACAAGTCGGCGCAGGAAGCCCTCGACAGCGCCGTCGAGCGGGGCAACGTGTTGCTGCGCCGATTTGAACGTGCCAACAAGTAGATCGAAGCTTGTAGAGACCGGGTTTCCACCGGTTACCGGCGTTCCAGCCGGCAACCGGTGGCCCGGCGTGTCACAGCTATAAAAAGCGGACCATAACCGGCTATGGACAAGCGTGTCGTTTATCGGTCCTCGCCCCTGCCCTATCTGCTGGTTCTGCCGCAGCTCGTAATCACCGCTGTCTTTTTCCTCTGGCCGGCATCACAGGCGCTCTATCAGTCGCTGCTGATCGAGGATCCTTTCGGGCTGAGCACAGAGTTCGTGTGGTTCGAAAATTTCAAGGACCTCTTCGCCGATCCGCTCTATATCGGAACCTTCTGGACAACGGCCTATTTCAGTGCGGCGGTGACGGCGCTGTCGCTCGGCTTCGCGCTGCTTCTGGCGGTGATGGCCGATCGCGTGATCAAAGGGGCAACGGCCTACAAGGCGCTGCTCATCTGGCCCTATGCTGTCGCGCCGGCCATCGCCGGGGTGCTTTGGCTATTCCTTTTCAATCCCTCGATCGGTCTGATCAGCTACTATCTGAAGTTTTTCGGCTATCAGTGGAACCATGTCCTGAACGGCGGCGAGGCCATGTTCCTGGTTGTCATCGCCGCGGCCTGGAAACAGGTCAGCTACAATTTTCTGTTCTTTCTGGCCGGCCTTCAGGCCATTCCAAAGTCGCTGATCGAGGCGGCGGCGATTGACGGCGCCGGACCGCTCAAGCGTTTTTGGACCATCGTATTTCCGCTGCTCTCGCCAACCACTTTCTTCCTGATCGTGGTCAACATTGTTTACGCCTTCTTCGACACTTTCGGCATCATTCATACCGTCACCAAGGGCGGGCCGGGCAAGTCCACAGAGATCCTTGTCTACAAGGTCTACTCCGACGGCTTCGTCGGCCTCGACCTCGGCGGTTCGGCAGCTCAATCCGTCGTCCTCATGTTCATCGTCGTCAGTCTGACCGTCATCCAGTTCCGCTTTATTGAGCGGAAAGTTCACTACTAGGAGCTGTAGCATGGTCGAGAATCGCGGCTGGCTGACGGTTCTTTCCCACGCAATCTTATTGCTGGGGATCTTGATTCTGGTCTTTCCCATCTATGTGACCTTCGTGGCGTCGACCGCGGAGATGCGTGACATCATTCAGCCGCCACTGCCGTTGGTCCCGGGCCCCTTCTTTATCGAGAACTACACAGAGGCCTTGCAGCGCGGCGTCGCCCAGGCCGCCGGAGCGCCGGTCTCGCTAATGCTGTGGAACTCGCTGGTCATGGCGCTGATGATCACCTTCGGTAAGATCGCCATCTCACTGCTATCCGCCTTCGCCATCGTTTACTTCCGCTTTCCGCTGCGCATGCTGTGCTTCTGGACCATATTCATCACCCTCATGCTGCCGGTCGAAGTACGCATCCTGCCAACCTACAAAGTCGTTGCCGACCTCGGTATGCTCAACACCCATGCCGGCCTGGCGATCCCGCTGATCGCTTCGGCGACGGCGACCTTCCTGTTCCGGCAGTTCTTCCTGACAGTGCCCGACGAACTTCTCGAAGCGGCGCGCATGGACGGTGCCGGCCCCTTGCGGTTCTTCAAGGACATCCTGCTGCCGCTCTCGCGCACCAACATCGCCGCGCTCTTCGTCATCCTCTTCATTTACGGCTGGAACCAGTATCTCTGGCCGCTGCTGATCACAACTGACGCTTCGATGAACACCATCGTCATGGGCATCAACCGCATGATCGCCCCAGGCGAGGACCAGACCAATTGGCCGGTCGTCATGGCGACGACCATGCTCGCGATGCTGCCGCCGATCTTCGTGGTCGTGACCATGCAGCGGCTCTTCGTGAAGGGCCTGGTGGAAACCGAAAAGTAGAACGGAACGCTTGATGGCTGAAATCTCCCTGCGCCATGTAAAGAAGAGCTACGGCAACACCGCCGTCATTCACGGCGTTTCGGTGGATATCGCCGACGGCGAGTTTGTCGTTATCGTCGGGCCCTCAGGCTGCGGCAAGTCGACCCTGCTTCGCATGATCGCGGGCCTTGAGGTGATCACCGAGGGCGAAATCTCCATCGGTGGGCGTGTGGTCAATCGGCTGGAACCAAAGGACCGCGATATCGCCATGGTGTTCCAGAACTACGCGCTCTATCCGCATATGTCGGTCTACGCCAACATGGCTTATGGCTTGAAGATCGCCGGCAAGTCGAAGGCCGAGATCGACCAGCGCGTGGCCGAGGCGGCTGGGATCCTGGAGCTGAAGGACCTCCTCGAGCGCAAGCCGCGGCAGCTCTCAGGCGGCCAGCGCCAGCGCGTGGCCATGGGGCGCGCCATTGTGCGCCAGCCGGCCGCCTTCCTTTTCGACGAGCCGCTATCCAACCTCGATGCAAAGCTGCGTGTGCAGATGCGCCTGGAGATCAAGCGCCTGCAACGACGCCTCGCCACGACTTCGGTCTATGTCACCCACGATCAGGTCGAGGCCATGACCATGGCCGACCGCTTGATCGTCATGAACGCCGGCCACGCCGAGCAGATCGATTCTCCCATGGAGGTTTACGAGCGCCCGGCAACACTCTTTGTCGCTGGCTTCATCGGCTCGCCCTCGATGAATTTTCTGCCGGCTCAGATATCGGAAGACGGTACCGGCTTGACCCTCGGCGGCGGCCGGCATCTCGCCCTGCCCGGCGGCGGACTGTCCGGCATGGCCGGGCGGCGCGTGACGCTGGGCGTGCGGCCGGAGCATCTGCATGCCGCCAACGACGCCGCGGCGGCCTTTGGATTGCAGGTGCAGCTGGTGGAGACCCTCGGGGCGGACATCCTCGCACATGGCGTGCTGCAAGGGAGCGGTGAGGCGCTGACCCTGAGACTGCCGGGCAGCGTCTCCTTGAGCGAAGGCGACAACCTGGAACTCGTCACCGACCCCGGCGCCCTGCACCTCTTTGATCCGGACAGCGGGCGGCGTATCGCCGACCTGTGAATTTAAAGGCTGTTCTTTTGCGACCGTTCAACCGCCCGTGGCCAGCGCGGGGTCGACAATCTTGGCCAGGCTCTCGGCGATTTCTTCTGCCGTCGTGGCATGCGTGAAGTGGGTCAGGTAGCTGCCGTCGGGACCCATCAGGTAGATGATCGAAGAGTGGTCCATCAGGTACTCGCTGGCATCGGCCTGTTCGACCTTCTGGCGATAGATGCGATAGGCCTTGGTGGCGACGTCAACTTCTTCCGGCGTACCGGTCAGGGCCAGGAAGCGCGGGTGAAAGTGGCTCGCATAGCTTGCTAAGGCTTCCACGGTGTCACGTTCAGGATCGACTGTGATAAAGACCGGCAACACGGCCGCTGCCTTTTCCGGAGCCGACTCGGACAGCAGATCGAGGGCCTGGGTCATGGTGCTGAGGGAAGTCGGACAGATATCCGGACAGTAGGTATAGCCGAAGTAGATCAGGCTGAAATGCCCGAGCAGATCCGCTTCACCACGGGGCTCACCATATTGATCCGTCAGAGAAAAAGCGCCGCCGATCAAGGCCTCGCCGCTGGTGCGGGTGTCGCCGGCGATAATCGCGCTGGGCTTTTGCGGCTGCACGGCAAACCACGCAGCCAAGCCGCCGCCGGCCAGGACCAGGCCGAGGATGGCGATCAGCAGGATACGGGACTTCGTCGACATCGCCTCGGTAAACTCCAAGCGCCGGTCAAGTGAGAGGGAGTTTTAGGCCTCGCCGCCGTCCGCTGCAATGCGTCCTGTCGTCGCGTCCGCCGGTGTCAGGTTTTCAGGGAAGAAGCTGGCGCAGGCTGTCAGCCTGGACGTTGGAGAACCTGCGGTCGATGACGATCGACTTGGGTGTCGCGCCCGCCGCGTAGTAGGACTCGTTGAGAGACTTGCGCGTGAATATCTTGGCGCCTTCCAGGGCGCCCCCACCGAACAGGCCGACCGATTTTGAGAAAGCGTAGATGTCGGACGTCAGGTCGGTGCTGCGCGAGGCCTCGACGCCGCGGCCGAGCGGTCCGACGGAGATGCTGGCATCGGCCCCCAGCTTGAATTCGCTGGACAGCATGGCGTCCACCGCCTTGTCGCTCATCAGGACGAAGACAGTTTCCTTCACTTCGCCGCCGATCTGCAGCCCTATGGAGCCGGCGCCAAGGGTGTAAAAAGCAGGGGCCGACCAACTGCCGTCGGTGCCGCGCGCCAGGAACACCCCGGAGCCGCCTTCGGCACCGAGAATGAACCCACCCTTCACCAACTGCGGCACGATGTAGATGCCCTTTGCGGCCCTGATATAGTCGGTCAGACGGAAGAAGTCCTTATCGGCCATCAAACGGTCGACCGTGAGGCGGGCCTCGGTGACCAGGGCTTCCGACTCGGATTCAGCCTGTGCGGTCGTGCTGCCCAAAGCGCCCAGCAGCAGCGCGGGAGCAAGCAGGGCAGCGGAGAGAAGCGTGGCGGCTCGGCGCCGGGCGCTCGGGAATCGGCTGCGGTGGATCGCTGAACCAGTCATGAAAATACCTTCCTGCGATGGTTTTGCTTGGGGCTTGCCGAATAGTTGGGGTCCGTCATGGCGCGCTGGAGGCAAAGAGTGCAGTCGTGTTCGGCTTTTGTCGGCAAGAGCCGATTCGACCGAACGACCCCTCTGTCGCATCGTTATTCCTTCAAGCCATCACATGGGCGCGCCCATTCACCAATGCAATACGCCAGGTGCCGCCCAACCGCTTCTCTTCCGGCGCGTTTTGTGCCGCGAAATGGTCCAGACGGGTAAGCGCGCAGTTATCGACGGAGAAGGCCAGCGCTTGCTCGGGCGTGAGGCCGAGAGCATGGCCCAGGGCCGCCCGAATGGGCCCCCCGTGGCTGACACAGACGATATTGCGCCCCGCGTAGCGGCGGGTGAGGTCGTCGACAGCTTCCGCTACGCGCGCGCTGACGGCGTTGAAGCTCTCGCCGCCCGGCGGCACCTCCTCCGCCGGCGCCAGCCAGAAATGATGCCAGGCGTCGCTGCGCTGCGCCGCCAGTTCGGCGTGGGTCAGGCCCTGCCACTCACCGAAATCCTGCTCCGCCAGGCGGATGTCGACCTCAAAATCCGCTGGCGCCGCGCGATGGTGCCGCGCGATCGCCGCGGCCGTCGCGCGGGTTCGGCTGAGCTGCGTTACGACCCATACAGCTGAGTCGGGCAGTTCGTCCGCCAGTCCGCGAAACACCGCCTCGTCGCCGCAGTCACAAGGCACGTCCTGGCAGCCATAGATGCGGCCGTCATGTCCGGTGACCGGGGCGTGGCGGACCCACCACCAAGACGTTGTCGTCAAGCGCCGACTCCCGAACAGATAACCAACAGCACTGCTGCCTCGCCGAGCTGCTGAGCCGCGCCGAGGACGTCGCCGGTCACCCCGCCGATCTGGCGGCGCGCCTGCAGTGCCATGCCGCACTGCAGGGTGCCACAGGCGAGGATCGCCACAAAGGCAACGGCGAGGTCGAGCAGCAACAGCATCGCCGCCACCCCGATCAACAGGGCGGTAATGGCATCGGTCATGCTGGGGCGGCCGGTGGCCGCCGCCAGCCCGTCGCTGCGCGCCGGCGGCAGGATCCACATCAGCGGCGCCAGACCGGCCCGGGACAGCGCATGGGCGGCGATCAGCGCGCTCGCGGCCAGGCCTGGCTCGGCGATCGCCGCGAGGCTGCCGCCGCGTGCCGCCGTGACCAGGATCAGCGCCACCACGCCGTAGGTGCCGATGTGGCTGTCGCGCATTATGGCCAGCTTCCGCGATCGATCCGGCCCGCCGCCGAAGCCGTCGGCGACATCGGCCAGGCCGTCTTCATGCAAGGCGCCCGTCACCAGAAGGGATACTGACAGGGCCGCCAAGGCGGCCGCGAAGGGCGGCAGCGCCAGCCATTCCGCTACGGCGAAGGCGGTGGCGGCCAGGGCTCCGATTCCCAGGCCGATCAGAGGATAGCAGCGTGCCGCATGGGAGGTTTCAGCTGCACCAATTGGCTTTTTCTGGTCCGCCGCTGCCCCGCCGAGTGGCAGGCGCGTCAACAGGCGCCCGGCACCCAACAGGTCGCTGAGCCAGGCTCGTGGCGCCCAGGGGGAGGAGGAGGAGAGGGAGAAGAGCATAGTCTGTCGCTTATCCGCTGGTCGGGGTCGTGTCGCAAAAAACGCCCCCGCGCTCGGTTTGCCTTCATGTATCAGACGGTTATAAGACAAGTTGCCTTTCGGCCCAATGCCGTGGGGTGTGTCAGGGGAGAATTTTCGAGATGATGGCCGCCGAAGACTTAGGAAGCCTGGATGAAATTCGCGATCTGCTGAAGGCTCTGCCGCAGGCCGACGAGGAAGCTGCGGAGATCGCGCGGGAACGCCAGGCGCAGCTGACCAAGCCTGCGGGTTCACTCGGTCGGCTTGAGGAAATGGCGGTTTGGCTCGCGACATGGCAGGGCCGCAACCCACCCTCTGTCGAGCGGCCCTATACCGCCGTCTTCGCCGGAAATCACGGCATCGCCAGTAAGGGCGTCTCAGCCTATCCGGCCGAGGTCACCGCCCAGATGGTGCAGAATTTCATCGATGGTGGTGCCGCCGTGAACCAGCTCTGCAGTCTCGCCAATGCCGACTTGAGGGTCTACGAGATGGCGCTGGAGGAGCCGACCGGCGACATCTCCGAAGGGCCGGCCATGGACGAGGCGGACTGCGTCGGGGCCATGGCCTACGGCATGATGGCGGTGGAAAGCGGCATAGACGTGCTGTCGCTCGGTGAGATGGGCATCGGCAACACCACGGCCGCCGCAGCGCTCTGCAATGGGCTCTTTGGCGGTGAAGCTTCCGACTGGGTCGGCCCCGGTACGGGAATTGACGAGTCGCGCCGGACCGAGAAGTCGGCTTTGGTGACCCAGGCGGTGCAATTGCACAGCGCGGCGCTGAAAGACCCGCTGCAGGTGCTCCGCTGCCTCGGCGGCCGGGAGTTGGCGGCGATTGCCGGTGCCATCCTGGCGGCCCGCATGGCGCGAACGCCGGTGGTCCTGGACGGTTACGCCTGCACGGCGGCCGCGGCCGTTCTGTTTGCATTGGATTCTCGCGCCTTGGATCACTGTCTGGTTTCTCATATGTCCGCCGAGCCTGGGCACAAGCGGTTGTTGGCGCGGATTGGCAAGCGACCGCTGATCGATCTCGACATGCGTCTGGGCGAAGCCTCGGGGGCGATGCTTGCGGTGTTGCTGCTGAAGGCCGCCGTTGCCTGCCACAACGGTATGGCCACGTTCGCCGAGGCCGGAGTCTCGGGCCCCGACGAAGAAGCCTGACCCGCTCCCGCGTCGCTGCGCATCCTGGAGTCTTGCCTTTCCGGCGCTCACGGCCAAACTCTAGCCATGCCTGAACGACACCCCCTGACACCGCGGGGCGCCACCCCCCACCAAGGCCGGTTGCGGTTGCAGACCCTGGTGCTGATTCGCTGGATCGCCCTGCTGGGACAGGCGACGACCCTGGCAGTGGTCTATTTCGGGCTGGGCTATCCAATTCCCTTCATTCCCGCAGCGGCAGTTATCACGGTTTCAGGTGCCCTCAATGTGCTGATCTCCATTGTGCGCCCGACGGCGACCTGGGTCAGCGATCACGAGGCGTTCTGGAACCTCTGCTTTGACATGTTGCTGCTGGCGGCCCTGCTTGGCCTTACCGGCGGGCTGCAGAACCCGTTCTCGATCCTGATGCTGGCACCGGTGGTGATTTCGGGCTGGGCGCTCTCACGGCGCGCCACGCTGATCCTTTCCACCATGGCGGTCGGGCTGGTCTCGGTCCTGGCCTTCTGGCACTTGCCGCTACCTTGGCCGCAGAGCGGGATCCTACTGTCGCCGATCTATATCGCTGGCGTTTGGACGGCGCTGGTCATCGCCGTGATCTTCATCGCTTCTTATGTTTCCTCGGTGGCTAAAGAGAGTCAGCGCATGTCCCGGGCCCTGGCGGCCTCACAGTTCGCCCTGGCGCGCGAGCAGCAGCTTTCCGCTCTGGGCGGCCTTGCCGCCGCCGCGGCACACGAACTGGGTACACCGCTGGGCACCATCGCGGTCGTGGCGCGCGAACTGCAGCGCGAGTTGCCGGCCGACTCACCGCTGCGCGATGATGTAGAACTGCTGCATGCCGAATCGTTGCGTTGCCGGTCGATCCTCGCCGGCCTCGCGGAACATCCTTCGGGCGACGCCGGGTCGCCTTATCACCAGCTGCCGATGGCGGCCTTAGTGGAGGCCGCCGCAGCGCCGCACCAGCGCGAGGGTGTTGAAATTTCATTCAGCGCGGGGCCGGCGATCGACAGTTCGGCGCCTCAGCCGACAGTGGCACGCAATGCCGAAGTCTTGCACGGCGTCGGCACGATTATCCAGAACGCCGTGCAGTTTGCCCGACATCAGGTGCTGATCGACGTGACCTGGGACGAGGAGTCTGTGATGTTGCGAATTGCCGACGATGGACCGGGCTTCGATGTTACGGTCCTCAGCCGCCTGGGTGAACCATACTACTCTACCGGCCCCCGCTCGCGTCGGCGCGGTGAAGAACAGCACATGGGGCTCGGTATTTTCATCGCCCGTACGCTTCTGTCACATCACGGCGCGACCCTGGAGTTTTCCAACGACCTCTCTGGTGGTGCGGTTGTGGAAGTCCGCTGGCCGCGCAGCAGTCTTGAGGTCGAGAAGACGATCGGCCACGCCGCAGCAGACGGGACAACGCCGCCGCCGACTTTCGACAGCCAGACCGCTCTCTCCCAGCGAAGGAAAAAGGCATGAGCAACGCATGTATGGTAGAAAGGAGCGCTGCATGACCGGCCAGCCGGGCGCCACGGAGTCTGAGCAGAGCACCGCTGACTTGCACGAGGCGGAATCGCGCGGTCTGTTGATTGTCGATGACGATCAACGCTTCTGTGATCGGCTGGCGCGGGCCATGGAGCGTCGTAATTTCACCGTGCATACAGCCTACAGCGTTACTGAAGGACTGGCCTTGGCGGGCCGCCTGGCGCCGAACTATGCGGTGGTGGATCTGCGCCTAGACGATGGTTCTGGGCTGGAGGTGGTTCAGGCGCTGCGTGAAGCGCGCGAAGATGCCCGCATCATCGTGTTGACCGGCTACGGCAACATCGCCACGGCGGTGGCGGCGGTGAAAGCGGGTGCGACCGATTATCTCCCCAAGCCGGCAGATGCCGACCAGGTCGAAGCGGCGCTGCTGGAACGTGGCGCGGCGTTGCCGCCGCCGCCCTGCAATCCGATGTCCGCCGATCGCGTGCGCTGGGAGCACATCCAGCGGGTCTATGAGCAGTGCGATCGCAATGTCTCGGAAACGGCGCGTCGCCTGCGCATGCACAGACGCACGTTGCAGCGCATTTTGGCGAAGTACGCGCCGCGCAATTGACCGGTGCGGCGTCGATCTATTTGAGGTGAAATCAGGCGCCGCTGGCAGGTTGCGGCTGGCCAGCTTGCTTGCGCTGGCGCGCCATGGCGGCACCCAGCCGCTGTGCAGCTTCTTCACGGGAGATCTTTTCTCTCAGCATATGATCCAGGAAATAGCCCTGGAACAGCGAGATGCCGAGTTCGTGACCCAGCTCGATCGCGTCGTCAGTCTCACAGCGCATCATGATGACGCGGCGCGGGTTGGTCGACTTGATCGCCTCTCGCAGCCGCTCTCCGTCCTTGCCTTCCATTTGTTGGCGCAGCTGCGGGGTCCAGTGCAGCTTGACCAACTCGAAACCCAGACTTTTGCGGTCCACATAGGGCAGCGACAGCGTCGTCAGTCCGTCGAGGCAAATGCGATAACCGCGGTCGAGCAGGAACTCGCGGACAAAGAGGAAGCGAGCGAAGTCGGCAAAAACATCAATCTTCTGCAACTCGATCACAATGGTGTTGCGGCGCTCCGTGTCGAGCACCGCGTCGAACTCCAGGAAGCGCGGCGACAGAATGCTGGCGATGTTGATGTTGAGGCTGAATGAACGCTTGAGCGTTGAATCGTCGTTCTTGCTCAACCAAGCCAACATGCGCTCATCGAGCTTGGTCGTCAGGTACTGAAACAGCCAGCGGTCCGAAAAAAGGTTCTGGTCCGGCATCAGCGTCTGGCGCAGCGCCCCAATGGAGGTGAAGAGTTCGTAAAAAAGTGGTTTCGGACGACCGTCATCGCCGACTTCACAGATCGCCTGACGGCTGGTCATGGATGACAGGTCGGCCTGTGCGATGGCCTTCTCGATGGTTGCGAGGTTTGTGAGGTCGAGCGGTTTGCCGGCGCCATCTCCTTTCCCCGCGGTGCGCGCCTTGGTGTCCCGCTCGGCGCGGGCCTGGACCAGTGATTCGACGCATTCGACGGCCTCGCCGAACTGGTCGTCAAGATCGAAGTATGTATAGAAATCATGCTGTGCTTCATCGCCGGAAGCGAAGAAGGGGTCGTTCTTCAGGACCTCGCAGACTCGAGCCAGCACCGCGTCTAAGTTGGTCAGAGCTGTGCGCGGATAAACGATGAAGAGATCTTGGTTGAAAAGCGGAAAGAGGCTGGCGTCAAATTTCTTGGCTTCACGCGCCACCATTGTGCGCACGACGTGAACACACTCCGGCAGATGCTGGAAGGTGAACAGCTTCGAGAGGTGGATCCAGACGGCGAAGTATTGGCTGCCCGTCCGCTCCAGCCGCTTGATATGGTTCAGGAGCCCCTGCTCCTGCAATCTCGGCTGTTGGCTGGATCCTGACGACATGTTCCCAGACGGCTCCAAAAATTGACAATTCGTCCGCTCAGTTTCTTATTGGAGAATAGTAACCTAGCGATTTCAATTTGGTTAAAACCTCCTTTGTAACAGGTCAGGAGGGGCGTATTTCTTAGTGAATCTGACGGGCCCGTGGTTTTTCTTGCCTGCCCCTGCGCGATCCAGTAGGCCAAATGTATAAGACAGAGGCCAATTGAGCGTCCGGCGCTGTTTGCCGGAGAATTGTCTTAAATATCTTGCTCGACAATGGAGGCCGGCGTAGGCCGGCAGACAAGCATGGTCAGTGATTCGCAAAAGCAGGATGCGGCTCGAATCGACTTGGATCGCGCCGACCTGGCGGCCGCTGTCGAGCGTCTGTCCGGCGTGCGGGTTCTGGTGCTGGGGGACATTATGCTGGACCGTTTTATCTATGGCTCGGTCGAGCGCATCTCCCCGGAGGCGCCGATTCCGGTGCTTCGCATCGGGCAGGAAACCGCCATGCTCGGCGGCGCAGGCAACGTGCTGCGCAATCTGGCTGCCCTGGGTGCGCGGCCGCAGGGCATCGCCGTGGTCGGTGACGACGCCGCCGGCGCGGAGGTCGAGGGGCTGGCGCGCAGGTTCCTGGAAGCAGTCGGCGGTGCGATCGACCTGATCCACATGCCCGGTTGCCGCACCACGATCAAGGACCGCTTCATCTCCGCCGGCCAGCAACTCTTGCGGGTCGATCGCGATCCGCAAGCCGGTCCGAATTTTGAGACGGAAGAGCGCATCAAGGGCGCGGCTGTGGCGGCGTTGGAGAATGTATCCGCGGTTATTCTCTCCGACTATGGCAAGGGTCTGTTGAGCGACGGGCTGGTCGCCGCCGTCGTGGAAGCCGCCGCGCGTCGGGGCTGCCCGGTGGTCGTCGATCCCAAGGGCCGCGACTTCGCCCGCTATCGTGGCGCTTCCTGGGTGACGCCCAACCGGCGCGAACTGCAAGAGGCCAGTGGCCTGCCCGCCGGGAGCGATGAGGAAGTCGCCGTGGCGGCGCGGCGGATTATCTCCGAGAGCGGGATTGCCGCGGTCCTAGCCACGCGCAGCGAACAGGGCATGTCACTGGTCACCAGTCAATCAGGAAGCGGTGTCGACGCGGAAGCGACACACCTGCCGGCCGAGGCGCGTGAGGTCTATGATGTCTCCGGTGCCGGAGACACCGTGGTGGCAGCATTTGCGGCGGCGCTGGCGGCCGGCCTCGACGCGCCTACCGGGGCGCAGCTGGCCAACGTGGCCGCCGCGATCGTAATTGGTAAGCAGGGTACTGCGGTGGCGAGCGCGGGGGAAATCCTGCATGCGCTGCATGCCTCTGAACTGCTCGCTGCCGAGGCCAAGGTGATCGACTTGGACAGCCTCGTCGACCAGGTGGCGCGGTGGCGCCGAGCGGGTTTGAAAGTCGGTTTCACGAACGGCTGTTTCGATCTTCTGCATCCGGGCCATATTTCCCTGCTTGAACAGGCGCGTGCGGCTTGCGACCACCTCGTTGTCGGCCTCAACAATGACGCTTCGGTGCGCCGCTTGAAGGGTGAAACCCGGCCGGTGCAGGGAGAGGCGGCGCGGGCGACGGTATTGGCCTCGCTATCAGGCGTCAGCCGGGTAGTGGTCTTTGCGGAAGATACGCCACTGGCCTTGATCGAAGCACTGCGGCCTGACGTGCTGGTGAAAGGAGCCGACTACAGCCTGGAGGAAGTGGTCGGTGCCGAGATGGTTCAAGGGTATGGCGGCAAAGTGGTGCTCGCCGAGTTGTCGGCCGGACATTCAACTACCGCCACAATTGGGCGTCTGGCGCGCGGCTGAAGCGCCGCAAATCAGCGCGTCATCAAAAACCTTCCTGACTGCCCGGCAATGCCTCGGGGTCGATTACGGACTGCAGACGCCGCGCCGCCAACTGGGCGAACTGCAGTATGAGAGTGCGCCGTCGGGCCGCATTCAAGGAGAAGGCGGCTGATTCGCGGATTACCGTCGCGCCGTAGCCGTCGGCCGCCATTAGGCCCTGCTCCGGGGGAATTAGACCCTGCGGAAAGCCTTCCGGCACAGCGAAGTAAAAGTGGTCACAGTATTCCAGGTAATCCGGCCATTTCTGATCGGTACGGAAATCTTCGATGCTGGACTTGATCTCGACAATGGTGATGCGGCTTTTGGAATCGAGGCAGAAGAGGTCGGCACGCCTGCCGGAGCGCAGGGTGAATTCCGGCAGGCAAACCTGCCCGTGCGCAGCGAAGCTGCGGATCAAGCCGCGGCAAATCAATGCTGCGGCGTTTTTGCGGGTCAGTTCTGCCGCGGGATCGGCGGGTGGCCCGGCAAGGTGGCTGTTGGGCGGAACAGGCATGGCCGCCAGGATAGCCTGTCCCCTCGGCGGCTGTCATGCGGGCGCGGCAATTCAGCCGCGTGGAAGGTGGTTTTTTTAGAGCACAGCCTGCAGCAGCAGGGCGGCGCCGGCCGCCGGCAGTATCCAGAGGGCGGCGGTGATCGTATGGCCCAGCAGGTTGAAGGGCCTGGAGATCGACCCGTCGCTGTAGAGACGGCCGAATGTCCGGCGCTCGCGGCCGAGCAGCAAAACCAGGTAGAATCGCCGGCGACCGATCGGCACGGAGCGGCGCACTTCGACCGCGTGCCGCGCCACGCCGCGGGCACCGAACATGGTCTTGATGGCATCCTGTTGTTCAGGTGAGAAGGACTCCGCGACGCGCGGGTCGATCCGTCTGAAGTAGTGTTCGATGAAAGGGTCGCGCGGCGCCGCTGGGTCCGTGCCGACAGCCGAACCGCTGTTTGGGACGTGTTGGAGATCTTCCGGCGTCGCGGTCTGCTCAAACATGGAACCGGCTCCCTGCCATGCGTATCGGTGGTTGACCACAGATTGACACGGCAGCGTTTAACAAGCTGTAAAGAAGTCTGCGCAATCTGACTTAAATACCAGCAATCTCAACTGGTTGAGCCGATGTGGCTGGACAATCGCAAAAGTAGAGCGGGATCGAGTTTCCGCCATGGGATGCAAACCCGGCTTCGGTTCCCTATATTCGCGGGGCCTGAAAAGTGGAACCCTTGGGTGGAGGTTATCGAATGGCGTCTCCCGCGCCGGCTTGGTCGCGGCCGATGGTGGACTACGGCCCCCTTGCCGCATTCTTCGTCGTCTATTGGCTGCGCGACCTGACCGCCGCCACGGTTGCGATCATGATTGCGACGGCGGTGGCTTTGGGTTTGTCGCTGGCAATTGAACGGCGTGTGCCGCTGATGCCCCTGGTGACGGCGGCCATCGTCGGTGTGTTTGGCGGCTTGACGCTGTGGTTGCAGGATGAAACTTTCATCAAGATGAAGCCGACGATCGTGCAGCTTATCTTTGCTTCTGTCCTGCTCGGTGGGCTTGCATTCAAGCGACCGCTGCTGAAGCCGTTGCTCGGCTCCGCCTGGGCGCTGGAGGATGCGGGTTGGCACAAGCTGTCGCTGCGATTCGCGCTATTCTTTCTTTTCATGGCGGCCTTGAACGAAGTGGTCTGGCGTACCCAGTCAACGGACTTCTGGGTGACCTTCAAGGTCTTCGGCATCATGGCGCTTACCTTCGTCTTCGTGGCCATCCAAGTTTACTTCATGCGCAGCCACATGATCTCGCCGGACGACGACGATGCGGAGAAGAGCGGCCAGCAAGGGAATTAGACACCGGCAAGCGTTGTATCCGCGCCTGGTGATTCTCGCTGCCTCACTCGCTGCCTCAAGGGCTACCTCCTTGGCGTGATTGATTCTCCGCGCCGGGCCTTCCCATACTTTGCTGGACGAGATCCGTGGCAGGGGCAAAGCCTTGCCGGGGTGGTCGTCGCCGGCCCGCCGCTCTGTCGGCCGGGAATTCCGGATAGAGGGCTGGGCTATGGGGCCAGATACGCACGAGATTGTTCATGCTTTCACCAGGGGCACGCCCGTGGAGCGACAGGCGGTGCTGGCGGCTCTGCCACCCAGTATGACGCGCGATGTGGCTTTGCAGTTGGCGGGCTCTGACGAGCCCGGCATCGCGGTGGTGGCCCTCGACCAGGTGACCGCCGACCATGTGGGCGACCGCAATCCTGAAACCGGCCTCCAGCTCGCCGTCGCCTGCTATCAGGTCTGCCGACGGTTGTTCGAAAGCTATGGCGCCGGTCCTGCCCAGGTCTATGTGAACATAGGCGGTCGGAGCGCCCACTTCGCTGTCACCGCCCTGCGCCGCAGCGGCGACTACTCGGCGATCCTCGAACTGCTCGACGAGGCCCTGCCTTGGCTGGAGCGCGCGCGCCACCGCAGCCATCTGAATGACCTGGCGATCGCCCGTATCGAGGCGCATCTGCAACTCGGACGGCCCGACTCTGCCGCGGTGCTGTTGGCGGCGGTGCCGGAGGAATCGCGCGGTCAGGATGTGCGCTTCGCGTCCCTGCGGCTGCGTTTGCAAGAGCTGTCCGAGGAAGATTGATGTGGCTGCGGTTCCTGTGGCGGCTGTCTTCAAAAAAACGAAGATGGCCGGCACCGCATCGGCGGTGCCGGCCGGCATGGGTCGGAAAGTGCTGCCTGGCGATGGATTGCCGCAGCGGGGCCTTGCGTAGAGTAAGGCCGGGAGGTCAGGCGGCTGCCGCGGCAGGTTGCTCGGGAAACACCGGATAGAGGCCCTGGCTGCGGCCGAGCTGTTGGACCAGGGCAAGAACACTGTCGATATAGGGGGTGTCGGCGCCAATCAGGCGGCCCATCTCCTGCACCGCAGTGACCAGGGCGTCGATCTCCATGGGGCGGCCGCACTCCAGATCCTGCAGCATGGAAGTGCGGTGCGGGCCGACTTTCGCGGCGCCATTGATACGCCGTTCGATATCGACCCGGAAATCCGCGCCCAACCGGCGCGCAATGCCTTCGGCTTCTGACATCATGGCCCGTGCCAGGGCGCGGGTTCCGGGGTCGGTGGCAACCACATCCAGCGTCGCTCGAGTGAGGGCGCTGATGGGATTGAAGCAGAGATTGCCCCAGAGCTTGAGCCAGATTTCGTCGCGGATGTTTTCCAGCACCGGTGCCTTCAAGCCAGCGTCGGTGAGCGCCGCGCTTAGCGCGGCACAGCGCGGCGAGAACGACCCATCCGGCTCGCCGAGGGCGAACTTGTCGCCGTAGATGTGTTTGATGATGCCTGGCGCAATGATCTCCGTTGCCGGATAGACCACACAGCCGATGGCGCGGCGCGGGCCGATTGTGGCCCACTGGCGGTCGCCGGGGTCGACGCTGGACAGCCTGCGGTCGGCAAAGGCGTTGTCGAGGCCGTGGAAATACCACCAGGGAACGCCGTTCTGGCAGGTAACGATTGCGGTTTCGGCCCCCAACAGCGGCTTCATCTGCGCCGCCACTTCCCAGGCTTGGTGGGCCTTTAGAGCGACGATGACAAAGTCCTGCGGGCCCAGGTCGTCCGGCTTGTCGGTCGCGGTGACCTGAGCGACTCGCTCCTGACCGTTGATCTGCAGCTTCAGGCCGTTTTCACGCATCGCGGCCAGGTGCGCACCGCGGGCGATCAAGGATACCTCCAGGCCGGGTGTCTGGGCAAGCAGAACCCCGAGATAGCCGCCGATCGCGCCGGCGCCGTAGATACAAACCTTCATCGCCTCCGTCCTCCAGTTCTCGTTTGCCGTGTTACAAATGACTTTTCATGGGGTTAGGATTGTCACGCGACCACTTGCGCGGCGCGGCTGCACACCTGATTTCTTCGTAATTGGAACCCAGATTGCGATCGAAGGGAATTGCAGCAATTCTCATTGGAGTATAAATTTTTGTAATGGCTTCCTTGCGCCGTAAACTGCCGCCAGCCAACGCGCTAGTGACCTTCGAGGCGGCAGCGCGCCATCTGAACTTCACCCGTGCCGCAGCGGAACTCCTGGTCACCCAGGCTGCGGTGAGCCGTCAGGTGCATCTGCTGGAAGACAACCTCGGCGTTCTGTTGTTCGAGCG
This sequence comes from Kiloniellaceae bacterium, assembly GCA_040217155.1. Lineage (GTDB taxonomy): Bacteria > Pseudomonadota > Alphaproteobacteria > Kiloniellales > Kiloniellaceae > Pelagibius. Next base: position 50,675 of record JAVJNS010000018.1, read on the forward strand.
CCGCGGCCGGGGGCTCAGTCTCACGGCGGCCGGCCGGCGCCTCCATGAGGCGGTGACCATGGGGCTCAGTCACATCGCCAACACTGCCGCTGACCTGCGCCGGATCCGCCGCGAAGGAGAGTTGACGGTCTCCACCAGCGTGACCTTCGCCAACTACTGGCTGATGTCGCGGGTGGCGAAATTTCGGGCCGCCCATCCCGAAGTGCAGCTGCGCCTGGTGGCGTCGGCGCCGGTACGCGACCTTACCGCCTCAGGCATTGACCTGGCCGTGCGCTATGGCCGCGGCAAATGGACGGGCGCGGAGGCGCTGCACCTGCTCGACAACCAAGTCTTTCCGGTTTGCGCACCCAGTTACATGGCGCAGCGCCGGCCGTTGCAGTCGGTCACCGATCTGCTGGAGGAAACGCTGTTGCACCTGGTGGAGTTCGACAGCAACTGGGTATCCTGGGAGGCTTGGCTGGCGGCCTTGGGGGTGCGGGCGCCGATGCGTGGGCCGAGCCTGGAGTTCGACAACTACCTTGTGCTTACCCAGGCGGTGCTTGACGGGCAGGGAATCGCCTTGGGCGGCGGGCGCCTGGCGGAGGACTTTCTCGACCGCGGCCTCCTCATTCGGCCCATCGAGGCGATGCTGCGCTCCGAGCAGTCTTTCTTCCTGCTGGTCCCCAGGGATCAGCCGCTGACCGAGCAGGCCGCAGCCTTCCGCGACTGGATCCTGGTGGAGGCGAAGGAGCGCACGACGAAAAGCGTTTAGCGCACGGCGTTTAACGTGATTTGCACGCTCTAAGTCTTACCTGCGGGGATGTCCGCCGCGCTATTTGAGGCGCACTGCCACCTCAATGGTGACGCCGCGACGCGCCCTCGGCGCCCTCAAATCTACGCGCCGGTGCAAAGTGGCGACAGGGCAACCCCCTGTCAAAATGAATATAATCAAAAAATCAATGATAACTAACTTTATTGATTATTAAAGGCTGCGCGTATAAATAGCAAAGTTAATTGTTTATCAGCAGCGGAGAGCAAACCAACTCCTTTCGATTGCACGAGCAGTCAAAGTTCTCAATCTGAAGGAATTATCGGTCGATTGACGCGGAATCGTCAGGATTTCGCATTTGAAGCGCAAGGTGGTGTGCAGATTGGGAGCAGGCAACTAATGGTCGGAATATCGTGGAAGAACCGCGGCAAGACTGTCGGCAACACTCATCTGCGATCCTATTCCAAGGCGCCGATCTGGAAAGATGCGCCGGTGGACAGCGACCCGCCCGATGCGGACTCGCTCTATCGGCTTTCGCTCAGCGGTCTGCCCTTCAAGACGGCGGGGCTGCGCAAGGCGCGGCTGATCAAGAACACGAACTTCGACGGTGTAATCGAGCTGTTTTACGATGAGAAGGCCGGCAGCGGGCAGATATCCCCCAATCGCCTTTCGGAAATCTTCCTGTTCGACTCACGCAACAACAGCGATCTCGAGTTGATCGAACAGCTGAGTCAGCTCAGCAGCTACGACGTTTACACGGTGCGCGTGGCGCTGCGGCGCCTCGGGCTCGAGGTCGAAGATCATACCGCGCTGCAGTTGTCGCCCGGGCTGAGCCGGACGTTGGTGCCTCACATGAAGAGCTTCACCCGGCCGCTCATTCGCGCGGTTTATGGTGAGGACGCCGAAGAGCCGGAGGATCTCCGCAACATGGTGAGCCTCTTCAAAACGCCGGACGTCGAGCTGGCCCGGCGCAATCTGCAAAGGCTCTCGAACAGGATGCGCATCGACGTCTCCGCCATCCCCAAGTTTCTTGAAGACTATGGCGACGTCTATCTCTCGCTGGCCTACTACCAGTACTGCCTGGATCAGAGTCGGCCGCAGATCATGAGTTTTCTCGACACCATCGAAGAGATGCAGTCCAGCCCCAGCCTGCGCCAGACCGCCAATCTGATGGCCGCCTGCAAGTCACTGGAGAACAAGGTCACTGGCATCGTGAATGACGTCGGCGACATCCTGGAGATGTTCCGCCTGCGCACCACCGACATGTGGGAGCAGATGTCCGAAGACACCTTTCGGCGCATGGAATCGATGATCATCGGCTACCAGAGCTGCATCGGCGGCGCGCTCTGCATCATTACCGTCAAGATGGATGCCTGGAACCGCCAGTTTCCCCAGAAGGGCATCGGCGGCCCTTGGAGTCGCGCCGATTTCCTCATGACCTCCATGCGGCCCGGGCTCGAAAAAGTCGAGAGAATCGACTACAGCGACATCGCCTGAGTTTGTTCTACGGCCAGATCTTCACGTCGCCGGCGCACCCGACACGTTTGGCCGGAACCCCGACATAGAGGCCGTCCGGTTCGGTCGAGCGCGCCACCACGGCCCCAGCCCCGACCACGCAGCGCGGTGCAACCTGGACCGTGTCGCGCAGAGTCGTATTGATCCCCAGAAAGCAGTGGTCGCCGATCCCGCACTTGCCCGCCAAGGCGACGCGCGGGGCGAGAAACACATGATCGCCGATCCGCCCGTCGTGGGAGACATGAACGTTGGCGCGTAGGATCGAGTTTTCGCCGATCCGCGAGAAGGCTTCGACCACGACATTTTCGAAAATCATCGAGCCCTCGCCGATCTCCAGGTCGGGCCAGAGTTGTGCGCGGCTGGAGATGTAGCTGGCGAAGCGGTAACCCTTGGCGCGGCTCTCGGCGAAGCGCGCGGCGCGCGGCTGGTTCACCTCGTGCGGGCCGATGGCGACAAGCAATTCATGGCTGGCCGGCGGGAACGACTCCTCAACGGTCTCAAAGGGGACCAGCGGCAGGCCGAAAAGGGCGTTCCCCGGTATCCCGCCGCGGGGCATCTCGGCGGCCGTCACGGTGAAGCCGGCGACTTCCAGCGGGCTGTCGTGTGTCAGGCAGTAGCAAACCAGGCGCGCCAGTTCCTCGCGGCCGTAGAGCACGACCTTGCCGGTAGGGTTCATGGGCGTGCCGGTGTTCATGCGCTTGTCCCTGGACGGCGAAATACGGACCGGCCGGCGATTCCGGCGACTCGATCCCAGTACCCGCAGTCTAGCGGTTTCGGACAAATCATGGGTTAAGCTTTGGCTGGCGCCTGTGGCTCTTGCCGGTACGCTGTGTCGGCTTTTCGCCGCCGCTGCCTTTGCCGCTTTCCGAGGGGACCGCCGTGCCGTCCACGATCATAATTACCGCCGCCGATGGCGGCTATTTCGAGCTGCTGCGCGGCCTGATGCACTCCCTTGAGGTGCAGAGCGGCGGGCGGGACATTCCGCTGGGAGTCTTCGACCTCGGGCTGACGCAGGAGCAGCGGGGATGGCTGGCGAAGCGTGCCTCCGTCATCATCGAGCCGGGTTGGGATCTTGAGGTGCCGGAGCACGTGCGGGCGGAGCGGCCCCACGCCCGCGGCCTGACGGTGCGGCCCTTCCTGCCGCGCCATTTCCCGGGCTATGATATCTATCTATGGATCGACGCCGATGTCTGGCTGCAGGACTGGCGCGGCGTCGAGCTTTACGGTCTAGGGGCGCAGCGCGGCTGCCTGACCGCCACCCCTCACAGCGACCGGGCCTATCGCGTGCGCTCCGACGTGCTCAGCTACCGCCGCCATCAGCTTCAAATCGGTTACGGGAAGGATCTCGCCGACCGACTGTTCCTGCAACACCATCTCAACGCCGGAATCTTCGCCGCGCCGTCAGATTCATCGGTCTGGGACGACTGGGCGGTGGCTTACCAGGAGGGGATCGCCGCCAGCGGCGGGGTCATGATGAGCGACCAGGTCGCGCTCAACGTCGCCTGCTTCCGGCACCGCCAGAAGCTTCAGATGCTGCCGGCGCTCTGCAACTGGCAGTGCCACCTGGCGCTGCCGTTCTGGGATCCGGACGCGGGCAGGTTCTGCGAGCCGTTTCTGCCGCACCAGCCGATCTCGATGCTGCACCTGACCCACGAAACGAAGGGCGGGGCCTTCGACATCCGCGGGCTCGACGGCCGGCGCCGGCAGATGCGACTGCGCGCGCCACGGCGCGGGGCGGCCGCCTGATACGACATGCTTCTTCACGCTCAAACAAAGGAAGCCTGGCGGACCCGACAGGATTCGAACCTGTGACCTCTGCCTTCGGAGGGCAGCGCTCTATCCAGCTGAGCTACGGGTCCTTGTTAAGAGGCGCGGGCAACCCTGGTAGGCCACCCGGCAAATCGCGGCGACAATACTGCAAGACGACAGGCGGCGCAAAGGGCTTTGCCCCGTCGAATTCGCCTCGCCTCTTCTAGCAGGCCGCGTCGGCTCAGGGCGCGGCAGCGGTTTCTTCTTCCGGCTTTGCCGCTTCGGCCGGCCCCGGCGATCCGCTTTCCGCCGCTTCGCGGGACAGGGCGGCATCGGCATATTCCTCGGCGCGTGACGGCAGTGGCACCCTGCGGTCCCGAATCCAGGCGGCGATGTCGTCGATGACCACCTGGGCTTGCAGGTCGCGCAGCAGCATGTGCCAGCCCTCGGCATAGAGGGCGAAGCGCTGACGGCCGGCAGCCTCGGCAGGCAGGTTGCGCCAGAATTCGAAGGTCGGCTCGGCCGGCACGACTTCGTCGCGTTCGCCGTAGAGCAGCAGGGTGTCGGCGCCGATCTCCGGCGCCGCCTGTAGCGCCGCGTCCATCAGATTCACCAGGCCGTAAACGGCATCGACCCGGGTGCTCTTGATGAACAGCGGGTCGCGGCCGAGCGCGCGCAGCATCTCAATGTTGTCGGAGGCCTGGATGCCGAGGCCCCGGCCGGTGAACTTGGCCCAGGGAATAACCCGAGCGCCGAGCCACAGGGCGGCGCTCTGGTAGAACGGCATGGTCGAACGGGCCCAGACCGCCGGCGCGGCCAGGATGACGCCGTCCGCCGGTGGCGGCTCGGCGCCCGCCAGGGCGGCCAGGACCACCGCACCGCCCATGGACTCGCCGAGCAGATAGAGCGGCAGGCCGGGGTAACGCCGGCGCAGGAGTCCGGCGGCGGTGGCGAGATCGCCCGTCAGCACATCGATACCGGCCCAGAGACCACGGTGCGGCGCCGCGCCGAAGCCGCGCTGGTCGTAGGCGTAGACGATAAGGCCGGCGGCGGCGAGAACCGGGCCGGCCTCGGAAAAGGCGTGGCTGTAGTCGTTGAAACCGTGCAGGGCGAGCACCACAGCTTGCGGCCCGGTCTCCTCAGGGGGCTGCCACACGCGCAGCGGCAGTTCGCTGCCGTCAGTCGTGACAAAAGTGCTTTCGGTGAACGCCGGGCTGGTCAGTCCCTGGGCGGCGAGTCCCGGGCCCGGTGGCGCCAGGCGCGGCGCGCAGGCGCTGAGCAGCAGCAGGAGCGCCGGCAGCAGCACGGCCGGCCACCTGCCGGGGTGGGCCGAATCACGCCGCCGCATCGCCGTCGCTGGCCGGGGTGTCATGCGCGCCGCGCGTGAGCTGCAGGAAGATGTCCTCCAAATCGGTCTCCTCGGTCGACATGTCGATTACCGAAAGTCCGGCGGCGCAGACGGCGTCAAGGATCTGTGGTACCGGGCTGTCGCTCGCGTGATAGCGGAACAGCAGGCGCCGCCGACCGGTCTGCTCCGGCGCGAAGCTGACGAGGCTGGCCGGCATGGCGTCCAGGTCGCGGTCGAAGATCAGCGTCAGGGCCTTGTTGTCGAGCTGCGCCAGCAGACTGTCGGTGTTGTCGCAGGCGATGACCTTGCCATGGTTGATGATGGCGATGCGGTCGCAGAGCTCCTCGGCTTCTTCCAGGTAGTGGGTGGTCAGCAGCACCGTGGTGCCGGCGCGGTTCAGTTCGCGCACGTTGGCCCAGAGCTGCTGGCGCAGTTCGATGTCGACGCCCGCTGTCGGTTCGTCGAGCACCAGCACCGGGGGCTGGTGCACCATGGCCTTGGCCACCATGAGCCGCCGACGCATGCCGCCGGAAAGGGTGCGGGCATAGGCCTCCGCCTTGTCGGCAAGACCCATGGCGGCGAGAATCCGGTCGCTGATGCGCTCGGCCGGCGGCACGCCGTAGAGCCCGGCCTGCAGTTCCAGCAGTTCGCGCGGTGTGAAAAAAGGGTCGATGTTGAGTTCCTGCGGCACCACGCCGATGGCCGCACGCGCCTGGCGCGCAGAAGCATCAATGTCGTAGCCCCAGATGGTGGCGCTGCCCGAGGTCTTATTCACCAAACCGGCCAAGATGTTGATCAGCGTCGACTTGCCGGCGCCGTTGGGGCCCAGCAGGCCGAAGAGGGAGCCGCGGGGAATGTCCAGATCCACGGCCTTCAAGGCGGTCTTGGCGCCGGTCTTACCGCTGGCCTTGTAGGTCTTGGTGAGGCCCTGTACGGACACCGCCAAGTCGGGCAGCGCGGGAGAGGTTGTCGCGCCGCCTGTGGCCGAACTGGAAACGGCGCTGGCCGGGGGGAGGGCGTCGCTCAAACTGGGATTGTCGTTGTTCATCGCTGCCTTTTCGGGTGGAGCCGGCGAGGTCGATGGCGATAACCCGCAGAGAATCTCTCATGCAGACCGTGGGCCGGCACCGGCGGCCATGGGTAGCACCGGGCCTCGGCGCGGTCAACAAAGCGGCCAGAGGACCGCTCAGTGTTTCGACTGGGAAAACCGGCGCTTTGGCGCAGATTTCAGTCTATCTTTACGCCTCATGGTATAGGACAGAGATCACATGAGCCGCCGGGCGACCTGTTCAATCCCTTTGCTTCCTTGCTCTCGTCGATGCTATCCGGAGCCATGATGGCGCCAACTGACGAACGCCTGCGGCCGCGGCCGCTTTTCCGACCGCTGTCCAGCGCCCACTCCACCATCGCCTGGCCGGCGCTGCCGGGACCCTTGGTGACAGAGAAGCTGGCCCTACTGCAGCAACTCGAGCAGAGCCAGTGGTGGACGCCTCAGGAGTTGTTTTCGCAACAGCTGCGCCAGGCCGGGCTCCTGCTTCAGCACGCCTACCGTCAGGTGCCCTTCTATCGCGAGCGTTTGGGCGAAGCGGGCTTTGTGTCCGGCAAGGGCCTGACGCCGGCGGTCTGGAACCGCATCCCCATACTTACCCGGGCGGCGCTGCAGCAGGCCGGCCCGGCGCTCTACGCCGCGGAGCCTCCGAGAGAACACGGCGCGACCTACGAAATTTCCTCCAGCGGATCCACCGGGCGGCCGGTCAAGGCGTTGGGCACCAGGGCCATGCAACTCTTCTGGGAGGTACTCACCCTGCGCGAACACCTCTGGCATCGCCGCGACTTCACCGGAAAGCTGGCCGCCATCCGCTCAGTGCCCAATGACGTGGCAAACTATCCGGCGGGCGCGGGCGGGCAGATATGGGGCCGCGCCATGAAAGGCATCTTCGAGACCGGACCCAGCGCGCTCCTCTCCATCGTCAGCCGCAGCGAGGAGCAGATCGAATGGCTGCAGCGGACCCAGCCCGATTACCTGCTGACCTATCCCTCGGCGTTGCGAGAGATGCTGATCATCTGCCGCGATCGCGGCATCACCTTTCCCAAACTGCGCCAGGTGCGCACGCTCTCGGAATTGCTGCCGGCGACGACCCGCGACCTTTGCCGGGACGTATGGGGCCTGCCGGTCATCGATCTCTACAGCACCCAGGAAATCGGCTATCTGGCCTTTCAGTGTCCAGAGCAGGAACACCATCACGCTCAGTCGGAGACAGTGCTGCTGGAGGTGCTGAATGAAGCCGGGGAGCCTTGCGAGCCCGGCGAGGTCGGTCAGGTGGTGGCGACTCCGCTTATGAACTTCGCCATGCCGATGATCCGCTATGCGGTGGGCGATCTGGCGGAGGTCGGTGGGCCTTGTTCCTGCGGGCGCGGCCTTCCGGTGCTGAAGCGCATTCTGGGCCGCACCCGCGATATGCTGGTCTATCCGGACGGGCGCAAGGCCTGGGCGCTGATCGGCGAATTCAACTACACGGACATCCCGGCGGTTCAGCAGTTCCAGGTGATCCAGCACGCCGTCGACGACATCGAGTTCAAGGTCGTGGCGGACCGTCGGCTGACGGTTGAGGAAGAGGACAAGCTGGGCGGCTGGTTTCATTCCCGCTGCGGCCACCCCTTCCCGGTGCGCTTTACCTACCACCAGGAGATCCCGCGCGGCCCGAGTGGAAAGTTCCAGGACTTCCGCTGTGACCTGCCGGAAACGGCGGCGCGCGGGATGCCATGACAGATATCCAGAGCTATCGGGCCATTGCGGGGCGCGATCCGACTTTGGTCTGGCCGGCTTTGCTGGCGCCGCGGCAGGCGCAGCTAGCGGCGGTGCTGCACCAGCTTGACGAAAGCCAGTGGTGGCCGCCCGAGACGCTGCGCGCGCAGCAGCTGCGCCAGGCCGCAACGTTGCTGCGGCATGCTTATCTGCGGGCGCCTTTCTACCGTGCGCGTCTCGACAGGGCCGGCTTCACGCCGGACCTGGCGCTGACGCCGGCGCTCTGGTCGCGCATTCCGGTCCTGGAGCGGGCCGAACTGCAGCAGGCCGGCAAGGCGCTGCACAGCACCTCGGTGCCGACCGAGCATGGCAGCACTCACGAGATCAGCAGCAGCGGCTCGACCGGTCAGGTGGTCACGGTCAGGGGCACGCAACTCTCGCAGTTTTTTTGGGACGTGTTCACGCTGCGCGAGCACCTCTGGCATGGCCGCGATTTCGCCGCCCGCCTGGCGGCGATCCGGCCCTATGCGGCGGGCGCTGCCGATTATCCCAAGGGCGCGGTCGGCAAGACCTGGGGGCGCGCGACCGCGCAGATCTTCGCCAACGGACGGAGCTTCTCGCTCAACATCTCCAGCAGCGCCGCGCAACAGACCGACTGGCTGCGGCGTGTGAAGCCGGACTACTTGCTGACCTATCCCTCGGCGCTGCGCGACATTTTGCTGCACTGCCGAGAGCACGACATCTCCATCGCCACCCTGCGCGAGGTGCGCACGCTTTCCGAGACCCTGCCGCCGGAAACCCGCGCGCTCTGCCGCGAAGTCTGGGGGCTGCCGATCACCGACGGCTACAGCTCGCAGGAAAACGGCCTCCTGGCTCTGCAGTGCCCCGCGGCGGAGCACTACCACGTGCAGTCCGAGGCGGTGATCCTCGAAGTTCTGAACGAGGCGGGCCGGCCCTGCGCGCCCGGCGAAATCGGCCGGGTCGCCGTCACCTCGCTGCACAACTTCGCCACGCCGCTGATCCGCTATGCCTTGGGCGACATGGCGGAACTGGGCGAAGCCTGCGCCTGCGGGCGCGGTCTGCCGGTGCTGAAACGGGTTCTTGGGCGGGTGCGCAACCGCCTCTGCTATCCTGACGGCCGCCTCGGCTGGCCGATGATGGGCGACATCTTTCACGCCGGCGTGGACGGCATCCGCCAGTATCAGATCATCCAGCACGGCCTGGAAGACATCGAGATGCGGCTTGCGGTGGAGCGCCCCTTGGGGCCGGCGGAGGAGGAAAAGCTCAGGCATTGGCTGCGCCTGCGCAGCGGGCATCCCTTCCCGGTGCGGTTTTCCTATGTCAGCGAGATTCCGCGCGGTCCCGGCGGCAAGTTCGAGACCTTCCGCAGCGAAATTCCCCAGGCGACGGGCCTGCGGTCTTGAGCCGGGGCGGGAAAGCGCTGGACGATACGAGCCGGCCTGTCGGCGTGAGCTTTGGTCGGCGGCATCGACAGCCACCGATCTACCGCCCTCTTGCATCGGCTCATTCGACTGTCGTCTGGCCGGCGCTTCCCGGGCCCGAGGCGGCGAGTAAGATCGCCATGCAGCAGCAGCTGGATGAGAGCCAGTGGTTGCGCCCGAAACAGATCCTGGGCCAACAGCTGCGCCAAGCCGGGGCGCAGCTCGAGCATGCCTGGCAACACGTCCCTTTCTACCGTGACCGACTGGCGACGGCCGGCTTCGTGCCGGGCTGTGCGCTGACCCCGGAAATTTGGGCGCGCATCCCGGTGCTCACCCGTCCGGTCCTTCAGGCCGCCGGTGCTGCGCTCCACAGCCGCGAGATTCTGCGGAGCCACGGTCACATACACGAAACCTCCACCAGCGGTTCCACCGGGCGCCCGGTTAAGGTACGGGGAACCGCGCTGTCGCAGTTCATGTGGGAGGCAATCACCCTGCGCGAGCACTCTTGGCATCGGCGCGACTTCGCCGGCATCCTGGCAGCCATCCGCGCATTTCCGCAGGGCAAGGCCGTCTATCCCAGAGGCGCGCAAACTGCCCGCTGGGGCCTTGCCATGGACGGGCTGTACCAAACCGGTCCGGCGGCAGTGCTGTCGGTCGTCTCGCGCACCGAGCAGCAGGCGGAATGGCTGCAGCGCGTCCGTCCCGGCTATCTGCTGACCTATCCTTCGGCCCTGCGCGAGCTGCTGCTGCACTGTCGTGACAAACGTATCGATCTTCCGGAGTTGCGCGAAGTTCGTACCTTCGCCGAGGTGCTGCCCGCGGCAACCCGCGATCTTTGCCGCGCGGTCTGGGGCCTCAAGATCGTCGATATGTACAGCACCCAGGAAAACGGCTACCTCGCCCTGCAGTGTCCGGAGCGGGAGCACTATCACGTGCAATCGGAAGCAGTGCTGCTGGAGGTGCTGAACGAGGCGGGCGAAGTCTGCAAGCCCGGCGAGGTTGGCCATGTGGTGACGACGCCGTTGCTGAACTACGCCATGCCGTTGATCCGCTACGCCGTCGGCGACCTGGCGGAGGTCGGCGCCCCTTGTGCCTGCGGGCGTGGCCTGCCGGTGCTGAAACGCATTCTGGGCCGCACTCGCGACATGCTTGTCTATCCGGACGGTCGAAAGGCCTGGCCGTTGATCGGCGAGCAGTACTACACGGAGATTCCGGATGTCCGGCAGTTCCAGATCGTCCAGCACGCCGTTGACGACATCGAGCTGAAGCTCGTGGCTGGGCGTCGCCTGACGAAAGAGGAAGAATCGACGCTGTTTGAAGCCTTTCGCACGCGCTGCGCGCATGCCTTCCCCATGCGGGTCACCTACCACCGGGAAATCCCGCGCAGCGCCAGCGGCAAATATCAGGACTTCCGCTGCGAAGTCCTGCAGAATGGAACCGGGAAACAGGGGGATTGAACCCTGGCCCCGGGACGCTATCATCGCGCCCAGCGCAGCCTGTTTGGAGAAGACTTGAAATGGAGCCACCTGAAATCATCGACGTGGAGACGACCAAGGTGGCCTGCGACGGCGGCAGGGGCGCGCTCGGACACCCCCGCGTCTACCTGAACATGGAAGGCAAGGGCCAGATCGACTGTCCGTACTGCGGGCGCCGTTTCGTCTTCAAGCAGAATTCCGCGGCCGAGTAGTCAGCAAAAGTCAGTACCGAACCTTTGCGGTTCATGAGCGCTCGACTTCAATCGGGCGCTCCGGCATGCTCCCGGGCATGACGACAGCCCCCTACAAGCACCTCTATCTGGTCGACGGCTCCGGGTATATTTTCCGGGCCTATTTCGCCATTCCGCCGCGCAGCACCTCTGACGGTACGCCGGTCAACGCCACCTTCGGCTTCACCAACATGCTGGTGAAGCTGCTGCGCGACAGCGACGCCGACGCCATTGCGGTGATCTTCGACAAGTCGGGCAAGACCTTCCGCAACGACATCTATCCCGAGTACAAGGCGCACCGGCCGGAGGCGCCGGAGGATCTGGTGCCGCAGTTCGCGGCGATCCGCGAGGCGACGCGGGCCTTCAACCTGCCCTGCATCGAGCTGCAGAACTACGAGGCCGACGACCTCATCGCCACCTACGCCCGCCAGGCCAAGGCGGCGGGGATCGAGGTCACCGTGGTTTCCTCCGACAAGGATCTCATGCAGCTGGTCGAGGACGGTATCGTGCTGCTCGATCCTATGAAGGACAGGAAGATCGGCCGCGAGGAGGTGAAGGAGAAGTTCGGCGTGGCGCCGGCGAAGGTCATCGACGTGCAGGCGCTGGCCGGCGATTCCACCGACAATGTTCCCGGCGTGCCGGGCATCGGCGTGAAGACCGCCGCGCAGTTGATTGAGGAGTACGGCGATCTGGAGACGCTGCTATCCCGCGCCGGGGAGATCAAGCAGCCCAAGCGCCGCGAGAAGCTGATCGAGAACGCCGAGCTGGCGCGCATCTCCAAGCAACTTGTCACCCTGGACCAGAACGTTCCGGTGGAGGCCGATCTCGCGGACTTTGGACTGAAGCAACCGCAACCGGAGGATCTGCGCGCCTTCCTGGAACGCTACGAGTTCCGCTCCCTGCTGCGCCGCCTGTCGGATCAACTGGGTGGCGCCGAGGAGTCCGCCGCGGCAGTGGAGGCGCCGCCGGAGTCCGCCAAGGAGGCGGCCTACGAGCTGGTGCAGGACCTGCCGGCGCTGGAACGCTGGATCGCGGCGGCGCAGGTCCGCGGCGTCATCGCGGTGGACACCGAGACCACCTCTCTCGATCCCCTGGCCGCCGACCTGGTGGGTGTCTCCCTGGCGACGGCCGCCGGCAAGGCCTGCTACATCCCGCTCGGCCATGCCGCGGCCGGACCGGATGACGGCGGCCTGGATTTCGGCGGTGGCGGCGAGGCGCCCAAGCAGATTCCGCTGAAGCAGGCGATCGCGGCGCTGCAGCCGCTGCTGGAGGATCCGGGCGTCCTCAAGGTCGGCCAGAACATCAAGTACGACATGCTGATTTTCGCGCGCCAGGGTATCTCGGTGGCGCCGATCGACGACACCATGCTGCTGTCTTACGTGGTCGAGGGCGGCCTGCACGGCCATGGCATGGACGAACTGGCTCAGCTCCACCTCGACTACCAGACCATCAAGTTCAAGGACGTCGCCGGCAGCGGCAAGAACCAGGTGACCTTCGACAAGGTACCGCTCGACAAGGCGCTGGACTACGCCGCCGAGGACGCCGACATCACCCTGCGCCTTTATGAACTGTTGAAGCCGCGCCTGGTGAGCGACCGTCTGGTCACGGTCTACGAGACTATAGAGCGGCCCCTGGTGCCGGTGCTGGCGGAAATGGAGCTGACCGGCATCAAGGTCGACCGCGACACCTTAAGACGTATGTCCAACGATTTCGCCAAGCGCATCGGGGAACTGCAGGCGGAAATCTACAAGCTGGCCGGCCGCGAGTTCACCATCGGCTCGCCCAAGCAGCTCGGCGAAATCCTCTTCGACGAGATGGCGCTGGACGGCGGCAAGAAAGGCAAGTCGGGCGCTTATGCCACCGGCGCCGACATCCTGGAGGGCCTGGCCGCCCAGGGCCACGATCTGCCGGCCCGTGTGCTCGACTGGCGCCAGGTCTCCAAGCTGAAGAGCACCTATACCGACGCCCTGCAGAACCAGATCAACGAGCAGACCGGACGGGTCCACACCTCGTACTCGCAAGCCGTGGCCTCGACCGGGCGGCTGTCGTCCAATGACCCCAACTTGCAGAACATCCCGGTGCGCACCGAAGAGGGCCGCAAGATCCGCACCGCCTTCGTTGCCGAGAAGGACCACGTCCTGCTATCGGTCGACTACAGCCAGATCGAGCTGCGCCTGACCGCCCACATCGCCGAGGTCGACGCGCTGAAGCAGGCCTTCCACGAGGGCCAGGACATCCATGCGATCACCGCTTCGCAGGTCTTCGGCATTCCCATCGAGGGCATGGACCCGATGACCCGGCGCAAGGCCAAGGCCATCAACTTCGGCATCATCTACGGCATCTCCGCCTTCGGCCTGGCGCAAAACCTTGGCATTCCGCAGGGCGAGGCGCGCGACTACATCTCTGCCTATTTCGAACGCTATCCCGGCATCCGCGCCTACATGGACAAGACCAAGAAGGAAGCGCGCGAGCGCGGCTTCGTCACCACGCTTTTCGGGCGCAAGATCCATGTGCCCGGCATCCAGGATAAGAACCCGGCGCGCCGCAGCTTCTCGGAGCGCGCCGCCATCAACGCGCCGATCCAGGGCACCGCGGCCGATATCATCAAGCGCGCCATGATGCGGATCGCCCCGGCGCTGGAGCAGGCAAAGCTTGGCGCGCGCATGCTGCTGCAGGTGCACGACGAGCTGATGTTCGAGGTGCCTGAGGGCGAGGTCGAGGAGACTTCCGCCCTGGTCCGCGAGATCATGGAGAACGCCTGCGCGCCGGCGGTCGAGCTTTCGATTCCGCTGGTCGCCGACGCCGGCACCGGCGCCAACTGGGCCGAGGCGCATTAGGTCCGTTGATGTCCCATCCCCTGCCCGCGCCCAAGAGCGACTTCATCGGCCTCGACGGCAAGGTGCACCTGGCCAGCGGTGGCGAACCGCCGTTGCTGGTGCGGCACCGCGAGGCTTTCGAGACCTTCGCCCGGGATAAGTCCAGGGGCTACGACGGATATTGGGGTCACTGGCACGTCGACGATGAGGTCCGCGCAACGGTGGCGCGCTGGTCCCGATTGGAGCCAGGCGACATCGCGCTGCTCGGCAATGCCTCCGACGGCATCATGCAGGTGGTCCAGGGCATCGACTGGCAGGAAGGCGACAACGTCGTCGCGCCGGAACTCGATTACGCCTCGGGGCGCTATGCTCTTGCCAGCTTGAGGCGGCGCGGGGTCGAGCTGCGCCTGGTGCCGGCGCAGGGCTGGGTGCTGGCGGAGGAGCACTTGCTGACCGCCTGCGACGCGCGCACGCGGCTCGTCTATGTCAGCCAGGTGAACGCGCTGACCGGACAGCATGTCGATCTGGAAAAGCTCTCGGCAGGTCTGGAAGCCCTGCCCGCCGCGCTGCTGGTCGACGCCAGCCATGCCTTTGGCGCCGTGCCGCTGCGCGGCGATCTCTCCGACTTTCTGGTGACCGCCTGCTACAAGTTCGCCCTCGGCATCCACGAGGGCATCCTCTGCTGGAACAGCAGGCGCCAGCCGGACTTCGCGCCGGCCGGGGCCGGCTGGGCCTCGACAAGCCAGGGGGAGACGCCCGGCGACTATGTGATGAGGCCCGACGCCCGACGCTTCGAATACGGCAACGCCGGCCATCTCGGCGCCTACCTGCTGCGCGAGTCCCTTGCCTACCTGGAGAGCTTCGGCATCGCGGCCATCGCCGCCCACAACCGTATGCTGGCCGAGCGTCTTATCGCCGGCCTCACCGATCTGGGACTCGAGGTCATGACGCCGGCGGGCGAAGCGCGCCACGCCGGCAACGTCTGCTTCCGCTGCGCCGACCCGGTGGCCGTGATGCGCCGCGCCGCGGAAGACGCTATCCTGGTGTGGAGCGACAACGGGCGGGTGCGCGTCTCGGTGCACCTCTTCACGACGCGAGACGACGTCGAGGTCTTCCTGCGCCACCTGCCGAGCTATCTGGCTTAGGGAACTTCATGGCCGAACCTCAGTTGAAGCAAACGGTCAGGCTGCTCTATACCGGCAGCAGCCAGCGGGCGACCAACTTCCGCTACGGCCTCATCGCCTTCGATCTGCTGACCATCGCCTTCTTCATCGTCACGGCGCCGGACCACCCCAAGCCCTACATCCTGGTCGCCGACTTCATCATCGGGCTGATCATCCTCGCCGACTTCCTGGCGCGCCTGTGGATCGCCCCTAGTAAGCTCCGCATGCTGCGCCAGCTCTATACTCTGGCCGACATCCTGGTGATCCTGACGCTGTTGCTGGCGCCCTTCATTCCAGCCAACCTCTCTTTCCTGCGGGTGCTGCGTGCGCTACGCCTCCTGCACTCCTACCACGTACTGCGCGACCTCCGCGCCGAGACCGCCTTCTTCCGGCGCAACGAGGATGTCATCGTCTCCTGCGTGAACCTCGGCGTCTTCATTTTTCTCACCACGGCCCTGGTCTTCGTGCTGCAGTTCGGGCGCAATCCCGGCATCGTCACCTACGTCGACGCGCTTTACTTCACCGTGGCGACGCTGACCACCACCGGCTTCGGCGATATCACCATGGAGGGCGATGTCGGGCGTTTGCTGGCGGTCTTCATCATGGTGGTCGGGGTGGCGCTGTTCCTGCGTCTCGCGCAGACGATTTTCCAGCCGCGCAAGATTCGCCATACCTGCCCGGATTGCGGCCTGACCCGGCACGATCCCGACGCGGTGCATTGCAAGCACTGCGGCAACACCATCAAGATCGAAACCGAAGGAGCGGGATAACTCGCCGGCCTGAGGCCGCGCCGAGAGAACTTGATCCTTTACGGGTCGTCCCCGATTGAATTGGCCCCGGCTGGATCGGCCACGCAGCGGAAATCGACCATGTCCAGGCTGAAGTGTGGCGGATTGCCGTGCCGGTAGCTGGCGCGCAGGCAGTAGGGGTTGTTGTCCCAGCCGCCACCTCGGATCGCACGCTCGTCCGGCCGGCCGGGGAAGTCGGTGGCGGTCCACTCCCAGACATTGCCCGCCATATCCAGGACGCCGAAGGGCGAGGCGCCCGCCGGGTAGGAGCCGACCGGCGCGGTCCTGCGGCTGCCGTCCGTCGCACTCGGCGCGCAGCACACCCCGCTGCCGAAATTGGCACGCGCGAGCTGACCACCCTGGCGCAGCGGCGTGTCGCCCCAGGGAAAGCGCCGGCCCGTCAACACCGCGCGCGGCGAATTCCCATTCCGCTTCGCTGGGCAGGCGGAGGCCGTAGTAGGCGCAGTAGGCGGCGTCGCGGGCCGAGACGGCGGCTATCGCAGCGTCGGCGAGCATGATCGGTACCGCGCACCGCGGGTGCAAGGCAGTGGGTCAGACCACCGCTGTCGCGCCGTTCGTTCTCCTGTGTCCTCGCCGGGGAAAACGACAGCGGCGCATATTGTGACCCCCTGCACGGGGTTTGTAGTCACAAACTCTCGTGAGCCGGCCTTGCCCGGCAGCCTGTTCAGACGCTGGCCGCCCAGATGCGTCAGGCCGCGGCGCGGATGCCGGCGGCCAGCACGTCGTCGTCGACGTAGCTTTCGAACTGCTTGAAGTTGGTCTCAAAGCGCTGGGTCAGGTCGCGTACCGTCAGGTCGTAGGCGCGCTTGTCGTTCCAGGTATTGCGCGGGTTGAGCACTTCAGCCGGCACATCGGGGCAGGCGTCAGGCATCCACAGGCCGAATTGCGGGTGCTCGGCGACGCCGGTATCGCTGAGGTGGCCGTTCAGGGCGGCGCGCACCATGGCCCGGGTATGAGCGATCTTCATACGCTCACCGGTGCCGTAGGCGCCGCCGGTCCAGCCGGTGTTGACCAGCCAGCAGTTGGCGCCGGTGGCGGCCATCTTGTCGCCCAGCATCTTGGCGTAGACCGAAGGATGCCGCGGCATGAAGGGCGCACCGAAGCAAGTCGAGAAGGTGGCCGAGGGCTCGGCGCCCATGCCTTTCTCGGTGCCGGCGACTCGTGCGGTGTAGCCGGAGAGGAAGTGATACATGGCCTGCTCGGGCGTCAGCTTGGAGATCGGCGGCAGGACGCCGAAGGCGTCGGCGGTCAGCATGATGATGTTCTTGGGCTGTCCGCCCTGCCCGCTGTCCACCACATTGGGGATGAAGTCGAGCGGATAGCTGGCCCGGGTGTTCTCGGTGTAGCGGTTGTCGTCGAGATCGAGCCGTCGCGAAAGCGGATCCATGGCGACGTTTTCCAGCACTGTGCCGAAGCGCCCGGTGGTGGCATAGATTTCCGGCTCGGCTGCGGGGTCCAGGCGGATCACCTTGGCATAGCAGCCGCCCTCGAAATTGAAGATGCCGTTCTTGGACCAGCCGTGCTCGTCGTCGCCGATCAGGTGGCGGCTGGCATCGGCCGACAGGGTGGTCTTTCCAGTGCCCGAGAGGCCGAAGAAGATCGCCGTGTCGCCCTCGGGGCCGATGTTGGCCGAGCAGTGCATGGGCAGCACGTCGCGCTCCGGCAGCAGGTAGTTGAGGATCGAGAAGATCGATTTCTTTATCTCGCCGGCGTAGACGGTGCCGCCGATCAGCACGGTGCGGCGCGCGAAGCTCACCACGATGAAGCTTTCGCTGTTGGTGCCGTCCGTTTCCGGGTCGGCGTGGCAGAAGGGTGCGTGCAGCACCGTGAAGCGCGGCAGGAAGTCGCTGAGTGCCTCGACCGGCGGTTGGATGAACATGTTGCGGGTGAAGAGCGAATGCCAGGCGCTCTCGCTGACCACGCGCACCGGCAGGCAGTAGTCGGAGTCGGCACCGGCATGAACGTCCTGCACGAAGACATCGCGGTCCTTGAGGTAGTCGATGATCTTGGCCCGCAGCCGCTCGAAGCCGGCTTCGTCGATGGCCACGTTCACGTCGCCCCACCAAATGTCGTCCTCGGTCTCTGCCTCGCGGAGGATGAACTTGTCCTTGGGGGAACGGCCGGTGTGCTTACCGGTCAGCACCACCAGGGCGCCGCCCTCGGCAAGTTGGCCTTCACCACGCCGCAACGACTCCTCATAGAGAGCGGCAGTATCAAAGTTCCAATAGGCGTTCCGAAGATCTTTTAGGCCGTGTTGATCCAGGCCGTTCCGGCTGATCGCTTTGCCGAAATTTTCCACTGCACTTTCCTCCCGGGTGCTGGCCGCCGTCGCGGCCCTTTGCGCTACATCCTGTTTGCTACGACGAAAAACTTCCTGCGGGCGTCCTTGTGTCTGCTAGGTTTTCCCTGGTCATCGCACTGGCAGACAGATAGTTGAAGCCGCCGGCCTTGGCCATGCAGATTATGTGACCTTTGAGGCGCCGGAGTCTTCCCTTGTGTCTCAATTTCGCCTCTCTGGAGCCTTTGCCGCTTCGCCGGGCAATCCGTGCTTGCGCAGCCGGTTGCGCAGTTGGTCGTAGGTCAGGCCAAGCTGGCGGGCGGTGGCCCGCTGGTTGTAGCGCTGTGCCGCCAGGGCTTGCTGCAGCAGGTCGTGTTCCACCCGTTTCAGGGCGTCGCGCAGATCGAAGGCCCGCGAAGGGTCGGAGAGGATGCCGCCGACGGGCGAGCCACTCTGGGGTTCTGCACGGGCTTCTGCACCGGCGCTTGGCCCGGCAAGCGTACCACCCAGCGCCCCTGGCGCCGCGAGGGCCCAGGGACTGTCGAACGGATCGAGCGAAAATTGGGCGATGGTCGCATCGGGGGTGCCCCGGGCGACGGAGCGCTCCACGGCATTGCGCAGTTCGCGCACATTGCCCGGCCAGTCGTGGTCCAGAAGCTGCGCGATCGCGGACTTGGTGAAGCCGGGAAACTGTGGCCAATCCAGTTCTTTGGCCATTTCCCGCCCGAAGTGGCCGGCCAGCAGGGGGATATCCTCGGTTCGCGCGCGCAGCGGTGGCAGAGTGATCACCTCGAAGGCCAGCCGGTCCAACAGGTCGGCGCGGAAGCGGCCGGCGGCTGCGGCGACTCTTAGATCCTCGTTGGTGGCGCCGATCACCCGTACATCGACCTCCAGGGTGGCGTTGCCGCCGACCCGCTCGAAGGCGCCGTATTCGATGACGCGCAGCAGCTTTTCCTGAACCGCGGGGCTGGCTGCGGCGATCTCGTCGAGGAACAGAGTTCCACCGTCGGCCAACTCGAAGCGCCCCCCGCGGCGCTTCACGGCCCCGGTGAAGGCCCCGGCTTCGTGGCCAAAGAGTTCCGTCTCCAGCAGGCTTTCCGCCAGGGCCGCGCAGTTCAACTTCACGAAGGCGCCACCCCAACGCTGCGACAGGAAATGCAGGCGCGCAGCGACCAGTTCTTTACCCGTGCCGCGCTCACCAATCACCAACACCGGCCGATCCAGTGCCGCGACACGAGAGATCTGCTCGGCAAGCGCCATGAAGGCTGGGGATTCGCCGAGCAGGGGTGGCAGATCGAGGTTGGCCATGTGTTAATTATGCCAACTATATTTGAGAAACACCAGAAATTGGTAGTTATCACCAATATGGTAGTTCGATCCAAATACACGGGCGAACCTAAAGGTCTCATTAAATCAATTATTTAAGAAACTCTCAGTGTTCTGGCACGGTCCTTGCCAATAGGAAGAGGAGATCAACAACCCCTCAAGCCGAGAGACGCAGAGACCATGAGCCACTGGAATGAAACCTCCGAACAGCACCGCAGAGAAAGCCCCGGGCGCTCCGGCGACCCCCTCGACCGTTGGGTCGATCGCGCCCGCCGTTATCTGCGCAGCCGGACCGCCGACCACTGGCTGATGTTCGCCGCCGGTCTGCTGCTGGGCGCTCTGCTGGCGTGATTAGCAAGACCTGACCCTAGCTATCGAGTTTGTCTTACTTGCACTCGATCGTGACGAAACCGAAATAACCGAGAACGAAGACAAGGATTGAGACCGATGGGTATCTTCTCCCGCCTCGCCGACATCATCAATTCCAACCTCAACTCTATCCTCGACCGCGCCGAGGAGCCCGAAAAGATCATCCGTCTGGTGATCCAGGAAATGGAGGACACCTTGGTGGAGGTGCGGTCCACTGCGGCCAAGACCATCGCCGAGAAGAAGGAGAGCGCGCGCCGGCTGGCCCGCCTGCAGGAGGCCCAGCAGGGCTGGGAGCAGAAGGCCGAGTTGGCGCTGTCCAAGGGCCGTGAAGATCTTGCCAAGGGTGCCCTGGTTGAAAAGGCCAAGCTGGCCGAGGCGGCCGACCACTTGAACAAAGATCTGGACGAGTTGGACGCCATGCTGAGCCAGGGCGAGTCCGACATTGCCAAGCTGGAGAGCAAACTGCGTGAGGCCAAGGCCAAGCAGCAGTCGCTGGCGGCCCGCCACGAGACGGCATCTTCGCGCCTCAAGGTGCGGCGCAACCTCTATGACGGCCGCGTCGACGACGCCTTTGCCCGCTTCGAGCAGGTCGAGAAGAAGCTCGACGCGGCCGAAGGCGAGGTCGAGGCCTTCGACCTTGGCCGCGGCAAGTCGCTGGCCGAAGAGATCTCTGGGCTGGCCGCGGAATCGGCCATCGAAGACGAACTCGCCGCCCTGAAGGAACGCCTTGGCAAAACCAAGACAGCGGCCCGGCCCGATGCCAAGTCCGTCGACAGCGAATAAGCCAGCGGCACGTTCAAAGAGGCTAGAACCCTATGGATTTCGAAGTACTGGGCATCCTCTTCCTCGCGGTCGTGGCACCGATCTGGATCATCGCCCACTACACGACCCGCTGGAAGGCGACCAAGGCGCTCTCCAGCGATGAGGAGCAGCTGCTCGAAGAATTGTGGAAGAGCTCTGAGCGCATGGAGCAGCGTATCAATTCACTGGAACGTATCCTCGACGCCGAGGTGACGGACTGGAGGAAGCAGCTATGACCGAGCCAAGCGGTTCCCGCGCGCACACCGGCGGGCAGCACAATGGCGGTCCCCGACCCAGCCGGCTCTACCGCAACACCGAAAGGGGACGGATCTTTGGCGTCTGTGCGGGTCTGGCCGACTATTTTGGCATCAGCCCCTTCATCGTGCGCATCGTCGCGGTGATCGCACTGTTCATGTTTCCGCCACCGACCTTGGTCTGCTACTTCCTCGCCGCCCTGCTCATCGACCGCGCACCCGAGTATCACTACCAGTCGGACGCGGAGAAGGAGTTCTGGCGGCAGATTCGCCTGAAACCCAGCGAGAGCCTGTCACGCCTGCGCCATCGCTATCGTGAACAGGAGCAGCGGATCCGCAGCATGGAGGCCTTTGTCACCTCGTCGGAAGCAAAGCTTCACCAGGCTTTCCGGGACCTCGAAAGCTGAGCTCTAAGCTATTGACGAAGCGAGATTTGCTGCGCAGTGGTTTCGATCATCCTGCGCAGCATTTCTATGTGTCGTTCAGCCGCAGCAGGCACCGTTCGCATCACCGACTTCTTCGGCAGTCTGTGCCGGGCTGGTGCCGCAGCGCACCGAATCGCAACAGGCAGAGGCGGAGTCTTCTTGCCCGTCCTCGCCATAGACGGTGATTTCGCCATGGGAGTGGAACGTCTCCCAGGCGATGCCCTGAGGGTCATTGACCCAGGTCTTGTCCGAGCGGGCATAGCAGCAGGCGGCGTCTGCCTGTTCTACAAGCCCAGCGCCGGAGGCAGCGAGGCGGCCGGAAACCTCCGCCAGTTCCGCAGCGTCCTCGACCTGGATTCCCAGATGATCGAGCCCGGCGGCACGGGCCCGCTTGGAGATGGCGAAGTTCACCCGCGGGTCTTCCAACGACCACTTGGCATAGTCGTCTTTCTGAACGATCGGCGCGGCGCCGAAGAGCGTGGAGTAGAAATCCACAGACACAGCCAAGTCGCTGACGCTGATATGCACATGCAGGCGCTTCATGTTTGTTTCTCCTCCAAGGGCGCTGCGGCGCTGGCCACCGTCGCAGGGGCGGCGCAGCCCTCACGGCAGCAGTTTTCTGTCAGATAGCCGACCAGACCTCGTATGGCGTGGAAATCGGCGGCGTAGATGAGAGAACGTCCGGTCCGGCGGCAGGTGATCAGCCCGGCGCTGCGCAGTTCCTTCAGGTGAAACGACAGTGTTGCGGCGGGCAGTCCAATACGGGTGGCGATCTTGCCGGCGGCAAGGCCCGATGGGCCGCGCTCAACCAGCAGGCGGAAGATATCGAGCCGGGTCTCCTGGGCCAGGGCGGACAGGCCGGACAGGGCCATTTTCTTTTCCATATTTCCAATATTATAGAAAGAAGAGATGAACGTCAAGGCCAGCCTCGCTGTGGTCCGCTGTGACGGGCCGGCACGGAAGACTGAGACCGGCCGAAGCCTATGGCCGGGAGAATGCTTCAGTAGTCTCTGGAACTGCGTGCCATGGAGTAAACCAGTATCTGGCTTACAGCTGCGCCGTCCTCCGAGAAGGGAAGCATGATTCCGTGTTCCGAACGCCAGCGGCCTTCCGGCGAGATAAACTCAGCCGTTTCATATAGATAACTACCGGATTTGCGGATCGATTCGTATCCCATGACGGCTTCCTCCAGGCTGGACCAGAAGAAACCCTCCTGCACCAACTTGCCGGTCGGATCGTGTCCGCGCAGGCGCACTTCCTCCGTACCGACAACCCGGTAGCGAAAAATCCCGACGCCATCGGCACCGATTCCCTCGACATCGATCAACAAAATGCCAGGAAGGTGGTGTATCATGAGTTCGGGCCGGAAGGCGGCGCGCCGCGGCATTTTGCGACCGTCACGCAGGCTATCCCAATAGTGGAATATTTCACTGATCCGCGGCGGACAGGAATCGAGGAACTCACGCGTCGTACAACGCCTCAGCGTGGATCCATCCGGTCGTTGAATGCTTTCTTCCAGGGCCATGACTTGCCGCAGCCAATTGTGATCGCTTCCCTGCCGGGCACATCCAAGCAGCAGGACTGTGCCCCTAAGTCCCATTTAAGCTGATATTATTCAACATAATGTCAACTTGTAACGGCGCGTCGCCGCGGTGTCCCGCGGTCTGCGGCTTCGCGAGGCAGCCGGCGCCACGCCCAAAAATAAGACAAAACAGCTACTTATATCGATTATTTTCTGTCTTAACTAAGCCGATGCAATTCAATTCAGCCTGATCCGGGCCGGTCCAATTGCCACGATCTACCGGTGCCTGGTCTGGACAACATGCTTGCACGGCGGGTCTGCTGCGTGTCGGCTCTGGATGCCATGGTGCGACGCCTCTTCTACCAGTGGCGCGGAATCCCCATCTGTCCAGAAAATGCCGCAAAAGCGCCACAGTCTCTGGCGAGGCTGCACGTGTCCGCCGCTTCGGGATCGCGGGCGGCGCAACCTGCGCGGAGGCAAAGAGGCGGCTTGCCGCTGGGCGTGGCGTCTGTTTACGTGGCTGAGTCTCGCCGAAAACTCGCAGAGCGGGCATACTAAGCCGCGATCTGTTCTATTGAGGGGGTCCAACAGTCCACGGTCATGCAAGACACCATCGCCCTGGTCGATGACGACCGCAATATTCTGACTTCGGTCACCATCGCCTTGGAGTCAGAGGGCTTCAAGGTGCGTACCTACAATGATGGTGCCGAAGCGCTGCGTGGCATTGCCGCCAATCCGGTCGATCTCGCGGTGCTTGATATCAAGATGCCACGCATGGACGGCATGGAGCTCCTGGGCCATCTGCGCAAGTCTTCAAACCTGCCGATCATCTTTCTGACGTCCAAGGACGACGAGATAGACGAGGTCCTCGGCCTGCGCATGGGGGCCGACGACTACATCACCAAGCCCTTCTCGCAACGGCTTCTGATCGAGCGGATCCGTGCCCTGCTGCGCCGGGAGAAAGGCGGGGAAGACGCCATGGCGGACGGCCAGCCGGCCGAGGCGCCGCTGGTCCGCGGCGAGTTGACGCTGGATCCGGCCCGTCATCTCTGCACCTGGAAAGCAGAGCGCATCAGCCTGACCGTCACCGAATTCCTGATCCTCAAGGCACTGGCGCAGCGCCCCGGCCACGTCAAGAACCGCGACCAATTGATGGATGCGGCCTACGGCGAGTCGGTTTATGTCGATGACCGCACCATCGACAGTCACATAAAACGTCTGCGCAAGAAGTTCCGCGATGCCGACGATTCTTTCCAGCAGATCGAGACCCTCTATGGCGTCGGCTATCGCTATCGGGAAGTTTAGATCCCGGAGTTCTGAGCCCGCACCGATATGAGCCTCGACAGCCAGAGCAGGAGCATGTTGCTACGGCAGAACGGTAGATCCGGTAATGTTGTGACCGAAGAAAGCAGGCCCGCGGACAAAGGCGGCCTGTCCGAAGGTTCAACAGCCCAGGGCGCCGGCGAGGCGACCGCCGCGCGGCCTGCGAGGCGTCGGCCGCGGGGTTGGCGCTCACCGTTGACGCGCCGCATCCTCACCATCAACGTACTTGTCCTGCTGATTCCGGTGCTGGGTCTTATGCACCTCGATCAATATCGTAACAGCCTGATTGCTGCAGAGCTGGATTCTCTGCGCATCCAGGGCCGTGCTTTTTCGCTCTCTCTTGGCAGTACGGCAGTGGTTGCCACTCAGGTCGGCGATGAACGGTTGCTGCCGGAGGTGACGCGCAATCTGATGCGCGTGCTCTTGGTCGATACCGGTGTGCGGGCGCGAATCTTCGCGCGGTCAGGTGAAATTCTTGCTGACAGCTTTGTGCTCGGGGGACCTGGTGGCAAGGTACAGATACAGGCCCTGCCGCCGGAGAGCGACGGTGGCCTCAGTCTGCTGCGCCGCCTCTTCGATGCGACTTCCCTTTGGCTGCCGGGCAAAGATGACTTCCCACTCTACGCCGAGGCGCGTGAGCAAAAGGCGCGTGACTACGATGAGGTCACAGGCGCCCTTGCCGGCCAGAGTCCCGGCAGGGTCCGTGTCGACCGTCAAGGCCGGCTGGTTCTCTCCGTGGCCGTGCCGGTGCAGCGCTATCGTCAAGTGCTCGGCGCCTTGATGTTGTCCAAAGACGGCGCCGACGTGAATGCGGCCGTTGACGACCGTCGGCGCGATATTCTCATTGTCTGCGGTGTCGCCTTCGCTGTGACGGTGCTGCTGTCGTTCTATCTGGCCAGCACAATCGCCCGGCCGATCCGCCGTCTTGCCCTGGCCGCCGATCAGGTGCGTTATGGTAAGGGTCGCCAGTTCGAGATTCCAGATTTTACCCGCCGCGGTGATGAGATCGGAGACCTGTCGGATTCGCTGCGGGCCATGACCGAGGCGCTGTGGGCGCGGCTGGGCGCCATCGAAGCCTTTGCCGCCGACGTGGCGCATGAAATCAAGAATCCACTGACGTCGTTGCGTAGCGCCGTGGAAACCGTTGCGAGAGTCGAGGATCCGGAGCAGCAAAAGAAACTGATGTCTATCATTCTCGACGATGTGCAGCGCCTCGACCGCCTGATCAGTGACATTTCCGACGCCTCGCGCCTTGACTCGGAGCTTTCCCGGGCCGAGGTCGATGCCGTCGACATCGGCGCCCTCTTGAATGTGTTGGTCGGAGTGCAAGAGGCGGTCGAAACCAAGGGGGCCCGGCGCTTCGTCCTCAACGTGCTGGACCATCAGGACCTTTCGGTGCCGGGCATCGAAGGCCGGCTCAGCCAGGTCTTCCGCAATCTCATCAGCAACGCCATCACCTTCTCGCCGCCCGCCGGCACTATTCAGCTTTCGGCCCAACGCCAGGGCGACGAGGTGGTCGTCGCAATTTCCGACGAAGGTCCCGGCATCCCCGAGGGCAAGCTGGAGGCTGTGTTTCAACGCTTCTACACCGAGCGTCCGTCGGACGAAAAGTTCGGCACTCATTCGGGCCTAGGTCTCAGTATCTCAAAGCAGATTGTTGAAGCACACGGAGGCACCATCATCGCCGAGAATCGCTACGGTGCAGACGAGGAAGTCTGTGGTGCCACCTTCGTTGTGCGACTGCCTGCCGACTAGAGCGTGGCCTAGTTTCAGATGATGGGAAGCGCTTCCAGGGGGAAAACGATCCACGCCACCGCGGTCATGCTGACCGTTCCCGGTCTCGGCAACTGGGCAGTGTTGCTGCGAGGCGCCTCAGGGGCCGGCAAATCGGACCTCGCGCTCAGGCTCATCGATCAGGGGGCAACGCTGATCAGCGACGACCAGACGGTGTTGCGGCGGCGCGGGTCGGCTCTGCTGGCCGCGCCACCCGCCACGATCGCTGGAAAGCTGGAGGTGCGCGGCCTTGGCATCGTCGTCTTGCCGTACCGAACCGCTGTACCGGTAGCGTTGCTGGCCGATCTGCGTCCCACCGAGCAGATTGAGCGCCTGCCGGAGGCAGGTTACGAATCTCTAGCCGATTGCAATCTGCGGCGCATCGACATCGACCCAACACAGATATCGGCTGCGGAAAAGCTGCGTCTTGCATTGCGCGTCGCTGCGTCTCTTATAATGCGCCACGATTCAACCAGTACAGCCGATGACAGCGTGGCAATGGCCGGCGCCGGTCCTTCGCCTGGAGGAGAGATGAGTGACAGCGTTGTGACCAAGGCGGGACCGAAATCCCGAGCCGCAAAGACATCGACGGGGACCGGTGCCCGCTTGGTGTTGGTGACGGGAATGTCCGGGGCCGGGCGGTCAACGACCTTGCGCGTGCTGGAGGACGAGGGCTACGAAGCGATCGACAACCTGCCGCTGAGTCTGCTTAACGCAGTCGTGAACGAGGTCGATCTGCAGCGTCCCATCGCCATGGGTGTCGATATCCGCACGCGCGACTTTGCGGCGGCGCCGGTATTGGAACACCTCGAACGCCTCGCTGAAAATGCAGGCATTTCCATTACCCTACTGTTTGTAGACTGCGACGACGAGGTGCTGGTGCGTCGTTTCACAGAGACGCGTCGGCGCCATCCCTTGGCTCAAGGCCGTCCGGTCGCTGACGGTATCGCCTTGGAGCGCCGCCTAGTCGCACCACTGCGTGAGCGTGCCGATCTAGTGATCGATTCCTCTCATCTGACACCCGCCGACCTGCGCCAGCAATTGCTCGGCCGCTTCGGGTTGGAACGCGCCGCCGCCATGTCGATCTTCGTCACCTCATTTTCTTATCGCCAGGGCCTGCCGCGCGAGGCTGACCTGGTTTTCGATGTGCGCTTCCTGGCCAATCCACACTATGACCCTGAATTGAAGGCCTTGAGCGGCCAGGACGAAGAAGTGGCGGCCTATGTTGAACGGGATCCCGCTTTTGCGCCCTTCTTCGCGCAGTTGACGGCAATGTTGGCCGGGCTTCTGCCGCGCTACGAGCATGAGGGAAAGAGCTATCTCACCATCGCCATTGGCTGTACCGGTGGCCGTCACCGCTCGGTTTTCTTGGCCGAGCGCCTAGCCGCCTGGCTGGAGACCAGCGGCGGCCAGGTCCATCTGGCGCATCGCGATATCGCCCGAGATCCGGCCCGCGCCGCGGCCCGCTAATGCCGGGCGCCGCTAGTCAGCCTGATTCACTAGGAAAACCAATAGCTTGGACCCATAAGTTGACCCGGCGCGGCGATTGGTTCCATATCATGGCGGAAATGTAAGCAGGTTCAGCGCGCCCCCGGCACAGAGCCGGGGTTTTGCGCTGGCGGGCAGGGAGCAAGAGATGATCGGTCTCGTCTTGGTAACCCATGGTCGGCTCGCCGTCGAGTTCGTCCAGGCGCTGGAACATGTGGTCGGACCACAGGAAAATGTGGCGGCGATCTGTATTGGGCCGGAAGACGACATGGAGCAGCGCCGGCAGGACATCATCGATGCTGTCGAGGCGGCGGAAGAGGGTGACGGTGTGGTTTTGTTGACCGACATGTTCGGCGGTACGCCATCCAATCTTGCGATTTCCGTGCTCGACAAGGGTCAGGTAGAGGTCATTGCCGGTATCAATCTGCCAATGCTGATCAAGTTGACCGGCCTGCGCAGCACCGCCACCCTGGCCGAGGCGGTGACCCAGGCCCAGCTCGCCGGGCGCAAGTACATCAACGTGGCTTCGCAATTGCTCGATGCCGATAAGGAATGACGGGCAAGAGATGAAGGAAGACATCCAGGATTCCGCAATCGATCCCGTGAGGCGGCGGCTGACCATCTGCAACCAAAAGGGCCTGCATGCACGGGCGGCGGCCAAGTTCGTCAAACTGGCCGAGACGTTCGATGCGCAAATTACGGTGGTGAAGAGCGATACCCGGGTGTCGGGCAGTTCAATCATGGGCCTGATGATGCTGGCCGCGGGTCCGGGCTGCGAAATAGATGTGGAGGCAACTGGCGCGAGCGCTCTGGAGGCAGTGGACGCGCTGGCGCGGCTAGTTGCCCGCAAGTTTGATGAAGACGGATAAGACGGCCAAGAAACGCGGAGAGGAGCAGGTTCTCGAGGGCCTCGGTGTCGCGCCGGGCGTGGCCATCGGGCCGGCCCACGTGCGTGAGGCCGGCGACCTGCAGGTTCCCGAGTACCAGATTCCGGCGGTGAAAGTGAAGGCCGAGAAGGCGCGCCTGGCCGAAGCTCTGGTTAAGGCGGGACGCCAGGTCGGCAAGCTGAAGGCCAAGGCGCTCGGCATCCATGGCTTGGCCGCCGAGGAACTGGGTTACCTGCTCGAAGCGCATCTGCAGATGCTGAATTCCAGCCGTCTGACAGGTGGTATCGAAAGGCGGATCGACAGCGACCGGCGCAATGCAGAGGCGGCAGTCATGGCCGAGATTTCCGCCATCGCCCAGGAATTCGAGGCGATGGAGGACACCTACCTGAGCGGCCGGGCCGAGGATGTGCGCGAGGTGGGGCACCGTATTCTGCGCTGCCTGACAGACGAGGCCTATCACGGCTTCGCCGGGCTGGAGCGGGGCAGCATCGTCATCGCCGAGGAGATCTCGCCGGCCGATACGGCATTGATGGACCCGCGCGAGATCGGTGGCTTTGCCTGCGTGCTGGGCGGCGCCGAGGGGCACACGGCGATCATGGCGCGCTCGCTTGGCCTGCCGGCGGTGGTCGGTGTGCCCGATCTGCTGCCGAAGGTACGCTCGGGCCACCAACTAGTCATCGACGGCAGCAACGGCCTGGTTATCGTCAACCCGACGGCGCGGCGCCTGGCCGGCTATGAACGACGTCTCAAGGATATGGCGCGTGAGACCCGGGCCCTGGCCCGGCTGCGCGACGTGCCGGCCGAAACTCGCGACGGCCAACGCGTTGCGTTGCAGGTCAACCTGGAACTGCCGCGCGAATTGGAACAGACGGCGCAGACCGGCGCCGATGGCATCGGCCTGCTGCGCACCGAATTCATGTATATGAATCGCAACGATCTGCCGGACGAAGAGGAGCAATTTCAGGCCCTGGCGGAGATCGTGAAAGCCATGCAGGGACGTCCGGTTACCGTTCGCACCCTGGATATTGGCGGCGAGAAACTGGCGACCTCGCTCGGCGAGCATCTCGGCGAGTCGGTCAATCCGGCGCTTGGCCTGCGTGCGATCCGATTGTCACTGAAGGAACCCAAGCTGCTGCGCCCGCAACTGGCGGCCATGCTGCGGGCCGGGGCGCACGGACCCTTGCGCATCCTGCTGCCGATGATCACCACTCCGGGAGAAGTGCGCGCCGTGCGCAAGGAGCTGGAGAAGACCGCCCGGCGGCTTACCCGCCGCGGGGTGCCCATTGCCGACCCGCTACCGCCGGTCGGCATCATGATCGAGGTGCCGGGTGCCGCCTTGGCCGCAGATGCCCTGGCCCAGACAGCAGATTTTTTTGCCATTGGTACCAACGACCTGACCATGTACACCCTGGCCATCGACCGTGGCGAAGAACAGGTCGCCTACCTTTTCAATCCACTTCATCCGGCAGTTCTGCGCCTTATTCAGTTCACCGTCGAGGCCGCCCTGAGGGCGCGAATTCCCGTTTCCGTTTGCGGTGAGATTGCCGGCGATCCGCGATTTACGGCCCTTTTGATCGGCCTCGGCGTGCGCGAGTTGTCGATGACGGCCAAGGCGCTTCCCCGGGTGAAAAGCCGGATTCTCTCGATTGATACGCACGCCGCCGTTCGCCGGGCCATGATGATCATGGAGCAAACCGATAGCGGCCGGATTGCCACCCTGCTCGACGATTTCAACGAAACCGCGAGATAGCGGGTTTTCCCTTGCCGGTCCCATGGTCTTGCGGCGTGGCGCGGAGGCTGATACATGACCGGCTCAATTCACTGCGGCGCGCCCGCGTAGGAACCCGTCTTCGGGGCAGAACCCGACTTTAGGGCAGCACCCGACTTGAGGAAGGACAACATGGCCGATTTCACCGATTATGTGGTGGCGGATATCTCCCTGGCCGATTGGGGCCGCAAGGAGTTGGAAATCGCCGAAATCGAGATGCCGGGTCTCATGGCGCTGCGCGAGGAATACGGTCCGTCCCAACCGTTGAAGGGCGCGCGCATCGCCGGCTCTCTGCACATGACTATCCAGACCGCCTGCCTGATCGAGACCCTGCAAGCGCTGGGGGCCGAGGTGCGCTGGGCCTCCTGCAATGTCTTCTCGACTCAGGACCACGCCGCCGCGGCCATCGCCGCCACCGGCACTCCGGTCTTCGCCTTCAAGGGTGAGAGTCTGACGGAATACTGGGATTTCACGCATCGCATCTTCGAATGGCAGGGCGGCGGCACGCCGAACATGATTCTCGATGACGGCGGCGACGCCACCCTGCTGATTCACCTCGGCATGAAAGCAGAGAAGGATCTCTCGGTCGTTGCCAATCCGACCAACGAAGAGGAAGAAGCGCTATACGCAGCCATTAAGAAGCGGGTCGCCGAAAAACCCGGATGGTACTCCGCCCTCGGCAAGGCGATTCGCGGCGTGACCGAGGAGACGACCACCGGCGTGCATCGGCTCTATGAAATGCAAAAGGCGGGTACTCTGCTGTTCCCGGCCATCAACGTGAACGATTCGGTGACCAAATCGAAATTCGACAACAAGTATGGCTGCCGTGAAAGCCTGGTCGATGCCATCCGCCGCGGGACCGATGTGATGATGGCCGGCAAGGTCGCCACCGTTGCCGGTTTCGGCGATGTCGGCAAGGGTTCGGCGGAATCGCTGCGCAGCGCCGGCTGCCGCGTGCTGGTGACCGAAGCAGATCCAATCTGCGCCCTTCAGGCGGCAATGGAAGGCTTCGAGGTGGTAACCATGGAGCAGGCGGCGCCGCAGGCCGACATCTTCGTCACTGCCACCGGCAACGTTGATGTCATCACCGTCGACCACATGCGGGCGATGAAGGACCGCGCCATCGTCTGCAACATCGGCCACTTCGATTCTGAGATCCAGATCGGTGCCTTGCGCAATTTCAAATGGGACAACATCAAGCCGCAAGTCGACCAGATCGAATTCCCCGACGGCAAGAAGATCATCTTGCTGGCTGAGGGGCGCCTGGTGAACCTGGGTGTCGCCACTGGCCACCCGAGTTTTGTCATGAGCGCCTCCTTCACCAACCAGGTGCTGGCGCAGATGGAGCTTTGGGCCGACGCTGAAAAGTACGGTAAGACCGTTGCCGTGCTGCCCAAACACCTCGACGAGAAGGTGGCGGCGCTGCATCTGGAAAAAGTCGGCGCCCAGTTGACCCAGTTGTCCCAGAAGCAGGCGGACTACATCGGTGTCCCGGTCACCGGGCCGCACAAGCCAGAGCACTACCGCTACTGAGGCGCATCCCGGCTCGGCTTGCCGGTTCCGCGGCTTAGGCTTAGACTCCGGCTTCGTGAGAGGGGCCTCGACAGAGCGCCGGCATGGCTGGCGGGTTAGGATCCACGCGGATTGCGCGGTGACGGAGGCTGCGGTGGGTCGTTTCCGACGATCATCCGGGTGTCGGGCCGGAGGGCCGGATGTTTGAGGCAGGCGGGCCGCTCTGGCCCTTGCTTCTGGTGTTGTCTCTGATTGCCTTGGGCTTTTGCCTGTGGCTCATCGTCGTTTCGCGCAAGAATATCGAGGCCAGCCGTGGCCAGGCTGTGGCGGCGAGAAGTCGTGCCGCGACCTTGGAAGCAACCCTGTCTTCGGCCCCCTGGCCACAGATCAACCTGGGCGAAGGGCGCGCCACGCCGAATCCGGCCGCTGCCGGACTGCTGGGCCTGCCGGTCGAGGCCCCGGTAACTGAAACGCAGTTCCTGGACGCCCTGGACGCCGACTCTCGGAGACGAATAGAACCGGCACTGCAAGCCTTGGAAACTTCAGGCACGGTATTTGTGCTTGAAGCGCGCCTTGGCGATGGCGGACGGCTGCTGAGGCTGCACGGAAGACGCTCCGCGGCCTCCGCCAATGCGCCGGCGGCGGCGACGCTGTGGTTGGAGGACTACTCGGCGGCCGCTCAGAAGGAAGCCACCTTGAAGGCCCAATCCAAGCACCTACGGGAGGTTCTTGACGCCCTTCCCATGGCGATTTGGCTGCGCGACGAAAGCGGCAGACTCACCGACTGCAACCGTTTCTACGCCCAGGCCATGGACAGTGAAATCACCGCCGTCCTGCGCGAAGGCGCAGAGTTGCTCGGCCGCACCAAAGGACCGAACGCCCTGGCCCTGGCCGGACAGGCGCGCACGACCAGGCAGGCCTGCAGCGAAACGCACCACGTCGTGATGGGCGGCGCCCGGCATCTGCTGGAGATTTTCGAATTGCCATTTGGCAAGCAAGCGACTCTCGGCGTCGCAGTCGACCGCACGCAGCTGGAGGAAGTACAGGCAGAGTTGGGCCGGCATATCCGGGTTCAGTCCGAGATGCTTGAGAATCTCTCGACCGCGATTGCCATCTACGGCCGGGACTTGCACCTGATGTTTTCCAACACCGCCTATGCGCGGCTTTGGGAACTGGATGAGGATTTTCTGAACGGTAAGCCTCATCTTGGCGACGTACTGGAAGCACTGCGCGAGCGCAGGCGATTTCCGGAGTACCCCAACTTTCCGGCATACAAACGCGAAGTCTTGCAGAAGTACGCGACCCTCATCGCCCAAGAAGAAGAACTCGTCCACCTGCCCGATGGCAGCACCCTGCGCATGGTGGTCACGCCACATCCCTTCGGCGGAATTCTGCTGTCTTATGAAGATGTTACAGACCGTTTGGCATTGGAACGCAGCTACAACACCTTGACCGAGGTTCAGCGCGAGACCATTGACAATCTCTACGAAGGCATAGCGGTATTTGGCGCCGACGGCCGCATGAAGCTGTTCAACCCCGGACTCTGCAGCATTTGGCAGCTTGATGCGGAATTCCTGCGCGGTGAGCCGCACGTGCGCGAAGCACTCCCCAAGGTGCGCGGGCTCTTCAATATTTCCGACGATGATTGGGCCAGCCTCGCTGAACGCATCGTGGCCCGCACTACCGACCCGGACGCGCACAATGGCCGCATCGAACGCTCGGACGGCTCGGCTATTGACTGGGCACAGGTTCCACTGCCCGACGGAGGCGTGCTGTTCAGCTATGTCGACGTAACCGATACGCTGCGTGTTGAACGCGCCCTGATCGAGCGCAACGAGGCGCTGGAAACGGCCGATCGCCTGAAGTCGGAGTTTATCGCCAATATCTCCTACGAACTGCGCACGCCGTTGAATGCTATCATTGGCTTTGCCGAAGTGCTGGAGAACCAGTTCTTTGGCGAGCTGAACGAACGCCAGCTCGAGTACAGTCATGCCATCGTGCAGTCCTCGCAGCAACTCATCGCACTTATCAACGATATTCTCGACCTGGCATCTATCGAAGCCGGTTATCTGCAGCTCGATCTGCAGCCGACCGATGTACATGTGTTGCTCGATTCGATTTTCACCCTCGGGAGGGAGCGGGCGCACAGTCGCAGTATCGAACTGCGCCTCGATTGTGGCGAGGATGCCGGCGAGTTGCTGGCTGATGGCCGCCGGCTGCGTCAGGCGATGTTCAACCTGCTGTCGAATGCGCTGAAGTTCACCAAGGAAGGCGGCGTAGTGACCATTGCTGCCAGGCGGTTGGGCGACGAGATGTTGCTGGAAGTCTCGGACACCGGCATCGGTATTCCCGAGGAGGATCGAGACCGGGTCTTCGGTAAGTTCGAACGCGGGTCGCGCGAAACCCGGCAGAGCGGCGCGGGCCTGGGCCTGTCCCTGGTAAAGAGCCTTATCGAGCTGCATGGCGGCCGGATTGAGATGGACACCCACGTTGGCGGCGGGACCCGTGTCATCTGTCACGTACCCTTGGGGCGGTTGCCGCCGGGTCGCGACAATGGATCCGACGTGCGCAAGGTTGCCGAGTAGTCGACAGTTTCAGCCGGTGGAGGCCTCGCCGTGTGGCACGCCTTGCGTCGTCGAGTACTCCCAATGCAGCGCCTCGCCGGGGTAGACCAAGGGACGGATGGCGTGTGCCGCCAGCGCCGATTCCGAGAATCCCGAGAGAATCAGCTTCAGTTTGCCCTGGTAGTGAGCGATATCGCCGATGGCGAAGATGCCCACGGCGCTGGTCTCGCTGGTCGCGGGATCGACGTTGATGTGGTGATGGTCAAGCTCCAGCCCCCAGTCGGCGATCGGGCCAAGGTTCATGGATAGCCCGAAGAAAGGCAGAAGCCTGTCGGCGGGCAGGGTCTTCCGATGGCCTTCCAGGTCGGCGACTTCGACCCCGCTCAGGGTGCGCCCGTCACCCTCCAGTCCGCTCAGTTGATAGGGAATGACCAGCTCTACCTTGCCAGTCCCGGCGAGACGATGCAGCTGAGCGACGCTCTCCGGCGCGGCGCGGAACTTGGCCCGGCGGTGGACCACGTAAATTTTCTCCGCCAATTCGGCCAACGAGATCGCCCAGTCGACGGCCGAGTCGCCGCCGCCCGCGATCACAATGCGTTTGTCTCGATAGTCTTCGCGCCGCTGCACAAGATAGCGGACGGCGCCGCCCTCGTAGTCCTCGATTCCAGCCAGAGGCGGCCGATTGGGTCCGAAGGCACCGCAGCCCGCGGCGATCACCACCGCTGTGGCGTCAATGATTCTGCCGGTCGACGTCGTGACCCGCCAGCAACCATTGTCCCGGCGCTCCAGACCGACGACCTGTTGGCCCAGGTGATATGCCGGCTCGAAGGGGGCGGCTTGCTCGGCCAGACGGTCGATCAATTCTTGGGCCTGGATTCGTGGATAACCTGGAATGTCGTAGATCGGTTTTTCGGGATAGAGCGCCGCGCACTGGCCACCGATTACCTCCAGCGTATCGATCACATGGCAGCGCATCTTCAGCATGCCGCATTCAAAGATGGCAAAAAGACCGACAGGGCCGGCGCCGATCACGGCGACATCGGTTGCCAGCGGCTCCGAAACAAGGGACGATTCCGCCAAGAAACTTCTCCCATAGGCCGCAGGGACCCATCATTCTGGTTCTTCCGGCCCCCAAGAAATGGCCGTCAGCCTGGAGCGCAGGAGTCTAGCATGGCGATACCGGCCCGCCCTGACAAGCAGTGGCGCGATAGTTGCCGCGACGGGATACGCCCGGTAAAACAGGGCCGCTCATGATGACCGCTATTCAGATGCCCGACAGACCCGAAGCGCCGCCCTTCGTCCTGCCTCTGCCTGATCTCGCAGCAACCGAGACGCTGGCTTGTGCCTTGGCTCGTCAGCTGCGGCCCGGCGACATAATTGCCCTCTATGGCGATCTGGGGGCCGGCAAGACGGCTCTGGCGCGGGCCCTGATTCGCGCTCTGCCCGGCCCTGAGGGGGCGTCCGAGGAGGAGGTGCCGAGCCCGACATTCACCCTGGTGCAAACTTACGAGCGGGATCTGGCGCCGGTCTGGCATTTCGATCTCTATCGCATTGAGGCGCCCGAGGAGATCGAGGAACTCGGCCTCTCCGAGGCCCTGGCCGAGAGCATTGTGCTCATCGAATGGCCGGAGCGGCTGGCCCGGCCGCTGCCGGCGGGGGCGCTCTCTGTGACGCTGACCTTCGGGCTGAACGCGGAGGCGCGCCAGGCCCGTCTCGAAGGTGCCGGCGATTGGCCGGAGCGCTTGGCAGAGTTGATACCGTGACGGGGGAACGCGAGATCCTCTGCCGACGTTTCCTGGAGGTGGCTGGCTGGGCGGGCGCCGAGCGCCGGGTGCTGGCGGCCGATGCTTCCTTCCGGCGCTACGACCGCTTGACTCGAGGCAATGAGTCGGCGGTGCTGATGGACGCTCCACCGCCGCAGGAGAATGCCAAGGTCTTTCACGACCTCGCCGAGTGCCTGCTGCGGCTCGACCTCTCCGCCCCGCGCCCGTTGGCCATCGATGCAGAGCGGGGCTTCCTTCTGCTGGAGGATTTTGGCGACCGCACATTCACGCGCGCTTTGGCCGAAGGCGCCGACGAGGCCGAACTCTATCGCCTGGCGACGGATACCCTGATCGCCCTGCACCAGCGGTGGTCGCCCGGCCAGTCCGACTTGCCGCCCTACGATGCGCGGCGGCTGCTCGATGAAGCCGCGCTGCTGGTCGATTGGTACCTGCCTGCCATGACCGGCCGCGAGACGTTGCCGGCCCTGCGCGAGGCCTATCTGACAGCTTGGAGCGAGGTCGTGCCGGCGATGCTGGCAGTGCCGCAGTCGCTGGTCCTGCGCGACTATCACGTCGACAATCTGATGACCGTTGAGCGACGCTCCGGCGTCGCCCGCTGCGGACTGCTCGATTTCCAAGATGCACTTATCGGCCCTGTCACCTACGACCTCGTCTCGTTGCTAGAAGATGCCCGCCGTGACGTCTCGCCTAAGGTCGCGGCGGAAATGCTGGCGCGCTATCGGGCGGCTCTGGGCTCGAGTCTCAACGGGGCGGCCTTTGAGGCTTCCTATGCCGCTCTCGGCGCGCAGCGCAGCGCCAAGATCATCGGCATCTTCACCCGGCTGTCGCGGCGCGACGGCAAGCACGGCTATCTGCAGCACATCCCCAGGGTCTGGCGGCTGCTGGAGGCCGGTCTGAAGGACCCCGTCCTGGCGCCGGTGAAAACCTGGTTCGACGCGGCACTTCCCGCCGTCCAACGTGACCGGCCAGAGAAACCCACCGCACAAACATTGGGTTCATAAGAGAAAGCAGAGGCGTGACCGAAATTCCCAGAACGGCCATGGTGCTTGCCGCGGGCCTCGGTCAGCGCATGCGGCCGATAACCGACAAGCTGCCAAAGCCATTGGTCCAGCTGCGTGGCGAGGCGATGCTCGATACCATCCTCGATCGCCTGGAGTCCGCTGGCATCGCCAAGACCGTCGTGAATCTTCACTATCTTGGAGCGATGATCGAAACCCATCTGAAGGATCGCAAGACGCCGGCCATCGCGTTTTCCAAGGAAGAGGATCTCCTGGAGACGGGCGGCGGCGTGACCAAGGCGCTGCCGCTGCTGGGCGAAGCGCCGTTCTTCGTGCTCAATGGCGACGTCTGTTGGCTTGACGGCCTGACCCCGGCGCTGCAGCGCCTGGCGGAGGCCTGGAACGAGGACGAGATGGACGCCCTGCTGTTGCTGCACCCGACATGCAGCGCCTTCGGCTATGACGGTGTCGGCGATTACTTTATGGATCCTGAGGGCCGCCTGCGCCGCCGACAGGAGCGCCAGATCGCTCCCTTCATTTATGCCGGCATTCAGATCCTGCACCCGCGGCTTTTCGATGCGGCACCGACGGGCTCCTTTTCTCTCAACAAGCTGTACGACAAAGCGCAGGAGGCCGAGCGCCTCTGGGGTCTGCGCCATGATGGCGAGTGGTACCACGTCGGCACCCCGCAGGAGCTGCGCGCGGTCGAAGACGCGCTGCACCACCTGGCACAGTCTTCGGGCCAGAAGTAGCACCCATGCCCAGCGCGCCGGCCGTTTTCACGATCCCCGCTGGTCACTCTTTCGTCGACGTCCTGGCCAGTGGATTGCTGAAGCGTTATGGGCGCGACCCCGTAGAGCTTGCCGCAGCCACCGTGCTGCTGCCGACGCGGCGTGCCTGCCGCTCGCTGCAGGCCGCGTTCTTGAGGGCCTCCGGTGGTGCGCCGTTGCTGCTGCCACGGCTGCTGCCGCTGGGCGATCTCGACCCTGAGGAACTGCTCTTCGAGGCGCCTTTCGTCGGTGGCAGCGAAGCGGAGGCCACCTTGCCGCCGGCGATCTCCGCGGTGCAGCGCCAGCTCCTGCTGGCAGCCTGCATTCTGAGCCACAGCCGGGCGTTGGCCGCCGAGACCGGCAGCGCCGAAATGAGCGAAGACCAGGCGATCCGGCTTGCCGCCGAACTGGGACGCCTGCTCGATCAGGTCGAGACCGAAGGCCTCGACTTTGCCGACCTAGAAGGCCTGGTGCCCGAGGACTATGCCGCTCATTGGCAGATCACCTTGCAGTTCCTCACCATTGTCACCGACGCCTGGCCGAAAATGCTGACCGATCTCGGCTGCATCGGCCCGGCTGAACGTCGCCGCCGTCTGGCGGAACTGCAGGCCGAATCCTGGCGCCGCCGACCGTCCGCCGGTCCAGTGGTCGCCGCCGGTTCCACGGGGTCCATTCCCGCCACCGCGGAGCTGTTGCGGACCATTGCCGGCCTGCCCAAGGGCAGTGTGCTCTTGCCTGGCCTCGATCTGGAATGCGACGAAGCGACCTGGGCGGAAATTCGGCGGGATCCGGGTCATCCGCAGTTTGGCATGGCGCAGCTGCTCGACCGTCTGGGTATTCGCCGCGCAGCGGTGAAGGTCTGGTCGGAAGGTGATGTGCCGCAGATCGACCCGGCACGGGCACGCTTCGCCAATCTGGCTCTACGCCCGCCCGATGCTACGGCGCGCTGGCGCGAGGCCAGGCCGGGAGACTATGAGACCGCTCTCGAGGGCGTCCAGCGGGTCGACTGCGCCGATCCTGGCGAAGAGTCGGTGGTCATCGCGCTGCTGTTGCGACGCCAGGTGGAACGGCCGGGCCGCACCGCGGCCCTCGTCACGCCAGATCGCGATTTGGCGCGCCGCGTTGCCACGAACCTGCAGCGCTGGGACATCGCCGTGGACGACTCCGCCGGCCGCGCTCTTGCCAATACCCCGCCGGGCGTCTTCTTGCGCCTGACCGCGGAGATGGCCGCAGAGCGGTTCGCGCCTGTGGCGCTGCTGGCCGCATTGAAGCATCCGCTCGCAACCGGAGGGCAAGCGCCGGCGACTTTCCGCCGCACCGTGCGCGCCGTGGAACGCGCCGTGCTGCGCGGCCCCCGCCCGGCCGCCGGGCTCGACGGCCTGCGCAAGGCGCTGGCCGAAGCTGCCGAAGCCAAGGTGTCCGCGAACCTCTGTGCCTGGTTCGAGGAACTTGCGGGGCGGCTGCAGCCTCTGGCCGAGGCGGTCGACGGCGCCGCCACTCGGCTCAGCGATCTGGTCGATGCGCATATCGCTGCTGCCGAAGCGCTGGCGGCTAGCGACAGCGAAAGCGGGGCGGATCGACTCTGGTCCGGCGACGACGGAGAGGCTGCGGCGGCCTTCGTCGGCGAACTGCGAGAAGCGGCATCGGTGACCCCGGTCTCCCGAGGCCTGCACTACCCGGCCGCCTTCGAGGCGTTGATGGCCGCGTGCGCGGTCCGGCCACGCTACGGCCTGCATCCCCGCGTCGCCATACTCGGCCCGCTGGAAGCTCGCCTGCAGCACGCCGACCTGCTGGTGCTCGGTGGCCTCAATGAGGGAACCTGGCCGGCGGCAATGGATCCAGGACCCTGGCTCAGCCGTCCGATGCAGACGGCTTTCGGCCTGCCCCTGCCGGAGCGGCGCATCGGCCTGGCGGCGCACGATTTTTTTGAAGGCTTCTGCGCGCCGCAGGTCTATCTCACCCGCGCCGAGCGCGTTGAGGGGACACCGACCGTACCGGCCCGCTGGCTAAGGCGCATCGACGCCCTGCGCGACGGCCTCGGCCTGCAGGCCACACTGCACCGCGATGAAGCTCAACTGAGGACCTGGGCCGAAGCGCTCGACCGGCCGGCGCAGGTCCTGCCGCTTACGGCACCACTGCCCTGCCCGCCACTATCTGCCCGGCCGCGCGAACTCTCGGTGACGCGCATCGAAAAATGGATGGGCGACCCCTATGCGCTCTACGCCCAGGAGATTCTCAAGCTGCGGGCGCTCGATTCACTGGATGCCGATCCCGGCGCGGCGGAGCGCGGCACCCTGGTGCATAAAGCCCTGGAGCGTTTCCTCAAGGCTTATCCGGACAGGCTGCCGGCAGACGCCCTCGACAGGCTCATCGAGATCGGCAGCGAGGTGTTCCATCCGATCAGCGCCAAGCCCGGTGCTTTTGCGTTCTGGTGGCCCCGATTCCTGCGGGTCGCCCAGTGGTTCGTCGCCGAGGAGATGGAACGCCGCGCCGCTATTGCCGAGAGTCTTGTCGAGATCGGCGGTGCCATCGAGTTCGATTCGCCAGGCGGTTCCTTCCGACTCACCGCCACGGCTGACCGCATCGATCGCCGGGCCGACGGCAGCCTGGAAATCATCGACTACAAGACCGGTATGCCGCCTTCGAAGAGTGCCGTAGATCGTGGCTTCGCGCCCCAACTTCCTTTGGAGGCGGCCATCGCCGCGGCGGGTGGTTTCGCGGGCCTGCCACCAGGAGCCATCGGCGCATTGACCTTTTGGCGCCTTTCCGGCGGTACGCCGCCCGGCGAGGTGCTGGCGGCGAGCAAGGCCGATCCGGAAGGTCTCGCCGCCGAGGCGCTGGAGGGCCTGAAGCGGCTGGTGGCGGAGTTCGACAATCCGGCGACACCTTATGCCTGCCGGCCGCGCCCCGAGCTGGCGCCGCGCTTCAGTGACTACGATCATCTTTCGCGCCTCGCCGAGTGGGCGGCGGGGTCGGATGACAGCGCATGACGGAGGCTACGCCACTGGAGGCGGCACAGCGGGTTGTCGGACGGGCCACAGCGGCGCAGCGCGAGGCGGCGGATCCTGAGTGTTCGGTCTGGGTCTCGGCTTCGGCCGGCAGCGGCAAGACCAAGGTGCTGGTCGACCGCGTTTTGAATCTCCTGCTGCGCGGCAGCGATCCGGGCAAGATTCTTTGCCTTACTTTCACCAAGGCTGCAGCGGCGGAAATGGCCAACCGCCTCTCGCTTCGACTCGCGGGCTGGGTCACTGCCGAAGACGCCGCGCTGCGCGCCAGCCTGGAGGCAGTCACCGGCGGTGAGGTAGAGGAGGGACTGCTGGCCCACGCCCGTGCCCTTTTTGCACATGTGCTGGACACGCCCGGCGGCCTTAAGATCCAGACCATCCACGCCTTCTGTCAGGCCCTGCTCGGACGCTTTCCGCTGGAGGCAGACGTCGCGCCGAACGCCAAAGTGCTGGGCGAACAGGAGGCGGCCGATCTGCTGGAAACGGCGCGCCTAGAGGTGCTCGCCGAAGCGCTGAAAGGGCAAGGCCGGCTCTCCGAGGCGATCGCAGTGCTGATCGAACATCTGCAGGAAGAGCGCTTCACCGAGGTGGTACAGCAACTCATCCGCGAACGTGGGCGCCTCGCAAACCTGATTGACGCCCGCGGCGGCGTCGACCGCCTCGGCAACGACGTTTTTACCCTCCTCGGCGTCGACCCCGAGGACACACCGGAGGCGGTCAGCGCTGCTGCTGCGACCGAGGGCGCCTTCGACCGGGCCGGACTGCGGCTCGCCATGGAAGCCTGGAACAGCAGCTCAGAGGCCGAACGCAGGAAAGGCGCAGTCCTGGCGGACTGGTTGGCAAGAGACGATGCGGTGCGGGCAGCCATGCTCGACCGATATGCCGCCGTTTTCCTGACGCAGAAGGGTGAAGCTCAAAAACGACTCCTGAACAAAGATCCCGCCGCGGCGTTTCCCGGCGCGTTGGAGGCGCTGCAGAACGAGGCTGAGCGCCTGGTGCTGATTTCCGAGCGGCGCAAGGCCATCACCGTGGCGCGGGCGACCAGGGCGCTGTTGGTCCTTGGCGATGCCATCATTGCGGCCTATCAGCGCCACAAGGAAGGGCGGGTACAGCTTGACTACGATGACCTGATCCACTTCACGGCCCGCCTGTTGGCGCGCCAGGGCGGCGTTTCCTGGGTGCTGTTCAAGCTCGACGGCGGCCTCGATCATTTGCTGGTCGACGAGGCGCAGGACACCAGCCCGGAACAGTGGCGCATCATCGAGATGCTGACCGGCGACTTCTTCGCCGGTACCGGCGCCCACGAAGATCGCAGCGATGCGCCGCGCACGATCTTCGCCGTTGGCGACCCCAAACAGTCGATTTACTCCTTCCAACGTGCCGATCCGGCGGCGTTCCAGGCCATGCGCGATCTGTTCCGAGAGCGCGCACAACGCGCCGGGCAACGCTGGCGAGCGGTTTCCCTGGCGGTCTCGTTCCGCTCCACCGAGGCGGTGTTGCGCACTGTCGATGCGGTCTTTGCCACCGCAGAAGCGCAGGAAGGCGTGCTGTTCGGCGAGCCGGAGGTGCGCCACCTGGCCAAGCGCCTGGGTGAGGCAGGGCAGATCGAGGTCTGGCCTCCGGCACCGGCGCCGGCGGCCGAAGCTTCGGCGCTGGAGACCTGGGCCTTGCCGCTGCCCGGCCGCCAGGACAGCCCGGCGCCACAGCGCCTGGCCCGCCTTGTCGCCCGGCGCATCTGGTACTGGA
Source organism: Kiloniellaceae bacterium (assembly GCA_040217155.1). GTDB lineage: Bacteria > Pseudomonadota > Alphaproteobacteria > Kiloniellales > Kiloniellaceae > Pelagibius. The sequence goes on from JAVJNS010000018.1 coordinate 93,309, forward strand.
CGACAAGCCCGCAAGGCGCCGGCGACCCGGAGTGCCAACTGGCGGCACGCGGTCGGCGTATGCGCCCTGGCGATGTGATGATCCTGGTGCGCCGCCGCAACAGCTTCATCATCGAACTGGTGCGCGAGTTGAAGGTGCTGGGCGTGCCGGTGGCCGGTGTCGACCGCATGCGCCTCACGGAACAGCTGGCGGTCATGGACCTCATGGCGTTGGGCCGGGTGCTGTTGTTGCCGGAAGACGACCTGACGCTGGCCTGCGTGCTGAAGGGTCCCTTCATCGGGCTCAGTGAGGAGCAGCTGTTCGAACTTGCCTACAACCGCGGCCATCGCAGCCTCTGGGAGCGCCTTGCTGCAGTGGCGGGGGAGGATACCGAACTTGCAGAAGCCCGGCGTTTTCTGGAGGCGCTGGCGGCGCGTGCCGACTACGTCGCCCCCTACGAGCTCTTTTCGGGCCTGCTTGGCGCCGGGCGCGGGCGGGAGAAGCTACTGCGCCGGCTTGGCCCGGAGGCCGCCGACCCGCTGGAGGAGTTCCTCACTCTCGCGTTGACCTATGAGCGCGAGAATACGCCCTCCCTGGAGGGTTTTCTGCACTGGCTGTCGGCCGGGGACCTGGTGATCAAGCGCGAACTGGAACAGGAACACGGCGCCGTGCGTCTGATGACGGTGCACGGGTCCAAAGGTCTGGAAGCGCCGGTGGTGATCCTGCCGGACACCCTGCAAATGCCCAATGCGGACGACGGCCTTCTCTGGCTCGACGACGGTAAAGCCGCGTCGCCGCTATCGATCTGGCCGGTGAAGCAGGACTACGACCTGCCGCTTCTGGGCCAGGCCAAAGCCGCCCGAAGGCGTGGTCAGGAGCAGGAATACCGCCGGCTGCTCTACGTCGCGCTGACCCGCGCCGAGGACCGGCTCTATCTCTGCGGCTGGCAAACCAAGCGCTCGGCTGCTGCGGGCAACTGGTACGATCTCGTCGGCGCGGCGCTCGAACGTCTGGCCGAAAGCGGCGACGCCGAGGCGCTCGACTTCGATTTCAGCCAAGACATCGGAGAGGATGGCTGGTCCGGACCGGGCTGGCGACTGAACCGCCCGCAGGTGGCGCCCGTCGTGCCGGAGGCGGACCTGCCGGTGCCCTCTGCGGCTGAGATGGCGCTCCCCGACTGGACGCAGCGGCCGGCGCCGCCGGAGCCAGCCCCACCACAGCCGTTGGCGCCTTCGCGCCCGGCGGAGAGCGAGCCGCCACCGCGCTCGCCCCTCGGGCCCGACTCGGGCGCCCGTTTCCGCCGCGGCCTTCTGATCCATCGCCTCCTGCAGTCGCTGCCCGACCTGCCGCCTGCCGAGCGCGCCGCCGCAGGGCACTCTTACCTGGCCAGTCCGCTGCACGACCTGCCGCCGGCGCGTCAGGACGAGATCCTGGCGGAGGTGCTGAAGGTGCTCGAGGCGCCGGAACTGGCGGCGCTCTTTGGCCCCGGTAGCCGGGCCGAGGTGCCGTTGGCGGGTCTGGTGAACACAGCCGCCGGGCCACAGGCGATTTCAGGTCAGATAGATCGCCTTTTGATAGAAAATAAGACTATTTCCCTTGCCGACTTCAAGAGCCAGCGGCCGGCGCCGGCGTCGCCGGAAGACGTTCCCAGCCTCTATCTGAAGCAGATGGCCGCCTATCGGGCGCTGCTGGCGCGCATCTACCCGGAACGGGTGATCCACAGCTATCTGATTTGGACGGACGAACCCCGGCTCATGCAACTCAGCGATGCGCTTTTGGCCGATCACGCGCCTTGACGCTCCGGTAGGGCGCTCCCTACATTGAGGTCAATCCAAGACAGACCCTGGGGCCAATCCGGCCCCTCGGCAGCACCGTTACAGGGGTAAGTGTTTATGACAACGAGAGCTACCAGCGACGGTACGTTCGAGCAGGATGTTCTGCAGGCGCAAGGGCCCGTCCTCGTGGATTTCTGGGCCGAGTGGTGTGGTCCCTGCAAGACCATCGCCCCGGCGTTGGAGGAGATATCAGTCGAGATGGACGGTCGGGTCACGGTCGCCAAAATCAATATCGACGACAACCCTCATACCCCGCAGAAGTACGGCGTGCGCGGCATTCCCACGTTGATGCTGTTCAAGGATGGCCAGGTCGCGGCGACGAAGGTCGGCGCGGTCGGCAAAGGCCAATTGATGGAATGGGTTGAATCGGTTGTCTGACGCCCTAAGTAGACGGGTGTAACGAGGTAAGTAAGCCACCAAATACGGTAGTACCCCAGATAAGTACGGTATCCTCCGAAAGATACCCCAAAACCCCGCCGGACATTCCGGCGGGGTTTTTCTTTGTTCGTAACCCTTTAACCTGCAGACTTCAGGATGCGAAGCTTGACAGGGCGGCGCCGGGTGACCGATGGTCCGCGCTCGCGTCCAGACAGCAGAATCCGATCAGGTGAGAAGGTCAGCCGTGGCGAAAGAGAAATACGACTGTGCGAAGTGTCCGGGCTATTGCTGTTCTTATCCGAACATTCATGTGAAACCGGATGACGTGAAGCGGCTCGCCAAGCACTTCAAGCTGACCAAGAAGGAAGCGCGTTCGCGTTTCACCAAGAAGGGCAGCAAGGAGGAAGGCGCCAACAAACGGCCGCGCGTGCTGCGTCACCAGAAGGACGAACACTTCGGCAGTATCTGTTCTTTCTTCGACACTGATAAGCGCCACTGTACGATCTATGAGGCACGGCCCGAGATCTGCCGCGACTACCCCGGGCGCAAGCGCTGCGGCTACTACGACTTCCTGAGCTTCGAGCGCGACGCCCAGGAAGATCCCGAATATATCGCCATCACCAACAATTATTGACCCGGGGCCGCGGCTTCGTGGCGCCTGGGGATCGGCAAATCAGCCGTTCTCGCTGAGCACGTGGCCGGCGAGGTAGAGCGAGCCGCAGATCAGAACGCGGCCCGGTTCCTTGGCCTGCGCCAGGATCGCCTGTAGCGCCGCCATGACGCTCTCCGCAGCGGCGGCGTCGATGCCCGCCGCGGCCGCATGGCCGGCGGCTGCTTCGGCCGAAAGGCTCGCCGCCTCGCCGGGAATGCGCACCGACCGCAGTCTCTTCGTGAGCGGCGCCAGGGCCTCCAGATAACCGGCGGCCACCTTGGTATCCAGCATGCCGTAAATGAGATTGAGCGGCCGGTCGCGCCAATCCAGCAGAGTCTCCGCCAGGGCAACGCCGGCGGCCGGGTTGTGCCCGCCGTCGAGCCACAATTCCCAACTTTCCGGCAAGGTAGCAGCGAGCGGCCCCTTTGTGAGGCGCTGCAGGCGCCCGGGCCAGGATGCCGTCGATATCCCCTTGGCCAGGGCCATAGGGCCGAGACCAAGTCCTTCCAGCCGCGCCGCGCAGGCGACAGCCATGGCAGCATTGGCGAATTGGTGCGCGCCGAGCAGCGACGGCTTCGGCAAGTCGCGAACCCCAGCCGGGTCCTCGTAGCGCAGCCCTTCGGCGCGTTGCTCGAAGGTCCAGTCACGCCCGGCGACGAACAGCGGCGTGCCCAGCGCCTGCGCCTTAGCCTCCAGCACCGCCAGAGCCGCCGGTTCCTGCGGTCCGACGACGCAGGGCACGCCGGCCTTTAGGATGCCGGCCTTCTCTCCGGCGATGGCCTCGACGCTGGGCCCGAGGAACTGCTGGTGGTCAAGGGCGATGGGAGTGATCGCCGTCAGGCGCGGCTGGGCGATGACGTTGGTGGCGTCGAGTCGTCCACCGAGGCCGGTCTCGAGCAGCAGGACATCGGCGGGTTCGTCGGCGAAGGCTAGGAAGGCGGCGGCGGTGGTGACCTCGAAGAAGGTGATGGGCTCGGGTCCGTTCACTTCTTCACAGTGTTCCAGCAACTTGATCAGCGCCGCCTCGTCGATGAGGCCGTCGGTGAGACGGATACGTTCGTGAAAGCGCACCAGATGCGGCGAGGTGTAGACCTGCACGCGGCGCCCGGCAGCCTCCAGCATGGCGCGCAAAAAGGCGAGCAGCGAGCCCTTGCCGTTGGTGCCGGCGACATGCACCACCGGCGCCAGGCGTTCTTCGGGGTGGTCGAGGCGCGCCAGCAGGCGCTCGACACGTTCGAGCGTCAGGTCGATGACCTTGGGATGCAGGCGGGTCAGGCGGTCGAGGACCGCATCACTGGTCTTGCCGCGGCCGCCGACCGCCGCCGCGTCAGCGGCGGGGGGCATCGCCCTCCCCGGTCTTGTCTTCGGCCTTGGCCACCGCATCGGGCCTGACCTTGTCGCCGGTTTCTGCGGCCTTGGGGCCGGCCGCCTCGGGGCTGACTGCAGCGGTAGCGGCTTCCTTTTGCGGCGCTTCGGGGATCGCCGGGGCGTCGGCAGTCTTTGCCGGTTCGGCGCCGTTGCCGGAAGCGCCCTTGCTGTCGGCGCTCTGCTGAACCGCAGCGCCGCTCTTGATCGGCACGACTTCCGCCATCGGCGTTCTATCGCGTAGCAGCTTGACGAGTCGTACCAGGGTGTCGCGCAGTTCGCCGCGCCGCACCACCATATCGACCATGCCGTGATCCAACAGGTACTCGGCGCTCTGGAATCCTTCCGGCAGGGATTCGCGGATGGTCTCCTCGATGACCCGCTTGCCGGCAAAGCCGATGGTGGCGCCGGGTTCGGACAGCGCAATGTCCCCCAGCATGGCGAAGGAGGCCGAGACGCCACCGGTGGTGGGGTCGGTGAGCACGACGATGTAGGGCAGGCCGGCCTCCTTGACCATATCGACCGCCACCACGGAGCGCGGCATCTGCATGAGCGAGAGAATGCCCTCCTGCATGCGCGCGCCGCCGGAAGCGGGAATCACGATCAAGGCGGCTTCCTGCATCACCGCCAAGCGCGCGGCGGCCAGCAGCCCATCGCCGACGGCAATGCCCATGGAGCCGCCCATGAAAGCAAAGTTGAACACGGCGATCACCGTCGGCTTGCCACCCATCTCGCCGTGCGCCACGACGATGGCCTCATCGGGGCCGTTCTTGGCCTGGGCTTCGCGCAGCCGGTCGGTGTAGCGCTTGCGGTCGCGGAACTTCAGCGGATCGAGCTGCGCAACAGGCAGTTCGATGGCTTTGAATTTGCCGTCGTCGAACAGCAGCTTGAGGCGCCGCCGCGCCGGAATTCGCATGTGATAGCCGCAGTGCGGGCAGACCCTGAGGCTGCTTTCCAGTTCCCGGTGAAAGATCATCTGCGCGCAGCTGGAGCACTTTTCCCAGAGATTGTCGGGCACCTCAGGCTTCTGCACCAGGGCGCGGATCTTCGGCCTGACGTAGTTGGTGATCCAGTTCATCGGCTGAGGCCTCCGGAGTTTATGCTCAAAGGCGCGCTACGCGGCGCGGCTGCCGCGCACGCCGCTGGCCAGGGAGTTTACCAGGGCCAGTACCTTGCCCGCCAGACCCGGCTTCGCCCTGCCGTTTTCGTCCAGCTCCGCCTTGACCACGTCGACAATGGCCGAGCCGACTACCGCGCCGTCGGCGATGCCGGCGACGGCGGCGGCCTGTTCCGGTGTGCGGATGCCGAAGCCGACGGCGATCGGCAGCTCGGTGTGGCGGCGCAGGCGGGCCACCGCTGCGCGCACTTGGTCGGTAGGCACTGAGGCCGTTCCAGTGATGCCCATGATGGAGACGTAGTAGACGAAGCCGCTGGTGTTGTTCAGCACCGTCGGCAGGCGCTTGTCGTCGGTGGTCGGCGTCGCCAGGCGGATCCAGTGGATACCCGCCTCCAGCGCCGGCAGGCAGAGTTCGACGTCCTCTTCCGGCGGCAGGTCGACGATGATCAGCCCGTCGACGCCGGCCGTCTTCGCTTCGGTGACGAAACGTTCGACGCCATAGCTGAAGATCGGGTTGTAGTAGCCCATGAGGATGACCGGCGTGTCGCCGTCGCCCTGGCGGAACTGCCGCACCAACTCCAGCGTCTTGGCCAGCGTCATGCCGGCCTTGAGCGCGCGCAGGCTGGAGGCCTGGATCGGCGGACCCTCGGCCATGGGATCGGAGAACGGCATGCCGAGCTCGATCAGGTCGGCGCCGGCGGCGGGCAGGCCTTTGACGACCTCCAGCGAGGTGTCGTAGTCCGGGTCGCCGGCGGTAACGAAGGTGACCAGCGCGCCGCGGCCCGCGGCCTTCACGGCGGCGAAGCGCTTCTCGATGCGGCTGTCTTTCACGTCAGCGGCACTCACAGCTCGACTCCCAGCGCGGCGGCGACGGTGAAGACATCCTTGTCGCCGCGCCCGCACATGTTCATGACGATAATCTCGTCGCGCCCCAGCTGCGGCGCCAGCTTGCGTACGTAGGCCAAGGCGTGGGCCGGCTCCAGCGCCGGGATAATACCCTCGATGCGCGAGCACAGCTGGAAGGCCTCCAGCGCTTCCTTGTCGGTGGCCGAGACGTACTCGGCGCGGCCGATCTCATGCAGCCAGGAATGCTCCGGGCCGATGCCTGGATAGTCGAGGCCGGCGGAAATCGAATGGGCGTCGGTGATCTGGCCGTCGTCGTTCTGCAGCAGGTAGGTTCGATTGCCGTGCAGCACGCCGGGGCGCCCGCCGGTCAGCGAAGCCGCGTGCTCGCCGCTGGGAATGCCGTGACCCGCCGCCTCGACCCCGAAGATGCGCACCTCCTTGTCGTCGAGGAAGGGGTGGAACAGCCCAATGGCGTTGGATCCGCCGCCGATGCAGGCGACCAGGGCGTCGGGCAGGCGGCCTTCGGCCTCCATAATCTGCTCGCGGGTCTCGCGCCCGATAATCGACTGGAAGTCGCGCACCATGGCCGGATAAGGGTGCGGGCCGGCCGCCGTGCCGATGATGTAGAAGGTGTTCTCGACGTTGGCGACCCAGTCGCGCAGGGCGTCGTTCATGGCGTCCTTCAGGGTGCCGGTGCCGCTGGTCACCGACCTCACTTCGGCGCCCAGCAGCTTCATGCGGAACACGTTGGGCGCCTGGCGCTCGATGTCGGTGGTGCCCATGTAGACCACGCAGGGCAGATTGAAGAGGGCGCAGAAGGTGGCGGTGGCGACGCCGTGCTGGCCGGCGCCGGTCTCGGCGATGATGCGGGTCTTGCCCATGCGCCTGGCCAGCAGGATCTGCCCCAGCACGTTGTTGGCCTTGTGGGAGCCGGTGTGGTTCAGCTCGTCGCGCTTGAAGTAGATCTTGGCGCCCTTGGTTGCTTCGGCGCCCTGGCGCAGCTCCTCGGTCATCCGCTCGGCGAAGTAGAGCGGGCTGGGACGGCCGACGTAGTGTTTGGCGTAGTAGTCGTAGTCGGCCTGGAAGCTCGCGTCACTGCGGGCGGCATTGTAGGCCTGCTCGACATCGAGGATCAGCGGCATCAGGGTCTCGGCGACGAAGCGGCCGCCGAAAATGCCGAAATGCCCGGCCTCGTCGGGGCCGGCGCGGTAGGTGTTCAGCGTCTCCATGGGGGACGTTTTGTCCTTGTTCGCGTTTTATCGTTGATGAAGGCCGGACTTTGCCCGATTAGACCCGGCGCCGCAATGCCCGGCAGGCGGGCTTTCCGCCGATTCGCAAGCGCCTAGAGGCCGTGCGCGGCGCGCAGGAAAGCCCGGATTTTCCGCGGGTTCTTGCGGCCCGGTGCGTCCTCGACGCCGGAGGAGACATCGACCCTCGGCGCTCCGGAGACGGCGACGGCCTCGGCCACGTTCTGCGGCGTCAGCCCGCCGGCCAGCATCCAGGGTAGCGGCCAGGTTGTTCCCGCGAGGATGGTCCAGTCGAAGGCCACGGCGTTACCGCCCGGCAGGGTGCCGGCCATCTCCGCCGGCGGCTTGGCGTCGAACAGCAGGCGGTCGGCCACCGCCAGGTAGGGCTGAACGGATTCCAGATCGCCCTGCTGGCGCAGTTTCACTACCTTCATGACCGGCAGGCCGAAGCGCAGCTTGATCTCGGCTACCCGCTTGGGGCTCTCGGCGCCATGCAGTTGCAGCAGGTCCAGTGGCACTTCTTTCAGGATGGTCTCGATGGCGCTGTCGTCGGCATCGACCAGCAGCCCGGTCTTGACGACACCCCCGGGAACCAGGGCGGCCAGCGGCGCTGCCTCGACGGGTGTCACGGCGCGTGGGCTTGGCGGATAGAACACCAGCCCGACGAAGGCGGCCCCGCCCTCGACCGCGGCGGTCATCGCCTCGGCCGTCGAGATGCCGCAGATTTTCACATCAACGCTCATTTTGTCCGGTCGCTTCGCTCCTGGGCGCCGGATTAGGGCGGCTCGGGCGGCTCAAGTCAACCGAGTCACTCGAACCGCTCCAGGATGTTCTTGTCCGGTTTCGGCACCCAGCCGGTGCTGCGGCGGAAGGCGACGGCGATGCAGGTCAGGAAGACGCCCTGGGTGATCCACAGGCCGCCATGCCAAGCCAGGTAGACGATGAAGTCGGAAAGGCCGAGACCCCCCAGAACATAGTCGAAGAGGCGCCAGGGCAGCACCACCGCGAGGCCGACGATGATGAAGACACGCAGGCTCTGGCCACGGGTGTGGCGCCAGGCGAAGGCGAGGCTGTAGGGTTCTTCGGCGGCCGCGGCGGCATAGGCGAAGGCGAAGCGCAGCTCAACATAGATGCGCAGGGCGTAAATCGCCCAGTCGAGGACCTCGCGCTGAACGTCGCCTCCAGCGCCGTCATCGAGCAACTGCGGCAGCAGCCAGAACGGCAGGTCGATCAGCGTCAGGGCCAGGGAGAAAACGAAGAAGCGCAGATGCCGCCGTTCGAAGTCGGGAAAAAACCGCGCCGGCGCGCTGCCATCTAGATCGAGGCTGCGGCGCAGCCAGGCGACGCCGAGCACGGTCCAGGGCAGCAGGGTCGCGAAGTGCCAGAACACGCCGTCGTAGGTCGGCAGGAATAAGGAGGACGCCAGGCCGATCAGGATCGACAGGACAATCGGCAGCAGAGCGATCTTCGTCAGGGCCGGAAAGTCGCGGAATACGACCCTGTAGCACTCCGCGATGCACGGCAGGATCTCGAGGCGCGCGACGGCGCTTGGTGGCGGCTCGCCGGATGTCATTCAAAGCGCTCAAGAATCTCCGCGCGCGGCCCGCCCCAACCGCTGAGCTGCGCGTAGGCGGAAGCCAGCGCGGCGATCATGATGACGAAGCCGAGGTATTCCAGCAGCAGGGAGAGGACCAGGACCGGCGCCTGGGTGGCGAGGATGCTCAGAAGGCTGATGTCGGCGGGGTCCTGCGCAAGGCCGCCGGGGACGAACCAGATGAGGCCGACGACCGCGCTCATCACGCCGATGACGATGGAAACGCCAAAAATGAGCGCTATCGTCAGCAGAACGAAAACGGCATAGAGCTTGAAGCCGGCGGCGCCGCAGGTCAGGCGCCAGGAGCCGCCAAGTCCCAGTTTTTGATCAACGGATACGGCCGGAAAGACGAGGCTGATCCGCGTGATGAAGTACAGGTAGACGAAATAGAATGGAAAAATCAGCAGCACTGCAATGCCGAAGGCGGCGAACTTTTCGGGGTCGAAGGAGTCCGGATCACCGCCCTTGCTCATAATTACGCCGCCAAGCATTGCGAAGCCCACCACGATCATCGGCCCCGCAACGAACAGCATGAACAGCAGGTTATAGCCGAAATAGACCCAGGTGCGCCGGCCGAAGAGGGGACGAGGTATGGCGCCGGCTTGGCGGCCGATCAGCGCCAGGCGGCAGCAGGCAATACCGAGCAAGGCAAGGGGCAGCATCCCGAGAATCTGCAGGGGGAACGCCAGGGCCGGATGAACGGCGGCCAGAGCGAAGGCGCCGAGGCCGATCAGAATGCTGAGACCGACCGGCAGCAGGGCGGCCTTGATGAACATCCAAAAGCGGCTGAAGACGGTGGAAAAGCCGGCGCTGAAAGTCGTGCCGAAGGACAGCCGCGCCGGCAGGGCCGGAGTTGCTTCCAAAGTCATGTCGAGTTCCCCTGCAATGCGTTTAGCCAGTCAAAACCAACCGGAACGATAGCAGAGGGCCGTTAATTCGACCAAACGAAAGGGTTGGCCAGATCGGGTTAGGTGGTTGCACCGCCGTTTCCCGGCTCGTCGTCGTCCCGTGGCGCGGTCGGCAGGTTCTGCGTCGCCGGTACCCAGCCGGTGCAGGTGCGGAACGCCAGGCAGAGCACCGAGAAGACCACCGCGAAGGAAAGGAAGTTGGCCACCGCCGAGATCAGGTTGAACAACAGGATGCCGACGACCGACGGCGGTTCTATTTCCATCGTCTGGGCGATGGCCGGCGGGCTCCCGTCAGGCTGCGGCATCTGCGGCATCAGGTCGCTGAACGAAACTCCGAAAAAGCTCTGCAACAGGAAGGCGGTGAGGAGAATCTGGGCGATGGCAAGGGGCAGGCCGGCAAGGGTCAAGGCGGCGGCGACCCGCAGGCCGCCCAGGCCGGCGGTATGCTGCCGAGCCAAGCCGAGGCCGTAGTTCTCCTCCATGGCGATGGCGGGGAAGATGAAGCCCAGCCGGGCCAGGACATAGAACATGCCCAGCAGGACCAGCATGAAAGTGAGGCCCAGCGCCGCACCGAGATCGTCGGGACTGTCGGCCAGGCCAAGCAGGCTGGCGAACACCGAACCGATGATCGACATTGGAAAAACCACCAGCAGCATGATCAGCACCATCAGCAGGCTGTAACCGAGGAAGCGCCAGTGCGGCGGCCGCCAGGCCAGGCTGCGGGCGGGCAGGCCCGTTGGGCCGAGCAGCATCGCACGGCACCAGTTGATGCCGAAATGGCTGGCCGCGGCGAGGCTGATCAGGAACATGAAGAAACTGGAGCCGCCGCCGCCCGGCAGCAGCAGCGACAGCAGGGAGGCCGAGACGAGCAGCAGAATGGCGCCCTTGGCCGCCCTGGCGACCAGGCCCAGCTGCCCGGCCACCGAGGCAAAGGCGCCCAGGACGGTCGCCACGACCGGCAGTTCCGCGACGGCCTGCGGAGGTGGTTGATTTGGAGGGGTCATACGATCACGCTCGGGATATCAGACGGTGGCGGCGGTATCTTCGAGGTCGGCCACAATGCGCCTGGCCGCGGCCAGCGGATCTTCCGCCGACGTGATTGGGCGCCCGATAACGATATGGTCGGCGCCGGCGGCGATGGCTTCCTCGGGCGTCATGACGCGCTTCTGATCGCCGGCTCCCGACCAGACGGGGCGGATGCCAGGAACGACCAGCAGGAAGTTCGGACCACAGGCCGCGCGCAACCGCGAAATCTCTTTGGGCGAGCAGACCACACCGTCCAGCCCGCTGGCCTGCGCCAGCCGGGCCAGCCGTTCCACCTGATCCTCAACCGGGCCCTTCTGGCCAACCTCTTCCAGGTCGCTCGCATCCAGGCTGGTCAGCACCGTGACACCGATCACCCGGGGGCGCTCGATGTTCAGGGTTTCGGCCGCCTCGCGGGCCGCCTCGGCGGCCGCCGACATCATGGCGCGCCCGCCGGAGGTATGAACGTTGAGAATTCTAGGCGACAGACGGACGGCGGCGCGCACTGCGCCGGCCACGGTGTTGGGAATGTCGTGGAATTTCAGGTCGAGGAACAGCGGCGCGCCCCCAGCGGCTTTGCGCACGCCGTCGGGCCCCTGGGCAGTGAACAGCTCCTTGCCGATCTTCACGCCGCCGACGGTGCCGACCAGCGACGAGGCAAGGCGCGCCGCCTTGTCGACGTCCGGCGTGTCGAGGCCGACGAAGATGCGTTCGCGGGGGGAGAGTTTCATGTTCATGATCGTTCTCGACTAGTCATTTTTACTCCGGAGTCAGGGTCTGATGCCGGCCCTCGGCCCAGAGGCGAAAGGCCTTGAAAGAGATGTCACCGAGGGCGGTGCGCGCCAGTTGTTCGCCCATCAGGGCGCCGAACTTGAACATATGACCACTGCAGCCGCCGACCACCAGGACCGGTCCGTTGCGCTCGGTCACGAAGCGCTCGTCCGCCGCAACGGCAAAGGGGCAGACCTGGCCGCGAATGACTTTGTAATCCTCGAAGTCGCGCAGCAGCGGCGCGAAGGCCGCGGCGACCTGGGCGGCCTCGCCTTCGGCCAGCGGGTCGAGGTTGTCGGGGTCGCCCGGGCGGCGGTGCTGGCCGCAGCCGAACTTCAGCTCGGAACCACCGATCGGCGGGGCGACGTAGATATCCACCGCGTTCAGCAGGTGGACCATGGCCGGCGCTGTGGACCAACCCTCGGCGTGGGCCTGCGGCGGCTCCATGTAGGCGACCACCTGGCGGTGCGGCACAGCACGGCGCGAGAGCTCGGGAAACAGCTTGACGGTCCAGGCGCCGGCGGCGACCACGATGGCCTCTGCGGTTTCCTGCCTGCCGTTCTCCAGGATGACGGCGCCCGCCGCCGGATCGACGCCGACGATGCGGGTTTTGTCGCGTAGGCTGACACCGCGGTGGCGCAGGTCGCGAATCAGCGAATCGATGATGCGTGAGGCAAAGAGCAGGCCGCCGGTCTCGTTGTAGAGGCCCCAGACGTTCTCCGGCAGTTTGAGAAAAGGATAGAGCTCCTCGATCTGCTTGCGGTCCAGGGTGGCGTAGTCGAGGCCGAGACTGTCCAGGGTCTGCTGCGAGAGATCGGTCCAGTCGCCCTCTTGCGTACACAGCGCCAGGCTGCCGATCTCGGCATAGTGGGATTCGCCGAGGTCGTCCCAAAGGCGCTGCCAGGCCTTCAGGGCGTCGACCACCATGGCGCAGTAACCGATCTGATCGGCATAGGGCAGGCGAATCAGCCGATGCTGATCGTAAGAGGCGCCGCCGTTATGCGGCAGGGACGCTTGCTCGAAGAGGACGGCCTCGTGCCCGCCGCGCGCCAGGGCCCAGGCCGTCGAAAGGCCGACGATGCCGCCTCCGATGATGATGACTTTCATGGACCTGGAACCTTCCTGCCGAAGGCCTTTCCCGCTGCGGACTGGTCCGGCGGGATCATTTCGGCGACGCCGCGTCCTGCATAGCGCCGTGTCGCCCTGAAATCCAGCCCCCCGAGATCCACGCGGCGAAATCTGCGGGGGTGAGGCCTCCGGCGATCACCTCCGCTAGCTGCTCGCCGATCAGCGGGGCGAACTTGAAGCCATGGCCGGAGAATCCGGTGAGAATCCAGGCGGCGCCGCGCTGCTCCGCAACGAAGCGCTCGTTCGCTTCGACCATGTAGAAGCAGGTATTGATCCATTCAACCTGGATTTCCTCGAAATCCGCGATGCGCTCTGATGCCATGGCCAGACTCTCGGCCACATCCTCAGGCCGGCCGTCGCGCTGGCGGTCCGGATGGCCGGTCAGGGAAAAGCCGTGATCGCCGATCTTCATCGCGGTGCCCGCCGCCGGCGGTACCAGATAGAAGCCGGACTCGGTACCGATGTCCAAAAGCATGGGATGAGCTGCCCAGGCGGCCCGCGTCCTCGCGGGTGGCGCCAGATAGGCATAGGCCTGGCGCGAGGGCGTGACCCGCACCGCAAGTTCAGGCAGCAGATCGCAGAGCCAGGCCCCCAGGGTGACGACGATCAGGTCGCCGGAGTCTCTGCTGCCATCGGCCAGCGTCAGCTGCGCCGCTGCCGTGTCGATGCCGGTTACCCGGCGGCCCGCGAAGAGAGTGCCGCCGCGCTCGAAGATGCGAGCGGACAGGCTCTCGAGAATCGGGCGCGCCAGCAGCAGACCGCCGCTCTGCAAGTGGAAACCACGGTCCGCCGGGTCGATCTTCAGCAGGGGAAATCGCGTGGCCAGAGTGGCTGCGTCGAGCCACTCAACGGGACTGTCGATCTCGGTCAGGCTCGCGGCGGAGCCGTCCATCCAGCCGCCCGTCTCTCGGCTCACCACCAGGGTTCCGGTCTCGACGTAGTGGTTGCGGCCGAGGCGCCCCCAGAGTCGCCGCCAAGCCGCGTAGGCCGGATCGACGAGACGGGCATAGCCGGTCTTGTCTCCATAGGGATAGCGGATCAGGCGATGCTGATCGCTCGACGAGGCGAGGTCGTTGGGGATGGCGCCCTGCTCATAGATGGCGATCTCGTGGCCCGCCTCCAGCAGCGCTTCCGCCACTGCGAGGCCCATAACGCCGGCGCCGACGATCAGGATTCTCATTCAGTAGCGTTCGCAGACCAGTTGCGCGGCGGCAAGATCTTCGATCGCCGTGCCGACCGACTTGAAAAGGGTGATCTGGTCGTAAAAGCGCCGGCCGCTGCGCTCGCCGCGGGTGATCTCGAAAAGATCGCCGGCAATGTCTTCGAGTTCCAGGGCGCCGGCCTCGAGGGCCTGGACGATATCGCCGCCCTCTTTGGTGGCGCCGGCGCGAGTATCGACGAAGACGCGGGCCCGCCGCATGACGGCATCGTCGGTCTCGCGCATGTCCGGGCGGAAGGCACCGACCAGATCGATGTGCTGGCCGGGCAGCAGCCAGTCGCCCTTGATCAGCGGCTCCTTGGACAGGGTGGCGCAGGAGATGATGTGGGCGCCGCGGGCGGCTTCCTCAAGATCGTCGGTCCAGTCGACCCGGAAGTCGCGGCGGTTTATGCGCTTGGCGAGTTTTTCCGCCTTCTCCGGATCGCGGCCCCAGATCAGCACGTTGCAGATCGGCCGGACGGCGGCGTGGGCCATGATAAGCTCCGGCGCCAGGGCACCGGTGCCGACCATCAGCAGGCGCTCGGCATCGGGGCGCGCCAAGTAGCTGGCGCCTAGGGCCGAGGCCGCAGCGGTGCGCTTGACAGTCAGCTTGGGTCCGTCGATCAGTGCCAGGGGCGAGCCGGTCTTGCCGTCCAGCAGAACGTAAATGCCCATGATCGCCGGCAGGCTTTTTTCGCCATTGTCGGGGAACACGGTGACCATTTTGATGCCAATATGACGCCCGGACTGCCAGGCCGGCATGAGCAGCAGCGTGGCCGGGCTGCCGCCGGGCATTTCGATATCATGATGGTGGCGCACGGGAACTTCGATCTCACGGCGGAAGGCCTGGCGCAGGCTTTCGATGAGGCTGGGATAGTCGAGCGCTGCCTCAACTTCAGCGGCGGAGATAATGCGCATCAGGAATCTGCCATCGGTGGGACTCTAGTTCCCGCCGGTGGCCGTTTTGTAAGCGCTGGAAGGGGTGCGCAACTGCGGCGCCGGACCGCCTGTCCGGGCTGGTTTCGAGGTGTCGGCCGACCGCTTCATCTCCGCCAGCTCGTGCTGCAGAATGGCGGCGCGCTGCTCGGCACGCTTAGCCCGCGCGCGCGCGGCCCCGAAACGCAGCCACATCAGGAAGGCGCCGATCACGAAGCCGGTCAGCAGGCAGCCGAGCACCACCAGCGCGAAGGGTGCGCTCAGCTGGTATTCGAAGGGCCAAAAATCGATGGCGACGAATTCCAGGTTGGCCGCCGTAAAAGTCACGAAGACGGCCAGCAGCAGGAAAGTGATGAACCAGTAGAAATACTGCACGTTGAGGACAGCCATTTGAGTTTCGGGCGCTTTCCCGGAACTCTATCCCAATCGGTCCCGGATCGCGAGGCCTAGCGTAAGCGTCCTCGTCAGAAACGGCTTAACGGCTGTTCAGGCGTTCGCGCAGTTGCTTGCCGGTTTTGAAGAAGGGCACGTGCTTTTCCGAGACATTCACCGCTGTCCCGGTGCGCGGGTTACGGCCGACCCGGGCCTCGCGGCGCTTCACGGAGAAAGCGCCGAAACCGCGCAGTTCCACTCT
The DNA here is from genome assembly GCA_040217155.1 of Kiloniellaceae bacterium. Taxonomy (GTDB): domain Bacteria; phylum Pseudomonadota; class Alphaproteobacteria; order Kiloniellales; family Kiloniellaceae; genus Pelagibius. Next base: position 108,920 of record JAVJNS010000018.1, read on the forward strand.
GTCCCCCCGGGAAAGCGCCTCGCTGATTTCATCGAAGATCGTGGTGACGATGCGCTCAACGTCACGATGGTAGAGATGCGGATTAAGATCCGCGATGTGTTGAATCAGCTCAGATTTCGTCATAGCGACATCGTTCCCCTCCCGACCCGCAGTGCGGCCGGCGTCCCCATCCCGTTTACCTCCCGCAGGCCGCGATCCCCCGTTGGGTTCCGCCTTTTTCAGGATGGCCGTCGCTCGGCACTGTCCCTGTTCGGCGGTTGGCTCGCGCTGCCCTTGTCCGGCCGAGATTGTTTCCCATGCCGCAAGTGTCGGAAACGTTGCCAGAGGTTACACTGGGCGTCAAGGATAAGCCTTTCAGAACAAACGTTTTTTTGATGAATGAGGAGAACAGGAAAACTGCGGAAGCATGCGATTTTCATGCGTTTTCTCCCAGATGGCCATAGGAAAGCGGCCCGCCGAGGGATCGGCGGGCCGCGTGCAGAATGTGGCTCCCCGTGCCCGGGAAGCGGTGTCTTTATTTAGGTTCAGTCTTCTTTCTTCTCGTCGCCGTCACTGGCGTCATCGCCGGAATCGGCTTTGGCACGGGCCTCGGAGATGGCGGCGCCCAGGATGTCACCCAGGCTGGCACCGGATTCCGTGGAGCCGTAGTCGGCAACCGCTTTCTTTTCCTCCGCGATCTCGCGCTGCTTGATCGAGAGGGCAATCTTGCGGGTTTTCGGATCGATGGCGGTGATCCGCGCATCTACCTTCTCGCCGACGGCAAAGCGGCTCGGCTGCTGCTCGCTGCGGTCGCGCGACAACTCGGCCTTGCGAATGAAGCCGATGGCTCCGTCGCCAACCTGTACCTCGATGCCGTTCTCGACAACCAGATGCACGGTGCAGGTCACCACGTCGCCCTTCTTCAGGTTCATGGTGCTGCCGGCGAAGGGATCCTCGCCGAGCTGCTTGATGCCCAGGCTGACGCGCTCTTTGTCGACGTCGACATCCAGCACCTTGACCTTGGTGACATCGCCCTTGTTGAACTGCTTGACGGCTTCCTCGCCGGACAGGCTCCAGTCCAGGTCGGAGAGGTGAACCATGCCGTCGATTTCACCCGGCAGGCCGACAAAGAGGCCGAACTCGGTGATGTTCTTGATTTCGCCTTCCAGCTCGCTGCCGACCGGGCAGTTTTCCAGGAAGGACTCCCAGGGGTTGGAACCGCACTGCTTGAGGCCCAGACTGATGCGCCGTTTCTGCTCGTCGACGTCGAGGATCATGACTTCCACTTCCTGAGAAGTGGAGACGATCTTGCCCGGGTGGACGTTCTTCTTGGTCCAGCTCATCTCGGAGACGTGGACCAGACCCTCGATGCCGGCTTCCAGTTCCACGAAGGCGCCGTAGTCGGTGATGTTGGTGACGCGCCCGGTGAACTTGGTGCCGACCGGGTATTTGACGGAAACACCTTCCCAGGGATCGGCTTCGAGCTGCTTCATGCCCAGGCTGATGCGCTGGGTCTCAGCATTGAAGCGGATGACCTGCACCTGCACCTGCTGGCCGATGGACAGCACTTCGGTTGGATGATTGATGCGCTTCCAGGAGATGTCGGTGACGTGCAGCAGCCCGTCGACACCGCCGAGATCCACGAAAGCGCCGTAGTCGGTGATGTTCTTGACCACGCCGGTCAGGACCTGGCCTTCCTTGAGGTTGGCCACCAGTTCCGAACGCTGCTCGGCGCGGGTTTCCTCAAGGACGGCGCGGCGCGATACCACGATATTGCCGCGCGAACGGTCCATCTTGAGAATCTGGAAGGGCTGTGGAGTGCCCATCAGGGGGCTGACGTCGCGCACCGGGCGGATATCGACCTGGCTGCCGGGCAGAAAGGCCACGGCGCCGGAAAGGTCCACAGTGAAGCCACCCTTGACGCGGCCGAAGATGGTGCCGGTCACGCGCTCATTGGCCGAGAAGGCCTTGGCCAGCTGAGTCCAGGCTTCCTCACGCTTGGCTTTTTCACGGCTTAGCATTGCCTCGCCGTTCTTGTTTTCCATGCGCTCCAGGTAAACTTCGACCTCGTCGCCTGCCTTCAACTCCGGCATCTGGCCGGCATCGGCGAATTCCTTCAGGGCGACGCGGCCTTCCGACTTCAGGCCGACGTCGACCACGGCTGTGTCGCCTTCGATGGCGATGATGGTGCCCCGCAGGACCTTGCCTTCCAGGGTATCTTCAGTGCCAAGGGATTCATCGAGCAGAGCCGCAAAGCTCTCTTTTTCAGCTGCGGGGGTTGCGGTGGCTGCTTCAGCCATGTGGGACGTCCTTTCGTTAGTGCACTATCCAGGCCGGGCGGTTTGCCGCCGGTCTTCCCGGGACCATCCCGGGCGTTATGTCTTGCTGGCTTTCGCTGTTGCGGCCGGGCCTGACGGCCCGTCACCTTAGCGTGGGATCGCAATTCTTACTGAAACCGTTCCTGGTCGCGTCGCCGGGCAATTTCCGCCATGGCGACCTCGAAAGCCTGATCGGCATCCATCTCGCTCGTATCAAGCCGGACCGCATCATCCGCGGCCTTCAAGGGGGCGGCTGCCCGCCCGCTGTCGCGCGCATCCCTTTCGCGCAAGTCCTGCAAAACGCGGGCGTATATACTCTGCTCGCCCCGTTGGATCAACTCTTTATGCCGCCGAGCGGCGCGCGCTTCCACCGTGGCAGTTAGGAAAAATTTCATATCTGCTCCGGGACAGACGACCGTGCCGATGTCGCGGCCGTCCAGAACCGCCCCTTTGCGGCCCTCCGGCGGGCGCTCGGCAAAGCTGCGTTGAAAGTCCAGGAGGGCGGCCCGCACGGCTGGAATCGCCGCCACTTTCGACGCCACCTGACTGACCGTCTCAAGCCGCAGGTCGTCGCGCTGCAGATCGATGGGATCCAGGCTGCGCGCGGCTGCGCTGGCCGTATCCGCTGCCTCGGGGTCGCCGCCGGCGGCCAGAATCTTGGCCGCCACGGCACGGTAGATCGATCCGGTGTCCAGATAGGCATAGTCGAAAGCAGCGGCCAGGCGCCGCGCCAGGGTTCCCTTGCCGGCCGCTACCGGCCCGTCCACGGCGATGATCATTCCGCCTCCCGGGGCGCCGTGAACTTCGCTCCCAGGCCTTCCATGAGCGGCAGGAAGTCGGGAAAGGAGGTGGCGATCGGCGTCATGTCGTCGATCAGCACCGGCCGCTCGGCGGCCAGGCCCAGGACCAGGAAGCTCATGGCGATGCGGTGGTCGAGATCGGTCTCGATGGGTTGGCTGTTGCCGCCGGCCGGCCGGCCGCCGGAGCCGTCGACGGTCAGGGTCTCCGGTTGCTCCTCGACGGCGACTCCGCAACGCGCCAAACCGCGGGCGACCGCGGCCAGGCGGTCGCTTTCCTTGACGCGCAGCTCGCCCAGGCCGCGCATTACCGTGCGGCCCTCGGCGGCGGCGGCGGCCATGGCCAGGACCGGGTATTCGTCGATCATCGAGGGCGCGCGCCCGGCCGGCACTTCTATGCCCCTCAGTCGGCTGCCGCGCACCACCAGGTCGGCGACCGGCTCGCCGCCGGCCTCGCCGGCGTTTTCGATCGTAATGTCGCCGCCCATCTCCTGCAGCGTCGTCAGCAGGCCGCAGCGCTGCGGGTTCATGCCCACGGCTTCCAGCCGCACTTCGGAGCCGGGCAGCAGCAGCGCCGCCACCAGGGGAAAGGCCGCCGAGGAAGGGTCGGCCGGCACCTGGACGCGCCTGCCGGTCAGTTCAGGCTGGCCGGTTAGCAGGATTTCCTGCGCCGGCTGGCCGTCGTCGTCGATTTCCCGGCAGCGGATGACGGCGCCGAAATAGCCGAGCATGCGCTCGCTGTGGTCCCGGGTTGCCTCACGTTCCACCACCCTTGTCTCGCCCGGCGCGTTGAGGCCGGCCAGCAGCACGGCGGACTTCACCTGGGCCGAGGGCACCGGGAGGTGGTAGTCCAGCGGCAGAGGGTCGCGCGCGCCGATCACCGTGAGCGGCAGGCGGCCGCCCTCGCGGGCGATGAAAGTGGCGCCGCAGGCCGATAGCGGCTCGGTGACCCGGGCCATGGGGCGGCGGCGCAACGAGGCGTCGCCGGTCAGCACCGCGGTCAGCGGATGGCCGGCGAGAATTCCCAACAGCAGCCGCGCTCCGGTGCCGGAGTTGCCCATGTCCAACACGTCCTCCGGCTCTGCGAGGGCACCGACGCCGCGGCCCCAAACGTGCCAACGCCCAGGCCATCGACTGTCGCTGCCGCGCTCGATTTCGGCGCCGAGAGCCCGCATCGCTGCCGCCGTACGCAGCACGTCCTCGCCTTCCAGCAGCCCGTCGATGGTCGTCTCGCCGACCGCCAGGCCACCGAACATCAACGCCCGGTGCGAGATGGATTTGTCGCCGGGCAGCCGGACGCTGCCCGAAAGCGCGTCGCTCGGTCTGGCGGTCATGGGTCTCACGGAAATAGGTTCCTTGTCTGCGGCAGGATTCTGGGCGGCGTTCCGGGCGGTCTCCGGCGGCATCTGCCTCCCTGGCGCTGAAACCGCCAGCGACCGCCATTTACCTTTTGACAGCGATGCACGATCATGGCAATTGCCACGCCCAGCCTATGAACTGCAAGACCTTTGGATGGAGGTACGCGCTGGTGGCAAATCCTAAGTGGGGGACCAAGCGCATTTGTCAGAGTTGTGGAAGCAAGTTCTACGACTTGTCGAAGTCGCCGATCACCTGCCCTTCCTGTGGTGCCGTATTCGATCCGGAAGCCCTGTTGAAATCGCGCCGCCCGCGCAGCGCGCCCAAGCCGGAGCCCGAGGCCAAGCAGAAGAAGCCCAAGAAGGCGGCGCCGGCCGACGACGACGAAGACAGCGACGACGACGAAGAATTCGACATCGACGACGCCGAGGCGGACGCTGCGGTTGGCGACGATGACGACGAGGACATGATCGAGGATACCTCGGACCTCGGCGATGACGACGACGTCAGCGATGTCGTCGTCGGCGGCAAGGACGACGACGATACCTGAGGCCTGCCTGGGCTGATTGCGGGGCTGATCGCCGGCCGGAATGGCCGCGGCGGCCTTTGGGTATGTTAGGATTCGCGTAAGGCTTCTGCCCGATACGCGCCGGCGTTACGCGAGGGTGGTTCGGGGCTGGCGATGGCCGCGAGTTTTTCCTTGCCTTGATCCGGTGGGATACCTAATTTCCCGCATCACGCCGCCGGGCGACGCGCGATTTCGAGGCGCCGGCGGTGTTCCCATGGGGCCGTAGCTCAGTTGGGAGAGCGCTACAATGGCATTGTAGAGGTCGTCGGTTCGATTCCGTCCGGCTCCACCAAGTTCCAAAACCCTCGGCCGGTCGCCGGGGGTTTTGCTTATGGGACATGCCGTGTTCGGCGAGCTCCCCTGGGGCACCGGCTTGCCGTCTGGCGGCTTTTGCCCTATTCGAGAGCCCGACAACTCAGGTAGGGAGGCGATCGCATGTCCAATCGCAAATACCGAATCGCCGTGATCCCGGGGGACGGGATCGGCAAGGAAGTCATTCCCGAGGGCCAGCGCGCCGCCGAGGCGGTCGCCGGGCGGCACGGCTTTGTGCTGGAGTGGGAAAACTTCGACTGGTCCTGCGAGCGCTATGCCGAAACCGGGCGCATGATGCCGGCGGACGGCATCGACCAGGTGAGGGAATTCGACGCCCTCTACCTCGGCGCCGTCGGCTTTCCCGGCGTCGCCGACCATGTCTCGCTGTGGGGCCTGCTGATCCCGTTGCGCCGCGAACTCGACCTCTACGCCAACGTGCGTCCGGTGCGCCTGCTGCGCGGCATGACGTCGCCGCTGGCCGGGCGCGGACCGGAGGACATTGACTTCATCGTGGTGCGCGAGAACGTCGAGGGCGAGTACTCGGAGATCGGCGGCCGGCTTTACGGCGGCACCGAGCAGGAGATGGTCTCGCAGATGTCCTGCTTCACCCGCCGCGGTACCGACCGCATCATGAAATATGCCTTCGAGTTGGCCGGGAAGCGCCGGCGCAAGCACGTGACCTCGGCCACCAAGTCCAACGGCATCGTCCACACCATGCCCTACTGGGACGAGCGCTTCGCCGCCATGGCGGCAAGTTATCCGGGCGTGAAGACGGCGCAGTACCACATCGACATTCTGACGGCGCACTTCGTGCAGCACCCCGACTGGTTCGACGTGGTGGTCGCCTCCAACCTCTTCGGCGACATCCTCTCCGACCTCGGCCCCGCCGTGGCCGGCTCCATCGGCATCGCGCCGGCGGCCAACCTGAACCCGCCGGGCGACTTCCCCTCGCTGTTCGAGCCGGTGCACGGCTCGGCCCCGGACATTGCCGGACAGGGCATCGCCAACCCGGTGGCCGCGGTGTGGACCGCGGCCCTGATGCTCGACCACCTGGGCGAGAGCGGCGCCGCCGCTGAGCTGGAAGCCGCCATCGAGACCGTGTTGGAGAATCCCGACGCGCGTACCCGTGACCTTGGCGGCAAGGCCGACACGCGGACCTGCGGCGAGGCCATCTTGCGCGCCCTGGTATAGGTTCGGGCCGCGGGACTATGCTCGCGCCCGTCGGCCTTGACCTTCTTCTGGCTGGATAGTTCAGCTTTGGCCGGCAACTTGAACATTGGAGACGGATGGAAATATGGCGCGGAATGCCCGCTGGATTGTTTTGGGACTGGTCATTCTTACCGCCGGCCTCGCGGCGCTGGCCTATGGCTACAATGCACTTGGTGGGTTCGGTGCCGCCGCTGGCCTGGACCCGACGGACCGCGACAAGGTGGCACTCGGCGCGACGATCTATGCGGCCAACTGCGCTTCCTGTCATGGTGCCGATCTGCAGGGCCAACCCGACTGGCGTCGCCGCCGCGCCGACGGCCGCCTGCCGGCACCGCCCCACGATGCCGACGGCCACACCTGGCACCATCCCGGCGCTCAGCTCTTTGAGCTGACCAAGTTCGGTCCGGCGGCGCTGGCCGGCGGCGGCTACCAGAGCGACATGCCGGCCTATGAAGGGATTTTGAGTGACGATGAAATCTGGGCCGTCTTGTCCTTTATCAAGAGCCGCTGGCCGGCGGAGGTTCGTGCCCGCCACGATCAGATCGCGCGTTAGCCAGATCGCGCGTCGAACTTCATGGGCGGGAAAACCCATGAAGAAGGGCATGACCCCAGTCCTAGGGGCGATACTGCCATTGTCGGCCCCCGCGATTCCGCAAGCGGAAATCGGTCCACACTAAACCGGACTGCTGCACTGCGGCCGGCCGGCGCTCTGCCGATGGCGTTTTAACGCGCCTCTTCCTGCGCTAAACTGACGGCCCTTCTTTTCAGAGGAGAGCCAATGCCGCGCATCGCCACCGAGGCCACCGACTGGCAAGCCGCGCCGCGCCGGCTGCCAGTCGGGCGTACGGTCTTTGCTATCGGCGACGTGCATGCCCATGCCGACCATCTTTGGAGTCTGCAGGAACACATCACCGGCATCATTGCCCTCGAACTTGACACGACGGCAGGCGCGGTTGAAGACGGCGCGGCGGTTTCGGTTGTCTGGTTGGGCGATTACGTCGACCGCGGCTGGCAGCCGCTGGAAACGTTGGACCTGGTGGCCGCCGGACTTGGCCAGCCGGGGGTCGAAGAGATCCGTTTGCTCGGCAACCACGAAACCTATCTCCTCGACGCGGTCACGGGCCGGGATGTCAGCCTGCCGCGCCTGCTCAACTGGTGGCGCTTCGGCGGCGAGGAAACTCTGAAATCGCTGGCACCGGGGGCGCGCATCGAGAACCCCGAGGAGTTGATCGCCGCCTTGGGCGATAGTCTGGGAACCGAGCGCCTGGCTTTCCTGGAAGGCCTCGTTCTGCAACACCGCATCGGCGATTATGTTTTCGTTCACGCGGGCCTGAATCCGGAACGGCCCCTCGACGCTCAGAGTCTGGAAGACCTGCTGTGGATCCGCGAACCTTTTTTGAGCGGGAAGGATTGGCCCCATCCGGTGACCGTGGTGCATGGGCATACGCCCGAGGGACCCACCGCGCTGGATCACCGCATCGGCGTGGACAGCGGTGTTTTCATGAGCGGCTCGCTGAGCGCGGTGGAACTGCGCGATGATCGCCTGCGCTTTATTGTGACCCGGGAAGAAGTATAAATTATTTCAGTGCCTTGCCTGAGTTTTCATGTGGTTAAAGATCTTCCGGACTTTGGTTTCTTTTAAGTAAGCCTAAGGGAATTGACCCTAGAATCACCTCAGGATCCGCCTGATTTGATTTCCCGCTTGCGGGAACTCCACCGGGTCGGGCGGCAATTCTTCGACCGGTGGGTCAAGCGGAAAAGGCGACCATGGCGCAAGCCAACAAGGATCACGAAGTCGATGCTGTGCTCAGCGAGGCGGAACAGCTGCGCGAGCAGCGCGACCGTTTCCTCGCCTTTGCCTTTGCCGCGTCCGACCTGTTGCTGGAAGTCGGTGACGACAGCCAGATCCGCTATGCCGTTGGGGCGACAAAGCAGTTGCTGGGTGGCGGACCACAGGAGTTTATCGGCAAGGGTTGGCTTGACCTCTTTGTCGAGGAGGACCGCAAGCTTTTGGTTGCCAAGGTCGGCGATTTGGCAGCCGGCAGCCGTTGCGGTCCGGTCCTGGTTTCGATCCGCCAATCCGACAGCAAGGGGAATCAGCGATCGCCGAAGACCACCATGGTGGTCTTCAACGCCTGCCGAATTCCCGGCCACGAGGACGTCGTCTACTGCACCCTCACCGTGGCCAACATCGGCTTGTCAAAGCTGGCCCGGGCTTCGGCGGCGCGTACGGCGAGTGGCTTGCTGAGCCGCGAAGCCTTCGAAGAAAGCGCGGTGGAGACGCTGGAGGCGGCACGGGCGGTCGGACAGGACGTCGAGATCACTTTTATCGAGTTCGTCGATGCAGCGGGATTTCGCGAGCGCCTCGGTGGCGAACGCTGGAAGTCATTCTTCTCGGATGCCGGCAGTCTGTTGCGCGGCGGTTCCATCGACAGCGACTCCGCCGGCGCCATTGCGGACGATCGCTTCGGCATCCTGCACGAGGCGGGCGCCGCTGTCGGTTCCGATGTACGGCGCCAACTCGCTGAGCTGGCCCAGTCATTCGACCCGGTTGGCAATGGTATGGGCGTCGAGCAGGCAACTCTCTCAACCTCAGTGGCGGATCTTACCAGCGAAGAGGCTGCCCAGGCCCTGGTCTATACCATTAACAAGGTTGCGGCCATGGGGACCGGCAATCTTGGGGTCGATAGCCTGGCCGCGTCGTTCCACGAACAGGTTATGGAGACCCAGGATCGCATTTCCTCCTTCAAGGCGGTTGTGGCGGCAAACAAGTTCGACTTCGTGTTTCAGCCCATTGTCGATCTGGAAAGCCGGCAGGTCTCGCATTTCGAGGCGCTGACCCGCTTTGCCCATGGCGAGTCGCCCTACCAGACCATCGTCTTTGCCGAAGAGGTTGGCCTTATTCACGATTTCGACTTGGCAAGCAGCCGCCGCGCTATTGCCTTCATCGCCGAGCGCTCCGATTCTTCGCCGGTCAGCCTTGCCGTCAACCTGTCCGGTCTGTCGCTTCAGAACGATGTTTTCGTCGAGACCCTGATGGACCTGTTGCGCCAGAATGCCGACCTGGCCGGCCAGTTGATGTTCGAGGCGACCGAGTCGTCTCGCATGCATGACCTGGAGCGGGTCAGCAAGGTCTTCATCGCCATGAAGAAGCTTGGCTTCTCCATGTGCCTCGATGACTTTGGCGCCGGGGCGGCTTCTTTCCAGTATCTGCGGGCGCTTGAGGTCGACTACGTGAAGATCGACGGAACCTACACCCGCCGCCTGCTAAGTTCGGACCGCGACAGCCTGATGCTGCGCAACCTCTGTGAGCTCTGCAGCGATCTGAATATTGAGACCATCGCCGAAATGGTCGAACTGGAAGACCAGGTCAACAAGTTGCGCAGCCTGGGCGTTCAACTGGGCCAGGGCTATCTGCTGGGTCAGCCTGCGCCACAGCCGGTCTTCACAGGGCCTGTGGCCGCCGCTCAAAGCCGGCGAAAGGCCTAGGCTCCGGTTTATCGCGGGGCGCGGCACCACTTCCGCTGCCTGCGGCTCGCTCCTGGCGCTTGATCGGCGGCCACCAACACCCCATTTAACATGAAGCGGCGCCGATTTCCGGGCCGCCGGCGGAGCGGAGACCCAGTGGTGCCCAGCCGTTTTTGCCACGTTTGGATGACCTTGCTCTAGAGGAGGAGGATCCCCGATCCATGACGCGCCTATCTCTCTTCAACAGCCCGCTCCTGCTCGGATTCGAGCCGTTTGAGCAGGCCATAGATCGCATCACCAAGACTGCCGACGGCTATCCGCCCTACAACGTCGAGCAGGTCGGTGAGAACCGCTTGCGCATCACCCTGGCGGTTGCCGGATTTACGGAAGCGGATCTCTCCGTTCAGATTGAGGACAAGCAGTTGGTGATTCGAGGCAAGCAGGCCGACGACGAGGGCCGGGTTTATCTGCATCGTGGAATCGCCGCGCGCCAGTTTCAACGCAGCTTTGTGCTGGCGGAGGGTATCGAAGTTTCCAACGCGAGCCTTGAGCGCGGCTTGCTCCATGTCGACCTGGTGCGCCCGGTGGTCACACCGGAAGTCCGCACCGTCAAAATCGTCTCCCGGGATGGCGAAACCGGCGGAGACTCGGTCTTCGACGGTGTCCGCCAGGGACAGAACGCGGAGGTGCGGAAATGATTCAGCAGATCAGCATTCGCGAACTCTCGCCCCAGGATTTCCTCGCCCTGGGCGTCAACGATGTCGCCTATGTGAAGAAGGTCATTCGGGACGACCGGGAGGTATTCGTGATCCACTCCGCCGACGGCGCGGAGATCACCATCATGGCGGATCACGACGTGGCCTTCGCGGCGGTACGCCAGAACGGCATGGAGCCGCTGAGCGTCCACTGAGGTGCGGGTTCCGATAAGATCAAAGATAAGGGCCGCTTCTTCTAGTGAGGAAGCGGCCCTTCAATTTTCCGTCGCAGAGCGAAGCCGGCTGACTGTGGCATCAAGCCGCGTGGCTTGCCGGACTTTGGGTCAGCAAGGAATAGATCGCCTCGTTGTTGTCGGTTCCGCGCAGCTTGTCGCAGACTGACCGGTCGCGGAACAGCCGCGACACCCGCGCCAGCGCCTTCAAGTGGTCGGCACCCGCGGTTTCCGGTGCCAGCAACACGAAAATCAGGTCGACCGGCTGTTCGTCGATGGCGTCGAAATCGATTGGCGTCTCGAGGCGGGCGAAGAGACCGTAGAGGCGATTCAATTCCGGCAGCTTACCGTGCGGAATGCCGATGCCGTGTCCCACCCCGGTGGTGCCCAGGCGCTCGCGCTCCATCAGCACCTCGAACAACGCCCGCTCCGGCTCACCGGTGAGCTCGGTCGCCTTCTTGGCGAGCTCCTGGAGAGCCTGCTTCTTGCTGGTGACGCGGAGGTTCGCAATCACGCTCTCAGGTAAGATCAGATCAGATATATCCATCAGCAACTCTTAAGTGCTCGGCGGGTCAACCGCCCCGGTTCCCGCGGGGGTCTATCCAACCGATGTTTCCGTCGCTGCGTTGGTAGACCATATTCAGACCACCATGCGCGGAGTTGCGAAACATCATCGCGGGCTGGTTACCCAGATCCAGATGCATGACTGCTTCGCTGACTGTGAGCGTCGGAATCTCTGTTGTCATTTCCGCAACAACGGCCGGTTGTCCGTCCGCGCTGCTCTCTTCTCCCGTATCCTCCGGGTCGTCACCGGCCAGGATGTATTGCCGGGCCGGTAGCGGCGCTTCACCCACAGGCTTGTTATTGTGGTCGCGCAGACGGCGCTTGTAGCGGCGTAACCTCTTGGAGAGGCGTTCGGCCGCCGCGTCGAACGCGGGATAGGGTTCGTTCGCTTCGCCCTGGGCTTCCAGTCTGATGCCGCGGCCCACATGGGCCGATACCACGGCGCGATATAGATGCGCGTCTCGCGACAGCGTTACGGCGACCTCAATCGCATCCCCGAAGTATTTATCGAGAATCCGAGACAGGGCCTCATCAACGTGTGTTCGCAGCGCGTCACCGACGTCCAGCTGCTTTCCCTTAACGGAGAGCTGCATAATATCTTTTTTGGATTGAAACGAGGTGGCTTACCACCTTCACAGCATGCCCTATAGGCAGGGCGGGCGCAACATAGAGACGGCCTCGGGGTAAGTCAATAGGCAGTGACCTATTGGGGGGATGAGTTAAATCCACTAAACAAAAATATTAAATATCAATCACTTAAGGATGACCTGCCAAGGTCGATTTTTCCCGCCGCCGCTGTACGGAAGAGGGGATTCTCATGGCCTCGCGGTATTTGGCCACCGTGCGCCGGGCAATGTCCACACCGTCCGCGCGCAGTAGTTCGACAATGGTGTCGTCGGAGAGGATCTTCCGGTTGTTCTCGCCCTCGATCAACAGCTTGATACGATGGCGCACGGCCTCGGCCGAATGGGCGGTGCCGTTGGCTCCGGCGATGGCCGCGGTAAAGAAGTACTTCAATTCAAAGGTGCCGCGCGGCGTGGCGATATACTTGTTGGAAGTTACGCGGCTGACAGTCGATTCGTGCATCTCGATCTCGGCCGCGATGTCTCGCAAAATAAGAGGCTTCATATGCTCCACACCCTTGCGGAAAAAGGCGTCCTGCTGGCGCACGATCTCGCTCGCGACCTTCAGGATGGTCGTGGCCCGCTGGTGCAGGGCTTTGACCAGCCAGTTTGCCGACTGCAGGCGCTCGCTCAGGTAATCGCGCTCCTGCTTGGAGCGCAAATGAGTGGATACCTGCGCATAGTAGTCTGAGTTGACCAGGACCCGGGGCATGGTGTCGCTGTTCAACTCGACAATCCAGCCGCCCTTGCGGTCCGGGCGCATCAGAACGTCGGGCACAACCGGCTGGGCCACGTCGCCCTCGAAGGTCAGAGCGGGGCGCGGGTCGAGCGCCTTGATCTCGGCGATCATATCGACCAGATCCTCCTGGTCGATGCCGCAAAGCCTGCGCAGTCTCGCGTGGTCGCCCTTGGCCAGCAGATCCAGGTTTTCGACCAGTGTCTGCATGGCCGGATCGTAGCGGTCGGCCTCTTTGAGCTGGAGGGCCAGGCATTCGGACAGCGAGCGCGCGAAGATGCCGGTCGGCTCGAAATTCTGCAGCACAGCCAGTACAGCCTCGAGGCGCTCCACTGGACAGCCAAGCTGTTCACCCAGTTCCGCAAGATCGGCACTCAGGTAGCCGTTGTCGTCCAAGAGATCGATCAGGCAAGTGCCAACTGCGCGGTCGGTGGGGTCTGAAATTTCGAGCTGCAGCTGGTTGCCGAGGTGCTGGCGTAGCGTGACCGAATCAGAGAGGCGCTGCTCCAGGGAGAAGTCGCTCTCATCGGCCGAGCCGGAGCCGCCTCGGGTTGCGAAGGCGGTCTCGCCGCTTGGCCCTTCCCAGCTTGCACCGTTGGTGTAAACGTTGTCGTAGTCGGTATCGAGCGGCTCGTCGGCGGACGACGGCAACTGGTCGGTGGTGGAACGATCCATGACGTCGGGATCCGCCGGGGGGTCCGCCAGGGGATCTGCCGGGGCGGCGGCGCCGTCGAGCCTCTCCCCGGAGTCGGCGTCGCGATCCTGCTGATCGAGAGAGGGTTCCTCGAGCAGGCTATCGTCGGCGCCCTGGTCGCGGTCGAGCAGCGGATTCTGCTCGAGCTCCCGGTCAATTTCCGCCGCAAGTTCCAGGTTGGAAAGCTGCAGCAGCTTGATCGCCTGCTGCAACTGCGGCGTCATGACCAGAGATTGGCGCTGGCGCAGTTCCAATCTTTGTGTCGCCGCCATATCGCTTAACCTTTTAGAGGCTAAACCTTTCGCCCAGGTAAACGCGGCGGACGTCCTCGTGCGCGACGATCTCGTCCGGCGCGCCCTCCATCAAGACCACACCGTCGTGGATGATATAGGCGCGGTCGACGATCTCCAATGTCTCGCGCACGTTATGGTCGGTGATCAGCACGCCGATGCCCCGGTCCTTAAGGTGCGATACAAGGTCGCGAATGTCGCCGACGGCGATCGGGTCAATGCCGGCGAGCGGTTCGTCGAGGAGGATAAAGTTCGGCTGCGAGGCCAGCGCCCGGGCGATCTCGACACGCCGCCGTTCGCCGCCCGACAAGGCCACCGCAGGGGTGCGCCGCAAGTGGGTGATGGAGAACTCGGCGAGCAGGCTTTCCAGTGCCACTTCGCGCTTCTCACGTACCGGCTCGATGACTTCCAGCACGCCGCGGATGTTCTGCTCCACGGTGAGGCCACGGAAGATCGAGGCTTCCTGAGGCAGATAGCCGATACCAAGGCGCGCCCGGCGGTACATCGGCATATCGGTGATGTCGTGTCCGTCGAGGGTCACCCAACCGTAGTCCGGCGAGATCAAGCCAGTGACGATGTAGAAGCAGGTGGTCTTGCCGGCACCGTTGGGACCGAGCAGACCGACCGCCTCGCCTCGCTGCAGCGACAGGGTCACACCACGCAGCACAGGCCGCTTCTTGAAGCTCTTACCGATATTGACGGCCATCAGGCCGACATTGTCGCTGACCAGCCGTGGGCCCTCAGCAGGGTCAGTGCCGCGGCCCGGGTCGTCCATTGCCTTGCCAGTACTATCCACCAAATCTCATCCCAATCTTACCGCCCAACCCCCTGGGCTTCGCGGCATAATTCTGCCGTCCGATGCTACTGCGAAACGCTGCTCGCCCCCTCGTCTGGTGTTTCGTCGCCGGCGGGATTCTCGGGCGCCGCCTTTTCTTCTTCGGCAGACTTGTTCTTGTCCTTTGTCGCCCGCGGAAACACAACGGCTGTCACCGGCTTGGCCGGCGCGATGCTTCCGGGCGGTCCGCTCTTCAAACTGCTGATGCCGGTGGCCATGTTGACCTCCGCGTAGTTGCCGTCGAGCTGATTTTCACCCTGGGTAATCTTCACGTCGCCTTCCAGCGTCGCCAGTTCCTTAGCGACATAATACACGCCTTCGCTGCCCCGCGCGTATTCCTTTAGCGTCATGATCTCGACATTGCCCTTGGCATCGATGCGGTTGACCTCGAGTTCGCCCTTGGCGTTTTCCTCGAAACTGGCGGTCAGCACATCCGCTTTGATCTGCTTGTCTTCGTGGGTCGCATGGGCGTTGCCCCGGGCCACTGCCTTTCGTTGGCCTTCCCAGTACTCCAGGCTGTCGCGGGCCGTGACCACGTCATCTTTGCTGACCAGGCGCAGGTCGCTGCCGGTCATGACGAAGACCTGTTCTTCCAGCTTATACCGACCCTTGTCGCCAAAGACCGTGCCCTCGGGAGAATTGATCCGCACGTTGCCGGTCGCCTCCAGCAGAAAAATCTCACTGCTGCCGCTTTCCCCCTCTGCCGGCTCACGATAGTAGGCGGTCAGGACGTCAGCCAACACCTCCACCTCGCCGCTGGCGGCGCGGGCGTTGCCACGCGCGATGTAGGTCTTCTCGTTGCGGTTCCACTCGATTCCTTCTTCGGCATTGATCTCCAACGGCTCGTCGGTTTTCCGCAGCTCTGCCGCAGTGCTTTGTCCGAAAGCCGGAGCGGCGGAGAGAGCTGCCAGAGATATCGTCAGAGCCGCCACCAAGAAGGCGCCGCCCGCCCGCCAGGCCTGCTGCGGCGCGAACTGCCGCGCGTCTTCGCTCATTGTGTGTTCTCCCTGGGTGAGGACTCGAGCGGGGCCACCTGCAAAAGGTCGCTATTCTCTGACGGGGCCGTCTGGGGTAGTGACTGCTGGGCGTCCGGGTAGATCAACATGCGGCTCTTGCCCGTAAAGACGATGATCTGCCCGCGTTCGCGCAAACGGAAGCCCTCCGATTGCAGTTCGCCTGATGGCCCATCGCCGGCCACCGCATCGTCGCCGGCCGCCGAGCCGTTTTTCAGATCGACAGTGGCCGACTCAGTCACGATCTTGAAGCCTTTGTCATGAATCAAGTTCACGGTGCCGGTGAGTTCCAAGGTCTCGCCGTCGCGGTCGTAATGCCCGAGGCGCGCGGTCAGCGCCACCAGATCGCCGCCTGTCGTGAGGATGTCGGCCTTGGGATGCTGCAACTCGACAACGTTTTCCTGGTCCGGCGCCTGAGTCGCCAAATCGGCGGCGATGTTGAACGGCTGGTTGTTCTGGTCAACGCCGCTGTAGCGCGCATTCAGCATATTCAGGGTTTTGGCGTAGTCGCGCGCAACCTTGTTGAAATCCAGGCCTGAGCGGCTGACATCCGGCATGATCTGCGGCCAAGCGATGACCAGCAGAACCAGCCCCGCGGCCAGAGCCGGGAGCAGCAGCTTCATTGAGCTGACGAAGAGGCTGTAGCTATTGCGCCCGGAAAACCGTGGCGGTTGGCGGCCCTTGCCGCGCGTGCCCAGTGGCACGCTGCGCTGGTCAGCTATCGCAGGGGCTGTTGTCGGCTGGGTGATGGTTTCCGCCACGCTTGCCATCCGCTTCTTCAGATCACGCCCGCGCGCAGGCAGTCGTGCATGTGCAAGATGCCTACAGGATGTTCCGGCGGTCCCATCTCATCTACGACAAAGACGCAAAGGAAGGGGGGGCTGCTGGTGTTCATGAACGATACAGCCTCGGCGGCCAAGGCCGAAGCGCGGATGGTGCGCGGCTTTGCCGTCATGATCTCGTCGGCTGTCATGGCCAGTATGTTCTTGTCCATGTGGCGGCGCAGATCGCCGTCAGTGATGATCCCGACCAGCCGTTTCATCTCGTCGACGATGCCGACACAGCCGAAACGTCCCGCGGTCATGGTCAGTATGGCATCCGACATGGTTGTTTCGCGGGTGCAGAGAGGCAGATCCTCTGGCCCATGCATCAAGTCGCTCACCCTGAGCAGCCGCTTGCCCAGTGCGCCACCCGGGTGCAGCAGCTGAAAGTCGCTGGTCGAGAATCCCTTGCGCTCCAGCAGGGCCACCGCCAGGGCGTCGCCCAGGGCCAACATCATGGTGGTTGAGGTGGTCGGCGCCAGCCCCATGGGGCAGGCTTCCGGCGCGCCTTGCGCCGGGCTGGGCAGGATGAGGGCAATGTCGGCGGCTTCGGCCAACGCGCTATCGTCTCTGGCCGTCAGGGCCACCAGAGGAATAGCGAACCGTTTGGCGTAGGTGATGATGTCGCTGAGTTCCAGCGTGTTGCCGGAATTGGACAGGGCAATCACGGCATCCTTGGGCGTGATCATGCCCAGATCGCCATGACTCGCTTCGCCGGGATGCACAAACAGGGCGGGCGTGCCGGTAGACGCCAGCGTCGCCGCGATCTTGCGGGCCACGTGTCCGCTCTTGCCCATGCCCGTGACGATGACGCGCCCTTCGACCGCCGCCAAGCGGGCAATGGCGTCGACAAAGGCACCGTTCAGGCTGTTGGCCAGTGTCGTCAGCGCCCTGGCCTCGACCTCAAGGACGCGGCGCGCCACCTCCAGGTCAGCGGCGGCTTCCGGGGCTTCCGATTCCATATGTGACTTCATGCGATCTCTTCTCGCGGACCAATCGACTGCGGGGACTGTACCGGCCGCGGGGTTTCGGTTGCACAGGAGATACTGCGCAACGGCTTAGCGTAACATCCCCCGTCGCCCCGCCTGTTCTCACAACATCCGTAAGCTTAGCACAGGCTGGCCCGTGCCTAGAAAACTCGTTGCGCAGTATCGTCTCACGAATGACGTAACGCAAAAGGCCTGCCCCGGAAAGCCCCCAAAGGCGCCACTGAACGCCGACTGGCGCGGTTGAGCCGTGCCGAGGCCCGCTGCCGAGGGCGCCGCCGTAGTTTAATGGGCGAAAATGTCGATTTCTTCCCAACCGGCGATATCAAGTGCCGCGCGCGACGGCAGAAAATCGAAACAGGCTTTGGCCAAGGCTTCACGTCCCTCGCGGGCCAGCATGACATCCAATTTGGCGCGTAGTTGGTGCAGATACAAGACGTCGGAGGCCGCGTAGGCGAGTTGTTCCTGGCTCAACTCCGCCGCGCCCCAGTCGGAGGATTGCTGCTGTTTGGAGAGTTCGATGCCCAGAAGTTCCCGGCAGAGATCTTTCAAACCATGGCGGTCGGTATAGGTGCGCACCAGTTTGGAAGCGATTTTGGTGCAATAGACCGGCGCGCAGTCCACGCCGAGATAGCGCCGGATGGCCGCGACGTCGAAGCGGGCGAAGTGAAAGATCTTGGTGATTGCGGGGTCGGACAGCAGGGCGATCAGATTGGGGGCGTCGTAGTCGCCCTTGGAAAATTGGACCAGGTGACAGACCCCGTCTCCGGCGGAAAGCTGCAGCAGGCAAAGCCGGTCGCGGGCCAGGTCAAGGCCCATGGTCTCGCTGTCGACCGCGATGCTGTCACCGAGGGAGAGTCCCGACGGCAGATCGTGCTTGTGAAGGTGAATTTCAGGGTTGGCCACAGAGAGAACCGGTCGTCCAAATCCAATAGGCGGGCGCCGCCGTGGCGGCCTGTCGCCCAACATAGGCGGTCATTTGAGGCTGTCAACTTGATCCCAGGCTTTGTATATATCGCCGCAGCAAGGCGGCGGGGTCCCTGGCTCCCGCCGAGCCAAAGTGTTTGCGTGAGAGGGGCAGCTTATGAGCGGCGGCATCGTGACGGTTTTCGGCGGTTCCGGATTTCTGGGCCGCTATGTGGTGCAGCGCTTGGCCCGCGATGGCTGGACCATCCGGGTGGCGGTGCGCCATCCGGGTCGGGCGGCCTTCCTTAAGCCCTTGGGAGACATCGCCCAAATCGTGCCGCTTTGCGTGCCGGTGCAGGACGCAAAGGCCGTCGACGCGGCGCTGAGCGGTGCCGATGCCGCCATCAATCTGACGGGAATCCTGTTCGAAGGCGGCAATCAGCGCTTTGATGCGGTGCACGCCGAAGGTGCCAAGACCATCGCAACCGCCGCCGCGGCTGCCGGCGTCAAATCGCTGGTGCATGTCTCTGCCATCGGCGCCAGCACAGAAGCGCCGGCAGCCTATGCCCGCTCCAAGGGCGAGGGCGAAGCGGCAGTGCGCGCCGCTTTTCCGGGAGCGACCATCCTGCGTCCCAGCGTTGTCTTCGGCCCGGAGGATGACTTCTTCAACCGCTTTGCCGAAATGGCGCGTTTCGCGCCTGCACTGCCGCTGATCGGTGGCGGCACGACCCGATTTCAGCCGGTTTATGTCGGGGACGTGGCGCGCGCGGTGCTTGCGGCGCTGCACAGCCCGGCCTGCCGCGGAAAGGTTTATGAGATCGGTGGCCCCAAGGTCTACACCTTCAAGCAACTGATGCAGTTGCTGCTGAAGGCCATCGGGCGCCGGCGGGCGCTGGTCACTTTGCCCTTTGGGCTGGCACGGATTCAAGCGTCCTTCCTGGAACTGTTGCCCAAGCCGCCGCTGACACGCGATCAGGTAACCCTTCTGCGCCGCGACAACGTGGTCTCCGCCGGGGCCTTGACACTGGCGGACCTTGGCATTGAGGCGACGGCCGTGGAGGCGGTGATTCCAGACTACTTGGATAAATTCCGTAGCGGCGGGCGCTTCAATCGGCCAGCGGCGAAGTGACCGGTGGAACTGGCCGGCTGTGCGGGCGGCGTCAGACTGCCCCGGGGCCATAGACCCACCACAGCAGGAAGGCGCCGAGCAGGACGCGGTAGACCGCGAAGGGCGTGAAAGACGCCCGGCGCAGCCAGCCGATCATCAGCACGATGGCCAGGAGGGCCACCAGGAACGACAGCACGGCACCGACCAGTGCGTCGCGGCCCAGAGTCACATTGCCGGTTTGATAAAGGTCGTAGCCGGCCAAGCTGCCCGCACCGGCGATGGCCGGGATTGCCAGCAGCAAGGAAAACCGCGCCGCTTCGACCCGTTCGAACCCCAGGGCTCGGGCGGCGGTCATGGTGATGCCCGAGCGGCTGGTGCCGGGAATCAGCGCCAGCACCTGCGCCAGGCCGATGATCAAACCGGCGCTGAAGGTCATATGGTCGATGCGTCGAAGGGTCAGGGTGCTGCGGTCGGCGATGTACAGCACAATGCCGAACCCTATGGTGGACCAGGCCACGATGACGGTATCGCGCAGGTAAAGGGTAATGATGTCCATGAACAGGCCGCCGATCAGGACCAGGGGCAGCGAGCCAACGATGACGAGGGCGGCAAGGCGTGCACCGGGCGTCCAGCGGCCGAGCGTCAGTTGGGCAAGTCCGACGGCCATCTGTCCAATTTCTCGCCAGGCGTAGAGGCAGACCGCCGCCAAGGTGCCGACGTGAACGGCGATATCCAGGGTCAGGCGATCACTCGCGGCTTGCTCGATGCCCGTAAGCCCGGCCGCATCGAAAGCCTCCCAGGCCAGCACCAGGTGGCCGGAGGACGAGATTGGCAGGAATTCGGTAATGCCTTGAACAACAGCGAGGATAGCGACATGCAAGAGCGACAAGTGGCGGTTCCCAATAGCGCGTTCCGATGCCCGCAGCCTTGCGCGGTCGAGTGCGGTGCAGCAACCGCCGGCTTATAGCACCACTTGGTTAACGATCTCATCCAACTAATTAGTCCCGTATCGGAACTAATTAGTTGGAAATCTGTCGCGTCTTGTGCCATCAATCTGCTATAGAAGAACATTCTTCTCACCGATAGGTCATATATTATGACCTATCGGTGGTTTGCCCCGCTAACTGCGAGGGGCTTCGTAATGACCGGGCGCTCCCTCGCCAGAGTCGCGAGGGGGACGGTGTTCTTTGCGTCAGGGCCGGTATCACGGCAGAGGCTCGTCGCGGCAATAAGCCGCACGCAAGCGGGGCGAATCGGATCGGATCGATGAGAGTTTTTGGGAACCAGTGCCTATGACCAGCCGGATGTTGAAGTTCGTCAAGCTCGAGCGGGCCATGCCCGAGAAGCGCAGTGCCGAATCGCGCCGCGGTGACTTCGATGAAATCTATGACGAGTTCGATCCGTCGGCCGCTGCCGATCAGGCCGGCCGCTGTTCGCAGTGCGGCGTGCCCTTCTGCCAAGTGCATTGTCCGTTGCACAACAACATTCCCGACTGGCTGATGCTGACCGCCGAAGGCCGCCTGCAGGAAGCCTATGAGATCGCGCAGTCGACCAATAATTTCCCCGAGATCTGCGGCCGCATCTGTCCGCAGGATCGGCTCTGCGAGGGCAACTGCGTGATCGAACAGGCCGGCCACGGCACGGTCACCATCGGCTCGGTGGAGAAGTATATTACCGATACGGCATGGGAAAAGGGCTGGGTGCAGCCGGTGGTTCCGGTGCGCGAACGCTCGGAGTCGGTGGGGATCGTCGGCGCCGGGCCCGGCGGTCTGGCTGCTGCCGAGCAGCTGCGCCGCAAGGGTTATCAGGTTCATGTCTACGACCGCTACGACCGGGTCGGTGGCTTGATGATCTACGGTATCCCCAACTTCAAGCTGGAAAAGGATGTGGTCGGGCGCCGCGCCGATCTGCTGGAGCGCGGCGGTGTGAACTATCACCTCAACTGCGACATCGGCGGCGCCGAAAGCTTCGCCGCGCTGCGCAAGCGCCACGACGCCCTGCTGGTGGCCACCGGCGTCTACAAGGCGCGCGACATCAAAGTGCCGGGCGTCGGCCTGGAGAACATCTTCGCCGCCATGGACTTCCTCACCGCCTCCAACCGCAAGGGCCTGGGCGACGACGTGCCGGCATTCGATGACGGTACCTTGAACGCCAAGGGCAAGGCGGTGGTGGTGATCGGCGGCGGCGATACCGCCATGGACTGCGTGCGCACTGCCGTGCGCCAGGGCGCCAAGTCGGTGCAGTGCCTTTATCGCCGCGACCGCGCCAACATGCCCGGTTCGCAGCGCGAGGTCGCCAACGCTGAGGAAGAGGGAGTTGAATTCCTCTGGCTGTCGGCCCCGGCAGCCTTTCTCGGCGACGGCATTGTGGAGGCGGTGCGTGCCCAGCGCGTGCATCTCGGCATGCCCGACGCCACTGGCCGCCAGACGCCGCAGATCATCGAAGGCTCCAACTTCACGGTGCAGGCCGATGTCGTGATCAAGGCCCTGGGCTTCGATCCGGAGGACCTGCCGCGCCTCTTCGACACCGAGGGATTGGAGGTCACCCGCTGGGGAACCGTGCTGACCGACTTCAAGACCAAGATGACTTCGCTCGACGGGGTCTTTGCCGCCGGCGACATCGTGCGCGGTGCCTCGCTGGTGGTCTGGGCGGTGCGCGACGGCCGCGATGCCGCAGAGCAGATTCACGATTACATCCAGGCCAAGGTCGGCGCCGATGCCGCCGTGGCCGCTGAATAGAACGAGGGAGACAAGCAAGATGACCGAACAGCGATCCCTCACATCAGCCGGCGACGACACGGCCGCCGCTTGGAAACGCAATGCCGAACTGCTCAGCAGCAAGGGGCTCTATGATCCGGCGGATGAGCACGACGCCTGCGGTGTCGGCTTGGTGACTTCCATCGACGGCACGCCCCGCCGCGATGTCGTTGTGGCCGGCATCGAGGCGCTTAAGGCTGTATGGCACCGCGGCGCCGTCGATGCCGACGGCAAGACCGGCGACGGCGCCGGCATTCACCTGCAGATACCGCAGGACTTCTTTCGCGAGCACGTGGCCCGCACCGGCCACGAGCCCGGCGACGAAACCTTGGCGGTCGGCATGATTTTCCTGCCGCGCACCGATTTCGGCGCGCAGGAGCGCTGTCGCGTGCTGGTTGAGCGTGAGATCCTGAACTTCGGATATCGCATCTACGGCTGGCGCCAGGTGCCGGTAAACACCGAGATCGTCGGCGAAAAGGCCAACGCGACGCGGCCCGAAGTCGAACAGGTGATGATCGCAAACTCGCGCGGTGTGCCGAACCCTCAGTTCGAGATCGATCTCTATATCATCCGCCGGCGCATCGAGAAGGCTGCGGAGCTGGAATCGATTCAGGACTTCTACATCTGCTCGCTGTCCTGCCGCTCGATCATCTACAAAGGCATGTTCCTGGCCGAGCAGTTGTCGACCTTTTACCCCGATCTGCTGGACGACCGCTTCGCTTCGAACTTCGTGATCTTTCACCAGCGCTATTCGACCAATACCTTCCCGACCTGGCGTCTCGCCCAACCGTTCCGCATCCTCGCCCACAACGGCGAGATCAATACCCTGAAGGGCAACGTGAACTGGATGCAGGCGCATGAGTGCCGCATGGCCTCGGAAACCTTCGCCGATCATGTCGAGGACCTGAAGCCGGTAATCTCCGCCGGCCTGTCGGACTCCGCCGCCCTCGATGCAGTGGCCGAGCTTATGGTGCGCGCCGGACGCGACCTCCCGATGGTGAAGACCATGCTGATCCCCGAGGCCTGGGGTCAGGATCCCTCGATGCCGCAGGCGCACCGCGATCTCTACAGCTATTGCAATGCGGTTATGGAGCCATGGGACGGGCCGGCCGCGGTCTGCGGCTTCGGTGGCCGCTGGGCGGTGGCCGGGCTGGACCGCAACGGCCTGCGGCCCCTGCGTTACACCATCACCAGGGATGGCCTGCTGTTCGCCGGTTCGGAAACCGGCATGGTGCGTATCGACGAGCAGAATGTCGTCGAAAAAGGCCGTCTCGGCCCGGGCCAGATGATCGCCGTCGACCTGCAGGACGGCAAGCTCTACCACGACAACGAAATCAAGGACTTCCTGTCACGGCAGAAGCCCTTCGGCGAGTGGATCGCCAACGTGACCTCGATCGACGACCTGCTGCGCCCGGATCACGGCGAGCCGTCGCGTTGGGAAGGCGAAGACCTGCGTCGGCGCCAGCTGAATTACGGCCTGACTATGGAAGACCTGGAGCTGATTCTTCATCCCATGGTCGACGAGGCCAAGGAGTCCATCGGCTCCATGGGTGACGACACGCCGTTGGCGGTGCTCTCCGACCGCTACCGCGGCATGCATCATTTCTTCCGCCAGAACTTCAGCCAGGTGACCAACCCGCCGATCGATTCTCTGCGCGAGCGCCGCGTCATGACCCTGAAGACGCGGCTTGGCAATCTCGGCAACATTCTCGATGAGGACGAGGCGCAGTTGCGCCTTCTGCAGCTCGAATCGCCGGTGCTTTCCAACGCCGAATTCGACGCCATGATCGATCACATGGGCGACGCCGCGGTCGGCATCGACTGCACCTTTGCACTCAATGGAGGCGAGACGGCTCTGGCCGAGGCCCTCGACCGCATCTGCCAGGAAGCGGAAAACGCGGTGCGCGAGGGCTGCGAGCATGTCGTGCTGAGCGACGACACGGTCGGGGCGGCGCGCGCCGCGATTCCGATGATCCTGGCAACCGGCGCGGTCCATACCCATCTGGTGCGTCAGAAGCTGCGGACTTTCGTATCGCTGAATGTGCGGGCCGGCGAGTGCCTTGACACCCACTATTTTGCCGTCCTCATCGGTGTCGGCGCCACCACGGTAAACGCCTACCTGGCGCAGGAATCGATTGCCGAGCGTCATCGCCGAGGACTTTTCGGCGACCGTCCGTTGGAAGATTGCGTGCAGCGCTACATCAAGGCGGTCGATGACGGTTTGCTGAAGATCATGTCGAAGATGGGGATCGCGGTGATCTCCTCCTACCGTGGCGGCTGCAATTTCGAGGCTGTCGGTCTGTCCCGCACGTTGGTCGACGAGTTCTTCATGTCCATGCCGAGCCGTCTGTCGGGCATCGGTCTCATGGGCATTCAGGAAAAGGTGCTGGCCTTGCACGAGCGGGCATGGAACGAGGATTTCGTGGCGTTGCCGGTGGGTGGTTTCTACCGCTATCGCCGCGGCGGCGAGAGCCACGCCTGGGAAGCCGGGTTGATCCATACCCTGCAACACGCCGTGGCGACGGATTCCTACACGACCTACCGTAAGTTCGCAGAAGGGGTTCAGAAGCAGCCGCCGAGCAATCTGCGCGATCTGCTCGATTTTAAGGTGTCCAACGTCTCGCAGGTGCCGATCGAGGAGGTCGAGTCGATCACCGCAATCCGCAAGCGTTTCGTCACACCCGGCATGTCTCTGGGCGCCCTCTCACCCGAAGCGCATGGCACCCTGAACATCGCCATGAACCGCATCGGCGCCAAGTCGGATTCCGGTGAGGGCGGCGAGGATCCCAAGCGCTTCACGCCGCATCGGAACGGAGACAACGAGAACTCGGCCATCAAGCAGGTGGCTTCCGGGCGCTTCGGCGTGACGGCGGAGTACCTGAACCAGTGCCGCGAGATCGAAATCAAAGTGGCTCAAGGGGCCAAGCCCGGCGAGGGTGGCCAGTTGCCCGGCTTCAAGGTGACGGAGATGATCGCCAAGCTGCGGCACTCGACGCCCGGGGTGATGCTGATTTCGCCGCCGCCACACCACGACATCTACTCGATCGAGGATCTGGCGCAGTTGATCTACGACCTCAAGCAGATCAATCCCGACGCCAAGGTCTGCGTTAAGCTGGTGGCGCGCTCCGGCATCGGCACCATTGCCGCCGGCGTCGCCAAGGCCAAGGCTGACGTCATTCTGATCTCCGGCAACGTCGGCGGTACCGGCGCTTCGCCGCAGACCTCCATCAAGTTTGCCGGCGTGCCCTGGGAGATGGGCCTTTCCGAGGTCAATCAGGTGCTGACCCTGAACCGCCTGCGCCACAACGTGGTCCTGCGCACCGACGGCGGCATCAAGACCGGGCGCGATGTGGTCATCGCCGCCATGCTGGGCGCCGAGGAATTTGGCGTCGGTACGGCCTCGCTGGTTGCCATGGGCTGCATCATGGTGCGGCAGTGCCACTCCAATACCTGTCCTGTCGGTGTCTGCGTGCAGGACGAGGCGCTGCGCAAGAAGTTCACTGGCACGCCGGAAAAGGTGGTCAATCTTTTCAGCTTCATCGCCGAGGAAGTGCGCGAAATTCTCGCTCGCCTCGGCGCGCGCAGTCTCAATGAGATCATCGGCCGCACCGACCTCTTGATGCAGGTCAGCCGCGGCGCCGAGCATCTCGACGATCTCGATCTTAATCCGCTGCTCGTACAGGCCGATGCGGGTGGTTTTCCTTCGTACTGCACGCTGACTGGCCGCAACGAGGTGCCGGAGACTCTGGACGCCCAGATCATCGCCGATGCCAAGCCGCTGTTCGACGTTGGCGAGAAGATGCAACTGCAGTACTCGATCCGTAACACGCACCGGGCGATCGGCACAAAGCTGTCATCGATGATCACCCGGCGCTTTGGCATGACGGGGCTCAATCCGGGCCACGCGACCGTGCGTCTGCGCGGTTCGGCCGGACAGTCGCTGGGCGCTTTCGCGGTGCAGGGACTGAAACTGGAAGTCTTCGGCGACGCCAACGATTACGTCGGCAAGGGACTGTCGGGCGGCACCATCGTGGTGCGGCCGCTGACTTCCAGCCCGCTGGCAAGCAACGAGAACACCATCATCGGCAACACGGTGCTCTACGGCGCCACCGGCGGCAAGCTCTTCGCCGCCGGCCAGGCCGGCGAGCGCTTCTGCGTGCGCAACTCCGAGGCCCTGGCCGTGGTCGAGGGCTGTGGCTCCAATGGTTGCGAGTACATGACCGGCGGGGTCGTGGTCATCCTGGGTTCAGTCGGTCCGAACTTTGCGGCCGGCATGTCCGGTGGCATGGCCTTCATCTACGACGTCGACAATGTGCTGCCGGAACGCATCAATCCCGAGAGCGTTATTCACCAACGTGTCGAGACCGATTACTGGGAAGAAAGACTGCGTGAGCTGATCAACGAGCATTGGCGCGAAACCCAATCGGCGTTCGCCCAGCAGATCCTGGTGGACTGGGCGCACGAAAGGCACCACTTCTGGCAGGTGGTGCCGCGCGAGATGCTGGAGCGGCTCGAACATCCGGTCACCCGCGAGGCGGAGGCCGCGGTGCGGGCCTGACCACCTTGTTGGCGGATTGCTTGTGCCGGGAGGCTCCCTTACGTGACGCTACACAGGCGCGGACGGGACGCCTATAGTCCGCGGCCATGCGTCAGTTATATCACATAGCCATCGATCCGGGCTGCCGGGTCATTCGGGTTATCCTGGCCGAAAAGCGCATCGACTGCGAATTGCGCACCGAGAAGGTGTGGGAGCGTCGCGAGGTCTTCCTGCGCCTCAATCCGGCCGGGCAGGTGCCGGTCTTCATTGACGAGGACGGCACTTCTATTCCCGGCGCCGCCGTGATCTCAGAGTATCTGGAAGAGGTCTATCCCGACCCCACGCTGTTGGGCGGCAATGCCATCGACCGTGCCGAGGTGCGGCGCCTGGCCGAATGGTTCGGCGGCAAGTTCCACCGCGAGGTGACGGCGAACCTGGTGGATGAGAAGATCATGAAGCGCTTTCTCAAGCTCGGGACACCCAATTCTGGGGCGATCCGTGCCGGTCTGGCCAACATCCACTACCACCTGGAGTACATCTCCTGGCTCTGCGATCGGCGGCGCTGGCTAGGCGGCGACGCTTTTTCTCGCGCCGACATTGCCGCGGCGGCGGAGCTTTCCGCCGTCGACTATCTGGGCGACGTGCCCTGGGCGGAGCATGGCGGCGCCAAGGACTGGTACGCCCGGGTCAAGT
Source organism: Kiloniellaceae bacterium (assembly GCA_040217155.1). Classification (GTDB taxonomy): domain Bacteria; phylum Pseudomonadota; class Alphaproteobacteria; order Kiloniellales; family Kiloniellaceae; genus Pelagibius. The sequence goes on from JAVJNS010000018.1 coordinate 136,417, forward strand.
CCAGGCCGTCGTTTCGCGCCATTCTGGCAGATCACATTTCCGGCGCGCGCCCGCCCAAGCACTATGCCGACCTGGATTTCTGACGGACTTGAATCTTCGACTCGGAAAGTTGGCTATTCGACCTTGACGTCGAGCCTGGCGAGATTGGCTTGGGCTGCGGCGGCGGTCGGCGTCTCCGGTGCCAGCCTTGCGGCCCGCAGCCAGTCGGCGCGCGCGCCGGCATCATTGCCCTTGAGACGCCGTAGGATGCCGCGCTCCAGCAAGCCGTCGGGGTTGTCCGGGGCGAGCTTCAAGGCGGCCATCACATCGGTCATAGCTGCCTCCTGCTGGTCGAGGAAGCGGTGGGCGCTGGCCCGTAGCACCAGGATGTCCGCGCGGTTCGGCGCGTGGGACAGTGCCCGGTCGAGATCGGTGATCGCCGCGGTGAAGTTGCCGACGCTGGCGGCAGTGACGGCGCGGTCGACCAGCAGTTCGATGTTGTTGGGCTGGCGCGCCAGGGCCGTGGTCTGCACCGCGTAGGCGCGGTCGACGTTGCCGGCGTCAAGCCAGGCCTGTGCCGCCTGAACCAAAATGGGGATCTGCAAATAGGCGAAGCCTTGCTCAAGGCTGGCGGCCAGCGCTTCCAGCTCCTGTCCGGCGACCTCGTAGTGGCCGAGCCGCAGGAGCGCGACTGCCGCGCAGTGGCGCGCCGGGTCGCTGCCGCCCAGGTCGGCCCAGGTCTGAGCAGCTTCCAGGGCCTCGGCGGGGGCCGTTTCGGCCAGTTCCATGCAGGCCCGGTATTGCGCCGCCTGCTCGAGGTCGTCGCTCTGCGCCAGAGCGGCACTGGAGGCCGAGACGGCAAGCAGCCCTGCCGTCGCGATGGCCGCCGTAGTCCTGAAAAGATCCATGGTCTCTCTGGCCTTGACCCTTGTCGCCGCCCTATGGTGCGGGCGCCATGTACTGCCCGGCCCATCTATAGAAGAGATGCCGTGAGGTTTAAACCGCCATGTCCGTAGCTTCTGGAAAGCGCCTGTTTTGCTTCGGCCTTGGCTTCAGCGCGCGCACACTGGCCAGGCGGCTGGTGGTCGCCGGCTGGGCCGTGGCCGGCACCACCCGTTCGGTCGAGAAGGCAGCCGACCTGCGCGCCGAAGGTGTCGAGGCCTATGTCTTCGACCGCGACCGCCCGCTGGCAGAGGCGGCCTTGGCCGGAACGACTCACTTGCTGACCAGCATCGCGCCGGACGACCACGGCGACCCGGTTCTGGGCAGACTTGCCGAGGGCATCGCGGACCTGCCGGACCTGAAGTGGGCCGGTTATCTCTCCACGACCGGGGTGTATGGCGACTGGCAGGGTGCCGAAGTCGACGAAACTTCAGAGTTGCGCGGCGCCAAGGGCCGCAATCGCCGCCGCATCGAGGCCGAGGCTGCCTGGTTGGCTAGCGGCCTGCCGGTGCACGTGTTTCGTCTGGCAGGCATCTACGGCCCGGGACGCAGCGCCCTGGATGCCGTGCGCGCGGGACGCGCGCGGCGCATCGATAAGCCGGGACAGTTGTTCAGCCGGATCCATGTGGACGATATCGCAACCGCCCTGGAGGCGTCCATGGCCCGGCCCAATCCGGGCCGGGTCTACAACGTCTGCGACGACGAAGCGGCACCGGCGGCTGAAGTGACGGCCTTTGCCTGCGAACTGCTTGAGGTCGCACCGCCGCCGCTGATCCCGTTGGCGGCCGCGGAGCTGTCGCCCATGGCCCTCTCCTTCTGGCAGGATAACCGGCTGGTCTCCAACCGGCGGCTGCACGAGGAACTGGGTATTACATTGACCCACCCGGACTACCGGGCGGGCCTGCGGGCGATCCTGGCCGCGGAAAAACGGAAAGCCTAACCCGGAAGGGCGGCGGACTAAGCTTTTGCGGGACTGTTCCTAGGGACCTGCCTGGTCTAGGCTTTCGGGATCACGCGGCAGGACGCAGGGCCTGTCCCTCGGCCTTCCTGTATCGCCTGGACCAATCTGTTGGGGGTGGGTCAGTGTCTCTTCTAGATGCTCTGCTTGCCTTCGCTCTGACCCTTGCCGCGCTGGCAACGGTGGTCACCCTGCTGCTGGAAGTCTTCATCCGCTGGCTGGGACTCAAGCGTCAAGGACAGGTCGAACTCATCGGGCGCTTGCTGGATGCGACGGTGGCACCTCACCTGCCGGACCAAAAGGCGCGCTGGAAGGCGATATGCACGATTCTGCAGAATCCTTTTTCCGCAACCGAGATGGCCGCAGATGCGGCGGCGCAGACCTATAAAGGCAGATCCGCCGGCGGGATTTACACCGAGGTCTCGCTGGAGCACGTGTTACGCCGCCTCCTGGAGAGCGACGCGGCCACGACCCTGCTTCAGCAGGCAGAACAGGATCTCAAGGATCAACTGCAGGCCTTGGGAAATAAGTTTGACGAGTACAGCGCCGCTTTGGCCGCCAATTTCAAGCGCTCCACCCAGATGTGGTCGATCTTCGTCGGTATCGGATTGGCGCTGGTCACGAATTTCGATGGCCCGCGTCTGCTGCAAAGCTATCTCCAAGATCCCGAGCTGCGGAAAAGCGTCATCGAGAACCTGCCTTCGGCACCGGACACGGAGGCGCCGGGCGCGGCCGGCCAGGGCAATGTCGACAGCTACGTCGCGGACCTCAAGACATCCCTGGCTGGCATCGGCGATCTGGCGCTGCCTATCGGATTGGAGTACTTCCCGCATTGCCACCTCCCGCTCACCGCAGCGGGGACCCGCGGCACGGTTGATCCCTTATGCCGGGCGGATGCCGGCTGGGAGACTTTGCCGGCGCTGTTGACCTGGCTTATGAAGGTGATCGTTACGGGAATGCTGGTCGGCCTCGGCGCACCCTTTTGGTATGACGTGGCGCGCCGGCTCGCGGCCGTCAGAAGCGCTTTCGGCGGCCGGCCGGCTGGTGAAGAACGCCACCGTGGCGCTGACGCCAATGAGCCCAAAGCGCGCGAAAGATTGATCGAACGCGTCATCAAGGAAGCCAAGACCGCCGCGTCGCAGACTTCAGGAACCTCCCCGGTTTAGCGGGTCCGCGCCGTCAATGACTCGAGAATCCGCTCCAGGCGCGCCAGATCCTCCGGCTCCGAAAGGCGGTGCGCCGCGGCCTTCACCAGTGTCACTTCGACGTTGTCGCTTTCCAGGGCCCCGGCGAGGCGCAGGCTGGTCTGCCAGGGCACATCGGCGTCGGCCTTGCCGTGAATGAGGCGTACGGGACAGGTGATTGGGATGGCCTTGCGGAGCAGGAGATGCCGCCGACCCTCTTCGATCAGCCGATAGGTGATGCGATAGGGTGCCTCGCTGTAGTCGGAGGGATGATCGACGTAGCCCTGGTCCTTCAGCAGTTGGCGCTGCTCCGGCGTCGCGGTCGCCCAGATCAGGTCTTCGGTGAAATCCGGCGCCGCGGCGATCCCAACCAGTCCGGCGACGCGCTCAGGACGCGCCAGGGCCACCAGCAGCATGATCCAGCCGCCCATGGAGGAACCGACGAGGATCTGCGGACCTTCGGTCAACGCATCAAGGGCCGCGATCGCGTCCTCGGCCCAAAGGCCGACGGTGCCCTCCTCGAAGCGCCCGGAAGAAGCACCATGGCCGCGATAGTCAAAGCGCAGGAAATCCCTGGCGCTGCGCTGGGCATAGGCTTCCAGGGCCAAGGCTTTGTCGCCGCCCATGTCGGACTTGAACCCGCCGAGGAACATCAGCCCCGGCAGCGGCGGTTGTTCCGCGGTTCTGGCTTTTCCCGCTTTGGTCTTGTAATAGGCCAGGACGGTACCGTCTTCGCGGGCTAGAGTCTGCGGTGGCGGGTCGACCGGCACATCGGAATGCGGCATGCTAACTCTCGGTCAAGGATTGCTGTGGCATCACACTCTTTGGCACGAGCTGTTTATGATGCGGGATCGGTAAAGCGAATGAGCGCCCCGGACGTTAACATTGACGAGACGCAGGTCCAAAGCGTCGCGCCCTCGGATGGGCCGGTGGTTCTGCAGGTGCTGCCCAGCATGATCACCGGTGGCGCCGAGCGCGGCACCATCGAGGTAGCGGCTGCGATCGTTGCGGCGGGCGGGACGGCGATTGTCGCCTCCGAAGGCGGGCCGATGGAAAACGATCTGAAGCGTGCTGGCGCGCTCCACCTGAAGTTGCCGATGGCATCGAAAAATCCCCTTGTCATGTACCACAACATCGCTCGCCTGCAGCGCATCATCGAAAGCTATAATGTGGACGTAGTCCATGCACGCTCGCGCGCGCCGGCCTGGTCGGCGCATCTGGCTGCACAGCGCACGGGCCGGCATTTCATCACGACGTTCCACGCGCCCTACAACTTCACCAACGCGGTGAAGAAGCGCTACAACCAGATCATGACAGAGGGCGAACGGGTGATCGCCATCTCTGAATTCATCGCCGATCACATCCGCAAGAATTACAAAGTCGAGCCAACGCAATTGCGCGTTATCCGCCGGGGCATCGACGTGAACCGCTTTGACCCGGACCGCGTCTCAGCCGAGCGTATGATCCAGCTGTCGACCCGCTGGCGCCTTCCCGATGGGGTGCCGCTGATCCTGCTGCCCGGGCGCCTTAGCCGCTGGAAGGGCCAGACGGTGTTGCTGGAGGCCCTGACTCACCTGCGCGACATCGAGCACCGCTGCGTCATGGTCGGCTCCGACCAGGGTCGCACAGGCTATCGGCGGGAACTGGAAGGTCTGATCAGCTCACACGGCCTGGATAGCCGTGTCTCGATCATGGATGAATGCAATGATATGCCAGCGGCCTATATGCTCTCCGATGTGGTGGTCTCGGCCTCCACTGATCCAGAGGGTTTCGGCCGGGTGGTCGGTGAGGCCCAGGCGATGGGTCGCCCGGTCGTGGCAAGCGATCATGGCGGTGCGCGGGAGCAGCTGATTCCAGAGCGCACCGGCTTCCTGTTTACCTCCGGCGATGCCGTAGCCCTGGCGGCCGGGCTGCGCCGGGCGCTGTTTCTGACACCTGCGGCCCGGGCCCTCCTGCATGACGAGGCCATCGCCCGTGTCAGGTCGGAGTTTTCCAAGGACCAGATGTGCGCCCGCACCCTGGCACTCTACCAGGAAGTACTGCGCGCCGGGGCCGGCGGGCTTTCCCGCGCCAGCCGAACTTGACCTGACATCGCAAGAAAAGTGGCCGGTCCGAACCCGCCGGCCCCGCTCCTTGACAGGCCTTGTAATCCTTCTAGAGTTCCCGCCGCTTTCAATCAGGGCCCGGATTTCCGGGAATTATCATGGCAGTCACGACAGACAGTAAGCTCTCGATCTCGCTTCCCGACGGTTCCACGCGCGCCTTTGATGGCCCGGTTACCGGCGCGGAGATTGCAGCCTCGATTGGGCCCGGCCTCGCCAAGGCGGCCCTGGCGGTCAAGGTAGACGGTGAGTTGCGCGATCTTTCCCGCCGGATTGAGCGCGATGCGGCCGTCGAAATCGTGACTGCCGGCCATGGCGACAGCCTGGAACTGTTGCGCCACGACTGTGCCCATGTGTTGGCTGAGGCAGTGCAGGAACTCTATCCCGGCACCCAGGTCACTTTCGGCCCGGCCATCGAGAACGGCTTCTTTTACGACTTCGCCCGCTCCGAGCCCTTCACGCCCGACGATCTGGTGGTCATCGAAAAACGCATGCATGAGATCGTCGACCGCAACGAGACCATCGTGCGTGAGGTCTGGGACCGGCCCGAGGCGATCCGCCATTTCACGGAGATCGGCGAGAAGTACAAGGCCGAGCACATCCAGACCCTGCCGCGCGACGCGGAGATTTCGATTTATCGCCAGGGCGACTGGCTTGATCTCTGCACCGGACCGCATTTACCCGCCACCGGCAAGCTGGGCCATGCCTTCAAGCTGACGAAGATATCCGGAGCTTACTGGCGCGGGGATGCGCGCAACGAGCAGTTGCAACGGATCTACGGCACCTGCTGGGAGACGGAAAAGCAGCTCAAGGCCTACCTGACCATGCTGGAGGAGGCCGAAAAGCGCGATCACCGGCGCCTCGGGCGGGAAATGAATCTCTTCCATCTGCAGGAAGAGGCAACCGGCTCGGTATTCTGGCACCCCAAGGGCTGGACCCTCTATCGGGCCGTGGAAAGCTATATGCGCCGCCGTTTGGAAGCCGCCGGCTATGTCGAGGTGAAGACACCGCAGCTGATCGACCGCTCGCTCTGGGAGGCTTCCGGCCACTGGGAGAAGTTCCACGAGCACATGTTCATCGCCGAGTCGGAGGACCGCTCCCTGGCGGTGAAGCCGATGAACTGTCCCGGGCACGTGCAAATCTTCAAGCAGGGCATCACCAGCTATCGCGATCTGCCGCTGCGCATGGCGGAATTCGGCGCCTGCCATCGTAACGAGCCGTCCGGCGCGCTGCATGGCATGATGCGGGTGCGTGCCTTTACCCAGGACGACGCCCACATCTTCTGTACACCGGACCAGATCAACAGCGAGACGGTGATCTTCTGCGACCTGCTGCGCTCGATATACCAGGATTTCGGCTTCGACGAGCTGGTGGTGAAGTTCTCCGACCGGCCGGCGGTGCGCGCCGGCGACGACGCCACCTGGGATAAGGCGGAGGCGGCGCTGAAGGATGCCGTCGAGGAGGCCGGCCTGGACTACAGCCTGAACCCTGGCGAGGGCGCCTTCTACGGCCCAAAGCTGGAGTTCATCCTGCGCGATGCCATCAGCCGCGATTGGCAGTGCGGCACCTTCCAGGTCGATTTCGTGCTGCCGGAACGCCTCGGCGCCAACTATGTCGGCGAAGACGGCGAGAAACACCGGCCTGTCATGCTGCACCGGGCGATCCTCGGTTCCTTCGAGCGCTTCCTGGCCATCCTCATCGAGCAGCACGCCGGGCGATTCCCGCTCTGGTTGGCGCCGCTGCAGGCCGTCGTCGCCACCATCACTTCCGACGCGAACGACTACGCCGAAGAAGTCCGGACGGCCCTGGCGGCGGCGGGTCTCCGCGCCGAGACAGACCTGCGCAACGAGAAAATCAACTATAAGGTGCGTGAACATTCCCTCGCCAAGGTACCGGTGATCGCCGTGATCGGACGCCGCGAGGCCGACGAGGGCAAGGTCGCGCTGCGCCGCTTGGGCAGCAAGGAGCAAGAGGTTCTTGCGCTTGGCGAGGCAGTAGCTAGGATCAGGGCGGAAGCAGCAGCCCCGGACGTCGCGGCGTCTCGGGACCAATAGCTGCCTGCCCCGGCATCGTTGCGCCACGGGGCCGTTGTTGTAGAAGCATGACGAGTCGGGAGCGGGAACCAGCGATCTTGCGCTTGGCCCTGCGGACAAGATGGGGAGGTCGCCGCCCGTTGCGGTGGGACCAAGGAAAAGACCTGAATAGGGACCCCTGTAACGGAAACAAGGAGCTTAAGCGATAGCACGCCCACCCTTTGACGCCACGCCGTCCCGCGACGGACCGCGTGTGAACGATATGATCACGTCGCCCCAAGTGCGCCTAGTAGACGAGAACGGAGAGCAGGTCGGCGTCGTGCCGGTCTCTGACGCGTTGCGCCGGGCTGAGAATGCGGGGCTGGACCTTATGGAGGTCTCACCTAACGCAGATCCGCCGGTCTGCAAGATTCTCGACTACGGTCGCTTCCGCTACGAGGCTCAGAAGAAAAAGAATGAGGCCCGCAAGAAGCAGAAGGTCATCGAGGTCAAGGAAATCAAGATGCGCCCCAACATCGACACTCATGATTATGACGTGAAGATGCGGGCCATCCACCGTTTCATTGAGGAAGGCGACAAGGTCAAGGTGACCATGCGCTTTCGCGGCCGCGAGATGGTGCACCAGGATCTCGGCAAGCAGGTACTCGACCGGGTCCGGGAAGCGATGGTAGAAAAGGCCAAAGTCGAGCAGTTTCCAAAGCTCGAAGGCCGCCAGATGACCATGGTCATGGCGCCGCGCTGAAACGCCGGTCGGAGAGACCGCCCCCGAACCGGGGCGGTCGCCCGTTTCAGCCCTCCGGCGTGGTGCAGCCGACCTCTCGAATGGTGAGGATTTTCGAACGTTTTTCGGTGTTTTCCGGCAAATGTCGGTAGTCTTGCAATCCCGCGTCCGGGGGGCTATAACCCCGCGTTCTTGATCGAGCGGTCCGGCGAAAGGGCATGCCCAGCCGCTCTAAGTGTCTCGTTTCGTTGAGAAAGGATGCAAAATGCCCAAGCTGAAGAACAAGTCCGGAGCCAAGAAGCGTTTCCGGCTCACCGCCACTGGCAAACTGCGCATGAACCAGGCGGGCAAGCGCCACGGCATGCGCAAGCGCTCCCAGAAGATGATCCGCAATGCACGGGGCTCGACCATCATGAGCGATTCCGACACCAAGATCGTGCGTCGCAACTTTCTGATTTACGCGAAGTAGCGGAGGCGCACCATGGCACGAGTCAAACGGGGCGTCACCACCCACGCCCGTCATCAGAAGGTTATGCAGCGCGCCAAGGGCTACCGCGGCCGCGGCAAGAACGTCTACACCGTCGCGATCGAGCGGGTTGAAAAAGGTCTGCAGTACGCCTATCGCGACCGCCGGGTTAAGAAGCGCAACTTCCGCGCCCTGTGGATTCAGCGCATCAACGCCGCCGCCCGTCTCCACGGCCTCACCTATTCCCAGTTTATGAACGGCATCAAGCGGGCTGGTATCGAGCTCGACCGCAAGGTGCTGTCCGACCTGGCGGTGCGTGAGCCCGATGCCTTCAAGTCCCTGGTGGAGCAGGCCAAGGCCGTCCAGGCCTGAGCTTTCCAATTGAACCGGTGACTGGTCCCGTCGATTAAGGCGCGTCCCCAGGCAAAGTGGGCGCGCCGGACGGGAAGGCAGAGGCAGGTATGGAAAACCTCGAGGAATTGCAGAACAGCCTGTTGAATCGGGTGGCCTCGGCCGGCGATCTAGAGGCTTTGGAGTCCCTGCGGGTGCAGACGCTCGGCAAGAAAGGCGAGGTGACCCAGCGTCTGAAGAGCCTGGGCAGCCTGACGCCGGACGAGCGTAAGGCTGCAGGTCAGAGCATCAACAAGGTCAAGGAAGCGGTCACTCAGGCCATCGAGGCGCGCCGCGCCGAACTGGAAGAAACCGCACTGGAAGCCCGCCTGGCGGGCGAAGCGGTGGATGTGACCCTGCCATCGCGCCCGGCCGAGGTCGGGCGTCTGCATCCAATTAGCCAGACCTTCGAGGAGTTGACGGCGATCTTCGGCGAGATGGGCTTCTCGGTCGCCGAGGGTCCGCACATCGAAGACGACTTTCACAACTTCACGGCCCTGAACATCCCCGAGGTGCATCCTGCCCGCCAGGAGATGGATACCTTTTACATGCGCCCGGCGCCCGATGGCAGCCGTAAGGTGTTGCGCACCCATACCTCGCCGGTACAGATCCGCACCATGCTGGCGGAACAGCCGCCGATCCGCATCATCGTTCCGGGTCGCACCTTCCGCGCCGACCACGATGCCACCCACTCGCCGATGTTCCACCAAGTCGAGGGGCTGGTGATCGACAAGGGGAGCCATATGGGGCACCTGAAGGGCACCCTGACGGCCTTCTGTCGCGCCTTCTTTGGAATCGACGACCTGCCGCTGCGGTTCCGACCGAGTTACTTTCCCTTCACCGAACCCAGCGCCGAGGTCGATATCGGCTGCAGCCGCGAGGGCGGCGAGCTGAAGATCGGTCCGGGCAAGGATTGGCTGGAGATTCTCGGCTGCGGCATGGTCCACCCCAAGGTGTTGGCCAACTGTGGCATCGATCCCGACGAATACCAGGGCTTCGCCTTCGGCATGGGCATCGAGCGCATCGCCATGCTGAAGTACGGTTTCCCGGATCTACGCATTTTTTTCGAATCCGATCTGCGCTGGCTGAAGCACTACGGTTTCGTGCCGCTGGAAATCCCCTCGATGGTCCGGGGAATGTAGTGCCATGAAGTTCACGCTGGACTGGTTGAAGGTCCACCTTGAAACTGCCGCCTCGCTGAAGGAGATCACCGACACCTTGTCGATGATCGGGCTCGAGGTCGAGAGTGTCGAGGACCGTGCCGAAGCGCTGAAGCCTTTTACCGTCGCCTATGTGAAAGAGGCCCGTCCGCACCCCAACGCCGACCGGCTGCGCGTCTGCATGGTCGACACCGGCCGTGAGGAGGTACAAGTGGTCTGCGGCGCGCCCAACGCGCGCAGCGGCATGAAGGGCGTCTTCGCCCCGGTCGGCAGCTATGTCCCGGGCATCGATCTGACTCTGAAAGCCGGCAAGATCCGCGGCGAGGCGTCGAATGGCATGCTGGTCTCCGAGCGCGAGATGGGCCTTTCCGACGAGCACGAAGGCATCATCGATCTACCTGCGGACGCACCGCTGGGTGCGCCCTTCGCCGAAGTGGCGGGCCTCAACGATCCGATCATCGAAATCGCCATTACGCCGAACCGAGGCGACTGCCTGGGTGTGCGCGGTGTCGCCCGCGATCTCGCGGCAGTCGGGCTCGGGGCGCTGAAGCCGCTCGACACTTCCGCAGTGACCGGCAGTTTCGAGAGCCCGATCAGATGGCGCCGCGACCTGCCGGCGGACCGCCAGTCCGCCTGCCCCTTTGTAAGCGGGCGCTACTTTCGCGGCGTGAAGAACGGGCCGAGCCCCAAGTGGCTGCAGGACCGCCTGCGCGCCATCGGCCTCCGGCCCATCTCGGCCCTGGTCGATATCACCAACTATGTGACTTACGACCTGGCCCGGCCGCTGCACGTCTTCGATGCGGACAAGGTCGTTGGCGACGTGGTCATGCGGCTTGCCGAGCCCGGCGCAGAGATTCTCGCCCTCGACGGCAACACCTATACCCTCGACGGCGAGATGGTGGCGATCCATGACGACAACGGGCCGGAAGGCATCGGCGGGGTGATGGGTGGCGAGCATTCCGGCTGCCAGGAAGGCACCACCAATGTGTTCCTGGAAGTCGCGCTCTTCGATCCGGACATGGTGGCTCAGACTGGGCGCAAGCTCGGCATCCACTCCGATGCGCGCTTTCGTTTCGAGCGCGGCCTCGATCCGCAGTCCGTGGTCTGGGGCGTCGACGTTGCCACCCGACTGATCCTGCAGCTTTGCGGCGGCGAGGCCAGCCAAGTGGTCACGGCCGGTGAGATCCCGCCGGAGACGCGGCGTGTCAACCTGCGCCCGGCCCGCGTGGCCGAGCTCGGCGGCATGACGGTCGCGGCATCCCGTCAGGCCGAGATCCTCGAACGTCTCGGCTTTGCCGTGACGCCGGGCACGGATCGCATCGAAGCGATACCGCCGAGCTGGCGCCCCGACGTGGAATCGGAGGCCTGCCTGGTCGAAGAGGTCATGCGCGTGCATGGCTACGATCACATTCCCGAAGTCGATCTGCCACGCGACGGTTACCTGCCGCGCGCGGTGCTGACGACGGCGCAGCGTCGGGTCACGGCGGCGCGCACGGCCCTGGCCTGGCGCGGCATGCTGGAAGGCGTGACTTTCTCTTTCGTTTCGCGCCGCGAGGCCGAGCTGTTCGGGGGCGGCGCCGATACGCTGACCCTTGCCAACCCGATTTCCGCCGATCTCGATGTCATGCGGCCGACCCCGCTGGTCAATCTCGCGACCGCGGCCGTCAGAAATGCCGACCGCGGATTTGGCGACCTGGCCCTCTTCGAGGTCGGGCCGCAGTACCTCGATGACACGCCGGCGGGACAGGCGACCGTCGCTGCCGGCCTGCGCAGTGGCGACCGGCAGCCCAGACACTGGGCCGGCGGTGCCAGGGCAGTCGACGCATTCGACGCCAAGGGCGATGCCGAGGCGGTACTGGCTGCCAGCGAAGCGCCGGTTGAAAATCTTCAGGTCACCCGCGACGCGCCGAGCTGGTACCATCCCGGGCGCTCTGGGGTGCTGCGCCTTGGCCCCAAGGTCTTGGCACAGTTCGGCGAACTGCACCCCCGGGTACTGCGCGGCCTCGGCTTCAAGGGACCTGCGGTGGGCTTTGAGGTTCTCCTCGATGCCATCCCGCTGCCACGCGCCGGAAAGCAGAAGCGCGGCATCCTTGAGCTCTCATCCTTTCAGCCGGTGTCACGGGACTTTGCCTTCCTGGTCGATGACGACGTACCGGCGGAGAAAGTGATCCGTGCGGCCCGCAGCGCCGACAAGGCAATGATCACCGAAGTGGCGCTGTTCGATGTCTACCAGGGCAAAGGGGTCGAGCCGGGCAAGAAGTCCCTGGCCATTGCCGTTACGCTGCAGCCCCGGGAGGCGACGCTGACGGACCAGGAGATAGAAGCGGTGTCAGGAAAAGTCGTTGCCCAGGTAACCGCCGCCACCGGAGGCGTCCTCAGAGGCTAAGTCCTTCTGCCCGAATCAGAATGGAATCCTGACCGCCTGGGCGCAAAGCGCTCTAAGCAGTTCGGTTGATGAAGGCGCTAACGGGCGAACTGTCGTTCGCCTTCGCCACAGCGGGCCCAGACTTCGTCAGCCTTTCGCGCGCGCTCCACCAATTCCTTAGCAAGCTTGATATTGCCCGCGGCCTCGGCGCGCGCGGCGAGGGCCCAAGTCATCGCCGCATACTCACGTGCCTCGGCTTCGGTAATTCTGCGGTCCATACTGAAACTTTCCCCTGCCCAACAATCTTGGGATCTAGCGACTGAACCCAGGGTCGGACAGCCATGGTTAACGAAAAGTTAACGCTTGCCATCTTGTGATATTTCAGCACTTCTCGTTGCAAAGTTGCAACAGTTTCCGGGTCGAAGGTGAAGCCCATCCCCGACCTGCGGCAGCTTCCGAGTTCGACAACATCAAAAAAAACCCGGTCCTATTTGGACCGGGCCTGATGTCTAATTCCGTGGCTTCTGGGTCAGCACGGCTTAACTGGCGCTGTGCCCATAGGCGTACTTGGCGCGGCTCACATCAGGTGCTGTACCACTGCATGCAAATGCGCGGACCCTGATGGGCCTTGTTGCCGGCCTTGGTTTGACGAATGGTCTTATTGATGAAAGTTTCCAATTCCCGGATGTGACGCTCCGGAACGCCGGCCCTGATCAGGGTATTGCGGGACTTGCGCGCGTTCTTGTCGTAGGTCGCGTAGTCTTTCTTTCCCAGGGCTTCGTAAGCCTTCACCATGCAATAATTCTGCTGATACCAGCGAGCCTCGTTGCGGGCCACGGCTGCCAGGGAGTTGGTCGCCGCGAAAACGGCGCCAGCGACTGCTATGCAGGCTGCCAAGCGCAATCCGCCACCTGCGGACATAAAGGACCTTCCCATAAATTCTCTCCGCATCGTTCTTCCTCAGTGTACTGAGGCCCGCAATTCTTCCCGACCGGCATTTAGATTCTGTGAAGAATAGGGACAATGCCCCCCAAATCCCGAGTAGATTAACAAACTTTTCTGGATACTCAAAGATGAAGAAAACGCGGCTTTCCGGAGCGCGGTGTCAGAATCCGCGTCGTCGAACTCGCCGGTGGCTGCCAACTCAGTTCAATGCCGCGCTCTGCGAGAAACGCTTCGGCGGCCTGTCTAGCCTCGGCATGGGTGCGTGCGGTACCTTGGCCAAAGCGCACAGAAACCCGTTCACCCCGAATCTCCTTACTCGCCGGCGCGTCCTCGGTTTTCGGGTTCGCTTCGTAGGTCACCGTCCAGCGAAACAGCCGCTCGCCCCGTTCGTAGGTGAAGCTCGACGTTTCGCGCCAGGGTTCGATCAAGATATTGTGGTTCTTCAACAGGTCCTCCCATCACACAGGTGGCAAGGGCTAGCATAGCCCTTGGCCAGCGGTGTGTGACGACTTCGGGACAATTGGACCGGAGTCGGACATTGCCGGGCCACGCCGCTGTCTGCCGAGGTCAGCGACGGGAAGCGTTGATTAGCACTGCGCCGCGCCCTATCTTCCAGCGCGCTCCGGGCACGTCGCCGGGCAACTCCATCTCAAGGCAGCTCGCGCACTAGCATGACCGACCTTTCCCATATTCGTAACTTCGCGATCATCGCCCACATAGATCACGGCAAGTCGACCCTTGCCGACCGTCTGATTCAGCTCTGCGGGGGTCTCTCCGAGCGCGAGATGAAGGATCAGGTCCTCGATTCCATGGAATTGGAGCGCGAGCGCGGCATCACGATCAAGGCCCAGACCGTGCGGCTCAACTACAAGGATGCCGACGGTGAGACCTACGAGCTGAACCTGATCGATACGCCGGGCCATGTGGATTTTTCATACGAAGTCAGCCGCTCTCTGGCGGCTTGTGAGGGCTCTTTGTTGCTGGTTGACGCCAGCCAGGGCGTGGAGGCCCAGACCCTGGCCAATGTCTATCTCGCCATCGACAACAATCACGAGATCATTCCGGTCCTGAACAAGGTCGACCTGCCGGCGGCCGAGCCGGAAAGGGTGAAGGAGCAGATCGAAGAGGTCATCGGCATCGACGCCAGCGAGGCCCTGGAAATCTCAGCCAAGACCGGTAAGGGCGTCGCCGAGGTGCTGGCGGCCCTGGTCAAGCGCTTGCCGCCGCCAGACGGCGATGTTGCGGCGCCTTTGAAGGCTATGCTGGTGGACAGCTGGTATGACAGCTATCTGGGGGTTATTGCCTTGGTGCGGGTGATCGACGGCCGGCTGGCATCAGGCATGAAGATCCGCATGATGGGCACCGGTGCCACCCACGTGGTGGACAAGGTCGGCGCCTTTACGCCCAAGATGGTGACCCTGCCGGAACTTGGGCCCGGCGAACTGGGCTTTATCAACGCCTCGATCAAGTCGGTCGCCGATTGCAACGTCGGCGACACCATCACCGATGAGCGCCGCCCGGCCACGACTCCATTGCCCGGCTTCAAGCCCAGCGTGCCGGTCGTGTTCTGCGGCCTGTTTCCGGTCGATGCGGCTGACTATGAGGACCTGCGCGACTCCCTGGCCAAGCTGGCATTGAACGACTCCTCCTTCCAATACGAGGCAGAGAGCAGCGCTGCCCTAGGCTTCGGTTTCCGCTGCGGTTTCCTCGGGCTGCTGCACCTGGAGATAGTGCAGGAGCGTCTGGAGCGCGAGTTCGACCTCGACCTCGTCACTACCGCGCCCTCCGTGGTTTATAAGATTGATATGACCAACGGCCAGATGATCGAGCTGCACAATCCGGCCGACATGCCCGACGTGGTCAAGATCGACCGTATTGAGGAGCCCTGGATCAGAGCCACCATCCTGGTTCCCGACGAATATCTCGGCCCGATTCTCAAGCTCTGCGAAGACCGCCGCGGCGAGCAGATCGACCTGACCTACGCCGGCTCCCGCGCCATGTTAATTTACCGCTTGCCGCTGAACGAGGTGGTCTTCGATTTCTATGATCGCCTGAAGTCGGTGTCGCGCGGCTATGCCAGCTTCGACTACCAGATCGAAGAATATCGCGAGAGCGAGTTGGTGAAGGTCTCCATCCTGGTGAACCAGGAGCCGGTCGATTCCCTGGCGATCATCGTGCACCGCGGTCAGTCGGAGGCGCGCGGGCGGGTACTTTGCGAGCGTCTAAAGGGATTGATCCCGCGCCAGCTCTTCAAGATCGCCATTCAGGCCGCCATCGGCGGCAAGGTTATTGCCCGCGAGACCATCTCGGCTCTGCGCAAAGACGTGACCGCCAAGTGTTACGGCGGCGACATCACGCGCAAGCGCAAGCTGTTGGAAAAGCAGAAAGCCGGCAAGAAGCGCATGCGACAGGTCGGCAATGTGGAGATCCCGCAGTCGGCTTTCCTGGCGGCCCTTAAAATGAGCGACGATTGAACATCGAAGATCGCTGAATTAGCGCCTGCCGGTGAAACGGCGCGTTGTCTTCGTACCGCCACCCCAGCGCCGGAACAGCAGGACCAGCAGCACCCCGGGCGCAACGAAAATCGCCATGGCCGGCCACAGCAGCAGCGGTGCAAAAACGTTGTCCCAGAGATCGACGGAGACTCCGCGCTCAATGCCGGCCTGCAGTGTGTTCAGGCTGGCAGTGCCAAGCGCCTGATCGATCTCGAACCAACGCTGGCCGAGTACGGCGAAGCCCCAATCTCCGTTGCTGAGCCACGAAACGCCATCCCAGCCGAGGAGAACCAGGGCGCAGAACAGAAAAAACCAGCCAAGAATACGGCCAACGATCATCAGGTCCCCCTTCTGCCGCCTCATTCACCGCCCGATGATTCCGGCGCCAAGCTTAATTGACGGTCTGGAAGGACGGGATAGTAGCAGCCGTCAGTGGCCTGGGCCAACCTCCGGGCGAACGGGGGCAACAAGAACTCCCAAAGGCCCCGTCCATGGCCGGGCCGAAGGCGTTGCATCCGCCTGCAGGCTCGGCTAGTTTCGCGCCGCGTCCCTGCCGAGCGGGCCCGGTTCACTTTTGTGAAACCCGGCTCCGGTATGGCCGGTTGGTCAGGCAGGCAATTCGCTTGAGGAGAGGTGGCCGAGTGGCTTAAGGCGCACGCCTGGAACGCGTGTGGACGGGAAACCGTCTCGTGGGTTCGAATCCCACCCTCTCCGCCACCAAGTCTTCGCGTTCGCCGTATTTAGGGTTCGACTTCCGATCGATCCCGTGACGCGCGGCTGTCTTCGGACCTTCAAGTCCGGTGCCGTCTTGAGCCGGACCGGGAGGCCAAGGTTTCTGTGGGTCCGTGGCGGTTTCGGCCCCAGGTATTTCCTAGGGCCTTGGTGCCGGAGAGCCACTTGAATCCCAGCCGGCTCTCGGTGCAGAGCGCTTGCCCAGCAGTCGGGCGCGGCTTAATTTTCCTGATGCTGCAACTCATAAAGGCTGGACGTTTCTCATGACATTGCGCAATGGTCGCGAATTTCTGGCGATTCCCGGCCCCACCACGGTGCCCGACGCGGTGCTGAACGCCATGCATCGCCCAGCCGTTGAGATTTATTCCGGCAGCTTGTTGGACGTTACTGCAAGTTGCCTGGAGGATCTGAGGCGGATTTTCCGCACCCAGGGTCAAAGCTACATCTATGCTGCCAATGGCCACGGGGCCTGGGAAGCGGCGCTCACCAACACGCTTTCGCGCGGTGACAAGGTCTTGGTGCTGGGCACCGGCCTTTTTGCGCCGGCCTGGGGCGAGATGGCGGCTTTCTTGGGGATCGAGGTCGAGGTGCTGCCCTGCGGCTATTGCCATGCCGTCGACCCGGCAGCACTGGAAACCCGACTGCGCGCCGACGGTGCGGAGGATATCAAGGCGATCCTGGTGGTGCAGGTGGATACCGCGTCCAGTGTGGTCAATGATGTCGCGGCAATCCGCCAGGCCATCGACGCGGCGGGGCATGGCGCCCTGTATATGGTCGATGCTATCGCCTCCCTGGCGACTATGCCCTTCGCGATGGACGACTGGGGCATCGACGTTGCCATCACCGGATCCCAGAAGGGGCTGATGACGCCGCCGGGCCTCGGCTTCGTGGCGGCTGGGCCGCGGGCCCGGGCGGCACACCAAGAGGCCGGCCTGCGCACGGGATATTGGGACTGGACGAAACGCGACGGCGTGCTGCACTACCAGAAATACTGCGGCACCCCGCCGGAGCATCTGCTCTTCGGGCTGCGCCGGGCCCTCGACATGATCTTCGAAGAAGGTCTCGAGGCTGTCTTCGAGCGTCACCGTCTGCTCGCCGAATCGACCCGCCGCGCCGTTGCGGTCTGGGCCGAGGGCGGCGTGATCGACTTCAACGTGGCCGAGCCCGCTGCCCGTGCCAATTCGGTCACCACTGTGTTGACCGGCGATACCGATCCAGAGTTGATCCGCGCCTACTGCGACCGGATCTGCGGCGTGGTGCTGGGCGGCGGTATCGGCGAATTGACCGGCAAGGCGGTGCGCATCGCCCACATGGGCCACGTCAACGCACCGATGTTGCTGGGCACCCTTGGCGTAGTGGAGACGGCACTCGGCGGCCTTGGCATCGCGCACGGCAGGGGCGGGGTGCAGGCAGCCATTGATTTTCTCGCCCAGGCGGTGGACGCGCCGGCCAGCCAGCCGAAGGTGGATCAGCTCCTCCGCGCGGCCACGGGCGCGTGATCTCCGGCGACAGTCAAGACCTACCGCCGCTCTGCCTGAATTCGAGGACGCGTTCTTCTGTCCACTCCACCGTCCCCGTCAACAGCGCCAACAGGTCGCCCTGCCGGGCGAGATTGAGGCCGCGATCGACCGCCGCCGTATCTAGGTCGACGATTTCTATATTCTCTGGCGCCACACCCTGCTTGATCAGGGCGGCGGTGAGCCGCTGAGGGACCTGGTCAAGCGGAAAGTTTCTGAGGACTTCGCTGAGCTGCATCAGTTTTTCACGGCGTGAGCAGATGAAGAAATCGAAATGGCCGGCGATGATCTTCGCCACCTTGTCGATATGATCGCCGTGTCGGTAACCGACCCCGGAACGGACGCAGATCCGGCGACCATTTACGTCGATGTGGCGCCATCGACCTGGGTGGCAACCTGGTGAGGGCGCCGCCCTAGCGAAGATATCAATCTCGCAGATAGCCTCGCCGACTTCTCGGTAGGATTGGGCGATGTCTGCCGCGATTGCAGCGCCCTGGCTTGTGGCGACAATTTGCCGGGGCAGAGGTAGATGCATCCGCGCCAGAAGCTGTACGGTTGGCGTCTTGTCACTCTGAATCCATGTGCCGATTGCAGAGGTGCGATCGGTTACCGATTCACGGATGCGCCGCAGATGGCGGCCTTGGCCCAGTTGGACCCTGCGCCTGGCCCGATCGAGCACGAAGCAGGGAATGCCGCGGCGCTGGGCCTCATCGACAAGGGCAAGAGTTGTCTGATCGAGTGCCATAGCCGACGCGCGGCGCAGAAAGTTGTCGCGTGCCTTGGTCGGATTGAAGTGTGGTGAAAGGTCGTTTGCGGGGCGCCGGTCCGCTGGCAGCAGAGACAGGACGTTATAGACTGCAACCTTTCCCGCCAGCAGGCCGATATCGGGATCGTCGTAGCCGAAAAATACGTGGTGTACCTCGCCCTCAGTATCCGAGCGTGAGCCCGCGGTCTTCAGGTCGCCGCCGTGCAGCCGCTGCAGTTCGGCGGCGACGTGGGCGACAACGGTACTGAGCGGCGGCGTCAGGCGGGGTTCAAGTTTTCCGGTGCAGGGCCGGCTTGGGCCGTCCGGCCTGTTCGGCGAAGAAGGCCAGTGCCGAAGCGACAAGACAATAGACCGCACAGGCCAGGGCAATGCCCTCGATCGGGATGCCCCGGTCGATAAGCAGACCCATTATCGCCGGGGCAAGGCCGGAGGAGAACACCATCGCCGACTGGCCGAAGGCGCGGATGGCGCCGAGGTGGGTGATGCCGTAGAGCTCCGGCCACAGCGCGCCCAGCAGCACCGTGGCAATCCCGGTGTTGATGCCGAGCAACGCCATGAAGGCCGGCGCCGCCAGTGGCGCGTCGCTGGCGGCCAGAATGAGGCAGGCCACAGCAAGCGGTGCCAGGAACAGCGGCACCAGGCGGCGCGCCGAGAAGCGGTCGACCAGCTGTCCGGCGACGATGAGCGCACCCAGCGCGCAGGCGGCGAAGAGGACGAATCCTCCCGCGAGCAGCGATAGCGGCCAGCCTTTGGTCTCGGCCAGGTGGACCTGATGGAAGATCAGGCCGGTGAAGATGAAGGAGGGTGCGAGTAATGCCGGCAGGCGCAGCCAGAGTCCTGGGTCGCGTAGCGCCGCGCCAAGCGCCCGGTCGCCACCGTTCGCCGGATCAAGGCGACGTGTCTGGAAGGCCCGATCTCTTTCGCTTTGGCCCTTCAGGAGCAGGAAGATCAGCGGCGCCAGCACCAGCAGCGCCAGACCGGAGGCGGTCCAGATCTGTGTCCAGGCGGCCAGGGCCAGGGCCGTAACCACGGCGGTCGGGAATATGGCCTCGCCCAGCGTATGGCCCAAAGCGGCGATGCTGACCGCGCGGCCACGCGCGGTCTCGAAGTAGCGGCCCATGGCAACGATGGCGCTGTGCGTGGCCAGGCCCTGACCGAAGAGTCTCAGTCCGAACAGAATCACGACCAGACCAAGCGATCCGCTTACCATACCCATTGCCAGACACATGGCGGCCAGGCCGACCAGAACCGCGGCGGAGAACAAAGCCAGCGGTACGCGGTCGATGAGTCGCCCGACCCAAAGCAGTGTCGCCGCCGAACTCAGAGTACCGATGGAATAGAGGCTGCCGAAGTCGCCGTCGCTCAACAGAAAAGTGCTACGGATCTCGCCGGAGAACAGCGAGATGAAGTAGGTCTGCCCGAAACTGGAGCAGAAGGTCATGAGCATGCCGAAGGTCAGCAGGCGCCCGTTTGCCCGCAGGAAAGAGAGCGAAAGCATGCCTCCTTCTACGCCTCGTGGGCGCTTTGGGGAAGCGGCAGATGAGGGGGTATGCCGCGATTGCAGGACATATCGCGGGCGGCCGCCCGGCCTTATAGTGCACCGGTTGTCCCGCCAGAACGACGGGCGTGACTTGGCGCTGCGCCGCGGCGGTCTAGTTACCTTAGGGGTCCAAAACCAGGCATTGGAACGAGGGGGTGATCATGTACCAGTATCTTCGTTGGTTCTTTGTTATCTGCTGTGCCTTGCTGGCCCTGAGCCATCCTGCGGCCGCGCAGAACCAGATGCCGAGCCAGAACCGCAGCGGCGAGCCGGTCGACCTGGAACTGGTGCTCCTGGCTGACGCCAGCGGCTCCATCGACGACCGTGAGATCTTCTTCCAGCGCCAGGGCTATGCCGATGCCATCAGCGATCCCGACGTGCTGGCTGCCATCTCCCTGGGCCACGACCGCAAGATCGCCGTCACCTACGTCGAGTGGGGCAATCTCAACTCGCAGGAAGTGGTGGTGCCCTGGACCATCATCGACGGCAAGGCTTCGGCCGCCGCCTTTGCCGAGAAGCTGTTGTCGACACCGCGTCTCGCCTTCGGGCGCAACGCCATTGGCCAAGCCATCACCTTTGCCCACCTGCTGATCGAGAGCAATAATATCAATGGCTTCCGCCGGGTAATCGACCTGTCCGGCGATTCCGCCAACAACTGGGGTGGCATCCCCATCGAGGTGGCGCGCCAGGCCGCCATCTCCGCCGACATCGTCATCAACGGCCTCGCCATTCTCTGCCGCGACTGCAGCGGGCGCCCCGGCTACTACGACCTGGAGGAGGCCTATCGCCGCGACATCATCGGCGGGCCCGCCGCCTTCGTGGTGACGGCCGACGAGAACCAGAGCTTCGCTACGGCGGTGCGCAAGAAACTGCTGCTGGAGATTGCCGCCGTCCCCGACGAGGAAACCTTTCGCCGGCGCCTCGCGCTCGCTGGAACACAAGCTGCCGCGCCGAGCCGCATGATCGACTAGCTCGTCTCCCAGTGCTCTGAGGCGCAATCCGCGGGGGGCGGACCAGCTACGGTGTCAGCGGCACGCGGACTCCGTGGGCGGCGATCATGCGGTCGATCTCCGCCAGGGCGAAGGCGGCCAGGCCTTCCTGACCGGCGCGCGCAGCGGGGCTATCTTCAAGCGGGTCGCCGATCACCAGGATATTCTCGTCATTCAGGCGGTTGGCCGGATCGGTGTAGTTGAAGCTGCCGGCTATGATCACCTCGCCGTCGATCACCATCAGCTTGTGATGCAGCTTGCCGAGGCCGTTCTTGCGCGAGGCGAGCCATGCCTCGCCGCCGGAGTCCGCCACCAGGCGGGTCGCCGCCCAGTCGCGATTGCCCTGACCGGCGTCGAAGATGCCGCGGATCTTGACGCCGCTTTTCGCCATGGCCACCAAGGCGTCGTCGATGCCGGAGGACTGGGAGAAGGTGAAAATGGCGAAGTCGATCCGCCGTTTCGCCTTTAGGATCTGCTTCATGATTTCCATCTCCGGTCCATGGTCCGGGGCGAAGAGGGCACGCACGCTGACGCCGGCGACGGAATTGTTGCGCGGCGAGGGGTCATGACGGTTGCGCACCTTGCCGAAAGTGCCCAGCCAGATCTCCTCGAACTCCAGGTCATACTCGTTGCAGACCCGCTGGTCGTGCGCCACGACCAGGTGGTTGAGGTTCTTCTTGCTGCCGTGGCTGCCGGTGCCGGTGGGGGTGAAGTTGGTCGATCCGGTCAGCAGCGCGCGGCGCGGCCGGCCGCTGTCGCGGATGATGAACTTCTGGTGAAAGATGTGCGGATTGTAGTCGGCGCGGGCGTCGATGTCGGCGCGCAGCATTGCGGCGAAGAGGTTGCGGTTTTCCTCGTCCTCGCCGCCGACGGCGAAGGGATCGGCCGGCGGCTTGCCGGCACGCAGGTAGTCCTGCTCCAGCACCAGACGGAGGCGCAGGCCGCGCTGGCGTGCGCGGACCAGGGCCTCGGTGATCGGGCGCGACTCGATCTCCTGCACCGCGACGTCCAGGGTGAAGCGGGCCTGGTCGATGAAGCCGACGATGACCCGCTCCAGGTCGTCGGGAGCCCCCAGACTGGCCGGCCCCATGTGAAGTTCCAGGCGATCGTTCAAGATGAATGGCATGGCCTTCCCCTTCCGTGCAGCCCGATACCACCTCCATGTTAGCGCAGTGCGGCGTGCCGCGCCTGGCGATCTTGAATGCGCAAAGGGGGTGCACCTCGAGGGCATGAATGCTAGCATACCGCGCGATGGGATGTCCGGCGGTGGCCTGCGGGAACAGGCAAATCAATGAGCGATAACGGTCTCTTTTCCCTAAGCGGCAAGGTCGCGCTGGTGACCGGCGGCAACGGCGGCATTGGCCTGGGCATCGCGCGCGGCTTGGCGCGTGCCGGCGCCGCCGTCGCCGTGGTCGGGCGCAATGCGGACAAGCTGGCCGCCGCGGCCGCCGAGCTGGAGGCCCTGGGGGCAAAGGCCGCGGCCCTGACATGCGATCTCGCCGATGAGGCCGCGGTCGCCGCTTTGCCGGGCCTGGTGGTCGAGCGTTTCGCGCGTCTCGACATCCTGGTCAACAACGCCGGCACCAACATCCGCAAGCGCCCGGAGCATCTGACGGCAGCGGAATGGCATCAGGTGATGGACGCCAACCTGACCTCGGCCTTCCTCTGTTCCAAAGCCTGCTATCCGCATATGAAGCGATCCGGCGGCGGCAAGATCATCAACAACGGCTCCATGCTGTCGCTCTTCGGCGCGCCCTGGACACCCGCCTATGGCGCCAGCAAGGGTGGCGTGGTGCAGTTGACCAGGTCCCTGGCGGCGGCCTGGGCGGCGGATAACATCCAGGTGAACTGTATCCTGCCGGGCTGGATCGATACCGAGTTGACGCGGCGCGCGCGCCAGCAGGTGCCGGGCCTGTATGAGAACGTGCTGGCCAGCACTTTCGCCCGGCGTTGGGGCAAGCCGGAGGATTTTGAAGGCGTTGCCGTTTTTCTCGCCGGCCCCGCTTCGGACTACATCACCGGTGTCGCCCTGCCGGTCGACGGCGGCTTTTCTGTATCGCTGTTGCCTGGACCGGTAGAGTAAGGCCATCAAGCAAGACAAAGGCTCCCATCCTCCCGTGACCGAATTCATTGCCGGCCTACCCAAGGCCGAATTGCATCTACATATCGAGGGCTCACTGGAGCCGGAAATGATGTTCGCGCTGGCGCAGCGCAACGGCGTCACCCTGCCCTACGCCAATGTGGAGGCGATCCGCGAAGCCTACAGCTTCACCCGGCTGCAGGATTTTCTCGATCTCTACTACCAGGGCATGTCGGTGCTGTTGCAGGAGCAGGACTTCTATGACTTGACCCTGGCTTACCTGCGCCGCGTCGCGCGAGACTCCGTGCGCCACGTGGAGATCTTTTTCGACCCCCAGGGCCATACTGAGCGCGGCGTGGCCTTCGCGACGGCCTTCGACGGGATCGAGCGCGCGCTGCAGGACGGCGAACGCGAGTTGGGCATCACCTCGAAGATCATCCTCTGCTTCCTGCGCCACCTCTCCGCCGACTCGGCCATGGCGACCCTTGAGCAGGCGATGGACTACCGCGGCCGCATCGCCGGCGTCGGACTCGATTCCTCGGAGAAAGGCCATCCGCCGGAGAAGTTCGCGGCGGTGTTCGATAAGGCGCGCGCCGCCGGCTTCAAGGCCGTCGCCCATGCCGGTGAGGAGGGGCCGCCCGAATACGTCTGGTCGGCGCTCGACATCCTGAAAGTGGACCGCATCGACCATGGCAACCGCGCGCTGGAGGACCCGGATTTGGTCGCGGAACTGGCGCGCCGCAAGATGCCGCTCACGGTCTGTCCGCTGTCCAACCTGCGCCTGCAGGTGGTCGAGGACATGACCGCGCATCCCCTGAAGATGATGCTCGACCGCGGCCTGGTGGTCACCGTGAACTCCGACGATCCGGCCTACTTCGGTGGCTACATGAACGATAACTTCAACGCGCTGCGCCATGCCCTGGCGCTGAGCGACGACGAGTTGGCGCTCATTGCCCGGAACTCCTTTGGCGCTTCATTTCTCGATGACGACACCAAGCAAAAGAACATCGCCGAGGTCGATGAGTATGTCTCTAGTGTCTGATTTGCGTTTCACATCTCGGGCTATGTCTTGATGAGCGGCCTGCCTCAGGGTGAGACCGTTGGGTAGGGACCCACCCCGAGGCGCCTGCGATGCAGGCGCCTCGAAGGACTAGCCCGGCACACCACCAATTACTCCGCTGCCGCGGTGAAGGCGACGCCCAGGGCCTTTGCGACGCCTTTGCCGTAAGCCGCGTCGGCTTTGTAGAAGTGGCCCAGCTGCTTCTGCACGATGAAGTCGGGCACGCCCTGCATGGCGGCGGCGATGTTACCGAAGAGCCGCTGCTGCGCATCGGCCGGCATCAGGCGGAACAGGTTACCTGGTTGCGTGTAGTCGTCGTTGCCCTCTCGATGGTCATAGCGGTCGGCGTCGCCGGAAATTCTCAGCGGCGGCTCGGCTACGCTCGGGTCCTCCTTCGGGCCGTCGAAGGAGTTCGGCTCGTAGTAGGCGTCTGGGTTCAGGCTGTTGGCGAAGAAGCGCATTGGCCCATCCTTGTGATAGTGATGCACCGGGCACTTTGGCGCATTCACCGGCAGGGCCTCGTAGTGGGTGCCCAGGCGATAGCGGTGCGCGTCGGCGTAGGAGAAGATGCGTGCCTGCAGCATCTTGTCCGGCGAGAATCCGATGCCCGGAACAATGTTCGACGGCGAGAAGGCGGCCTGCTCGATCTCCGCGAAGTAATTGTTCGGATTGCGGTTCAACTCCATAACACCGACCTCGATCAGCGGACAGTCGCCGTGTGGCCAGACCTTGGTCAGGTCGAAGGGGTTGTAGGGGCTACTCTCAGCTTCTTTCTCCGGCATCACCTGCACATAGACCGTCCACTTGGGGAAATCGCCGTCTTCGATGGCACCGAAGAGGTCTTCCTGAGTTGACTCTCGGGTCCTGCCGACGACTTCCGCAGCCTCCGCGTTGGTCCAGTGCTTGTGGCCTTGCTGGGTCTTGAAGTGGAACTTCACCCAGAAGCGCTCGTTGCCGGCAGAGATGAAGGAATAGGTGTGCGAGCCATAGCCGTTCATGTGGCGCACTGTCTGCGGCAGGCCGCGATCCGACATCAGGATGGTCACTTGGTGCAGGCTTTCGGGCGACTGCGACCAGAAATCCCACATGGCGGTGGCAGAGCGCAGGTTGCTGCGCGGGTGGCGCTTCTGCGTATGGATGAAGTCCGGGAACTTGTAAGGGTCGCGCACGAAGAACACCGGCGTGTTGTTGCCCACCAGGTCCCAGTTGCCTTCCTCGGTATAGAATTTCACCGAGCAACCGCGCACGTCGCGCTCTGCATCCGCTGCGCCCTGCTCGCCGGCCACAGTGGAGAAACGCGTGATCACGTCCGTTTGCTTACCGACCTCGCAGAAGACCTTGGCGCGGGTGTACCTGGTGATGTCGTGGGTCACTGTGAAGGTACCATGGGCGCCCCAGCCCTTGGCGTGGACCGTGCGCTCGGGTATACGCTCGCGGTTCTGATGTGCCAGCTTCTCGATCAACTGGTAGTCCTGCATCAAGACCGGGCCTCGGTGTCCGGCAGTGATCGAGTTCTGGTTGTCTGAGATCGGCGCGCCGGCCGAGGTCGTCAGGACCTCTGACTTCGGGGTCTTCTTGTCTGCCATCGAATCCTCCTTGGGGGTCTCTTTTCGGGGCTGCGGGAGCACTTTGGGCCAGGGGCTGCGAGCCTCTCGCCATATTTGGAACGCTTCCAAAATAAATCGCTTCCTTATCATCCGTAAAATCGATTAATTCTATTATGTCAATCGTCATACTCTATTGATAGAGGCATCGATGAACCTACGGGATCTGCGCTATGCAGTGGCGGTGGCCGAGGAGCGCCATTTCCGCCGTGCCGCTGAACGCTGCCACGTGAGTCAGCCGACGCTCAGCGGCCAACTGCGCAAGCTGGAAGAAAGCCTCGGCGTTACCCTCTTCGAGCGCAGCAGCCGTTCGGTGGCAGTAACGCCGCTGGGCGAGAAAATCCTGCGCCACGCCCGTCAGGTCCTGGAACAGGCCGGACAGATTGAGGAGATCGCCAGGGCTCACCGCGACCCCATGACAGAGCCCTTGCGGCTCGGCGTCATCCCCACGCTCAGTCCCTATCTCATGCCCTTGGTTCTGGGCGAACTTGGCCGTCGCTATCCGGCGCTGACGCCGGTCCTGGTTGAGGAGGTGACGGCGGCACTGCTACAGCGCCTCTCAGACCATGAAATCGATGCGGCGGTGCTGGCGACGGCACCGGATTTGCCGGAGTTCGAGTCTTTGCCGTTGTTCGACGAGCCCTTCTGGGTCGCCTGCCCCAAGAACCATTCCTTGAGCCGACTGTCGGAAGTTACCGAAGATGACTTGATGGGGGTCGACCTCCTGCTGCTCACGGATGGCCACTGCCTGCGCGACCAGGTGTTGAAAGTCTGTAACCGCGCGCGCGCAACTGTCGGCCATCGCTTCGCCGACCTGCGCGCCTCCAGCCTGGAGACATTGTTGAATCTGGTTGCCGCAGGTTTCGGCTGCACGCTGTTGCCGGCCCTGGCGGTGCGCGCAGCCCAGTTGGACAGCGCCGGCATCGCCGCTCGTCCCGTGAAATTGGCCACCGCCACGCGGCCTGTGGCCCTGTGGTACCGCCGGTCATTCCCGCAGCGGCAGGTGTTGGAGGCGGTTGCCGATGTGATGGTGGCGGCGCTGCCGGAAACGGTGACGCCAAGGCGGAACGTTGGCTGAAACAAAGGGCTGTAGGGTGGCCGCGACCCCTAACGGCGCGGATGGAGCGGCTTCGTACGCTTCCCGGAGGCCGACTTCCGCCGAGCCACGCCGGGCAGGGCATCAATGCCGGGCCGGGCTTTCCGCCTAAACATTTGCGATGACCATCCGATGACCGCGTACATTCAGATCGTTACCGAATTCATCACCCAGCATCCGCATCTGGCCGGCGCGCTGGTATTTTTGACAGCCGCCGCCGAGGCCGTCGCCGTCGTCGGTTCACTGGTCCCGGGCACCACCATCCTTGTCGGCGTCGGCGCCATCATCGGCCTCGGCCACTTGCCGCTATGGCCGATTCTCATATGGGCAACCCTCGGAGCGATCACAGGAGACGGTCTGTCGTATTGGTTGGGCCATAACTACGGGAACCATATTCTCCGCATCTGGCCGTTTTCCAGGCGCCCGGAGTTGCTCGCGCAAGGTGAAGCCTTTTTTCGCCGACACGGCGCCAAAAGTGTCGTGATCGGTCGTTTCCTGCCGGTTACGCGAGCTGTCGTACCGCTGGTCGCCGGCGTCCTCAAGATGAACCCGGTAACCTTCTATATCGCCAATGTTCTTTCCGCCGTGGTTTGGGCACCTGTGCACATTCTGCCAGGCGTTGTCTTCGGCGGCGCCCTTTCTGTGGTCGGTGTCGTCAGTGGACGATTGGTTGTGGTTCTGGTCGGCGTCCTATTTCTCGCGCTCATCGTCACCTGGCTGCTGCGCGTTGCGCTGTTGCGTGTGATCCCGTTGTTCGAGCGCTGCCAGGCTTGGGCTGTTGCTTGGGCGCGGACACGCCACGGCCTGGTGCCGCGGTTGGTTGCCGGCGTGCTGGATCCAAGTGATCCAGGGGCAAGAACCGTCCTCGCTTTCGGCATCGTGGGCGCAGTCTGCGCTATCGGCTTTCTCGAAATTCTTCGCGGCATTCTGACAAAGCAATCTCTGGTCCAGGCCGACTCGGCGATCAGCAATCTTTTGCAGGGCTTTCGGACTACCTGGGCCGACCACACGATGGTCGGGATCACCATGCTCGGCGACAGCACAGTGACAGTCGCTGTGGCGGTCGCGACCATCGGCTGGCTGGCATGGCGGCGCCTTTGGCGCGTCGCGGCTAGCTTCGCCCTGACCCTTGCCCTTGCGGCATTGTCGGTAGCTGTATTCAAGACACTCCTACATATGCCTCGGCCCATCGAAATTTTTTCAGGTTCGGAGGCGTTCGGCTTTCCTAGCGGCCACGCAGCCATGGCAGCGACGCTGTATGGCATGTTGGCTTGGCTGATTTCGGCTTCTCTCTCTGGGGCCTGGCGGGTGGTGCCGCTGATCTTCGCCGGCAGCTTCGTCGGCGTCATTGCGGCCTCACGCATATACCTCGCTGCGCATTGGCCCACAGATGTTGCCGCCGGGATTCTTCTTGGCTTCGGATTTGCGGCGATATTCGGTCTGGTGCATCGGCACACGCAATCCCGCTGGCCGCACCAAGTCGGGTTGATACCAGTGGTTCTGGCCGTTCTCTTGAGCGTTGGCGGCTGGCACATCTGGCACGCCTTCGATGTGAACCTGGATATCTACGCGCGACGAAGCCACGTGACCGCCATCGCGAAGCAGGACTGGCTCGATGGTGGCTGGAAGAACCTGCCACGGCGCCGAATTGACCTTGACGGTGAGAGAGAAGAGCCCTTGGTCCTGCAGTGGGTTGGATCGGCAGAACAATTGCGCCAGAGAATGCTAGCGGCTGGCTGGTCGGCGCCGGTCGTCTGGTCGCTGCGCTCTTCCATGAGCTTTGCGAGCAGCGCTGGCGATACGATCACACTTCCGGTCCTTCCGCTGCTGCACGACGGTCACGCTGCGGAACTGACGCTGGCCCTCATGCAAAGCAACCCATCCGCCCGTCAGGTGCTCCGCGCCTGGCCTTCGGAATACTCCGTCGACGCAGGCGATGGACGCCACCCAGTTCTCCTGATTTCCGTCGTCTCCGAGCGGATCGTTCATCCCTGGAACTTGGCCTCTTTGCCTGTGATCAGCCAAATTGCCACCAGCGAAGCGCAAAAGGTCTTCACGTCGGTCCTCTCAGCCAATGATACCATCAAAAGCAATGGCCCGGTAGTTGGGTTGCTACCGAATGCTGACCACTTCATTGCCGTACGGGCAGCAACTACGAGACCCCAAAGATAGGTAAACCTGGGGATGCTCTAAAGTAGGGGCCGCATTGCCCGCTCGCGAGCCGCGCTGCTGCCTTGACTGCCTGGGCATCGATGCGAATGGGGCGACCGGATCGTGGTTCTGGCCGGCGTTATCCATCCCTGAGCAGGTCGGCGCGGTAGAACCGCTTCGCGTTCGGGAGGAAAACGTTCTCAGCAGTCCGGCAGGCGGCAATCGGGCGCTGCCCACCTGCAGCTTGCCTGTGACGCCGTGCTTGTCGATGGGTCTCTGTATCAGCCCGACGGCTTTTGCCTCGGCAATGCATTGCTGGACAGCGGCACTGAGGGCCATGCACTGCGCCAGGCCGACGAGTCCGGTGGCCGCCGCTAGCATCTGCAAGGCGGCAACTTCATTGAAGATGAATTTGATGATCCATTCAGTCAGCAGGAAGCTCAAGAAAATCGGAGCCGATCCATAGCCTCTCTAAGCACTCGATTGAATTCGAGCAGCCACTTGCTTCTCGATCTCGACGATCAGGATCATCGCGATTCCGGCACCGAGTATTGCAATGCCGTCGAGGATCGACAGCGGCCGGCTGTCGAAGACCGTCTGCATCGGAGGAAGGTAGGTGAAGGCGAACTGCGCTGCTACCACGACAACGACGCCGATCAAGACCGCGCGCGTGCCCAATAGTCCTTGCCAGGTCAGCGAAGTGCCATGCGTGTAGCGAACGCTGAAAAGGTAGAAGATCTCCATCACTACCAGAGCGTTTACCACCATCGTCCGGGCGGCTTCGATCGGCAGGCCCCGGTTGATAGCCCAGGAATAGATGCCGAAAGTGCCGATGACCATCAGCGTCGATACAAGGACGACCCGCCAAAGCAGCCGGCCCGACAGTATCCGTCGTTTCGCGATTCGTGCGGGCCGTTGCATGGCATCGGGTTCAGTCGGCTCGAATGCCAGGGTAAGACCAAGCGTGACGGCCGTGATCATGTTGATCCAGAGGATCTGAATCGGTGTGACCGGAAGGTTGAGGCCGAGGAGGATCGCCAGTACGATGGTTAAGGCCTCGCCCCCGTTCGTCGGCAAGGTCCAGGTGATGACCTTGACAAGGTTGTCGTAAACAGTGCGCCCTTCGCGGACGGCAGCCACAATCGACGCAAAGTTATCGTCCGCCAGCACCATTTCGCTGGCTTCCTTTGCGGCCTCGGTTCCCTTGCCGCCCATCGCAACGCCGACATTTGCCCGCTTCAGGGCCGGAGCGTCGTTGACGCCATCACCGGTCATGGCAATGATCGAGCCGTCTGACTGAAGCGACTCGACGAGCCGCAGTTTGTGCTCGGGACTCGTGCGGGCGAACACCGTCGATTCTCGCGCTTGCTTGTGAAAGCCGACATCGTCGAGACTGTCCAACTCGTGACCTGTTACTGCTTTGGGGTCATCGGCAAGGCCGAGCTGCAAGGCGATGGCGCGGGCCGTTGCCGCGTGGTCGCCGGTGATCATTTTGACTCGGATACCGGCATCCCGGCACTCTGCGACGGCGGCGACCGCTTCGGCGCGCGGTGGGTCGATCAAACCGATGAGGCCGAGCAGACAGAGGCCTCTTTCGGCGTCGCCGGGGGCTATGTTGCGGCAGTCCTCCGGCATGGCGCGGCGGGCCAACGCGATGACGCGCTGGCCCGCCGCGGCCAGCTTCTCGATCTGTTTATGCCAGTGCTCCGGATCTATTGCTTCCGCACCCTCGGGTGTCGCCACCCGGTCGCACATCGCGAGAATGCGTTCCGGTGCCCCCTTGACGTAGATGACCGGAGCACGGCCATCTCGGGCATGCAGAGTTGCCATGTAGCGATGGCGGGAGTCGAAAGGAATTTCGTCCAGGCGCAGAAAGCGCGCCCGGGCCGCCGTCGCATCGTGCCCCGCCTTAAGAGCCAGCGAGATCAGCGCTCCCTCCATCGGGTCGCCGTCCACGATCCAGTCTTCGCCGACCTGGCGCAGTTCCGCGTCGTTGCAGAGGAGGACTGCCAGCGCCAGTTCTTCCAAAAGCGGATAGGCGGGAGGGTCGATCGGATTCCCGTCGACGTGAAACTTTCCCTCGGGCCTGTAGCCGGCGCCGTGCACTTCGATCTCCGCCTGGGCGGTCACGACCGTACTTACGGTCATCTCGTTGCGGGTCAGCGTGCCGGTTTTGTCGGAGCAGATCACCGTCACTGAGCCAAGCGTCTCGACAGCAGGGAGACGTCGGATAATCGCGTTGCGGCTTGCCATACGCTGTACGCCGACCGCCAAGGTAATGGTCATGATCGCAGGCAAGCCTTCCGGGATCGCTGCGACCGCTAGCCCAACCACCGCCATAAAGGCTTCGTCGTAGGGATAGGACTGGGCTAGGACGGCATAGGCGAACACCAGAACCGACACAGTCAGCACCGCCAAGGTGACTTGCTTTGCGAAGTGACCCATCTGTTGGACGAGGGGCGTGGTCAGGCGCTCTACAGCGCCGATCATTGTGCCGATTCGTCCGAGTTCGGTGGCGGCGCCGGTAGCGGCAACCACGCCGATACCCTGACCGGCGGCAACGAAGGTGCCCGAGAAGGCCATGGAAAAGCGATCGCCCAAGGCGGCCGCGGCCTCCACTGGGGCAGTGGTCTTGTCGACCGGCACCGACTCGCCGGTCAGAATCGCCTCATCGATCCGCAGGTTCCGCGCCTTGATCATGCGCAGGTCGGCCGGAACCCGGTCGCCAGCCTCCAGCATCGCGATGTCGCCAGGGACCAAATGTTCCGCGCTTATTGTCTTACGTTGACCGGCCCGGATCACCGATGCACGCGGGTCGATCATGTTGCGAATAGCCTCGAGCGCTTTTTCGGCGCGTCCCTCCTGGACAAAACCGATTGTGGCGTTGAACACGACGACGGCAAGGATTACCAACGAATCCATAGTGTGCCCGATGACCGCAGAGAGTGCGGCGGCGACCAGCAGTACGTAGATCAAGAGATTGTGGAACTGGACCAGAAACCGGATCAGCGCACTGCGGCTGCGGCCCTGGGGTAAGCGGTTCGGGCCATAGATGTTGAATCGACGAGACGCTTCAACTTCAGAGAGTCCGCCAGATGACGTTTCAAGGTCTGCAAGGGCAGCCGCCGGCTCAATGGCGTGCCAAGCGCAGTCGGTGCGCTGCTGCGAAGCGGCGTCTCCGGTTGAAGGCAACGCGGATGTCTGCTGCGGCGCAGTCGTTGCCGAGCTGTACTCTTTCATGGACGCTTACCCTTTGCATCGAAGATCAGCATCTTATCGCGGGAGTCCTGGAGAACACTGCCGACCCTGTGACGGCAATTGCGCTATGCGGCCGGTTTGCCGACTGAGCACAAGACATGTTCAGGGGGAGATAGCTACCTTGAGAACGCCGTCCTGCTGGTTGGCAAAGAGGTCGTATGCCTCTTCGATCTGGTCGAGCTTGAAGCGATGGGTCACCAGGGGGCGCGTGTCGAGGCGGCCGGCGGCGATAGCTTCCATCAGGCGGTACATGCGCTCCTTGCCACCAGGGCACAGCGTCGTGACGATCTTGTGATCGCCGAGTCCGGCATGGAACGCGTCGAGTGGAATCCTTAGATCGCTCGAATAGACGCCGAGCGAAGACAGCGTGCCGCCGGGCCGCAGGACGCGCAGTGCCGCCTCGAAGGTCTCCTGTCGTCCGAGCGCCTCAATGGCCACATCAACGCCGCGGCCATCGGTCAGGCGCATAATCTCCTTGACGGGATCGGCCTTGGTGTAATCGACGACGTGATCGGCCCCCATACTGCGGGCGATCTCCATGCGAGCCGGCACCGCATCGACGCCGATGATCGTGGTTGCGCCCATCAGGCGGGCGCCAGCGGTAGCGCAGAGGCCGATTGGCCCCTGTGCAAAGATCGCCACCATGTCGCCGATGCGCACCTTGCCGCTCTCGGCGCCGGAAAACCCAGTCGACATGATGTCCGGACACATCAGAACCTGCTCGTCGCTAAGGCTCTCGGGGATTGGTGCGAGGTTGGCCATTGCGTCGGGCACAAGCAGAAATTCGGCCTGGGCGCCATCTATTGTGTTACCAAAGCGCCAGCCGCCGAGCGCCTTGAAGCCATGCTTGGTTCCGGCGCCATCCTGGGAGTGGCAGCCACAAAGGCAGGCCATGCTGTGGCCACTCGGCGTGATCGCGCCGGCGATGACGCGCTGGCCTTCCCGGTAACCATCGACCGCCGACCCGAGCTTCTCAATCGTGCCTACCGGCTCATGACCGACAGTGAGGCCACGCGCCACCGGGTACTCGCCTTTCAGGATGTGTACATCGGTGCCGCAGATCGTCGTAGTCGTGATGCGGATCAGTGCATCCAGCGGGCCCACATCGGGAACCGGCTTTTCCTCAAGTACGATTCGGTTTGGCTCGACGAATACCGCTGCTTTCATCTTCTGTGCCATCGACTGGCTCCTTGGTATCAGCTTTGTAGCCTTGTCTCTACCGGTCTGCGCGGATGGGCGCTTGACGGGATTTCCGCGGTTCGGCGGCCTGTTGGCGTGTCGCTCCAGGAAACCTTCGAGATCGATTGAAGAAATTCGCCATTCTCTCCCCACACTTATGGCCCGCAGATCGCCATGCTTGATCCAGGACCGAACCGCGGCCTCGCCGACCTTCAGCAGCTCGGCAACGTTCTTCACTGAGAGGAATTGACGTGTCAGCATCCGCCCGGCCTATAAGGCTGCTCATCGCGTTTGAGCGTAGTTCGCTCGACTTCAGTTCACCTTGATGCAGATCAACGTCTTTGGTATCTGAAGAGAGAAAGTTGGCGCATGTGAAGACGGGCGATTTTCTGGCGGCAGCCAGATCTCGTCACCAGTGACAGACGGCAGAGACTAGCCCATGAAGAGAATTCTTTTGGCCACCGACTTTTCGACGAGGTCGGATCGGGCGCAGCGCCGTGCAACCTTGCAGGCGAAAGCGGCAGATGCCGGGCTAATACTCTTGCATGCTGTGGATGACGACCAGCCCCGCAGGCTCTGGGAATCTGAGCGGAGAGAAGCGACATAGATTCTCTCCGCTTCCGCTGACACCGTCCGCGAGTCCGACGATGTGGCATGTGAGGCGCACGTGGTCCTCGGCGATCCATTTCAAGCAATCGTCGATGCCGGGGAACACCTCGATGCTGACTTAGTGGTCCTGGGGCCACACCGTCGGCAAGCTCTACGCGATGTCTTTGTCGGCACGACGGTCGAGAGAGCAATTCGGCTGAGCCGCCGTCCGGTGATTATGGTGAACGCAGTTCCCGCCAAGCCGTATGATTGCGTCCTGATTGCTACCGATCTTTCGGAGAACTCGGCGGCTGCCGTGAGCATAGCGCGCAGGCTTGGCTTTCTCGACGTTGGGCAGTTGGCGGTACTGCACGCGTTCGAAGCGCCAGCTCACGGTTTGATGCGGCGCGCCTCGGTGGGTGCCGAGGAATTGAGATATTATGTGGCGAAGGAGCAGGAACTCGCCGATACCGCACTGTCAGCGTTTCTCGATAAGGTCCAGTTCGCACCGACCCACCGAAGAACCAAGTGTGTTGAGGCGACAACGGCACAAGCGATCCTGGAAGGCGCACGCGAAGTGAAGGCCAATCTGGTCATTGTCGGGAGCCGCGGCAGGAGCGGCCTGAAAATGCTGTTCCTGGGCAATGTTGCTGAAGAAGTGCTACGCGATTCGGAGTTGGCCGTTCTCGTGGCGCCTGCCGTCTTAGTCGCTTGAGGCAAGAGAAAACACCGGGAAATCGGTGTTTGTTGCTATGCGGCGCCAAGATCAAGCCACTGATCCAGAGGCATGTCGCGATTGGCTCATCTGGAACCCGAACTGTCTCGATCAATTCGTCTGAAATCAACGCCCTTGCGGATTAGGAGAGCATCCGCTGAAGGATTTGACCTGCCCGGAACCAGATCACCAGCCGTTTTTCAATTGCCAGCCGATGCTACTCGGCTGAAGCCGCCTGCAGCTTGCCTATGACGCCGTGCTTGTCGATGAGTCGCCGTACCAGACCGCTCGCCTTGGCCTCGGCGATGAAGGCCTCGATCTCGGCCTTGAGGGCGGTGCTTTCAGGCTTGGTGCCGATGGCCTGGCGCACCGAGGTGTAGCGTCCCGGCAGGACGCGCGATCCGGGCAGGCGGGCGGCGTTCTCCTCGAGCGCCGGCACCAGTCCGGCCAGGGCGTCGAGTTCTTCCACCTTTAATAACTCGAAAGCGCCGGGCAATCCCTTGGCGCGATGCAGTTTTGCATGCTTCAGCGTGCGACTCAGGTAGAGATCGTAAGCGGCGCGATCCGGCACGGCGATCCGTATTCCTGGCCGGTCGACATCTTCGATGGTCTTCAAAGGCGAGCCTTCAGGCACAAGGTAGGTCGCTTCGATTTCCACGTAAGCTTCGCAGAAGGCGATGGTCTCGGCGCGCTTGGGCTCCACCGCGATCAGGCAGATATCCCACGCATCGCGTTCTATGGCATCGGCAACCTCGCCTGGCGTGGCGAAGCTCCTGTATGAAACGGCGACGCCAAGGCGTTTTGCGAAGGCCGCGGCCATGTCAGGTGCCACGCCCTCCGGGTCGCCCGAGGCGCTGGTTCCCGTCACCAGCAGAATGTTTCCCAGGTTTATGCCGACCCGCAGTGTGCCGGGTTCACTCAATTCGGATAGGGCGTCTCGGGGCATCGCAGGTCTTTCGCTTGAGCTTATGAAACGTGGCTGCTGACGATGAGCGATCCCGCGCCTCATTTCAACGTTCTCTGATGGCGGATGCGGTCTAAAAAAACCCCAATGCAGCAGCTCGCCATGAAAGGCCGCGGCTTCCGGGGGCCGCTCTCCGGCTGGAGGTTTGGCGGCGCTTCTGCCTCGGGTTGAGTGCAGCCGATTGCCGACCGCGCTGCTGGCCACCGACTTTCGCGCTTCAGGTTCGCGAGCTTCCCGCCACAATACGCAGTGCGGTACCCAGGTCGTGGAAAGGGGAAATTTCGCCGGTTTTCAGCCTGTTATATGCCTAATCTTCAAGCTCTCTTAACAGTTGTCTGGTGATATTTAACCTTGTCATCGAAAGCTTAGGGGGTCGCCGACCCTTGCCGACGAAAACAGAGTTGACCGAGGAGCTCAAGCAGCTTCGGCGGCGCGTTGAAAAGGTTGAGCGACTCGAACGCGAGCGTTCTCTGGCCGATACCGCTTTGCGCGAAAGCGAAGAACGGCTGAGGGATTTCGCCGCTGCGGCTTCCGACTGGTTCTGGGAGATGGACGCCGAGCTTAGGTTCAGCTTCATGTCGGAGCGCCTGCGCGAGGTGACGGGGGTGGACCCGCACGCCATCATTGGCAAGACCCGCCTGGACGTCGGTGCCGGCGATACCGATGCCGAAAAGTGGCAAGCGCACCTCGATGACCTTAAGGCGCATCTGCCATTCAGGGACTTTCGCTACGTCTATGTTGGCGAAGACGACGAGCGGCAGTATTGGTCGATCAGCGGCGTGCCCCTGTTCGGCGAAGACGGCGTTTTCCTCGGTTACCGCGGTACCGGGCGCAACCTGACGGAGGAGTACCGCGCCCGCCGCATGGCGTTCGAGGCCCAAGACTTGCTGCTTCAGGCCATAGAGCATTTTTCCTCCGCCGTGGCGCTGTTCGACAGCGAAGACCGTCTGATGCTGTTCAACGAGGCCTTTCTCGAAAACGTCGGCCCCGCCGATCCCACCGTCGGACCGGGTATGAGCTTTGAGGAACTGGTTCGGCGCCAGGTCGAGCGGGGCATTATTCCCGCCGCTGAGGGCCGGGAGGAGGAGTGGATCATCGAGCGCCTTGAGCGCCATCGCAACCCGACGGAAGAATTCGAGGTCGGACGCGCAGATGGGCGCTGGCTGCGCATGCGCGAGGAGCGCACAGGGAACGGCGGTGTATTCCTAACCGCCACCGATATTACCGAAACCAAAGTAATCGAGCGCGCTGAGCAGGACATTCGCGATCGCCTGCGCGCCGTCATTGATCACCTGCCGGCCGGGCTCGTATTGAAGGACAAGACCGGCGTGCATCTGCTTGCCAATCAACAGTTCATGGAACTATACGGCTTTCAGGAGCCTGGCGTAATCGGCGGCACCGCATACGATTTGTTTCCCCTTGCGGAGGCCGACTTGATCTCGCAGCAGGATCAGACTGTGCTGCGTACCGGCATTCCGATGGAGGCGGAGCGTGAAATCACGCGCCTCGACGGAGAAAAACTGGTTTGTATGATCACCAGGTTTCCGGTGCTCGACTCGAACAGCCAGGCCATCGGCATCGGCGGCATCCACATGAACATCAGCGAGATGAAAGAAAAAGAAAAGGAACTCCGCGTCGCCCGTGATGACGCGGAACGGGCGAACCATGCCAAGTCGGCATTCCTGGCAAACATGAGCCACGAATTGCGCACCCCCTTGAATGCCATCATCGGATTCTCCGAGATCATGGAGAGAGGCCTGTTCGGTGCGCTCGGAAATCCGCAATACGAAGAGTACGCCGAGGACATCCGTCGTAGTGCCAGTCACTTGCTCTCGATCATCAGCGATATTCTCGATCTGTCGAAGATCGAAGCTGGACGCATGGATTTGCATGAAGAAGAGATCGATCTAGCGGCCGCCGTGAAGTCCTGCCAGTCGATGATCTTGGAGTCCGCCGTCAACGCCGGTTTGACGACGCGGGCTTCTGTCCCAGCGGGATTGCCGCCGCTGTTTGCCGACAAGCGCTCGGTTCGCCAGATCCTTATCAATCTGCTTTCCAACTCCGTCAAGTTTACACCTGAAGGCGGAATCATCACGGTCGAGATCCGGCTTGAGCCCAACGGCGAATTGGCACTCGTCGTGCGGGATACGGGCATCGGCATGTCGGCTGACGACATCGAAGTGGTTCTTCAGCCCTTTGGGCAGGTAGAGAGCGCTCATACCCGCAGTCACAACGGCACCGGCCTGGGCCTGCCGATCACACGGTCCCTGGCGGAAATACACGGCGGCTCGCTGACCGTGGAGAGCGAGGTCGGCGGAGGCACGACAATTACCGTTCGCTTCCCGGCAGAGCGGGTCGGTGGCGTAGACTCTGTAAAGGCTGTCGCCGACCACCGCTCCAGAAACGAACGCCGCTCCGCTTAAGCGCTGTGGGATTACAGCGGCCAGGTCATGAGAATGGCCGGCACTCCCACCAGGATCACCAGTATTTCCAGCGGCAGGCCCATGCGCCAATAGTCGCCGAAGCGATAGCCGCCGGGCCCCAGAATGAGGGCGTTGTTCTGGTGGCCGATCGGCGTCATGAAGGCGCAGGAAGCTGCCACCGCGACCGCCATCAAGAAAGGGTCGGCATTGACTCCGAGGCGCTCGGCTATGGTGGCGGCGATTGGCGCCATGACCACGGCCGTGGCCGCGTTGTTGAGAACATCCGACAGAGTCATGGTCACGACCATGACAATGATCATAACCGCGACAGAAGGCAGTCCCGCCGTCAGGTCGACGACACCGTCGGCGATCAGCGTCGTCGCCCCGGTGCTCTGCAGTGCGCCGCCGACGGGGATCAGTGAACCAAGCAGGACGATCACCGACCAGTCGATACCGTCGTAAAGCTCGCGAACACTCATCAAGTCGCCGACCACCAGGACCACGATGGCGATGCCGAAGGCGATGTGGATCGGCACCAGGCCGAAGCTGGCGGCGGCGATGGCGGCGGCGAAGATGGCGATCACAGCGGGACCCTTGCTGCGCTTGCCAAAATGCAGTTCGCGCTCGGCAAGAGGCAGGCCGCCGTAGGCCGGCACCAGATCGGCGAGTTGTTCGCTTTCTCCGTGCAGCAGCAGGACATCACCGGGGCGGATGCGGAAGGAGCGCAGGCGGCCATGGAACCGTTGTCCCTGACGCGACACACCGAGCAAGGTGATGCCGCGCCGAGCGAAGAGCTGTAGCGAGCTGACCAATCGTCCGTCGAGTCGCGAGCCCGGTGCCACCACCACCTCCATCAATGTGGCGTCTCCTGACGTTTCCTGGGAATTTGTGCTGGAGGTGTCGCCGCCGATCTCCAACTTCAGCTTGCTGACGAACTTGTCGATCTCCTCCGGGGAGGCTTCGATTTTCAGAACGTCACCGGCGCGCAATTGCTTGCGAGTGGAGGGTGGGTAAGTACGGTCGTCACGAATCTGGTCCATAATGACTGCGTCGATGTCTGAGGTCAGTTCATCGATTTCCCGAAGCGTCTTGCCTATGTTGGCATTACCTTCCGGCACGGTGACTTCGGTCACATAATGCTCGATGTCGAAGATCTCGCCCTTGGCGCGCACGCCAGCGCGTTGGGGAACCAGCCGCCAGCCGACCAGCATGACGAAAAGGGTCCCGACAATCGCGATGGAGAGACCCACAGGCGTGAAATCGAACATCGAGAAACTTGCGCCGGTCAGCTGGCCGCGGTAGCTGGCAACGATAATGTTGGGCGGCGTGCCGATCAGCGTGATAAGGCCCCCGAGCATAGACCCGAAAGACAGTGGCATCAGCAGCAGGCTCGGCGAACGCGCTGCCTTGCGGGCCGATTGCATGGCCATCGGCATGAGAATGCCGAGGGCGCCGACGTTGTTCATCACCGTCGACATGACCGCACCGAGCCCCGCAAGGGCGCCGACGTGGGTGGTGGTACGGGGCGTGGCCGGGCGGATCAGCTGCGTCAGGCGGTCTATTGCGCCGGTGCCCGAGAGGACGCGGCTCAGAACCAGGACCGCGGCCACAGTGATCGTGGCTGGGTGGGCGAAGCCGTCGAAGGCCTTCCCGGTGGGTACGAGGCCCAAGGCGACGGCGGCCATGAGTGCGGCGAAAGCGACGACATCGTAGCGCCAGCGGCCCCAAACCAGCAGCACGAAGAGCGCCAGCAGGATTGCGAAGAGAGTGGCTTGCGGGATGGTCACGGCGGCTTGTCGGCTCCCTGCTGCGGCGCTTGCCGTATAGGACTCTAAGGTTTTGCCCCTATTCCCGAATCGGGATCGTCAGTAAATGATAGGCTTAACGCAAGCTCGAGGCCTGTCCAGCCCTCTGGTGGTCTTTCACAGCCTCTCACTTCGCCGTGAGAGGCCTTTTGCCGCGGTGGGCTGCCACTATCTGCACTTGGGGAATCGCATCACGCTCAAGATATCCTAAGCATCCGAAGTCATAGGATAGCAAGTCCAAGAGTGTGGTCACGCGGTCAAAAGCGAAGGAAATTGAACATGAGTGAGACCATTGGCAGAACCATCGAGGCCGACCTCTGCGTCATCGGCGCCGGCTCCGGCGGGCTGTCGGTGGCCGCCGGCGCCTCGCAGATGGGCGCCAAGGTGGTCTTGATCGAGAAAGGTAAGATGGGCGGCGATTGCCTGAACTACGGCTGCGTCCCTTCCAAAGCCCTGATCGCCGCGGCGGCGGCGGCGGAAGGGGTGCGCCATGCCGGGCGGTTCGGTATCGACGGCCACGAGCCCGCAGTCAATTTCCCGGCCGTGCGCGATCACCTGCGCGGCGTCATCGCCGCGATCGCACCGCACGATTCGGTCGAACGCTTCGAGGAACTGGGCGTGACAGTTGTCCAGGCGCCGGCCCACTTTACCGGCGCGCGCGAAGTAGTCGCCGGCGAAACGACGGTAAAGGCCAAACGCTTCGTCATCGCCACCGGTTCCTCGGCGGCGGTGCCGCCGATCCCCGGTCTGGACTCGGTGCCTTATCTCACCAACGAGACAGTGTTCGATCTTGCCGAGCGTCCGGAGCATTTGATCGTCATCGGCGGTGGGCCGATCGGGGCGGAATTGGCGCAGGCACAGCGCCGTCTGGGCGCGCGGGTGTCGCTGCTGGAAATGTACAAGGTGCTTGGAAAGGATGATCCCGAGGTCACGGCTTTCGCCCGCCAGCGCCTTGCCGACGACGGGGTGGAGATCAACGAGGGCATTGCCATCAAGCGGATCGAGCAGGACGGCAACGCCATTGCCGTGACGATCGAGAAAGCCGGTAACGAGACAACGCTCACAGGCTCTCATCTGCTGATCGCCGCCGGTCGCAAGGTCAACGTGGAGGGACTCGGCTTAGAGGCGGCGGGCGTGGACTATTCGGCCAAGGGGATCAAGGTGGATGCGCGTCTGCGCAGCAGCAACAAGCGCATTTTCGCTGTTGGCGACGTCGCCTTGGTGGAAAGCCTTGGGAGCTACCAATTCACCCATGTTGCTAGCTATCATGCCGGCATTGTCATCCGCAACGCGCTCTTCAAGTTGCCGGCCAAGGTGAACTACGGCGCCCTGCCCTGGGTCACCTTCACAGATCCTGAAATTGCCCATGTCGGTCTCAACGAGGCTGAAGCGCGTGAGAAGTACGGCAACAAGGTGCAAGCCCTGACCTGGTCTTTTGCGGAGAACGACCGTGCCCAGGCAGAACTCGCCACTGAGGGCTTGGTAAAGGTCGTGATCGGCGCGCACGGACGCATCCTCGGCGCTTCAATCGCCGGGAAACACGCGGGCGAACTGCTTCATCCCTGGGTGCTGGCCATCAGCCAGGGCCTGAAGATCGGCGCCATGGCCGGCTTGATCGCGCCCTACCCGACCCTGGGAGAGGTAAACAAGCGTGTCGCCGGTAACTACTACACACCTAAATTATTCAGCGATCGCACCCGAAAGATCGTTCGATTCCTGCAGTGGCTAGGCTGAGGTGCGAAAGGAAGTCGTTCCAATGTCTGGCCGCAACCTCGCCGAGGTCCCGGCGCATCGCGCCAAGCCGGCCTGGCAGCGGCGCTTGCGGCGGCACTCGGCCTCGGCCTGCAGGACCACCTCAACATCGAGACGCTGCGCGAGCATCGAGCTCTCCTGAACGGCTTCGTTGCCGGTCACGCGGTCCTCGCCGCCGCGGCCTTCATGTTGCTCTACGCGGCGGCCACTGCACTCTCGCTGCCGGGAGGATTGGTGTTGACGGTCGCCGGCGGATTTCTCTTCGGGGTTGCACTCGGTACGGCCTACGTCGTCGTTGCGGCAACCCTCGGCGCCACGGCCGTCTTCCTGATCGCCCGCAGCGCTCTTGGCGACCTGTTTCGTGCCAAGGCAGGTCCCTTTGCACAGCGCATGGAGGAGGGATTCCGCGAGAACGCCCTCAGCTATATGCTGATGCTGCGGCTGATCCCGCTGTTCCCCTTCTTCGTTGTCAACCTGGCGCCCGCTTTCCTTGGCGTGCCGCTCCGCACGTATGTTGCCGGCACCTTTTTCGGCATCATTCCGGGCACACTGGTGTTTATCCTGGCAGGCGCCGGGCTGGGGTCGGTTTTCGATCAGGGTGGAGGCCTCACATTGGAGAAGGTGCTGACTCCACAGATCATAACCGGCCTCGTTGGCTTGTCGCTGCTGTCGCTGCTGCCCGTCGTCTACAAGCGTATGAGGGCCCGCCGCGAGACTGCATGAAGGTACTGATTTGAGGGGAAATTCCGGGTTGCCCTCTATGATCCGAGGCTAAGGCTTGATATACCTGAGAGATTGAGCGGAGCGGCTCACGCGAGGACGTGATCGCCGCACTGACGCCGCGCATGAGATCCGCCGCTTGGTCAGACCTCATGGCGGGACCACCTCATCGCCGCGGAGAACGCCATGCCGT
The DNA here is from genome assembly GCA_040217155.1 of Kiloniellaceae bacterium. Lineage (GTDB taxonomy): Bacteria > Pseudomonadota > Alphaproteobacteria > Kiloniellales > Kiloniellaceae > Pelagibius. The sequence continues at coordinate 179,289 of JAVJNS010000018.1, forward strand.
CAGCAAACAGTCAGTTCGCAACAGAGTCGGCCGCGAATTCCCGGGCGGCGAGCCAGCGGCCCCGGCGATTGACTTTCAGGGTTGCTTTGTTGTTGACCCTGGTCGGACTTGGCGCCGCGATCCTCGCCTTTAGCCAAGTATCGGCACAGGACATTCGTTTTTTCCGAATCGGTACCGGCTCCACCGCCGGAACCTACTTTCCGATCGGGGGCATCGTCGCCAGCGCCATTTCCAGCCCGCCGGGCAGCCGTGATTGCGATCGTGGCGGCAGTTGCGGCGTGCCGGGCCTGGTGGCGGTCGCCCAGTCGACGCGTGGTTCGGTCGACAATGTTCGGCAGATCGAAGAAGGCATCATCGATTCCGGCTTTAGTCAGTCCGATATCGCTTACTGGGCGTTCCGCGGCGAGGAACTGTTCCTGGACGGCGGCCCCCTGAAGTCGCTGCGCGCCATTGCCAACCTCTATCCCGAGACGGTTCATCTGGTGGCGCGGAACGATTCCGGCATCAAGACCTTCGCCGACATCAAGGGCAAGAAGATCTCGCTCGACCGGCCGGGCTCGGGCACTCGGGTCGATGCCCTGCTGATGCTGAGGGCCTTCGGCCTTGAGCCTGACGACCTCGACGTGTCGGCCCTGGCGTCCGGCGCGGCCGCGGATGCCCTGCGCGAAGGCGAGATCGACGGCTTCTTCTTCGTCGCCGGCACCCCGGCGACGGCGGTGCTGGAACTGGCCGAGGGCGCCCTGATTGACCTGATTCCCATCACCGGTCCGGAGGTTGACGCGCTGCTGGCCGAGCGGCCGTTCTTCGCCCGCCAGTCGCTGCCGGCTGGAACCTATCCCGGGATCGGCGCCATCGACACTCTTTCGGTCGGCGCCCAATGGCTGGTCTCAGCCACGGTGCCGGAGGAAACCGTCTACGAGATCACCCGCGCCCTTTGGCATCCGACCACGCGCCAACTGCTCGACAAGGGACATCCGAAAGGCCGTCAGATCACTCTCGATCAAGCGCTCGACGGTCTGGGCGTTCCACTGCACCCCGGCGCCGAGCGCTACTACCGCGAAGCCGGCGTGTTGAAATAGCTGGATGAGTGCGATTTTCAGTCGAAGACGATGATTTCGGTCTCCCCGGCAGCGTCCCTGGCCCAGTCCTGCATCGGCGGCCAGTCGCTAATGACGTCGCAGTAGGCCGCGGCGACAGAATCCAGCTTCACGTCATAGGTCTTAAAGCGCACCACCACGGGTGCGTAGAAGGCATCGGCAATGCCCGCCGCCCCAAAGAGGAAGCCGCCATCGCTGCCGAAACGTTGACGGCAGTCGCGCCAGATCTTCTGGATGCGGTCGATGTCGGTCTGCACTGCCGCGGCGACCGGGTGGCCAGGGGAGTGTCTGCTGAGATCCATCGGCAGGGCGGAACGCAGGGCAGTAAAGCCCGAATGCATCTCTGCGGTGACGCAACGCGCCAGGCGTCGTGCCGCCGGATCGTTGGGCCAGAGGTTCTTGCCGGGAAAGCGCTCGGCCAGATACTCGGCAATCGACAGGGAATCCCAGATAGCCTCACCCTCGACGATCAAAGTGGGTACTTTGCCGGCGGGGCTATACTCAAGGATACGCGCCCTGGTATCCGCCCGGCGCAGGGGGATGACCACCTCTTCGCAATCGAGGCCCGCCAAGCGAACCAGCAGGCCACCGCGCAGTGACCAGGAAGAGTAGGTCTTATTGCCCAAGATCAGTTTTGGGATCTGCTTGGTGTCGGTCATGGTCAGCGGCACTCCCTTGTCTCTTTTGCCGCAGCCGGCAATCTGCGAGTCGACAGGGCGGCGATTTAACGCAAAGATGCGCGCGCCGCGCAAGTCTGCCGTGGCGCCGAATCTTGGATTCCCGCACGCAACCGACCAACCTGGAGCCCTGTCTTGGCTACTACCGCTTTTCTTGTCGCTGACGATCCCAAGGCCATAGCCATCACGGCCGTCACGCGCGAGGGCTATGACGCTTGGCTGGAGGCGCAGGAAGCGCCTTGCCGCACCTGGCTGGCCCAGAGCGGCTTTCGGCCTCAAACCGGCAGTTTCAGTCTGTTGCCCGGCGAAGCGGGCGCCCTCGACCGGGTGCTTCTGGTGATCGACGAGCAGGAGCCGATCTGGTCTTTCGCCGGCCTGCCGGCGGCGCTGCCGCCCGGCGTCTATCGGCTGGACCAGGGCCTGCGCCCGGCCGCGGCCTCGCGCGCCGCGCTCGGTTGGAGCCTCGGCTGCTACGCCTTCACGCGCTACAAGGAAAACGGTCGCGACTTTGCCCGGCTGGTTTGGCCCAAGGCGGCCGATCAGAGTCAGGTGACCCATACCGCCAAGGCCATCGCGCTGGTGCGCGATCTGGTCAACACACCGGCCAATGACATGGGTCCGGCGCAGCTGGCCGAGGCGGCTCGCGCCCTGGCCAAGCAGCACCGCGGCAAGTGTACGGTCATCGTCGGCGATGCGCTGTTGAAGCGGAACTACCCGGCGGTGCATGCGGTAGGTCGGGCGAGCAGCGAGGAACCGCGCCTCATCGATCTGCGCTGGGGGACCCGCGGACCTAAAGTCACTCTTGTGGGCAAAGGCGTCTGCTTCGATTCCGGCGGCCTCGACCTAAAGCCTGCCGCCGGAATGAAGATGATGAAAAAGGACATGGGCGGCGCTGCCCATGTCTTGGGCCTGGCTTCCCTGATCATGGCCGAGAAGCTGCCCGTCCAGCTCCGGGTGCTGATCCCCGCGGTGGAGAACGCGGTTTCCGGCAACGCTTTCCGGCCGCTCGATGTGTTGCAGACGCGCAAGGGCCTGACGGTGGAGGTCGGCAACACCGATGCGGAAGGGCGTCTGATTCTCTGCGACGCCTTGGCTGAGGCGGACAGCGAGCAGCCCGATCTGCTGATCGATTTCGCCACCTTGACCGGCGCGGCGCGGGTCGCCCTGGGACCCGACCTGCCGGCCATGTTCTGCAATGACGACAAATTGGCGGGGCTGATCCTGCGCAGCAGCGCCACAGAAGGCGATCCGGTCTGGCGGCTGCCGTTGCACCGGCCCTATCGCCAGGGTCTCGACAGCAAGGTCGCCGATCTGGGGAATATTTCCAACAGCCCCTACGGTGGGGCGATAACCGCCGCCTTGTTCCTGGAACAGTTCATCGACGCCGGAACCCGCTGGGCGCACTTCGACGTCATGGCCTGGAATGTGGCGCCGCGGGCGGGCCGTCCGGAAGGCGGCGAGGCCATGGGCCTAAGGGCCGTCTATGCCGCGATCGTTGAGATGACGCGGCGCGGAACGGTGAAGAAGGCCTGATTGACGGTCACGCCAATGACCTGATCCGTCGAGGGGCCCCGCACTTTCGCCGGGCGTGGGCTGACGGCACACTTGCGTGGACGCCGGGCCTTCGGCAAACTTTGTTTCGTTGTTGCAACGACTATGAAATGCCGCCATGGCAACGTCGCCGCTGTCTCCAGGCCCCACTGGACCGGTGCAATTGCGCCCCGGGCAGCTGCTGGCCCTGTGGCATCAGGTCTTGGTTTCGGCACTGAACCGATCTCTGCCCGACCTGACGCAGCGGCAGTTCGCGCTGTTCCTCGAAGTCTACCTGGCACCGCCGCCGCATACCGTGCGCGGCCTGGCCAAGACCCTCAACATGTCGAAGCCGGCGGTGACCCGCGCCATAGACCGGTTGGAAAAGCTGGATTTCGTGCGCCGCAAGACCGATGAGCGGGACAAGCGCTCCATCCTCGTGCAGCGCAGCGTCAAGGGCTCGGTCTTTTTGCGTGAGTTTGCCGACATGGCCGCCGAGGCCGCCCGCGACCTCACTACCGCGCCCCGCTGAGTCAGTAGCCGCGTTTCAGGTCGATCACATGCTGCAAGGGCTCGCCGGCTTCCAGGCGCTGGATGTTGGCGACCACCGTGCGCACCGCGGTCTCGGGAACCGTCATGCTGGCGATGTGCGGTGTTATGAAGACGCGTGGGTGCTCCCAGAAGGGATGCTTCTTGGGCAGCGGTTCCTTGCGGAAGACGTCCAGGGTGGCGCCGCTGAGATGGCCGCTGTCGAGGGCGGCCAACAGGTCGTCCTCGTTCATGTGGCCGCCACGTCCGACGTTGATGACTGCGGCCCCCTGCGGAAGCTTGGCGAAGGCCGGGGCATTCAGGATCTCTTCAGTCTCCGGCGTCAGCGGCAGAAGACAGATCAAGATATCGGTTTCCGAGAGGAACTCGTCGAAGCCGCCACTGCCGTGAAAGCAGGTGATGCCGCTGATCGACTTCGGGCTGCGACTCCAGCCGGCCAGCTTGAAGCCGAAGGGCTTCAGCTTCTCCAAGGCGTCGCGGCCCAGGACGCCGAGGCCGAGTACGCCGACCTGACGTGCCTCGGCGGGCAGTTGCACCAGCTCTTTCCAAACCTTGTCGCGGCGCTGGGCAGCATAGTCCAGCATAAAGCGGTGATGGCTCAGCACCGCCAGGACCACGTATTCCGACATGCCAGCGGTCAGGCCGGGCTCGACCATCCGCACCACCGGGACGCCCTTCGGCAGATCCGGGTCGCTGGCCAGGTGGTCGACACCGGCGCCGACTGAGAAAATCGCCTTGAGGTTTGGGTAGCGTTTCAACTCGCCCTCCGGCGGTTGCCACACCAGGGCGTAGTCGATTTTCGCCGGATCGCCGTCGTAGGGCCAGTTGTAAGTCTGCAGTTCGGGGTAGTTGGCCGCCAGGGCCTCGGCCCAGGCGTTGCCGCGATCGATGTCGGTTTTAATGAGAAGTGCCAAAAGGAAACCTGTTTAGCTCAAAAGGGGTGAAACGGGGGTCAGGTAGAGACGACGCCTTCGACGGCCTCGAGATCGAAAGCCGCTTTCATCAGCGCTTTGGTGTAGGCGGCCTCCGGCGCGTCGAAGATCTGGTCGGCCTGGCCCTGCTCCACCACCTTGCCGTCGCGCATGACGATGACCTCGTCGGCCAGGGCGCGGACCACCTTCAGGTCGTGGCTGATGAAGAGGTAGGCGAGGCTGTGGCGCTCCTGCAGTTCGCGCAGCAGGTCGACGATCTGCGCCTGCACCGACATGTCCAGGGCCGAAGTCGGCTCGTCGAGCACCACGAAGCGCGGCTTCAGCACCATGGCGCGGGCGATGGCGATGCGCTGGCGCTGGCCGCCGGAAAACTCGTGTGGATAGCGGTGTCGGCTCTCCGGTTCGAGGCCGACTTCTTGCAGGGCCTCGACGATCATCGCCTCGCGCGCGTCCTCGCTGCCGCCCATGCCGTGGATCTTCAGGCCCTCAGCGACGATCTGGCCGATGGAAAGGCGGGGCGAAAGCGACCCGTAGGGATCCTGAAAGACAATCTGCATAGAGCGGCGCAGTGGCCGCAGGTCGTTGGTGCCCAGGCCCTGGATGGTTCTGCCATCGAACTGGATGGCGCCCTGGGAGGACAGCAGGCGGAGCAGAGCGAGGCCAAGCGTGGTCTTGCCAGAGCCGCTTTCGCCGACCACACCGACGGTGTGCCCCGCGCGCACGGTAATTGAAATGCCGTCGACAGCGCGCACGTGATCGATAGTGCGTTTGAGGACGCCCTTTCTGATCGGGAAGTAGACCTTCACATCGTCGCCTTGCATCACCACCGGAGCGTCGTCCGCGGCCGCCAGCGGGCGCCCCTTGGGCTCGGCAGCGAGAAGGCGCTGGGTGTAAGGGTGTTGTGGACGCCCGAAAATCTGCCGGCTGTCGCCCTTCTCGACGATTTCGCCCTGGGTCATGACGCAGATCTCGCCGGCCATCTTGCGCACGATACCCAGGTCGTGGGTGATCATCAGCATGGCCATGCCGAGCTTCTCCTGCAGCTCCGTCAACAGCTTCAGGATCTGCGCCTGGATGGTGACGTCGAGCGCCGTGGTTGGCTCGTCGGCGATCAGCAGGTCCGGCTCGTTGGCCAGCGCCATGGCGATCATGACGCGCTGGCGCTGGCCGCCGGAAAGTTCGTGCGGATAGGCCGAGAGCCGTTTCACCGCGTCGGGAATGCCCACCAGCTTCAGCAACTCCAGGGTGCGGGCGCGGGCCTGGTCGTTGTTCATGCCCTTGTGCAGCACCAGTGTCTCGCGGATCTGCTTTTCCACCGTGTGCAGCGGGTTCAGCGAGGTCATCGGCTCTTGGAAAATCATCGAGATCTGGTCGCCGCGCACCTCACGCAGGTGCTTTGCATCGGCGCCGACCAGCTCCTGGCCGTTGAATCTTATGGAGCTGTCTTCCGAGTGCCTGGCCAGGGGATAGGGCAGCAGCTGCAGCACCGACAGCGCGGTTACCGACTTGCCGGAGCCGCTCTCACCGACCAGGGCGAGAGTTTGGCCCTTCTCGATATCGAAGCTGACATTCTTGACCGCGTCGGTACCGCCACCGGGTGTGCCGAAGCGGACCGAAAGATTGCGGATCTGCAACAAGGTCGCCATCAGTCGCCTCCTCCCACCACGGGGGCGGGGTCCGTGGCGGTGTCGGTAGCCGCGGTTTCGGCCTTGGCCGGGCCGGTGAACAGCTTGCGCGGATCGAAGGCATCGCGCACCGCCTCGCCGATAAAGACGAGCAGGCTGAGCATAATGGCGATAGAGAAGAATCCAGTGAGCCCGAGCCAGGGCGCTGCGAGATTTTCTTTACCCTGCTTCAGCAGTTCACCCAGGGAGGCAGAGCCCGCCGGCAGGCCGAAACCGAGAAAATCCAGTGATGTCAGGGCGGTGATCGAGGCGGAGAGCGTGAACGGCAGAAAGGTAATAGTGGCGACCATGGCGTTGGGCAGCACGTGGCGGAACATAATGACCGGGTTGGTCGCACCGAGAGCGCGGGCGGCGCGCACATAATCCAGGTTGCGCGCGCGCAGGAACTCGGCGCGCACCACACCGACGAAGCCCATCCAGGAGAACAACAGCAGAATGCCCAACAGCCACCAGAAGTTAGGCACCACCACGCTGGCCAGGATGATCAGCAGATAGAGTGTCGGCATGCCCGACCAGATTTCCATAAAACGCTGAAACAGCAAATCGGTCCAGCCGCCGAAGTAACCCTGCACCGCGCCGGCCGAGACGCCGACAACCGCCGACAAGGCGGCCAGGATGAGGCCGAAGACCACGGAGATTCGAAAGCCGTAGATGAGCCGCGCCACGACGTCGCGAGCCTGGTCGTCGGTGCCCAGCCAATGCCCGAAGCTTGGCGGCGAGGGTGCAGGCTCCGGCAGATCCCAGGCAACCGTCCGATGGTTGTAGCGGACAATCGGCCAGATCATCCAGCCCTTCGCTCTGATCAGCTCCTGAACCTCCGGATCCTTGTATTCGGCCGCCGTGGGGAAGGGACCGCCAAAGGCCGTCTCCGGATAGTCAGTCACCACCGGCAGGTAGAAGGCGCCGTCGAAATAGACGAGGACCGGCCGGTCGTTTGCGACGATCTCCCCGACCAAACTCAGGCCGAACAGAGCGAGGAATATCCACAGCGACCAGAATCCACGGCGATTGGCGCGAAAGTTATGCAGTCGCCGCCGATTCAGCGGAGAGATCTTCATGCCCAAAAACCGATCCTGGCGAAAGGCTTCTGCCACCGTCACGTCTCCCGGCTTTCAAAGTCGATGCGCGGGTCGACGATGGTGTACATGATGTCACCGACGATGTTCATCAGCAGTCCGAGTAGCGAGAAGAAATACAGGGTGCCGAACATCACCGGGTAATCGCGGTTCAAGGCAGCCTCGAAGCCGAGGAGGCCAAGGCCGTCCAGCGAGAAGATCACCTCGATCAGAAGAGAACTGCCGAAGAGAACGCCGACGAAAGCGCTTGGGAAGCCGGCGATGACGATCAGCATGGCGTTGCGGAAGACATGACCGTAGAGCACGCGCTTTTCGGTCAGGCCTTTGGCCCGCGCTGTGATCACATACTGCTGGCCGAGTTGATCGAGAAAGGAATTCTTGGTCAGCATGGTCAGCGTGGCGAAGCCGCCCACCACCATGGCGATGATCGGTAGCGTCAGGTGCCAGAAATAGTCACCGACCTGGCTGTACCACGGCAGCGCGTCGAAATTCGGCGAATAAAGCCCGCGCAAGGGAAACCACTGCAGGTACTGGCCACTGGCGAAGAGGATGATCAGCAGCACCGCGAAGAGGAACGAGGGGATGGCATAGCCGACAATGATGGCGCCGCTGGTCGCGAGGTCGAAGCGCGAGCCGTCACGCACTGCCTTGGCGATGCCCAGGGGGATGCTTACGAGATAACTGATGAGGGTGGTCCAAAGGCCGATGGAGATCGACACGTCCATCTTCTCAATGACCAGGTCGACGACCTCACGCCCGCGAAAGAAGCTCTCGCCGAAGTCGAAGACGAGATAGTTCCTCATCATCAGGAAGAAACGCTCGTGCGCCGGCTTGTCGAGGCCGAACTGCCGTTCGAGTTCCGCGATGAACTCGGGCGTCAGTCCCTGGGCGCCGCGATAGGAGCCCGTGGTGCTGGTTTCGGAAGAGACGTTGCCCGAGACGTCGCCGGTCTGTGTCGAGACCCGGCTTGTCGCACCGACACCTTGTCCCGTGATCTCAGCGATGACTTGCTCGACGGGGCCGCCGGGCAGGATCTGCACCACGAGGAAGTTGATAACCATGATCCCGAAGAGGGTCGGGATGATCAGCAGCAGGCGGCGTATCAGATAGGCGAGCATGACCAGTCAGCTTCCTTCATCGGTCGCGGTAGCCGCGCGCCGCCTGGCATCGAGTGTCGCCGCCAGTTCCTCGTCGACCCACCAGCGCAGAACATCGGGTCCGTTCAACGGCACGCGATCCGGGCGGCCGAACTTGTCCCAATAGAGAATCCGATCAAACGGGGCGATGAGCTGAGGAATCACGTAAAATCCCCAGAGCAGAACCCGATCGAGGGCCCGGGTGCGCTGTATCAGGCTCTCGCGGCTGGGCGCGGAGATGACCAGTTCGATGAGCTCGTCCACCACCGGATCCTTGATGCCCGCGATGTTGCGGCTCGAAGGCTGATCCGCTGCTGCACTGCCCCACTGGTCGCGCTGCTCATTTCCGGGCGACAGTGCCTGGCCGTTATTGAAGATCATCATGTCGAAATCGCGGGCGCGGAAACGATTGATGTACTGCGAGGTGTCGACAAGGCGCGGCCGCACTTCGATGCCCAGCCGGCGCAGATTGAAGAAAAAGGGCAGGAGCACCCGTTCCTGCGCCTGGTCGACGTAGAGGAATTCGAAACTGAAGCGCTCGCCGGTTTCGGCGTTGACCAGCTTCATGTCGCGCACCACCCAGCCGGCACCTTCCAAGATATCAAGTGCCTTCAAAAGATTCTCACGCGGCCAGCCGCTGCCATCGGTGGTCGGCGGCTCATAGGGCTTGGTGAATACCTCATCGGGGATACGTCCGCGATAGCGCTCGAGGATTTCCAACTCCTCTCCCTCGGGCAGGCCGGTCGCCGCCAGTTCCGTTGGCGCCCAATAACTCGCCGGCTGCTCGTACTGATCGTAATAAACGGTCTTGTTGGTCCATTGGAAGTCGAACGCATAAGCCAGCGCGCGGCGCACCTGAGGATCCTGGAATTGCTTGCGGCGGACGTTCATGTAGAAGGCCTGCATACCGCCGGAACTCTTGTCCAGGATGCGCTGCTTGTGCAGAACCCCCGCGTCGACGGCCGGAATGTTGTACTGCGTTGCCCACTCCTTGGCAGAGTTTTCCGCGAAGTAGTCGATCTGCCCGGCCTTTAGCGCTTGTCGGATAATGGTACGATCAAGGAAGTATTCGTAGCGGATGGTGTCATAATTGTCGGTGCCCTTGCGCACCGGGATGTCCTTGCCCCAGTAATCGTCAACCCGCTCGATCTCGACAAAACGGCCGGGCTCAAAAGCTTTCACACGATAGGGTCCGCTACCCAGAGGCGGCTCGAGGGTCGTTTTGTCGAACTCCCGTCCTTCCCAGTAGTGCTTCGGGAAAACCGGAAGCTCACCCAGAATCAACGGCAGTTCACGGTTCTCGCCCGGCTGGAAACTGAACTTGACGCTACGCTCGCCGAGTTTCTCGGTACCGATGACACTTTGATAGTAGAAGCGGAAAAGTGGTGCGCCTTTTTCGATCAGGGTTTCGAAGGAAAAGATGACGTCGTCTGCCGTCACCGGTTTGCCGTCATGCCAGCGCGCCTTTGGGTTCAAGTTGAAAATGATCCAGGAACGATCTTCCGGCCACTCGATGGTCTCGGCCAGCAGGCCGTACATGGTGAAGGCCTCGTCGTCACCTCTTGCCAATAGGGTCTCGGTGGCAATGCTGGCGCCGGCGGCGGCGGACCCCTTGGCGTTGTAGGGGTTGAAGGTGTCGAAAGTGCCGCTGCCGGAGAGCCTCAAGGTGCCGCCCTTGGGGGCGTTGGGATTGGCGAAATCGAAGTGGGTGAAGTCTGCCGGGTACTTTGGCTCGCCGTGCATGGCGATGGCGTGGGCTTTGTAGATCTTCTGATCTTGCGCGCCGGCCGGAAAAGCAGCGAGCGGCAGCGAGAGTGCCGCGGTCACGGCAATGGCAGCGATGAATAGGTGCAATGGCTGTACTTTTTCCAAGCGTTTGACCTTGTTCGTCACGAGATTCTAAACCCAACGGCGGCCCGAATCCTCTCCTAACAAGCCCCCCGCGGAGAATTTATGGCGAATCAGCCGCCTTGCAGCAAGGAAATCGCCAGATTGTGACAGCGCCGGTCGCCGGCGCAGAGCACCCGACCGTCGGTCTCCAGACTCGTCGCCCGGCCCTGCCAGTCGGTCATGACACCGCCGGCACCGGCGACAATCGGCGCATGTGCCAGATGATCGTAGGGTGCCAGGTCGGCTTCGATGACGATGTCGGCGAAGCCGCTGGCCAGCAGGCCGTAGTTGAAGCAGTCGCCGCCGTAGAGCGTCAGCTTGGCGGTCTGGCGCAGGCGGTCGAAGGCCGAGGCGTCGGCGCCACTGAACATATCGGGCGAGGTGGCCAGCACCGTCGCGGTGCCGAGATCGGCGCAGGGCCGGACCAGCGCGTCGCGTGTGTCTTTCTTGTCGGTGAAGGTGGTGGCGTGACCGGCGGCGCCAAGCCAGCGCTCCTCAAGGATCGGCATGTCGATGAGCCCGAGAATCGGGCGTCCGTCCCGCAGCAGGGCGACCAGGCTGCCGAACAGTGGATTGCCGGTGATGAAGCGCTTGGTGCCGTCGATCGGGTCGAGCACCCAGACGAACTCGGCCTCCGGATTCTCGATGCCGAACTCTTCGCCGTGGATGCCGTGGCCGGGATAGGTGGCGCCGATGATCTCGCGCATCGCCGTTTCGGCCTCGCGGTCGGCGCGGGTCACCGGGCTCTTGTCGGCCTTGCTATCTATTGCCAGGCTCTGGCGGAAATGGCGCTGTGCCACGCTGCGCGCGGCCCCGGCGAGGCGCGTGGCGAGGGACAGGAACTCGTCGGGGCAGCGCAGGGCGGCCTCGGTCACGGGGTTTTTTGGGCCCGGCCCGTCGGGATGGCGCTTATTCGGGCAGGGGCGCTGGGTTGCCGCTCTGGGTGCGCAGCCAGGCCACGAGATCCGCCCGGTCGGCGACCTTGCTGATACCGGCAAAGGACATCTTGGTGCCCGGTGCGAAGTCCTTCGGCTTGGCGATGAAGGCATTCAAGCTTTCATAGGTCCAGTTGTCGCCCGACATGCCTGACAGGACGTTTGAATAGGAAAAGCCTTCGTGGCTGGCTATCGGCCGGTTTACCAGATCATAGAGGTTCGGGCCGACCTTGTTGGCACCACCATCGTCGAAGGTGTGGCAGGCGGCGCACTTCTTGGCGACTTTTTCACCGGCGGCCGGATCCGCGGCGGCGAGCAGCGGCGCGATGGGCTCCAGTGAAGGTCCCTCATCGGCCGGTGCGCCACTGTCGGTGCCCGAATCTTCGGCCACTGCAATGACGTAGGAATTCTCTTCCAGCTCGATCTCGGGGTCGTAAAGCAGTTCGGCCACGAAGCCGGAAAGCATAGCGACAACGCCGGCGGTGAGAACGGCGGCGGCGATCTTGTTCGATTCCAACGACGAAGCCATTGATATGCCCTTGCTTCTCTTCTTAACTGCGCGGGACCATAGCCGCGCAGGGCTGCGCATTCAATAGTCCGTGAGGCGCAAGGCCGCAAGGCCCTGGATCATCGGCCGGGACGGATAAATGACCTCAGGACCACGGAACCCGGTTGCTTCGTGGCGGAAGACGGTTTCTTTTTCACCACACCCGAACTTAATCTGCAGCGCCCGGCGCCGCACCGCCGGGTTCCGGTCCGGCGGCCGGTCGTGTTCCATCCAGTCATTGCAACTGTGTTTCTGTCCATGTCATTGCCTGAAGAATACCCTGAAAACCCGATCCGGAACGCGCTAGTGAACCCCATCGTCATGATTCCGGCGCGGCTGGCCTCGACTCGACTGCCGAACAAGCCGCTGGCCGACATTCACGGCGCCCCAATGATCGTTCATGTCTGGCGCCGCGCCATGGAGGCGGAGGCCGGTCCGGTGGTCGTGGCCTGCGCCGAGGAAGCCATTGCCGAGGCGGTGACCTTGGCGGGCGGCCGCGCGGTGCTGACCGACCCGGCCCATACCAGCGGCTCCGACCGCATCTTCGAAGCCTTGCAGGCGGTCGATCCGGAGGGCCGCCACGATGCCGTGGTCAACCTGCAGGGCGACCTGCCGACTCTGGAACCCGCCCTGGTCGGTAAAGTCCTGCAGCCTCTGGCGGTGGGCCCGGCAGACATCGCGACATTGGTGGTGGAGATCACCGAGCCTGATGAGCGGCGCAATCCCAACGTGGTCAAGGCGGCGGTGAGCTTTGCCGGTGCCGGCGAGATCGCCCGCGCCTGCTATTTCAGCCGCGCCCCGGTACCCTGGGATCCCTGGGATCAGGAGGGGGGCGACGCGGCCCAGCCGCTCTACCATCACATCGGCATCTACGCCTATCGCCGGGCGGCCCTGGCGCGTTTCGTCGCCCTGCCGCCCTCGCCGCTGGAGCGCCGTGAGCGGCTCGAGCAGCTGCGCGCCCTGGAGGCCGGTATGCGCATCGACGCGGCCCGCGTTGACACCCTCCCCCTCGGTGTCGATACTCCCGCTGACCTGGAGCGGGCAAGGATCCTTTTGGCACCTGCTTGAGGCTGGTTTTTCGTCTCCCGGCCCCTGGGTCGCCGGCGCCTCGTCCGGCGTCACGGGTGGCCCCCGGATCTGCGACAGAGAAGGCTTAGGTTATGTCAGAGGCCCCCAAGACGGCGGCGTCAGAGAACGTGATTGCCTTTCAAGGCGTCCCCGGCGCCTATTCGGACATGGCCTGCCGGGCGGTCTTTCCGGAGATGACTACCCTGCCCTGCACCTCCTTCGACGAGGCCTTCGCGGCGGTCCGCAACGGGCTTGCCCGCTATGCCATGATCCCCATCGAGAATTCCAGCGCTGGGCGGGTGGCGGACATCCATCACCTGCTGCCGGGCTCGGGCCTGCATATCATCGGTGAGCACTTCCAGAAGGTGGAACACCAGCTGCTGGCCCCCAAGGGCGCGTCCCGCGACCAGATCAAAACCGTTCACAGCCATATCCAGGCCTTGTCGCAGGTCCGCAACTACGCCAAGCGCGAAGGCCTGACGCCTGTGACCCATGCCGACACCGCCGGTGCCGCCAAGGAAGTGGGCGAACTCGGCGACCCGACCCGCGCCGCCGTGGCCTCGGCCCTGGCGGGGGAAATCTATGGTCTGCAGGTCCTTGACGCCAACATCCAGGACATCCCGCACAACACCACTCGCTTCATCATCATGGCGGACGAGCCGATCGATCCGCCGCACGACGACCGGCTGGTGATCACCACCTTCGTGTTCCGCGTCCGGTCTGTGCCGGCGGCGCTCTACAAGGCGCTGGGCGGCTTCGCCACCAACGGTGTCAACATCACCAAGCTGGAAAGCTACATCATCGACGGCAGCTTCACCGTGGCCCAGTTCTACGCCGACATCGAGGGTCACCCGGAAGACCGCATGGTGCGCCTGGCCCTGGAGGAGCTGAGCTTCTTCTCCCGCGAGGTGACGATCCTCGGCGTCTATCCTGCGGACGCCTTCCGCGGCAAGGTGAACGGCGACTGAGCCGACCTAGCCTTCCGCCAGCCAGTCTTCGATCAGGCGACGGGCGATAGAATCGCGCCGCGGCAGCTTAAAGGTCTCGTCCTCGGGCGAATTCATGAGGCCCGCGCGGCTGTACCAGCCCGCACTCTCCAATTCGTCAGGGCCGAGGTTGAGCGGCGCAGCCTCGGCGCGGGCGTGAAAGCCCAGCATGATCGACGAGGGGAAAGGCCAGGGCTGGGAGGAATGATAGCGCACCGCCGCCGCGTCGATCTTGAGGCCGACCTCTTCCCAGATTTCGCGCGTCACGGCTTCCTCCAGGCTCTCGCCGGGCTCGACGAAGCCGGCCAGGGTGGAGTGCATGCCCGGCGGCCAGAAGGGCTGGCGGCCCAGCAGGCAGCGGTCGCCGCCGTCGTGCACCAGCATGATCACCGCCGGATCGGTGCGCGGGAAGTGCGTGGCGTCGCAGCCGCTGTCCGTGCAGCGGCGCTGGTGGCCGCCCTTCTCGCTGACCGTGGCGGCGCCGCAGATCCCACAGAAGCCGTGGCGCGCGTGCCAGTGGGCGAGGCCGCGGGCATAAGCCAAGATGGCGCTGTCCTCGCGGTCCATGATCGGGCCAACCTGGCGCAGGTCGCGAAAGGCGCCGCGGCCGGCCGTCAGGGGGCCGATTTCGGGTTCTTCCAAGTGCGACAGGTCGACGGCCTGATAGGCGATCTCCTCACGCAGGCCGAGGAAGATGCTGTCGCCGGCGACTTCGAGCAGAGCGCTGGCCTCGGCGCGTTCCAGCCACACCGCGATCGCTTCCTCGGCAATGAGGTGCATGTTGCGCCAAAGCGGCACGATACGGCTGCGCGGGTCGCGCAGCAGGGCTTCCAGGCGCTCGGGATCGCCGCGCAGATGGTCGGCGCGGTCGAGCGGCACGGCCGCGTAGAAATTGGGAACATACTTCGTCGGTTTGGGCATGGCGGCGACGTTGGCACGGCTGCCGCCCGGCGGCAATTGTTGTCTCCGGCCGGCGCCGCATAGCCGGGGCTCACCAGCTGTCGCGCAGTGCCGCGTAGTTGTCTCGGGAAGCCCGATGGGTCAAGGTCGAGATCGCAAAGGAACAGCGATGCAGAGACGGCGTGCCTTGAAATTGCTGGGCGGTAGTGCTGCCGGCTTTAGCTTGGGAAGTCTGGCGGGATTGGGCAGTTCCGGCGCGGCACGGGCCTGCGATTTCTATCCCGAGGTGCCGAGCTGGCGTTTCCTGGTCCTGCGCCACGGCAATGTGATCGGGGAGCATGTCTTTTCGTTCTCGCGCCGTGGCGACGACTTCGTGGTCAAAGTGGCGATCGACATCGCCGCCGATCTGTTGGGCGTCACCCTGTTTCGCTTCACCCATCGTGCCGAGGAGGTCTGGCGCGACGGCTGGCTGCACGCCCTGGCCTCCGCCACTGACGACGACGGCACCCTCTGGCGCGTTGAGTCCGAGCGCCGCGACGGCGCACTGCGCGGCGCCGTAAACGGCTCCGGCTTCGATGTTTCCGGTTATGTCATTCCGGCCAGCTTGTGGCACCGGGATACGCCGAAGACCCAGGTTCTTTTCGGCACCGTCGACGCCCGCACCAAGGTGGTAAACAGCGCCGCGCTGGGTGATGAGCCGGTGGTGGCCGGCGGCCGGCGGCTGACAGCCCGGCACTTTCGCCTTACCGGAGAGCTGCAGCGCGACGTCTGGTACGGCCCCGACTGCGACATTGCCCGCGTGACCTTCCCGGCCCGCGACGGGTCGTTAATCACCCTGGAACGCCAATAGTCGTGTGCGACTTCCAAACGGAACATAAATTATTGAAATTATGTGATAAAATCTTTTCCCGTGGTATCCGGGGTCGGGGTCTTGCCCCGGGCCTTCCGATACCCGATATTGGGCCTGGGAGGTTGGCGGCGGACGGACCACTCGCCAACCCGGTCAGGTCCGGAAGGAAGCAGCCGTAACGAGGTTCTGGTCCGGGTCGTTGTTCCAATCTCCCACCTTGCGCATCACCGTGCGGCGCCCCAATCTCACGGCGACGGGTTCCCGGATCGACTGTCTGCGGGATAGACATGCCTTCATGAACGACGCCCCCAGCGAGCGAAATTCTGACAACCTCTACCGGGTCCTGGCCCGTAAGTACCGCCCGTCGACCTTTGCCGATCTGGTGGGCCAGGAAGCGCTGGTCCGCACTCTGACCAACGCCATCGACACCGGCCGCCTGGCGCATGCCTTCATCCTCACCGGCGTGCGCGGTGTCGGCAAGACCACCACGGCGCGGATCATCGCCCGGGCGCTGAACTGCACCGGGCCGGACGGCCAGGGTGGGCCGACGCCCGAGCCCTGCGGCAGCTGCGCGCAGTGCCTGGCCATCGCTCAGGACCGTCACGTCGACGTCATCGAGATGGACGCCGCCAGCCGCACCGGCGTCGCGGATATTCGCGAGCTGATCGAGGGAGTGCGCTACCGTCCGGTCCAGGCGCGCTACAAGATCTACATCATTGACGAGGTCCACATGCTCTCCAACAGCGCCTTCAATGCGCTGTTGAAGACCCTAGAGGAGCCGCCTGAGCACGTGGTCTTCATTTTCGCGACCACAGAGATCCGCAAGGTGCCGGTCACCGTGCTGTCGCGCTGTCAGCGCTTTGACCTGCGCCGCTTGACCCAGGAGGATCTGCAAGACCTGTTCACCGGCATCGTCGGCAAGGAAGGCGTGAGCGTGGACGCGGAGGCCCTGGCGATGATCGCGCGGGCCGCCGACGGTTCGGCGCGTGACGGTCTTTCACTGCTCGATCAGGCCATCGCTCTGGGCGGTGGCAAATCGGTCGATGCCGGCCAGGCTCAGGCCATGCTGGGCCTAGCCGACCGGGCAAGGATCTTCGATCTCTTCGGCGGCGTGGTCGCCGGCAAAGTGCCGGAGAGCCTGGAGATCTTGGCCGACCTCTACAGCGCCGGGGCCGATCCGGTGGTGGTCATGCAGGATCTGCTGGAGCTGGCGCACTTTCTCACCCGCGCCAAGCTGGTGCCGCAGACCCTCGAGGCGCCCGGCCAGCCTGAAACGGAGCGCCGGCGTGGCCGCGAACTGTCGGAGCGCTTGAGCCTCGCGGCCCTCGCGCGGATCTGGCAGATGTTGCTGAAGGGCCTGGGCGAGGTGCAGACCGCGCCTGTGCCCTTGCAGGCGGCAGAGATGGCCTTGATCCGCCTGGCCTACGTAAGCGACCTGCCGACACCGGGCGAACTGGTGGAGCGCCTTGGCGGCAGTGGTTCGCCGTCCGGCAAGTCCGCGTCGTCCCCTGACACGGCATCCGCCTCCGGCGACGGCGGCGCACCGGTCGAGGCCCAAGGCCGCGAGACGGGCCGAGAGGGGTCCCGGAATGCCGGACCGGCTTCCTACGAACTGTCGTCGCCGAGCTCTGCAGGTGATAGCAGCCCCCGGGCGGCCCTGGCGCGTTACCTGCCGTTGCCCGAGGCGCGGGACGAAGCAGAAGCACAGTCCGATTTCACACCCGAGCCGCCGGAGGCGCCTGACGCCAAGGCCGCGCCGGAAGATCTTTCACCACCGAGCTTCACCGAGGCGGTCAGCCTGGTGCGCGAGCGCGGCGAGGGAATCCTCGCCAACCACCTGATGAACGACGCGCATCTGGTGCGCTTCGAGCCGGGGCGCATCGAAATGCGGGTTACCGAAGCGGCGCCGCCGAACCTTGCCAACCGCTTTGGTGCGGTATTGGAAAAGGCTTGCGGCCGGCGCTGGATCATCACTGTTTCCCAGCAGGAGGGTGAGGCCACGCTGCGTGACCAGCTGAAAGCGGTGGAAAGCGACAAGCGCGCGGCGGTGATGCGGCACCCCCTGGTGCGGGCGGTCATCGAGAACTTCCCGGATGCCAAACTGGTGGCCCGCCGCGATCAGGCTGAAGCAGTGTCGGATGGCACTCAACCGGCTGACTCTCAAGGCGACGACAAAGGAGCGGATGCGGAATGAAGAACCTGGGCCAGATGATGAAGCAGGCGCAGGCGATGCAGGCCAAGATGGCCGAGATGCAGGAAAAGCTGGGTCAAATGGAGGTTTCCGGCCAGTCCGGCGCCGGCATGGTGACCGCTACCTTGAACGGCAAGTCGGAACTGCGCGGGCTGAGAATCGATCCCTCGTTGCTCGACCCCAAGGAGGTGGAAGTCCTGGAAGATCTCATCGTCGCCGCCGTCAATGACGCCAAGGTCAAAGTGGAGGCCGCGGTCGCCACGGAGATGAAGCAGGTGACCGGCGGCCTGGAACTGCCACCGGGCATGTCGCTGCCATTCTGATCCGTGCACCCTTCGGACCGCTCCGACGGCATAATTGCCCCAAGATGATCGACCTTGAATGATCGCTGGTGACCTCGACCGCCTGATCCAGTTGCTCTCCCGCCTGCCGGGCCTCGGGCCGCGCTCGGCGCGGCGCGCTGTTTTGCACCTCATGAAAAAACGCGAGTCGCTGATGCTGCCGCTGGCCGAGGCCATGGTGCGGGCAGCGGAGACGGTGACGCTCTGTGGCAACTGCGGTAATCTCGACACCCAGGATCCCTGCGGCATCTGCCGGGATCCAAGACGCGATTCCAAGCTGCTTTGCGTGGTGGAGGACGTGGCGGACCTTTGGGCGCTGGAGCGCAGCGGCGCCTTCAAGGGCGGCTACCATGTGCTCGGCGGGACGCTTTCGGCCATCGACGGGCGCGGCCCCGAGCAGCTCAATGTCGCGCGGCTGATCCAACGCGCCACAGGCGCGGCGGCTCCAGGCGAAAGCGGGGTGGAGGAAATCATCCTGGCGCTCTCGGCCACGGTCGACGGCCAGACCACGGCGCACTACATCTCCGAGCGCTTGGCGGGCAGTGTTATCAGCCTCTCCCGACTGGCCCATGGCGTGCCCGTGGGCGGCGAACTCGATTATCTGGACGACGGCACCCTAACGGCGGCCCTGAAGGCGCGGCGCCCCGCCTGAGCCCTTCGGCGACACGTTCTTGCCGCAATCCTCTGGCAGGCTGTTGCACATGAGCATTTGCAGTCTACCTGCGATCCTGTGAGTCTTGTTTCTGGGAGTTCGGATGATAACCCCGCTTCTTCGCCCCCGCGCCGCCATCCTGTCGATCCTGGCCGCTGTCGCCCTGATTCCGGCTGCCGCCCTGGCTCAAGAGATCGCGCTGACGGCCGAGAGTCGCCGCGATCTCACTCTCACCGTCTACAACCAGAACTTAGGGCTGGTCAGCGAGACGCGTCGCGTCGACCTGCCGGCTGGTGAGACCCTGCTCGCCATCGAAGATGTCAGCGGTCAGTTGCAGCCGGAGACGGTGCTGCTGTCGGGCCGCGGCCTGCGCGTCATCGAGCAGAGCCTGGAGGCCAACTTGTTGACGCCTCAACGCCTGCTGGAGGCTTCGCTGGGCCAGACCGTGCAACTGATCCGGACCCACCCGGAGACCGGCGAGGATCTGATCGAGGAGGCCAAGGTGCTGTCGCTGAACGGTGGTCTGGTGCTGCAGATTGGCGATCGCATTGAGGTCAATCCGCCGGGGCGGATCGCCTTTATCCAGTTGCCGGCGGGCCTGCGCGGCGAACCGGCCCTGCTGGCCCGGGTTTTCCCCAACCAGGCTGGCGCCAACGACCTGCAGCTCGACTACCTGACCTCCGGTTTGTCGTGGCAGGCGGACTATGTGGCGCGGCTGAACGCCGGCGGCGACCGCCTCGACCTTTCGGCTCTGGTGACCCTCGCCAACGCCACCGACAGCGACTTCGAGCGCGCCAGTTTGCGCCTAGTGGCCGGAGAGGTGAACCAGCGGCAGCCGATATTCAAGGGCGCCCAGATGATGTTAAGAGCGGGTGCTGAGACGGCCGCAATGGCGCCGGCCGACGAAATGGCGGGCCCGGTGGCGGCGGCCGACCGCTACGTCTACAGCCTGGCGCGAGCCGTCAGTCTTAAGCGCGGCGAGACTAAGCAGATCCCGCTGATGAGCGCCCAGGGCGTGAGGGTGACGCGCGAGTACCGCTTCGATGCCCTGGTAAACGGCCGGCCCGGGATCGAGGAGATCGGCCCAGTGAACGCGGACATCTCCCTGGAGCTGCAGAACGATTCAGACTTGGGGCTGGGCGCGCCACTGCCGGCGGGCACGGTGCGGGTCTATGGCCCCACGGAGAGCGGCGGCGGGGACACGCTGTTCCTCGGCGCCGACTTCATCGACCACACGCCGGAAGGCGAAAAGGCCCGGCTCAGCCTCGGCCAGGCCTTCGACGTAACAGGACGCGCTTACGGGACCGTCTACGAGCGGTTGTCGAACCGCAGTTACGAGAGCGGCCAAAGGGTGGTGGTGAAGAACGCCAAGGAAGCGGCCGTGGAGGTGGTGCTGGTCGGCCACATGCCGAACGGCTGGCAAATGCGCGAGGAGAGCGCGTCGCATATTAAGGAGACCACCAACCGCATCGCCTGGCGGCTCACCGTCCCGGCCGGCGGCGAGACCGAACTCACCTATCGTATCCGGGTATCGAACTGAAATTAGGCGAAAATCAGTTAAATATGCTGATCAAGCCTGGTGAAACCGCAGGTTTTCCGACAAAGCACAAAATAAACTTATATTCTATTAATAAAACCAATTCGTAATTTCCTGTAAGTGTAGATCCGTCATGTAGATGGCGTCGACAATGGCAAAGATCTGCGCCGCGAACGGCGTGCCGACAACCTCACTTCGCCGAAGTGAGCCTCTGGCGAGATCTGAAAGAGCATCGGCTGTCTCGGGCTTTTCGACCACCATGAACGCCGAGCCGTCAGCGGTTGTCCGGTAGTCGAGACAGACAGAGTAACGATCGCTTGAAGTCGCTTCTTCGCCCCAGCTTCCGACTACGAGGTCGAAGGCCGCCCCGTGGTCAGGTCTTCCCATCGTCCATGAGACAAAGTATGCGGCGACGGGACCCTCTACAGATGTGACGAAACCCCAAATCCGGCGTGTCGCTGTGCCGCAGCAGTCGCATGTCCCGTCTGCACTGCCGTCTGGTTCGAGGCTTAGCTGTCGCCAGTCGGTTGGTCCGGACTGCTTGAGCCCTCGGGAGGACAAGACCGTCTCTCTGCCCTAGTGCGTCGTGGGGGCGCCGATCGGAGGCCGCGGCGGGGCGACCTCCTCGGCCTCGCGCTCGGCCTCTTCCAGTTCCAGGTCGCTGATCTTTTCGCCGCGCCGCAGGATTTTGGTGGAGGAGGTGCGAATCTGTTCGATGTCGCGCCGCGCCTGGTCGAAGTGGCTGTCCAAGTTCTCAACCCGTTTGTCGAGGCGCTGCACGTCCTCCATCATCTTGCCGACCTCGGTCTGGATGATGGTGGCCTGTTCGCGCATGCGCACGTCCTTCAGCACCGCGCGTACGGTATTGAGGGTGGCCATGAGGGTGGTCGGCGAAACGATCCACACCCGCGCCTTGTAGGACTCCTCGACCACACCGCGAAAGTTGGCGTGCAGTTCGGCGTAAACCGACTCGCTGGGCAGGAATAACAGCGCCGATTCCGCAGTCTCACCGGGGATGATGTAACGCTGCGCGATGTCCTGTACGTGACGGCGTACATCCAGGGCGAAGGCCCGCCGGGCGGGACCCAGCAAAGCCTCGTCGCTACCGGCGCCGCGCAGGGATTCGTAGCTTTCCAGTGGGAACTTGGAGTCGATGGCGATGGCGCCGGGCGGGTTGGGCAACCGCAGCAGGCAGTCGGCCCGCCGTCCGTTGCCGAGCGTGGCCTGAAATTCGTAGGCCGAGGGCGGCAGGGTCGCCTCCACAAGGTCGCGCAGCTGGATCTCGCCAAAGGCGCCCCGGGCCTGCTTGTTGGCAAGGATATCCTGCAGGCCGACCACCTGGGTCGACAGATCGGTCAGGTTCTTTTGCGCCTTGTCGATAACGGCTAGGCGCTCACGCAGGTCCGTCAGGGCGGATTGGCTCTTGGTGGAGCTGTCGTTCAGCCGCTCGCCGACCAGCTTGGCAAAGCCCTGCAGGCGCTCGTCGACCGCCTTGATCACCACCCGCTCCTGGGTCTGTAGACGCTCGACGATCGCGTTCTGCACGGCATTCTGGCTCTCCGCCATCTGCGCCAGCCGTCCGGAAAGGCCAGCGATCTCCGAGTTATCCTGCGGCGGTGGACGGCGCAGCAGGAGGCCCAGCAGCGCGCCGACGGCCAACGCGGCGGCGGCGGCGAGAATCACCAGCAAATCCATGGTGCGACTCCAAAGACGCGAAAGGGAACAGAACGCGAATCCAAGGCTAACACAGATGGCCGGGCCCGGACATCGCCCCGGCGCCCCGCGGAGCCTGATTCGCTTGACCCGGCCGAATTCAGGTCATACCTAACAGAACCGTGCAATCCCGAGATAGTCAGCTGGCTGGCCCATGGCTCTGTTACCGATCATCACCGCTCCCGATCCGCGCCTGAAGAAAATCTGCGCGCCCGTCGAGACTGTGGACGACGAAATTCGGCGGCTCATGGACGACATGCTGGAGACCATGTACAACGCACCGGGAATCGGCTTGGCGGCGCCCCAGGTCGGCGCCCTCAAGCGGATCATCGTGGTCGATATCTCGGGCGACGAGGAAGAAAACGCTCCCGTCTTCATGGCAAATCCCGAACTTATCGAGGTCTCCGACGACGATGCGGCCTACGAGGAGGGCTGCCTCTCCCTGCCGGACTATTACGGCGAAGTCGTACGCCCGGGCAAAATCCGCGTCCGCTACCTCGATCGCGAAAACGAAATCCGTGAATTGGAGGCCGAAGGGCTGCTGGCCACCTGCATCCAGCACGAGATGGACCATCTGGAGGGCATCCTCTTCGTCGACCATATGACCGCGCTGAAGCGCAATATGATCCTGCGCAAGCTCTTGAAGGCGAAGAAGGCCGACAAGCCCCTGGCAAGCTACGCCACGGTCTGAGGCAGGGCCGTTGAGCGACCGCGCCGCGACCGCAACGCACAAACCGCTGCGCCTGGCCTTCATGGGTACCCCCGATTTTGCCGTGCCGACCCTCAAAGCCTTGGACGCGGCCGGGCACCAAATAGCCGCTGTCTACGCCCAACCGCCCCGCCCGGCCGGGCGCGGGCAGCGGGCGCGCATCTCGCCGGTCCAGGCACTCGCCGAGCAGCGCGGCTGGCAGGTCCGTACGCCAACTTCACTCAAGCCGGTTGCGGTTAAAGCAGACTTTGTGGCACTGCAACTCGACGCGGCGGTGGTGGTCGCTTACGGCCTCCTCCTGCCGCGCGAAGTCCTCGAGGCACCGCGCCTCGGTTGCATCAATGTCCATGCTTCCTTGCTGCCGCGCTGGCGCGGCGCCGCGCCGATCCAGCGTGCCATCCTGGCCGGTGACGCGGAGACCGGCGTCACCGTCATGCAGATGGAGGCGGGCCTCGATACTGGGCCGCTGCTGCTGCAGCGAAGGGTTCCGATCACCGCCACAACCACGGCGCAGACACTGCACGACCGCCTCGCCGAGCTGGGCGCGGCCACCATCAACGAGGCGCTGGCCGGGCTCGACAGCGGCGTCCTGCAGCCGGTGGCGCAGCCGGACGAGGGTGTCCTCTATGCCGAGAAGCTCAACAAGGCCGAGGGCCGCCTCGACTGGTCGCTGGACGCGGAAGATCTGGCCCGGCGGGTGCGCGCCTTCACGCCGTGGCCCGGCGCCTACTTCGAAGTGGCTGGCGCCAAGGGCCGCGAGCGCGTGAAGGTGCTGGCTGCAGCGGTGCTGCCGCCTGATAGTCATGAGCCGGCCGGTCCGCCCGGTACTGTTCTCGATGGCGCGGGGACGGTGGTGTGCGGCAAAGGCGCGTTGAGGCTCAAGTCATTGCAGCGCGCCGGCAAGGCGCCGCTGGAGGCCGCCGCCTTCCTGCGCGGGTTCGATCTCGCCGCCGGGACGCTGCTGCCGTGACCCGATATAAAATTGTGGTGGAATATGACGGTGGCGGTTTCGCCGGCTGGCAGCGCCAGGCCAATGGACCCTCGGTTCAGGCGGCACTCGAAGCCGCGGTGGCAAGGTTCTGCGGCGAGGCCGTCTTGGTCGAGGGCGCCGGGCGCACCGATGCCGGGGTTCACGCGCTGGCCCAGGTCGCGCACT
Source organism: Kiloniellaceae bacterium (assembly GCA_040217155.1). Taxonomy (GTDB): domain Bacteria; phylum Pseudomonadota; class Alphaproteobacteria; order Kiloniellales; family Kiloniellaceae; genus Pelagibius. The sequence goes on from JAVJNS010000018.1 coordinate 203,446, forward strand.
TCAACCTGGAAAAAGACACCACGGCCGATACCGTGATGAAGGCCCTGAATTTCCACCTCAAGCCGGCGCCCGTCGCGGTGCTCTCGGCGACGCCAGTGACAGACGACTTTCATGCGCGTTTCTCCGCCATCCGCCGCGCCTACCTCTATCGCATCATCAATCGCCGGGCACCGCTGACTCTGACGCGCGGCCGTGCCTGGTTCGTTCCTCAGCCCTTGGATGCAGAGGCCATGCACAGCGCCGCTCAACTGCTGGTCGGGCACCACGATTTTACGTCCTTTCGGGCCAGCGAGTGCCAAGCCAGGTCGCCGATCAAAACCCTGGACGTTCTCGCAGTCGCGCGGACCGGCGAAGTTGTCGAGATATGCGCCGAGGCACGCTCCTTCCTGCATCACCAGGTCCGCAACTTTGCCGGCTCCCTTAAGTTGGTCGGAGAGGGAAAATGGTCGGCGGCGGATCTGCGCCGCGCGTTGGAGGCGCGCGACCGCGCGGCGGCGGGTCCGACGGCGCCGGCAGCCGGACTCTATCTCACCGAAGTCGGTTATCCGCCGGTTTCATAGATTATGCCGCTGGCGACTGCCTGGATCAGCAGCCCGATCACCAACTGCAAGACCACGAAGCCAGCGGCGGCGGGACCACTGACCGCGAGACAATGACGGGCTATGAACCAGGAATAGGCCACCAGATAGATATGCACGCTCAATTGCAGCAGACCGGAAAGGGCGACCGGTAGGAACCCGCCCGCCGCGGCGATCAGCACCACGAGTTGCAGGTGATAGGCGATGACGCCAGCCCAGTTATCCGCAGCAAGGTAGCGGAAGAAGGCCTGCTCGGCGCCGATGACCTGACAGATGCGGTGGGCGATGACTGGGAACACCGACCACAGCAGGACGTAGGCCAGGAACCGGATCAGGATTACCGGCAGCGGACCAATCGCCGGTGCCTCGGGGTAGATCACCAGCAGCGTAACGAAAAACGCCGGCGCCACCAGCGCGGCGGCGAAGAACGAGCGTAGAGCCGCTTCCGGAGAGTCGTCGAAGTATTGGGCGCCCCCAGCATCGAACCTAGCCAGCCGCCAAGCGCCGAAAACGCGGTAAAGAATCTCCTGGCTGCTCGGGATCATCTTGGGAGACAGCGCTCCAGAATGTCGCGGTAGATGGCCGTCAAGCCGGCCAGATCGTTAAGTGGAACTTGTTCGTCTACCTTATGGGCGGTGGCATTCAGAAGCCCCAATTCCGCAACGCTGCAGTGGTCTTTTATGAACCGCGCATCGGAGGTGCCGCCAGTGGTGCCGAGCGCCGGCGCGCTGCCAACCACTGCAGTCACGGCCGCGGAGACGAGTTCACTCCACGGACCCGGCGCGCAGAGAAAGGATTCACCGGAGACCCGCATCGACATCTCGTAGCTTGCGCCGCGGCCGCCATCGAGAGCCCGCTCGAGTCGCTCGCGCAGCCAAGCCTCCACCGTGGCGCTGCTGTGAATATCGTTGAAGCGCACGTTGAGCAGGGCCGTGGCCTTTGCCGGGATGACGTTGGTCACCGGGTTGCCGACATCGATCGAGGTAAGCTGCAGGCTGGACGGCGGAAAGTGGTCGTTGCCGTCGTCCAGGGTGTCGCCGACCAGGGTGTTGAGCATGCGCGCTAGATGATGCAGCGGATTGTCGGCCAGTTGCGGATAGGCGGTGTGTCCCTGCGTGCCGAAGACGGTGAGGCGCGCATTGAGGCTGCCGCGGCGGCCGATCTTCACCATGTCGCCGAGACGCCGGTCGCTGGTCGGTTCGCCCACCAGACAGCAGTCCAGCTTTTCGCCCTGCTCGTCCAGCCAGCGCAGCACCTTGCGGGTGCCGTTGACGGCATCGCCTTCTTCGTCGCCGGTGATCAAGAGCGAGATCGAACCTTGAAGAGATTTCTCGCTGAGATAGCTGCAGACGGCGGAGATGAAGGCGGCAATGGAGCCTTTCATGTCGACGGCGCCGCGACCATACAGAATTCCGTCCCGGACCTCGGCGCCGAAGGGGTCGAAGGACCAGTCGGCGGCGTTGCCCACCGGCACCACGTCGGTGTGACCGGCATAGCAGAAGTTCGGGCCCTTGTCGCCGAAGCGGGCGTAGAGGTTGTCCACTTCCGGGCTGTCGTCCTCGGCGAAAGGCAGTCGGTGGCAGGTGAAACCAAGGCCGTCGAGGACAGTCTGCAGCAGATCCAGGGCGCCCCCCTCCTGCGGTGTGACGCTCGGGCAGCGGATCAGTGCCTGCGCCAGTTCCAGCGTGTCGAGCTTCTCCACTGCCATCCCCAACGGCGCCTCAGGTGCGCAGCAATTCGTTTATTGAAGTCTTGGAGCGGGTGCGTTCGTCGACACGCTTGATGATGACGGCGCAGTAGAGGCTGGGCCCCGCGCTGCCGTCGGGCAGCGGCTTGCTCGGCAGGCTGCCAGGCACGACCACGGAATAGGCCGGCACGCGGCCCATGAAGACCTCGCCAGTTTCGCGGTCGACAATCTTGGTGGACGCACCGATGAAAACCCCCATGGAGAGCACCGAGCCTTCCTCGACCACGACGCCCTCGACCACTTCGGAGCGGGCGCCGATAAAGCAGTTATCCTCGATGATCACCGGGCCGGCCTGCAGCGGCTCCAGCACGCCGCCGATGCCAGCGCCGCCGGAGAGATGCACGTTCTTGCCGATCTGCGCGCAGGAACCTACGGTGGCCCAGGTGTCGACCATGGTGCCGCTGTCGACACGGGCGCCGAGGTTGACAAAGGAGGGCATCAGGATCACGCCGGGGGCGATGTAGGCCGAGTGGCGCACGATGCAGTTGGGTACGGCGCGGAAGCCGGCGTCGCGGAAGCGGTTCTCGCCCCAGCCGGCGAATTTCGAGGGCACCTTGTCCCACCAGTTGGTGTTCTCGCCCGGGCCACCCGGAATCGCCGTCATGTCGTTGAGGCGGAACGACAGCAAGACCGCCATTTTCAGCCATTGGTGCACTTGCCAGCCGCCGTCGGCTTTTTCGGCCACGCGAAAAGATCCATCGTCGAGACCTGCGAGGGCGGCGATGACGGCTTCACGAAGCGCACCGCCGGTATTCAAAGTGACGTTCTCGCGCGTTTCCCAGGCATCTTCGATAATGCCCTTCAATTGATCTGTCTGCATCGGGTCCCATTGTGCTGGTTTGTCGCATTCTTGGCCCCGGAAAATGACCCTGGAGCGCGCAGCGGAAGATGCGGGAGGGCCATCGCTCTGTCAATGACCTCTGGCCCCAGGCGCCGACCTGAATTGGAGGTTTGTTGCGGCAGGCCAAGGTTAATTGAAGATAAAGAACATGCGAGCGCCAGAGGGTGTCGCTTGCTTCACTCAATGAACCCGGAACTGTGTCGCAAAATGACACGGCTACTTAAGCGCATCTTAACCGCGAAAGGCGCAGATTTGCGAACTTGAGACAAGCACGCGTGAGCGCGAAGAGGGGTCCTATGGTGCGGTCGCCGGCGACGAGCGGTCCACCCAGCGAAGCTAAGCTGTTAGACGGCCAGGAGACGCCGACCGGGCAGAACAATCCCAGCGGCCTGTCATCCGCTGGGGTTGCCTTTGACCTGTTTCCGGGAGCGGTCTTGATGGCTGGCCCCAATGGCATTGTGCTCGACGCAAACGATCTGGCGGACCCGATAGGCCAGATTCTGCGATCCGGGCAGCATGAGGAGCTGAGGACCGCCATCCAGGCGGCGCTCGGCGGAACGGCCGCGCAGGTCAATCCGCTGGTCGTTGCCACCAAAGTTGCCGGCCGTTCCGTCGAACATGCCTATGATGTGGTCGTCCTTCCCTGGGCCGACGGTACCGTCGCCCTGTTGCTGGGCCGCGACATCACTCTGGAGCGGAGCCTGCGCGCCGCCCTTGTGGAATCACGTCAGCGCTACAAGGACCTGGTGGAAATCTCCAACGATTTCTCTTGGGAAACAGATGCCGACGGGCGCTTCGCATTCGTCTCCCCTCGCGGTGCGCTGGGCTACGAAGCGGCCGAGTTGGTTGGCCGTGCAGCCTGCGAGTTGCTGCTCGACGGCAAAAGCAGCGGCCCCTCGCCTTTTACCGCCAGGACGGTGGTCGAAGACGCCGAAATTTGGGTTTGCAATGCCGAGGGCGCAGAGATTTGCTTGCTGTCGACGGTCCAGCCGCTGCATTCACACAGCGGTGAGTGGATTGGTGTTCGCGGCGTCTGCCGTGATATCACCAGCCTGCGCTGCCAGGAAGTCGACCTCGCAGAAGCGCGCAATCGCGAGCGCCTGTTCTCCTATATCGTAAACATGGTGCGTCGCGAACTGGAACCGGCGCGCATGCTCAGCGCTACGGCTGAGGCGCTGCTGCCGGCGCTGGCGCTCGCGGGGATCTCTATCCATGCTCTGGTGAAGGGGTCGCTTGGCCAAAAGCTGGCACAAGCGGGCAAACCAGTTTCGATAGATGGCCTGAAAGCGGTGTTGCCACAGCTCTCCATAGATCAGCAGATGGTGGACATCAGTACGGGCGGCGGAAATCTGCTGCTCTGCGCTACCCGGTTTCGCGATGGAACCAACGGCCTGCTCTGCGCCTGGCGTGATGGGGACAATTCGGGATGGACGACAGAGGACCGCAGCCTCTTCGGGAACATCTCAGGCCAGGTCGGCCTGGCCATTGAGCAACTCGCGCGCCAGACGGAGATGGAGACGCTTTCCATGACGGATCCGCTGACCGGTCTGCACAATCGGCGGGGTTTTGTGGAGAGCCTGGAAGAACTCCTCGCTGGCGCCGCGACGCCGCCAAGCTCCAGTGCCCTTTTCTACATCGACCTCGACAACTTCAAGCAGGTCAACGACACCCACGGTCACCAGACCGGTGACGAGGCGCTGCTTGAAGTCGCCGCTTTGCTAAAGCAGCAAATCCGGACAGGCGATCTTGCCGCGCGCCTCGGCGGTGATGAATTTGCACTCTTCCTTGGCGGGATGGAACGCCCGGCAGCGGAGAGTAAAGGCGAGCAGTTGCTGCGGGCGGCCGAGCGGCTGCGCGGGTTCTCCGGTGACAGGGACCATCCTCTGGGCCTTTCGCTCGGTATCGCGGTATTCGACCCGCGCACGCGCGAGTCGTTGGAGTCTCTGCTGCGGCGCGCCGATGAAGCCATGTACGGCGCCAAGCGGGGCGGCAAGAATCGATTAAGCTTTGCTTCCAGTTATGACCGGCGCGCGGGGTAGAGCGGATGATGTTCGGTCTCGGACACCGAAAACTGCCAGAGAAACTCTCCTACGAGGAGAGCAAGCAACTGGCCGAAAATGGTTCGGCCAAGACTCGCGCCGATCTTGCTCAGCGTGTCGATCTGCGCCCGGAGGTGCTCTACTTCCTGGCAGAGGATCCATCGTCGGAAGTGCGCCGGCGTATCGCCGCCAATGCCCGGACGCCCGGTCAAGCCGATCTCATTCTGGCCCGCGACGATGACGAAGCGGTGCGCACTGAGTTGGCTTCCAAGGTTGCCAGACTGACTGAGCCAGACGGTCATGGCGCTCAAGCCAAGGCACAGCGAATTGTTGAGGAAACCTTGGAAGTATTGGCGCGCGACCAGGCTACCCGTGTGCGTCAGATTCTGGCGGAGGCCTTGAAGTCGGTGGCCGATGCGCCACCGCAAGTGATCCAGCGGCTCGCGCGCGATGCGGAAGACGTTGTCGCCTGCCCGATCCTCGAATTCTCGCCGCTGCTTAGCGAACAGGACCTGCTGGAGATCATTGCCAGCTCAGGTGTTTCGAGCCGACTCTGTGCGATCTCCCGGCGCAGCAACCTTGGCGAAGCGATTTCCGACGCCATCGTTCAGCGCAAGGACCGCAAGGCGGTGGCCGAACTTCTGGCAAATACCTCTGCGCAGATACGCGAAGAGACACTGGACAGCTTGATCGACGCTTCGGTGCAGGAGACCGCCTGGCAGCCGCCCCTGGTAGAGCGCCCGGTGCTGCCGGCGGCGGCCGTGAAAAAACTCGCCGGCTTCGTCGCCGAGTCGCTCTTAAAGAAGCTGCAAAATCGCAGCGATCTGGATGAAAAGACCGCTGCGGCCGTGGCCGAAGTGGTGCGTCAGCGCATCGAGGAGGGCACCGCCGAAACCGTGGCCACCCTCGACCCCGCCGAGGAGGTCGCGCGGCTGAAAAGAGCCGGCAGGTTGGACGGCGAAGCGGTTAGTGACGCGGTCCTGGCCGGACGGCGCGACTTCGCGCGCCACGCGTTGGCCCTGATGGCCGAGGTGAAGGTCGATTTCGTCGATCGGGTGCTGCAGGGACATTCCGCCAAGGGTATCACCGCTCTGGCCTGGAAGGCCGGCTGCTCCATGCGCGTGGCGTTGCAGCTCCAAACCAACATGGGTGGCATTCCACCAAAGAAAGCACTGAACCCGCGCAACGGTTCCGACTTTCCCCTGACTCCCGACGAAATGGAATGGCAACTCGATTTCTTCGCCAGCCTGGGAGAAACCTAGACACTGCCGCGATGGTTCCCGGGTGCCCAGTGGCATCCTCTATCGTGAAATCAGTGTTCCGATGCCGCCGCCGGTGAAGATCTCCAGCAACATAGAATGCGGCACCCGGCCGTCCAGGATGACCGCAGCTTCGACGCCGTTGTTCACCGCCTTGACGCAGGTCTCGAGCTTGGGAATCATGCCGCCCGAAATGGTGCCGTCCTGACGCAGCGCGTCGACCCCTTCGGTGCTCAATTCCGGGACCAGTTCTCCCGATTTGTCGAGCACCCCGACGACATCGGTCAACATTAGCAGCCGTGAAGCGCCGGCTGCGGAGGCCACGGCGCCGGCCACGGTGTCGGCATTGATGTTGTAAGTCTCGCCCTCCGGACCGATGCCGATCGGTGCGATCACCGGGATGATGTCCGATTTTTGTAGCGAGAACAATACCTTGGGGTCGACCATGGTGGGTTCGCCGACGAACCCCAGGTCTAACACCGTTTCGATATTGGAATCTGGGTCGCGGGCCGTGCGCCGCAGCTTCTGCGCCTGTATCAGGTTGCCGTCCTTGCCGGACAAGCCTACGGCGCGGCCGCCTGCGGCGTTGATGGCGCTGACGATGGACTTGTTGATGGTGCCGGAGAGCACCATCTCGACGATCTCCACGGTGGCAGCGTCGGTGATGCGCAGGCCGTCGATGAACTCGCTCTTCACTTCCAGGCGTTCCAGCATACGGCCGATCTGTGGGCCACCGCCGTGCACCACGATGGGGTTGATGCCGACCTGCTTCAGCAGTGCGATGTCGCTGGCGAACAGGGCGGCCAGTTCGGCATCGATCATGGCGTGTCCGCCATACTTGATGACGAAGGTCTTGTCGTTGTAGCGGCGCATGAAGGGCAGGGCTTCCGTGATCGTCCTGGCCGTGCGCAACCAATGCTTGGTGTCGCTGATGTTCTTCTGCGTCATGAAATCGTTCCTCGCTCGCCGCCGAACCCTCCGAGGTCGGCGGCAGATGGCACTTTATCTGGAGGCGGCGGCTTCGGCCAGGGCCGCCAGGGCGGCGCGCAACTCCGGCAGACCGGCGCCAGTCTCGGCAGAAGTTGGGAGGCAGCGTGGATGCGCGGCTGGACGCTTGACAAGTTCGGCTTCGGTTTCCCCGATCAGGCGCTTCAACGCCCCCGGCTTCACCTTGTCGGATTTGGTCAGCACGACCTGGTAGGAAACAGCCGCGGCGTCCAGCTCTTCCATCACCTGGCGGTCACTGCTCTTCAGGCCGTGGCGAGAGTCCACAAGCAGGCAGACGCGTCGCAGCTGCTGTCGGCCCTTGAGGTAGCCACGAGTCAGTTGCGTCCAGCGTGCAATATCGGTCTTGGAGGCGCGCGCGTAGCCGTAGCCCGGCAGGTCGACAAGGATGAGTCGTCCGCCGAGGTCGAAGAAGTTCAGCAGGCGCGTGCGCCCTGGCGTGTTCGAAGCCCTGGCGATGCCCTTGCGTCCAGTCAGCGCATTCAGCAGGCTCGACTTGCCGACATTGGAGCGGCCGGCGAAGGCGACCTCCGTGGCGCCGAGGGCCGGCAAGTCGTTCTCGTCGGCGGCGGAGAGCAGGAAAATACACTCCCCAGCGAAGAGAAGCCGCCCTGTCTCCAGGGCGGCTCTTTCCTCGTCGCTCAGCGGCGCGTCGCTCATAGTGCGACCCAAACCCTACTCTTTTTCGGCCGGCTTTGGCTTGCCGCCGCCGATCGGCACACCCTGCCGCTTCATGATAAAGGCCTGCTGGGCCATCGACAGGATGTTGTTCCAGGTCCAGTAGATGACCAGTCCGGCCGGGAAGGTCGCCAGCAGGAACGTAAAGACGATCGGCATCATCAGGAACACCTTGGCCTGTACCGGATCGGGCGGCTGCGGGTTCAATTTTTGCTGCAGGAACATGGAGATGCCCATGGCGAGAGGCCAGACGCCGAGATTCAGCAAGTTGAGCACGCCCAACTCCGGCACGTCCCAGGGCAGAAGGCCAAAGCCGTTCAGGATTGAGGTCGGATCCGGCGCCGAGAGATCGTGAATCCACCCGAAGAACGGGGCTTGGCGCATCTCGATGGTGACGAACATCACCTTGTAGAGCGCGAAGAACACGGGGATCTGGACGAGGATCGGCAGACAGCCGGACAGCGGATTGGCGCCTTCTTTTTTGTAGAGACCCATCATTTCCTGATTGAGGCGTTGCTTGTCCTCGCCGTAGCGCTCGCGCAGTTCCATCATCTTAGGCTGCAGCTTGCGCATCTTAGCCATGGATTTGTATGACTTATTGGCCAGCGGGAAGAACAGCAACTTGATCACCACGGTCAGGGCCAGAATGGCCAAGCCGAAATTGCCGAGCGCATCGTTCAGCCAGTGCAACGCATAGAAGATGGGCTTGGTAAGGAAGTAGAACCAACCGAAGTCGACTGCCAGGTCGAAGTTGGTGATGCCGAAGGTCTCCTGATAGCGCTCCAGCAGCGGCACTCGCTTGGCGCCGGCGAAGAGGCGGCTGGTGACCTCGGCGCTGGCGCCGGACGCCACCTCGCCGGCCGGGTAGAGGAAGTCGGATTGATAGTGGTCGCGGCCGGCCGGCTGGTTGTAGACGAAGCGGGTCTTCACCTCCGCGTCCTGGCTGGGTACCAGTGCCGTCAGCCAGTACTTGTCGGTAATGCCGATCCAGCCGCCGGTACTCGGATTGCTGATGACGACCTCCTGGCCCTGATACTCGTCCTTGAGGTCGTCGCCGTAGTCGTATTCCGACAGGGTGTCGTTGAAGACGCCGATCGGCCCCTCATGCAGAATGTAAAAGCCGAGGATATCAGGCGTTCCGCTGCGCGAAACCAGACCAAAGGGTGCCAGCTTGACCGACTCGCCGCTATCGTTGGCCACCCGCTGGGTCACGGTGAAGAGGTAGTCATTGTCGACGGCGAAGACCTGCTCGAAGGTCAGGCCCTCACCGTTGTTCCAGCGCAGCGTGACTGGGGAGGAAGGGGTCAGGGGGCCGCCTTCCGCCTCCCAGAGAGTGTCGGCGGCCGGCAGTGTCACGCCGTTGCCTGAGGCTGCCCAGCCGAAGCGCGAGAAGTAGGCCTTGGCCGAGCCTTCCGGCGACAGCAGCGTGATGGGCTCGCTCGCGGGATCCAGGGTTTCCCGGTACTGAGTCAGCACCAGATCGTCGATGCGCGCGCCGCGCAGGGAGATCGAGCCGGCGAGGCGCGGAGTCTGGATTGCGACGCGCGGGCTGACGCCGATAACTTCGTTGCGCGACTGGGCGGCACTGCCGCCGGGGGTCGGCGCGACACTGCCGCCGGGCAGAGATGGCGTGTTGCTGTCCAGCGCCGGCGCGCCGGTGTCAGCGGTGCCACCCGGGCTCGGCTGCTCGGGCGGAGTCGCCGGTGGGAAGATGAACTGAAAGCCGATGAGGATGGCCAGCGACAGAAAGATAGCGAGCAGAAGGTTGCGCTGTTCCATAAGACTCGACGGGCTCCCGGGGACGGACCTTGAAGGCCCGCTTAATGATCCAGATGGCGACAGTCCGGGCAAAGGCCAAGCCCGGAGGTGTTTCTTAGTTCAATGATCGCGTCAGCCTGGCTTTTCGGCAGGGCCTCCGGCACGGGGTCGTAGCCGAGGCCGCCCCAGGGGTGGCAGCGCAGAATGCGTATCAAGGCCAGCCAAGCCCCCCGTGCCGGGCCGTGCTGGGCAATCGCCTGGCGGGCGTAGTCGGAGCAGCTGGGAAAATAGCGGCAGGAAGGTGGAAGGAACGGCGACACCAGCAACTGATAGCCGCGGATAAGACCCTGCAAGATCAGGCTGACGACTTTCACCGTGGGGCCTCCGTGCCGGTCGAGCCTATCCTGCGCGCCGAGCGGCCGCCGCCGCCTTGCCGGTCGAGCTTTGTGACAGCCTGTTCCAGGTCGGCTTTGAGCGCGTCATAGGCGCGGGTCAGGGTGCCGAGGCGCCCGATGACCACGTAGTCGGTCCCGGCCCGTCCGCAGAGCGGAAAGACTTCCGCCGCGGCAGCGCGCAGCCGCCGTTTCACGCGGTTGCGGACCACGGCGTTTCCGACCTTCTTGGTCACGGTGAAACCGACCCGCACTTCGGGCTCCTCTGCTTCGGGCTTTTCCGCCTTGCAGGACTCGCTTGCTTGCACGGCCAGCGCACCGGGCCGCCCGGACGACACGGCTGGTACCGCGCGGACTTCACCTTGCGGGCGCCTTGCGGCTTGCAGGACGAGGCCGGGCGTGACCCATTTGCGCTTGGCCGCCGCGACCTTGAGGAATTGGGGCCGTGTCTTGAGCCGCCCAATGGTCGGCATCATGACACTTAGGCGGACAGGCGCTTGCGGCCCTTGGCGCGCCGACGGGCAAGGACGCGACGCCCGCCAACGGTTCCCTTACGTGCGCGGAACCCGTGGCGGCGCTTGCGAACCAGCACACTGGGCTGATAGGTGCGCTTCACGGCTAAACTCCAATATCAGGCTGAATCTCGAATTGACGGGGCTGTATAAGGGTGGGCCGGGGCTCTGTCAACGACTGGCAGGTACCAAAGTAAACGAATCTCGGATCGGGCTCACACCTTGGTGACTGGCGGCGGCGGCGGACAGTGTCTAAAAACGTCCTAGTGCCCAGTTTTCCGCCACTTTGGCCGTTTCATCAGGGACCAGAGGCAAGGGCGTGCGAGTCGGGGGCCTCAGGCTCCCGTTAAACTCGATTTTGTGAAGGGAGTCCGATGAACCAGCCGCGCCCAGATCCCGCCGCCCCCGAAGCAAAGGCGCCGGGTGGGAGAAATCGGGCACAGACCCTCCGCCGGTTCCTGCCGCTGCTGCTTCTCGCCATCGGTCTGTTGGCCTTTTTTATCCTGGGCGGTCATCGCTATATCGGGTTCGACACCCTGGAGAAGCACCGCGAGGACCTGCTGGCCCTGGTGGCGGAGTACGGCGTCACGGCGGTACTGGCTTTTACTGCCCTCTATGCGGTGATGGTCGCCTTCTCAATCCCCGGAGGATTGGTGATGACGGTAACCAGCGGTTTCCTCTTCGGTACTTTGGGCGGCGCGGCCTGCTCAGTCGTTGGGGCGACCCTGGGATCGATCGCTCTCTTTCTGGCGGCGCGGACAGCGCTCGGCGATCTGCTGCGCGACCGCGCGGGATCAGCCATCAGCAAGATGAAAGCGGGTTTTCAAGAAGACGCGCTTAGCTATCTTCTGGTGCTGAGGCTGATTCCGCTGTTTCCCTTCTGGCTGGTCAATCTCGTGCCGGCCTTCGTGGGTGTTTCCCTGAAGGTGTTTCTTATCGGTACCTTCTTCGGCATCATCCCCGCTTCCCTGGTCTACGCATCCTTGGGCAACGGCCTAGGCGCAATTTTCGAAGCTGGGGGGGCGGCAGATATTGGCGCGGCGATCTACGAGCCTGAAGTATTGCTGCCCATCCTTGGCTTGATCGCCCTTTCCCTTCTGCCGGTGATCTACAAGAAGGTGAAGCGTCGAAAAGGCGGCTGAACGGCCCCAAATATCGGCTTTGTGCGGGAGGAACCGCTGCTGCAGTGGCTTGTGATCACCGAAGTTTCACAGGAAGTTGAAGCCAATCGCAGTACCGTGATTCGAGATTGGCCGGCGTCCTGATCATTGTTGAGGAAGCGGCGCTGATCCGCTTTGGCGGTAGCAGGCCGACTAAAGAGCTTCTCTTCCCGGGGGAGCCAGAGACCGAACACTATTGGAGGCTAGCAACATGTTGAAGAAAACCCTGGTGGCGCTGAGTGTCGCGACCGTTTCCGCCGGCGCCGTCGCTCTGCCACTGGCCGCAAGCCAGGCCGCCGGCTCCGCGGTACAGATCGCGGCCAGCGACAATCCCTGCAATCCCTGCGCGGCGGCCAACCCCTGCAACCCCTGCGCCGCGGCGGTCAAAAAGCCGTGCAATCCATGCAACCCCTGCGCGGCCAAGAACCCTTGCCAGGCGGCTAACCCCTGCGCCGCCAATCCCTGCAATCCTTGCGCTGCGAAATCCAACTAAAGTCGCTTTGCCTGGCATTGCACATCAGCGCCCGCCGGTCATCGGCACTGCCCCCTGCCGCTGCGGCGGGCGCTGTTCTTTCTGATTGGAACTCTCCGGCACTGATGGCGTGTTTTGCTGCGCACGAGCCGGCGCAAGCGGCGGATTCCCGCAGACCCGGCCGGCGTGGTATAAGCCCGTCTATGTTGGGCCACAAATCGCCGGGGAACAGTTTACGCCTGCCCCCCCTTACGAAGAGCCTGTCAGCCAAGCTGCTGCTCTTGACCATCGCTTTTGTCATGCTGGCGGAGGTGCTGATCTTCGCGCCGTCGATCGGGCGCATGCGGCTCACCTACCTGGAAGAGCGCATCGCAGCGGCGCATCTGTCTATCCTGGCGCTGGAGGCGACCCCAGACAACATGGTCAGCAAGGAGATGGAAGCCGAGTTGCTGCAGCACGTCGGCGCTTACATGGTCGCCCTCAGCAAGCCGAACGCCGGCAAATTGATGCTCATGGTGGCGACGCCCGAGGAAATCGATGCTACCTACGACCTGCGCGAGGGCGCCTTCTTCGGGCTGATCCGCGACGCGGTCGTTACCTTGCTGGCATCGAGTAACCGCTTGCTCCGCGTCATCGGCGCCTCGCCCAAGGACCCACAAGTCCTCGTCGAGGTGGTGCTGGACGAAGCGCCGCTGCGCCGCGAAATGTTCGACTATTCCTGGCGCATCCTCAACCTTTCGCTGGTTATCTCCATATTTACCGCGGCGCTGGTCTATCTCAGCCTGCATCTTCTCATGGTACGCCCGATGCGCCGCATTACTCAAAGCATGGCGGATTTTCGTGCCAAACCGGAAGTTGCGGCGGGGGCTCTGGCACCCTCCGAGCGCAGCGATGAGATCGGCATCGCCCAGCGCGAACTGGTCCATATGCAGCAGGGTCTGCGTGCCGCTTTGCTGCAGAAAACCCGCCTGGCCGCGCTGGGCACTGCCGTCACCAAAGTGAATCACGACCTGCGCAATATTCTGGCTACTGCCAGCCTGATCTCCGAACGTCTCGCCAAGAGTGGCGATCCGGCTGTGCGGTCGATGGTGCCGACTCTGGTGGGTGCCATCGACCGGGCGCTGCATCTCTGCTCCCAAACCCTCCAGTTCACCCGCGAGGGACCGGCACAACTCGATCTGCAACGCTTCGATCTGCGCGATCTGCTGACCGAGGTACGAGAAGCTCTGACCGAAGTCGGCGCCCGCCGCCTCGGCTGGGTCAATGAAGTCGACCGCGGCTTCGAGATTGAGGCCGACCGCGAGGAACTCTATCGGGTGTTCTTCAATCTGGCCCGCAATGCGCTGGAGGCTGATGCCGGGGAACTGCACATTGCGGCGCGCCCGGTTCGCGATTTCCTGGTCATCGACGTGCGGGACAACGGTCCGGGCATGTCCGAAGAGGCGCAGCAGAATATCTTCAAGCCCTTCGCCGGTTCGACCCGAGAAGGCGGCACCGGGCTCGGCCTCTCCATTGCTTTTGACATCATGCGCGCCCACGGTGGCGATATCCGGCTGGAGACCTCTAACGGCGAGGGCACGCTCTTCCGCTTAGTCTTGCCGCTGCGCCAGACCAAGCTCCAACAGACGGCCAAGGCAAGCTGATTGCCGGTATTGTTCAGTCGAGCGCTATTGTCTGAGCCTTCAGATAAGCGCTTTCGGGCAGGGCTGGATGCACCGGGTGGTCCGGTGCGGCGCCGGAGGTGCGCAGGATGCGGCCGACGCGGCCAGCGTCTTGAAGGCCGCGCTTCACCTGCTCGGCGAAATTTTCCAAGTTGGCGTGGTGCGAGCAGGAGGCGGCGACCAGGTAGCCGCCTTCAGCCACTAGAGGTGCGGCCAAGCGGACCATTTTGCGGTAACCTTTAAGACCCTGGGCCAGATCCTTCTTGGACTTGACGAAGGCCGGTGGATCGACCACGACCAATCCGTAACGCTCGCCCGCTTCGCCCTGGCGCTGCAGTTCCTGGAATACCTCCGCCTTCACGAAGCGGCAGCGCCCGATGACACCGTTGGCCCCCGCAGCTTGCACCGCGAGGTCGAGGGCGCCCTGTGAGCGGTCGACGGAAATCACCTCTGTGGCGCCGGCCAGCGCCGCCTGCACGGTAAAGCCGCCGGCAAAGGCATAGCAGTCGAGGACCCGCTGGTTCCCCGCCAGCCGCGCCGCCCAGGCGCGGTTATCGCGCTGATCGTAGAACCAGCCGGTCTTCTGCCCCTCTTGCAAGTCGGCAAAGAACTGCGCGCCGTTCTCTTCCAGGGAAACTGGACCATTCAAACGGCCCTGGACCACCTCGACGGTCTCGGGCAACTGCTCCAGGCGGCGAACGGCGTTGTCATTGCGCAGCACGATGGTATCCGGTCCAACAGCCTCGTTCAGCGCGTCGATCAGCAGCGGTGTCAGGCGCTCCATACCGGCGGTGTTGACCTGCAGCGTCAAGGCACCGCCGAAACGGTCGATGATCACACCCGGCAGGCCGTCGGCTTCGGCATGGACAAGGCGGTAGTAAGGCACGCCGACCAGGCGTTCGCGGATTGCCAGAGCGCGGCGCAGGCGCGCCGTTAGGAAGGCCTTGTCGATGGAGACATCTTCTGCGTCGGTCAGGACCCGGGCGGCAATCAGTGGGTGGCGGTTGAAGAAGGCCGTTGCCCGGTAGCGGCCATTCCGATCGCAGAGTCGTACCAACCCCCCCGGCGGCACCGCCCTGGCGGTAGCGTCCATATCCACTTCATTCGAATAGACCCAGGGATGCCCTCGTCCCAGGCGTTTTTGGCCATGCGGTTTCAGGGTGACTGTGGGCAGGCCTGTTTCGGTCGTTGTGGCAGCTTGGCTCATCGCCGCGCAGTCTAGTTCGCATCGCGCGTACTGCAAGGGTGGTGTCTGACTTCCGCTACTCCGTCAAGACGACGCCTTCACGGCGCGGGTCGGCACCGCCCTGCAGGCCATCCGCAGTCAGGCGGATGCCGTGCAGGCCGCTGGTCAGGGCGCGGACATTGACCTCGTGGCCCCAGGCTTCCAGGACCGCCTTGGCGGCCTCGATACCGGTCCCTTCCTCCAAGTCGGTGGCGCCATTTCGGTTGACGAAGTTCGGCAGGGATACAGCCTGCTGCATGGTCAAGTTCCAGTCCAGCGCGGCGATGACTGCCTTGGCGGTGTAGCCTATGATGCGGCTGCCACCCGGCGAGCCGATGGCCATGACGAAGCGGCCCTGGCGGTCAAGCACCAGGGTCGGCGACATTGAACTGCGCGGCCGCTTGCCCGGCTGCACGCGGTTGGCGACCGCCCGCCCCTCGACGCTGGGCCGGAAGGAGAAGTCGGTGAGCTCGTTGTTCAGCATGAAGCCGCGCGCCATGAGGCGAGCGCCGAAGGCGCTCTCGATGGAGGCGGTCATGGAGACGGCATTGCCTTCGGCATCGACCACCGAGAGGTGGGAGGTCGACGGGGGATTGAGCTGCGCCGGAGCATGGGCCTGCAGACTTTCGAGGCCGGGCTCCGCCTCGCCCAGGCTGGCGGCCGGGTCGATCAGCGCCGAACGCGCCGCGAGGTAAGTGGGATCGAGCAGGGCATCCAAGGGCACCGCGACGAAATCGCTGTCGGCGAGAAAGCGGTTGCGGTCGGCGAAGGCAAGACGTTCGGCCTCGGCCACCAGGTGGATGGCTTCCGGCGAAGCCGGCGCCAGGGCGGCCAGATCGAAGGGCTCCAGCATTTTCAGGATCTGCAGCACCGCGACGCCGCCAGAGGTCGGCGGCGGCATGCCGCAGACCTTCCATTGCCGGTAGGGCAGGCAGAGGGCGTCACGCCGCTTGGCCTGATAGGTTGCCAGGTCGCGGTAGCTGAGGCGCCCTGGGTTGTCATCGACGCTGCGTACGCGGGTGACGATGTCGACGGCGATGGCTCCCTTGTAGAAGGCGTCGGCGCCGCCCGCGGCCACGGCGCGCAGGGTGTCGGCATAGGCTTGATTCTTCATGATGCTGCCGACCGGAAGGGGCTCTCCCGCGGCGTCGTGGAAGTAGGCCGCCGTCTCCGGGTAGCGCCTCAGGTACTTGTCCCCTGCGATCAGTTCGTGCAGGCGCGGCGAAACGGCGAAGCCCTCCTCGGCCAGGCGGATCGCCGGCTCGAAGAGTTCGGCCCAGGGCAGGCGGCCATGGTCCCGGTGCGCAAGTTCCAGCATGCGCAGCAGACCCGGGGCGCCGACCGAACGGCCGCCGACGACCGCGTCCCAGAACCCCAGGGGCTCGCCGTCCGTCTTGAGGAATAGATCTTCACCGGCGCCGGCAGGCGCGGTCTCGCGTCCGTCGTAAGCGCCCACAGCGCGCGAACCGGCGGCATAGTGCAACAGGAAAGCGCCCCCCCCGATGCCGGATGACTGAGGTTCCACCAGCCCCAGAACCAGGGCGGTGGCGATGGCGCCATCGGTGGCCGCGCCGCCCCTGCGGAGCATAGCCATGCCCGCTTCGGCTGCCAGTGGATTGGCAGCGGCCACCATCTGGCGCGGCGCGTCGGCCGGCTGGCCCTCTGGGCTGGTGCAGGCGGCCAGTAGGGGGGCAATGAACGCGGCAATGACCAGCTGGCGGCCCAGGTGGCGGCGCCGCTTCCAGATGTCGACGAAGATGTGGGGGGGCACGGCGCTGTCTCCCTGATGCGGTGTCGGCAGCGCAGAGGAGCATTCGGGCGCCGCGAAGAGCCGATATCATCGACTCTGACGTGCAACTTGGCCAGGGGTAGAAGTTAGGTGGCCGCAGGGAATCGAGGCTTCACGCGACAGCGGTGACCGGCTTGCACATGTACAGGCCTTCCAGACGATGCCCGCGCTCGTAAAGAATGGAACTCAACCAACCGTCGTCGCTTTGCCTGACGGAGCAGGCGATGCTGGTGTGGATCGCCGCACAGCCGTGGCGCCGCGCGATCTTTTCTATCCCATCCTCAAGGCTGCGGGCGATGCTGGCTTCGCCTATTACATCGAGAGCGCAGAACTGGTCGGCAAAGAGCACCCGGCCATGCCGCAGGTCGTAAGTGAGCTGAAATGCGCCCAGGCCGACGATGCAGGCCTGTTCATTTCGTACGACTAGGACACCGCACCCATTCTTGCTGTGCTGGTCGATCCTTTGCTCAGCAAACCGTCGCCAGGTAAGTAAGTCTGAGCCGGGACAACTGCTGCAGACTAGCGGAAACGCATGATCGATCTGCTCAAGCTTCAGCAAACTCAGGTTGAGTTTTCGCACCGGACGCGTCACCCTCTAAATATGGTTGAAACGGCAATTGATTTTGCGGGGTCCGCACAACGTGGAGATGTTGGATTGTGGCGTTCATGATCGGCCAGCGTCGTTGATCCACGTCAAAGCGATGCTACGTGCTCTTGGAATCGTGGCCGATGATCCGCAGCGCCGCGGATCTTGCCTGAGCGGTATGCTTGAGATGAGAGGGATATGAAGGCTTTCGATTTTGACCGTGCGAGCAAATTGATGCCGGCACTGTCGCGCGGCAAGGTCGATGCGTCACCCTGCGCTGCCTGCTCCGTGCGCGGCCTGACCATCTGCGCGCCTCTGGATTCGCAGGAACAGGGGCAGATGGCGGCGATCATGAACTCGGTCGAATTGCAGGCCGGCGATCCGCTGTTCGACGAGGGCGAGGTGGCCGGCAACGTCTACAACATCACTTCCGGTACCGTGAGGGTGTACAAGCTGCTGCCGGATGGACGCCGTCAGGTCACCGGGTTTCTTTTTGCCGGGGACTTTCTCGGCATTGCCAAACAGGATATCTACGCCTTCAGCGCCGAGGCGGTAACCCCCTGCCTGCTTTGCCGTTTCCCGCGCCACAAGTTGGAAGACCTCATGCTGCGCCTGCCCAAGATCGAGCAGCGCCTGCTGAGCATCGCCAGCAATGAGCTGGCGGCGGCGCAGGAACAGATGTTGCTCCTCGGGCGCAAGACGGCACGCGAGAAGATCGCATCATTTCTGCTGATGCTGGCAATGCGTGCCAGGAAACGAGGTCAGGTGGAAGACCCCATTGCCGTCAGTATGAGCCGGACCGACATCGGTGATTATCTCGGCCTTACCACAGAAACCGTGAGCCGCACTTTCACCCAGTTGAAGCAGCGGGGCATCATCCAACTGCTGGCAAACCACAAGGTCAGTCTCGCGAAACGGGAAGTTCTCGAAGAGATTGCCGGGGGTTTTTAAGTCCGCAGTTCAGCGCGGCGTCTGGATGATCGGCGGCACCGACTGCAGAGCCGTGTCCCAGGGAAACAGAATCCAGGTGTCCTGGCTGACCTCAGTCACGAAGCTGTCGACCGTCGGCCGCCCCGCCGGCTTGGCGTAAACCGTGGCGAAGTGCGCTTTAGGCATCAATTCGCGCACCTTGCGGGCCGTCTGACCGGTATCGACCAAATCGTCGATCAGCAGCCAGCCCTCGCTGTCATGCTGGACCGTTTTCAGCACCTCCAGCTGACCCTGGGAATTGTCGCTGCGATAACTGGTGATGCAGACGGTGTCGATCAGCCGAAGATCCAGTTCGCGGGCGATGACCGCCGCCGGGACCATGCCGCCGCGGGTGATGGCCGCGATGCCGTTGAACGGTCCCAACTCTACCAGGCGCCATGCCAGGGCGCGCGAATCGCGGTGCAGTTGGTCCCAGGAGACGGGAAAAGTTTTCTGTTCGGCTGTAAGCATTCCTGCGGCTTCCCTTGCTTTAGGCGACCTTGCGCTGAGCAGGGGATTAAAGCGGAAGTCGCCGCCGGCGTCTAAAGGCTTTTCGTGCCATAGCCTTGTGGTGGCCAGTCAACTGGACAGTTCGCCGGTGGGGATCAGCTGCACTGCCGCAATGCGCCAGGAGCCGTCGGCTTGCTGCTCCATGGTGTAGATGGCAATCACCGCGCTGCCGTCAGGCCCGACGAAGCGAACCGCCTGCCCAATCTTGCCGTCAACGATCCGTGCATCCAGGAATTCCACCGACTGCGGCCGGTAGACGGCCTGATAACCGCCACGCACCATGGCCATGAAATTGGCCGGCGTGCCGAACAGGTGGCGCAGTTGCGGGGTGGCGTAGGAAAAGGCGCGCGACCCATCATCCGCCTGAAAGGCGTCGAGTTGGGAGCGAATGGTGCCCAGAATGGCCGCTTGGTCTGCCGGAGCGGGAGCCAACGCCGGCTCGGCCCTGGCACCTTCGGAATAGAGTCCGAGGAAGGTAAACGCGGCGATGGCAAGGACGAGCCCAAGGGCGGGAAAAAGCGCGGCCCAAGGGGACAGGGGGCGAAGCATAGCGGTCTCCCAGCGGTTGCCCAGGAGAAACTATGGCGATTTCCGCTCAAGGCCAGCTTTCAGAGCGCTTATAAAGACTTCAGGCCGACCCCCGATTTCGGCGGCCGGCCTGATATGCCTTGCAGGGGACTGGCGCGCTTTAGCGCACGTAGATGTGGACTTCGCTGACGCTGGCCTGCGGGCTGGAAGTGGCAGAAAGCGTCATGCGGTCGGCCGGCAGACCCATGTTGGTCAGGGTGCGCAGCACGTTCTCGGCATTGCGGCGTGAACGGTTGGTATCCAGCGCCACACGGGCCGAATCGCCGCCTGCGGGTGCCACGGCGACGATGTCGAAAGCGGCGTTGGGCCGGCGTTCGAGAGCGGCACCAACCACAGTGAAGAGCGCCTGCTCATACTGCGGATTGTCACGGTCGAAGCGGATCACGGCAAGCGGCTGGCGGGCGCCGACCTGATTGGCCGCACCACCGGCCGGGGCCGGGGCCGGCACGCCATAGGCGCGATTGGCCAGACTGCCACCGATATATTCGCCGTTGTCGATAGCGACTTGCATGGCGGTCAGATTAAGGCGCTCGTTGGCGAAGTAGTTCTGGGTACGGGCAATGTCGTCGCTCAGCTCGTTCAGCAGGCGATCGATCACCACGACTGTCTTGTTGACCTCGTCCTCCAGGACGGCCAGCTGGCTGTGGTCTTCCTCGATGGCGCCGCGCAACTCAAATGTGGTGCTGGTCGATTCGAGAAGAAAGGCGGAGAGCGAAGCGGTGCCGGAGACCTGGCTGGCCAGTGTGTTCAAGGCAGCGATGCTGGCGCCGACTTGTTGCAGTTCGGCCTGGGCCTGGTTCCACTGGGCCACCAATTCTGGATTGCCGGGCGTGGTGCCGACTTGTAGGCGGGCGTTCATCGCCGCCTTCAGAGAGTGGTAGTTCCCGGCGAACTGGCGGGCAGAGACGCGAAGGCTCTGCAGCTGGTTGTTCTCGGCGGAGAGCTGTTGCTGCAGCTTCAGGAGGTCGTCGCGTAGCGACTGGATCTTCTGGCCGACGACCGTACCGGTCGGCCGCATGTTGCTGACCGTTGGCGGCTCGAAGACCGTGCTTCCCAGAATCTGAGGGGCGGGTGCCGCCGGCACTGACGCCGCCGGGGCCGCCTCAACCACAGCCGGTTGAGCGGCAGCGGGCGGCTCGGCCTGTGGCGCCGCTTGGCTGCCGGCCGGCGTCTGGTTGTTCTGCGGCATGGTACAACCAGCCACAAACAGTAGCGCGCCGAAGACGACAGCAGTCCGGCGAAAGGGCAACAAGTGTCTGCTCGACATAGAGATTTCCGTACAGATTTCCGAGACAGCTGAACCTAAGAGGTTCCTACATATTAACTATGTAAGTCTTTACAGAGTCTTGCTATCCCGACCCCCCTCGATCGAATGCGCGATAGTAGAGGATGGATTCTGCAGGGACAAGTGCCATTTCCACGGCAGCGGCGGTCCGCCACAGTCCGATTGAGGCTTGGATTTATTGACTTTTCCGGCCTTCTTGTGAAGTGAGCGAAGCGCTTGCAAGGCACCAGTGCTTCGAGTAATGTCCGGCCTCCTCGCGGCGGCGGTCCAGCCGCTGCGCAGCCCCTAGCGGCTGTGAAGTGCGCCCGTAGCTCAATTGGATAGAGCACCTGACTACGGATCAGGAGGTTGGGAGTTCGAATCTTCCCGGGCGCGCCACAATTCCCGCGAGAAAACAGTTCGCGATCGAAGAGCAGAAAGAACTGCCGGTTCAAGGTCCGGCAGGCTTCAGTTGCCGCTCAATATGGTTCAGGCCAAAGGCCCCTAGACTTGGTGGAAACCATGCTGTTGTAGCAGTTCGATGATCAGTCTCATCGCCTCCATGCGATGGGCGGTATGCAACGCTCTGGCGCGCTTGCGGTCTCCGCTCTTGATGGCCTCGAAGAGATCCCGGTGATCGCGGTAGGACTTGGTTGGAGAAGGGCGCAGGCGAACCGTCAGCATTCGCGCACGGTGGACCTGGTCGTTGTACGACTCGACCAGCGCCTTCAGGCGGCTGTTGCCTGACATGGAAACGAGCAGGTCGTGAAACCGCTTGTCTGCGGCAGCCCAACTCTCCCGATCATCCGCTTTCAGCGCCGCGTCCATGTCGCCGAGCGCCTTTTCGACGGCTCTGGTTTCGGTCTTCGACAAGACTCGAGACGCCGCCTGTTCGGCTGCCAGACCTTCCAATTCGGTCAGAATCTCATAGATATCCTTCATGTCCTGCGCCGACAGCGGTAAAACCCTGATCCCGCGGCGCGGCCGGACTTCGACCAAACCCAGGGCTTCGAGGACCACCGCCGCTTCGCGGACAGGGGTGCGGGACATGCCGAGCATCTCGGCCAGTTCCGACTCCAGATAACTGGAGCCGGCGGGCAAACGGTTGGTGACGATCATCTCCCGCAGCACGGAGGTGGCGCGTTGGGTCTGTGACGGCAGTCTGTCTGCCTTGTCCGAAGACCTCCCGGCCATTGTCTCAGGTGCGTCGCTGGAACTCATGACGGGAGCTCGATCCTTTGTCCGGTTTCAGCTGATCGATAGACGGCCAACTCTATTCGCATGTTGTGCAGATAGGAAATCGCGTCGTTTTCGAGCGGCGCGCCATCGGTCAGCGCGGCCACCACGTGGCGCTGCAGAGCGGCCACACAATCGCCGCCGAAGCCGGCGCCTGCCGGCGGGTTGGCCAGAACCTGCCAGGTCGCCTCGCCGCGCGCCCGTAAAGACAATGATCCGTCGCCTTGGAGCCGAATTTCGCCGCCGGTCCCCTCGACACTGCACTCGCCCATGGTACGCCGATGATCTTCGGCCGGGTGGTCGAGCAGGCGGTTGCCGTCGAACAATGCCCTTGCGCCGTCCGGGTAGCTGTAGACGAAATAGCCGGCATCCTCGCCGGAGATGGCCGGGTTGAGCCGGCGCAGGTCGGCATAGACGGCACCGGGTTCGCCGAGCAGGAAGCGAAAGGTGTCGATCCAATGGACACCCGTCTCATGGATCAGGAAGCGCGGCATCTTTTGAAAGTAGGGCTGACGGTCGAGATAGGCCTTCGCACCCTGGCCATCGCCGGGCCTCAGCCGGAAGGTGATCTGCAGCACCTGGCCGATGCGCCCAGCTTCAATCTCGTCGCGAATGCGCCGGTACCAGGGCTGGAAGCGGAAGTTCTCGTGCACCACGAGAGGCACCCGTGCTTCTGCGGCCAGGGCGGCCGCGCGCTCGGCCTGCTCCAGATCGCCGCAGAACGGCTTCTGGCAGATGATCGCCTGCGCGCCAGCTTCTAGGGCCAGGGAGATCATGTCGAGATGACTCTCGGGCGGGGAGACGATGTCCACCAGGTCGGGCTGCGTCTCCTTCAGCATTTCCGCCGGGTCGGCGAAGGCCGGGACGCCGACGGCTGCCGCCTTGGAAAACTCTCGGTCGGCGACGGCGACCAGTTCGGCACCATCGATGCGTTGCCAGGCGTCGTAGTGAAAGCGGCTGAAGTAGCCGGCACCGATGCCGGCGACGCGCAATGGGGCCTCTGTCTGGGGTCTGTGCGTTGCGTTCGTCACCTGAGACCTGCGTCGAATGCCGCGCCGATCCCTGCCGCTACTTCGCCTGTGCAGGCTTTGCCTTTGTCGGTGATCTCCGGGGGCCCGCCGTGGCCCGGCTGGAATACCGTATGCAGTCCTCTGATGTTAACCGACGGCATGACGCCGAGACCTGCCGTGACTTTCGGGCAGATGCCGTCGCCTTCGAGTACGGCGACTTTGAACTCCACGTCCATGGCCTTTCTCCGGCTAGCTCATGCATTCCGCCGGCGCACGCCGCAAACCCGCTTCGGTGCGAGGGCAGGTTGGGCAATTGACAATGGATTTTTTAATGTATACGGCAATATACGCGCTTTATGAGAAAATGTGTATTTGAAAATACGGTTGGGGAAATGCCCTGCGACGGCGCCGCGCCGCGGTGGTATGGCTGGGACTGTCGATCAATATTCTCGGAAAGGTGGCTCAAGTGCTGCTTGGCTGTATCGCGGACGACGTCACCGGGGCGACGGACCTGGCCCTGACCCTGGCGCGCGAGGGCCTGCGGGTCGTCCAAGTGAATGGCTTGCCGGACCCCGTTGCGCCCGCTCCAGAGGCTGACGCCATTGTGGTGGCGCTGAAGTCGCGCACAATCGAGCCGGCCGAGGCCGTCAACTGGTCCCTGCGGGCGCTGGCATGGCTGCAGGCGGCAGGGGCGCAGCGCTTCTTTTTCAAGTACTGCTCGACCTTCGATTCCAGCGACCGCGGCAACATCGGCCCGGTCGCCGAAGTCCTTATGGAGGCGCTCGGAGCGCGCCTGACCATCGCCTGCCCGGCTTTCCCGGCCAACGGCAGGACGATCTTCAAGGGGCATCTCTTCGTCGGCGACCAGTTGCTTTCAGATTCGCCGATGCGCGACCATCCGCTGACGCCAATGCGCGACAGCAATCTGGTTCGTGTGTTGCAGCGCCAGTGCCGCGGCAAGGTCGGCCTGATTCCTTATTCGGACGTTGAGGGCGGTCCTGGCGTGATCGCCACTGCACTGGCCGCAGCCGAGCAATGCGGGCTGCGACTGATGATCGTCGATGCGCTAACGGATGCCCATCTGCGGGATATCGGTGATGCCGTGGCCGACTTTCCGCTGGTGACCGGCGGATCGGGAGTCGCCCTCGGGCTGCCGCAGGCCTGGCGCCGCGCGGGCTTGGTGCAGGGCTCGGCAGAGCCAGCCGCGATCGAGGCGCCGGCGGGATCAGCCCTTATTCTAGCGGGCAGTTGTTCGGCGGCGACGCGTGGCCAGGTGGCGGCCGCCAAGCCCAATATGCCGCACTTTCAGCTTGATCCGGTGGCGCTGGCCGAAGAGCCGGCGAGGATCGAGCAGGTTGCCGCCTGGGTCCGCGAGCATCTCGGCGGAGATCCGGTCCTGATCTATTCCTCGGCCGAACCGGCCGAAGTCGAGGGCTTGCAGCAGACCCTCGGCCGGGAACGGGCCGGCGCCATGATCGAGAATGCCATGGGGCAGCTCGCTCGAGCAGCGGTTGCTGCCGGGGCGACGCGGATTGTCGTGGCCGGCGGAGAGACTTCGGGCGCTGTTATGGAGGCCCTGGGTGTAAAGCAGTTGGCTATTGGCCAGGAGATCGATACCGGCGTGCCCTGGACGCGCTCGGTCGCCGGGCCGGATCTGGCGCTGGCGCTCAAGTCCGGCAATTTCGGATCGGAGGATTTCTTTTCCAAAGCTTTGGGGATGCTGCCATGACGGAGGAAAGCCGGCTGCGTGAGGAAATCTGCGGCTATGGCCGCTCGCTGTTCCAGCGCGGCCTCACCTTTGGCTCTTCCGGCAACATCAGCGCAGTCCTGCCGGGCGGCGGCTGGCTGATGACGCCCACAAACGTCAGCCTTGACCGCCTCGACCCGGCGCGTCTTGCCCGGCTCGACGGCGAGGGGCGATGGGTCGACGGCGACAAGCCGACCAAGGAGAGCTTCCTGCATCTGGCCGTCTACGGCCGGCGGCAGGCCGGCGCTGTGGTGCACCTGCATTCGACCCATTCCGTCGCTGTCAGTTGCCTCGCCGATGTCGATCCGCAGGACGTGCTGCCGCCGCTGACCGCCTACTACGTCATGAGGGTCGGCAAGTTGCCGCTGGTGCCCTATTTTCCGCCGGGCGACGCGGATCTGGCCACTGCCGTCGCCGAGTTCGCCGGACGCCATCACGCGGTCCTGCTGGCCAACCATGGCCCGGTCGTGGCCGGCAGCGACCTCGTCGCAGCTGTCGGCGCCATCGAGGAATTGGAGGAGACGGCAAAGCTTCACCTCCTGCTGCGTGGATCCCGCTCGCGGCCGCTCACCGCCGAGCAGGCCAGCGAATTGTGCGACCGCTACCAGTGATCCCTTCGGGTTGCCGTGAATTCGGGGCGATCGCCAGAGTGAGGGTCGCGCCTAGCCGAAACCCTCCGCGAATTTCCACAGGAAGTAGGCGGCGCCGCAGAGAATAAGGGCCTCCATAAACAGGCTGTGCACGCGCAGGGATGTCGAACGTACGATCCAGCGCCCGACATAGGCGCCGGGAATGGTGCAGAGTCCGATCAGCACGCCCTTTGCCAGCAGGGCCAGGCCGAGCAGTGGCGAGAAACCGAAGACTACCGACTTGGTCAGATTTAGGCCGAACCCAATGGCCGCTACGGTCCCGACAAGGTATTCGCCGGCCAGCCCAAACCCCAGCAGGAAGGGCGCCAGCATCATGCCGGCACCGAAGGTCGAGCCGGAAATCAGGCCATAGGGTACGGCGGAGAGCGCCAGTCCCTTCACACCTACGCGAAAGTTGCGCTTATCCATGTAGCGCCGCAGCGGTACCGAGATGACGAGAAATGTGCCGAGCATCAAGGCGACCGCCATTTCCGGCAAGGAGACGTAGACCATGGCGCTGAAGATGATAAAGGGCGCGGCGACGCCAAAGACCGCTCCAAAGGCCCGCCAGTTTACCGAGTGGCGAAAAACCCAGACGCGCGTCGAGTTCGATATGATCATCGCGGTGGCGGTAACAGGGACGGTCTCTTTGACGCCCAGGATCGGTGCCAGGAAGATGGCAAGCAGAAGGCCGCCGGCAAAGCCGCCGACTGAATGGAAAACTGCCGTGCCAAAGGCAGCCGCGACCACCAGCAGGACGGTAATGAAGTCCATGTCCAAGAAAGTTTATCCTTGTTTGTCGACAATTCAATCGACCGACGCCGCCCGATGTGCCGGAAGGTGAAGATTTTAAGGCGCTACATTGTAATGGTTCGGCAAGTAGGTTTTCAATCTGAGAAAAATTGTCTACAATTTAGGTGATTGAAACAGGGTTCGATTCAAAGCCGGAAGGCGGGATGCAAGCCATGGTGCAACAGAGCGCCAAGACAATATTCGACAAAATCTGGGACAGCCACGTCGTCACCCGGCGGGACGACGGTGAGAGCCTGATCTACATCGACAGGCTGTTGCTCCAGGAAAATTCGTTTCACGCATTCGACAAGATTCGCCGGGAAAACCGGAGGGTGCGCAATCCCGGCCAAGCCTTCGCCTTCGCCGATCACTATGTGCCGACCACCGACCGTACACGCGGCCTGGACGCGATCAAGGATCCTGAGATCCGCAACATGGTCGAACTGATTGAGTCCGACAGCCGGGCCCACGACATCGCGCTGTTCGGGCTGGGTGACGTTCGCCAGGGCATCCTTCACGTGGTCGGTCCCGAGCAGGGCATCACGCAGCCTGGACTGGTGATTGCCGGCGCCGACTCCCACACCTCGACCCACGGCGCGCTGGGTGCTTATGCCTTCGGCATCGGTTCCTCCGAGGTCGCCCATGTGCTGGCCGTGCAGGGCCTGTGGCGGGTCCGGCCCAAGACCATGCTGATTGACGTGATTGATACCCTGCCGCCCGGCACCACCGCCAAGGACTTGATCCTCGCTATCATCGGCAGCATCGGCGCCGGCGGCGCGGTGGGCCACGTCATCGAGTACGCCGGACCCGGAATCCGGGGGCTCTCAGTCGAAGAGCGCATGACGGTCTGCAACATGTCGATCGAGGCAGGCGCACGTGCCGGCCTGGTCTCGCCGGACGATAAAGTCTTCGACTACATCAAGGGGCGCCCCTATGCCCCCAGGGAAGATGACTGGGATAAGGCCTTGGCCTATTGGCGCGCCCTGCCCAGCGATCCGGGCGCTGCCTATGATCGCCGGGTCGAAATCACGGCAGCGGAGGTGGCGCCGATGGTCACCTGGGGCACCAGTCCCGACCAGTCCGCCCCGGTAACCGGGCGAGTGCCCGACCCGACAGAGGAATGCGATCCGGAGAATCGCCGGCGTATGGAGCGGTCACTGGCCTACATGGACCTGCGGCCGCGCCAGGAATTGCGCAGCGTCACCATCAACCGCGCCTTTATCGGTTCCTGCACCAACAGCCGCATTGAGGATTTGCGCGCCGCCGCTGCTGTCGTGCAGGGGCGGCAGGCGCGGGTGCCGGCGATGGTGGTGCCCGGCTCCGGGCTCATCAAGCTGCAGGCGGAGGAAGAAGGCCTGCACGAGATTTTTCTCGCGGCCGGCTTCGAATGGCGCGAGCCGGGCTGTTCGATGTGCGTGGCGATAAACGGCGACAGCCTGAAACCGGGCGAGCGCTGCGCCTCTACCTCCAATCGCAACTTCGAAGGGCGCCAGGGACGCGGCGGCCGCACCCACTTGATGAGCCCGGCAATGGCTGCGGCGGCGGCCGTGAGCGGTCATCTCTGCGACGTGCGCGATCTGTTGGCCGAGGAGTAGGAGCTATGGAGCCCTTCCAAACGCTTACGGCCGTTGCGGCGCCGCTGGGTCAGTCAAACATCAACACCGACCAGATCTTCCCGGCGCGCATGATCAAGAAGCCGCGCACGGTCGGCTACGCCCAATTCACGTTCCACGACCTTCGGCGCGACGACAGAGGCGAGCTGCGGAGCGACTTCTCGCTCAACCAGACGCGCTATGACAAAGCTGGAGTTCTCATTGCAGGGATCAACTTCGGCTGCGGTTCTTCACGGGAAGGGGCTGTCTATACCTTGCTCGACTCAGGGTTTCGCGTCCTGATCGCCCCCAGCTTCGGCGACATCTTCGCCGCTAACTGCCTGAAGAACGGCCTGCTGACCATTGTACTGCCCGAGGCGAAGGTGGCCGATCTGCGGGAAGCGATTTCGACCGCGCCGGACCCGCGACTTACCATCGACTTGGAAGCCGAAACGATTACGCGCGCTTCCGGCGAGACGCTGGCCTTCTTGCCGGAACCTTTCCAGAAGCACTGCCTGCTCAACGGCCTCAACGAGATCGATCTTTCGCTGGCATTTCATAAGGAGATCGGGGCCTTTGAGGCGGCGCACCGCGCGCGCCTTCCGTGGCTGGCCCCTCGGCAACGATGACGCCTAGGATGCGCCTTCGCGAAGTCAGGCTCCATCGCGTCGACCTGCCGCTGGTCACGCCCTACCGCCTGTCCTACCGCACCTTTGAGACCTTCGAGCCCCTGCTGGTCGAACTGCGCGATGAGTCGGGTGCCATCGGCTGGGGGGAACAGCACATCTCTCCGGGCTCCAGCGCTGAGACCCGCAACGGCGGCTGGAAATTCGCAAGCGAGCTTGCCGAACAGATCGTCGGCCTCGATGTGGGGGAAGCCAAGGCACGAGTCCAGGCCCGCGCTGCCGAGAGCAAGGTGGCGGCAGCGGCCTTGGTGACGGCCATCGAGATGCTGGAGGGTTCGCCTCTGCTGGCCACGAGATCGGAGCGCCGCTTTCGCCTGCTGACCGCCTTCAACGCGACCGAGCGTGGCGCCATCGCGGAGGAAGTCGAGCGGCGGCTCGCGGAAGGCTTCCGCACTTTTAAGATCAAGGTCGGCCAGGATGTGGAGGCCGATATCATGCGCTTTGCTTGGATCCAGGATTGCGTGGCCGGGCGGGCGACTCTCAGGGTCGATGCCAATCGCGCTTACAGCCGCGAAGACGGCTGCCGCTTTGCGTCTTCGATCGCGCCGGAGGGTGTGGAGCTTTTCGAGCAGCCCTGCGATGACACAGACTGGGAGGCCAATGCCGCTGTCGCCGCGGTATCGCTTGTGCCCCTAATGCTCGACGAGCCGATTTGCGCTCTGGCCGACATAGATCGCGCTGCCGGCATTGCGGGCGTCGGACTGTGCAAGGTGAAGCTGAAGCGTTTCGGTTCCCTGGACCAGTTGCGCGCGGCGATCCGCCATCTGCAGGCCAAAGGCCTGGGCGCCGTTCTCGGCGACGGCCTGGGGGCGGAGATCAACTGCTGGATGGAAGCCTGCGTGGCCGACGGTTGGATCGAAAACGCCGGAGAATTCAATGGTTTTGTGAAAATCCGTCCAGAAGTGCGGTTGTTGGCGCAGCCGCTGGCCTTCAAAGATGGTGAGATCGTATTGCCCGCAGGCTGGTGGCCGGAAGTGGATCGCCATCGACTGCAAGCCCGCTGCCTCGAAACCCAGCGCTTTGCACCGCCGGCCGCCGGGGCGCGGGCCTGATGTTAACTGCAGCAAAGGAGGAAAAGATGAAGATTGTGCCGTCTGGAGCTGCGCTGGGCGCTGAAGGGCAGGGTATTGATCTGGCGATGCCACTTGAGGCCGCGACGCTTGAACGCATAAAGGCGGCTTGGGACGAACACCTGGTCCTGGTCTTTCGCGGTCAGGAGATGAGCGATCCCGATCTGTTGGCTTTCAGCCGGCATTTCGGAGAGCTCGATCCGCCGGGCCCGAACCCCTACGGCATTACCTTCCTGCCGGCATTTCCGGAGATCAACGTCATCTCCAATTTGAAGGACGACCAGGCGCGGCCCATCGGCAACCTGGGCGCCGGTGAGGCGGTATGGCATGCGGACATGACCTACATCGAAACGCCGCCCAAGGGGGCAATTCTCCATGCGTTGGAGATTCCGGTTGGCCAGGGCGACACCCATTTCGCCAATATGGCGAGGGCCTACGAGGACTTGCCAAAGGATCTCAAGGTGGCGATCGAAGGCCGCAAATGCATTCACGATGCCGCCCATAACAGCGCCGGCATGCTGCGCAAGGGCTATGACGAGATAACGGACCCGCGGCGGACCCCCGGGGCGCATCATCCGCTGGTCCGAGAGGATCCGGCAAGCGGTCGCCGCGCCCTCTTCCTGGGCCGGCGCCCGCATGCCTACGTCGTTGGACTGGAGCCGGACGAGAGCGACGCATTGCTCGACCGACTCTGGGAGCATGCGACCCAGGCGAAGTTCGCCTGGACCCATAAGTGGCAGCCGGGAGATCTGTTGATGTGGCAGAACCTCTGGATCCTGCATCGCCGCGACGGCTTCGATGAAAGCGCGCGGCGCATCCTCCACCGCACCCAGATCAAGGGTGACGAGACTATCCTCGGCTAGCCGCCGAATCGGTTGGCGAACGCCAGCCAACTCTCTTGTTCGACGACGGTGTCGCGCTCGGGCAGTGGGCAGAGCAGTTCTGATACCGCGCCCGAATCGCCATCGCGATGGATCGCGGCCAGAACCTGACCCATGGCTTGGATTGCGGCGCGCTGCAGGTCCGACGGGACGATGACCAGCTTGTAGCCGAGAGCCGCCAGTTCGCCTGCCGCGGTGAAGGGCGTACGGCCGCCGCGGAACATATTGATCATCAAGGGCGCGTCGAGGCGCTGAGGAATCGCCGCGATCTGTGCCGGTGTTTCCGGCGCTTCCAGAAACAGGATATCGGCGCCGGCTTCCCGATAGGCCGCCGCGCGCGCCAGCGCGGCATCGAAGCCCTCGACGGCGATGGCATCGCTGCGCGCGGCGATGATGAAGTCATCGTCAAGGCGGGCATCGACGGCCGCCTTGATCTTGTCGGCCATTTCCGTAGTGGCGATCAGCGACTTTCCGGCCAGATGCCCGCAGCGCTTGGGAAACCCCTGGTCCTCGATGTGAAGCCCGGCGATACCGGTAGTCTCGAAGGAGCGAATCGTACGGCGCAGGTGCAGCGAGGTGCCGTGCCCGGTATCGCCGTCGGCAAGGACCGGGGCCGCCGCCGCTTCGACGATCTGCGTCAGGCGGGCGGCCATTTCGGCCATGCCGACGAGCCCCAGATCGGGCAGGCCGAAGCTGCGCGCGATAGCGCCGCCGCTGGCGTAGATCGCAGCGAATCCCGCCTGCCGTGCCATGCCGGCCGAAAGGCCGTCGAAAACGCCCGGTGCGACCAGTGGGCTCCGTTCGGCCATCAACTTCTTAAAGGCGCTTCCGGGTCCCGGCATGACTTCTCTCCTGCTTCTGTGTCTGTGGTTCGACTGTTTCGTTCTGTCTACAATACGCATGACCTGCGGGGCTCGCATTTCGCAAGGACGCGCGGATTTCTGCAACTATTTGCCTATCTTGGCCAGGGTCTTTGTCGGCAGACGAGATTTTTTGCGGGCATTTTGTTGACAATTTCATCCATAGTCGAGCATCCTGTGCCGGCAACTGGTTCGGCGGATGCCGGTGGCGCGTGAGCGCGACCAGGCATTGGGCCGCCCCGCACACGAAAGCCGGCCCAGGAAAGAGGCCGGCGCCAGAACGGCCTTATTGGGAGGAAACTATGAAAACTGAAATCAAGACAGCTTGCCGCGGCGTATTGGCGGCGGCTTTTGGTGTTCTCGTTGTCGCTGCCGCGCCGGCGGCGGCGCAGGAAACCATACCGGAATGCAACATTGAGGTCGTGATTCACTCCGCCTATGGCGGCGGAACGGACACGACCGCGCGCATGATGATGATCCGCACGCGCCGGGAACTTGAACGAGACATGGCGGTTATTGCCCAGCGCGGTGGCTCCGGCGCCAAGGCGCAGAACTATGTACTGAGCAAGCCAGCCGACGGCTGCACGGTTATGGCGCTGACCCAGTCCCATCTCTACACCATGGCCCGCGGCAAGTCCGACATGAAGATCGACGACATCCTCGGGGTGGCTCGCGCCATGGATGACCCGACGTTCATCGTGGTCAATGCCGAGGGAAAATTGAAAACTCTGGAAGACTTGATCGCCGCGTCTAAGGAAGCGCCGCTGAACTGGGGTGTGGCGCAGATCGGCGGTACCGAGCACATCGGCCTGGCACAGTTGGCCAAGGCGGCCGATTTCAAGTACAAGGTCGTACCCTTCGGTTCCGGTGCGCAGATGGTGCAGGCGCTGCTTTCCGGAGCCATCGACGCCACGCTGCCGAATGTCAGTGAAGGCGCATCGCAGGTCGAAGAGGGCTCCTTCAGCGCGCTGGCTGTGATGGCGGAAAAGCGGCTCGCGGATTTCCCCGACGTGCCGACCACCTACGAGAAGGGCTACAAGGTGAAAACCTCCACGACGCGGGGTTATGCCGTTCTCGCCTCTACGCCGAAGCCTGTGATCGAGCAGATCTCGGCTGCCATGGTCAAAGCCATGAAGCACGACACCTTCGCGAATTATCTAGCAAGTTCGGGACTTACGCCCGAGGACAGTGTCGCCGGTTGGGAAATCTGGGATAAGCAACTGAAAGAAGAGTACGCGATCGCCGCCGAGGCGCTCAAAGAACTCGGCTTGATGGATCAGTAGTCCAATATCGTCTCCGTCTCTGGGAGGACGTCATGTCTAAAGAGACTGGCGAGGCCGGGGGCATGGAGGGCGCGCGAACGGTAAAACCGATCGCGCGCCTGATCCACCCGGTCGACGCTTTGCTCTCGCTGGTGATCTTGGCCTTGGTAGCCTGGATCTACTACGAGACGACACAGTTCGAGGAGGTGTCATTCCTCTTCACCCAGAACGTGCCGCCGCAGATGTTCCCACGTATCCTGCTGGCCTTCATTGCCTTGCTGGCCCTCGCGATGCCCTTCGAGCACCTGTTGCTGAAGCGCAAGGGCAAAGACATCGACAAGGACCGGCGGAATCCCGTGAAGGGCATTGCCTGGCTGACCATCGTGGCGCTGGTTGCGGTGGTTGGGGTTTCGCCGCTGCTCGGAACGATGCTGACAATGACGGCCGTCTGCCTTGTCGTCCCGTTTCTCTGGGGCGAACGGCGGCTGCGCGTTGTCCTGCCCTTCGCGGTCATTTTTCCACTCTGCGTCGCCTTTCTGTTCAGTTTTGTTCTGGGCGTTTACTTCGATCCGGGCGTGCTCGGAATTACGATAAGGTAGGAGTTTTCGTTGGAAGCCGTCGTCGAAGGCCTGAGTCTTCTTATCGATCCGTTCAACATTGCGCTGATTCTCGGCGGCGTTGTCATCGGCGTTCTGGTTGGAGCTTTGCCGGGGCTGAGTTCGCCGATGGCGATCGCGCTGCTGATACCCTTCACCATTCAACTGGAGCCGGTGCCGGCCATCTCGATGATGGCGGCACTCTACTGTGCTGGCACCTTCGGCGGCTCGATCACGGCGATTCTGATCAATGCCCCGGGCGCGCCGCCGGCGGCGGCCACGGCCCTTGACGGCTATCCCATGGCCAAAAAGGGCGAACCCGGGCGGGCCCTGGGGCTGGCAACGGTCGCGAGTGTGGTCGGTGGAGTTTTCAGCCTCATCATCTTCATCTTCGCGGCGCCGCTTCTGGCGTCTGTCGCTTTGAAGTTCCGGCCGCCGGAGTACTTTGCGCTGGCGGTCTTTGCGCTCTCGATGCTGGCCTCCTTGAGTGGCAAGTCCTCGCTGCGCAATCTCATGTCCGGCGCGGTTGGGGTGCTGATCGGCACCATCGGTGTGCACCTGACCACCGGTGTGGAGCGCTTTACTTTCGACATCCCCGAATTGACCGAAGGCATTCACTTCGTGCCGGTACTGATCGGGCTTTTTGCCATGGGCGAGATGCTCAACCAATCGCAGACCCTGGACAAGGCCTTCGAACGCATCCGCGCCACCGCCACCAAGCTGCCGAGCCTGGCCGAACTGAAAGAACTCAAGTACACGATCATGCGCTCTTCCGGGCTCGGAACCTTCATCGGTATTCTACCCGCTGAAGGCTCCACCGTGGCGGCTATCATGGGGTACAATGAGGCCAAGCGCTGGTCGAAGAAGAAAGAGGAATTCGGCACCGGAACGCCTGAAGGCATTGTCGGGCCGGAGGCAGCTAACAACGCGGCCGCGGGCGGGGCCATGGTCCCGACACTGGCACTGGGCATTCCGGGCAGCGGCTCGACGGCGCTGATCTTGGCGGCCCTGATCATGCATGGCTTTCGCCCGGGGCCTTACCTTATCAATGAGACTCCGGAGTTCATCTACGCGATCTTCGGCGCGATGCTGATTGCCAACATCGGGTTTCTGGTGATCGGCCTGGTCGGCGCCAAGTTCTTTTCTCTGGTGACCTTCATTCCGAGTCGCCTCTTGTGGCCGGCGGTTTTCGTCTTTTCGATGATCGGCTCGTACTCCTACGGGGCTTCGATGTTCGACGTGTGGGTCATGCTGATCTCCGGCATCGTCGGATTTTTCATGCTGCGCCACGGTTTTTCGCCGGCGCCGCTGGTGATGGGTCTCATTCTCGGCAAGCTGGTCGAGGAAACCTTCTCCCAATCGATGATCATCTACGACAACAACTTCCTGCGCCTCTTGGAAAGCCCGATCGTGCTGCTGTTCTTTGCGCTGACGCTTCTCAGCCTGTCCTCGCCGCTTTGGTCGCTGCTGCGCCAGAGGCGTGATGTGGCTAAGAAGGAAGCCTGAGGCGGCAACGATGGATGGCGTAGAGACTCAGCGAATAGCCATCGTTACCGGGGCGGCGCGCAATATTGGCCGCGCCGCGGCCCTGTCGCTGGGCCAGTTGGGGTTCGATGTCGTCGTGCACAGCGGAACCGACGAGGCCGGTGCCGAGGAAACCGCGCGCTTGGTGGCGGCAGACGACGTGCGCGCAGCGGTAGTCCTCGGCGATCTCACCGACAAGGCAACGGCCGCTGCGCTGGTCCAGGCGGCCCGCGATCTCGGGACCCCGGCAGTACTGGTGAACAACGCGGCGCTACGGCGCGCGGTTGCCTTCGAAGAAATGGACCTGGGAGAGTGGCGCAAGGTGCTGGCCATCAACCTCGACGCGGCCTTTCTCTGCAGCCGTGCGGTGATCGGCGAAATGCTGGCGGCCGGCTGGGGCCGGATCGTCAACATCGGCGGTCTCTCCGGGCACGCCGGCGCTGCCGGCCGGGCCCACGTGGTGACGTCGAAGGCGGCGCTTGTCGGTTTTTCCAAGGCCCTGGCGATCGAGTACGCGGGTCGGGGCGTGACCGCCAATTGCGTCGTGCCCGGTGAGATCGAAACCGAACGCGGTGTCTCGGCCGGCGCCCGCGGCCAGCACCCGGGTAAGGGACCGCCGCCGGTCGGCCGGCGCGGAAGGCCCGATGAAGTCGCGGCGGTCATCGCCCATCTTTGCGGGCCGCGGTCGGACTATCTGACCGGCCAGACCTTTCACGTCAACGGCGGAGCCTATCTGCCATGAGCGAGAGCAAGACAACACTTGCCGAGGCGATCGCCGATTGGGCTGTGGAATTGTCGGCGGACGTGGTGCCGCCGGCCGTGCGTGAGGTTTTGACACGCGCCCTGATGGATTCGCTGGGGCTGATGGTGGCGGCGCGCCGCGAACCTTACATCGAGGCAGTGATCAATTCCTCCGACGGAAGTGGGCCCTGCACCATCGTCGGGCACCACGGCGGATTCGATGTCATGGCGGCGGCGCTGGCCAATGGCACGGCGGTGCATGGTGAAGACTACGACGACACCTTCGAGGGCACGCCCGTCCACGTCGGTTCGGTCATGGTGCCGGCCTTGCTGGCGGCGGGGGAGCAACGCCGGCTTTCGGGTGAAGATCTTTTCCGAGGCCTTGCGGTTGGTGCCGAGCTGATTTGCCGCCTCGCCCTGGTCGCGCCGACCGCGATGCACCGCCAGGGATTTCATCCGACTGCCGTTTGCGGAGCTTTCGGCGCCGCGGCCGGTGTGGCCACGGCGCTGCGTCTGCCGCCGGCGCAGATCGCCTCGGCACTCGGTATCGTCGGCAGCATGGCTTCCGGGATCATCGAGTATCTTGCCGAGGGCACCTGGACGAAGCGCATGCATCCGGGCTGGGCCGCCGGCGCCGGTTGGCGCGCCGCGCGTTTGGCGGAGTCCGGATTTCTCGGGCCGCGCAGTGTGTTCGAGGGCGAGCATGGTGCCTTCCATGCTTTTGCGGTGCCCG
Source organism: Kiloniellaceae bacterium (assembly GCA_040217155.1). Classification (GTDB taxonomy): domain Bacteria; phylum Pseudomonadota; class Alphaproteobacteria; order Kiloniellales; family Kiloniellaceae; genus Pelagibius. The sequence goes on from JAVJNS010000018.1 coordinate 239,838, forward strand.
GTATCGCGCGTGATTTTTCGCACCTGGGGGACGCTTGGGGCAACCGCTGGGAAGTCGCCAATCTCGCCTTCAAGCCCTATGCTTGCGGAACCATGGCGCAGCCCTTTGTCGACTGCGCATTGCAATTGCGCGCCCAACTGCCGGATCTCAACGCCGTCGAACGCATCGCCGCCAAGGTCGGCGAAGGCACGGTGCATCGCCTCTGGGAGCCGCATGCCGAGAAGGTCCGTCCGTCGACCCCCTATGGTGCCAAGTTCTCGGTTCCCTACTGCGTGGCGGTGGCCCTCACCGACGGCGGGGCGGGACTCGAACAGTTCACCGAAGCGCGCATCGCTGACCCGTCGGTACTGGCGCAGGCGGCGAAGGTCACCTACGCCATCGATCCCGACAACGAATATCCAAAAAACTACACCGGTGATCTGCTGGTCACTCTGAAGGACGGTACGCGGCTCGTGGCGGGCCAGCCGTGCCTGCGGGGCGGCCGCGGCGCACCCTTGGAGGAGGCGGAGCTGTGGCAGAAGTTCAGAAAAAACGTCCGCTTCGGCGGCTGGAGCGAGAGTCAAGCAGAAGGCTTGGCGGACTTCGCCCGACAGGCCTTTGCTGCGCCCGACATCAGCGGGCTCAGAGAGTTTGCGTCTTAAGACCGGCGCCAGGAATGAGGAGACAGGCATGACTCACAACCCGGCTTCGGCGGCCCTTTCCCATATACGCGTGCTTGACGTAACGCGCGTGCGTTCGGGACCGACGGCGGCTCGGCAGCTCGCCGATTGGGGCGCCGATGTCGTCAAGGTCGAGCCCCCGGAAAGCGTGGAGCCAGACGGCGCGCTCGGCGCCGGCCGCCATACGCCTGACTTCCAGAATCTCCAGCGCAACAAGCGCAGCATTACGCTCAACCTGAAAGAACCGGACGGGCTGGAGATCTTCTACAAGCTTGCCGAGAAGGCCGACGTGATCATCGAAAACTTCCGTCCTGATGTCAAAGGACGGCTGGGCATCGACTATCCGAAACTCAAGGAGATCAATCCGCGGATCATTCTGGCGAGCATCTCCGGTTTTGGTCAGGACGGTCCCTACGCCAAGCGTCCCGGATTTGATCAGATCGCACAGGGTATGGGTGGGCTGATGTCGATCACCGGCGAAGCAGGCCGTGGCCCCTGCCGCGTCGGCATCCCGCTCGCCGATCTGACGGCGGGGTTGTTCTGCGCGCATGGCATTCTGGTCGCCCTGATCAGCCGCGAAAAAACCGGCGAAGGGCAGTGGCTGCATACCTCCCTGCTGCAGTCACAGATCTTCATGCTCGACTTCCAGGCCGCCCGCTGGCTGACCAAGGGCGAGGTGCCGCAGCAGGCCGGCAACAACCATCCCACCAGCGTGCCGACAGGTGTCTTTAAGACCAAAGACGGGGCCATCAACATCGCCGTGGCGGGCGAGACGATCTGGCAGCGCTTCGCCAAGGCCATCGGCCGGCCAGATTGGCTCGAAACCGACGACTACAAAGACAATGCCTCGCGCTTGCAGCGCCGCGACCAGCTCAACGGCGAAATCGAGGCGATCACGGTAACGCGCAAGAGCATCGATCTGGTGACCCTGCTGCTGGACAAGGGTGTTCCCTGTGGCGAGATCAACAGCATCGACGAGGTCTTTCAGGATCCACAGGTCCAGCATCTGGGCATTGCGCAGGAGGCCGATACCGTACCCTTTGGCCATACCCGCCTGGTCGGGCAGCCGGTGGTGCTGACCGGAACGCCGAGCCGCATCGTCCAGCCACCGCCGGAGCGCGGCGAACACACGCAAGAAATACTTGAGGAAATCGGCTATGACATGCAGCGGGTCGAGGACCTCCGGCAGCGCCAGGTGATATAGCCGCGAATTTGGAGAAGAGAGTTATGGCAAGTCAGACAGCCGCGGAACAAATGGCCGCCAGGATGCTCAGCCGCAAAGACGAGTCGATCGGCAACCTGATCTTCAACAATCCGGAAAGGCACAATGCTGTATCCCTGGAGATGTGGGATGCCGCCGATGCAATACTCGACGACTTCGAGACGGATGACACGATCCGTGTCGTAGTGCTCTCCGGCGCCGGTGGGAAGTCTTTCGTCTCCGGTGCGGACATTTCGAAGTTTGAAAAGGAGCGCGGTTCGGAAGAGGCCGTGCGGCACTACAACAACCGCATCAGGGGCGTTTACGATCGGGTCCAGAACTTCTCCAAGCCGACCATTGCCATGGTCAATGGCTACTGTCTAGGCGGTGGCCTGAATCTCGCGGCGGCTTGCGACCTGCGCTTTTGTTCGGCCAAGTCGAAGTTCGGCATGCCGGCGGCCCGTCTGGCGCTGGGCTACCCTTATCCGGCAATCAAACGGCTGGTCAACGCGGTCGGCCCGGCGGCCGCCAAGTACCTGATGTTTTCCGCAGACCGCATTGACGCGGACGAAGCCCTTCGCCTAGGTCTGGTGCAGCGCGTCCTGGCTGAAGACGAGCTCGAAAGCTTTGTCGCGGGCTTCGCCAAGCGGATTGCCGCGAACGCACCGCTGACGGTGAAAGCCATGAAGCTGATCAGCAACGAGGTGCTGAAGGATCCCGCGGAAACCGATTTTTCGCTCTGCGATCGCCTGGTGGCCGAGTGCTTTGCCAGTGAGGACTATAAAGAAGGCCGTCGAGCGTTCCTGGAAAAGCGCGAGCCGGAATTCAAGGGGCGTTAGACTCTAGACTCTCTGGCCCCGCCGGCTCTTGGCCTGCAGCCCGAGCGACACTTCCTGAGAGCGTTCGGCTTCCACCGCGGCCAGCAGCCGGTGCTTGGCCGCGAGAACGTGGCTTTTCATGGTGACGCCGGCGGCGATCGGGTCGCGCGCAGCTATGGCCTCGACGATCTGCCGGTGCTCCTCATTTGAGATCCGCATAGAACCGGACTGCAACAGCCCCTTGCGCCGAAAAAGGTGCAGCTCCTTGATCAGGCTTTTGTAAAGACGCTCCAGTCTCTGGTTGTTGGCATAATCCAAGAGGCGGTTGTGAAACTCCAGATTGGTCGGGTAGTAGCGCTCCAGGTCGCGCCCGGCGGCGGCGCGGTCCATCTCATCGACCAGTTCGAACAGTGCGGCGACCTGGTCATCGCTCGCGCGCTCGGCTATCAGCCGGCCCATGAGTTCATCGAGGGCGGAGCGGATATCGTAGACCTCGATGGCTTCGCGCAGGTCGAGTTCACGCACGAAGACGCCGCGGTTTGGAATGGCGACCAGCAGACCTTCCTGGGCGAGCGCCCGGCAGGCCTCCCGCAGGGGGCCACGGCTGGTGCCGAATTTCTCCGACAGGGCGATCTCATTGACCCTGTCGCCGCCGCGCAGTTCGCCGTTCATGATCATCTTCTCGATCGCCGTCTGAACACGGTTCGTCAATGACTCCCCGTTTCCCGCTTTGCTCACGCTTTCGCCGCTCACGGCCAACCTCGATGAATTGGTTTCCAAACCGGACCGTTATTGTCGACGAAGTCGGCGTCCGCATGAAGCTAAAAAGACCCAGGCTAGACTGTGAACATCTGATCTCCAGCGAATCATCAAAGTTTGTGGCCGGGATTAGGGTTTCCCTTGCCGACAGAATTGTCGACATGCCGAGATTCCAAAGCCACTGCCAGATCACTAAACTGCGCGCCGAACTAACAGGATCCGAAGTAAGACTTTGTTAGATTCGGAAGTGAAAAAGCAACTATGCTGCGTTGCGGCGCGATATAACACAATTTTCTGATTGACAGAGTTTAGTGATTGAGTTTAGTTGAGTTTACTTAGCGGTGATTCAATTGCCTTGAAGTCGACCGTCAGTGCTACCGGCCCGTGATTAAACCGCAGGAGAACGCGGATGGGGCCGCCATCCTAGGGAGGAAAGAATGCGACTTTTGAAGACTTGTGCCCTGGCCGCCATCTTGGCGGCGGGAGTTGCGACAACCGCGAATGCTCAGGAAAAGGAGATAACGCTGTGTTGGGCCGCCTGGGATCCGGCCAATGCCCTGGTGGAACTGTCGAAGGATTTCACCGCCGAGAGCGGCATCAAGATGAACTTCGAGTTCGTCCCCTGGACGAACTTCGCCGACCGAATGCTCAATGAACTCAACTCCGGCGGCAAGCTCTGCGACCTGATGATCGGCGACAGCCAATGGATCGGCGGTGGCGCCACCTATGGCCATTACGTGAAGCTGAACGACTTCTTCGACAAGGAAGGCATCTCAATGGATGACTTCCTGCCGGCCACGGTGAACGCCTATTCGACCTGGCCGAAGGGATCGCCGAACTACTATGCGCTGCCGGCCATGGGTGACGCCCTGGGCTGGGTCTTTCGCAAGGACTGGTTTGCGCGCCCGGAACTCCAAGCCGCATTTAAGGAGAAGCACGGCCGCGACCTCGCGCCGCCGAAGAACTGGACGGAGCTGCGTGAGATCGCCGAATTCTTCCAGGGCCGCGAGATCGACGGCAAGAAGGTCTATGGTGCCGCCATCTATACCGAACGCGGTTCGGAAGGCATCACCATGGGTGCCACCGCGGCGCTCTACGCCTGGGGCTTTGAATATGAAAACGGCGCCGGCACTTACGACATGGCGGGCGCGGTGAATGCGCCGGCGGCGGTCGAGGCGCTGGAATTCTACAAGTCGATGTATGAGTGCTGCACCCCGCCGGGCCATTCCGACGCCTACATGGTGGCCAACCTGGACGCCTACAAGTCCGGCCAAGTGGCCATGCAGATGAACTGGTTCGCATTCTTCCCCGGCATCGCCAAGGACGAGGTCGTTGGCGGCGATGTCTCCGGCTTCTTCGCCAATCCGCCGCAGCTAGTGGAGGGCTCGACCCTCGGCGGGCAGGGGATCTCGGTGGTGGCCTACTCGGACAAGCAGGAAGAGGCCCTGCGATACATCAAATGGTTCGCCCAACCGGATGTACAGGCCAAGTGGTGGCAGCTCGGCGGCTACTCCGTTCACGTCAACGTTGCCGGTGCGCCCGATTTCGCGCAGTCAACACCCTTTGCGGGCGAGTTCCTGAAGGCCATGGGGTCGGTCAAGGATTTCTGGCAGGAGCCGACCTACGCGGAGCTGCTTTTGGCCATGCAGAAGCGCGTTCACGACTACGTCGTTGCCGACAAGGGAACGGCACAAGAGGCACTCGACCAACTCATCAAGGATTGGACGGTTACCTTCGAGGATGACGGCAAGATATAGTTACCTTCCCAAGACTGGCGCGCCCGTCCAGACGGGCGGGTGCGCCACATTTTTGCGAAGGACTTAACCCGTCGATGTGGACCGTTTCTTGAAGCCCGGGAAAACGACAGGCATGTCTACCCAAACCATAGAGCGCGCGGCAGAACGTGTTGCGCAAGCGACGCCTCGCGGCCTGTCCCGGCGGTTTACCGGCCTCTCAGATGGCGCTATCGCCTGGCTCTTCGTGTCGCCGACCGTGCTGCTGCTGCTGGCGATCAACATCTTCCCGCTTCTCTGGACGGTCTATCTGTCCTTCACCAGCTATCGCGCCAACCAGCCAGGACGCCCGGTGAACTGGATCGGCACGCGCAACTACGAGCGCATCCTCGGTAGTGAGGATATCTGGGGCTATATGCAGGCGACAGCGCACTTCGTCGGCTGGACCATGGCCCTGCAGGTGCTGCTCGGACTGGGCCTGGCGCTGCTGATCAACCGCAACTTCAAGGGCTCAAGTTTCTGGACCACGGTCATCTTGATTCCGATGATGCTGTCACCGGCAGTCGTGGGCACTTTCTGGACCTATCTCTACCAGCCGCAGACCGGGATCTTCAGCTACATCGTCAATCTCTTCGCCGATGTCGGTCCGCTCAACATGATCGGCTCGGTTGACCTCGCGCCCTGGGCCATCATCATCGTCGACACCTGGATGTGGACGCCCTACATCATGCTGCTTTGTCTGGCTGGGCTGCGGTCGATCCCCGCCTATCTCTACGAGGCGGCCGAGATCGACCGAGCCAATGCCCTGCAGAAGTTCTGGTACATCACCCTGCCACGGGTGCTGCCCTTCCTCATGTTGGCGGTCCTGTTCCGCGGTATCGAAAATTTCAAGATGTTCGACATGGTCGTCGAACTGACGTCCGGCGGCCCCGGTTCCACGACAGAACTGGCCTCGATCAATCTGAAGCGCGAAGCCTTCGAGAAGTGGCGAACCGGCTATTCATCGGCCTTTGCCATCATCCTTTTCGTCACTGTCTTCGGTCTCGGCAATATCTACGTCAAGGCGCTCAATCGGGTGAAATCATGAGTGGAAAGAGCAAAGCCTTTTCGATTAGCGATGCCGGCAGCGGCACCAAGTGGCTGGCCGGCAGTCTGGTCGTCGCCTACGCGCTGGTCTGTATGATCCCACTGGTCTGGATCGTGTTGACCGGTTTCAAATCGCCACCGGACTCGATCTCCTACCCGCCGAAGGTACTCTTCGAGCCGACCCTGGAAGGCTACGTGAATCTCTTCACCAGCCGCTCGCGCCAAACGCCGGAATACATTGAGAGCCTCGGACCACCGCAGACCTGGTACCAGGAGCTGGTACGAGGACGCAACATGGTCATCGCCGGACCCTCGCGGTTTCTTGGCCGCTACTGGAACTCCATCGTCATTGGTTTTGGGTCGACCTTCCTGGCGGTCTTCCTCGGCACCTTGGCGGCCTATGCTTTCTCGCGCTTCAAGATACCCCTGAAGGACGACCTGCTGTTCTTCATTCTCTCGACAAGAATGATGCCGCCGATCGCCGTAGCCATTCCGATTTTTCTGATGTATCGAGAACTTGGGCTCTCGGACACCGCGCTCGGCATGATCCTGCTCTATACCGCGGTGAACCTGTCGTTGTCGGTTTGGCTGCTGAAGGGGTTTGTGGACGAGATTCCTCGCGAGTACGAGGAGGCGGCGGTAATCGATGGCTACTCGCGATTCCAGGCATTCATCAAGGTGGTCCTGCCGCAGATGCGGTCCGGCATCGCGGCGACGGCCATCTTCTGCCTGATCTTTTCCTGGAACGAGTATGCTTTCGCGCTGCTGCTGACCAGCGGCAACGCGCAGACGGCGCCACCCTTCATCCCCATCATCATCGGCGAAGGCGGGCTCGACTGGCCGGCGGTTGCGGCGGGCACAACCCTCTTCCTGCTGCCGGTAGTGTTCTTCACCGTGCTGCTGCGTGACCAGTTGCTGCGCGGCATCACTTTCGGAGCGGTGCGCAAATGACCGACATGGAAACCACCGGCCGGCGGCAGCGCCGCGGGCTCGGCCGAATCTTCCGTCGCGGCCCTTGGGAGAACGTGGCCACCCTGCTCATCGTCCTCGGTGTCTTCATGCTGATGCAGCCCTTCTCGGCCTGGCTCTATGGCTGGTCCTTCGGTGCCGTCCTCGCCGGGACGCTGGGCTTCGTCGTCGTCAGCCATTTTCCGGAGTAGGGGGCGATGGCCGAAATCCAGATCCAGAACCTTAAAAAACACTTTGGCGATTTCATCGCCGTCAACGATTCCAGCTTCACCATTGAAGACGGCGAGTTCTTCGTCATGCTCGGACCGTCGGGCTGCGGCAAGACCACTACCCTCAGGATGATCGCCGGCCTGGAGATGCCGAGCGAAGGCCGTATCTTGCTGGATGGTGAGGATGTGACTTTTAACCGCGCTTCACAGCGTGACATCGCCTTCGTGTTCCAGCTTTTCGCCCTCTATCCGCACATGACGGTGCGGCGCAATATCTCCTTTCCGCTGCGGGTCCAGGGAATTACCCGCCGTGAAGTGCGGCGACGCACCGAAGAAGTGGCGCAGCTGCTACGCATCGAGCACCTCCTCGACCGTGGCGTCGGCGGACTTGCCGCCGGTGACCGGCAGCGGGTGGCGCTCGGCCGTGCCATCGTCCGCCAGGCCAAGGCCTTCTTGATGGACGAGCCGCTGGGCGCGCTCGACGCGGAATTCCGCGACATCATGTGCGAGGAGCTACGCCTGCTGCACAACCGCGTTGGCGCCACCACTGTCTATGTAACCCACGACCAGATCGAGGCCATGTCGATGGCCGACCGGATTTGCATCATGAACAAGGGGGAGATCCTGCAGGTCGGCCCACCGATGGAGGTCTATGCGCAGCCTGCCACGCGCTTTGTGGCCGGCTTCATCGGCAGCCCCTCGATGAATTTCCTCGACGCCGAGGGCGGCCTGCCCGCCGGCGCACGCGAGATCCGCATCCAGGGGGGCAGCGTGCCGATTCCTGAAACCCGAGAGTCCCTCGATAGCCGTACCGCCGTGCTGGGCGCCCGGCCTGAGCACATCACCATCCGCGACGACGGCTCGCTGCGCGGCGAAGTCTTCGCCGTCGAATACATGGGTGCGCGCCAGATGATTACCGTGGACACGCCGGCAGGGCGTTTACGCGTGCGTGCGCCCAATACCGTAGCCGTCGACTACGGCGAGACGGTGGGCCTGACCTTCGATGCCGAGCGGCTGGTGGTTTTCAATGGGGAGACGGACCGCGCGGTCGCCAGCACGCTTTTTGAGGCGCCGCTGGTGCGGGGGGGCGCCCATGGCTGAGGCAGCACTCAAGTCGGTGACCAAGCGTTTTGGCGAGACCACCGCCGTGTCGAACCTGTCGCTCAACATCACCGACGGCGAATTCATCGTGTTGCTCGGCCCGACGGGAGCCGGCAAGACGACCACCCTGCGTCTCTTCGCCGGCCTCGACCGTCCTGAAGAGGGCTCTGTGGAGATCGCAGGCGAGGACGTAACCGCCCGGGCGCCGGCAGCGCGCGACGTGGCCTTCGTCTTCCAGCAGTATTCGCTCTATCCGCACTACACTGTCTTCGAGAACCTGGCCTTTCCGCTGCGCGCGCCGGGACGCAAGCTTCCGGCGGAGGCGATTCGACGTCGAGTCCGGGAGGTCGCCGAGATGCTGCGCATCGAAAGCAAACTGAAGAACAGGGCTACGGAGCTGTCGGGCGGCGAGATGCAGCGCGTCTCCATTGGCCGCGCCCTGGTGCGCGAGCCTAGTATGTTTCTCATGGACGAACCGCTGTCGTCCCTCGACGCCAAGCTGCGCGAGGATCTGCGCGTCGAGTTGAAACGCATTCAGCGCGAATTGGGCGCTACGATCGTCTACGTCACCCATGACCAACTGGAGGCCATGACCCTGGCCGACCGTATCGGCGTCCTCTCGGAGGGCCGGCTGGTTCAAGTCGACGATCCGCGCGAGATTTACGAACGCCCGGACAGCATCTATGCCGCGCAGCGCCTCGGCTCTCCTTCGATCAACTTGCTCGCGCCCGGCACCCTGGGCGTGCAGCACGGCCCGTCCGGCACGCGCACGCTGGGTGTGCGGCCGGAGGATGTGGTGCTGAACGGTGCCGGCGTGCCGGCCTCCGTCTTGACCCTGGAGCACCTGGGCGTCGAATCCATCGCGCTGCTTCAGGTGCCGGGAGCGAACGGGGCCGCGCAGCAAGTTCACGCCTTGCTCGGCTGCCAGCGCGGCATCGCCGAGGGCGACAGCGTCTCGGCCTCCGTACGGCCGGGAGCGGTGCTCTACTTCGACGACGCCGGCCGCCGCATTGCGGCAGGAAGCACCACTTCAAGGGAGAGGCAGCCATGACCGCCGCTCAAGTGACTCTATCGCTTCAACGGCTGATCGAGGCTGCGCAAGCGACTGTCGCCGCTCACGCCGAAGAACTGACCGCGCTCGACCAAGCGATCGGCGACGGCGATCACGGCCACAACATGGTGCGTGGCTTCACGGCCATGCAGGCGGCCGCCGCGGAGATTGCTGCCCAGCCCTTCGGCAAGGCCCTGCACAAGGCCGGCATGACCTTGGTGATGAAGGTTGGTGGCGCTTCCGGACCGCTTTACGGTTCGCTGCTCATGGCCATGGGCAAGGCGCGGGAAGACGCGCCGACGGATAGCGCCGCTCTCGCGGCAGTCGTCCAAGCCGGGGTCGAGGCCGTTAAGGCGCGCGGTAAATCCGATGCCGGCGCCAAAACCATGCTCGATGTTCTGGTGCCGGTACAGGCTGCTCTGGCAGAGGGTGGTGGCATCGCCGCAGTGCGCTCTGCCGCCGACGCGGGGTTGGCCGCCACGAAGCCAATGCTCGCGACCAAGGGGCGCGCGTCCTTCCTGGGCGAGCGGTCGATTGGGCACCTCGATCCGGGTGCCCGCTCCTGCGCGTTGCTGGTGCACGCGGTTTGTGACGTCTTGGAGGAAGAATGACCGATACCGTTTCCATAGTGATCGTCTCGCACTCGGCCGAGGTGGCCAAGGGCGCTGCCGACATGGTGCGGCAGATGGTCGGCGAAGAAGTGCGCGTGGCCTTCTGCGGGGGCAACAGCGAGGGCGGATTGGGAACCGACGTGGCGGCCATTCTTGAGGCTATCCAGGCAGTCTATTCATCCAAGGGCGTGGCGGTGCTGGTCGATCTCGGCGGAGCGGAGACCAACAGCGAAATGGCCATCGAGATGCTGCCTGAAGGAGAAAGCGAAAACGTGAGAATCTGCAATGCACCGATTGTCGAGGGCGCGGTGATGGCGGCGACCGAAGCCGCTGGAGGCTCGTCCTTGACCGCGGTCTGTGCCACCGCCGAGGATTTCCAGTCATGAGCGAAATTGAGCCAATGGAGGATTGGGTTTCCGATGCCGCGGTGATCCGCGACCCGACGGGCTTGCATGCCCGCCCCGCCGTCAAGCTGACGAAATTGGCCAAAACTTTCGAGGCTGCCGTCGAGGTCCGCACCGAGAATAAAGATGTTTGGACCAACGCCAAATCGCCCAACAAGGTCATGAAACTGAAGGCCGCGCATGGCGAGCCACTGCTGATCCGCGCGGCCGGCAGCGACGCGCAGGCCGCGGTGACGGCTCTGGTCGATCTCGTGGACAGGGACTTTGATGGCTGAACGGACAACCGAAGCCGCGCCGACAGCGGTGTTCGAGGGCATCGCCGTCAGCGGCGGCATCGCCCTGGGGCCACTTCACCTGTTGAGCGGTTCGGTCGAAAAAGCGCGCAGGGCCGGCAGCCCGGCCTCGGAGGCCGCAGCTCTGCAGACCGTGCTGGATGAAGCCGCCGCGGCGCTCCAGGCGCTGATCGAGGCCGAGGACAGCCTGGCCGGCGACATTCTGGAATTCCAGCTGGCATTGCTCGAAGACGACGACATTACTGGGCCGGTCTTCGAGGCCATCGCCGGCGGCGCGGCGGCCGATGTGGCCTGGGCGACAAAGCTGGATGCCGAGATCGCCGACTACCGCAGCGGCGGCGACGATGTCCTTGCGGCCCGTGCCGAAGATCTCAACGATCTGAAGACAAGGGTACTGCGCCACCTAGCCGGAAATGGCGGCGGACTTGCCGAGGCGCCCCCTGGCGCCATCCTTGTGGCGGAGGACCTGACCCCCTCACTCTTTCTCGACATCGATTGGAGCCGGCTTGGCGGCGCTGCGACAGTTGGCGGCAGTCCGACCAGCCATGTCTCCATCCTGGCCAGGGCTCGCGGCGTCAGCCTGATTGTCGGCACGAAGTTTCCACTTGCTGCGCTGCCGGCAGGCGGTACCGCAATCCTCGATGCCGTGGCCGGCCGGCTGACGATCAATCCGGATGAGCAGGCGCAAGCCGTGGCGGAAGCCGCGGCCGCCGAGCGTGCCACCCGGCGGCAGGCGGCAGCCGCCGTCGAATGTCAGCCCGCCCGTACCGCCGACGGCAGGTCTGTCCGAATTCTGGCCAACATCGATGCTGCGCCGCTGCTCGAAGAGTTCTCACCGGAAATTTGCGACGGTATCGGGTTGACACGTACCGAGTTTCTTTTCGAAGGCGGCCGTCAGCCGAACGAAGATGAGCAGCTCGCATTCTACCGCCGCCTGCTCGACTGGGCCGGCGGACGGCCAGTGACAGTGCGCACGCTGGATGCCGGCGGAGACAAGCCGCTGCCAGGCGTCACCATCGACGGCGAAACCAACCCCTTTCTCGGGGTACGCGGCCTGCGACTCTCCTTTGTGCGGCCCGAGCTCTTCCGCTGCCAGCTGCGGGCTCTGGCGCGGGCGGCAGTCGAGGGCAACCTGAAGGTCATGCTGCCCATGGTTACCGCGCCCTGGGAACTGTCCCAGGCCCGCACCATGCTGCACGAGGAAATCGCCGACCTCAAAGCGGCTGGTATCGCCTGCGCGCGGCCCAGCCTGGGGATTATGATCGAAGTGCCGGCGGCGGCGCTCATGGCCGCCGACTTCGACGCCGACTTCTATTCCATCGGCTCGAACGACCTCATTCAGTATACCGCCGCTTCCGCGCGCGACAATCCAGCGGTTGCGGCACTCGCAGATCCACAGACGCCGGCGGTCCTGGAACTGATCCGCCGCGTGGTGATGGCGGGGTCGGCGCGCGGCGTCGAAGTCAGTCTCTGCGGCGAGATGGCCTCGACCCCCGGCCTTGTCGCAAGCCTGCTGGACTGCGGGCTGTTTGTGCTAAGCTGTGCACCGGCGCAGATTGGCCCGGTCAAGCTGGCCATTGCGCAATGCGGCAGCAGCGGGGGAAACGGCACGGACCATGGCTGACGATGCTCCTCAAGCCGACACCGATCCCGTTGCCGAGTACAAGACTTTGCTGCGGCGCTATCTGGAGCGCCGTCCATCGGGGACGCGCCAAAAGCTGGCTGAGGCTTTCGGCACGCACAAGAGCTTCATCTCCCAGGTTACCAATCCGGCCTACCGTGTGCCGCTGCCGGCGCAGCACATTCCGGCGATGTTTCGCGTATGCCACCTGAGCGAGGAAGAGCAGCAGGGCTTCCTCAGAGTCTATGGCCGGGCGCATCCGGCGCAGTCGGCGGCCATTGAGGAACTCGCCTCTATTGAAAAAGACGTGCTGCGCATACCGCTGCCTCATTCTATGGATGAGGAGCGTCGGCGCCAGGTGCGCCACTTGATCCAGGAGTTCGCCGAGCGGGTGATTGCCCTGGTCCAGTCGGATCGGGAACCGGCGTCGGGCGGGCGCCGAAAATAGACCCCAGCGACAAAGCGATAGAATTGACGAGAGGGAGAACCAGCCCATGAAGAAGCTGATGAATGCCGTTGATGATGTCCTGACCGAAAGCTTGCGCGGTTTTGGACGCGCCCACGCGGACATCGTCTCGGTGAGTCTCGATCCCATGTACGTGACGCGGAAGGCCGCACCAAAACAGGGCAAAGTCGCCTTGATATCCGGCGGCGGCTCCGGTCACGAGCCGCTCCACGCCGGCTTCGTCGGCCACGGCATGCTCGATGGCGCCTGTCCGGGGCAGGTCTTCACTTCACCGACGCCGGATCAGATGCTGGCCGCAGCTGAGGCGGTCGATGGCGGCGCCGGCACCCTCTTCATCGTCAAGAACTACGCCGGCGACGTGATGAACTTCGAGATGGCGGCGGAGATGGCGCCCGATGCCTTTGGCGGCGAAACCGCCACCGTGCTCACCAACGACGACGTTTCGGTTGAAAATTCCACCCACAGCCAGGGCCGGCGCGGCGTCGCGGCCACCGTGGTGCTGGAGAAGATTGTCGGTGCGGCTGCCGAAGCCGGTGCCGGGCTCGCCGACTGCGTGGCGCTGGGCGAGCGGGTCAACAAGGCGTCCGGATCGATGGGTGTCGCGCTGAGCAGCTGCACTGTGCCGGCGGCGGGCAAGCCCAATTTCGAACTGGCCGACAACGAGATCGAGCTCGGTGTCGGGATCCACGGGGAGCCGGGGCGCAAACGCACGGAGATGATGACCGCCGATGTCCTGGCCGCGACGCTTGTGGAGGCGATCTGCGAAGACCTTCTACCGGACAAAGGCCAGGAGATTCTGCTGTTGGTCAACGGCATGGGCGGGACGCCGCTGCTGGAGCTTTACGGCATGTACGATGCGGCGGCGCGCGAAGCCGACCGCCGCGGCTTGAGCGTCGCCCGTTCGCTGGTCGGTAACTACTGTACCTCGCTGGAGATGGCCGGCTGCTCGATCACCCTGGTGAAGCTCGATGCGGAGATGGCGTCCTACTGGGATGCGCCGGTTCATGCGGCGGCGCTGCGCTGGGGAATGTAAGCCGCCGCGCTATCTTCACTGATTTCGTGCTAAAAGCGGAGGGGGCAAAGCCCTTAAGGCAGCACTGATCGCGCAGGGAGGAAGAATGAAGACCAAGGCCGCAGTCCTGCACGAGACGGGTCGTCCGCGGCCCTACGCCGAAAGCCGGCCGCTGATCATCGAGGAGCTGGATCTTGATCCGCCGGGCGAGAATGAAGTCCTGGTGCGGATCGGCGCCGCGGGTCTCTGTCATTCCGATCTCTCTGTCATCAGCGGTGACCGGCCGCGTCCGGTGCCGATGGCGCTCGGCCATGAGGCCGCGGGCGAGGTGGTCGAGGTCGGCAAGGGAGTCGCGGACTTGGCCTCCGGTGATCACGTGGTGATGATTTTTGTGCCGAGTTGCGGCCACTGCCTGCCCTGTATGGAAGGGCGGCCGGCACTCTGCGAACCGGGCGCGCAGTCAAACGGCGTCGGTACCCTGCTGTCAGGCGCGCGGCGCCTGCACCTCGCTGACAAAATCGTCAATCACCACATGGGCGTTTCCGCTTTTGCCGAGTATGCCGTCTGCGCCCGGGCATCTCTGGTGAAGATCGACAAGGATCTGCCACTGGAGGAAGCGGCCCTCTTCGGCTGCGCCGTGCTGACCGGCGTCGGCGCCGTGGTCAACACGGCGAGGATCGCTCCCGGTAGCTCCGTAGCCGTCGTCGGACTCGGCGGGGTCGGACTCAATGCCCTGCTTGGCGCCATCGCCGCCGGGGCGGAACGCATCGTCGCCGTCGACATCCATGAGAATAAGTTGGCTTTCGCCCGTCAGCTCGGAGCCACCGACACTTACAATGCCACAGACGAAGACTGCGTCGAGCAGATCAAGTCGGCGACCGCGGGCGGCGTCGACTATGCTTTCGAAATGGCCGGTTCGGTCAAAGCTATGGACCTCTGCTATCGCGTGACCCGGCGTGGCGGCACCACGGTGACCGCGGGCCTGTCGCATCCCGATCATCGCTTTGAGGTGCAGCATGTCAGCCTCGTGGCCGAGGAGCGCACGGTGAAAGGCAGCTACATCGGCAGCTGCGTGCCCTTGCGCGATGTGCCGCGCTACATCAACCTCTACCGGCGCGGGCGGCTGCCGGTTGACCGGCTGATGAGCGACCGGCTGACTCTCGAGCAGATCAACGAAGGCTTCGACCGCCTGGCCGAGGGCCACACCGTGCGCCAGATTGTCACGCCTTAGACGGGTTCATGACCGGCCGGAAGTGCCGCTCTCTTGTCGTCCCGATCCTTCCCTAGGCAATCGAGGTCGGCGAGATGCCGAGTCCCTCCTCCAGCACCATGGCGATGCGGATTTCGCGGGCGCGGCGGATGTGCGCGCGCATCAGGCTCTCGGCCCGCTCGGCATCGCCCTCGCCGATGGCTTCGACAATGGCGCGGTGCTCAGCTTGGGACTCACCCGCCCGGAGCTTTGCGGCCAAGGTGGTCGGGCCGAGCAGCAACAGGGTGGTGGAGAAAGTCGCCACCGCGCTGCTCAGGTAGCGGTTGTTGGCTGCCTCGCAGAGCGCTTGATGAAACAGTTTGTTGAGTTTGGCCAGGGCCGCCGGGTCGTCGCCATGTTCGGTCTCTTTGATCAGGATGGCGTTAAGCCGCTGCAGGTCATTGGCCGTGGCGCCAAGGGCGGCAAAGCGGGCCGCGCTGCCTTCCAGGATTTCGCGCAGGTCGTAGAGTTCCTGGATTGCTTCCAAGGACAACTCGGCGACCTTGGCGCCGTTGCGGGCGTCGAGCGTGACCAGGCCGTCGCGGGCGAGGCGCTGCAGTGCCTCGCGGATCGGTGTGCGGCTGATCCCCAACTGAGCGGCAAAAGTGGTTTCGCCGATCCGCTGGCCCGGCGTCAGTTCGCCCTCTGCAATGGCCGCGCACAGCGCTCCATAGGCCCGTTCCGCTAGGCTCTCCGTCACGTGATGCCTCCTCTGGCCACTGCTGGCTCCAGGATGGTTGATCATTGAAGTATATTTATGTATACAAAAGTCGACAAGTAGTGAAACGACTGAATCGGGAGGCGGAACTTGGACGCTGATGCTGGGCCAACCGCATTTGACGTTCTGGTTATCGGTGGCGGAAATGCCGGACTGAGCGCGGCCATCGAGGCGGCGGAGGCGGGGCGGAGCGTCTGCCTGTTGGAGCGCGCGCCACGCTTTTACCGCGGTGGCAACAGCCGCCACACCCGCAACCTGCGCGCCATGCACGTTGTGCCGACCTCGGTTCTGACCGACGCCTATCCCGAAGCGGAGTACTATGAGGATCTGCTGCGGGTCACCAAAGGCAAGACCACCGAAAAGCTTGCGCGTCTCGCCATCCGCGAGTCGCAGAACTCTGTTGCCTGGCTCGAGTCGCGCGGCGTGCGGTTCCAGAAGGCACTTTCAGGCACTCTGCATCTGGGACGCACCAATGCTTTCTTCATGGGCGGCGGCCGGGCCCTGGTGAACGCGCTCTGCCGCCAAGCCGAGGAGCTGGGCGTCACCCTGCTCTACGAGGCGGAGGCTGTCGCTGTGCATCTCGAAGACGACCATTGTCGCGGTGTCACCTGCAAGATCGGCGGACAGCAGCGTGACTTTTTCGGGCGCAGCGTGGTCTTCGCCGCCGGCGGCTTTCAGGCCAACATTCCCTGGCTCAAGGAGTCCTGGGGTGAGGCGGCGAACAACTTTCTGATCCGAGGCACGCCCTACAACACCGGCGAAGTCCTGAAGCAGCTGCTCGACCAGGGCGTACAGCAGGTCGGCGATCCGCAGCAATGCCATGCGGTCGCCATCGATGGCCGGGCACCGAAGTTCGATGGCGGTATCTGTACACGCGTCGACTGTGTGTCGCTCGGTATTGTGGTGAACGCCAAGGCCGAACGCTTTTACGACGAGGGCGAAGATTTCTGGCCCAAACGCTATGCCATCTGGGGACGTCTGGTTGCTGCCCAGCCGGCGCAGATCGGCCATGTCATCATCGACCAGAAGGCGATCGGCCTGTTCATGCCGCCGGTTTTTCCAGCCGAGAAGGCGGAAACAATAAGCGATCTGGCCGGCAAGATCGGCCTCGACCCGGCTGTGCTTTCCAAGACGGTCGACGATTACAACGTCGCGGTGCGCGACGGCAGTTTTGATCATACCGAGTTGGACGACTGCCACACCGAAGGTCTCGAGCCGGCGAAGACACACTGGGCCCGGCGCATCGATACGCCACCGTACTACGCCTATACCCTGAAGCCGGGCATCACTTTCACCTATTTGGGTGTTGCGGTCGACGAAAGGGCACGGGTTCTGATGGAAGGCGGCCGTCCCTCAGCCAACATGTTTGCGGCCGGCGAAATCATGGCCGGC
Organism: Kiloniellaceae bacterium; assembly: GCA_040217155.1. Classification (GTDB taxonomy): domain Bacteria; phylum Pseudomonadota; class Alphaproteobacteria; order Kiloniellales; family Kiloniellaceae; genus Pelagibius. Next base: position 257,190 of record JAVJNS010000018.1, read on the forward strand.
AACGTTCTGGGCGAGGGCTATCTGGCGGGCATCGGCATGACGATCGGCGGTGTCTTCGGCCGTATTGCGGGGAAGGAGGCCGCGGCAAATGCTAGTAGCGCTGCTTGAAACCGAAGCGGCCGCCGAGGCGGAGCGCATCATGACCATTTGCAATGCCTGTCGCTATTGCGAGGGCCACTGCGCGGTTTTTCCCGCGATGACGGAGCGCCTGGAGTTTACGGCAGGCGATCTCGGCTACCTGGCGAACCTCTGTCATAACTGTGGCTCCTGCTACCATCATTGTCAGTATGCCGATCCGCACGAATTCAATGTGAATGTGCCAAGAACCATGGCGTCGCTGCGCATCGATACCTACGAAGCCGCGGCCTGGCCGGGTTTCCTCGGCCGGGCCTTCCGGAACAACGGGGCCTGGACAGCGATCGTTACCGCTCTGGCAGTCGCACTGTTCTTGCTGTCGGCAGTGCTGCTGCTCAAGCCGGCAACACTCTTCGGCCAGCATGGCGGCAACTTCTATGCAGTGTTGCCGCACAACTTCATGGTGGCGCTCTTCGGCGGTGTCGCGCTCTTCATCCTGGCCGCCATCGTCATTGCCATGGGCCGCTTCTGGCGCCTGATCGGCGCACCGCCGCTGAAAGAGTTGGGCCTTGGCGACGTCGTAGCGGCGATTCATTACGCTTTGACACTAAAGTACATGGGCGGTGGCTCCGACCTCGGCTGTACCTACCCGCAAGAGGCGCCGTCGAATTTGCGGCGACTGTATCACCATTTCACATTTTACGGTTTCCTGCTCTGCTTCACTGCGACCTCGCTGGGTACCGTCTACCACTATGTGTTCGGCTGGCCGGCGCCTTATGGATACTTTAGCCTGCCGAGCTTGCTCGGCACCCTGGGCGGCCTCGGCCTGCTGGCCGGCCCGGCGGGGCTGATGGTCCTGAAGTACCGCGCCGCCAATTCTCCGGTGCAGACAGCGGCGGCGCGCAAGCTGGACGAGGGATTTCTCGTACTGCTGTTTCTCACCGCTTTGACCGGGCTGATGCTTACCGCCCTGCGCGGCACGGAATTGCTCGGCTTCTTGCTGCTGGTTCATCTTGGCGTCGTCATGGCGCTCTTTCTCTCGATGCCTTATGGAAAGTTCATTCACGGCTTCTACCGGTTGCAAGCCCTGGTTGGCTTTGCCTTGGAGCAGCGCCGGGGCAAGCAGGTGATGGGCAGCGGCACCGCCGCGCCAAGCAGCGGAGGGGTTCGCGAATGAACTTGGACCGGAACAAAACGGCAGTGTTTGACGGGTTCGCTCCCCAGAGTCGCCGACGCTAAGTGTACGATGGTGACTGCCGCGCTGCGGAGAGGCTCCTGCGACCCGTGGCAAATCCTCGGAATTCCGCCAAGTTTACCATTAACCTTTTAAAAACGTTGAGAAAAATTCACCTTAAGCGCATGATCCTGCTCGGGGGTCGGAAGATACGGATATGGCTGTGCAGTCGTTGGGGGATTGGATCCACGGGCTTGCCTCTAAGAGCAAGGTGAGCCCCTAGCCAGGAATGGCTACCCATGGTGAGTGTATTGCTAGACGCCAACGGCCCGAAGGATTCGCGGCAAATTTACCGCGATCCACATCGGGGTCATCAAATGAGCCGCGGCTGGCGGCGTGTCGCAGCCGGCGGATCAGCCCTCCTCTTTGTTTCGGCCGTCGGGAGCCTTGCGATCATGGAGGCCAAAACCTCCACTCTGCAGGCTGAGTTCTTTTCGAAGATGGCGCGCCAGATGACCTATCAGGTCGGCCGTGGCCCGAGCGACGCCATCATCTTTCCTGATGATGGGCCCTATGACCGCCGTCTCGGGTATGTTGCGCTCCCCGGCATCATCTCGACGCTGCAGAATCAAAACTATGCGATCGAGCGGCAGGCCCGCATCTCGCAGAAGTTCGATTGGTACTTTCGACAGAGCGGCATCGCGCCGTACCGGGCGAAGACCAGGTCGGGACTGACACTGGTCGACCGGGACGGCAAGCCGATTTTCATTTCCCGGCAGCCGGAGCGCACCTTCGAGACATTCGATTCCGTGCCGACGCTGATCGTGAAAACCCTGCTCTTCATCGAGAATCGGGAGCTACTCGATCCGGCATTCCCGAGAGCCAATCCGGCGGTCGAATGGGATCGGCTGGCGACCGCTTTTGCCGATCTCGTTGTGAAGAAAACCCTTACGGGCGGTCAGAGTCCTGGCGGCAGTACACTGGCCACGCAGATGGAGAAGTTCCGCCACTCGCCTTACGGGCGCACGGAAAGCGTCAGTGAAAAGCTGCGCCAAATGATTTCGGCCAGCCTGCGCGGTTATCTCGATGGGCGGGACACCACGGCGACAAGGCGGCGCATTGTCGTCGACTATCTCAACAGTACGCCGCTGGCGGCGCGCACCGGCTATGGCGAGGTCATCGGCCTCGGCGACGGTCTTTGGGCCTGGTTCGGAACCGACTTCGCAACACTGCAAGAGAGTTTGTCATCCGCGGACATGATGGGCGATGGACTACGGCGCCGAGCGGCAATTTATCGCCAGGCCCTTTCGCTTCTTATCGCCCAACGCCGACCCTCGGAGTACCTCATAACCGGGCGCGACTCGCTGCACCGGCTGGTGGACAGCCATCTGAGGCTGCTCGCCGGCGCCGGCGTAATAGACACTGTCTTGAGGGATGCGGCGCTCGCGCAGACAGTAAGCTTCACCGAAGCGCTGCCGGCGGCTTCCCTGCCCACCTCTCCGTTATCCTGGAAGGCGGCGTCGACCCTGCGTGCCCGTCTTCTCGGGCAGTTGGGCATCGCTTCTTTCTACGACCTCGACCGTCTTGATCTCACCGCAGAGACGACGCTGGATCGTGAAGTTCAGGAGCAGGTGACTGCGGTTCTCAAGAGCTTGTCGGACCCAACCGAATTAGAGGCCCGGGGCTTAGCCGCGCCGCGCCTTCTGGACCGTGGCGCCCCTGAGAAGGTCATCTACAGCCTGATGCTTTTTGAGAAAGGCGGTGACCGCAACTACCTGCGCCTCCAGGCCGACAACTATGATGGTCCTTTCGATATCAATGAAGGCACCAAGCTTGATCTCGGCTCCACAGCCAAACTGCGCACTCTGGTGAGCTACCTCCAGATCGTGGGCGAGCTCCATGACCGGTTTCAAGGCCAATCCGGTGAGAGTCCGCGTGCCGAGGCCGTCGCGGGAGATCCTCTGACGCGCTGGGTTGCCGGTGTCCTTGCCGCTGAGCCCGGCATAAGCCTGCGCGATCTTCTCCGCGCGGCGATGCAGCGGCGCTACTCTGCCAGCCCCAAGCAGACTTTTTTCACCGGCGGCGGGCTGCACAGCTTCGTCAATTTCGACAAGAACGACGATGACCGAGTCATGTCCGTGGCGGAAGCCTTGCGCAATTCAGTGAACCTGGTTTTCATCCGCCTGATGCGGGACATCGTAAGCTATCACGTAGCCCAGGGCGTGGTGGCCGAAGGTAATCCCCTCGATCGCGCTTCTCCGTTGCGCCAGGCCTATCTCAGCCGTTTTGCCGACTGGGAGGGCCGGGAGTTTCTGCTGGGTTTTTATGGCCGCTACCGCAATCTCGATCGAGAAGAAATTCTTGCCAAAATCACCAACCGAGCGCGCCGCAGCACCGCTGCGAGGGCGGTATTGTTCCGCAGCCTGCGTCCGGAAGCAGGGGTTGACTCCCTGGCTTCGTTCTTGCGGGACGACGGCAGGGGCAGGTCCCTCAGCGATGCCGCCGTCCGTGATCTCTTCAAGAAATACGCCAAGGAACGTTTCTCCCTGAACGACCGCGGCTACATCGCGAAAATTCATCCGCTGGAACTCTGGCTCGCTGCCTATCTAAGTGAAGCCCCGCATAGTTCCCTAGGCGAAGTTGTAGCTGCCGGAGCCGAGGCCCGCCAGGACGCCTATGCCTGGCTGTTCCGGCCAAAGCTGCGCCGGGCTCAGGATCGGCGCATCCGTATCCTGCTCGAAGAAGAAGCCTTCCAGCGCATCGCCGCAGCCTGGCAGCAGCTTGGCTATCCCTTCGACTGGCTGGTGCCGTCTTATGCCACCGCCATCGGCAGTTCCGGCGATCGCCCCGCCGCGCTGGCAGAGCTCATGGGGATCATTGCCAACGAAGGGCAGCGCTTGCCTACCAGCCGTTTTGAGCGGCTGCGTTTTGGCGAAGGAACACCCTTCGAGACCGTGATGAAATTGGAGACCAACGCTGGTGAGCGGGTGCTACACCAGGATGTGGCTCTCACCTTGCGGCAGGCGCTGATCGACACTGTGGAGGAGGGAACGGGCAGGCGGGTGAGCGGCGCATTCCAGGGTTCCGATGGTGCGGCACTGATTGCCGGAGGCAAGACTGGTACCGGCGATCATCGCTATGAGCGCTTTGGCCGCAACGGCGAGGTTATATCCTCGAAAGTTGTTAATCGGACGGCGACGTTCGTGTTCTTTCTCGGCGATCGCTTCTTCGGTGCGATCTCTGCGCATGTGGCCGGCGCGGAGGCCGAAGGCTACGGCTTCACCTCCGCCCTTCCAACTCAGCTGCTGAAATCTCTGGCGCCGACATTGCAGCCACTGTTGAATCGCGGACCGAAACAAATCTTGCCGGCACCGAAGCTGGTCGCCAGGGACATCGAGGCCCTGCCGCTGCGCCGCGCGGAATCTATTTGCAACAGGACCAGGCGAAATGGCTGGCATTGCTCCCTCAAGAAAGTGATCCAAGCTTCAACAGAGGCCGCTGACGGATCGCCAATTCAGTGACGATCCGGGTCCTGCTCGTCGGGTAGGCGTTGCAGGAAGTCGCGATAGGCCCGGTCCTTCGAGCGCTCATGGAGGGCCTCTAGCGCGGCTACCGGCGCCGGGTCGTAGTCTATCCGCAGATTGAGGGCCGCTCCGGTACCATAGTCGACCAGCAGCGCGGCAGAGCAGGTGCCGCGGCTGTCGCCGCCCGAAGCTTCACCGGCTTTGAGCGCCGCGAGCAGCCGGACAGCCAAATCACGCTCACTGTTGGCACAAACTGCCTCGGTCATGGCAGTGAGAACGTCCGGTCCGGTGAGAATGTTGCCGGCGACAATGAAGCCCTTGCCTTCCCGGTGCGCCTTGAAGTCGCTGTTGGCTTCGCCGGTCCAGCCGGCGCTGCCGCCGGTGGCGTCCATAACGGCAAGCTGCCGGAAGTCGCGGCCCTCGTCCTCGGCGACCAGTGTGCGCATCACGTGCGGCGCCGACTGCGCCTGCGCCAGCAAAGGCAGGCCGCGACGCGCGAAGAGCACGTTGGTCGAGTAGCCCTGGGTGGCGATGGCGCCAACGCCGAAGCGGCAATGCGGCACCTGCGCGCCGACGGCGAGGCTGCCGGTTGCCGTGGCGACTCCGATGATACCGGTTTCTGGCTCGCGGGCGATGATGGTGAAGGTCATGGCAAGAGGCGGTTCCCACCCCGCGTGAAGCTTCACGCACAATTAATCATGAAAAAATTTGAATTTCTTTTATTTATCATGCTAAATACGAGCTGTAAACGCGTGTTATTTGCGCACAACCGATCCATCAGGGAGGCGGTAATGAGAAAAATCATCCACATTGCGACACTCGGGGCGGCTTTTGCGGCGGTCCTTGCGGTGAGCGTCTTTTCAACGGGACTCCAGGGTTTCGCGGGCCTCGCGAGCAATAAGGCAGCGGCCCAGACGCCGCCGGGCGTGCTGATCGTCGGTCAGATCGCCGAGCCGAAGTCGCTCGATCCCCACGCGGTAACGGCGGTAAATGATTTCCGCATCCTGATGAACGTCTATGACGGTCTGGTCCGCTACAAGGATCAGACGCTGGAGGTCGAGCCGGCCCTGGCCGAGTCCTGGACCATCAGCGACGACGGCACCGTCTATACTTTCGACCTGCGCGATGGCGTCAAATTCCATGACGGCTCGCCGCTGACTGCCGAGGCGGTGAAGTTCAACTTCGATCGCATGCTCGACGAAACGCACCCCTTCTATGACACCGGGCCCTTTCCGCTGTCGTTTTTCTTCAGTTCGATCGACAGCGTCACCGCCAAGGACGAAGACACGGTGGTGTTCAAACTGAAGGAGCCCTACGCGCCTTTCCTCTCCAACCTCGCCTATCCGACAGGGCTAATCGTGTCGCCCGAGGCGGTGAAGCAGCATGGTAAGGAGTTTGGGCGCAATCCGTCGGGTACCGGCGCCTTCCGCTTCGCCGAGTGGGAGAGCAACGCCAAGGTGGTGGTGGTCCGCAACGACGACTACTGGGAAGGTCCGCCGGCATTGGAGGCGGTGGTGTTCCGCCCAATCACCGATGCCAACACCCGCGTCGCCGAGATGCTCTCGGGCGGCATCGATCTGATGGTCGAAGTGCCGCCGGACTCGGTCGCGACCTTCGCCAACGACGGCAGCTATCAGGTGCATGAGCAGGCCGGCCCGCATGTCTGGTTCCTCATCTTCAACGTGAAGGAAGGGCCGCTGGCCGACAAGAAGGTACGCCAGGCAGTGAACTACGCCATCGACAAGAAGGCCCTGGTGGAGAATGTGCTGCAGGGCACGGCGGAAGTGGCCGCCGGCCCGACTCCGCCGGCATTCTCCTGGGCCTACAACGACAGTCTCAATCCTTATCCCTATGACCCGGATAAGGCGGCGGCCCTGATCAAGGAGGCCGGCCACGAGGGCGCGAATCTCACCTTCTATGTCACCGAAGGCGGCTCCGGCATGCTCGACCCGGTCCCCATGGGCGCGGCGATCCAGGCAGATCTGGCCAAGGTCGGCCTCAACGTCGAAATTGAGACTTACGAGTGGAACACCTTCCTCGGCAAGGTGAACCCCGGCCTCGAAGGCAAGGCGGATATGGCGGAGATGGCCTGGATGACCAACGATCCGGACACGCTCCCCTACCTCGCGCTGCGCAGCGAGGCCTGGCCGGACAAGGGCGGCTTCAATTCGGGCTACTACGCCAATCCGGAGGTCGACAGGCTGCTCGAGGCGGCGCGCCGCAGCACAGATCAGGCGGAGCGCGCGAAGCTCTATAAGGAGATGCAGGTCATCGTGCATGAAGACGCGCCCTGGGCTTTCATCGCCAACTGGAAGCAGAACGCGGTGGCCTCCGCCGGAGTCGCCGACTTTTCGCTGCAGCCGTCCTTTTTCCTGATCCTGAAGGACGTCACCAAGGGCTGATCAGGCAGACGTCCGCGAACCTCTCCGGAATCCCCGCAGGCAGCGGGGGTTCCGGCTGGAAAGAGGACAGGGACAGCAATGCTCGCTTATACGCTAAAGCGCCTGATGCTGGCGGTGCCGGTACTGCTCGGCCTCACGGTCATCGTCTTTCTCATCATGGCGATGATCCCCGGAGATCCGGCCACGGCTATTCTCGGTTCCTATGCTACGCCGGAGAACGTCGAACGGCTCAACCGCCAGCTCGGTCTCGACCGCAGCCTTGTAGAACAGTATTTCGTCTGGCTCGGTAACTTGCTGCAGGGCGACTTTGGGCGCTCCTACAATCTCAATCGCCCGGTGATCGACGAGGTTTTGGAGCGCTTTTCGGCCACCCTGATCCTGGCGGGCGCGGCCCTGCTGCTGTGTTCCGTCTTCGGCCTGCTTGCCGGCGTCGTGACCGCTGTTCGCCAGTACGGCTGGACCGATAAGATCATCACGTTCTTCGTACTTGTCGGGATTTCGATTCCCTCGTTCTGGCTCGGCTTGCTGCTGGTCCTAGGTTTCGCGGTAACGCTGCCCTGGTTGCCGGCCAGCGGCATGTTCGCGATCTACGGCGGCGGCGATCTGCCAGACTTGCTTCGCCATCTGCTGCTGCCCGCAGTTACCCTGGCTGTGGTGGCCACCGGCGTCATCGCGCGGCTGACCCGCGCGGCGATGCTGGAGGTGTTGCGTCAGGACTACATCCGCACCGCACGCGCCAAGGGCGTTGATGAATTCCACGTGGTGTGCAGGCACGCCTTCAAGGCCGCCTTGGTGAGCGTAATTCCAGTGATCGGCGTGCAGGCCGGCTTCGTGCTGGGCGGGGCCGTCTACATCGAGACAGTGTTTCAGTGGCCGGGGATCGGCCGCATGCTGGTCACTGCCATCTCGACCCGAGACCTGTTGCTGGTGCAAGGGGGCGTTCTGATCGTTGCGGCCAGCTACGTCCTGTTCAACCTGCTGACCGACGTGCTGCAGCACCTGCTCGATCCGAGGCTCAAGACATGAGCGGCTCGCAGGCCGGCGTGACTGCTCCTTCCCGAACCGCGCGAGGTTCCGGCCGACCCTCGCCCGTGGCGCTGTTCTTGCGCAATCAACTGGCGGCATTCGGCGCGGGCCTGCTGCTGCTCATCATCCTGCTGGTGACCCTCACACCCTTCCTGCCGCTACAGGATCCGGCGGCGACCGACCCGGTCAACCGCCTGCTGCGGCCGCTCGACACGGCACACCTGCTGGGCACCGATCACCTGGGGCGCGACATCCTCTCGCGGCTTCTGTGGGGCACGGGGGTCAGCCTGCTAGTTGGCCTCTCCGCGACCTCTGTCGCCGCGCTATTCGGTTCGACCATCGGAATCGTCGCCGGCTTTTTTGGCGGTCGCGTGGATACACTGTTGATGCGCGGCATCGACATGCTGATGGCCTTTCCCTATATCCTGCTTGCACTGGCCATCGTCGCGGTCCTCGGCCCCGGCCTGCTGAACGCGCTCTTCGCCATCGCCATCGTCAATATTCCCTTCTTCGCCCGCAATCTCCGCGGCGTCACCTTGGGGCTGGCCAAGCGCGAGTTCATTGACGCTGCGCGGCTCTCTGGAAAGTCGAACCTCAGCATCCTGCTTACCGAAGTGCTTCCCAATGTGTTGCCGGTGATTGTGATTACTGTGTCGACGACCGTCGGCTGGATGATTCTGGAGACCGCGGGCTTGAGTTTCTTAGGTCTCGGTGCTCAGCCGCCCGACGCCGACCTCGGCTCCATGCTCGGCGAGGGGCGCAAGCTGCTGATCACTGCGCCGCACGTCTCGGTCATTCCCGGCGTGATGATCTTCCTCGTGGTGATGAGCATCAACCTGCTGGGGGACGGAATCCGAGACCTGCTGGATCCTCGCCTGAAGTCCGGCGCCCTGGCGCGCCCGGCGCCGATCACAGAGGTAAGCCGCGCGGCCGTGCCGTCGGCAGATGCCGCCGTGCAGGAGGGCGCGGTCTTGGACGTGCAGGACCTTCAGACTCAGTTTGGCAGCGGGGGCAACGTCTATCATGCCGTCGATCGCGTTTCCTTCGATATCAAACCACATGAGTGTCTGGGACTGGTCGGCGAGTCCGGATCCGGCAAGTCAGTCACTGCCTTGTCGCTTCTCGGTCTAGTGGCGACTCCACCAGGGCGCATCGTCGGTGGTCAGGTTCTCCTGAACGGGCGTGATCTGTTGGGTCTTGATGCGGCAAGTCTGCGCGCCATTCGCGGCAACGACGTCGCTTATATCTTTCAGGATCCGCTGACGACATTGCATCCGCTGTTCACCATTGGCGACCAGATCGCCGAGGCGATCCGTAGCCATCGGCCGGTGCCCTACAAAGAGGCGTGGGACGCAGCCGTAGTCCTGCTCGATGCGGTGCGCATTCCTAACGCCGCCGGCCGCGCCGGGGCCTACCCCCATGAGTTGTCCGGTGGCATGCGCCAGCGCGTTTCCATTGCCATGTCGTTGGCCAACGATCCGGCGTTGCTGATCGCCGATGAGCCGACCACCGCCCTGGACGTGACAGTGCAGGCACAGGTGCTGAAGCTACTCGACCAATTGCGCGCCGACAGTGGCGCTTCGTTGCTGTTCATCACCCACGACTTCGGCGTCGTCTCCGAGGTCTGTCACCGCATCGCCGTCATGTATGCCGGACGCATCGTCGAGATCGGTCCGACGGAGCAGGTGCTGAACGCCCCCGCGCATCCCTATACGGAGCGGCTCATCGCCTGCGTGCCGCGCCTGGGCGAGCCGGGCCGGCAGCTGGACGCGATTCCCGGCCTGCCGCCCGCCGCCAACGATCTCCCGCCGGGCTGCGCTTTCGCCGAGCGCTGCGCCCACGCGGAGGAAACCTGCCGTCAAGGCGACATCACGCTGGATGCACTGCATGGGCGGGGCAGCGGACACCAGGTCCGCTGCATCAAACCCAGGAGCCCACAAGCGCCAGGAGAAGCCTCATGACGGCGCTAATGGCAGTTCATAACGTGACGCGGCGCTTCGGCGGTGGCCGCAACCTCTTCGGCCGGCCAAAGCCTACAGTTCATGCGGTGCAGGGCGTCACCTTCGAGCTGCGCCAAGGCGAGACACTTGGGATTGTCGGCGAATCTGGCTGTGGCAAGTCAACCCTTGCCAAGTTGATGGTCGGCCTGCAGAAGCCCAGCGAAGGTAGCGTTTTATTGGGTGGCGCCCAGGTGCATGATCCCGCCGCCTTCGACCGGCGGGCGCTGGCCAAACGAATCCAGTATGTCTTTCAGGACCCCTTGAGTTCACTCAACCCGCGCAAGACAATCCGCCAGATCCTCGAGGCGCCGCTCATTCACCTGCTGCACATGCCGGAAGCGGCGCGGCATGACAAACTGGCAGAGGTCATGGAGGCGGTGCGCCTGCGCCCGGAGTTTCTCGAACGCTATCCGCATGAATTTTCCGGCGGCCAGGCGCAGCGGATCGGCATTGCCCGCGCGCTGGCGGCGGAGCCGGATATCCTGATCCTCGACGAGCCGGTCTCGGCGCTCGACGTCTCGGTGCAGGCGCAGGTGCTGAACCTCCTGGATCAGTTGAAGGTACAGTTCGATCTCACCTATGCCTTCATCAGTCACGACCTCGCGGTGGTGCAATCGGTTAGCGACCGGGTGTTGGTGATGTACTTCGGGCGGGTGGTGGAAGAAGGCAGTGTGGATGACCTCTTCCACCGGCCGCTGCATCCCTACACCCGCCTGCTCCTTTCCTCCGCGCCGGTGCCGGGTCGCAAGGGCATTGGCGCGGAATCGCAGATCGCCGAATTGCCCGATCCGTTGGCGCCGCCACCGGGCTGTGCTTTTGCCGCGCGTTGCCCCCACGTCACCGGGCTATGCCGCGATGCGGTGCCGTCGTTGGAACGTGACGGTGAATCCGCCTACGCCTGCTACCATCCGCGCAAGGATGTACCCCGGCCTGAAGAAGACCAGCAAGGATGACGGTGCAATGAGCGAATCACTCGATAGCTCTCTGACGCCGGCGCCCGGCGGCGCCAGACGGGGCGGCAAGAAGCGTCCGGTGCGCATCGCCGAAGAGATGAAGGACTGGATTGTGACCCACGGCCTCCAGCCCGGCGACCGGTTGCCAGGCGAACGTGAGATGATCGACCGCTTCCAGGCCAGCAAGGGCACCATCCGCGAAGCCCTGCGTGTGCTGGAAACGCAGGGCTTGGTCCGCAGCCGCACTGGCCCGGGCGGTGGCACCTTCGTCGAAGCGCTTTCCGGCGCGCGGGCGATGGAACTGCTCGGCAACTACTTCTTTTTTCAGAACCCGACCATCGGCGACATTTACGCTTTGCGCCGTGTCCTGGAACCCGAACTCGCGGCCAGCATCGTCGGCCGCCTCGGGGAAGGCGACTTCAAGCGGCTCGAGCAGACCATGCAGATTTACGTCGAGCCGCCCCGCGACCTGGAGGAAGAGCGCCGGCAGCGCCATGCCGAACTCGATTTCCATGGCATCCTCGTCGACTACTGCCCCAATCCGGTGCTCGCCTTCATGTGCCGCTTTCTGCAGTCGCTGCTGCGCGACCTTACCGTGTGCAAGCGCATCTATGAGGTGCCAAATCCGGATCTGCGCGAGAGCGGGCTGACCTACCAGGTACGGCTGCTGCGTGCCCTACGCCGTAACGATGCGTCAGCGGCGCGGGAGGTTCTTTTCGAACATATGTGCGCAGCCCAGCGCTACATGGAAGAGCGCGAGGCGGTGCTGCAGACGAGGTTCCTGCAGGTCTCTGACTAGGAATGGCACCAAGCGTCAACAACCGCCGCTCTTAGCAAAATCCTGCGGAACGGCGAGACACAGGTACCAACTGCTGCCGTCATCTCCTTCAACCAGGATTTAGGACACCGTCCAACCATTTGCCGAATGCGAAGGATGCAGAGCATCCGGAATGGCGCTTCAGGTCTTCCCTAATTATTTATACTAGTCTAAATGATTATAATAATCAGGAGTTTTGGCGCTCTACTATCATGCCGACGCTCAATTTCCGGAAGCCCGGAGCGCCGCAGAGTTTGCCGAAAAACTAAGTGATTTAGTCGATTTTCAACAACCTAGTTCATCACCATAAATACTCTCCGGCAACTTGCACCGGTACATCGCAAGCGAAATAAGAATGAGAACCTATATTTTTCTGCCTCATTTTTTACACGCAATGCCACAGGCGGAATCGTTGATCGCATCTCGTCCGCTGCGATATTGGAAACGTGTCCCTGCCCCGTTGCTTTGATGGCGCAAAGGCGGAGTCGCAGGAGCTCTGTCGGACGGGACCGCAGTCACCAGGCCTTGCTACTGGGCCGGCTCCGAGGCGCCTTTAGGGACCCGGAACGGAGAAATGAGTATGCCGCAAAGCATTGCACAGGTCGGACTCAGCGTTGGACAGCGCTTTCAGGAGATGCGCAAGGCCACGCGCCAATGGGAAGTGGAGTCCTTTTTCACGGATTCACACGCGGTGCGCCGGGTCTGCTTGCGTGATATCCTCGATCCGTCGCGCCGGGTGACGATGACCTGTTCCGCTCTATTGGACCGCAGCCGCTTTCGCCCCGTGGACGTCCGTCTGCGTCGCTCGATGTAGAGCCCATTGCATTCGGATCGAGCAGGGCGGCACCAGTCATCCAACTTCCATGCGGTGCTATATGCGCTGCAATTGAATTTGCGCCAAGTCAGCACAATCGTTAACGAAAGCTTCAGGTCCTCTGGGGCATTCTTGAGGCATGCTTGCTTCGTTGTTTCGACGCCTTTCGTCCCCTGCCAGTGATCGTCGCCGAGAGCCGCGCGGCAATCACATCGACGGCAAGGTTTCGGTCGACGGTCGAGCCTATCCCTTGAAAGACTGGTCGCGCCGTGGCTTCTCCGCCGGCGCCTACACCGCCGAACACTATCCCGGAGACAAGATCAACCTGATCGTCGAGCTTGACGCTGACGGAGAGCCCCTGGTTTTCGACTGCGAGGCAGTGGTGGTCTGGGTCGAGCGCGACCGCAAGGAACTCGCTGGCGTCTTCACCAATATCGATCGGCGCGTGCAAGAGAAAATCATGCGCACGATCTTCGCGCGCCAAGCTGCGGCGCAGCAGCAAGGCTCCTCAACGCACATCTAGAGTCTTTCCGGAAACCTACTGCCGCTTTGCGACCTCCGCCAGGACGGCGCGCTTCTGATCGGCGGTGAGAATCGGCCAGTTGCGGATCTCGTCGATGTGCCGTCGGCAGCCAAGGCAGAGATCTGTCTTGGGGTCAACCTGACAGACGGCAATACAGGGCGACGGGACGGAGGTGTCGAACACCCGTCGTGGCCGATTGCGTCGCCGGGCCCTGCGGCTGTCGTCTTCGCTCACTTGGCTCCACCTTTCCCGGCAAATTGATCGCCGCGCCTGCCGCAGGTTCCCTGAATGCCGTGCCACTTTCGCTGCTGTCCGGCCAATAGCAGCAAGACAGGGCCGTTTTCAAGCCTGTCGAGCCTGCTTATGATCCGCTGGTTCGGAAGCTCTGCCGCTCGCAGCCCGCGCAAAAATACGGGAACAAGGCATTAGAGGAACGAAAATGGTCCGGCGCTTGCGGCTGATCAGTGGTCTGACGCTCTTTATCTACGTATTCACGCATCTGCTGAATTTAACCCTGGGGTTAGTGTCGTTCCCGGCGCTGGAGGCAGGACGGGAGGTTTTTCTGCTGTTCTGGCGGTCGCTGCCGCTGACCGTGGTGCTGTACGCGGCACTGCTGGTGCATCTGGCATTGGCCTACTATGCGATCTTCAGGCGCGAAAGCCTGGTAATGCCGCCAGTCGAAGCTTTGCGCTATCTCTTCGGTGTGCTGATTATCCCGCTTGCGGCGTTGCACATCCTGGGCACGCGTCTGGTGCATGAGGTCTTCGGCGTCGACGACAGCTATCTCTACATCGTTACAGTGCAGTGGAGCTTCAATCTGCGCGATGCCCTGCAGCAAGCTCTTCTGGTTCTCGTGGTCTGGACCCACGGCTGCATTGGGCTGCATATCTGGCTGCGCCTGAAAGGCTGGTATCCTCGCGTTGCGCCCTACGGTCTGGTGGCGGCCGTCTTACTGCCGACGCTGGCGCTCGGCGGCTACCTGACCGCCGGGCGCGAAGTTCTGCGCAATGCCGCGGATCCGAATTTCATTCCCGGGGTGTTGGCCAGGGCCAATGCGCTATCAGGGGCCGAACGCGACGAGATCTTGGCACTGCGCGATGGCGTGGTAATCGGCTTCTTCGTGCTGCTGGCGTCGACTCTGGCGTTGCGTCTGCTGTGGCGGCTCTGGCGCCGGCGGCAGGGCATGGTGCGGCTCAGCTATCCGGGCGGGCAGCAGGTCAGTGTCCGCAAAGGTGAGACCATCCTGGCCGCCAGCCACGCCGCCAACATCCCTCATGCCTCGGTCTGCGGAGGACGTGGGCGCTGTTCGACCTGTCGTGTTCGGCTCGGGCGCGGTGGTGCCGCTCTACCGCCGCCAACGCCGGAAGAACGCCGTGTCCTGGCGCGGGTTGGCGCGGCACCGAACGTGCGCCTGGCGTGCCAGGCGGCGGTCTTCGCCGACTGCGAAGTAACACCGATGCTCCCGGCTACGGCTGGGCCGCGGCTGGCCCGGCAGCGGCCGGGCTATCTGCAGGGTGACGAACGCGAAATCGCCATCCTCTTTGCCGATCTGCGCGGTTTCACCACACTTTCCGAGGACCGCCTGCCCTACGACGTGGTTTTCGTGCTGAACCGCTATTTTACGGCCATGGGCACTGCAGTGGAGGCTGCGGGTGGCCGCGTGGACAAGTTCATTGGAGATGGGGTCATGGCGCTGTTCGGGATCGAGCAGGGCATCGCCCAGGGCAGCCGCAATGCACTTGACGCGGCGCGCAGGATGGCTCAGTCGCTTGAAGAACTGAACCGTAGCCTGGCTTCCGATCTGCCGGATCCGCTGCGCATCGGCATTGGATTGCACAGCGGCGCGGTCATCGTTGGAGAGATGGGGTACGGCCGGGCCACCTCCCTGACCGCCATAGGAGATGCCGTAAACACGGCCAGCCGGTTGGAGTCTTTGACGAAGGAGTACAGCGCCCAGCTCATCGTGTCGGCGCCATTGGCCGGTCACGCCGGAGTCGATCTTACGGCCTTTCCGCGACAGCAGATCGATGTGCGCGGGCGTGCCCAGCCGCTCGATATCCATGTGCTTGAAAGTGCTCTTGATCTGCCGGATCTTTCCGTGAGATCAGAGGCTCCAACCAAGGCCGCTGAGCGCGTCTAACTGCCCGACTTGGCCTTGTAGGCGGCGATGGCCTCTTTCAACTCGGTGTACTCGTCGCAGCCGAAAAAGCAGGCTTCATCCAGGGTTTTCAGGCGTTCCTCGGCTTTCGGCAGGTCGCCGAGGATCAGATACAGTTCCCCTAGGTACTCGTTGGCACCGCGGTGGCGCGGCTCCAATGCCAGCGCCGCGTGATAGTGGGTCAGGGCAGCGTCGTGGTTGCCAATCTGGCGGTTGCTGTAGCCGAGGTAGTTGAAGGCATCGGCGTTCTTCTTGTCGGTGGCGACGACATTTTCCAGGAGAGGAATGGCTTCAGCGTACTTTCCATCGTCCATCAGTTGCTTAGCGGAGAGAAAGTTCGGGTCCATCGCCTTTTTGGCGCCATCGTCGCTACCGCTGCCCATGGCGGCGGCCGAACCGCTGGCCACTGCAAAGACGAGTGCGAAGGGGGTGATCAGTTTCAGGATTCTGCTCATCGGATCCTCTTCTTGTTCTCCCAGTTTGGCTGGTACTTTGCCGGCCATGCAGCAGGCCGGCTATGCGTTGGGAGGCTGCTTTTCACCAAATCACTTACGCGCAATCACTCGAGAAGCACACAGGCCAGCTTTCCAATACCATATACGCAGGTGCCGCGCATTCGGATGCAGGCTGCTTCAATCGTCACCGATTTCCGCTTGCAGAGCCGCCGGATTCTCGCTGTCGATGACCCGCCTTGCCGTTTCGTAAGGGAAACCCTGGCGCCCAAGGGCGGCCAGATCGCGGTCGCGCCGCTCAGTGCGGTTGTCCAGGCGAAACGGCCCCAGCCGACGCCGCTGCGCATAGCGCAGCGCCGCCAGGAGTTCGCGTTCTTCGGGATTGCTGGCCTCCTCGCTCAAGGCGGCATCGATCAAGCCGGCGGGCAGGGATTTGGCGCGCAGCTTGGCACGGATCATGGCGGTCGAGGCGCCGCGTCCGCGCAGGCTGCGGACCCTTTCGCGGGCGTAGCGGCCGTCGTTCAGCAGGCCGAGACCCGTCAGCCGCGCAATCAGGCGCTCGACGGCTGCGACGCCTTCTTCAGGGTCGGTGTCATGCACCCTGGCGGAGAGTTGGACCTTGCGATGCAGCAGGCGCCGCAGGTGTCCGCTCGAACTGTCGTAGCGCTCCAGGTAGTAAAGCGCAGAGCGCTCCAGGCCTTGCGGCGTCGCCTTCAACGGCTGCCGCCGCCGCTTGGGCCTTTGGCCGGCTTTCCCGCCGCTATTCGATTGGTAGGGGGCACCGGCCGGCGCTGCGCCGTCATCTTTGCCGGTCATGTGGACGGGCTCTCGACTTGCACCGGACGACGGCTGGGGCTATGTGAAGCGCTATGGAACATCAGACCCTTTCGCTTGCCGGCACCCGCGTCAGGCAGCTGGGCCGCGTGAACTGGCGCGGGCTTTGGACCCTTTACATGAAGGAAGTGCGCCGCTTCCTCAATGTCTTTACGCAGACCCTGCTGGCCCCGATGGTGACGACGCTGCTGTTTCTCGCCGTCTTTACCCTGGCGCTGGGTGGCGGCGGACGGGAGGTCGGCGGTGTGCCTTTCGCGGCCTTCCTGGCACCGGGACTGATCATGATGGCCATGGTGCAGAATTCCTTCGCCAACACATCATCCTCGCTTGTCATCGCCAAGGTGCAGGGTAACATTGTCGACATCCTGATGCCGCCGCTTTCGCCCGGCGAATTGACTCTGGGAATTGCCGGTGGCGGCGTCACTCGCGGCCTGATGGTGGGCTTGGCAGTAGGCCTGGGCATGTCCCTCTTCGTGCCGGTCACCGTCCACAATCCGCTGTTCATTCTCTACCACGGTGTGATGGCCGCGCTCATGCTATCACTGCTTGGCATGATCGGCGGCATCTGGTCCGAGAAATTCGATCACATCGCCGCAGTGACCAACTTCATCATCACGCCCTTTTCCTTTCTCTCCGGCACCTTCTATTCCATCCAACGCTTGCCGGAGGCCTGGCAGATCGTCGCCCACTTCAATCCCTTTTTCTACATGATCGACGGCTTTCGCTACGGCTTCATCGGCCACGCCGACGGCTCTTTGGCGCTTGGTATCGCGGTCATGGCCCTGTTCAATCTGTTCCTTTGGATGGTGACCTACGGGATGTTCGCGACCGGCTACCGCCTGAAACCATGACCGGTCGTCCGGGCAGCAACGGCCTGACTGAAATGCCGCGGCTGCTGTCCTTCCGGGACTGGCGCCCCCTGGCATTTCGGTGGGTGAACTGGCGTGGACTCTGGGCGCTGTTCTATGGCTATGGAATTGCGCGCTTCCTGCGCTTCGGCCTCGAAACGCTGGCCGGCCCCCTGGTTTCCAGTCTGCTATTCCTGCTGGTCTTCGTGGTCGGCCAAAGCGATCTCGGCGAAATGGTGCCTGGCGTCGGCCTGACCGAGTTCATCGCGCCGGGAATCGTGCTCTATACCGTGGCTTACACGGCCTTCCAGAACTCGGCGGCGATGATCGTCATGGACAAGATTGAAGGCACCATCGCCGATGTGCAGATGGCGCCGCTCTCGCCCCTGGAAGTGACGGTCGGCTTTGCCCTTTCCGCGGCGACCTGCGGACTGATGTCCGGCCTGTTGGTCGGCGCGGCCACGGCTTTCTTTGTGGAATATTCATACTTCGATGCAACGGTAATCCTTGGGTTTGCCGTGACAACGGCGCTGTTCTTCGCCCTCTTGGGGACCCTAGCGGGTCTGTGGGCGGAGCGCTGGGACCACTATGGCGCCGTCGAAGGTTTCGTCGTCGTTCCGTTGGGTTTGCTTTCGGGGACCTTTTTTTCGGTGGAGCGATTGCCGGAAGCGCTTCGGGAGTGGATCTATTTCAATCCCGTGTTTTATGCCATCGACGGCTTCCGTGCGGGCTTCATCGGCCACGCGGAAACCTCGCTGGCACTGGGCGCGGGCGTCCTGGTCGCGCTCAATCTGGCGCTGGCGCTGCTGGCTTGGCGGCTCTTTGCGGTGGGCTACAAGATCAAACCCTGAGGGCGATGCCAAGCGCGTCATCCCGAGGGTCGCAGGACTGACAGCTACAGGGGTCCACAATGCGTCGATATTTGCCACTGAAGCCGATCCAAGGTGCACTGGGTCTTTTGCTCACTGGGATTCTGGTGCTGGGCGCGTTGCTGCCGAGCGCCATGGCGGCGGAAGACATTCGCTTCGGCCAAGGCCTGCTTTGGAAGGTGCAGAAGGACGGCGGTCCGGTCAGCTATGTGCTCGGCACTATTCACTCCACCGATTCTCGCTTGCACGACCTGCCGCCGCAAATCGACGGCGCCCTGGACGAGTCCCGCACCATCGCCTTTGAGTTCATTGGCACTCCCGATCAGCAGCAGAAGATGGTGCAGGCCATACAACTGCCACCCGGCGAACAGCTCGAGGAAATCTTGGGACCGGAGCTCTTCGAACGCACAGTTGCCACTTTGCAGCCCCTCGGCATTCCGGCGCGGCTGCTGCAGGGCCTCAAACCTTGGTCGCTGTCGCTCTACCTCGTTCTCCCGCCGATTGAGTTGGCCCGTCAGGCCCAGGGCAAGCCGGCCTTTGACTTTTGGTTGCAGGCCGAAGCCAAGCGGCGAGGCAAGCAGCTGCACAGCCTTGAAAGCATCGAGGAACAGATCGCGCTGTTCGACGACATGAGCCGCAACGATCAGGTCGCCATGGTGGAGGACATGCTGGCCGACTACGCCAACATCGAAGCCAACTTCAGCCGGCTGTTCCGTGCCTACTTGAGAGGCGACATCAGCTCGCTCATGAAGCAGGCCAACGACTACTCCGAGGTCAGCGACGCGGCGGCGGCGGAGCGCCTGTCAGAGCGCCTTCTCGACGATCGCAACGTAAGCATGATGCAGAGCATGCTGCCCCTGCTACTTCAGGGCGAAGCTTTCGTCGCTATCGGCGCCCTGCATCTGCCGGGCGAGGGCGGGGTGCTTGATTTGCTGGAACAGCGTGGCTACCGCGTGACGCGAGCCTACTAAGGGTCATCCAGGTTTTTCTCCAGGTTGAATTGTCAAGCTTCGAATTTCACGCCGAAGAAGTAATTCTCCAACCTTCTATATCCCCTGGATAGGGATTGAGGTGACGGAAGCTTTGACAAAGGGACGCGCCGGTCGGCGCCGCCACACCGTCCTGCTGGCACTCTGTGGCCTGCCGATACTGCTGCTGGCCGCCTGCAGCAAGCCGAACCCGCTGCCGCTTGAGATGCCTTTCAATCAAGGCCGCATTTGGCAGATCGAAGGGGAGGGCATTGAGACAAGCTACGTCTTTGGCACCTTTCACATAGCCGACTCGAAGGTCCTGGATATTCCTGACGCGGTGGAGCGGGCCTTCGCCGAGTCGCCGACTGCCGCGTTCGAACACGATTACGACCCCGCGAAGAAGGAAGCCAACACCATAGACCCAGAGCGCTTGAAGCTGCCCGAAGGCACGACCCTCAGAGGCCTCGTCGGAGCGCAGGTTTACGGCGACCTGACAAGCATCATCAAGGGCCTCGGTTACTGGAAGCCGAACAACGAGCTGAAGCCCTGGGTTATGTGGGATATCTTTGGCGGCACCCAGAGCACCTTCTACAGAAACGACGACGATTCCGAGGCCAATGAACAGGTCCTGGACGGCTGGCTGCAGGAAAGGGCGCGAGACGAAGGCAAATCCGTTGTTGGCCTGGAGACTGTGGAAGAGGGATTCACAAAATACGACAGTATACCGATGTCTCAACAGGTCGTGCTGCTGACGAGTTTGGTCGAACACTATTACCAGCGCCGTCAGGGGGCTCCGATTGTGCAATCCTATGTGGACGGCGATCTGGGAATGCTCATGGCCTTGACGCAAGAGAGGTTAGGCAAATACCCACCGGACGTGGCGGAGATGCTCGAATTCAGGATCGTGACCAACCGCAACCGGATCATGGTCGAGCGCGCCTTGCCGCATATGGAAAAGGGATCAACCTTCATCGCGGTGGGCGCCGGGCATTTACCCGGCGAGGAAGGCATTCTGAGCCTGTTAGAGCGGCGGGGGTACAGGGTCACGCGGCTGCAGTGATCGGGGTTGCTGGCCCCGGAAAACCGCGGTCTGGTTGACAGAACCAGCCATTCTGCCAATAGTGTCGCCCCTTCAGCCCCGGCCCCGGGCCGGGTAAGCTAGAAATTCCCGTCCCCGCCCCAGAATTTGAGGCATTTCGGCCCTTTCAGGCCCGCCGGGCCTGTCGGGTAAGGTTTAGGAGTTCGGTCCGTGAGCGACGCCTTGATGCATACCTATGCGCGCGCCGACCTCGCTTTCGAGCGTGGCGAAGGCCCCTATCTCTTTACCGCCGACGGGCGACGATTCCTCGATTTTGCCGCCGGCATCGCGGTCAACGCCCTGGGTCACGGCCATCCTCATCTGGTGAAAACCCTGCAGGAGCAGGCCGGCAAGCTGTGGCATGTTTCCAACCTCTATCAGATTCCCGAAGGCCGGCGGCTGGCGGAGCGGCTGGTGGCGAATTCCTTCGCCGATCAGGCCTTCTTCTGCAATTCCGGGGCTGAGGCTATCGAAGGCGCATTGAAGATCGCGCGCCGCTTCCACTACGTGGCCGGACAGCCGGAGCGCATGCGGGTGATTTCCTGCAGAGGATCGTTCCATGGCCGCACGCTCACCACCCTTTCGGCCGCCGGCAACCCGAAGTACCTGGAAGGCACCGGGCCGGTCGCCGAGGGATTCGATATCGTGCCCTTCGGCAACATGAACGAACTACGCAGCGCCATCCGCCCAGAGACAGGCGCCATCCTCGTGGAGCCGATCCAGGGTGAGGGGGGGGTCCGTGCCGCTGACCTCGACTACCTGCGTGCCTTGCGCAACGCCTGCGACGAGTACGGCATGCTGCTGGTGCTAGATGAAATTCAGTGCGGCATGGGCCGCACCGGCAAACTCTTCGCCTATGAGTGGGCCGGTATCGAGCCCGACGTCATGGCCCTGGCCAAGGGCCTTGGCGGGGGGTTTCCGATCGGCGCCATCCTGGCGACAGGAAAGGCTGCCGGCGGCATGGCGCCAGGGGTTCATGGCACCACCTTCGGGGGAAATCCCTTGGCCATGGCGGTCGCCAACGCGGTGCTGGACGTCATGCTGGCGCCCGAATTCCTGCCGCATGTGCAGCTTATGGGCGAGCTCCTGCGTCACCGTCTGCAAGAGCTTATCGCGCGCTTTCCCCAGGTACTGGAGGAACTGCGCGGCGTCGGGCTGATGATGGGCCTGAAGTGCGTTGTGCCCAACACCGAGCTGGTCGCCAAGTTGCGCGAAGAGGGCCTGCTGACTGTCGGCGCGGCGGAAAATGTGGTGCGCCTGCTGCCACCGCTGGTCGTCTCGGAGACCCAGGTCGACGAAGCGGTGCAAGCGATCGAGCGCGCCTGCAGCGCCTGGGTGAAGGCGGCCTGATATGACCGAACTCGGGCAGCCACAGCCCAAGCACTTCCTTGATCTCGACCGGCTCGACAGCGCCGAACTGCGCAGTATGCTTGACGCGGCGGGCCGCATGAAACGCGGCGAAGCTGAAGACTCCGAAGCCCGGCCGCTGGACGGCAAGACCCTGGCGATGATCTTCGAAAAGCCCTCGACCCGCACCCGGGTGTCCTTCGAGGTTGCCGCCAATCAGCTCGGCGGTCACGCCGTGGTCTTGGAGCCCAGTGGGACGCAGCTCGGCCGCGGCGAGACAGTCGCCGATACGGCCCGGGTGCTGTCGCGCTATGTCGACGCCATCATGATCCGCACCACCAAGGAGTCGATCCTTCTGGAACTGGCGGAGCATGCCACGGTGCCGGTGATCAACGGGTTGACCGATGTCACTCATCCCTGCCAGCTCATGGCAGACGTCATGACCTTCGAAGAGCACCTT
Organism: Kiloniellaceae bacterium; assembly: GCA_040217155.1. Lineage (GTDB taxonomy): Bacteria > Pseudomonadota > Alphaproteobacteria > Kiloniellales > Kiloniellaceae > Pelagibius. Next base: position 279,515 of record JAVJNS010000018.1, read on the forward strand.
GGCTCCATCGCGGGCAAGGTGGTGGTGTGGTCCGGCGACGGCAACAACATGGCGACATCCTGGATTCACGCGGCCGCGCGCTTCAACTTCGAACTGCGCCTGGCGTGCCCGGATATGCTGCGCCCGCCGCAAGCAGTGCTCGATTGGGCAGATGCGGAGGGTGCCAGAATTATCGTTTCGGCTGACGTCGATGTCATGGTGAAGGATGCCGATGCCGTGGTCACCGACACCTGGGTGTCAATGGGCGACGGCGATGGCGAGAGCCGGCACAACCTTCTGGCGCCCTATCAGGTCGATGACAGGATCATGGCTTTGGCCAAGCCGGGCGCGATCTTTATGCATTGTCTTCCGGCACACCGTGGCGACGAGGTGACGGCCTCGGTGATCGACGGGCCACAGTCGGTGGTGTGGGACGAGGCGGAGAACCGCCTCCATGCCCAAAAAGGCATTCTCGCTTGGTGTCTCTCCTGACAGATAAAGGTGACTGATGCCCGAAGGCGCGCCGGGAACAGGCGGCATGCAGGCCGACCTCGTCCAACCCTTTCTGATCGAATCTTCCGGGATCCGCGGGCGCCTGCTTCGCCTGGAGAGCGTGTGCGACCGGATCCTCCGCCGCCACGCCTACCCGGATCCGGTTGCTCACTTGCTGGCGGAGATGTTGGCGCTCTGCGGCGGGCTCGCCAGCCTCATCAAGTACGACGGTATCTTTACCCTGCAGGCCAGTGGCGACGGGCCATTGCGCATGCTGGTGGTCGATGTCACTTCCGAGGGCGAGATACGCGGCTACGCCGGCTTCGACCAGGCACGCATCGACGCGTTGCTGGCCGACGGCGCAGGGCGGCCTACGGTGCCCCAACTTTTCGGCAAGGGTCACCTCGCCTTCACCGTTGACCAAGGCACCTACAGCGAGCGCTATCAGGGAATTGTTGCCCTGACCGGCGACACTCTGGCGGACTGCCTGCAACATTACTTCATGCAGTCGGAACAGCTGCAGAGCGGCATCGTGCTGGCCGCCGGAATGCGTGGCGGGCACTGGCTCTCCGCCGCCTTGGTGCTGCAGCGCCTCCCGGAAGAAGCGGTCCACACCATTGAGGACGAGGACGACTGGCGCCGCGCCATGGTGTTGCAGGCCAGCGCCAGCGAGGACGAGCTGCTAAATGACAGGCTCGTCCTCAACGATCTGCTGTTCCGCTTATTCCATGAGGAGGGCGTACGCGTCTTCGACCCACGCCACCTCACGGAAGGCTGCCGCTGCTCTGCGGAAAAGTTGGAATCCGTCCTGCAGTCAATGCCGCGCAGTGAGATCGAGGACTTGAAGGTTGCGGGTGCGGTCGAGGTGACCTGCCAGTTCTGTACCAGAGTCTATCGCTTCGAAGATACCGACCTGGAACGCATCTACAGCGACTAAAGATTACCAGCCGTCGGCTTGGCCGCCTTGATCCTGCCCGATTCCCAACTTATTCATATCAACCGGTTATTGATGGTATAGCGTCGCCTGATCCGAAACCGGTTCACTTCGATAGGAAACCTTTCATGCGCTACCGCTTCGTCGTCGCTCTGTCGCTGTTGGCCGTCGTCGCGGCCTGTACTATCGACAATCCGAGCAACCGCTTCGCCGAAATTACTTATGCGCACCTGCCCGATATTGGGCTCGACGTCGGCACCATCGAGATTGAGCGCGCCTATATCGGCACGGGACAGGCGCCGAATGTCGAATATCGCTTTCCTGTGCGCCCAAGCGATGCAGCTGCGAAGTGGGCGGAGGATCGTTTGGTGGCGCGGGGCGATCGCCTGACTTTCCGCTATGTTGTGCGTCAGGCCTCGGCGATCGAGACCGAACTGCCGAAGACGACGGGCGTTACCGGGCTGATTACAACGGATCAGTCGGAGCGCTACGAAACGCATATTATGGTCGAGATGCAGGTACTCGACGGCCGGCAACTGCAAGGCACCGCAAGTGCGGAAGCGCGGCGGTCCGTTACCGTGCCGGAGGATATCAGCCTCAACGAGCGCGAGCGCGTCTGGTATAGGCTGACCGAAGACACCATGAACGACCTCAACGATCAGCTTGAAGAAACCATCAAGAAAGCTTTCTTCCCCTACATCGTGCTCTGATCCTCGGGTACCGTCGGTGAAAGCGGCGCACGAGTTTCGGTCATGATCGGGGTTTTCGATTCCGGCCACGGCGGCCTTACGGTATTGCATGCCTTGACCGGTCGCTTGCCCGCTGAAGCCTTCACTTATCTTGGCGATCACGGCAATGCGCCCTACGGTCGGCGCTCATCGGAGGAAATCTACAACCTGACGCTCGCCGGGATCGAGCGGCTGTTCGGGGTAGGTTGCCAACTGGTGCTGCTGGCCTGCAATACCGCTTCCGCGGTTGCTCTGCGACGCCTGCAGCAGGATTGGTTGCCGTCGGTGGCACCTGAGTGTCGCGTCCTTGGTGTCTTCGTCCCCATGGTAGAGGCGTTGACCGCCGTTTCCTGGCGCGACGGCGCGCCGGTACCGGGGCGCATGCCCGAAGACGGACTGGTGGGCGTCTTCGCGACGCAGCGCACCATCCACTCCGCCGCTTACCCCTTCGAAATTGGACTTCGCGCGCCGCAAATGCGGGTGGTGAGCCAGGCCTGCCCACAATTGGCTGCCGCCATCGAGGCGGATGAAGGAGAGACTGTGCTGCGCCAGATGATTGAGGGCTACGTGTCGGAAATGCTGCGGCAGACAGAGGGGCGTGCTCCCGACGCCGTGGTGTTGGGTTGCACCCACTATCCTCTGGTCGCGCCGTATTTTGCCGCCACCTTGCCGCCCGGGACGCGCTTGCTGAATCAGCCGCGCATCGTTGCCGACAGCCTCGCCGACTATCTGTCGCGTCACCAGCGTTTCACCGCGAACTTAAAGGAAGGCCGCTACCGGCGCTTCCTGACTACCGGCGACCCGCAGAGGGTATCGGCCTTCGCGAGTCGAATTTTCGATACGGAGCTGGTCTTCGAAAAAGCATCCTAATTCGCCGCCGCCCAGTCGCGTAGTTTCAGCATGAAGTCTTCGCAGGCAGCAACCTGCCTCAGGTCGATGAACTCGTTGGGTTTGTGCGCCTGATCGATCGAGCCGGGCCCGAAGATCACCGTCGAAAGGCCGGCCGCCTGGAACAGACCGCCCTCGGTGCCGAAGGAAACCACGCCGGCGGCGGCGTTGCTGCCGGAGAGATGCCGTACCAGATTTTCAGCGGCGCCGTCATGCTCCGGGGCCAGCGGCGGGACCGTGGCCATGCGCTCAGTTACAATGCCAGCTTCCGGGGCAAACTCCGCCAATGCCGGCAGCACTTCCTGCTCGGCGAATGTTTCGAAGGCTTGCAAGAGCCCGTCGATATCCTCACCGGGGATCGGTCGAAACTCCCATCCGAAGCGGCAGTCCTGGGCGACGATGTTAAGGGCCCTGCCACCCTCGATCTGACCCAAGTTGAAAGTCGTGTAGGGCGGGTCGAAAAGGCCGTCGGCCGGCGCCTCTTGGCGTTTGGTCGCGGCCATGTCCGCCAGGAAGGCGATCAGCCTGCCGGCGGCCATGATGGCATTGCCGCCGTGATGCGGTTGGCTTGAATGGGCGGCCTGCCCGGTGATGCGCGTTTCGAAAATGTTGCAGCCCTTGTGACCGTTAACGATCTGCATCGATGTCGGTTCGCCCACGATGACCATATCCGGGCGCGGCAGGTTCTTTGCGATGTCGTCGATCATACCACCGACACCTGTGCAGCCGACTTCCTCGTCATAAGACATTGCGATGTGCAGTGGTTTGGCCAAAAGCTGCGCCTGAAACTCCGGCGCCAGGGCCAGGGCGACGGCAAGGAAGGACTTCATGTCGGAAGTGCCGCGGCCATAGAGCAGGCCACGGCGCTCGACCACCGTGAAGGGGTCGCTGTCCCAGGTCTGTCCGTCAACCGGCACCACATCGCTATGGCCGGATAAGACAACGCCTCCGGGCCCTTCAGGACCGAAACTGGCGAAGAGGTTGGCTTTGCTGCCTTCATGGTTGCTGGTGCGTCGGCAGCGCGCGCCCAGGTTCTCGAGATAGTCCTGAACGAAGTCGATCAGCGCCAGGTTCGACTTTGCAGAGGTGGTGTCAAAGGAGACCAGACGATCGATCAGTTCGCGGCTTTGCGGACGAATGGCGGGCATGACTTCTCGCTTAGCCGCGCCAGAAAGATGGCGCCAGTAGGATCAGGACGGTGAAGAGTTCGAGCCGGCCGAGCAGCATGCCTAGGCTAAGAAGCAGCTTGGAGCTGTCCGGCAAGGAGGCGTAGTTACCCGACGGGCCGATGACATCACCCAGGCCGGGCCCGACATTGGCGATGGCGGAAGCCGCGCCGGAAACCGCGGTGATGAAGTCGAGTCCGGTCAGGCCGAGGCCGACGGCCAACAGTGCAAAACAGGCTGCGAACAGAAAGAAGAAACTCATCACCGAGGTCGCGACGGGGTCGGGAATCGGTTTCTTGTTGTAGTAGGGAAAGAACACGCCGTTGGGTTGCATCAGGCGGTGGATCTGGGCATGGGCCGTGGCATAGAGAACCTGCAAGCGGAATATCTTGATGCCGCAGGTGGTCGATCCGGCGCAACCGCCAATGAACATTAAAACGAACATGGTGGTGACTACGAAACTACCCCAGTTGCCGTAATCGTCCGTGGCAAAGCCGCTGCCGGTCATCACCGAGATGACATTGAAAGTGCTATAGCGCAGCGAATCGAAAGCGTTCATCTGGTCGCTGCGGTAGAGCCAGAATGCAGTGAAGAGAATGGCGGCGGCAAGGATAACAAGAAACCAGCGCACCTGGGTGTCGGCGAAGACCGGCCTGAGATCGCCGCGCACAACCCTCAGGTAAAGCACGAAGGGAATGGAGCCGAGCACCATCATGGCGCTCATCGCCCAATCGATGGCGGCATTGTCAAAGTGGCCGACGGAGCTGTCGTAGGTAGAAAACCCGCCGGTGGCGATCGAGGTCATGGCGTGCGCCACGGCGTCGAATCCGGACATCCCAAGTGACCACAGAATCATCGCGGCCATGGCCGTGAGGCAGACGTAAATGACGGCGATTCCACCGGCGATCTGGGCGGCGCGCGGCAAGACCTTGTCGGTGTCGAAGGCTTCGACACGGAACATCTGCATGCCGCCGACCTGCAGCATCGGCAGAATGGCGACGGCCATGACGATAATGCCGATGCCGCCCAGCCACTGCAGGATGGCGCGCCACAAGAGAATGCCTGGCGGCGCGAAGTCGAGACCGACAATTACCGTGGCGCCGGTTGTCGTCACCCCCGACATGGACTCGAAGAAGGCGTCGGTGGCATCCAGCTCCAGTTCCGAGAATTGGAATGGCAGCGCTCCGAAGGCGGCAATCACAAACCAGGCGAGGTTGGTCATGACGAAGGCCTGGCGCACCGAGAAGCTGCCCAGGCTTGATCTTGTGGTGAGCATCATAGAGACGCCGACAAAGAGCGTGACGAAGGCGGCGACGGAGAAGACCTGCCAATCCGGATGGCCAACGGCAATATCGACGATCGCGGGGATGATCATTGCAACGGCGAGCACTGACAGCAGAATGCCGATAACAAAGATTATGGGGCGCAGTTCAATCATCGCCGCGCCTCGGCCAAGTTCCTATGGAATCTCCCCCCTGACTCATGCTCGACTGCTCGTGATCCCCGATATGGTCCCCCAGTGTTTGGCTTCCCTATTTCATGAGAAGGGGGCCTGCCGATCAGCCGCCGTCGTGCCCCAGGCTTGTCGGCGTGCCGACCAGCGAAAGGAATTCGCGCCGTGTAGAGGCGTTGGTGCGGAACATGCCGAGCATGCGGCTTGTCACCATGGAGGTGCCGGGTTTGTGCACACCGCGTGTCGTCATGCAATGATGTGTGGCCTCGATGACGACTGCGACGCCCTTGGGGTTCAGCACTTCATCGATAATGTTGGCGATCTGTGCAGTCATCTTCTCCTGGATCTGCAGGCGCCGCGCATAAGCATCGACTACACGGGCCAACTTGGAGATGCCGACCACCCGATTGTTCGGCATATAGGCGACGTGTGCCCTGCCGATGATTGGGGCCATGTGGTGCTCGCAATGTGATTCAAAACGGATGTCGCGCAGCAGCACCATTTCGTCGTAGCCCTCGACTTCTTCGAATGTGCGCTCCAGCAGATCAAAGGGATCGACGGCATAGCCTTCGAAGAACTCCTGATAGGCTTTCACCACCCGCTCAGGCGTACCCAGCAGGCCCTCACGGCTCGGATCGTCGCCGGCCCAGCGCAGCAGGAGCTCGACAGCGCGCAGCGCCTCTTCGCGCGACGGGCGCTCAAGAGTCTGCAGAGTTTCTACTTTCTGACTGCTGGTCACGGTGCGCCGGCCCTCTTCTCGATGATCCGCAAGACCGGCCGCCTATCTCTTGGGAAAGCTGCCGGGGATTGCCTCAATCGGTTGTGGTTAGTTCAGTTGCACGGGCTGATGCGGACTGTCCAGCGAAAAGGCCGGGATCTCAACGTCGAAACGCCGTCCCCCGGTGCTTTCCATTTCGTAGCTGCCAACCATGATTCCGGAAGGCGTCGTCAAGGGCGTGCCGCTGGTGTATTCAAAAACTTCACCCGGCTCCAGCCTTGGCTGCTCGCCGACCACGCCGGCCCCGTGAACCTCTTGAACGCGGCCCATGGAATCGGTGATGCGCCAGTGGCGATTTAGCAATTGCACGGTCTCCGCGCCCGTATTCTCAATCCGCACCTGATAGGCCCAGACATAGTGGCTTTCGGTGGGGGAGGATTGTTCCTCCAGATAGATCGGCTTGACCGTCACGCTGATTGACTGCGTCGTCGCGCTGTACATGGCCTCGGGATCCTTGTTCGGCTGCGTTCTGCGGCCTGTGGGACGCTGTTTCGCAATTCAGTCTACGCTCTGCGCCCCCGGCTGGAAAGGCCTGGAGGAATAGCCTTGTGATACAGCAGTTTATCGCCAGGGTCGCCTAACACCTCGGGAAACAAGCGTTTTTCGAATGTGCCGCGTCTAGGTGATATTGCCGGGACGATGGTCGCGACCGGTTCGGCGACCGTCGGCAATGCGCCCCTCGGCGTCGATCTGCAGGCGCGGCCCCGCAGCACTGGCGGCATCCTGCGGGTCATGGGTCACCAGCAGGGTGGGTAGGCCCTGAGCGCGGGCATGATCGAAAACGAAACTGCGAAAGCGGTCGCGCAGGGCGACGTCGAGTTTGGCGAAGGGTTCGTCAAGCAACAGGGCCCGCGGCTCCGACAGCAGGGTGCGCAGCAATGCCACTCTGGCGCGCTGGCCGCCTGACAGGGTTGTCGGATCGCGGTCGTAGAAGGCGCTCAAATCGGCCTCTGCCAAGGCTGCTTCGATGCGGTCACGGCGCGCGCGGCGGCCACGCAGTCCGCGCGGCAGGCCGAAGGCCAGGTTCCCGGCGACCGAAAGGTGCGGAAACAGCAGATCATCCTGGAACAGGATGCCGATATGACGTTGTTCCGGCGGCCTCGGGGAGATGTCTTCACCGTTGAGAAGGATCCGCCCGCTGCCGGTCAGTGCCGGAGCGAGGGTGCCGCAGATCAAGGCTAGAAGCGATGACTTACCGCAACCGCTGGGTCCCATGACGGTGACCACTTCGCCCGGCGGCACAGTCAGGCTCACTGGCCCGAGAATGCGGCGACCCCCATGCGGGCCAGCGGCGCGGGAAATCTCCACTCTGCTGAGGATCAGGCCGTGCTCGCGGCTGACGTCGATCACGCTCATGACGGCCCCACTAGGCGGTTCGCGGCTGCAGGCCGCGGCGTCCGGCTTGGGGGCCGGCGAGCAAGCGTGGCAACGCCAGCGCGGCGACGAAAGCCAGCAGCGGCAGCAGAGCCTGCAAGAAGGCGTAAACACCCATCACCCGGCGATCTCCTCCGGCGGAGAGGCTGACGGCTTCCGTGGTCAGAGTAGCGAAGCGGCCGCCGCCGGCAAACAAGGTCGGCAGGTACTGTGTCACGCTGACGGCAAATCCGACAGCCAGGGCGAAGAGCACGGGGCGCAGCAGCATGGGCAGCTTGACCTGCCAGAACACGCGGGCCGGTCCGGCACCGAGGCAGAGCGCCGTTCGTGCATAGCGTTCGTCGAGGGCGCGATAGGGATCCGCCAGGGTCAGGAAGACATAAGGCAGCACGAACAGCAGGTGGCTCCACACCAGCGCCACCCAGGTGGCGTCGATGCCGGCCTGGATGGCTAGTACCTGAGTGCCGAAAAGGAAGGCGACCTGCGGCACCAGCAAAGGCGCATAGAGCAACCAAAGGGCGCGGTTCGACAGGGTAAGGCCGCGGCGCCACTCGTTTTCCAGGCAGCCGAGCACGAGCAGGAGGGCAATGACAGCCGCGACCAGTCCAGTGATCAGCGTGACCCCGCCTGTCGACAACAGATCAGATGCCTGGCGGCTCCAGGTGTCCAGACTCAGTGCGCTGGGGAGGGCATCGGGATAGCGCCAGCGCCGGGTCACTGACCACATTGCCAGGACGAAGAGGCCGGCGCTGGCCAGCATCACCAGGGCTTGCAGAAGTCCGGCGCTGATTGCACGGGTGACCCTGCCGTCTCCGCCACGCTGCCCGCCGGCGATCCAGGCGCAGCCGAGCCGAGCGACCACTACTTCACCGAGCCGCCACAGGCCGATGGCGCCGACCACGAGCAGCAATTGCAGCGTCGCGCCGGCGGCGGCAACGAAGCGCATCGTAAGATCCGGGTCGTTGAACCAGCGCAGCACCTGCACTGCCAAAGGCGGCGGCGAGAGGGGCGCCAGGATCAGCGCCATGTCGACGACGGAAAGCGAGAATGCCAGGACCGCGTAAATCGGCAGACGGATCTGCCGGTAGACGGCCGGCAGGACGGCTTTCAGCCAGGCGACCACCGGTCCATAGCCGAGCGAGCGCGCGACGGCCAGACGTTCGTCGGCGCGCACCTGCTCCAGCGCCGCCAGCGTCATCAGAATCAAAAAGGGAACCTCTTTCACGATCAGCGCCAAAGTCAGAGCCAGGGCGTTGGAATCCTGCACCGTAGCCACGTCGGGCGGCAGGTCCCAGCCGGTCGCCCAAGGCGAAACCAGCCGCACAAGCCAACCACTGGGTGCGATCAGAAAGGCGATGCCGAATGCGACCGCGGCATGCGGAACGGCAATCAGCGGGGCCATCAGGCCACGCACCGCCAGGATCACGCGCCCGCCATGGCAGGCGGCGAGGAAAAACACCGTGAGGAGGAAGGCCGCGAGAGTTGCCAGCACCCCGGAAAGGAGCGTCAGCCGCAGCGATTCCGCAAGGCCCGGCTGGGCAAACAGTGTCTTCCAGGGTGCGAGGCTCAGGCTCTTGCCGCCGAGGGTCGGGAAATAGCCGAAGGCTGGCAGCCAGGTGCCGATCAACCCGGCCCCTACCGGTGCCAGGAACGCACCGAGTGTGATGACGGGCAGATAGGTCAGCAGGCTGCGACGGCGCATGCCCTTACCCCCTTGCAAACGATCATCAGCGTGCGTAGCGGCGTTGCCAGTCGGCCTCAATGCGCGTCATCCAGGAAGGGTGCGGCTCGAGCAAAGTCGGCCCAAGATCGTCCGGCGCCAGGGTGGCAGCGGCCTGCGGCAGGTCGGCAAATAGTTTTCGTTCTTCAGGTTTCAGTTTGGACATGGCCAGAACGGTGTCATCGCCCCAGACCTCGGAGTTCTGCTTTGCCGCCTGAGCCTCCGCGCCCATCACGAAATTGGCGACGACCAAAGCGCCCTCCACGGCTGTAGCGTTGAAGGGAATGGCCACAAAGTGAGTATTCCCGATGGTGCCCTTGTCGAGCACGAAGGTGCGCGCTGTCGCCGGCAAGAGGCCGTTGGCGATCGCCGATGAGGCCTCGGAGGGGTAGAACGACAGGGTGATGTCGATTTCGCCGTCGTCGAGCAGTTGGCGCTGGGCCGGACCACTTGCCGGGAAGGTCTCGCCGCTGCGCCAGAGATACGGGTGCAAGGCATCCAGATACTCCCACAGGGGGCGTGCCATCTGTTCCACCTGGGCATCGTTCTCAACTGCGCCCTGCAGGAAGGCGGGATTGGGTGCCAGTTCGATCAATACCTGCTTCAGGAAGGTGGTGCCGAGGAAATCCGGTGGTGTTGGATAGGTGAAGCGGCCCGGATTGGCACGGGCCCAGGCCAACAGTTCCGCGATCGAGACCGGTGGGTTCGCTACGCGCGCCGAGTCGTAGATGAAATTGAGTTTGGCCATGCCCCAGGGCGCTTCATAGCCATCGGTCGGAACCGTGAAGTCAACAAGTGTGCTGGGTTTATCTTGGAAATCCACCAGAGCGAAATTAGGCAGCATCTCGGTGAAAGGGCCGTAAAGCAGCGACTGATGCTTCATGGCGGCGAAGTTCTCGCCGTTGATCCAGATAAGGTCGACGGAACCGCCTTCCTTCTTGCCGGCAGCCCGCTCCGCCAGCACACGCGACACCGCATCGGCGGTATCTGCCAATTTTACGTGCCGTACAGTGACGCTGTAGCGCTCTTTCACCTGCTCACCGACCCAGGCGATGTAGGAATTGATGCGCTCGTCGCCGCCCCAGGCGTTCCAGTAGACTGTTTGCCCCGTGGCATCCTGAACGATCTCAGCCCAAGAGCGGGTTTCCATGCTCTGCGCGGGGCCGCCGAATCCGATCATGGCGGCGACAGCGGCAAGGAGGATGGAAAAGACAGGCAGGCGGCAGCGGATCATTTTCAGTATCTCCCATATACCCAGGCCTTTGCTTGGGATGAGGAGAGCCTACTAGGCGGGCTCCGCCGAGTCACCCGAGGGCGGCCCTAGATCACGGGGTGTTTATTGGCTGCGGGCCGCCGTCGGAAACCTGTCGAAAGGTAAGGGAAACATTCAGTCCCGGCCCGTTGTCGCCCAACGTCAGGTCGGTGCCGTGGAGCTTGGCGACCGCCGCGACCAGACTGAGACCAAGGCCGCTGCCCGGCGTGCCGCGGCTGTCGTCGAGGCGAACGAAGCGCTCAAGTACGCGCCCGCGCGCCTCCGGCGGAATGCCGGGGCCGCTATCTGCGATGCTGAGCACGGCAGTGCTGGCCCCACCACAGACCAGAGTGAAGGTAATTCGCCCACTCGGCGGGCTATACTTCACGGCATTGTCGAGGAGGTTTGCGAGTGCTTGGGCGAGCAGCTGACGGTGTCCCTCGACGGCGATGTTCGGCGCAATCTCGCACACCAGGTCGAGCCCCGCCTCTTCGGCAATCGGCTGATAGACTTCCTGCAGGTCTCCGGCCAGGGCAGAGAGATCCACATCGTCGAAGGGCAGGCGGTTCACGCCGGTTTCCGCCTGGGCGATATTGATGAGCGAGTCGAAGGTGCGCAGAATGGTCTCCAACTCGGTGGCGGTCTGCTCCAGCGCCCGCCGATAGGTGTCGGAATCCTCGTCGCGGCGCAGGGCCATCTCGATGCTGCTTCGGGCGCGGGTCAGGGGACTGCGCAGGTCGTGCGCCAGGCTGTCGGTCACCAGGCGCATTCCGGCCATCAGGGTCTCAATGCGCGTCAGCATCTCGTTGATTGTGGCGGCCAGGCGATCGAACTCGTCGCCGCTGCCGGTCAGCGGCACCCGACGTGACAGGTCGCCGCCGACGATGTCAGCTCCGGCGGCCCGCACCGCGTCGACGCGGCGCAGGCTGTAGCGGCCGATCAATGCGCCGCCGATGAGGCCGAGGCCGAGCGCCGGCAGCAGAGCCCAGGCCAGGGCGCCAACGACGGTATCGCGAAAGTTGCCGCGCTCGACAGTGTCGCGCCCGACGAAGAGGTGATATCCGCCGGCCAGGTCGAAAGCGCGGCCACGCACGATGTGCAGGTCGCCCGAAGGATCGTCGCGGCGCCCAAGCCTGACCTCCATCCAGCCGTCGACCCCGACGGCGTCGCCCGGCCAAGAGGTCAGGTTGCCGGCCAGGGGCTGGAAACTGGGGCTGGCGAGCAGGTAGACGTTCTCCGCCGCGCCGCCGGGCCCGCTGCGCTCGTGTATCACTTCCACCAGGCGCCCCAGGCCTTCGTTGCGATACTGCTCCGCCAAGCCACGGATTTCGGACTGGATGGTCTCGTCGGTTTGGCGCTCGATCAATCCGGCCGTGGACCAGTAGACAAAACCCATGAGGGCGAGAAGCGTGACACCGAGAAGCAGGAGGTAAAGCAGCGCAATCCGGAAGATCGATGTGTGGAACAGCCGATGCATTGGCTAGGGATCTGGGCTGATGCAGTATCCGCCGCCGCGGTGGGTATGGATAAGCGGCTTGTCAAATCCTTTGTCGACCTTCTGGCGCAGGCGGCTGATATGCACGTCGACCACGTTGGTCTGCGGATCGAAGTGAAAGTCCCAGACTCCTTCGAACAGCATGGTACGGGTGACCACTCTGCCGGCGTGGCGCATCAGGTATTCCAGCAGCTTGTATTCTTGCGGGCGCAGGTCGATGGGCTGGCCATCACGCGTCACCCTGCGCGTCAGTAGGTCCATCTTCAGATCATCGACCTGTAGCTCGGTCTGCTGGGCGATGCTGGGGGGGCGGCGCAGCAGGGCCTCGAGGCGGGCCTGGAGCTCGGAAAACGCGAAGGGTTTGGTGAGATAGTCGTCGCCTCCGGCGCGCAGGCCGGTGACCCGCTCGTCGACATGGGCCAGAGCACTGAGGATCAGCACCGGCACTGGCAACTCGGCTGCGCGCAGCGCCTTGACGATCGCGAGGCCGTCGATGCCGGGCAGCATGCGGTCGACGACGATGGCGTCGTACTTGCCGCTGGTCGCTTGATGCAGGCCGACACTGCCGTCCCTGGCCCAGTCGGCGACGTAGCCGCACTCGATGAGGCCCTTGACGACGTAGTCGGCGGTTTTCTCGTCATCTTCTATGACCAGGATACGCATGGATCCGTTGCTCTCAGAACTCGGCACAGCGGCCGTCGACCGCGGTTCCCGACTATATGGGGATTCAAAGGGCATGGGCACAGTCTCTTGAAGTGTGAGTTTGATGGCAAGATGCGAGCAGGGCCGCCGGCTATCTGCCGAACGGCCCTGCACCCGGCGTCATGCGCGCCTGGCTCCGGGGGGTGGGAACCTAGGCCACGCCGAGTTTCACGCCGAGAAAGAGATCCTGGCTGTTGCGGTTGACCAGCATCAGAACCGCCTTCTTGGAGCCATCCTTGGCCTTCTCCACCTGGCGTTCGATCTCCTGGGGCGACTTTACCTGGGTTCCGTCGATCTTCTTGATGACGTCACCGGGACGCAGGCTCTGCTCGAAGATGGAACCCTTCTCGATGTCGAGCACCAATACGCCCTGCGTGTCCTCCGGAATGTTGTACTCCGCTCGGCGCTCTGGCGTCAGAGCTGCGAGCCGAGCATTGAGACTGGAAGACTGGTAGCTGCCGTCACGCGCGGCGTTTGGCGAGGCCGCAGCCATCTGGTCGCGCTGGGGCATCTGTCCGGTGACGACCGCCAGGGTCTGCTCGCCGCCATCGCGCCAGATCCTCACCGCCGCCTCTGATTTGGCCGGATGTTCGGCCACGACGCGAGCCAACTCGCGAGTGTCATCGATGCCCTTGCCGGCGAAACCAAGGATGACATCGCCCGACTTGATGCCGCCGGTCTCGGCCGGGCTGCCCGGTGTCACCTCGGCGACAATGGCGCCGGCTGCGTTGTCGAGACCAAGGGCTTCGGCGAGATCCGGTGTCACGTTCTGAATCTGCACGCCGAGCCAGCCACGCTCAACCGTACCGTTTTCACGCAGCTGCGCGACGACGGACTTCACCATGTTGGAGGGGATGGCGAAACCGATTCCGACGCTGCCCCCATTGGGGGAGAAGATCGCGGTGTTGACGCCGATCACGTCGCCGCCGAGGTTGAACAGCGGACCGCCGGAATTACCGCGGTTGATGGAGGCGTCAACCTGCAGAAAATCGTCATAGGGACCAGCCTGGATGTTGCGGCCGCGCGCCGAGATGATGCCGGCGGTCACCGTGCCGCCAAGACCGAAGGGATTGCCGACGGCCATAACCCAGTCACCGACTTCGGCGCTATCTGAGTCTCCCAGCTTCAACGCCGGCAGCGGCCGCTCGGCCTTGATTTTCAGCAGCGCCAAGTCTGTCTGTGGGTCGGTGCCGATGACCTGTGCCGGATAGGTGCTATCGTCTTCAAGTCGGATCGTGACCTCGCTGGCCCCATCGACCACATGATTGTTGGTGACGACATAGCCTTCGGGATCGATGATGAAACCCGAGCCGAGGCCGATCGCCCGCTGAGGCTCGGCGCCGCGTCGCCCCTGGTCACCGAACTGATCGCCGAACTGCTTGAAGAACTCCTCGAACGGCGAGCCCTTGGGAAAGTTGAAGGGAAGGCCCCGGCTGCCGCCTTCCGGCGACTTGATCTCTTGGGTCGAAGCGATATTGACGACCGCCGGGCTGACCTTTTTGGCCAGATCGGCGAAACTCTCGGGCGCCTGGGCGGCGGTAGCGATACCGCTCCACAGCACCATGGAGGCCGCGATCGACGCGGCGGCGAGCCCGGCGCCCAAGCGGCGCAGGCCATCGGGCCGCTCTGCGGCTACAATCTGCGACATGTCTTTCTCTCCAGTCATTGGTGAATCTTTTTGACGCGGGTGGGGCGCCTGTGCGGACGGCTGTGGCCCGCTCCTTGAGATATGGGGTGGAACGATTGACAGCGGACCTTCAGCAACATGAACTCGCTGTCATATGGCGGCGTGGGGCGCGCGCCGGCTCGCGCGCCCCCGCAAAGCCAGGACCTTCAGACCTTGCTGTCGACCCCGATGTAGTCCAGGGCTTCCCTCAGCTTGCTGGCGCCGAGCGCTTGGGAGCCTTGAGAGCACAGCCTACCGCCTTCGATGCGCAACGTGCGGGCTTCATCGATCCTTGCTGCCTGCTCGTGCGCGGCAACCTGACCATCGAAGCGTCTCTCATAAAGCTTGCAGCGCTCCGTCGAGGTCAGCTTCGACGCTGACTGCGAATAGCTTGGCAAGGGAATGTAGCCCTTGCCGGAGGGCATCGGATTGGCGGCCAGCGCCGGGGCGGTGGACAATGCGAACCCCAGCAGGACCGCAGCCATGCTGACCGGGACCATTCTTTGCGTGTGCATCGGATTATCCTCTTTTCGGCGGGCGGACCCGAAGTGGGCCGCCCTGATGTCAAAGAGGTAGGGTCCGACGGCTAACAGCGCCGTTGCGCGCGGGTGACATCGCGGCAACCCAAGTAGGAGATGACGAAGAGTCCCTCCCGACAGCCTGTTATTGCGGGGGCAAGGGCGGGAATCCGGCGCGCAGATAGGCGATGACCTGCCAGATCTGATCTTCGCTCAACCGATTCTTGAAGGCGGGCATGGCTGTGCCGAAGGCTTGGCCGCCTTCTGAGACCGTCCATAGCAGGTATTCGTCGACCGCCGTTTTCTTGTCCGTCAGACCGGTGAGCAGGGCCGGCGACGGCACCAGGTCGAGTCCGGCATCGCCGTCGCCACGGCCGCGCGGTCCGTGGCAGGCGATGCAGTTGGCGCGGTAAACCTCGCCGCCGGCGGTGATGGCCTTGGGCACGCCAGGATAGGGACTGCGTTGGCTGCGATATTCGACCGGGACCCTGGCCTGCAGGAATTCGATATGGCGCGAGGCGCGCGGCGCCAGCTGCGGCGGCGCGTTCTGAGGGTCCCACTGGGGCCGGTCGCCGAACTTCTCGTTCCACGGGTCGAGGCCCGGGATCGGGGTCAGACTGTCGTCCGCCGCCGCGCCCGTCTGCGCCAAATCCTGAGCCTGGGCGGCCGCGGCGAGGCAGAAAAAAGCCGTCAACAGCAAACCGAGCGCCTTAGGCCCGTGGTTCCGGCTCCACCCCTTCGCTTGTAAAGTCCTGGCGATCATGGACGGCGCTCTCCTCGACATAAAATGGCGGGCGGGGCGTTTGGCTTCAATGTCCAGAGTTGCAAGGACCGGGACGCAAATCAAGCGGCAGGCGGGAATCGCGCGAGGATTCACGGCAGGAACCTCGTGGCCAGAGCCATGGTCAGCGGCAGCGTAACGAAGGCGAGGCCCGTCTGCAGGGTGACAATGGCGGCCATCAGCGGCGCGTCGCCGCCCAGTTGCCGCGCCAGGGTATAGGCGGAAGACGCTGTGGGCGCGGCGCCGAACAGCAGCGCCACCAGGGTTTCAGCCTGGCTCAGGCCCATGATCTGGGCGAGGGCGACGATGGCCAGCGGAAAAACCACCAGCTTGCCGAGACTGGCGACGATCATCGGCCGGGCCGCGGCGGCCATGGCGCGGATGCGGATGTTGGCGCCGACGCAGAGCAGCACCACCGGCAGCGCCGCGCCGCCGAGCAGGGCGGCAACGTCGTGCACCACGGGGATTCGGCCGCTGCCCAGCAGGTTCCAGGCGACGCCGGCGCTGACCGAGAGGATCAGCGGATTGCGCGCCAGGTCGCGCAAGATCGAGCGCAGGATGCGCTTTTCGTCGCGCCCGCGCACCAGCCACACCATCAGGGTGACCATGGTGACGTTGGTGGTGGGGATCAGCAGCGAGGTCGCCACCGCCGCGATGGCCAGGCCGTCGATGCCGTAGAGCCGCTCGGCCACCGCCAGGGCGATAAAGGTGTTGTGCCGTGCCGAGCCCTGCAGCACCGAGGAATTGACCGGCCCCTCGAAACCGGCCAGCCGCCCGGCCAGCAGGCTGAAAACCACGGCCACGGCGAAGGCTCCCAGGATGACCACCGCGTAGGCGCTGACCACGCCCACATCCAGTTGGATGGTCGACGTCTTCTGGAACAGCAGCGCCGGCATCAGCACCCAGTAGACCAGCTTGTCGTTCATGTTCCAGAACTCGAAGCTGGGAATGCCGCCGCGCCGCAGCAGGTGCCCGAGGGCGATCAGGATGAATATCGGCGCGATGGACAACAGGATGTGCGGCAAGAGTGAGGTCCGATGGTGGAGGAAGGCACAGGTCGCAGCCATCTTGGGCGCCGCGTCTGGGCTTGAAAACCCCCTTGCATCCGGCCCGGCGCCTGACTAATCCTAGAGTACGGCGCCTAAGCGGGTATGATGTAATGGTAGCCTGTCAGCTTCCCAAGCTGAACGCGCGAGTTCGATTCTCGCTACCCGCTCCAATCGCGCAGCGGTTTGTGGGCCTTCGACAGCGGGCCCCTGCTGCGTTTGGGGACTGCTATTCGGTGAGCGAGGGGAAGATCACCTCGGTCATGATGTGGACCGGGAGTTTCCAGGCGTCCATCTGATTGTAGTTGCCGGCCAGCACCGCAACGACAAGGTCCAGGTGTGGAATTATTACCAGGCGCTGTCCGCCGTTGCCGAAGCCGGCCATCCAGGGGCGCTGCTGCGGCCCGCTGCGCCCCAGCCACCACTGGTAGCCGTAGAAGAGGCCGTCCTCCGCGGCGGCATGTTCGGTGAATGAGGCCACCAGCCACTCTTTCGGGACCACCTGCTTGCCGTCCCAGCGGCCCTCGTTCAGCACCAATTGACCGAGCTTCGCCAGGCCGCGCGCGGTGAGCCGCAGGCCGGAGGCGGCAGCGGCCTCGCCATTGGTGCCGTCTACCCATTCGCTGTTGTCGATGCCGAGCGGCCCGAACAGCTTCTGCGCCGCGTAGCCGTGCAGGCTCCGCCCGCTGCCTCTGGCGATGAGGTGGGCCAGCAGCGCGGTGCTGCCGCCGTTGTAGATCCAGGTGCCGCCGGGCGCCGCCACAACCGGCTGCTCGAGAATGAAGCGGTAGCGGTCCGCCGCCATCTCCATGGCGATCTCGCTGTTGCGCTCGTCGACGTAGGGCTGGCTCTCATCCCATTGCAGGCCGAGGGTCATGGTCAGCGCATGCTTGACGGTGATGCGGCGTCGATCCGTGTCGGCGACCAGATCGGGATAGGCGAAGAGATCGACCAGCGGCGTGTCGAGAGGCGGCGCCTTACCTTCCGAAAGGGCGATACCGTAAAGCAGACCGACGATGCTCTTGGAGACCGAGCGCAGATCGTGCAGGACGTCAGGGCCGAAGACGACGGCGCCGAGACCGCTGCCCCAGCGTTCATCCACGCCCTCAAAGTAGCGCTCCAGCACCAGCTTGCCGTGGCGCGCGACAACGACGCCATGCAGGTTTACCAGGGCGCCGGTGGCGTATTCACGATCGAGCCGTTTGCCCAGATCGGGCGCGAAGCCCCGATCGCCTGGCGGCGCCATCTCCCACTCGCCGGCATCGGCGGCGCCGGGTGCGGCGATCAACGTCATCGGTAAACTCCCCCACAGCAGCGCGGACCAAAGCACAGCGGACCGCCGAAAAGACCACATCATGTTGACCCCGCTATGGTTACAGGAAAAGCCCGCGCCCGGATCGATCATAGATCGGACGCCGAGGCTGGGCCCTATGACGCGTCAGGATCAGAGGTCGGCCGCGGCGTTGAAACGTTCCTCCGCTTCCCGGAAGGCTCGGCGCGCGCTGTCGATGTTCCAGGGCCGCTCCTCCAGAGTCTCATGATCCCATTCGCTGCGCTGTGTCGGCGGGTCGAAGAAGTCACCGCCGTAGACGTGGATGGCGCCGGTCATCTTGGCGATGGGATTGGTCACCGAGTGGATGATCTCGCGGCCCAGGGTTGCCACACTGCCGCCCCCGAGCGACTCGGCGCCGGCGGCCTCGATGCCGCTTTCGGTTCGCCGCCAGAAGATGTTGTCCTCGCGCCCGCCGTAGATGCCGATCACCGCGAACATGTGGTGGTCGTGTGGGAAGAGGCTCATGCAGGGCGCCCAGGTGAAATTGATGATGGTGAGATCCGGCGCGCGGTAGAGCGGCACGATTCCGGCGTGCTCGGGCTCGCCGAGTTCCCTCAGCAGGGCGGCAGGATCGGCAACGGCCTCCTCGACGAGAGCGCGGATTGCCTTCTGTCCGTCGCATATGGCACCGCGGCAATCTTCGACAAACCGATCTTTGGAGAACATGCCCGCGATTCCTTCTGTCTGCCTGTAGCCGTTCATCATAGAAAAAGCCGGCGTGCCGGGCGACAGCAAATCGGAACGATAGCGATCCGTCGCCATGATGACGATTGGCGCCGGATTTGGCCCGGATTGGCCCCGCCCCGGAAGCCCTAGGCGCGGGTACCGTGGTTGTCTATAGTGCACCGCAACAAGAAGAGTAGTTTCACACAGAAATCATCAGGGGGACGCAGGTTTGAGCCCAAGGCCAGATCATGGCGGCGGTGCCCGGAAACACTCGAACGGGCCGCCCTTCCGCAAGATTCTCGTCGCCAACCGCAGCGAGATTGCCATCCGCGTGCTGCGCGCAGCCAGCGAGCTTGGCATCCGCACGGTGGCGATCTTCTCCCACGAAGACCGTTTTGCCCTGCACCGCTTCAAGGCGGATCAGTCTTTTCTGGTCGGCAAGGGCAAGGAGCCGGTGGCCGCCTACCTGGACATCGACGATATTCTGCGCATCGCCCGCGATGCCCGCGTCGATGCCATACATCCCGGGTACGGCTTTCTTTCCGAAAACCCGGACTTCGCTGAAGCCTGCGCCAAGGTCGGTATTACCTTCATCGGGCCGGATCCAGAGGTCATGCGCGGCTTCGGCAGCAAGGTGGCCGCCCGCGCGCTGGCGGAACAGGCGGGTATCCCGGTCATGCCGGCGACCGGCGCCCTGCCGCACGAAAAGTCGGAGGTCGAGAGTCTCGCCGCGGGAGTCGGCTATCCGATTATGGCCAAGGCCAGCTGGGGCGGCGGTGGACGCGGCATGCGCGTCATCGAAGGCCCGGACGACCTGCACGAGCAGATCGCGGCGGGACGGCGCGAATCGAAGGCCGCCTTCGGCAACGACGAGATCTTCCTGGAAAAGCTGGTGCGCCAGGCGCGCCACGTCGAGGTGCAGATCCTCGGCGACTCCCACGGCAACGTCATCCATCTCTTTGAGCGCGACTGCTCCATGCAGCGCCGAAACCAGAAGATCGTCGAGCGTGCGCCGGCACCCTACCTCAGCGAGTCCAAGCGCGCCGAGCTTTGCACCGCCGCCGTGCGCCTCGCCCAGGCCGCCAAGTACTCCTGCGCCGGCACGGTCGAGTTCCTGATGGATGCGGAGACCGATGCGCTCTACTTCATAGAGGTGAATCCACGTATCCAGGTCGAGCACACGGTGACCGAGGAAGTTACCGGCGTCGATCTGGTGAAGGCGCAGATCCGCATCTGCGCCGGCGCGCGCATCGGCGAGCCGGAAAGCGGTGTGCCGGCGCAGCACCAGTTGCGGCTCGACGGCCACGCCCTGCAGTGCCGCATCACCACCGAAGACCCGCTGAACAAGTTCATCCCGGACTACGGACGCATCACGGCCTACCGCGGCGCCACCGGCTTCGGCATCCGGCTCGACGGCGGCACCGCCTATTCCGGCGCTATCATCACGCCGTTCTACGACTCCCTTCTGGAGAAGGTCACCGCCTGGGCGCCGACGGCGGCGGAGGCCACCGCGCGCATGGACCGCGCGCTGCGCGAGTTCCGCATCCGCGGGGTGGCGACTAATCTTTGGTTCCTCGAAGCGGTGATCGGCCATCGCAAATTCCAAAGCGGCGAAGCCACGACCCGCTTCATCGACGAGACGCCGGAGCTCTTCGAGTTCCACCGCCGGCGCGACCGGGCAACGCGCCTCTTGACCTATATCGGCGAGATCATCGTCAACGGCAATCCTGAGGTCGAGGGCCGGCCGGCGCCCGGGCCGATGCCGCCGGCGATCCTGCCGGAGGTGACACCCGCCGAGGCGTTGTTCGATCCCCAGCCCGGCAGCAAGCAGCGCTTCGACGAACTGGGCGCGGATCGCTTCGCCAAGTGGATGCTGGACCAGAAGCAGCTGCTCATCACGGATACCACCATGCGCGACGCCCATCAGTCGCTCTTTGCCACCCGCATGCGCACCCTGGACATCACGGCCATCGCGCCGCACTACGCGCGTCTGCTGCCCAACCTCCTGTCGCTGGAGTGCTGGGGCGGCGCCACCTTCGACGTGGCCATGCGCTTCCTGAAGGAGGACCCCTGGGAGCGCCTGTCGGAGATTCGCGCGGCAGTGCCCAACACGCTGTTGCAGATGCTCACCCGCGGGTCCAACGGTGTCGGCTATTCCAATTATCCGGATAACGTCGTGCAGCACTTCATTGCCCAGGCGGCCGCGGCGGGCATGGACATCTTCCGCGTCTTCGACTCGCTGAACTGGGTCGAGAACATGCGTGTCTCCATCGACGCCGTCCGTGACTCCGGCAAGCTCTGCGAGGCAGCGGTCTGCTACACCGGTGATCTGTCGAACCCGAAGGAAACCAAGTATACCCTGAAATACTATGTCGATCTGGCTAAGGAGCTGGAAGCAGCCGGCGCCCAGGTCCTCGGCATCAAGGACATGGGCGGGCTCTGCAAGCCGGCGGCGGCGCGCCTGCTGGTCGAAACCCTGAAGCAGGAAGTCGGCCTGCCGCTACATTTTCACACCCATGATACCTCGGGTATTTCGGCGGCTTCCGTCCTGGCGGCGGCGGAAGCCGGCGTAGACGCGGTGGACGCGGCCATGGATTCCATGAGCGGCCTGACCTCGCAGCCCAATCTCGGTTCGATCGCGGCGGCCCTCGAGGGCAGTGACCGAGATCCCGGTCTCGACCACAAGAATTTGCGGCAGATATCCACCTACTGGGAGGGGGCGCGGCGCCACTACCGCGCCTTCGAGAGCGAGATGCGCGCCGGGGCCTCCTCGGTTTACGACCACGGCATGCCGGGCGGCCAGTTCACCAACTTGCAAGAACAGGCGCGCTCGCTCGGTCTCGCCCAGCAGTGGCCGGAAGTCGAGAAGGCCTACGCCGAGGTGAATCGGCTGTTCGGCGATATCGTCAAGGTAACGCCGACTTCCAAGGTGGTCGGCGACTTGGCGCTCTACATGGTGTCCAACGGCCTGACGCCGGAAGATATCGAAAATCCGCAAAAGGAGATCGCTTTTCCGGCTTCGGTGATCGCCCTTTTCCGCGGCGAAGTGGGCCAGCCCTACGGCGGCTTCCCTGAGGCCTTGCAGAAGAAGATCCTGAAGGGCGAGGCGCCGCTGACCGAGCGGCGAGGCGCCCTGCTGCCGCCCGCCGACTTCAAGGTGGTGCGCGCCGAGGCCGAAAAGAAAGTGCGCCGGCACATCAGCGAGACCGAGCTCTCTTCCTATCTGATGTACCCGGAGGTCTTCGCCGCCTACGCCGACCACCGCCGTGCTTACAGCAATACCGCCGTGCTGCCGACTTCCGTTTACTTCTATGGTCTGGAGCCGGGCGAGGAGGTCAGCATCGAGATAGAGCGAGGCAAGACCCTGATCGTCACCTTCCTGGCGCTGGGCGATCCCGATGAGGAAGGCCAGCGTACCGCCTTCTTCGAACTGAACGGACAACCGCGCACTGTGAAGGTGCTCGACAAGGCCATGGCCGCCTCCGGCAAGATTCGCCGCAAGGCTGATGACGGCGACCCGGCCCAGATCGGCGCACCCATGCCGGGCATGATCATCAATGTCTGCGACGCAGGCAGTCGAGTGAAGACTGGTGACCGTCTCTTCACCATCGAGGCCATGAAGATGGAGACGGCAGTCTATGCCGAGATTGATGGCGAGGTCGCCGAGGTAGTGGCTCATACCGGCCAGAGGGTCGAGCCACACGACCTCGTTGTGCTATTGGAGCCAAGTTAGGCGCGGCTCCGGGCATTTTCTTCAGGCGCATTTATCTCAAATGCCAGGTTTTAAGAATCGTCAAGACTCTCCTGATACTCGATTGCGGTAGTCGTTTTCGAGAGTGGTCAGCAGATGTCATCGAGAGTAGCTTTTGTCGCCCTGGTGTCGGTCTTCGCGGTCGGCGGCCTGCCCGCCATAGGAGACGCCGCCTCGCCGGACGGCATGGCTCAGCGTCCCATGCAAAAGGCCGCTTTCGCGTCGATCACAAAAGAGGCTTTCGACGAGATGCTGATGGCCTCGATCTCGGAGTGGGGCGGCATGGGGACTGAGCAGGGCGACACTCTGCGCGTCGAGCTTTCTCTCGAGAACAAGGTGCTGTTCTTTACCCGGCCCAGTCACAAAGTCCACCCGGGCATCGTCATTGTGGAGATCGTCGAAGAAGCTGGCGTGCACAGTCTCGACACCTCCGGCTGGTGGGCCGGCGACGCGCAGGCCTTTGAGACTTGGTTTAAAGTCTTTGAACGGCGCAACGACCGCCTCAGCAGGGGGTGGCAGGAAGAATAGCACCTTAAGCGTTAGGGAGCGGCGCCGAAGAGTCTTCGTTGAAGGCCTTCAGGGTGTGCTCGAACATCTCCGGTTTCAGATCCCGCACGATGAAGACGATGCGCGAGCTGCGCAGGTCGTCCGGCCAGGCCTCCAGACGCACAGGCGGATGGAACATATGCTGAACGCCGTGGATGACGATCGGCTCTTCGGCGCCCTGGACGTTGAGCAGGCCCTTGATGCGCAGGATGTTTGCGCCGTAGAGAGTGATCAGCATCTCGACCCAGGAGTTGAAGCGGTCCCAGTCGAGCGGCCGCTCATAAGTCAGGCAGAAGGCGCGGATCGAGTCGTCGTGGCGGTTGGCGTCGTTATGATGATGGTGGCCGTGCCCGGCCTCGTAGGACTCCGCTTTCAGCCAACGCTGTACGTCACTGGTCTTGGTTGTCGGGTTATAGAGTCCGGCGTTGAACAGCAGGTCGGGGGCGATTTCGCCCTGCACCGCGAGCTGGATCGGCGCCGCCGGGTTGAGGTCACGGAGGCGGTTCTCCAGATCCACGAGTGTCTCCGCTTCAGCGAGGTCGCTCTTGGTGAGCAGTAGGCGATCCGCGACGGCGGCCTGCTTCACCGACTCTATGTGACGATCGAGTGTATCGCCGCCGTTCACGCCATCCACTGTCGTTATGACGCCGTCGAGGCGAAAGCGTTCGGCCAGCAGCGGATCGCTCATGATGGTCTGCAGGATGGGCGCCGGGTCGGCCAGGCCGGTGGTTTCGATCACCAGCCGCTGAAAGGCTGGCACTTCGCGCTTCACCCGGCGCTTGTAAAGGTTGCGCATGCCGGCGATGAGATCGCCGCGCACGGTACAGCACAGGCAGCCGCTGTTCAGCAACACGGTGTCCTCGGTTGCTTCTTGAACTAGCAGGTGATCGAGGCCGATTTCGCCAAATTCGTTGACGATGACCGCGGTCTCTTCCATCGCGGGATGAGCCAGGAGGTGGCGCAACAGCGTAGTCTTGCCGCTGCCCAGGAAGCCGGTGAGCACGGAGGTTGCCAGGGGTGTTTCTGGAATGGCCAGGTTGTTTTCGGCGGTCATGGCGTCATGGCGCGCGACGGCAACGCAGGTGATATAGCGTCCATAGTGTCGCCGTCAGCACCAGGATGGCGCCGGCCTGGTGAAGGGCGCCTAGAGCAATCGGCACCGCCAGCAGCAAGGTGGTGACGCCGAGAGCCAGTTGGATGAGGGCGAGGATCGCTAGCGCCGCGAAGCCGCCTTGTGCCGCCGGCGAGATATCGCGGCTGAGCGACCACAACCACAGGCCCAGCGCCAGGATGACGGTGGCGACGGCAAGCAGGCGGTGGTTGAACTGCACCGCGGCGATATTCTCGAACAGGTTGGCGATCCAGGGCGAGAGGTCGCCGTAACCGCGCGGAATGATCTCGCCGTCCATCAGCGGGAAGGTGTTGTAAGTGAGCCCCGCGTTGAGGCCGGCGACGAAGCCGCCGGAGACGATGGTGACGGCGACTAGGGCGAGCATTCCGCTCAAGGCCCGGCGCAGGCCGGTGACGGCGACGTCGTGGCTGCGCTCCGGCCGGGGCCAGAGGACGCCTAGCGCCAGCCAGAAAAGATAGGTATAGATGATCAGTGCCAAGGCCAGGTGAGCGGTCAGGCGGTACTGGCTGACGTCGGTGCGCTCGGCAAAGCCCGAGGCCACCATGAACCAGCCGAGCAGGCCCTGCGCACCGCCCAGGGCGAGCGCCAGCAATAGCTTTTTCCCAAGCGGCCGGTCTATGTGGCCGCGCAGCCAGAACCACGCCAGTGGCAGAGCGAAGACAAGGCCGATGAGGCGACCCCAGAGGCGATGGACGTATTCCCACCAGAAAATCGTCTTGAATTCCTCCAGGCTCATGCCCGCGTTGATCTGCTGGTACTCGGGGATCTGTCGATAGAGATCGAAGAGCCGTTGCCACTCGGCTTGGCTGAGTGGCGGCAAGATGCCGCTGAACGGCGCCCACTCCATGATTGAGAGGCCGGATTCGGAGAGCCGCGTAATGGCGCCGATGACTGCCATGGCCAGGACCATGGCGCAGCAGATCAGCAGCCAGAAGCCGACCGATCGGGGAATGCGCGGCGTGGGTTCGGCGCCGAAGTCTTGGGAGACGAAAGGGGAAGTGGTGGCGGACATGGTAGCTCGATTTGCGATCGTGCCCCTGGATTGAGGGCCTGCCGACAAACTACTGGTCTCGCCGGGGTCCGCCAAGTCCCCGGTTGATGCCGTCCTGGGGCGGCTCAGCTCAATGCAGCGTCAGGCAGACCTCGGCAAAGCGCGTATCTGCGGGTTTGATAATGGGAATGTTGGCGACCGTCACCGAGTGCAGCGGGCCGTCCAGGTTGCTTTCCCAGAAGTCCAGGAACTTGCGCAACTCGGGATAGCGCGGGGCCAGATCATATTCCTGCCAAATGTAGCTTTGCAGCAGTTTCGGGTGGTCCGGCAAGTGATACAGAATCTCGGCCGTGGTCAGCCGGTAGTCGTTAAGCTGGCGAAAGAGATCGCTCATCGTCCCTCCTCTCCATCCGTCCCATGGGACCCTTGACGGGACCAAGCTTGCCCACCTGTTGGAGAAATCTCAACAGATTTAGCTTAACAAAACAATAACTTAGCAGCCTATGCTGAAGACTGCTGCCAAAGCCTGGAAGCTCGCGATAGGTCTCGCAGGGGGCCCGGGAGAGGGATAGGGAGTCGGATCAGAGCCGCATGTAGCGGGCGCGCGTGCCGCGTTCGATGGCGGCAGCGGGCAGGCGGCCAACTGCCAGGCGATGGCGCAGCATCTCCAGCAGGCGCAGTTCTTCCTGGCTGGCCGCACCATCGGCGGCGGCGACGTCCAATGCCACGGCGTAGGCCGTTTCTTTCAATTTTTCGGGCAGGCCGTCGACGATCTGCTTCATCACCTTCTCTAGGCCGTCTCCTTCGGACAGCAACTCGGCGCAGGACTGGGCATCCTTGGGCAGCCGCTCAAGGTCGTAGTCGGCGAAGACTGGCAGGTGTGACACGATTTCGCCAATGGTCGTCATCTCGGAATCGGTCATATCGCGATCGGCTGCGGAAACCAGAACCATGGTATAGACGAGGGCCGTGTGATGCTGGGACATTGCGTCTCGCTTCTTGCTATGCTGTTGGGTTGGCGCCGGCATCGCTGCGCGACGGCTCAGTTGCCCGAAGGCGGCAGAGACTAGGCAGGCCGCGCCGCCCAGGTCAAGTTGCAGCGTAGGGTCAGGAAAGCCGACGGGTTCGGATTTGGTGACCGCTCTGCAATATGGCGTGAGAGGGTTGCGGTCTTTGCGC
Organism: Kiloniellaceae bacterium; assembly: GCA_040217155.1. Classification (GTDB taxonomy): domain Bacteria; phylum Pseudomonadota; class Alphaproteobacteria; order Kiloniellales; family Kiloniellaceae; genus Pelagibius. The sequence goes on from JAVJNS010000018.1 coordinate 306,085, forward strand.
TCGACAGCCACGCGTTGGGCGGGCTATCTCCGCGGTATGGGCCCAATTCTAAACGTAATCTTTCCGATATTTGCCATCATGGCGGCCGGCTACGCCGCCGGTCATTTCCGTCTGCTCGGCAGCGAAAGCAGCGAGGCGCTGAACCGCTTCGTCTACTTCATCGCGCTGCCGGCGCTGTTCTTCGTCTCCATGGCGCGGGTCTCCCTGGAGGAGGTCTTTAACTTGCCCTTTCTCGGAGCCTACGGCGGCGGCGCGGCGGCGACCTTCGTTATTGCCGTAGCGGTGGCGAAGGTCGCCTTCCCCAATCGTCTGGGCGCGCTCGGTCTGGCCGGGTTATCCGGAATCTTCTCCAACACCGGATACATGGGCATCCCACTCCTGATGCTGGCCTACGGCGAGGCCGGCATGCTGCCGGCAATTATCTCCACGATCCTCAACGGCGCTGTCATCATGGCGCTGGGCATCATCCTGCTGGAGCTCGATGTGCACCAGGGCAAGAGCCGCCTGGTGGTGCTCAAAAACGTGCTGCGCGGTGTGGTGCGCTCGCCCCTGGTGCTCTCTGCCGTCGCCGGCCTGCTGGTGTCCGGCCTCGGTATCCCGCTGCCCCAGGCCCTCGGCACCTTCAGTGATATTCTCGGCGCCTCGGCGGGTCCTTGCGCGCTCTTTGCCATCGGTCTCTTCATGGTTGGCAAGTCGCCGACCGCCGGCATCACCGAAGTATCCTGGCTGGTGTTCCTGAAACTGTTGGTTCAGCCACTGATCACCTGGGCGCTCGCCTACCACGTCTTTACCATGGAGCCGGTCTGGGCCGCCGGCGCTCTGGTGCAGTCGGCGCTGCCGACCGGCGCCCTGGTCTTTGTGCTGGCACAGCAGTACGGCATCTACGTGCAGCGCTCCACCGCCGTCATCATGGCCTCCACCGTGCTGTCGCTCATTACCCTCTCTGCACTCTTCGTCTACCTCGGTATCGGGTGAGACGGTTCCGCGGCGAGGATGGCTGAAAAGCAACCGGCGGTCGGTCGGGGATCCGTCCGCCGGGGCGGCCGGCGCCTGATCCATCGGCAAAGTTGGGTCCAATGCTAGGAAAGGCTCCACATCTAGGTCTTGTCGCCGGCGGCGGGCGCGCGCTTGCGGCCGGTGATCATGGCGCGTACCAGATTTTCGTGGTGCTTCAGGCTGGCCAGAAAGACCCCCGCGATGTGGAGGCCGACGAGAATCAAGAGCAGATTGGCGAGCACTTCGTGGACCTCCTCCACCCAGTCTTCGCCCCAGAAAATGTCCAGAGTGGTCATCCAGCCGGTAAGGCAGAGCGCCGCCAAGCTGAGGATCAGCAGCAGGACCATGGCGCCGCCGGCGGGGTTGTGGCCGAGGTAGCGACGCTCCCGCCCGCTCAGCAGGTTTCTGAAATAGGCGGCGACGGCTGCGGGCGACCTGACGAACTGAGAGAAGCGGGCGTAGCGCGGCCCAAAGACGCCCCAGGCCAGGCGAAAGACGATCAGTGCCGCCGCCGCATAACCGGCCCAGATGTGCAGGTTGTCCCATTCGTCGGCAGAAACCCATGCCATCACGAAGCTGACAACCAGAGACCAGTGGAATATTCGCACCAGGGGATCCCACACCTTGACCGTCGCCGCCATGAGTTCAGCTCTCAGGCTTCGCTTTGACTGCGGCGAAGGTCTTGGGATCGAAGTAGACCTCCATGCGCTTTCCGCCGGCATCGGTGCCATAGACCTCGTAGCAGCCGTCGTCGATCTTGATACTCTTGATCTTCCAGCCTTCGCCTTCCAGTTTCTGCTGCAGGGCATTTTGCGATTGCCATTCGGCTTTTGGGACGATGCATTTATCGCTTGCCAGCGCGGGGCCCGCGGCAAAGGGAGCAGCCAGGACAGCGATCAAGGCGGTAGAGAGAACGATTTTTTTCATTGAGATACCTCTTGTGGCGTAGAATTAGGGAGTGGACGCCGCGCAGCATGCCGCGTGCCGCTGACGGCAACCTGAATGCGGGATGAGTTCGTATTCAGCTTGACGTCAGCTTGCTATGGGACATTTTTGTTCTTTTGGCCGCCCCAATTCTGGCCGGCGGCAGGTGAAGCAGGCTGTCATGCGCGTTCTCTTGATCGAAGACGAGCCGGTCCTCGGCCAGGCGGTACAGGAGCAAGTGGCCGCCGACGGCCATGCGGTCGACTGGTTGACCCGTCTCGACGAAGCCGACGCGGCGCTGCGTGCGGTCGACTACGGACTGGTACTGCTGGACCTTCATCTGCCCGACGGGCGCGGCCTGGACCTTCTGAAGACCATGCGGCGCAGTGGCGATCCGCGGCCGGTCATCATCCTGACGGCACGCGACCAGATCAGCGACCGTATTGCCGGTCTGAACGCCGGCGCCGACGACTACCTTGTGAAACCCTTCGATCTGGACGAGTTGAGTGCGCGGGTCATGGCGGTTTCGCGGCGCTACGGCGGCAATCCCAATCCGCTGCTGACCATCGGCAACCTGAAAATCGACAAGGCGGCGCGGCGCATCTGGCGTGGCGAAGAAGCGATCGAACTTACCAAGCGCGAGTGGGCGATCATGGATCTGCTGATGCAGCGAGCGACCGCAGTAATCTCCAAGGACCAGATCGAGGAGGCGCTCTATGACTTCGGCTCCGAGATCGAAAGCAATACTGTCGAAGTCCACGTCAGTCGTCTGCGCAAGAAACTCGGGCGCGAGACAATTCATACGGTGCGCGGAGTGGGCTATCACCTGGGGACGCCTTGAGGGTGGCTCCCGAGACGGCAACGGCACCAGATCCAGCACGGCCTTGGAGCATTGCGCGGCGCCTGATCGCCCGCTTGACCGTGGCTCTCGCGGGAATTTGGCTGTTTGCGGTCATGATCGGTGCGGCAGTTGTCAACGAGGAAGTCAACGAGGTCTTCGACAGCGCCTTGCAGGAAACCGCCCAACGCCTGCTGCCTTTGATTGTCGAGGAACTGGAGGAGCGTGAGGAAAGTCGAGAGTCGCGCGTCATCGCTGACGACCACGATTTTGCCGAGCACGAGGAGTATTTGATTTACCAAGTGCGCGATCGCGCCGGCAGTGTGCTTCTACGCTCCCACGACGCTCCTGAAACGCCTCTCGCAGTCGAGCTGCTGCGCGGTCACAGCGAATCCGGAGGGCGGCGCTTCTTCACCGAAACCGATACGCGCAGCGGCCTCTTCATTCACGTCGGCGATTCTCTCGCGCACCGCCGGGAGGCGGTGTTCGAGACCCTTGCTTCCCTGGCCGCACCACTCGCGCTCTTGATTCCGCTGGCCGGGATGATGATCTTCCACACGGTGCGGCGCAGCCTGAGGCCAGTCGCTGCGGTGCGCGCCGCGTTGGATGTCCGTGGCGGATCGGACCTTTCGCCGATCTCTCACGACGCCATGCCTGAAGAACTGTCGCCGATTGTCCAGGACGTAAATCACCTGTTGGTGCGTCTCAGGAAGGTCTTGGAAAGCGAACGCGCCTTTGCCGCCAACAGCGCGCACGAACTGCGCACGCCGGTAGCGGCGGCGCTTGCTCAGACCCAGCGCCTCGCCATCGAGTTGCAGGGCACGTCGCAAGCTGCTCGGGTCGGCCAGATCGCCGCGAGCCTGCGCCGGCTCGGCGACCTGGTGGAGAAGCTGCTGCAACTTGCACGGGCCGAGTCGGGTATCGCTTTTAGCCGCGACCCGGTCGACGTGATGCCGGCCCTACGTCTGGTGATCGAGGAATTCGCGCGCCGCCGCGAAATTGGCGCCCGACTGCGCTTCGACGATGGCGGGTGGCGAAAACTGCTGGCCCGCATCGACATCGACGCCTTCGGTATCGTGTTGCGCAATCTGATCGACAACGCCCTGCATCACGGAACCAAAGGCGGTAAAGTTGAGATCTCCATCGATGCTTCAGGCGCACTGCATGTGGTCAATGGCGGGCCTATGGTTCCCGCGGATCGTCTGGTCATGTTGACCCAGCGATTCGAGCGGAGCGGCGCCTCGGCGCCCGGCGCCGGCCTTGGTCTCGCCATCGTCGAAACCATTCTGGGCCAGTCCGGCGGCGAGTTGGAGCTACGTTCGCCGGTGTCTGCTCGGCGCGACGGCTTCGAGGCGGTGGTGCGGCTTGATCTTGGTGAGCGGACCAAGGTTCAGCCACCGGCCTAGCGCTTTGCGGGCCCGGGCACTGCCGTGTGCTTCTAGGCGGCCGTTTGAAATTGCGCGGCTGAGCGCCAAGTCGCCGCGCACGATGTAGATCATGTCGGGTAACGTCACGGCCAGATAGAGGTCGACTTCGAATCCCGGATCCTCCAGGCAGAGCTCACAGGCGTCGTTGCGGTTGATGAACCACCAGTGGCGCTTGTCCTTCGGTTGGTCGGCAAACTCAACCTGGACGAGACTCGGTGACTTGCCGAAGGCGGTGGGATCGGTCGAACTCTCCAGTGACCAGACCAGGAGGCCGAGGTCGATCTCACCTTCCACTAGTTGACGGCGCGTCCAGCGCTGACCCCAGACGCCCAACGCAGCCACCAGTGGCACAAATTCCCATCCCGATTTCGTCAGGTGATAGGTCTTGCCACGCGCCGCTGGGCGTGTCCCGATCACGCCTTCGGCTTCCAGCTGCTTCAGGCGCTTTGACAGCAGCGTTGGCGACATCAGCGGCACGCCGCGCTGCAACTCTGAGAATCGTGTCGCTCCGGCCGCGAGGTCGCGCACGATCAGCGGCGTCCAGCGCTCGCAGAATAACTCGGCGGCTTTGGCAACCGGACAGAACTGGCCATAACTCTTCATGGCATTCTCCAGAGGAATCAAAAGCTAGCATCTTCTGAGACGCCCGGTGAACTACACTTTGTGGACTAGAACCGGTTGCAGGCTGGAAGCCATCCTGGCGGCCACGACGCGACAGGCTCGTCGCTCGTCAGGATCGGAGACAGAAAGATGCTAGCCATGGAAACCGGACAAATCACCAAGTCCGCCGCGGAGGTCTACGAGGAATTTTTCGTCCCTGCGCTTTTCGGCGAATGGTCGCCGCGGGTCTGCGAATCCGCTGGGGTCGCTATGGGTCAGCAGGTGCTCGACGTCGCCTGCGGTACGGGTGTAGTGGCCCGGGAAGCCGCGCGGCGCGGCGCAAAGGTGGTCGGCCTCGACCGCAACCCCAGCATGCTGGCCGTGGCTCGGCGCCTGGCACCCGGCGTCGACTGGCGCGAAGGTCTGGCAGAGGAACTGCCTTTTGAAGATGGGGGCTTTGATGCCGTACTCAGCCAGTTCGGCCTGATGTTCTTCGGGGACCGCGTGAAGGCGCTCGCCGAGATGTGGCGCGTGCTCAAGCCAGGCGGCTGTCTGACTGTTGCCGTGTGGGACTCGCTGGAGTCCACACCGGGTTACCGCGCCATGGTCCACCTGCTGCAACACCTCTTCGGGGCCGAGGTCGCCGCCGGCCTGCGCGCGCCCTTCGTGCTGGGAGACCGGGGCGAATTGCACGTGCTCTTCGAGGCGGCGGGCATTGCGAAACCGTGCATCGAGACGCAGCGCGGCGACGCCCGCTTCCCTAGCATTGAAGACTGGGTACGCACCGATGTGAAGGGCTGGACGCTCGCCGATGCTATCGACAGCGCGCAGTACTCGAAATTGCAGAAGGCGGCACAGCAGGAATTGCAGGAGTTTGCAGGGGTCGACGGGTTCGTGCGCTTTGATTCACCGGCGCATATCGTCACCGCGCTGAAGCTGACAGACTGATAGCGTCAACGCAGAATAATTGGCGGTATCTGCTCCCCCGGCGGATTGGCGGAACAATTTGCTGCGCCAGTATGCCTCAGGTGAGACGACAACGTCTCACCTGAGGCGGGGCATCTCAACCTTTCGCTTCGAAGAAGACCTTCACAGCTTCCACCGCCGCGGCGAGGCCGACACGCTCGGCGGTGACTTCCGGCGGGAAGGCGTCGAGCAGCCGGCTTGGCAGCGGGTCGAGCAGCACGAAGACGCCGCGGTCGTCGGCACGGCGAATGAGGCGGCCGTAAGCTTGACGCAGCTTCAGGCGGGTCAGGCGCTCGTCGTAGGCGCGTCCGCCGAAGACCTCTCGCCGCGCCTTGTGGATGATGTCGGGCCGCGGCCAGGGCACGCGGTCGAAGGCGATAAGCCGCAGAGCACGGCCCGGTACGTCGACGCCGTCGCGCACCGCATCGGTGCCGAGCAGGCAGGAGTCTTCATCGGCGCGGAAGATGTCGACCAAGGTGCCGGTGTCGAGGCCGTCGACGTGCTGGCTGTAGAGCGTCAGCCCGGCATCGGCCAGTGGCTCGGCGATGCGCCGCTGCACCGCGCGCAGCCGGGCGATGGCGGTGAAGAGGCCGAGCGCTCCGCCACCGGTGGCCAGGAAAAGGGACCGGTACGCGGCGGCCAGTTGGGTGATGTCGCCGCGCTTCAGGTCATGGACGATAAGAATGCGCGTCTGCCGGGCATAGTCGAAGGGCGAGGGCAGCGAGTGTCGCGCGACCTGGGCCACCAGATGGTCGACGCCGAGGCGCGCCTCTGCCGCCTGCCAGGCGGAGACGCCATGGACCGCTTCGCCGTTTTTCCGCTCACCACTGTTGTCGGTCAGCGTTGCGGAGGTGATCAGCATGCCGTGGGCGTTCTGGCCGAGACTGGCGGCAAAGGGCCGACTGGGGTCGACCCAATGGCGGTAGAGCCCGACGTCGATGTCGCGCCCGTCGATACGTTCCACGGCAAACCAGTCGCAGAACTCCGGCGGTGTTTCCTCTTCGAGGGCTTTCAGCATCTGACGCCAGGCGCCGAGCGGCAGGATCGCCCGGCTGTCGAGGCCGCGGGCCGCTGCTTCAATGCGCCGCCGCGTATCGCTGTCCAGATTGTCGGCTTCGCTGTCGAGACGCGCGACCAGCAGGCGGCGCAACCTGGTCAGCGGTTCCACCAAGGTGGCAAGGCCGTCGGCCAGTTCGCTCGCGGCCTCCAGCAGGCCCTCGACCGGCGGATGGGCCGGCGCCTCCAGGCTGTAGGGCTGATCCTGTCCGCTGGCACGGGCGTAGACCTGCCGCCCGGCAAGGGTCAGAAAGCGCTCCATCGCGCCTTCGGCACGGCCCTCCTCGACGCGCTGGCGCCAGCCCTCGCCGGCCAGGGTACGGGCCGCTTTCAATGCTTCTTCCAAGGCTTCCAGGGCCTTCTCATCGTCGCCCAGCAGATCCTCCAGGCGGCGCTGCAGACCACGCAGGCGGCTGCCGGCGCGGCGCCCGCCCTCGGCGCCCAGCAACCAGCGGCGCAGCTCGCGGGCTTCCAGGCCGCTGAGGTGCGCGGCGAAGGCGGAGTCGGCGGCGTCAAAGAGCTGGTGCCCTTCGTCGAAAATGTAGCGGGTCGGCAGCTGGCCGTCGTCGCCGCCGTCCATGGCAGCCTGGATCATCACCAGGGCATGGTTGGCGACCACGATCTCGGCCTGGCGGGCGGCGCGCACCGACCGTTCGATGAAGCACTTCTTGTAATGCTGGCACGCCGAGTAGATGCACTCGCCGCGGCGGTCGGCCAGCCCAAGAGTGCGCTGCGGCCCGAAGAGGTCGGGCAGCCAGCCGGGAAAGTCGCCGCCGACCATGTCGCCGTTACGTGTGCGCGCCGCCCAGCGCGCCATCAGGCCGAGCGCCACCGTGTCCTGCGGCCGCGCCGGCATCTGCGCCACCGCCTCGGCCAGATTTAAGAGGCAGAGGTAGTTTTCCCGTCCTTTGCGGATCACCACCTTGCGGGCGCGTTCGCTCGGTTCGGGAAAAATACGCGCCAGCTCGTCGTCGACCTGGCCCTGCAGATTGCGGGTGTAGGTCGAAATCCATACCGCGGCCTTGTTGCGCTCGGCCCAGAGGGAGGCGGGGACAAGGTAGCCGATGGTCTTGCCGGTGCCGGTGCCGGCCTCGGCCAGCACCACCTGCGGTTCGCCTTCCTGGGCTCGCGGCGCGAAAGCGGCGGTCACTGCGGCGGTGTAGTCGGCCTGCTGCGGGCGCGGCTCCGATTCTTCATCCAGCAATTCGGCGAGGCGACTGCGGGCCTCTTCGGCAGTCACCGGTTGGCTGCCCGGGGAGCCGCGCGGCGGCCGCTCTTCCCACTCCGGCAGGCGTTCCCAGATACGCAAGCCAAGGTTCCGCTTGGGCAGCGCCGAGCCTTCGCCGAAGCCAAGCGCAGAGGCCACATAGGGCCCCCAAAGCCAGCCGGCCTGGGCCATCAGCCAGGCGATGCCCGGGGCGTCGCGATCGCCTCCTAACGCCGAAGTTCCACGCGCCGTCAGTTCGGCCAACAGCGCCTGGGCGTGGCCCGGCAGCGCGATCACGGCGGCTTCGTTGTCTGCGGGTTGGGGTCGGCCCAGCGCCAAAGCCAGTCCGTGCGGCGTCGGCGCGCAGAAGCTGGCCGGGCGCACGAAAGCAAAGAGTTCCAACAGATCGTAGGCGGGGAATGGATCGCAGCCGAGGCGCCGCGCCGTTGCCCGGGCATGGCAGAGCAGGGGAGGCGCCTTGTGAGCCCGCCGGCTCGCTTCGGCAGCGCTCAATTCTAGGATCTCGCCTTCGTGCGGGTCGATCCAGACCGCCCGGCCAATGCCGGCCAGCAGTACCGGCGCCGCCGGCAAGCGCGGTCTGGGGTCTCCCTGGCCGGATGGGGATGTTTCGATGGGCAGAGACGTAGTATTCATCGCTGGACTATAACGGGAACGGATGGACCGCGCATTCCGATAAGGTGCCGTCCCGCCGTGCCGTTTCTGGCCGCTATGGCACCCGGCCGCAGGAGAATTGGTCTATGCTGGCGCAACGCCAGAGGCAGATTGACGTTCGCCGGAAAACCGCAGAGGAACGCCAAAGGCTTGGCGATCAGGATGGCCGAGTGAGTGGGACAGGTTATAGCGCCGCGGTGGATATTGGCCGTGGAAGCGAGGGAGTCAGCGAACTGGCGACCCTCCTGGAGGGAAACAAAGCGGCCTGGGACCGCTTTGTGGCGCGTCATGCTGCGGTGATTTTCGCCGCCGTGCGCCGTCGTCTGGTGCCGGCCGGCCGCACTTCGGATGCTGAGGACGTGGTGCAGGACGTCTTCGTCAAGCTGTGCCAGAACGACTTTCGCCTGCTGCGCAGCTATGACGCCCAGCGCGCCAGGATCACAACCTGGTTGACCGTCGTGGCCAACTCGGCAGCGATTGATCATCTGCGGCGCCTGCGCCGGCGTACTGAGGATATCGAGGCCCAGCCTGAAGCTGTGTTGGCGGTTGACCCGGTAATTCCAGACAAAGTTAAGATTCCCGAAGGGCTGCTGTCACCGCGCCAGGCGCTGGTGCTGGAATTGCTTTATCAGCGCGACATGACGCCGGGCGAGGCCGGCGAAGTGATCGGTATCGACCCACAGACTGTGCGTTCCATGCATCACAAGGCCCTGGTGAAGTTGCGGGCGTATTTTCAGGCGGAGATTGATGAAATTGGCTGAACGGCCGGGGATATCTGATCTGGGCCCTGCGTAGAAGGGTCTAAGGGGCAAGAGGTTGAAGGATATGAGGGAAGACAAAACCAAGACGGAAGAGGGCGCGGCCCTTTGGGCTCGGGTCCGGCATGACCGGGCAGAGATGACCGAAGTGGAGGCACCTGATCCCCAGCTGCTGGCGGCGTACCTCGACGGTGGTCTGGCGGGTGTTGAGGCGGTGCGCCTGGAGGCGCGGCTGGCCCGCGACCCGGCGTTGCTCGACGAGGTGCTGACCCTGCGCGCGAGCCTCGCTGCGGGTCCCGAAGCCGCGCCAGCCGGCCTGGTGGCACGGGCCCAGGCGCTGCGTCCGCAGCAGACGGCGCCGCGGCGGGCGGTGACCGGGCGCCCGGGCTGGGTCGAGCGCCTTCTCGGCGATTGGCTGCGCCCGGCAGTGCCGGCTTTTGCGACCCTAGCCTTAGTGCTGGCCTGCGCCGGCGCTTTCGAGTTGGGACGCTATCAGTCCGAGCAGTTGGCGGCGGAGCAGTCTGCCGAGTTGGGTGACAGCGACGTACCGGTAGACTTGTTGCTGGACGGCCTGATTTAACTGGAAAGTTCTCAAGTGATGCGAAGCAAACTTCCCTGGTATCTGCTGGCCGCCTCCGTGGCGCTGAACATCTTTTTCGTCGCCGGCGTGTTCTATCCCCATACGATGGGTCATCGGCCGGACCCTCAGCATCTCGATCCGGTGGCTGCGGCGAGGGATGAGTTTTCCCTCGATGCCGGCCAGATACGGTCCCTCGAAGCGGTGCGCGACCGCATTGCCGAGCGCCGCAACGCGAACCGCGGCGATCGCGGCGGCTCCCGGGCGGTCATCCTCGAAGCCCTGAAGGCGCCGGCCTTCGACCGCGCTGCCCTGGCCCTGGCCCTGGAGGAGCGGCGTAGCGGCTCCGGCGACATGATCCTCGACATGGCGGAGGATCTGCATGGATTCCTGGCCGGGCTCTCGGCCGAGCAGAAAGCTGCCTTCCTGGAGCGGGCTCAAGACCGGGACTTTCTGCGCAGCCTGCTGTTTCCACCGCGTCCCAGGCAGGGGCGCGGCGGCTGAGCGCGATTGACGCTTCGGCCCGCCGCGCATAGTGTCCGCCTCAGTTGCAAGGGGGCGGCAGGAAGCCGACCCCCGCCAGCCTTATCCGGACGAGCGGCGCTATGAAAAGTGAGAGAGAACTGGCCGAGGGCGCGCGCGCTTGGCCCTTCGAAGAGGCGAGACGGGTTGTTAAGCGCATCGCCGGCAAAACGCCGGAGAAAGGCTACGTCCTTTTCGAGACTGGCTACGGGCCGTCCGGTCTGCCGCACATCGGCACCTTCGGCGAAGTGGCGCGCACGACCATGGTGCGCCAGGCTTTCCAGCGCCTGTCTGACGTGCCGACGCGGCTGTTCTGCTTCTCCGACGACATGGACGGTCTGCGCAAAGTGCCGGACAACATCCCCAACAAGGAGATGGTGGCCGAGCACCTCGGCAAGCCGCTGACCCAGATCCCCGATCCCTTCGAGACCCATGAGAGCTTCGGGCACCACAACAACGCGCGACTGCGCGGCTTCCTCGACACCTTCGAATTCGAGTACGAGTTCCAGTCGGCGACCGACTGGTACACCTCGGGCCGCTTGGACGCGGCGTTGCTTCAGGTTCTGCGCCACTACGAAGCGGTGAAGAACGTGGTGCTGCCGACCCTGGGGCCGGAACGCCGAGAGACCTACAGTCCCTTCCTGCCGCTCTGTCCCAAGACCGGCCGTGTCCTGCAGGTGCCGGTGGTGGAAACCGATGCCGAAGCCGGCACCATCGTCTACCTCGACGAGGACGGCGCGACGGTCGAAGTGGCAGTCACCGGTGGCCAGTGCAAGCTGCAATGGAAGGCTGACTGGGCGATGCGCTGGTATGCGTTGGGCGTCGACTACGAGATGTCCGGCAAGGACCTCATCGACTCGGTGAAGCTCGGTAATCAGATCTGCAAAATCCTGGGCGGCCGGCCGCCGGAGGGCTTCAACTATGAACTCTTCCTGGACGAGGACGCCAAGAAGATATCAAAGTCCAAGGGCAACGGCCTCAGCGCCGAAGAGTGGCTGACCTACGGGCCGACCGAGAGCCTCTCGCTGTTCATGTTCCAAAAGCCGCGGGCGGCAAAGCGGCTTTACTTCGACGTTATCCCGCGCGCCGTCGACGACTACCTCTCGCACCTCCAGGCCTATGATGCCGCCGACGAAAAGCGCATGGAAAATCCGGTCTGGCACATCCACAACGGCGAACCGCCGATGCCTGGGACCAAGCTCAGCTTCTCCATGCTGCTGAACCTGGCAAGTGTCTGCAATACCGAGGATCCGGCAGTGCTCTGGGGCTTCATCTCGCGTTATGCGCCGGAGGCCTCGTCCGACAGTGATCCCTTCCTCGATCGCATGGTCGACTTCGCGCTGCGCTACTATGCCGATTTCGTGAAGCCGTCAAAGCGCTACCGCGCGCCGACAGAACCCGAACGCGCGGCGCTGGCGGACCTCGCTGCACGGCTGCACAAGGTGCCGAAAGACGCCGACGGTGAGGCTATCCAGAGCGAAGTCTACGCCGTCGGTAAGGACCACGGCTTCGAGAACCTGCGCGACTGGTTCAAGGCGCTTTACGAGATCCTGCTGGGCCAGCAACAGGGTCCGCGCATGGGCTCCTTCATGGCGCTCTATGGTGTCGAGGAAAGTCTCAGGCTGATCGACTCCGTTCTGCAGGGGGAGAGCCTGAAAGCCTCCTCGTAAGGGCGTCCCTGACCTCCATCTTCATCGTCGGGCACTCGCCTGAGGGTGGGTATACCGTGAGATACAGATCGGTCCGGCGTTGGCATGGAAGTGTCAGCCATACCCGCGCGTGACAATGATGGAATAGAGGGCTCTCCCGATTTCCTCGCTTGCGCCGCGTCTCATCCGATGTGGCTCCTTCCCAATTGGTCTTGCGGGCGGCAGTGCAGGTCGGGCCAGGCTGCAAGCAGCGGCCCTTGACCTTGGCCATTTTGTGGGCGCTGGCGCCATATGAGCATCCCTCGAAACTAATCAACATCAGTACACTAAAATATTAATGAGTGTGAATTTAATGATTAATTAAACGCCATAGGTGCAAAAGGTGGGCGTCTTTTTTGAAGCCGCGAGTTGCTAATGGCAGTTGAATTTTCGGCACCTGATACCGCTCAGAGTCCTGTAGGTGATATCCGCAAATTGGTCGGAGACGCTTGGATAGATGGCGTTTTCGGTGAAAGACTGGTTGAACGCGAAGGCATGGTCTATCAGTTTGATAGAATCATTGTCGGCGAGGCGAGTAGCGTCGTCTTGCGTTTTACGGATGGCGGCGTCCTGATCTTAGGGCCGGGCGCAGAAGCAGTAATATCTTCCTATTTTCTTGATGTGAATGGGGCTGCCGGTGGGATTGATCTGACAATCCTCGAGGGTGCGTTCTATTTCGCCCACGGGCTTATCGGCAGTTCCGTCCTTGGCCGAGTCGCCCTCGAGACGCCGCTGGGCGTCATCGAAGCTGAAGACTCCATCTTCTTTGGAGACCTGTTGACCGGCAATGGCGCCGGCTTCATTTCGATCATCGAAGGTTTTGCTTCACTGACCAGATCCGGCGCGACTGTCGATCTCGAAGAGGGCGTGTCGGCGGTTTTCCGCGATTCAACCCAAGAGGGTTTGTATAGCGCCTTCGGCGATGCCCTGATCGTTCCCGATGATTTTCAAGATCGCTACGCGGAGTTCTTTGCAGAGGTTCCTTTCCTTCAGCAACGGCTGGTAGAGAGTCTCGAGCGAGCTGGTCAGTCACTACCCGATGGAGCAACGGACAATCAGGGCCGTGATCTGGTCGAGGAACGGACCGCACCACAGCGCAGTTGGTGGCGAAACGCGGAAACGGAGGACTCGCTTTCAGAGTACGATTCCACCGTCGTTGGCGGGACGATTCTAGCGGCCGAGGCTCGACCCACGACGTTTTCTTCGCCCGGTCCTTCTCCATTCTCCTTCGCGGACTCCGACCTCGATCCGAATGAAAGCGGACCGGGGACCAGCGTTCCAGACTTACAGTTCACCCTGACAGTGGCTGACGACATTTTTTTGCTGTCAGGAGGAAACGACCGGATCACCGGAACGGCGGTTACGCTCAATCCGGGCGATGAACTGGTGGGTGGCGGAGGCTCGGATTCCCTGACCCTGATGGGTGGCGGTGTCTTCGATCTCGCGGGACTGAATCAGTTCGCCGAATTCGAAACTGTGGCACTGGACGACAGCGGCTCTAGCCTGATGTTGCGCGATGGTGTCGACCTTGCAGTCGTTACCGGTGCCGGGGCGGATGCGGTGACCCTGGGAACTGGAAATGACGCCGTGAACCTGAGCGGCGGCAACGACACACTTATGGCCGTCGCTGCGACGCTCAATGCAGGGGATGACCTGCGCGGCGGACTCGGCAGTGATTCCCTGATGCTGACTGGCGGTGGGTTGTTTGATCTCTCAGGGCTAGCGCAGGTTGCAGGCCTGGAAGCGGTGGCACTCGACAACAGCGGTTCGGATCTTGTCTTGCGTGAGGGAACCGACCTTATCGTCACGGCGGGGAGCGGGGTGGACAGGATCACGCTGGGCAGCGGGAATGACACGGTGGACCTGGGCGGCGGTGATGATTCTTTCAATGCCGCGTCGTCGTCGTTCAATCCTGGTGACGATCTCGACGGCGGCCTCGGGACCGATACCCTGGCGCTCACCGGCGGTGGTGCCTTCGATCTTTCGGCCCTGGCCCAGGTTGTAGGTCTCGAGATCGTGACGCTGGATGACAGCGGTTCCAGCCTGACCCTGCGTGATGGCGTTGACCTTACCATTGCCGCTGGCACCGCTGCGGATTCAATTACACTGGGCAGTGGGGATGACATTGTCGACCTGGGTGGCGACGACGATACACTTCGCGCGGCGGCTGCGGCGCTCAATCCAGGCGACGACCTGGACGGTGGTGCCGGGACCGACACGTTGATCCTGACCACCGCGGGCGTCTACGACATTTCTGGTCTTGGCCAGGTCGTGGGTCTCGAGGCGATCCGCACCACCGGCGACACTGACCTGACGCTCGGCAACGCGACCAACACGGTTGCGGGAGGTTCTGCAGCGGATACGGTAAACCTCGGAACCGGTGGTGACGTGATCGCCTTGGCCGGCGGCAATGATACGATCCGCGCTGATGCGGCAACTCTTGGACCAGGTGACGATCTTGACGGTGGCCTCGGCACCGACAGCCTGGCCTTGACCGGCGGCGGCGCCTTCGATCTCTCAGGTTTGGCCCAGTTTGCCGGCTTCGAGGTCGTGACACTTGATGACATCGGTTCCAATTTGACGCTGCGCGATGGCACCGATGTTGCGGTCACGGCCGGAACCGGAGCGGATGCCGTTACGCTGGGCAGTGGCAACGACACGCTGGACCTGGGCAGCGGTGACGATACGATTGACGCTGCGGCAGGTACGCTTAATCCCGGCGACGATCTGGTCGGCGGCGCTGGCACGGACACGCTGACCCTCTCGAGCGCAGGCACCTATGACCTCTCGGCGTTGGCCCAGGTATCAGGGCTCGAAGCGATCCGCACGACTGGCAGCACCGACCTGACACTGAACAATGCAACAGGCGTTGTGGTGACACTCGATAATGCAGCGAACACGGTCTTGGGAGGTGCCGCCGCCGATACGGTTGTTCTCGGATCCTCCAGCGACAACCTCAATCTTGCCGGCGGAGATGACACGATCAGCGCTGTTGCGGCGACCTTCAATCCTGGCGATGCGCTCGACGGTGGCCTCGGCACCGACAGCCTGGCGCTCACCGGCGGCGGCGCCTTCGATCTCTCGGGCCTGGCCGGGTTCGTGAACATCGAGGCGGTGACGCTGGACGACAGCGGCTCCGGCCTGACGCTGCGGGACGGCGTCGACTTGACGGTTACGGCCGGAACCGGCGTTGATACGGTCACCCTCGGCACCGGCGGCGACACGCTCGACCTGGGCGCCGGCAACGACACGATCGCGGCCATCTCGACCACCCTCAACGCCACCGACTCGCTTGACGGTGGACTCGGCACCGACAGCCTGGCGCTCACCGGCGGCGGCGCCTTCGATCTTTCCGGCCTGGCCGGGTTCGTGAACATCGAGGCGGTGACGCTGGACGACAGCGGCTCCGACCTGACGCTGTTGGACGGCGTCAATCTTACCGTAGCAGCCGGAACCGGCGTTGATACGGTCACCCTCGGCACCGGGGACGACACGCTCGACCTGGGCGCCGGCAACGACACCATCGCGGCCACCTCGACCACCCTCAACGCCACCGACTCGCTTGACGGTGGCCTCGGCACGGACAGCCTGGCCTTGACCGGCGGCGGGGCCTTCGATCTCTCCGGCCTGGCCGGGTTCGTGAACATCGAGGCGGTGACGCTGGACGACAGCGGCTCCGACTTGACGCTGCGGGACGGCGTCGACTTGACGGTGACCGCCGGAACCGGCGTTGATACGGTCACTCTGGGCACCGGCGACGACACGCTCGACCTGGGCGCTGGCAACGACACCATCGCGGCCACCTCGACCACCCTCAACGCGACTGACGATCTCGACGGTGGCCTCGGCACCGACAGC
>JAVJNS010000021.1:0-24210 GCA_040217155.1 Kiloniellaceae bacterium
AAAACTATTTTGGGCTCGAATTTGCGCAATCATGATTCGCAATCATGCCATTTGCGATTCGATTCCGTCCGTTCCGGGTCGTGTTAGATTCTTTTCTTGCACGACCGCCTTCGTCCGGCGACTTTTTCAGCAGCCTGTTAGAGCACTTTGCGCCCGGCAGAATGGTTCAATCTAACGATGAAAGGCTCTAGCGGCGCCGCGGCTGGACGTGGCGCATCAGGACCGCGGCGGCATTCGCGGCGCCGTTCTGCAGCGGCAGTCTGGCGCGGTCTTCTTTCATCGCCGTCAAGCGCGCCGGGTCGTCCATGGCCGCGAAAGCCGTCTGCAGCGCCGCGTCATCGAAGGCGGGCACCACGAAACCGCCCGCCTCGCCGACCACGCGCCGCGCCTTGGCGAAGAAATCCTCGTCCTTCTGCGGGCTGACGTCGGGAATGAGGATCGAGGGGACGCCCATGTAGGCGAGCTCGTAGGCGCTGCTGCCGACGGTGGAGATCGCGGCGTCGAAGGCGGCATAGCACTCGGCCATGGGGTAGTAGGTAAAGCGCCGCGCGTTGCTTGCCGTCAGGCCGGCGTCGGCGCCCTGCAACAGCGGCGGGGTGGCGAAGGCGAAATGCCACTGGGGATGCGCCGCCGCCAGGCGCAGGGCCCAGGCTTCGAGTTTCTTGTACGCCGGATTGCCGCCGCCGCCGAAGCTGACGAGGCAGACCCGCCGGTCCTGCGGCAGCCCGAGACGCGCCCTTGCGTCGCGGCGCGCCAGCAGGTCGGCGCGGTTTCGCACCAGGATCGGGCCGACCCAATGCAGCCCGACGCCGGCCGGCGCCGCGAGGGCCACCTCACCCTCGGCGTAGGGCGCGAGCAGGGCGTGAAAGCGCGGCAGCGATTCGCGATACTCCCAATGGGGCAGGGGATCGCGGACCTCGCGGGCAATGAGAAAGCGCGCGCAGGGCAGGCGCTGAAAGATCGCGAACTCGCCGCGGTTGCCGACCGGAAAGGTGTCGAGCACGACGGCGTCGGGCTTGTAGGCCGTGGCCGTCGCGTTGACGACCGAGATGCTGACCCAGAGCCGCCGCTGGTCGTCGATGTTGTGGTCCTCGGGGGCCTTGAACCACTCCGGCGCCGGCAGCTTCACGCTGGCGAAGCCCTCGGCGGCGATCAGGTGCGTCGCGTCGGAATAGGTCAGGAACAGAAACTCGTCGCCGGGGGCGAGGCGCCGCAGTTCGCGCGCCAGGCCGAGCTGACGCGAAACATGGCCGAGACCCCAGCCATCCTGTGCCACCAAAAGCCAACGCATTGCCGTATGTTCCCCCGCGATGCCCCGACCCGCGCGCGCCGCCAGGCGACACCCCCCGAGGCGTTACTTTGCCGGCTGTGCTGCCTTGCTCGTCGCCTTGGTGCGGGCTTTCTTGGCCTTGGCGCGGGCGGGCTTGAGCTTCGCGCCGCTGCCGGTCTTCTTGGCCTTCGCCTTCGCCGTTTTCGCCGCCGCGCCGCCGGCGGCCTTCTTGCCGGCGCCGCCTGCCGCGCCCTTGGGCAGCCGATAGGCCGGCTTGCCCGGCTTGGAACTGGCGACCGGGCGGCGGCCGCCGATCAGGTTTTCAATCAGCTTGAACTGCTCGGCGAGGCACTTCTCAAGCTCGTAATTTTGAACGATGGTGCTGCGCGCCTTCTTGCGAATCGCCGCCATGCGGTCCTTGTGATCGAGCACTTCATCGACACGCTCGGCGATGCTCGCGACATCGTAGAAGTCGAACAGCAGACCGTTGACGCCGTCCTTGATCACCTCCGTGACCGGTGGCGTGGCTGAGGCGACCAGCAGGCATTCCGCCGACATCGCTTCCAGCATCGACCAGGAGAGAACGAAGGGATAGGTCAGGTAGACATGCACCCCCGAGACCTGGATGACGTTGAGGTAGGTCGAATAGGGCACGCGGCCGATGAAGTACACCCGGCTCATGTCGAGGTCGACCTGCTCTAGCATGGTCTTGCGATAGGTTTGACCCTTCGGCAGGCCGCGCCCATAGCTTACTTCATCGCCGCCGATGATGATGATCTTGGCGGCCGGGCGGCGCTTGAGGATGATCTCCGCCGCGCGCATGAATTCGGGAAAACCGCGATAGGGCTCCAGGTTGCGCACCACGAAGGTGACGATCTCCTCGCCTTTGCGCAGGGTGGCGGTGTTGCCGTCGGTGTTCTTGATTTCGATCGAAGCGTCGTCCCTGGGCACACAGACCGAGGTATCGACGCCGTCGTGGATGACGGAAATCTTGCTGCGGTACTCCGCCGGGTACTGTTCGAACTGCCAGTAGGTGGGCGACATTCCGGCGTCGGCCGCCTCCAGGCCCATGAACTGGACGATGTTCTTGGTGCGGATCCGGCAGTGGGTGTCCAGGTTGACGTCGGCCTCGGGGTCGAAGCCGACGTCGGCGCCGACCGAGTGGTAGTAGAACTCGAAGAAGTTCAGCAGCGGCGTGTCCGGAAAGACGTCCTTCAGGTAGAGCGTCTCGCCCCAGCCGGGGTGGCCGACGATGATGTCCGGCACGAAGCCCTTGGCTTTCAGGGCCACCGCTTTTCTGGCCACTTCCTGGCCGTGCAGGATGCCGCGCTCGGCCTCGCGGATGTAGCGATGGGTCGAGTCCGCCGGCTCGCGGTGCGGCTTGTAGAGCACCTTGGTGACATTGGGCAGTTCGATGCCTTCGCGCTTGGTGATGAAGACAACGGTGTTGTCCTTGTCGGCGGCGAGGCGCTGGCAGATGTGCTTGTACTGCCCGGGCATGTTTTGATGAACAAAGAGATATTTCATGTGTTCTGGCCCAAGATGCTAGCCGTCAGCCTGGCGATGCGGCGGTGTGGCGATACCGAATTACTGCCAGAGTCGGCCAATTTACTCAATTTTCGGTAAAGTGCGCAAAAGTGGCAGGCGCCGGACCGAAATTCCCCAGGAGGGCGCGCGGGATCGGGCAGACGGCGCGGCAAGGGTCGCCCGCCGCGGCCCGAAGCCGCCCCGCACCTGGTTGGATTTCCGGGATCCCGAGCATGCTTCAGAGGTTCGAAAGGGCGTCGTCGAGTTCGTCGTCTTTCTTGGTTTCGCTATCTAGACGGTCCTTTTCGGCCGTGCGCGCCTGGAGTTGCTCCAGCGCCTTGGCGAGCTGCAGGGTCAGGTTCTTCAGGGAGCCGACCGGCATCAGCAAGGTGCCCGCAGCCTGGGCCGAGAGTTCGGTCTTGCTGTCCTTGCGGCGGAGCTGTACCAGCTCGATACGGACCACGCCGTTAGAAACGACGATGGAGCCGGTCCCGTCTGCAAATATCTCCGTCATGAAACCCGTTCCTTCTGCAAATAACCTGGATCGTGGGGCAGCGCCACGACCGCTGCCCGCCGCTTACAATAAAAACCCAATCGACTCACTGGATATCAGGCCCGCCGCCGATAATCCAGGGTGACGAGGCCCGCGTTCTCTAAGGTGACGTGGCATAGAGCAGCTGGCCCATCGTCTCGATCGAGGGCTTGCCGCTCGAGCCCAACCCGTTTTCAGACTGAAACCGATTGATGGCCGTGGCTCTCGTGCTTTCCGAAGGCGGGTTATTGGAAAGACGCAGGTAGCCGAGCTTGGCCAGCAGATTGTCGATCGTGGTCACGGGAATCCTGGCCGCTTCGCTGCCGGCGCTGGGTGGACGGCCAGGTGACCAACGCGCCGAGGTGCCTGACAGCGCGCGCACCGCATCGCGCTTGCCGCCGTTGGGATGGAAGACGCTGAGCGAGAGCACTCCCGCGAGATGACGCTCGTCTTTGGTCACCAGATCAATGGAGTGAAGACCGGCGGCATAGATGACGCCATCGGCATAGAGCAGCAGCGGAGACCCGGAGTCGCCCTGGATCACGTCGCAGTCGTGGAGCAGAATACGGCCGCCCTGTGTCACGCCCGAGATGTCGCAGGCCCATCCGGCGGTCATGATATGCGATCGGTCGCGGCGGTATCCCGCTTGCAGCAAGAGAGCGTCTCCGGCGGAAATCCGCGACAGCATCAAGCTGTCGATGGCTTTCATGCCGAGCCAGCCCGCCTGGCGGCCGAGCGGCTTTTCCAAAGTCAGCACGGCCCAGTCATTCGCCGCGGCCTTCAGACTCTGTTCGGGCGCAAAGGTGAAATCCTCGGGCCGGGTGTAGCTGACGACCTTGGAGTTCAGGATGAACTTGTCACGCTGATAACCGGCGATGAAGTGCAGCTCGATAGCGCCGCGCCAGCGGCCGACTACCGGATCGTAGAGGCAGTGAGCCGCGGTCAGGACGTGGCGTTCACTGATGAGGAAACCGGTGCAATGGCCGCGCCCCCCGGCATTCACCCGGCCGATGGCGCTCCAGGGATACTCCATGGCATTGACCTCGACGCGCTGGTCGGACTCCGCCCGCGTCGCTGTGGCCGACAGCATGACCAAGGCGGCCGCCAGCAGGCAGCGCAGTAGACTCGCGGTCCGGGAAATGTACGCTGAAGAGCGCCGTTCAGCCGATTTAACCGGTCGCGATACGGGCAATGAGTTTTTCACCGGGAACAGTCGCCACCACCTGTCTAAGGGCTTCGATCACTTCATGATCGTAGCGCGTCAAGTTCTCTGCAAGAATATCCAGTACGGCCTCCGGCGCAAGGCCCGCCCGGTAGGAGCGTGGTTCGACGCGCGCGCAAAAGACATCGCAGGCACCGAGAATGCGCCCGGTGCGGCTGATCTGGCCGCCCTGAAGTTTATTGGGGTAGCCCTTGCCGTCGAGGCGTTCGTGCATCTGGGCTATCGCTTCGACGACCGGCAGTTCAAAGTCGATGCCCTCAAGAACCTTGATGGTGTGCCCGATGTGAGATTCCATTTCCTGAATCTCGGCTTCGCTCAGGCGCGCGGGCTTGGTCAGCACAGCCTTGCGAATCGCCAGTTTTCCGATCTGCGACAGATTGGAAGCCATCTCCAGGGTGGCAAGCTCTTCGTCGCTGCAACCGAGTTGCTTGCCGACGGCGACCGAGAACTCCGCCACCAGACGGGAATGCCCGGCGAGGTAGGGATCGCGCAATTCGATCGCGCGCACCAGGGCGGTGACCATCTGCTGAATGGCACGTTCCTTCTTGCGCTGCTGCTCGAGAACTTCGGTGACGTCGCGGGTGACGGACACGATGCCGTTCAATTCGCCTTCGGAATCGAGGAACGGCGCTTTGGAAATTTGGAGGTAGTGCAGCGCGTCGCCGAGATAAACCTCCTCGTCGACGGTCACCGGCGCCCGGCTGCTGAGAACGCGGCGGTCGCTGAGCGCGAGGCGCTTGGCGGTACCCTGTCCGAAGACCGCCGCGTCGTCGAGCCCGACCATTTTTTCCGGCTTCCGCGAGACGGCCCGGGCGAAGGCCGGGTTGGCGTAGCGGTAGGTACCGTCCGGGTTCTTCAAAGTGATGAACTCGTGGATCGCACCATTGATGCTGTCAAGGAGCTGCTTTTGCGCATGAATGCGGTTCGCCAGGGCCCGGTACTGCTCGGCCAGCGCGCGGTCGTGCAAACTGGTGAGGCGCCACCAGAAGGCGCCGAAGGCCACAGCGACGGCGATTACCACCATGACGGCGACGACGATGGCCGCGGTCGTGTAAGTGGCCAGCGGGCGCTCGGCAACGCCGACCTCAGCCTCCTCCAAGATCCACCAGGCCGGCCCCGCGATCATGGCACCGGCCGAATAGACCTCACCCAGTCCGGCCAGTGAGGGGCGCTTGGCAAAGGGGATTTCGCCGGCCGCGAGATCGAAGTCCTCGATATCGACCACCGCGACAGGCGTTGCACTTCCCGGTTCGACCCGGTGCAAAACTCCATCGTCGAGCTGCACCAGCACACGGCCGGTCCCGGGACTGGCCAGGGGATCGACCGAGAGCACCTCGGCAAGACCGCCGGCGAGCGGCACGACCAGGATGAGGACGGCGACGGGCTTGCCGCGGCCCGGCTCCACGTGAAGCGGGAAAACGGGAACCGCCATGTCCAGAACCAGACCGGCCGACAGACTACGGGCCGGGCCGAAGGCGGTCTGGCCGCGCGCGAGGCTGTCTTTGGCAAGGCGGCGCTGTTCGGGCGTGAAAGCCGGCGCGCCGCCGGAAGTCGCGAAGCTGTCGCCACTGCGGCCGACGAGGTAGGCCGCCAGGAAGTCGGCGTTGGCGGCGAAATCGGTGATGATCCGCTCAATGAACGGAACCTGCTCGACCAGCGGAACCCCCAAACCCGGGTCATTCTCGCTCGGCAGGGCGGTCATCTTCGACATGTCGCCGCCGGCGAGATCCATTTCGACGGCAAAGAGCCGCAGCAACTCGCTCTCCACCACCGGATTGCTGAGGCGGCGCGTGCCCTGCAGCCAGGTAGAGACAACCCCTGCCTGGCCCGACGCCTTCAGTTCCAGACGCTCGGCGATCTGATCGGATAACTGGTCGCGCTTGGCGCTTATCGTGAGCCCCGGCACCAGGACGGCCGCCAGCACGATCACGGCGAGCACGCCGGCGCCCCAGAACAGCAGGCGCCCGCGCTGGCGCGGTGCGGGCTGCTCGCTCAGCGTCGAGAATTCAAGGGCTTCGTCGGCGGTGCCGCCATAGCTGGTCATTTGAGTCTTATCCCACAAAAGGAATTAACGTTTGTTTACAATGATGCGGTGCGATCTTTACCGTAGAAATGCGCCCAGCGTGTGGTTTCGTTCATCGAATACTGCGGCAGATAGTGTTGGTATTTCTTATGCGAAAAGATCAGATCGGTCAGGCTGTCGAGGATCAGAATATCGCCCAGGGCGTAGATCGCCAGCACGGCGTGGCCAATTCGCCTGATTTGATCTTTCAGGATCACGATGCGCATCTTGTCGTTGGGGAAGCCGAGGTCGCGCAGGACGAAGAATTTGGCGATCGAATAGTCCTCGCAGTCGCCTGAGCGTTTCATGAATTCTCGCGGGGTCGCCCAAAACTCGCTGACGCCATAAATCTCCTGGTCGAGCTTGTAGGGCCAGCGGTTGAAGTAGCTGTTGACCACCTTGAAGCTCTCAAGCTGCGGCTTACCCTTGGCGGCGGCGGCTACCTCGCGCCAGGATTTGAGGTCGGCCGCGGAGCAGGCGGCGGCGCTGTTGAGGCAGGCCCGGAAAGCCCGGCGCTCGGTTTTCATCTTGGTCAGGACGCGCGACCACTGCGGAATGGCTTTCAGGCCCGGGGAAGACACTTCCGTCGACCCGAACAGAGCCTTGCCGGCGGTGGGCGCCGACTTCAACAGGTCGTCGAGCGACTGCGCCGCAGCCTCGTTGCGCCCGGCATCGAGCAGCAGACCGCCGGCGGCGGCCCCCGCGAAAACCGCGCCGGCGCGGAGGAAAGTGCGGCGATCCAAGAATCAGGCTCCCGGTTGGTGAACGAAAACACCGGGAATGAAGCTGCGTCCCGGCCTTCGTAGAGGATCGCCGTTTTGCCTTAATGGAGATTTGCCAAAGATGGTTTACGCGCGCCGCCCCGCGCGGGCCCTCGCAGCGGCGAAGCTGAGCGTCTGGGCCGCCGGTCAAGGTTAACGTCCCAGAATCGCCTTGGTCATTGTTCGTCACGGGTACAGAAAGAGCCGGCGACGCCGGCTTCGAAGCCAGCGCGGCAGGTGCGAAACAACGGGCTCTAGGAAGGCGCGGATCAGCGTTCCCGTAGGGCGGAATCCTTGGCTTTCAGAATAGGCTTCAAGAGATAGTCGAGCACCGACTTCTCGCCTGTCAGAACTTCCGCCGTCACGGTCATGCCGGGGATGATCGGAAGTTCTTCGCCCTGATGTAGAAGCGAGTTTTCCTCGGTGCGAAGGTAGACGTAGTAGAAGCTCTCGCCCTGCTCGTCCTTGATGGTGTCGGCCGAGATGCGCTCCAGCTTGGCGGACAAGCCGCCGTAGATCGAGAAATCGTAAGCTGAAACTTTAATGATGGCCCGCTGGTCCGGGCGCAGAAAGGCGATATCGGCGGGGCGAACGCGGGCCTCGATCAGCAGCGTGTCGTCCAGTGGCACAATCTCCATGATGTCTTCGCCGGGCTGAATCACGCCCCCGACCGTGTTGAGCTTCAAATCTTTGACCGTGCCACGTACCGGCGAGGTCACCGAAGTGCGCGTCACCCGGTCCTGGCCGGCAAAGAGCGATTGCGAGATCGACTTCAGTTCCGCACGTGTCGTGCTGAGTTCATCGGATGCTTCTGTCTGCACGGTCAGGCGCATCTCCTCGATGCGTTGCTGGGCCTCCAACTGTGCCGATTGCAGGCGGGGGATGGCCGTGCGGAGAGTGCGGATCTCGCCCTCCAGATCGGCAACCTGCCGTTCGACGCGAATCAGATCGATCCGTGGCATCACGCCCTTCTGCACGAGCGGGGCGGTGATGGCCAATTCATCTCGCGCCAGGCTGAGGCTCTGCTCCAACTGGCGGCGCCGGCTGGCGATTTCCGCGACTTCCTGCTTACGCTGCTGGGCCTGAGACTTCAGCACCGAAATCTGCGCATCGAGTTGACGCTTGCGCGCGGTGAACAGGCGCAACTGGTCGGCCGCCACGGTCGGCGCCTCATTCTTGACCCCGAGCGGGAAATCGACATCGTCTTTGCCCTCGATCTCCGCCATGAGGCGCGCCTCTGCCGCCAGCAGCGAGAGGTATTGAGAACGCGCGTCCTGCAGGTTGGCCTGCGCCAGAATGTTTTCGATGCGCACCAGCGGATCGCCGCGCTCGACGATGTCACCTTCATTGACCAGGATCTCGGCGAGGATGCCGCCCTCCAGATTCTGAATAACCTGGATGCGGGACGAGGGGATGATGGTGCCCTCGCCGCGTGTGACTTCGTCGAGAATCGCTTGCTGAGCCCACAGGCCCATGACCGCGAAGAAGGCGATCGAGATCACCGTCAGGATGTAGGCGAAACGTCGGCCGCGGTGCCGGGTCGCGGCATGCACGTCCGGCATGAAATCCAAATCGTCCCGATCGAAAACGCCGTTTGCGCTCATTGCTGTTTGAACCTCATAGAGTCTGGGTTTCGTTCGGATAATTTATTTTTTTTGTCAACCACTTACAGGGCCTTTGGTCAGGTGGCGCTCGCGCGGATCTGGCCCTGCCGAAGCGCCTTCAAGACCTCTTCCTTGGGGCCGTCCGCGACGATCTTGCCGTTATCGACGATCAACAGCCGATCGACCAAGGACAGCAGCGAAGAGCGATGAGTCACCAGCAGTAGGGTCTTCCCCTTCAACACCGTATCGAGGCGTTTCTTGAAGGCGGCCTCCGAGGAGTTGTCCATGTGGCTTGTCGGCTCGTCGAGCAGGATGATGGGCGGATCGAGCAGCAGCGAGCGGGCGATGGCGACAGACTGGCGCTGGCCGCCGGAGAGCCCCATCCCACGTTCACCGACCTGCAGGTCGAAGCCGTGCGGATGGGAGCGCAGGAAGTCGCTCACGCCGGCGACTTCGGCCGCGCGCAGAATGCTCTCATCGTCGACGTGCGGCGCGCCGAAGGAGATGTTGTCGCGCACCGACCCGAAGAACAGGTAGTTGTCCTGGGATACGTAACCGACGTTGCGGCGCAGGTCCGCCGGATCCACCTGGCGGATGTCGGTGCCGTCGACCAGGACGGCCCCTTCCATCGGCTCGTAGAGTCCGATCATCATGCGCGCGACGGTGCTCTTGCCGGAGCCGATGCGGCCCAGCATGCCGACTCTTTCGCCGGGCTTGATCTTGAAGGAAAGGCTGTCCAGGGCTTTGGTTTCCTGGCCCGGGTAGCTGAAGGTGACCTGCTTGTATTCGATCTGGCCGCTGAGGCGGGGGCGGTGCAGAAACTTCTTGTTCTGGGCGCGCTCGACCGGCGCCTTCATCAGGTTGTCGAGGGAACTGAGCGCGACGCGCGACTGCTGCAGCCGCGTCAGCATGGCCGCGACGGCACCGAGCGGGGCCAGGGCGCGACCGGTCAGAATGGTCGCGGCGATCAGCGCGCCCATGGTGATGTTGCCTTCTTTGATCTCGTAAACGCCATAGACGATGACGATTACCGTCGACATCTGAATGGCGATCTGCGCGAAGGTGGTCGCGAGGCCGGCAATGAACCTGGCGCGCCCGGACGAGGCCGCGGACATGCCGACGAAGCGCTCCCAGGATTTCTGAACGCGGCCTTCAGCGGCGGTGGCCTTGATGGTCTCGAGTCCGTCGATGGTCTCGACCAGAAGGGCGTGCTTCTGGCTTGCTTCGCGCTGGCTCTTCTCGACCAGCGCGCGCAGCGGGTATTGCAGGAAGAGACCGGCCAGGATGACCAGCGGCACCATGGCCAGGGGCACAAAAGCCACCGGCCCGGAAACGATGTAGATGACGCCGATAAAGAGGAAGATGAACGGCAGGTCGACGAGCGCGACCAAGGTGCCGGAGGTGAAGAACTCGCGCAGCGATTCGAACTCGCGAAGATTGTTCGCCATGGCGCCGGTGGAGGCGGGTTTGGCGTCGAGGCGGGTCGACATCAGCTGTTCCAAGAGGCGGCTCGCGATGATGACATCCGCATTCTTGCCGGCGATATCGACGAAGTAGGTGCGCAGGTTGCGCATAACGAATTCGAAGCCGAAGACAATGATGACGCCGACGGCGAGCACCCACAGGGTCTCGATCGCCTGGTTCGGCACCACCCGGTCGTAGACGTTCATGATGAACAGCGGGCTGGCGATGGCAAAGCAGTTGATCAGGATGGATGCCAGCAGAACGTGGCTGTAAATCGGCCAGAACTGCGCCAGGGTGCCCCAGAATCAGGCGCGCGGCTCGACCAACTTGTTTTCCGGCGCGCGCTCGTCGAAGTGTGCTTCGGTGCGCGCGAAGATGGCGTAGCCGGTGTACTGCTCCTGCAGGCTTTGCAGTTCAAGGGTCTTGGATGTGCCGCCGGCTTCCGGCAGGAGAACGTCGGCATGCCCGCGGCTGATGTTCTGGAGGACGCAACAACTGCCGCCCTTGAGCAGGAGAATGCAGGGCAGGGTGACCGGGAGGATGCGGTTGAGATGCGGCCGTCGGACGACGCGGGACGTCAGCCCGGCGCGCTCTGCCGAGCGCACCGCCAGTTCCGGCGTAAAGGGTTCGTTGGCGTGCGGCAGGCCGGCCTTCAGGGCTTCGGCCGAAATCGGGCGCTGCAACAGTCCGGCGAGCAGCGAAAGGCAACGCACCAGGGGATCCTCGAAATCGACCGAGGAGGGGGCGACGTTCCATTCATTGACGGGCTTGGCGGATTCAAGCAGATCCTTCGCCTTCAGGATCGCCTTAGGTCCGCTCTCGATCTTGCCGCCCTCGATCTTGCCGTTTTCAGGCGCGTCTTCGGGCTCTTCCGCCTCAGCCAGATTGGCGGACATGGCACCGGGATCCCGGAACTCTTCGTCTGCTTCGTCGTCCGCCCCGGGGGCGTTGAGGTCAGGTTCGCGCCAGTCGCCGTTGGTCTTGTGCTTGGCGTCGGTCGTCCCCCCGAACTTCGGGTCGCTGGAGAACCCAGCGCGCCTCGCTTTTCCGTCGCCTGAGCCAAGCTTGTTTTTGAAGGCGGTCGTATCGTCGCGGGCAGCCATACTATCCCTCTACCTTATACAAAAGTGTCCCTTGTTCCACCCGGTTGGCACGACCCAGTTGAAACGATCTAGCTGTCGGCTCCGAGCGCAATTCGGGTTTCGCTCCCAAATCCGGGATGAGCCTGACCAACATGACCAAAAGCTATCCCAGTCTATAACTTCATGAGAATTGCTACGAACTCGCAAAAAAGACGCGGGGCAAATACACTGATCCGCCAGAGAAAATGTACCGATGCATCATTCGAAAAGGGTTAATAACACACTTTGTGTATGGGGCCAGAGGCTTTCCCATGCGGCATAGTTGCCCTTGGGCATGGCTGCGCCAGCCGTTCCTCGGTTCATTTGGCCGGATGGACTTCCTGAGCCGCCAGTCCGATTTTACGCCCCGCTTCGTGGAGATGGGTAGGCCGACTTGGGTAGCTCCAGCTTCTGCGGCTTGAGTCTCGATAACAACGCCGAAACACGACCCCGGCGCCGGGTGCCGCATCGCTGCGACGGTACTTTGGCAACACTCCACGCGAAGCGGACCGAGCGGCCAAACTAGTGAGTGCCCAGCCCTATGACTGTGTGATTTAACACATTTTCTGCGTCTAGGCTTGGGCATTCGGCGAAACAGGGAACTCGCCTCGCGGCGCGCAAAATAGAGTCGCGGCCGCCTAATTCCTTCGACCTGCTTTCAATTCTATGCAAGATTAACGGATTCGAATCGGCAGCGCTTATCCGTTGCTTAAGCTTAGTGATCAGCCCTGGTTGACAGAATCGACGGGTAGGTTCTAGGCAAGTATAGGGTAACACTGGCTCCTACTTCGCTGCTTGACGGATTCAAATCTGGCCGCGCCAGCAAGAATAGAAGTCGCTGTACGGATGTGATTTCAACCGGAAGGTGCGGTACTTACAAGTGAGTGTGACTAAACTGTCACAGTGTGGCATCTCAGTTTGCTTCCCCCATATTAACTCTGTTTCGCCCCGGGGGCGCGCGTTGACAGCCAAACTGGAAACAGGTTACAAGTCACGCATATTTCTAGATTGTTTGCCTTATCGTCCGGTATCGGGGACGCTAAAGGCCCGACACGGGGGAGGGGTATTGGATGCAAAGATTTATGTCGGGGGAAACTAGCATGTGCTGGTCTCGCAGGACGAGTTTCACAAGTTTTAAGGCAGTGCTTCTTGGCGGTGCCTTGGTATTGCCGATGGCGGTGTCCGCAAACGCGATGACGCTGCAGGAGGCGGTGCAACAGTCAATCGCCACGAACCCGGACATTGGGATCGTGGCCAGCAACCGTGAAGCGGTTGACCAGGAATTGCGTCAGGCGCGCGGCCTCTACTTGCCGCAGATCGACGTGGCGGCCGGTATCGGCGTTGAAGCCTTCAATGACTCGACGTCGCGGTCTTCCGGTGGCGACACCGAAGAGACCGTCCGGCAAGAGTCTTCGATCACGCTTCAACAGCGCATCTTCGACGGCTTCGAGGCCGGCGCGACGGTCGAGCGCGAAATGGCGCGTGTCGAATCGGCAGCCAGCCGCGTTCTGGAAAACTCCGAGGTTCTCGCCTTGGATGCCATCGGCGCCTATCTCGAAGTGCTGCGGCAGCGTGACCTGGTGCGTTTGGCGGAAGACAACGTCGCCTATCACCGCCAGGTTCTCGACGCCATGCGGACACGGCTGGAAGGCGGCGGCGGCAGCGAGGCCGATGTCGATCAGACCGAAGCGCGCGGCTCGCGTGCTCTGAATACCTTGATCGAAACGCTTCAAAGCCTGCGGATTGCCGAAGCGGTGTTCACCCGCATCATCGGATCCTTCCCCGGCAATGATCTGAGCTACCCGGAATTCCCGGCCGCTTCGTTGCCTGGCGATCTCGACGAGGCGGTTCAACTGGCGGTGCGCAACAATCCGACGACGAAGATTTTCGAAGCGGATGTCCGTACGGCCGAAGCTGAAATCGAGCTCTCGGAAGTTCCCCTGTACCCGGCTGTGACTCTCGAAGCCCAGAGCGAGTACAACGACGGCACTTCGGCGCTGGACACTTACGAGTTCAACAATCAGCTCATGGTTCGCGTGCGGTGGAACATTTTCCGCGGCGGCATCGACCGGGCGGCGCGTCAGGAAGCACTCTTCCGGCTGACGGAAAGCAAGAACCGGCGTTATCGCTCGGTGCTTGAGTCCCAGCAGGAGATGCGGCGCTCGTGGTTTGAACTTGAAGCGTCCCGTGACAGCATTGAAGCGCTGGAAGACGCCCGCGACTTCAACCGTTCGACTCTGGGAGCTTATGAGCAGCAGTTCGAGGTGGCACAGCGCACGCTGCTGGACGTCCTCGATGCCGAGAACGAGTTGTTCACCGCTGAAGGCCAGTTGATTACGGCGCAAACCAACGAGCAACTCGCCTCATACCGTATCCTCGGTGTGGGCGGTGTGCTCCTGGAAACGCTCGGTGTCAGCGCTCCTGAGCAGGCGGTCGTCGAGCACAAGTCCTGGATCGACGGCTTGGCTGACTGACAAATTCCGAAGGAGCGGCCGCGCAGGCCGGCTCCTTGAAGTAAGAGACGGCGCTTCCCGGGAACCGGGGAGCGCCGTTTTCCTTGCCCGGCGGCAGCCCTCCTTTTCGTTCCTCCAAGCCGACGGTCGGCAACTCTCCAGTGAAAGAAAGGGGTAGTCGGTGGGGGGAGAAAGGCACATTTTTGCCGGGAAATAGGAATAAAGACCGATTTCCTTGCTGATCCGCTTTTTAGAATTGTTGTTCTTTATTTGGCGAAGCCCTATGTTGCTTATAGAGATGCAACCAATGCGGCCATCTTGAATGGTCGAGCAGCGAAATGAGCGACGAGAAATTGAGTTTGGATCTGCCTCAAGCCCCGGTGAGCGCGCAAGCGCCGACCGAGGAGGCCCTGACGCTTGACGTCGACGCGGACAAGCTGCCGCTGGTCATCGTCGAGCCCGGCGGGTCGTCGCCGGTCGAGGATCCAAACTCCGACTCCGTGGTATTGGAACTCGGCGACCTGCTGCCGGATTCATCTGGAGAAGTCGTGCTCTTCATGGGCGAGGACGTTTCCGTCAACCTCATGACCCATGAAACGATTACCGGGTTCGGCATCGCCGATCCGCATGTCACGGCGTCCGGGGTTGATGTTACGGGCCTGCATTTCTACAGCTTCGAGGGCGGCCTGACCGTCTATACCGCCAGCGACATCCTGATCATCAACGATCCGAACGCCGCCTGATTCAGGTGTCCAGCGGCGGCGGTGGCGGGTTGCTGCCGCTCGCACCGACACGGCGCGATTGCGGCGATAACCACATCACGGCATAGAACTCCTGAAAGGTCTGCGAACGCAGGGCGAGGATGGTCGCTTGGGCGGCGTTGACACGTCCCGGGGCGACGAACAGCAGCTTTGCTTCGGCCTTGGGTTCGTGACCGTTGACAAGATCCTGCCAGACGTCGTTCAGGGAGCGCCGGGTGCGAACCTGCACCAGCGTCGTCAATTCGGCGCCGACGACAGCAACATCGGCCGGTCCGAGCCACTCGCCGAATGACCCGTTGTAGGCGATCACCGTGCGGTAGCGCGATAGAATCAGGCCCGGGTTCGGACACTGAGTGACCACGTCCAGCAAGCCGTGGTGGGTCGGACCCAAGGTTTCTCGCGCCAGCGCCTGTTCGCCCTCCAGCATGCAGAACACGCGCAGGTAGGAGGAGAAATTCGGTCCGGCGTAGTTTTCTGCCAGAGTCGCGACGAAGCGGCCGAGCCGTATGTGCTGGCGGTCGGCCAGAACTTCCAATGTCTGCCAGTAAATGGGCTCGAGGCGGACGGAGTAGCGCTTGTTGCGATACTGCACGATACGCGGCCTGGGCGCTTGATTGAGAAAGGCCGGAGGCGCAGCGATTTGCATCTTGGCAGTTCCGTCAGACAGGAGGTGCGGAAAATCTACTCATACATAATTGTTGATTTTTCTGCAAGCTGCGGAAGGCCGGCGCGGTATCAGGGCAGCATGAACTCTTCATGCTCCGATATGATGGTGCCGAGGTCCGAGAGCTTGCTGCGCAGGTTATAGCGCCGGGCGAGCTTTTCCTGCGCCGCCGGCGGCAGGTCTGTCAGCATGAAGACGCGCTTGTCGATCAGGACGGTGATGACGTCCTCAATGACCCGGATGAACTCGAAATCCGAGGCTTCGAGTTCGGCCTGGATTATCGCCTGCCCGCTGCCGTTGTTGAGATAGGACACCAACTCCGGGTCGTCGAGCGCGACCTGCTCGTAAGCGGCTTCGGTCTCGCGCTCCTGGACATCGGTAATGTTTCCGTGGTCGTCTCTTGCCACATAGGGCATAGCCTGGCTCCTTCCTAGGGGTTGGCCCTAGAATGGCCAAGCTAGGGGCCAGTGGTTAAATTTGGGTAAGCAGTCGCGCCGACGGCGAAGCGACAGGGGGTGGGAGCGACGCCGACGTCCCAACCTGGGCCGCTTTGGTGGAATTTGCTTGCTGCCCCCGCCTGCCTGACCACACTGGTTGCGTCATCTTCTCCTTCGATTCGTCAGGTTGATGCCGTTGATTCCGAGCAAAGCCAACCCAAGAGATCCTGACTTCGCCGAGAACCGCCGGGTGAATCAGGCGCTGGTCGACGACCTTCATGCCCGTGTCGAGAAGGTCAAACTCGGCGGCGGGGAGGCGGCGCGCGAACGCCACCTGGGCCGCGGCAAGCTGTTGCCGCGTGAGCGGGTCCGCAACCTGTTGGACAGTGGCTCCCCCTTTCTCGAATTGTCGCAACTGGCGGCAAGCGGACTTTACGGCGATGAGGTGCCGGCGGCTGGCCTGATCACCGGGATTGGCCGGGTGTCGGGCCGCGAGTGCGTCATCGTCGCCAACGACGCGACCGTCAAGGGCGGAACCTATTATCCGATCACGGTGAAGAAGCATCTGCGCGCGCAGGAAATTGCCGAGCAGAATCACCTGCCGTGCATCTATCTTGTCGATTCCGGCGGCGCCAATCTCCCCAACCAGGATGAAGTGTTCCCCGACCGCGACCACTTCGGGCGGATCTTCTACAATCAGGCCAATATGTCGGCCAAGGGCATCCCGCAGATAGCGATTGTCATGGGCTCGTGCACTGCCGGCGGCGCCTACGTGCCGGCGATGTCGGACGAGAGCATTATCGTGAAGGAACAGGGCACCATCTTCCTGGGCGGCCCTCCGCTGGTGAAGGCGGCGACCGGCGAAGTGGTCACTGCCGAAGACCTGGGCGGCGCCGACGTGCATACCCGAATCTCGGGCGTGGCCGATCATTACGCCGAGAACGACACCCATGCCCTGGCGATCGCCCGGCGAATTATCGGCAACCTCAACCACCGCAAGACGTCCAGCCTCCTTGTTAGCGATCCTCGCGAGCCTCACTACGACCCGGCCGAGATCTACGGTTTGGTGCCGCGCGATCTGCGCCGGCCTTACGACGTGCGTGAGATCATCGCGCGCCTGATAGACGGCAGCGATCTGGACGAGTTCAAGGCACTCTACGGCCAGACGTTGGTTTGCGGCTTCGCGCGCATCTGGGGTTATCCGGTCGGTATTCTGGCCAACAACGGCATCCTGTTTTCCGAGTCTGCCGTCAAGGGAGCTCACTTCATCGAACTCTGCGTGCAGCGCGGCCTGCCGCTGGTGTTTCTGCAGAACATCACCGGCTTCATGGTGGGCCGCAAGTACGAGGCCGGCGGTATCGCCAAGGATGGAGCCAAGCTGGTGACCGCCGTGGCCTGCGCGAAGGTGCCGAAGTTCACGGTGATTCTTGGTGGCAGCTTTGGCGCCGGAAACTATGGTATGTGCGGTCGCGCCTACAGCCCCCGTCTCTTGTGGATGTGGCCGAACGCGCGGATTTCAGTCATGGGTGGCGAGCAGGCGGCCAACGTCCTGGCAACCATTCGGCGCGACGGGCTGGCCGCCAAGGGCACGGACTGGCCGCAGGCGGAAGAAGAGAGTTTCAAAGCGCCGATCCGCGATCAGTATGAAGAGCAGGGCCATCCCTACTATGCGACGGCGCGGCTTTGGGACGATGGCATCATCGATCCGCTCGACACCCGCATGACACTGGGTCTGGGCATCTCCGCCGCGCTGAACGCACCGCCCGAAGCAACACGTTTTGGCATTTTCCGGATGTAATTGAATGACCTTTCCGCTGTTCGTGCAGGAAATCGACAAGCGCGGTGTCGCGCGCATCACCTTGACCCGCGCGGAAGTGCACAACGCTTTCAACGAGGTTCTGGTGGCGGAGCTGACCGCGGCCCTCGACGGGCTTGCCCAGGACCCGCGCGTGCGCGTTGTCGTCTTGGCGGCGCAGGGACGCAGTTATTCCGCCGGCGCCGACCTCAACTGGATGAAGGCCATGGCGGGCTATACGCGCGCCGAGAACGTCGAGGACGCGCGGCGGCTGGCGCGCCTGATGCAGACTTTGAACAGTTTGCCCAAACCGACCATCGCCCTGGTCCAGGGCCCGGCTTACGGTGGCGGTGTCGGTCTTGTGGCCTGCTGCGATGTCGTGATTGCGGTGGAGGAGGCCAAGTTCTGCCTTTCCGAAGTGAAGCTGGGCCTGATCCCCGCGGTCATCAGCCCCTATGTGATCGCGAAGCTGGGGGAGGCGGCGGCGCGCCGTTTCTTCGTCACGGCGGAGGCCTTCTCGGCCTGGGAGGCCCAGCGCCTCGGCCTGGTGCATGAGGTGGTGGAACGGGGCGCGCTGGAGGGACGCGGCCGGCAGATCGTCGATGCGATCATGCAGGGCGGGCCGGAGGCACAGGCGGCCGCCAAGGACCTGGTCTTTGCCGTATCCGGCCGTCGCCTCGACGACAACCTGATCGAGGCGACCGCCAATCGGATCGCAGAGCTGCGCGCCTCCAGCGAAGGCCGGGAAGGCATCGCGGCCTTTCTGGAAAAGCGCAGGCCGAACTGGCGAGAGGACTGAATCGCGATGGAGCGGCCAGAACGCGGCCGGCCGATGCCCGGCTCCCGCTTCAACACTGCTGGAGAAGCCCTCCACCGCGCGCCTGAGCGGGACGGCCGGGCGCCGCGCCAAGATCGCCGGCACTAAGGGGGCCGGACGCTATGCATGGCCCGGCCGAGCTCGAAGAAGTCCTGGTGTTCCTCGTTGCCGCGGTCTGCATCGTGCCGCTGTTCCGCTGGTTCAGGTCGAGTTCGGTACTTGGTTATCTGGCGGCGGGAGTCCTGGTAGGGCCGCATGCGCTTGGCCTCATCAAGGATCCTGACAGCGTCTTGCTGCTGGCGGATCTGGGTGTGATCTTCCTGCTGTTCACCATCGGGCTGGAACTGTCGATCGAGCGACTCAAGTTGCTGCGCCACTATGTCTTCGGACTGGGCGCATTGCAGGTTGCCCTGACGGCCGTGCTGATAGGCGCTGTGGTGCTGAGCATCGGTCAGCCGGTCGAAGCGGCGGTCGTCATTGGTGGCGGTCTGGCCCTGTCTTCCACCGCCTTTGTTATTCAGATGCTGGTGGAGCGTGCCGAGATGGTCACGCGTTATGGGCGCGTATCCTTTTCAGTGCTCCTGTTCCAGGACCTTGCCATTGTGCCCTTGCTGGCGCTCTTACCGCTGCTCGGCGCGCCCGGTTCATCGTTGCTGGGCGCTGTGGCAATCGCCACGGTGAAGGCCGTGGCGGTAGTAGCGGTGGCGGTTCTGGTCGGGCGTCGGATCCTGCGGCCGATCTATCGTATCATCGCCGCCAGTCGCCTGCAGGAACTCTTCGTGGCGGTAACGCTGCTGGTGGTTCTCGGCGCCGGATGGCTCATCGCCCAGGCTGGAATCTCCATGGCCCTGGGTGCCTTCCTGGCCGGCCTGTTGTTGTCGGAAACCGAGTATCGCCATCAGGTGGAAGCCGATATCCGCCCCTTCAAGGGGTTGCTGCTCGGCCTGTTTTTCATGGCCATCGGCATGGTGATCGACCTGCCCCTGGTGGCGCGGGAGGCTGGTCTTCTGGTGGCGCTGCTGGCCGTGCTGATGCTTGGCAAAGGCCTGCTGATCGGCGGCCTCTGCCTCGCCTTCCGCCTGCCGCGCGATGTCGCGCTCAGGGTCGGGCCGCTGCTGTCGCAAGGCGGCGAATTCGGATTCGTCCTGGTCGGCGGGGCCATGGCGACCGGGGTGCTGGAGCGCGATCTCGGACAGCTCGTGCTCGCCCTTGTCGCTCTCTCCATGGCGGCAACGCCGTTCATGGACTGGCTCGGCGCGCGGCTCTCCCGACTCGTTGTGCCGAAGCCGGCCATTCGAACCGAAGCGCTGCGGGAGGAGGCTGAGGGAATCACCGAGCACGTCATCATCGCCGGCTTCGGGCGGGTCGGTCAGACCGTCGCCCATGTGCTATCCTCCAGCAACGTGTCCTATGTCGCCCTCGATTTGGATAGTGCCCGGGTCGCGCTTGGCCGCGCCGCCGGCCTGCCGCTCTACTTCGGTGATGCCAGCCGGGTAGAAGTATTGGAAGCGGCCGGCATCGAGCGGGCCAAGGCTGCGGTGATCACGCTTGACGGTGCGCTTGAAGCCAGTCGAACGGTTGCGGCACTGCGGCGGCGCATGCCGGCGCTGCCCGTTTTCGTGCGTTCGCACGACATGAGGCATACCCACGAACTGGAGCAGGCAGGCGCCTCCGCCGTGGTGCCGGAGACTGTGGAGGCGAGCCTGCAGATCGGCGGAATTGTCTTGTCGGCGATTGGGGTCAGCGCCGATGATATCACGCGCGTCATGAACGCGTTGCGTGAGGACAACTACGCGCGCCTGGAGGAAAAGGTGGGAAGCGCGCCGGCCACTGGCAAGGGCGCCGGCGGCGGAACCTAAAGGGAGGAGAAGGGTTGTTCGACACGCTCCTGATTGCCAACCGTGGGGAGATTGCCTGCCGCGTAATCCGCACGGCGCGGTGGCTCGGTGTGCGCAGCGTGGCGGTTTACTCCGAGGCCGACAGCGGATCCGCACACGTGGCGGAAGCCGACACCGCCTTTTGCATCGGGCCGGCCCCGGCGGCGGAGAGCTATCTGCGCGGCGAGGCGATTCTCCAGGCCGCCAAGGCGGCCGGCGCGGAGGCCGTCCATCCGGGCTATGGGTTTCTATCCGAGAACGCAGGCTTCGCCGAGGCCTGCGCGGCGGCCGGCATAGTTTTTGTCGGACCGCCGGCGGCGGCGATTCGCGCCATGGGTTCCAAGAGCGAGGCCAAGGCCCTGATGCAGCAGGCCGGGGTGCCGCTGGTGCCCGGCTATCACGGCGACGAGCAGGCTCCCGAATCTCTGTTGGCCGAAGCGCAGACGGTCGGTTACCCCTTGATGATCAAGGCATCGGCCGGCGGCGGTGGCAAGGGCATGCGCGTGGTGCGGGACGCCGACAGCTTCCTTGAAGCGTTGCAGGCGGCGCGACGCGAGGCCATGGCGGCTTTCGGCGACGAACATGTCCTGCTGGAGCGCTATCTGGCGGCGCCGCGGCATATCGAAATGCAGATCTTTCGCGACAATCACGGCAACGGCGTCCATCTCTACGAGCGCGACTGCTCGTCACAGCGCCGCCATCAGAAGGTGGTCGAGGAAGCGCCGGCGCCGGGCCTGAGCGCGGGTCTGCGCGAGGCGATGGGGCAGGCGGCGCTGAAGGCCGCCGAAGCCATCGATTACCGCGGTGCCGGAACCGTCGAATTTCTCCTCGACGGCGAGGATTTCTTTTTCATGGAGATGAACACGCGCTTGCAGGTCGAACATCCGGTCACCGAGATGATCACCGGTTTCGACCTGGTGGAGTGGCAACTGCGGGTCGCCGCCGGCGAGACGCTGCCGGTGGCGCAGGAACAGGTGCGGGCCGCGGGGCATGCCATCGAGGTGCGCATCTATGCCGAAGACCCGGCCAATGGGTTCCTGCCCTCGACCGGTGAGCTCCTGCGCCTTGCGTTTCCGCAGCCGACGGAGAGCCTGCGCATCGACAGTGGCGTGAGGCCGGGCGACCGGGTCACAGTTTACTACGATCCGATGATCGCCAAGATGATCGCCTGGGGGGACGACCGTGCCACCGCGCTGCGCCGCTTGCGGCGCGGCCTGGCGGAAACGGAGATCGCCGGCGTGGTCACCAATACGGCGTTTCTGCAGGCCGTACTCGGCCATACCCGCTTTGCCGCCGGGGTTGTCGATACGGCGTTCATCGATCAGCAGCGCAGCGCCCTGGTGCCCGACGAGAGAGCGCTTCCCGAAAGCGTGCTTGCCGCTGCCGCGCTGGCGGAGATGATCTGGCGGCGGGATGTCGCGCAAGCGGCGGCGGCCGGATCGGGCGATCCTTTCTCACCCTGGCGCTTGACCAATGGCTGGCGCCTCAACTCGGTAACCCACAGCGATCTGACCTTCTTCTATGGCGAAGAAGCCCTGGATGTCCGGGTGATCTTCGGTTGGGACGGGCTGCGGCTTGGCCTGCCCGGCGGGGAGGTGACGGCCAAGGTCGAGGCGGGAAGCGAAGGCGGGCTGACGCTGCGCCTTGGCGACGCCAACTTCTCGGCGCGGGTGCTGAGACGGGGCCTGCAGCGTTGGGTCGTCCTCGGGGGCCGCAGCTACGTGCTGCTGTTGAAGGACGCCCTGCACGGCCTGACGGGGACCCTCGGCGCCGACGGACGGGTGGTCGCGCCGATGCCCGGCAAGGTGACTGCCGTGCTGGTCGCTGCCGGCGACAAGGTGAGCGAAGGCACGCCGCTTGTGCGTCTCGAGGCCATGAAAATG
Source organism: Kiloniellaceae bacterium (assembly GCA_040217155.1). Lineage (GTDB taxonomy): Bacteria > Pseudomonadota > Alphaproteobacteria > Kiloniellales > Kiloniellaceae > Pelagibius. Next base: position 22,251 of record JAVJNS010000021.1, read on the forward strand.
GAACACACGCTGATGGCGCCGCACGACGGATCGGTCGAAGCGCTCAATTGCACCGCCGGCGATCTGGTCGAGGAGGGCATCGAGTTGGCCGTGATCGGCAAGGCTTGAGAGCGGCTTGAGCCACCGTTAGCCTGAAGCTCGGATCACAGCTGTCGGCAGGGAAAGGGCGGGTGCGCGGTATGGCGCTGCCAAAGAAGGTTGAAATCGTGGAAGTCGGGCCGCGCGACGGCCTGCAGAACGAGCCGCAAAGCCTGCCGGCGCCGCTGAAGGTCGACCTCATCGAGCGTCTCGCCGACGCGGGCTGTCCGGTGGTCGAGGCCGGGGCCTTCGTCTCGCCGAAATGGGTGCCGCAGATGGCCGACACGGCCGAGGTGCTGGCCCGGCTGAAGCGCAAGCCCGGCGTGCGCTATCCGGTCCTGGTGCCCAACCCGAAGGGGCTGGAGCGGGCCCTTGCCGCCGGTGTCGAGGAGATTGCGGTCTTCGGCGCGGCCTCGGAGACCTTCACCCGGCGCAACATCAACTGCTCCATCGCCGAGAGCCTGGAACGCTTCGCGCCGGTCTGTGCCGAGGCACAGGCGGCCGGCCTGAGGGTGCGCGGCTACGTGTCCTGTGTGCTCGGCTGCCCCTACGAAGGCGCCGTTCCCGTCGCGCGGGTTGCGGAAGTGGCGGCGGCGCTTCATGCCATGGGCTGCGCGGAGGTTTCGCTAGGCGATACCATCGGCGTCGGCACACCGCTGAAGGCACGCGCCATGGTCGAGGCGGTGGCGGCCCAGGTGCCCCTGGAGCGCCTTGCCGTGCACTTTCACGACACCTACGGCCAGGCCTTGGCCAACATCCTGGCCTGCCTGGAGATCGGCGTGGCGACGGTCGACGCCGCCGTGGCCGGGCTCGGCGGCTGCCCCTACGCCAAGGGGGCTTCCGGCAATGTCGCCAGCGAGGACGTGGTCTATCTGCTGAACGGCCTGGGCATCGAGACCGGCGTGGATCTTGAGCGGCTGGCGGCGGCCGGCGCCTTCATCTGCGCCGCCCTGGGCCGGGCGCCGGCATCCAAAGTGGCCCTTGCTCTGGCCGGCCGAGCGGCCTAGGTCTGTCAGGAAATTTTCGCGAAGGTCGAGGGAGGCGATGGCGCTGCATCTGCGCAAGCTCTGTGTCGGGGTCGAATCGGTCGAGCAACTGGAGCGGTCTCAAGCGCGGCGTCTGAAGCGCGGCGGGCGGCTGCGCCACGATACCCGGATGATGCCGAAACGGCGCCACGAGATCCTTCAGGGCGGCTCGCTTTACTGGGTGATCAAGGGGCGGCTGCTGGTGCGCCAGCCGATCACCGACATTACTCCGGAAGTCGACGAGAGCGGCCGCGGATTCGCGCGCCTTCACCTGGCGCCGGAACTGGTGCGGCTGCTTCCCCGGGCGCACCGTCCGTTCCAGGGCTGGCGTTATCTGGCGGCGGCGGACGCGCCGGGCGACCTGACGGCTGCGGGCGGCGGCGCAGAGGACCTTCCGGTGGAGATACAGGCGGAACTGAGGGCTCTGGGGATACTCTGAGGTAAACCGCGAGCCGGTTGAGAAATAATTCACCGGCGGGCGCATTTGGGTGTTTACAGCCCGGCGGGGAAGACCTATATACCCATCCGCTGTCGCCGGGCCGGGGGCTCCAAACCCAGGCCAAGCGGCGGTTTCCAAAGAGCCGGTTTTCCACAGCTTAAGGCGTTGAAAGCCCGGTTCCATATCAGTATAGTAACGACCCTAATTTCTGCTTCTTCGAGAGTGGTGAGGCGGGCAATCGCTCGGCAAATCGCCTGTGCGCGATTTGAGCACGAGCCGGCTGTTTGACATTGTAGATTTGGAAGGGATACGCGGGCGGCGGGTCAAGCTGTATGGCATGTACCGTTGGTTTTGGTGTTAGGCACTGGGGCCTTTTGGTTGACCGCGTATTAGACGGATTTTGTTGTTGTCTTTGTCT
>JAVJNS010000029.1:0-216776 GCA_040217155.1 Kiloniellaceae bacterium
GAAGGTGCCGCCGCCGCTGCCGCCGAGCAGGCCACCGAGGCCGGCGCCGCCGCCCAGCGATTTCTTGATGTCGCTGCCCAGCTGCGCGCGCGAGCCGACCTTGTCGTTGGCGCCGATGCTGGCCGACTTGTGGGCCGCCGGTTCCGGGCAGACGATGGTCGTCGAATCGCCGGCCGCTGCTGCCTGCATCAGGCAGCGGCGCAGACAGTCGTTGTAAGCCTGCTGGGCGGTCTGGACGCGCTGGCGCTGGCTCACCACCGCCCGCTGCATGATCTTCAGATGGGCGCGCGCGGCCTCCTCGGCCTTGGCGGCCTGGTCGAGCTTGCCCTGCACGATGTTCAGGTTGCTCTTGATCCGCCCGCTGCGCGCCTGCGCGCTGGTCCATTCATCCTTGCGCGCTGAACTCCATTCGCTGCGGTAGGAAGCCTTGGTGATCTCGTTGAGCTTGTTCAGTTCCTTTTGCAGATCGCTGACCTGTTTGCGCAGCCGCTGCGTCGCGGCGTTTTTCTGCTGGACCTCTTTCGCGGCGCGTTGCTGCCGCTTTTCCATGTCGACCAGCCAGCGCTGCTCTTCGGTCAGGCGGTCGAGATAAGGCTGGCAGCGGTGGCGGCAGATCGCGTCGGCAACGGTTTCGCCGGGGCGCCGATTGATGGTCTGGGCGGCATCCTCGGGTTCCGGCAGCATCTCGTCGGGCGCGCCGCCGCCGCCTTCGGCGCCGCCGGCGCCTTCGGTCGGTTTGCCGCCGGTCGCCGGATTGCCGAGCAGGCCGACGCGGCCGCATTCGAGCTCGAGTTGTTCGGCGAAGAGCTGGGCCTCCTGGATGAGTTGCAGGTGGCGCGTCTGCTCGGCGCCGCGCAGGCGGGCGTTCTCGATGATCATGTTGCGGATGTGGACGCGGAAGCTGATGATCCAGGCGCTGCAGATCAGTTCGCCTGAATTCAATGCCAGTTCGGCCAGGGCGCCCTTGGCGCCGCGCGTGGCCCTGCCTTTGGTGGCCAGGGTGATGAAGGATTTTTCCAGGGCGTCGCCGGCGTTCTGCACCTGCTCGTTGGCGCCCATCTCCCCGAGCGACTTTCCCACGACCCCGGCCTGAGCCGGTGCGGCGCCACTGAGACCTCCAAGCAGCAGTCCCAGGATTAAGCAGGCGGCGATCTTTCGCATGGCTGTACCTCGTCCGCAGGGGTTGCCGAGCCTTGATCGATCGAGGAACACCGCCCGGCCGAGGCCAGCCACGCTCCCTGCCGTCCATTCTGGGTAGAAAAACGCCCGGTGTCGATGCTCTTCGGCACGAGCCCCAGGACCGGCCGGCGCCGGACGGCTGTGCAACTGCCGATTGGCCGCGCGCGATGACAGCGCTAAACTCCTTTGCGAACAAGGGCGTGGAACGCTCGTCATCGGGGAGGAGTGGGGGATGTTTCCGGAATACGATCCGCGCGTTCAGCGCTTCAACGACTACATCAACGGCAACTGCCAGTTGGAGAAGCTCTACACCGGCACGCTCTGGGCTGAAGGGCCGGTCTACTTCTGCGACGGGGATTTCCTCTTGTGGAGCGACATCCCCAACGACCGGATGATGAAGTGGACGCCGGGCGGCGGCGTTACCGAATACCGCCGGCCCTCGAACTACGCCAACGGCCATACCCGCGACCGAGAGGGGCGCCTGGTCTCCTGCGAGCACGGTGCGCGGCGCGTGACCCGCACCGAATGGGACGGCTCGATCACGGTGCTGGCGGACAGATACAAGGGCAAGCGGCTGAACTCGCCCAACGACGTGGTGGTGAAGTCGGACGGCACGGTATGGTTCACCGATCCGCCCTACGGCATCCTCTCCGACTACGAGGGTCACAAGGGCGAGAGCGAAATCGGCGCCTGCCACGTCTATCGCTTCGATCCCAAAAGCGGCAAGCTGGCCATCGCCGCCGACGACTTCGACAAGCCCAACGGCTTGGCCTTCTCGCCCGATGAGAAGATCCTCTACATCGCCGATACCGGGGCCTCGCACGATCCAGAGGGGCCGCGCCACATCCGCGCCTTCAAGGTCGGCAAGGACGGCAAGCTGAGCGGCGGCAAGGTCTTCGCGGTCTGCGATGCGGGCCTCTTCGATGGGTTCCGCTTGGACGAGGACGGCAACATCTGGTCCAGCGCCGGCGATGGCGTGCACTGCTTCTCGCCCAAGGGCGAACTGCTCGGCAAGATCAGGGTGCCGGAGGTGGTCTCCAACGTCACCTTCGGCGGGCCGAAGAAGAACCGCCTGTTCATCACCGCGACGACGTCGCTCTTCGCGGTCACCCTGAATCGCAAAGGCGTGCAGTGGCCGTGAGAGCGGCCACCACGCTTCGAGGCGGATCTTCGGCCCTCGTTGTATCAAGGACGTGATGTGAGGGTGCGCTACCCCAGCACCTTCTGACCACGGCCGTAGACCATCAGCATGCCGACGATGACGCAGCCGTAGATGATCTGGCGGCCGGCCTCGGGCATCTGCATGACCGAGAGAATGGACTGCAGCAGCGAAATCAGGATGACGCCGGCGATGGTGCCCAGATAGCTGCCGCGCCCGCCGAGGATGTGGGTGCCGCCCAGCACCACCGCGGCGATGGCCGGCAGCAGGTAGGGATCGCCCATTGCCTGATAACCCTTGCTGGAATAGCCCGCCAGCAGCACTCCCGCCAGGGCCGAGCACATGCCGGAGATGGCAAAGCAGGTGATGATCACCAGCCTGGTGTTGACGCCGGAGAGGTAGGTCGCGCCCTCCTGGTTGCCGATGGCGTAGATGTAGCGGCCGAGCGGCGTGCGCTTCAGCATGACGACGATGGCGATGCCCAGCAGCGCCCAGATGAAGACGGCGTTGGGAATGCCGAGGACAACCCGCTCCACCGCCAGCCAGCGCATGAGGTCCGTCGCGTAGTCCTGGGGGGCGAAGCCGCCGGTATGCAGCACCATGATGCCCTGGGCCACGGCGTTGATGCCGAGCGTGAAAATCATCGAGGGCACGCGCAGGATGGCGACGCCGAGGCCGTTGATGACGCCGAAGATCAGGCCGCAGAAAACGCCGAAGGGAATCGCCCATTCCGGTCCCCACCAGCCGGCCGCCGCGGTCGACATCATGCCGCCGACGGTGACCAGCCAGGGGATCGAAAGGTCGATGTGGCCGAGCAGGATGACCAGCATGACGCCGGAGGCGATCAAGCCCAGGAAGGCGGCGACCTGAAGCTGCTGCAGCAGGTAGTTGGCCGACAGGAAGCTCGACGAATAGAGGCTGCCGGCCAGCAGCAGCACGACAATGAAGCCGAAGGCGATGGCGACCGGTTTGTCGATGGATTTGAGCAGCGCCGGCATCAGTTGAAGAGCTTCCTCAATTGAACAGCTCCAGACGGTTCTTGATGCGGAACACCCGCGCCGCGCCGAGGCTGACGGCGCCCAGGAGCACGACGCCCTGGAACAGCGGCTGCCACAGCGGCGGCAGGTCGAAGACGAACAGCAGGTCGTCGATGGTGCGCAGGATGAAGGCGCCGAAGATCGAGCCGATGGCACCGCCGGCACCGCCGTAGAGCGAGGTCCCGCCGATCACCACCGCGGCGATGGAGTTGAGCGTGTAGGTGCCGCCGATCGGCGCCGAGGCTTCGCCGGAGAAGGTGACGAAGGTCAGCATTAGCCCGGCGATGCCGGCCAGCAGGCCGGCCAGCGTGTAGGCGGCGAGGCGTGAGCGGTCGACGGTGACGCCGGACATATAGGCGGCGCCTTCGGAGGAGCCGACCGCATAGCAGCCGCGCCCCACCACCGAATTGCGGAACGGCAGCCAGATAAGCAGCACCACGGCGAGCAGCAGCACCAGCGAGGTCGGGACCACCTCGACAACCGTGTAGGTCATGAAATCGGCCAGATCCTCCTGGACGTCGCCGCCCGGGACCGGGCGCAGCAGAAGCGCGATGCCATAGTAGACCGCGCCGGTGGCCAGAGTGGTGATGATCGGCTGCAGGCGCCCGTAGACCACGATGGCGCCGTTGACGAAGCCGGCCAGCGCGCCGGCCAGCAGCACCACCACGATGCCGGCCGCCACCTCCAGCGGGTTGCCGCTGACCAGAGTCGAGGCCAGGCAGTTGGTCATCACGAAGACCATGCCGACCGAGAGGTCGAGGCCGCCGGTCAGCACCGGCAGGGTCTGCGCCATGGCGACCAGGGCCAGCAGTACCGCCTTGTTGGCGGCGGTGGTCAGCACCGGCACCGTCAGGCCGGCGGGGTGATTGGAGATATAGAGGGTGAACATCAGCGCGAACACGGCGATGGCGATGAGCAGGCCCTGGCTCTGGGCGATGCGCAGCTTCAGGTCGGCCGCCGTCATGTCGCTGTCTCCGCCGCCGGGGGAACGCTTTCCATGGCGATGTTCAGGGCGCTGGACACGATGTTTTCCTCGTTGATGTCGGAACCGCGCAGCTCGCGGACGATACCGCCGTCGTACATGATGGAAACGCGGTCGCAGCAGCCGATCAGCTCGTCATAGTCGGTGGTGTAGAACAGGATCGCCGTGCCGGCGTCGGCCAGTTCGCGCAGCAACTGATAGATCTCTTGCTTGGTGCCGACGTCGATACCGCGCGTCGGGTCGTTCAGCAGGATGATGCGCGCCTCGGTCATCAGCCACTTGGCGATCACCACCTTCTGCTGATTGCCGCCGGAGAGGTTGGCGACCGGGCTCTCGGTGTCGCCGACCTTGATGGCGAGCTGGCGCACCACCTCGTCGATTCGCGCGTTCTGGCGTTCGCGGTCGATGAAGATGCCCCCAAGTCCCTGGGTGAAGCGGGTGATCGAGGCCATGGAGATGTTGTCGCGCACCGACATCGGCAGCAGCAGGCCCTCCGACTTGCGGTCTTCGGGAATCAGCGCCATGCGGATGCGCTCCGACTTGGCGGCGCGCGGGCTGCCCGGCTTGCCCGGCTTGCCGTCGATCGCGATCTCGCCGGTGACGCCGCGCAGCACGCCGAAAAGGGCGAGGAGGAGTTCGCGCTGGCCCTGTCCGTCGAGCCCGCCGAGGCCGACGATCTCGCCCTTGCCGACGGTCAGGGAGACGTTGTTCAGGCGGTGGCCCCAGGACAGCTTGTCGACCGTCAGCGCCGGTGCCGGGGCGGCGGGCCGCGCCGGCTTGGCCGGATAGACCTGGGTGTACTCGCGCCCGATCATCAGGTGGACGATTTCGTTGTCGCTGCGCGCGCCCTTGGCGAAGGTCTCTATGTGGCGGCCGTTGCGGAACACCGAGCAGGTGTCGGCCAGTTCCTTGATCTCGTGCATGCGGTGGGAGATGTAGAGAATCGCCAGCCCGTCGCGGCGCAGGTCGCGCAGGATGCCGTAGACCTTGTCGACGTCGGCGGCGGTCAGCGCCGAGGTCGCCTCGTCGAGGATCAGCATGCGCGGGCCGCGGCCCAAGGCCTTGGCGATCTCCACCATCTGGCGGCGCGACAGCGGCAGGTTCTTGACCAGTTCGAGCGGGTTCACGTCGGCGCAGCCGACGCGCGCCAGCAGGGCTTCGGCGCGGCGGCGCTGGGCGCGGTGGTTGATGAAGCCCCAGCGGCCCGGCGGCGCGGTCATGCAGATGTTGTCCGCCACCGTGAGGTCGGGCAGCAGGGAGAGTTCCTGGAAGATACAGACGATGCCGGCGGCATTGGCATCCTGCGGGCCGGCGAAGCGCACTTCGCGGCCTTGCAGCAGCAGCCGGCCTTCGGTGGGGGTGACGACGCCGGCGGCGATTTTGATCAGGGTCGACTTGCCGGCCCCGTTCTCGCCCAGCACGGCATGGATCTCGCCGGGCTCGCAGGCGAAGTCGACGCCGTCGAGCGCCACGACGCCGCCATAGCGCTTGGTGATGCCGTGCATCTGCCAGTAGGGCGCGGCGGCGCCGGAGGCCTCGTCGCCAAGGACGCCTTGTCGGGTCGGGGCTCGCAGATCGTTCATCGCGGGTCTGGGGTTCCGGACGGGTCGGGGCCGCTGGCGGCAGTCAGTGGAAAGCGGTCAGGAAAAGCGGGCGCCGCACCCCAAAGCGAGGGACGCGGCGCCACCGGAATGCAGGCAGGCGGACTCTCCCGGCCTACTGGTCGGCCTCGGTCTCCGCCATGATTTCCTTGGCCGTGATGTTGACGTTGCAGGGCGGGAACTCATTGGGCGTGAAGAAGTTATCCGTCAGGTCCGGATAAAAATTCTCGCCGGCCTTGAAGTCGGGATGCTCGACCAGCGGAATCGGTACCGAGACGTATTGCGGCAGGACTTCGCCCTGCAGGGCGGTGATGGCGGTCTTGGCGGCGATCGCCACCAGGCCAGGAGACTGGCCGGCGGAGGAACACAGCAGGCCGTCCTTGGCGTGTTCGGCGCAGAGCTTGCGGAAGCCGTTCTCCGCCTCGCCGGCGACCGGGACGAAGGGGTGGCCGGCATCGATCATGGCGCGTACCGCCCCGGTCGAGCCGCCCTGGACGAAGACGCCATCGAACTGGCCATGCACGGCGATGGCGTCGGCGGTGACTTTCTGCGCCGTGCCGTCGTCCCAGTTGCCGACGACTTCGATAATCTCGTAGTCGCCGCCGGCGCCCATGACGTCGCGAAAGCCGAGGTGGCGGTCGCGATCGACCGAATTGCCGGGCAGGCCCCGGACTTCCAGGATCTTGCCCTTGGTGCCGACGTGCTTGACCAGCCAGCGGGCCATGATCTTGCCGATCTCCGACTGGTCTTCGTTGACCTGCAGGATCTCGTCGCTGTCGAGCACGTTGTCGAAGGGGACCAGCACGACCCCGGCACGGTTGGCGCGGCGGATCACCGGACCGAAAGCCGTCGGGTTCACCGCGATGGTCAGGATGGCGTCGTAGCCGGCGTTGATGAAATTATCGATGGCGGCAACCTGCGCGGCCACGTCGGTGCCCGTGGAGACCACCTTCAATTCCCCGATCAAAGGCGCCACGTCGGGCTGCTCGGCATAGGCCTTGAGCGTTTTGATCATCTGGATGCGCCAGGTGTTGCCGACGAAACCGTTCGCCATGGCGATCCGGTAAGGCGGTTCCTTCTTGGGGAACTTGAAGTATTTCGTGTCCGCGCTGAAGGGGGCAAAGCAGGACGGGTTCACACCCGGACCGCTGACCACTTCGGGTCCTGCCGCCAAGCCCTGCGAAACGCTTCCGGCCATCATCGCGGCAGCCAGACCCATTCCGAAAATAGATTTCGTGAGCATGCTCGTTCCTCCCAAATGTCGGACGGTCTGATGCCGTTGCAGCCGCCGCCGACGGCGTCTATTTTTGCTTTTTGTTCTGGCGCGGCAGTCGTTTCTCGACCGTTTGCCCCGCAAACCCACGCCAGTCACTTTTATTTGTTAGCGCTACCCTGACCCAGGTTGATCGGACAGTCAATCCGGTCATTGCCGCTGCCCGGTATGCCGGGTCCGATTTGCCAGGTCAGATTTGGAGGGCAAAGGCCATTGCGATCGCACTATTACGCCTCATATCTCATAAGGGCTCGTTGGGGCGACGGCAGAACAGCCGCGACGATCACCCGGGGGCGCGGGTCGCTGTTCAACGCACCACGGCTTCGCTACGATCCAAAAGCAATGCAACACTTCGAACAGACAGGTAGTGGAATGAGGATGATGCTTCGCACTGTTCTGAGTGGACTGGCGATACCGCTCTTTTTGGCGGCGATGTTTTCCACGCCCGCGGTGGCGGGCTGTGGCGACGGGCCGCAGGCGGGCGTCGATTGGACGAAGTGCGAGAAGCGCCGGCTTATCCTGCGTGGCCGCGACCTCAGCCAGGGAACGTTCGTGCGCACGGATTTCAGCCGCAGCGACCTCGCCGAAGCCAGCTTCGTTGGCGCCGACCTCAGCGAGGCACATTTCGAGCGCGCTCGGTTTGCCGGTGCCGACCTGACCGACGCCATCTTGAGCAAGGCGAGTGGCGACCGGGCCGACTTCTCGGCGGCGGTGCTCCGCAACACCGATATGTACAAGGCCGAGATGGGGCGCACCGATTTCTCCGGCGCGGATTTCACCGGTGCCAACCTGGAAAAGGCCGAGCTGGGGCGCTCCATCCTGTCGGATGCGGTATTAGACGGCGCCAACCTCAATCGGGCCGAGATCGCCCGCGCGACCTTCAGGGGCGCCAGCCTGGAAGGCACCGATTTCTCCGGTGCCTACACCTACCTGGCTCGTTTTGAGGGAACCGACCTGGCGCCGGCAAAGGGGCTCGTCCAGCGCCAATTGGACGATGCCTGCGGCGATGCGGAAACCAAACTGCCGGAGGGCTTGCAGCGGCCGCAGACCTGGCCCTGCACCCAGGAATGACGCCATGATGCCGATGGGTGCTGTGCGGTCCGCGTCTCTTGCGCTCGGCGCTTTGCTCGCCGCTTGCACCGCGCCGGCCGCGACACCGAAACCGGGCGGGTCATTGTCATTACCGGGGCCAGTGCCGGGGGCGGCGCCACACTTAAAGGAAGAAAGCGCCGCCAGCGGTTTCGATCACAGCTACAGCGGCGGGCACCCCTTCATGGTCGGTGGTGGCGTCGCCGTCCTGATCAAGCAGTTGAGGAAGGAAGAACTCGCCGAACCGCATTGACCGGCCGCCGCTGCACGTTTCCCTGCCGGTCACCCAAATCTCCTGCGCCGCTTACCAAGAAGAGGTCCGATCCGACATGACTGCCAGCGCGACCTATCCCAGCCTCAAGGAACGCGTCGTCTTCGTCTCCGGCGGCGGCAGCGGCATCGGCGCCGCGATTGTCGAGCACTTCTGCCGCCAGGGCGCCAAGGTCGGTTTCGTCGACATCGACGACGCGGCCTCGGGCGCCCTGGTCGAGGCCATCGCGGCGGCGGGCCATCACAAGCCGGTCTACGCAAACTGCGATCTGCGGGATATCGCGGCGCTGCGCGGCGCCATCGCCAAGGTCCGCGCCGCGCTGGGGCCGATCACGGTGCTCATCAACAACGCCGCCAACGACCAGCGTCACAGCATCGACGAGGTGACGCCGGAATTCTGGGACGATCGGGTGGCGGTCAATCTGAAGCACCAGTTTTTCGCCGCCCAGGCGATTTATCCGGACATGGTGGCCGCCGGCGGTGGCGCCATCGTGAACCTCGGCTCTGTGTCCTGGATCATCGGGCAGGGCGGCATGCCCTGCTATACCACGTCGAAGTCGGCGGTGGCCGGCCTCACGCGGTCCCTGGCGCGCGACCTGGGGCCGAAGAACATCCGCGTCAACTGCGTAGTGCCGGGCTGGATCATGACCCAGCGCCAGATCGATCTCTGGCTGACTCCTGAATCCGAAGCTGAGCTGATGGAGCGCCAGTGCCTGAAGCGCAAGCTGGTCCCCGAGGATATCGCCAAGGCGGTCTTGTTTTTCGCCGCCGAGGATTCCGGCGGCTGCACCAACCAGAGCTACATCGTCGATGGCGGCTGGGTGTAGGACTTTTCAGCAGTCCGCTATAGTATGCTGAAGAGCGCCGCGCCAAGCAGGCCGCTGGCGGCCGAGATCATACTTATGCGCAACAAGCGAAACTTGGCGACGCAGATCCGTGCCAATGCGTGGCAGTGCTGCAGTCGGACGCCGGTCAGGTCCGTTTCGTTATACCCGCGCAACCGGGTGGTCCAGCTGGATGCATGCGCGTGGCGGCCGATGGCTGCCCAGAGGTAAATGTCGTCGGGTTCTTGGATCACGCGCGGAATAACCGCGGCAAAGGCGGTGGCGGCGGAAACCGCGAGCGACAGCATCATGAACAGCCATACCAGCGCGAGGGGGGCAGGCCACGCCCGCATCGGCGAGAGGCCGTTTCGTTCGAGTTGAAAGAGGATGGTCGCCGACACCAGGGTTAGAACGATCCCGGCCTTGCGGTCGGCAAGCGCGAGATTGTGGTTGGCGGCAACGTGAACGAAATCGGCGACGGATCTCTGTGCGCCGACCGAAAGCGGTGTCGACCCTTCCGCTTCATAGTCGAGGAGCTGCATCGCAGGTGAAGGCAAGGTCATCACGTGATACTCCTGAAGACACGACCGGGCGGTTGCGATCGATCTCACCCTGGGTCCATCGGCCCGCCGTTCCATACATCTAGCCAGGCCGGTTGGTGTCCTCAGTGACGCCGGTCACAGATCACGGGCAAGTGTTGTCCTCATGATACGAATGGCCCGGAAAAGTGGCGCGGACGGGTGGCGGCCTCACGAAAAAGCGATTTGTTCAGCCTTCGACCCTCGTGGACATTCATTTCCACTGGCCCTTTCAATTGGCGCCGGGAGCCTGGTGGAGCGGGGAAGATGGTCGATACGCATGCGGACTCAGGTCTCCAAGAAAAATTGTCGGCGTTCGCCCTCTTCGAGGCCTTGGACGCGCGCGAGAGGGAACGGCTGGTGCAGAAGGCGAGGTGGCGCCGCATTCCGGCCGGCCGGCCGGTCCTGGATCGCGATAGCGGCGCCCGCGACGTATTCTTTGTCGCCCAGGGCCTGGTTCGTGTTTCCAACCACAGCTATTCCGGCCGCCAGATCAGTTTCGAGGATATCGGGCCTGGCGGGTTCTTCGGCGAGCTTGCGGCCATCGACGGTCAGCCGCGTTCCGCCAATGTGGAGACCATCGAAGAGAGCCTGATTGCCGGGTTGGACGCGCAGCAGTTCACATCCCTTGTTACCGCGCATCCGGCAGTGGCACTCGCCGTGATGAAGCGGCTGGCCTTCATGGTGAGGCAGGCGAGTAAGCGAATCGTCGATGTAAGCACGCAGCCGGCCGAGGACAGGGTGTGCAAGGAACTGCTCCGCCTGGCGGCGGCATCGAGCGGTGCTGGGGATGCGGCGGCCGTGGTGATTAGTCCTTTTCCGTCGCATAGCGCAATCGCCAGCCGGGTCAGCACGACGCGTGAGACGGTCGCGCGGATTCTCGGCGGCCTGACCCGGAGCGGATTGATCAAACGAAAGCAGGATGTCGTCGTCATTGACGATTTGCTTCGACTGGCCGCGATGGTCGAGGATAAGGACTCCGAATAGAGCCAGCTTGCGGCGGCAAGCCACCACACCTATCGCCGGTCAGGCGCGATTTCCGCGGCGCTAAGGGCGGCTCTGGCCTGGACGCCGTCCGTCCGGGAGCCGGCGGGCGCCGCTCGACCTCAAGTGACTCAGGGTTCCGCGCGCGGCGGATCGAAGTCGATCCGTGGACTCGCACTCTGAAAGCACCACAAGAACGCGCAGGGCCCGGTCGTGGCTGCGATTGCTGGCGCCGTTCATCCGCAGGACTCGGCTTGCTTTCCAGAAGGCGGCCAGGCGCTCCTCCAGGGGCAGGTCGATTGAGCATCGCGTCATCTCATGGCCTCCAATCTTCAAGCGGCGCTTGAATCTGCCTTTGCCGCGGGCATGTCGCGCTGGCGCAGCCGTTCGCGGCAGAGGCGCTTCTTGCTCAAGGTACGCGCCGCAGCTCACTTCTCAATGTGATGCGCGTCACGTCTCACGCGGATTTGAGCACAACGTGAAGGAGCTTTGCTGTATCGATCGGAGGTGAGATCGGGCGTTCGGAGGACGCAGCTTGAACCTGACCTCTCGCACGTTGACCAATGAGCGGGAGTCGCCGTGGACAAGGTTAAACATGGTACCGATTGACAGGGCGTTGTCGCTTGGCGCCGTGATTCTCTTCGCGGCTGCGATCTCGACGGCGGCTTCCACTGCCGCGAAAGCCGGCCCGAGGGTGGTTGCCGGCGTGCCGGAAGTCATCACAGGTGACACCTTGAAGGTGCAGGGCCTTCGTATCCGCCTCAGCGGGATCGACGCGCCGGAACCCGACCAGGTTTGCCTGCTACCGCATAAAGCCTACGACTGTGGCTACATCGCGGCGACGGCGCTGATGGATCTTACCGCGGGAACGCAGGTCGACTGTATCTTGGGGCCGCCGGCCGAAGACGGCGCGGTGGTCGCGGTCTGCCGCGCAGACGGTTATGACCTTTCGGAAGGCATGACCTATACGGGCTGGGCGCTGGCGTTGCCCGGGGTCGAGAGTCGCTACCACAACATAGAGGCGCGGGCGAAAGAAGCCGGTCGGGGCCTGTGGCGGGGCGAGTTCGTCATGCCGTGGGACTGGCGCCGCGGCGAGCGGCTGCCCGCTGCCGAATGACGGCGTCACGGCCAGTGAAGCGCCGGCGGCGCGGCGGCGCGAGCTCGCCTATCTGAACCGGTTTTCCGGAACGCGGGCGGTTTCGGGCGGGAAGTGACCATCGCCCTTGGCGCCGCTCTGCCGCCGGCGATGGCCACCCCGCCTGAAAGCAGGGGATGGAGCCGCTGCCTCAGCCTGTCGCGGGAAGCCGTTTCGGCGCGCTTCCCTCTCCGCGGTTCCGGCGCCGTTTTCGAAGCTTCGCTGCTGATCACGCGCGACCCTCTGGCGCGGGCTCCCGGGAGGCGTCTTTCCGATATCTACGTGACGACTGCCGAAGGAGTTTCACGCGCGGCCGAAATGCCGGTGCCCTCCCGCCGGAGCGAAGCGGGGCCGCCGGCCGGCCACGGGACGTCGTGCCGGCAAGTTTCGCGTCCAAGGGTCAAGAATCGATGGGGCCAGGGGCTGAAACCCCCGGGAAACCTGTTATCCTCCTACCGGCGCCGAGCGACAAACGCTGTCCACGACATTCAGGCTACTGGATCTCGGCCGGGCCGGGGCTTGCCGGGCCGCGTGTAAAAGTGTCCAGATAGAGGCGGGCGGCGGCGCGGAGTCGCCGCTACGAAGCCGCCGCCACAAAGCCGCCGCCGCGAAGGCGATGGCAAGAAGAACGCCGGCCAGGCGCGGCAAGACCGGGTGGTAGGGAGGATTGATGGTCAGCAGCCCATTCGAAACGCCAAGGGAACGCATCAATACCAGTCCGGAAGTCGCCGACGAGATCAAACAGACCACCTGCTACATGTGCGCCTGCCGCTGCGGCCTCAACGTCTACCTGAAGGACGGTAAGGTACGCTATCTGGAGGGCAATCCCGATCATCCGGTGAACAAGGGCGTGCTCTGCGCCAAGGGTTCGGCCGGGATCATGCAGCACTACTCCCCCGCGCGGCTGTCCAAGCCGCTGCTGCGGGTCGGCGAGCGCGGCAGCGGCGAGTTCAAGGAAATCGAGTGGGACGAAGCGCTGGCCCTGGCCGGCGACTGGCTCGGCGAAATCCGCCGCACCGACCCCAAGCGGCTGGCGTTTTTCACCGGCCGCGACCAGAGCCAGTCCCTGACCGGCTGGTGGGCGGCGCAGTACGGCACACCCAATTTCGCGGCCCATGGCGGCTTCTGTTCGGTGAACATGGCGGCCGCCGGTCTCTACACCATCGGCGGCTCGTTCTGGGAGTTCGGCGAGCCGGATTGGGACCACACCCGCTACTTCATGCTGTTCGGCGTCGCCGAGGATCACGACTCCAACCCGATCAAGGCCGGCCTCGGACGGATGAAGACCCGCGGCCAGGCGAAGTTCGTCTCGGTCAATCCGGTGAAGACCGGCTATTCGGCGGTGGCCGACGAGTGGATCGGCCTCAGGCCCGGCACCGACGGCCTCTTCGTCCTCGCCCTGGTGCACGAGTTGCTGAAGGCCGAGAAGATCGACTGGGATTTCCTTGGCCGCTACACCAACGCCACCTGGCTGGTGATCGACGATCCCGGCGGCGCCGAGGACGGCCTCTTCCTGCGCAACGCCGAGGGCGTGGCGCTACTGTGGGACCGGCAGACGCAGAGGCTGAGGCCGACCACCGACGTAGCCGCCAAAGCGGCGGTGGTGGGGCATTATACGCTGCCCGACGGCCGCAAGGCGGTGCCGGCCTTCGAGCTCCTGGCCAAGCGCTACCTCGATCCCGCCTACGCGCCCGATGCGGTGGCCGGACGGGTCGGCATCTCCGCCGCGACCATCCGGCGCATCGCCGCCGAACTGGCCGAGGTCGCTTTCGAGCAGGAGGTCGTGCTCGATGTCCCCTGGACCGACTGGGCCGGACGGCGCCACGACAAGATGGTCGGTCGCCCGGTCTCCATGCATGCCATGCGCGGCATCTCCGCCCATTCCAACGGTTTTCATACCTGCCGCGCCATCCACCTGCTGCAGGTGCTGCTCGGCTCCATCGACTGTCCCGGCGGCTTCGGCTACAAGGCGCCCTATCCCAAGCTGATCCCTCCGAGCCCGCTGCCGGCCGGCAAGACCTCGGCGCCGGAGCGTCCGCTGCCCGGCATGCCGCTCGGCTTTCCGCTGGGCCCGGAGGATCTGCTGGTCGACGAGACGGGCCGGCCGAAGCGCATCGACAAGGCCTATAGCTGGGAGCACCCGCTGGCCGCCCACGGCCTCATGCATATGGTCATTCACAACGCCTGGGCGGGCGATCCCTATCCCGTCGGCCTGCTGATGATGTACATGGCGAACATGGGGTGGAACTCCTCCATGAACGTCCAGGGCACGCTGAAGTACCTCACCGACAAGGATCCGGCGACCGGCGACTACAAGATCCCCAGGATCATCTACTCCGATGCCTACTATTCGGAGATGGTGCCCTATGCGGACCTGATCCTGCCCGACACGACCTATCTCGAGCGCTGGGACTGCATCTCGCTGCTCGACCGGCCAATCAGCAGCGCCCACGGTCCCGGCGACGCGATCCGCCAGCCGGTGTGCACGCCGGATCGCGACGTGCGGCCGTTTCAGGACGTGCTGATCGATCTGGCCGGCCGCCTGCAGCTGCCGGGCTTCGTCTACAACGACGGCGACCCGAAGTACCCGGGCGGCTATCCGGATTACATCGCCAACCACGAGCGCTCGCCCGGCATCGGCCCGCTGGCCGGTTGGCGCGGCCCCGAGGGCAAGCAGCAGGGCACCGGCGCGGCGAACCCGGACCAGTTGCAGCGCTATATCGACAACGGCTGCTTCTGGACCCACAAGCTTTCGCCCGACCAGCTGTACTTCAAGCACGCCAACAAGAGCTATCTGCATTACGCCAAGAACATGGGCTGGGTGCCGTCGGAAGAACCCATCACCATGCAGCTCTATAGCGAGATCCTGCAGAAGTTCCGCCTCGCCGCGCGCGGCCACGGCAAGGTGCAGCCGCCCGACAGCGAACGCGAGCGGGTCGAGGCCTACTTCGATCCCCTGCCGATCTGGTATCCGCCCTTCGAGGAGGCCGCTTTCGACGGCGAGGCCTACGCGCTGCACGCCATCACCCAGCGGCCCATGCACATGTACCACTCCTGGGGCTCGCAGAACGCCTGGCTGCGCCAGATCACCGCGCGCAACCGGCTCTTCGTGCATCCCGAGACGGCCGCGCGCTGTGGCGTGGCGGACGACGATTGGGTCTGGGTGATCAGCCCCCATGGCCGGGTCAAGGGCCAGGTGAAGCTGATGCACGGCGTCAATCCCTCGACCGTGTGGACCTGGAACGCCATCGGCAAGCGCCGCGGCGCCTGGGGCCTAGATCAGGACGCGCCGGAAAACCGAAAGGGCTTTCTTCTCAATCACATCATCTCGGAACTGCTGCCGGAGCGCGAAGGCGGCCACCGCTATTCCAATTCCGACCCGGTCACCGGCCAGGCGGCCTGGTACGACCTGCGGGTTCGCCTGGAGCGCTGCCTGCCGGCGGAAGCCGGCACGACCGATCCGATGATGGAAGCCGTGACGGCGCCGGTGCGCCGCGGTCTGAATGTCGGGGACCGGCTGCGCTACGGCGCCGAGTTGAAAGACCGGGCGCCGGCGGCGGACGGCACGGCTGTCCGCATCGCGGAGTGGATCGGCAATCGCCACGAAGTTGCCGTCAACGTGCCCGGTGTCGCCGACGGCCGCGGCAACGTGAAGAAATCTGACACCGCGGGGAGCGGCGGCACATGACCAGCCTGCCGAGCAATCCGGGTCCGGTGAAGCTGGGCCTCGTCATCGATCTCGATATCTGTGTCGGCTGCCATGCCTGCGCGGTGAACTGCAAGGAGTGGAACACCTCCGGCCATTCGGCGCCGCTGACCGACAGCGACCCCTACGGCGCCGACCCGTCCGGCGTCTGGTTCAACCGCGTTCACAGCTTCGAAGTCGTCAGCGGCGAGGGCGACAGCCGCACCGTGCATTTTCCCAAGTCCTGCCTGCATTGCGAGGATGCGCCCTGCGTCACGGTCTGCCCGACCGGCGCCTCCTACAAGCGCGAGGAGGACGGCATCGTACTAGTCAATGCCGAGGCCTGCATCGGCTGCAAACTCTGCTCCTGGGCCTGCCCCTACGGCGCCCGCGAGTACGACGAAGATGCCGGGGTGATGAAGAAATGCACCCTCTGCGTCGACAAGATCTACAACGAGAACCTGGATCCGCGCAGCCGGGTCCCGGCCTGCGTGTCGACCTGCCCGGCCGGGGCGCGGCACTTCGGTGACCTCGGCGATCCACAGTCCGAAGTTTCCCTGCTGGTGGCGGCGCGCGAGGGCTATGAACTGATGCCCGAGCAGGAGTGCCGTCCGGTAAACCGCTATCTGCCGCCGCGGCCCAAGCGAACGGCCGGAGAGGATGGCGCCGGCGCCTTGACGCCGGTCGACAACGAGGCCGGGTCCGCTGGGATGCTGGCGCGTTGGGTCGACCGGGTGCTGAGCCGGTAGGCAGGGGTCGCTAGACGAAGGAAGTTAACGTGCATCCGGCAAAATCGGTCATACTTTTCACCACCGCCTCGGGCGCCGGCTACGGTCTGCTGGCCTGGCTCGGGGTTCTGGCCTTTCTAGGACTACTGCCCGCCGACAGAGGGCTCGGCCTGGCCGGCTTCGGGCTCGGGCTCGGTCTTGTGGTGACCGGCCTGTTGGCCTCGACCTTTCACCTCGGCCATCCCGAGCGGGCCTGGCGGGCGCTCAGCCAATGGCGCTCGTCCTGGCTGTCGCGCGAAGGCGTGGCGGCGGTCGTGACCTTCCTGCCGGTCGGCGTCTTTGCCCTCTTGTGGGTTGTCGCCGGGACCAATGTCGGCGTCGCCGGCATCGTCGGCCTGCTGGCCGGCATCGGCTGCCTGGTCACGGTGATCTGCACGGCGATGATCTATGCCTCCTTGAAGACCATTCGCGCCTGGACGTCGTTGTGGACGTTGCCGGGCTATCTCCTGCTGTCGGCGCTCTCGGGCGCCGTGCTGCTCAACCTTCTTTTGCAGGCCTGGGCGCTGCCGCTGCGCGACGGGTTCGGCTGGGTGGTCCTCTTCCTGGTCGTCCTGGCCGCCGCGGTGAAGCTGCTTTACTGGCGCGATATCGCGGCCGGGCAGGGCGGCAGCACCGCCGAGTCGGCGACCGGTCTCGGGAATTTCGGCAAGGTCAGCCTGCTTGAAGCTCCGCACAGCGAGGCCAACTATCTGATGCAGGAAATGGGCTTCAAAATCGCCCGCAAGCACGCCACCAAGCTGCGCCGTATGGTCCTGCTGGCGGGCTTCATGGTTCCGTTTCTGCTCGTTGCGCTTGGCCAGGCGGCGCCCGGACTCCTCAGCCTGCTGGCGGCGGTTCTCTGCCTGCCGCTGGTCGGCTTCGGCCTCGCCGTCGAGCGCTGGCTCTTCTTCGCCGAAGCCAGACACGTGGTCTCGCTCTATTACGGAGAGAGCCGTGCGTGATCTCGGTTCGGCGACATCTTGCTTTAATCGCATGATTAATAGTGCTTTTATTGCAATGTGGTATCTAAGGGCGACAAAATCGAACCACCCGGACCAGGCCCTGCGGCGCAGGGCCGGTTGAAAGCCGAACTTGATGAACATTTATCTGCCCATCGCAGAGATTTCTGTGAATGTCTTTCTCCTCTTGGGCATGGGTGGCGCTGTCGGCTTTCTCTCGGGACTGTTCGGCGTCGGCGGCGGGTTCCTGATGACCCCGCTGCTCATCTTCATCGGCGTTTCGCCGGCCGTCGCCGTGGCGACCGAGGCCAATCAGATCGTGGCCTCCTCGGTCTCCGGCGTGCTCGCGCATTGGCGCCGCGGCAATGTCGACTTCCGGATGGGCTTCGTGCTGCTGGTCGGCGGCACCCTCGGCTCCATGTTCGGCGTCTGGCTGTTTACCGTCCTGCGCAGCGTCGGTCAGCTCGATCTGGTGATTACGCTCTGCTATGTCATCTTCCTCGGCATCGTCGGCGGCCTGATGTTCATGGAAAGCAGCCGCGCCCTGTTCCGCCAGCGCCGGCACAGCGATACGCGCAGCAAGCTGCACCAGCACCACTGGATGCATGGCCTGCCCTTCAAGATCCGCTTTCGAAAATCCAAGCTGTATATCTCCGCCCTGCTGCCGATAATGATCGGCTTTCTCGTGGGCGTGCTGGCCGCGATCATGGGCGTCAGCGGCGGTTTCATCATGGTGCCGGCGATGATCTATCTGCTAGGCATGCCGACCTCCGTGGTGGTCGGAACCTCGCTGTTCCAGATTATCTTCGTGACCGCGACGGTTACCTTCCTGCAGGCGTCGCAGAATCAGACCGTCGATGCCCTGCTGGCGCTGATCCTGCTGACCGGTGGGGTGATCGGCGCGCAGATCGGCACGCGGGCCGGCACCCGCCTGCGCGGCGAGCAACTGCGCATTCTGCTGGCCCTGATGGTGCTGGCGGTCTGCGGCAAGCTCGCTTTCGATCTCGTATCAACCCCCGATGACCTCTTTGCCATCGGCGCGGCGACGGGGCATTGACATGAATCTGCGCTCCGTCCTGCTCTCCATCGCCGTCGTTCTCCTGGCCCTGCCGGGAGCCGCGCAGACGCCCTTGATCGCGGATCTCTCCGAGCATCAGATCCAGATCACGACCGGTTTCGTCGGTACCGACGTGCTGTTGTTCGGCACTGTCGCGCCCGACAGCGATGTGGTCGTGGTGGTGCGCGGCCCGGAGGAAGAGGCCGCGGTCTGGCGCAAGGGTCGCTACGCGGGGATCTGGATCAACGAACGCCGCGTGACATTCCAGCGCGTGCCGAGTTTCTTTGCCGTTCGAAGTTCTGCGCCTCTGGTTGTCATCGCCAGTGAGATCACCCGCAAGCGCCACGGTATGGGAGCCGAATTCCTGCGCCTGCGCAGCGCCGAAGAGGGTCTCTCCGAGACCGACTTCGCTACCTTCAGGACAGCGCTGATCCGCAACAAGCGGCGCCAAGGGCTTTTCGCCAGCAGCGGCGATGAGATCGCCTTCCTCGGTGGGCAACTGTTTCGCACCCGGCTTCATTTCCCGGCGAACGTGCCCACCGGGTTTTACGACGTCGAAGTCTTCATGCTGCAGGAGGGGCGGGTGGTTCACGCCCAGACAACGCCGCTGATCGTGCGCAAAGCCGGTCTTGGTGCGGACATTTACTACTTCGCCCACAACTTCTCCGCCATCTACGGCCTCATCGCCGTGGCTCTCGCCGTCGCCGCCGGCGCCCTCGCGGCCTTCGTCTTCCGCAAGAACTGAAGCTTAAAGCACTTCGCGGGCCTGCCAGGCCAGGGCGTGCAGGCTGGCCATGGAGGTCGAATCGCTCAGCAGGTCGCGCTTCTCGTCTCGGGTCAGGGCGGCAGGGCCGGCTTCCTGCAGGCGGGCAATCAAGCCGTCGAGCCGCAGACGCTCGCTCTTGGGGCGGGGTTCTCGCTCCAGCAGGGTGCGGTGCAGGGCATTCACGAAGGGATCGCTGACGGCCTGCTCAAAAAAGCGGGGCGGCCCGGACAGCGCCTGGGTCAGACGCCGTTCCTCGGCAAGGTTGCGGGCCAGGAGTTGCAGCACCCGCGCGGGATCGCTCTCGCCGGGGGTCAGGAACAGGTCCCAGGCCCTCAACATTCGCCCGATGTCGACGCGGCTGCTGACGCGCGACAGCGGGATTGACAGCGCCGGCCCCGCCAGCACCGGCGTCAGCCACCAGAAGAAATTGGGGATGTAGTGGTAACTGGCCAATCCGGCGGCAACGGCGAGGCAGGTATGTCCCCAGTGCGCCGCCAGGGCTTCGCGCCAGGAGGTTTCGTCGTCGCCACGTTGCTGCGGCGCCCACTTCACGCTGCGCCCCGCCAGGATGGAGATCACGAAACCGCTTTGGAACAGCATCAGGATCGGCGCCAGGAGGATCGACATCAGGCTTTCCAGAAAGACGCTGACCGCAGCCTTGAAGGCGCCGCCGTGACCCAGCAATCGGCGCCCATCGCCCAGCAGCGCCAGATAGCCCCAGATCTTCGGCAGGTAGAGCATGGCCAGGGTAATGGCAAGGAGGGTGGTGGCCTCGAAGGCATAGGATACCGGCCAATTGGGAAAGAGGTCGCCTTCGATGAAGTAGCTGCGCTCGGTCTGCGACTGGCGCAGCGCTTCCAGCCCGGAGAGGGTGAGCAACAGCAGCCACAGCAGCGATGACATGTAGGCCATCACGCCCATGGCCAGATGCAGGCGGCTGAGCGGACGCAGGCCCCGTGCCAGCAGGATGCCGAGATGCTGCAGATTGCCTTGGCACCAGCGGCGGTCGCGCTTGGCATGATCGATCAGTGTCGGCGGCGGTTCCTCGAAGCTGCCGCCGAGGTCGTCGGCCAGCCAGACCTCCCAACCGGCCCGGCGCAGCAAGGCGGCTTCGACAAAATCGTGGCTGAGAATCTCTCCGCCGAAAGGTTCGCGGCCCGGCAGCGTCGGCAGGCCGCAGTGCTGTATGAAGGGGGCCACGCGAATGATCGCATTGTGGCCCCAATAGTTGGACTCACCCTCCAGCCAGTATGCCAGGCCGGCGGCGAAGGGTGGCCCGTAGACGCTGCTGGCGAACTGCTGGCTGCGCGCGAACAGCGTCTCGCGCAGCACCGGCAGGGGCGGCACCTGGATCAGCCCGACCTGGGGATTGCGATCCATGCGCGACACCAGCCGGACCAGGCAGTCGCCCGACATGACGCTGTCCGCATCCAGCACCACCATATAGTCGTAGCGATAACCCCAGGATTCGCAGAAGTCGGCGATATTGCCGCTCTTGCGGGCCAGGTTGCGGGCGCGGTGGCGATAGAACACGTCGACCCGCCCGGCGAACTCCCGATTGAGGCGGCTCCAGGCCAGTTCCTCCGCGACCCAGAGATCGGGATCCGTGGTGTCGCTGAGAATGTAGGCGTCGAAACGGCCCCTGAGGCCGTTTTCCCACAGCGAGTCCAGCGTCGCCTTGAGGCCGGCGACGACGCGGCCGGGATCTTCGTTGTAGATCGGCATGACCAGGGCGGTGGCCGTGGCCGCCGCGCCGCCTGTATCCGCCGGCGCGGCGGCGTCCAGGCGTCGCTGCCGGGCGCCGAACAGCCGGACCAAAAAGCCGAAGGTGGTGATCCAGAAAGAGGTGTCGATCCAGGCAAAGAGCGCGGTAAAGAGAAACAGGATGCCGAGTTCCAGCACCGAGAAGCCGTCCGCCGCCAGGATCGTGCCGAGGACGAAGGCGGCGCCCGCGGTCGAGGCCAGCACCAGCAGCAACAGCAGCCGGCGCCGCAGGCGGTTGACGTTCTGCGCCTGGCGCGGCATCGGACCTATGGAATGATCAGCACGGCCAGCCAGCAGAGACAGGCGGCCAGGCCCTGGGTCGACCGCGGGATCCGCAGGCGCAGCAACTCGCGAAGGGGCGGACGCCATGGCGAGAGATTCTGCGGCCGCATGTACTGAAGGCTGCGCTGCGGTACAACAGCCCAGTCGGCGGTCCGCTCGGCGGCCACGCCAAGGCGCAGGGCGACGCGGCCGCGCCCGCCCGTTGCCGGTGCAGGCCCTGCGGGCCAATCCATGTGACGGGCCAGAACTGCATCGACGGCGGCGATGATTTCGGCCCAGGAAAGAAGTTTCTTTTGGTCATCCACGCCCAGCGCGCCGAGCGTAGCCCCGAGCAGGTGTTCCCGGCGGCTGTGTTCAACGACTCCGCAGGCACGCAGATAGCTGTCGATGCGAACTTCCATGGCGCCGCGCGGCAGCTTCCTGCTGGCGTTGCCGTTGGCGTGGAGTGGGGTGAGGGGATCGATCAATTGCGCTTCCACAGGTAACTCCAGGTTTCAGTCAATGCGTGGTCGCGGTCTTTAAGGAAGGCGCGCAGCTCGATGACGTCCTCGCCTTCGGGGTCAAGGTCGAACTTAGCCAGCCACGTCCCCGTCGCTGAGTTGCGCCGGCTGTCGGTCGCGACAACCTTTCCGGCAGAGGCGCTGACCACGAACTGAACGCCTTGCGTCTCGGAGAGGTCCGACAGGGGGCCGCCGCCAAACTCGATGCCAAAGCGGCGCAGCTCCGTTTCATCCGCTCTGGCCTCGCGGGTGGCCAGGGTTTGCCCGGTGGTGCTGAGTTCCGGAAAGGCGCCGCCAAAGCGCAGCCGATAGGCGAAGGGCCAGACCTGACCGGACTCGACCGGGCGCGCCGGCACCCAAAACAGGCCGATATTGTCGTAGCGCTCTGAATCACTGGGAATCTCGAGCAATTGAGCCGCGCCCTCGCCCCAGGTTCCTTGCGGTTCGACCCAGGCACTGGGCCGGCGGTCGTAGTTGAAGTCGAGATCCAGGTAGTGCCGGCTGTCGCGGTCGCGCTGCATCAGTCCGAAGCCGCGCGGACTCTCATCCGAAAAAGTACTGATCTGCAGGTCGTCGCGATTGGTGATCGGACGCCAGATCCATTCACCGCTGCCGCTGGCCAAAAGCATCCCATCCGAATCATGCACTTCCGGTCGCAGGTCGTTGACCGGCCGGGTCGTGTTTTCGCCGTGAAAGAACATGGAGGTGAGGGGGGCAAGGCCGAGCTTCTCCACGGCCGCACGGGTGTAGATCTTGGCGCTGACCTCCACCTGGGTTTCGCTGCCCGGCGTCACCTTGAAGTGATAGGCCCCGGTAAGACTTTCGCTGTCCAGCAGGGCATAGATTTCCAGGCTGCCGGCACCGCGTCGCGGTTTCTTCAGCCAGTATTCGCGAAAAGCGGGGAACTCCTCTTTCTTTGCCAGGCCGGTATCGATGGCGAGCCCACGGGCGGAAAGACCGTAATGCTGCCCGGCGGCAACCAGCCTGAAATAGCTGGCGCCGAGAAACGATCCGACCTCATCGAAGCTGTCTTGTCGGTTAAGCGCATAGAGGAAGCGGAAACCCGCAAAGCCAAGATCTTCCGGCGCCGGCTCCGCCAGGTTGGCGCCGGCGAAGTCAAAGAATTGCGGATTGTAGGGGATGGACGACACACCTTCCCCGTCGATTACATTCAATCTCACAGCCTGGCGAAAGGAAGAGCCACGCGGGAAGAACTGCACTTGAAACGGCAGCGCTTCCTCCCGCCACAGGGTTGCATCCGGGCGAAAGCGAATTGCGTGATATCCGGCCGGGCTCAACTGCCTCAACGGCTCCGGCAGGGGTTGCGGTGCGGCTTCGTAAGGTCGGCTGGCCAGGGCGGCGGCGAGTTCGTCGACCTCTGCGAAGCCGAAAGTGCTTCCCGGCATGGCCAGCACCCACGGCTCCGCCTCGGCCCCCAGACTCTCGCGCCACACCGCCGTTGCCGGCAGCAAAGCGGCCGCGCCCCCTCCAGCTTGCAGCACGCTGCCGAGGAAGCCGCGCCGGTCAAGTCGGTGCCGGTCGTTGCTCTGCCGCCTGTGATACTGTGGTGACACGCTTCCCTCTCGCATTCTTTTGTTCTTAGCCGGTGCCGGCGGGAGCGCCGGAACCGGGCCGCCGCCTGCTCATCGGCAGAGAAATGGCGATGCAGGTTCTCCCTTTCAATCAGCCCGGGCTTTGGCCGCAAAATATAGACGCGCGCCCGCTGAAAATGTTCCAGAGGCCGAGTGGCACCACTTAGCGAAGCCTTGCTGTGCGAGTGAAATTGCGGCCTTGGCGGCCATCGTTTGCATCGACTGCACCGATATAAGCTGCCGCCTTCTGACGGCGGAAGAGTCAAGGAAGTGGCAGAGCCCGGTCTTTTTCAGGCGCTGCCCTGTCCGGCGTCGCGGCCGCGGAGATGTCACTGCCGGCGCCGGGTGGGGCGGTCGCCGGACCGGACCTGCCGCCACGCCGTGTCCGGCCGCTTGGGGGCAAGCGGTTGGGGCCGGCTTCGCACTGTCGTTGACCAAGGCCACCGCGCGGCACCTCCTCAACCGTGCGAACGGAGTCGGCGGCGCACAACGAGTCTTACACCGAGTTCATCGGGATCGCATCGCAGGGACAGGTCCGGCTGTCGCCGAAGTCAAAACACAGATTCAGGTTGACCGGTTGCGGTGGTTATTCGTCAGCCAAATTCGGCGCCTTCAAGCTGTCTTCCAATGCAGTCGAAACTCGACCCATGTCACGACAGGAATTGCCAAGCTAATCGCTCTCGCATGACGACGACTTCGACGCTTGCGCAACCGGATTCAAAACAACGCGATGTCCATTCGCAGCGTTAAGTTGGCGGTCGTTAATCTGCAATGCTCGATGACTTCACTGACTGTTGGATTCGCGATGTGAGAAAACTGTTGCTCATTGCTTCAAATTGCTTTCTCTTTTCTTGTCAGTGCTTCGTCAAGAGGGCACACTTTCCGTCGCAGGGTGGCACCATCGGATTCGTTTTCTGACGTTAGGGGATTAGACAATTGGCAACCACAAGCACCACGAAAAAGCCTGCAGCGAAGAAAAAAGCTGCGGCTAAGAAACGCGCAGCCGCTAAGAAGAGAGCGCCTGCGAAGAAGAGCGCCGCCAAGAAGACGGCGCGCAAATCAACGGCCAAAAAGCGCACGGCCAAGAAGTCCGTACGCAAGTCCACGGCGAAGAAGCGGCCTGCGAAAAAGGCTGCTAAGAAGACCGCGAAAAAGTCCGCGCGGAAGAAGGCAGCGAAGAAGCGGCCTGCGAAAAAGGCTGCTAAGAAAACCGCCAAGAAGACCGCCAAGAAGACCGCGAAGAAGTCAGCCAAGAAGGCCGCTAAGAAGCGTCCTGCGAAGAAGGCTGCCAAGAAGACCGCGAAGAAGACAGCTCGGAAGAAGGCTGCAAAATCAAAGGCTTCGTGAACCTGTCACCTTGCGTGGAGGCGGCGCAGAGTCGCCTCTAACTACCGCAAGACGGTAGAGCGAAATCGAAATCGGCGGCTGCCTTCCAGGTGGTCGCCGTTTTCTTTTGCGAGCAGTTCAAGAGATGCGGGGAAGCTGCGCCGGCGTTGCTCAAGTGGGCGAGGTTTCGTCCTCGCGCGACGCGCTGCCGAAGATCGAGATGGCATCGTTCAGCTCGGGCAGCACGCGTTCAACCGCGGCTTCGCCTTCGGCAATAATTTCATCGGCGCGGTCGAACTCGAAGAGCCCGACGGCACCGAGACGCGGGGTGATATGCACGTCGGGCGGTTCGCCCGCGAGGCGTGATCGCGAGATGCGGTCCTGGACGATTCCGAGGGACGAAATCATCACGCCGAACATGCTTGGATGACTCGGTTCGCGCCGGAAAATGCGTTTGGCCAGACTCCCGATTCGCGACGGCTTGGCCGTTTCTTCACTTTCTTTGAGCACATTCAGCAGATCGAAGCCGGCGACGGTCGGGATGGCGGCGCCGGCGCGGCGCTCCTTGCCGATGATGTCGGCGTTAAGATTTACGGCGATGGTCATCTGGGCGCCGAGTGCCCGGCAGACCGAAACCGGCACCGGATTCACCAGCGCGCCGTCGACCAGCCAGCGGCCTTCGTGAAGCATCGGTTCGAACACTCCCGGCAGCGAAAATGACGTGCGCAAGGCGTCGATCAAATCGCCTTCGCGCAACCACACTTCATGCCCGGTCACCAGGTCGGTCGCTACAGCGGCGAAGGGGATGGCGAGATCCTCGATGCGGAGGTCGCCGAGATTTTCGCGCAGGGCTTCGACGAGATGCCGCCCGCCGATCATGCCGCCGTTGCGAACCCGGAAATCCATGTAGGAAATCATGCGCACTTTGCTCAGCGAGCGCGCCCAGCCTTCCAAGGCCTCCGCCTTGCCGGCGAGGTGCACGCCACCGACGACGGCGCCGATGGAGGTGCCGACAACGACGTCGGGTTCGATGCCGTGCCGGGCGAGTGCCCGGATGACACCGAGGTGCGCCCAGCCGCGGGCGACCCCACTGCCTAAGGCGAGGCCGATACGCGGTCGCGACTGCGGATGCAGAACCTGGACCATGGTGAACCATACCCTAGAGGCGCTTAAACGAATCATAACTTGGCACTCGGGGCACTCAAGCCAAGGCCCGGCAGGCATACCACGGACTGTTGAACAGCCGTGACGTCACGGTGCCAAGCGCGCCCTCAGGCCCAGCGGTTCAGGGCTGGGGCGACCCGAAGAATGCTTGACATAACGATATCTTTATATCTTTATTATAGCATCTTGCCTCGACAAACTGCATCCCGGGAGGGCCGCCATGGACAGTCTCCTGTCCGCCATGAGAGCCGCCGCCGAGCCGACAAGGCTGCGGCTGCTGGTGCTCTGCGCCCATGCCGACCTGACGGTATCCGACCTGGTCCACATTCTCGGCCAGAGCCAGCCGCGGCTGTCGCGCCATCTGAAGTTGCTGGCCGAGGCGGGCCTGCTGGACCGCAACCGCGAAGGCAGCTGGGTTTATTTCCGGCTGGCGCACGAGGGGCCTTCGGCGGCGCTGGCCCGCAATCTGGTCGACTCGCTGCCTGACGACGACCCCACGGTGGGGCGCGACCGCGAGCGTCTCGAGGAGTTGATGAGCGTGCGCGCGCGCCATGCCGAAGATTATTTCCGCTCGGTCGCGGACCGGTGGGACGAGCTTCGCGCGCTTTATGTCCACGACGATGAGGTCGAACAGCAGCTCAGCGCCCTGATCGCGCAGGAGACGGTGCGCGACCTGCTCGATATCGGCACCGGCACCGGCCGCGTGCTGGAAGTTCTCTCCGGCAAGGTGGCGCACGCGGTGGGTGTCGATCTGTCCCCCGACATGTTGCAGTTGGCCCGATCCAAGCTGGAACGGGCCGGTCTGCGCAATTGTGCGGTGCGCAAAGGCGACATGCACAACCTGCCGCTCGGCGAGGGGCGCTTCGATGCGGTCACCATTCACCAAGTGCTTCACCATGCCGAGCGTCCTGGCAAGGCGATCGAGGAAGCGGCACGGGTGCTGCGCCCCGGCGGCCGCCTGTTCATCGTCGATTTCCGGGCGCACAACCTCGATTTCCTGCGCAGCGAGCATGAGCATCGCTGGCTCGGCTTCGAGGACGACAAGATGACGGACTGGCTGACGGCGGCCGGTCTGAAGCCGGAAGGCAGCCATCGCCTGAAGGGCGATCCCTTGACCATCTGCATCTGGACGGCCCGGCAAGTGCTGGTGCGTGGCCGTTCCAAAGCGGCGTGAGGGGAGAAGCACCTTGGCCGACATCCTTCGCAATCGAACCCTCCCCGGCTGTGCCGTTAAAAAGAGAGAGAGAACCTTGCCGAACTTTTCCTTCGAGTTCTTTCCCCCGGCGACCCCGGCCGCCGAAACGCGGTTTCGCGAGGCGGCCGTCAAGCTGAGCGCCCTGACCCCCGACTTCGTTTCCGTCACCTACGGTGCCGGCGGCACCACGCAGGAGCGTACCTTCCGGGCCATCGACTGGCTGCGCCGCGAGACCGACCTGGAGCCGGCCGCGCACCTGACCTGCGTCGGCGCCAGCCGGGCCCAGATCGATGCCGTCGCCGAGCGGCACTGGGAAGCCGGCGTGCGCCGCATCGTCGCGATCCGCGGTGACGCCCCCAAAGACAGCGACGGCTATCGGCCGCACCCGCAAGGCTATGCCTTCGCCGCCGATCTGGTGGCGGGGCTGAAGCGCGTCGCCGACTTCGATATCTCCGTCTCCGCTTATCCCGAGGTGCATCCGGAGGCGCGCGATGCCGCCGCCGACCTGGACAACCTGAAGCGCAAGATCGATGCCGGCGCCAGTCGCGCCATCACCCAGTTCTTCTTCGATCCCGACGACTTTCTGCGGTTTATGGACCGGGTGCTGGCGGCGGGGATCAGCGTGCCGGTCGTCCCCGGTATCCTGCCGATCGTGAACTATGAACGCACGAGCCAGATGGCGCAAAGCTGCAAGGCGGCGATGCCGCAATGGCTGATCGATCTCTACGCCGAGCTCGAGGACGACAACGCGGTGCGCTTTCCGGTCGCGGTCTCCGTCGCCGCCGATCTCTGCCGCCACCTCATGGCGCGCGGGGTGGAGGACTTTCACATCTATACCCTGAACCGGCCCGACCTGACTGCGGCGCTCTGCCGTCTGCTGCGCAGCGACCAGCGCAAGGGACAACACCTCTTCGAACAACCCAAGCTCTTGGCCGGAGGCCTTTCGTGAGTCGTTTCCTGGATCTTCTCTCCGAACGCGTTCTGCTGTGCGACGGCGGCATGGGCAGCCGCGTTCAGGCCATGGACCTCTCCCTGGAGGGCGACTACTGGAACCAGGAGAACTGCACCGAGGTGCTGAATCTCTCGCGCCCGGACATCGTGCGCGAGATCCATCGCGGCTATTTCGAAGCCGGTGCCGACATGGTGGAAACCAACACTTTCGGCGGCTCGCCCATCACCCTGGGCGAGTTCGGCCTGAGCGACCGCGCCCTGGAGATCAACCGGCGCGCCGCGGAGATCGCCCGGGAATCGTCGGAACTCTTCGCCGGCGACGGGCGCGAGCGCTTCGTGATCGGTTCGGTCGGGCCCGGCACACGGCTGCCCACGCTCGGCCACATCGACTATGACGCCCTGGAAGCCGCCTTCAAGCTGCAGTGCGACGGCCTCATCGCCGGCGGCGTCGATGCCATCCTCATCGAAACCTGCCAGGACACCCTGCAGGTCAAGGCGGCGGTGAACGGCGCCAAGCTGGCCCGGGCGGGTGCCGCTGCCGATCTGCCGATCATGGTGCAGGTCACGGTGGAGACCACCGGCACCCTGCTGGTCGGGGCCGACATCGCGGCGGCGGCGACGGTGCTGAGCGCCCTCGATGTTCCCATTATCGGCCTGAATTGCGCCACCGGCCCCCAGGAAATGGCGCCGCACCTGGAGTGGCTGGCGGAGAACTGGCCGGGCTTCCTCTCGGTGCAGCCCAACGCCGGCTTGCCGGAACTGGTCGACGGCCAGACCCGCTATCCCCTGCAGCCGAAGGAGCTTGCCGGCTGGCTCGATCGTTTCATCGAGGAGGACGGCCTCAACATCATCGGCGGCTGCTGCGGCACCACCACCGACCACATCGCCGCGCTCGACGCCATGCTGCGCCGGCGCGCCGGCGCAGCGGGCAGGGAGAGTTTGCGTCCGGCGCCGAAGCAGCGCCAGTCGTTCTGGGTGCCCTCGGTCGCCTCGCTGTACAGCCAGGTATCGCTGCGCCAGGAGAATGCCTATCTTTCCATCGGCGAGCGCTGCAATGCCAACGGCAGCAAGAAGTTTCGGCAACTTCAGGAAAGCGGCGACTGGGATGGCTGCGTCGCCATGGGTGTCGAGCAGACCCGCGAGGGGTCCCACGCCGTCGATGTCTGCACCGCCTTCGTCGGCCGCGACGAGATCGCCGAGATGACCGAGGTGGTCACCCGCATGCGCGGCTCCGTTTCGGCGCCTCTGGTCATAGATTCCACCGAACTGCCGGTGCTCGAGACCGCCATGAAGCTTTACGGCGGCAAGCCGATCCTCAATTCCATCAACTTCGAGGACGGCGAGGAGGCGGCGACCAAGCGTATCGAAATAGCCCGGCGCTTCGGCTCGGCGGTGATCGCGCTGACCATCGACGAAACCGGCATGGCCAAGGAAGCCGAGCGCAAGGTCGAGGTCGCCAAGCGCCTGCACGACTTCGCCTGCACCAAACACGGACTGCCGTCCAGCGACCTGATCATCGATCCGCTGACCTTCACCATCTGTACCGGCAACGAGGATGACCGCAAACTCGGCCTGTGGACCCTGGAAGCCATCGAGGGCATCGCCCGCACGCTGCCCGACTGCCAGATACTGCTTGGCCTGTCGAACATTTCCTTCGGTTTGAACGCCGCGGCGCGGCATGTGCTGAACTCGGTCTTCCTTGACCACGCCATCAAGCGCGGCCTGACGTCGGCCATCGTTCATGTCAGCAAAATCATGCCGTTGCACAAGATTCCTGAGAACGAAGTAAAGGTCGCCGAGGATCTAATCTTCGATCGGCGGGACGCGGGTTACGACCCCCTGCATGCCTTCATGGCGCTGTTCGAGGGCCGCAGCGCCGCGGCCAGCGAAAAGCGCGCGCGGGCCGAGGACGTCGAGACCCGCCTGAAGGACCGCATCGTCGATGGCGACCGCCAGGGCCTGGAGGACGACCTCGACGAGGCCCTGGAAAAGCATTCGCCGCTCGACATCATCAACGTGCACCTGCTGGCCGGCATGAAGGTGGTGGGCGAGCTTTTCGGTGCCGGCAAGATGCAACTGCCCTTCGTCCTGCAGTCGGCGGAGACCATGAAGGCGGCGGTGCGCTTCCTGGAACCCTTCATGGAGAAGGTCAAGAACCAGGAGAAGGGAACCATCGTGCTCGCCACGGTGAAGGGCGACGTGCACGACATCGGCAAGAACCTGGTCGATATCATCCTGACCAACAACGGCTACCGGGTGGTGAACCTGGGCATCAAGCAGCCGATCGACAACATTCTGGCGGCGGTGGTCGAGCACGAGGCCGACGCTCTGGGCATGTCCGGCCTGCTGGTGAAGTCCACCGTGGTGATGCGGGAAAACCTGGAACGCATGAGCCGCGACAAGGTCGCGGTTCCGGTCATGCTGGGGGGCGCGGCGCTGACGCGCAACTACGTGGAAACCGACTGCGCGGCGGCCTACAGCTCCGGCCAGGTCGCTTATGCGCGTGACGCCTTCGACGGGCTGTCGCTTATGGACAAGGTGGTGAACGGCAACTTCGCCGCCCACATCAGCGAGCGCCAGGCAAAGCGCCAGGACCGCCCGAGCAATACCAAGCGCGTGCTCGGCGAGGCGACCCGGGCCGACCTGCGCCCGGTGAACATGGAAGAGACCCGCCTGCGCCGCGACGAGCTGTCGGCCGGCCTGGAGGTTCCTGAGCCGCCGTTCTGGGGGCCGCGGGTGCTGGCGCGGGTCCCCGTCGATGCGCTGGTGCCGTTTCTCAACCACCGCATGCTTTATCAGTTCCAATGGGGCTTCCGGAAGAGCGGCCGCTCCCTGGAGGAGTACATGAAGTGGGCGCGCAAGGAGTTGCGCCCGACGCTGAAGCGCATGCTGGACGTCTGCAAGCAGCAGGACATCCTGGTGCCGCAGGCGGTCTACGGCTACTGGCCGGCCAATGCCGAGGGCAACGACGTCATTATATTCGATCCGGAGGATCAGGACCGTGAAGTCGGGCGTTTCACCCTGCCGCGCCAGCGCCGCGCCGGCGGCCTCTGCATCGCCGACTTCCTGCGCGACGTCACCGCCGGCGAGCGTGACGTCCTGGGCCTGCAGATCGTCACCATGGGCCAGCATGCCTCCGACGTGGCGCGCGAGTGGTTCCAGGACGACCGCTACCAGGATTATCTCTATCTGCATGGCCTGGGCGTCGAGATGGCCGAAGCGCTGGCGGAGTACGTTCACAAGCGCATCCGCGCCGAACTCGGCTTCGGGCACGAGGATTCGCGCGACCTGGAGGCGATGTTGAGCCAGGGCTACCGGGGCTCGCGCTATTCTTTCGGCTATCCGGCCTGTCCGAACCTGGAGGATCAGGCGCAGCTTCTGCGGCTGTTGAACGCGGGCGCCATCGGTGTCGAGATGTCCGACGAGCACCAGCTGCACCCGGAGCAGTCGACCTCGGCGATCGTCCTGCATCACCCGCAGGCCAAGTATTTTTCGGTTTGAGCTTCGGCGAAGGGAGCACCCCATGACTGCTGAGAAGAATGTCGTCGATATCGAGGCCTACCGCCGCGAGGAGGACGAGGCGGTGCGCGAGGCGGCCCGGGCCTCGGCCTGGTGGGACGCCGAGTGGCTCAAGTTTCCGACAGTAACCCAGGACGCCGACGGCGGCTGGCACTACTGGGACGTGCCGGCGGACAGCGGTGTCTACGCGGACGACTGGCCGCTGGGCGAGCGCTTGGCGCGGGAGACCATCGGCCAGATGCGCCGCTTTCCGGAAGGCAGCACGGTGCTGCGCAGAATCTTTCGGGAGATGGATCCGCATTCGAACGTCGGCCAGGGTTTCCTGACCGCGGTCGAGGAGACGCTGTGCCGCAGCGAGCTGGTTATCCCGCGGACCTGAGCAGGTCGGTTCCGACCGGTTTTTCCATATCGGCGGCGGGGATCATCAGGCCGCCGCGGGTGCGCCAATGACGGTGCCTTAGAACGCTGTAGCCCTGCGATTCATAGAACGGCAGGCCGATCAGGCTGGCGCCGATGACGACCTTACGGTGTCCCTGCGCCGCGATGATGGCTTCGGCGCGCTTGAGCAGCGCGGAGCCGACGCCAAGACGTGCCCAGTCGGGATCGACATAGAGCGCGCGCACTTCCTGGTCCTTGTAGGAACAAAAGGCGACGATGCCGCGCAGGCGCGCCACGGCCACCAGGAAAGCCTCGCCGTCGTCGCGCATCGCCTCCACATAGCGTTCCGGGCTGATCTCTTCTGCCCAGCTTTCAATCTGGCTGTCGCTGTAGGCGCCGCGGCCGAGCACCCGGATGGCGCGGTCGTGAACCTTCAGGAGTCCCGGCGCGTCCGCCGGTTTTCCCGGGCGCAGGCGGTAGCGGGGCAGGAGCTTTGCAAGCGGCATCCTTGAAAGCTAGGAAAATGCTCCACGCCAATCAAGAGCAAGATAGGGGCAGCCGAGGGAGGACCCATAGAGCCGGTTCAAAGTAAACCGCGGGGGCGCAGAGGCCGCGCAGCCGGACTCTGCGTGAAGAATTTCCGCTGTCGCCGTTGCTTGCCGGCCGTTCTATTCGGCTTTCTCGCCGCCCTTTTTGTCGGCTGGGGATTGTTCGGCGTTGGCGGCCGCCTCGTCGGCGGCTTCCTTGGCGAGGCGCAACGCCCGCAAGCGCGCCATGCGCTCGTCGCGTTCCTTTTGGGCCTTTTCCTTCTGCTTGATGAGCGCCTGGTCCTTTTTTTGACCGGCGGCGAACTGCTGTTCGGCTTTCGACTTCGGCGATTTCCACATTTCGGCGCTCCTGGATGCTGCAAGCCGGTGTCTTGGCGGTACTTCTGGTTTTGCACCGAAGGTGGCGCTGGCCGACCCCCGCTCGGGGCGAAGCGCAGTGGCCAAATTGATTTCTAAAGATGGCTCAGAAATCAGCGCCTAATTCTATTGGCACTGAGGAAATAGAAAAGGAAAAATATTCCAAGGATATTCTCTATTTTCTAATTCGTGCGCCAGATAAACGCATCCCGCCATTGTAAATTATTTGATTTAGCCCCATATACCTCCAATCAACAATTGTGCGGCGTGGAGCTTGGGAGTTTGCCTTCCAGGCTGTGAGGTCCACCCTCGTTGGCCCCGCCGGTGTTCCCGGTCTGGCCGGCGATCTGCGGCCAGCAAAGGTTTGATCGCCGCCTGTCCCAGCGCAGAAAGTGGCCGGCGCACGCCCGGCGACCAAAGGAGCCCAGGCCGGCCATGACCGACTCTCCGACCAAAGCGGCTTTGACGACCGAGAGTTTCCCGGAAGTTCCCAAGGTGCGCCAGTGCCTCAGGTGCCGGGAGTCCTTCAAGAGCGAATGGGCCGGGGAGCGAATCTGTTCACGGTGCAAGTCCTCCAATGCCTGGCGCAGCGGTATTCCGGCACGGTCTCCTGCTTCCGGCAGCCAGCGATGAGTGGACCGATCGCCAAATTCAATGGAGCCCTAAAGACATGACCAAGACGGATCGCGGGCAAAAGCACCTCTGCCCGGAGTGTGAATGTAAATACTACGACCTCGGCAAGAAGGCCGCTGTCTGTCCACGTTGCGGCGCCAAGCCGCCGGCGGCAAAGCTTCAGAGCTCGGGTCGCCCGGTACGCAGCTCCAGAAGCGCTGCCGCTAAATTCCGCAGTTGACGCGTTGCTTTTGGCAACCTGTGGTCTGGCGGCACTCCTTCAGGTGTCGCCGCCATGGATCAGGCCGTGGATGAAACGCAACTTTCCCACAATACCCGGCGCCAGGACGAAGGGATAGAGATCCGGCTGCCCCATGCTGTGGTTGAGGCTGTTGACCGCTGACGTCAGCGGCATCCAGGCGGCGATCAGCGCGTCGAAGTCGGCATGGCGATAGGGGTCGAAGGCGATTGCCATCTTCGGTGAGGCATCGCCGCCGGCGGTGATCTGGATCTGCAGGCCGAAAGCTTCGGCCGTCTCCAGGGTATCGACGATGTGCAGGTAGTGGGCCCAGGTCTCGGCGAAGTCTTCCCAGGGGTGGGCGCTCGCGTAAGCGCTGATGAAGTCCTCCTGCCAGCCGGCGGGCGGCCCTTCGGCGTAGTGCTGCTCGAGCGCCGCGGCATAGTCGTCCCGCTCGTCGCCGAACAGCTCGCGGAAGGCGTTGTGCCAAACGCCGTTTCGGACCATCCGCTCCCAGTAGTAGTGCCCGCTCTCGTGACGGAAGTGGCCGAGCAGCGTGCGGTAGGCCTCGGCCATATCGCGGCGATGCCGCTCGCGCTCGACATCGTCGGCCTCGGCGACATCGATGGTGATGAGGCCCTGGGCGTGGCCGGTAATCACCTGCGGGCCTTCCTGGAAGGGGGAGTCCGAGCCAGCAAGAAAATCGAAGGCGAGGCCCTTGGCGTCGTCGTCGTGCTTGCTCACCAGCGGCAGGCCAAGGCGCAGCAGCCCGTAGACCAGACGGTGCTTGGCGGCTTCCAGGCGTTGCCAGAGGATCAGGTTGTCGCCGCTGCCAAGGTTGGGAATCGTCCGGTTGAGCCGGCAGGCCCGGCAGAAGGCGTCGGGTCCTTCGGCGGCGACCAGCCAGTTGCAGGCGTCGTGGGCGCTGTTGGCGCAAAAACGGAACAGTTCCCCGGGATACGCCAGGGCGCGCCAGGTGTTCTCACCGGTTGCCTGCAGCGCGCTCATGGTCGTGCGGTCGGGGATAAAGCCAAGCAGGCTTTCGCAGCGCTCGCAGTGCGTGTTGTCGAAGTAAAGCAACTGACCGCAGTTCTGGCAGTCGAACAGCTTCATCTGAGGAGCCTCCGCGTCACGTCAGCCGCCCTTCTTCATATCCGCCTCGTAGCGCGCCCGGTTTTCATCGTTGATCGGGTAGAGGCCCGGCAACCTGCTGCCGCTTTGCACCTCTTTCATGATCCAGCCTTCCAGGCGCTCCTGCTCGATGCCGAGTTCCGCGACTTCTTCGATCAAGTCCCGGGGAACCAGCACGGCGCCGTCGCGGTCGGCAACGATGAGGTCGTCGGGAAAGACCGCCACGCCGCCGCAGGCGACCGGCTGCTGCCAACCGACGAAGGTCAGGCCGGCGACGGAAGGCGGGGCGGCGACTCCGTTGCACCAGACCGGCAGGCCGCTGGCCTCGACGCCGTCGATATCGCGCACCACACCGTCAGTGACCAGGGCGGTGACGCCGCGCTTGTGCATGCGCGCGCAGAGGATATCGCCGAATATGCCGGCGTCATCGACGCCCATGGCGTCGACCACCGCGATGACGCCTTCGGGCATGTCCTCGAT
Source organism: Kiloniellaceae bacterium (assembly GCA_040217155.1). Lineage (GTDB taxonomy): Bacteria > Pseudomonadota > Alphaproteobacteria > Kiloniellales > Kiloniellaceae > Pelagibius. Next base: position 35,383 of record JAVJNS010000029.1, read on the forward strand.
GGCGCCGCGGGTCGAGGTCGGTGACGCCCAGGAGGCCGGCGTCGCCAGGTCCTCGCGCGCCGGCACGAAGCGTAGGGTAAAGGCCGGGCCGATAAGGCGGCTCTGGCCGCGGCGCAACGGCTTGGTGCCGCGCAGCCAGACATTCCGCAACCCCTTTTTCAGCAGGATCGTGGTGATGGTGGCCGTGGTGACGGACTCATAGGCTTCGCGCAACGCGGGATCGAGGGACACCGGACTAAAGCTCCTTGTTTGCAGACTGGAATCAGTAACCGAGAGCGCAGCCGTCCTTGCGCGGATCGGACCCGCCGGCCAGGGTACCTTCCTCCCAGTCGATGAGGATCGCCTGGCTGCCGCCGATCGGCTTGGAGGGGGCTTTGAAACGGTGCCCCATATCCTCCAGTTTGCCGAGAACCTCGGCAGGCACGCCGCTTTCGGCCTCGACTTCCTCTTCGTCCGGCTGCGGGAAGATCCGCGCCATGTCCATCGACTGCTGCACGTCGAGGCCGAAGTCGTAGAGGTTGGTGAGGAAGCGGGCATGGCCGGCCGCCTGGTAGTGGCCGCCCATGACCCCGAAAGGCATGACCACCCGGTCCCCCTTGGTGACCATGCCCGGAATGATGGTGTGCATGGGCCGCTTGCCGGGGGCGATGCAGTTCGGGTGGTCCGGATCGACGGAGAAGGCGCCGCCGCGGTTCTGCAGCACCACGCCGCTCTTCGGCCCGGTGATGCCGCTGCCGAAGGAGTTGAAGGTGGAGTTGATGAAGCTGACCGCGTTGCGGTCCTTGTCGACGACGGAGATGTAGACCGTATCGGCATGGGCGGCGACGGGGGCCGGTGCGGCGGCGATGGCGGCGCGGTCGAGGCGGATCTGCCGGCGCAGTTCGGCGGCGTAGTCGGGTGACAGCAGTCGCTCGACCGGCACCTCCACCTGCGCCGGGTCGGCCAGGTGCGCATCGCGAGCCTGATAGGCGAGGCGGGTTGCCTCGATCTCCAAGTGCAGATGCTCGGCGCTCATGGCCGTCATCGACGGCAGATCGAATCCGGAGAGGATGTTCAGCAGCAACAGGGCGATCACGCCCTGGCCGTTGGGTGGACACTGGTGGACGTCGTAGCCTTTGTAGCTGTTCTTGACCGGCTCGACGTATTCGCCGCCGCCGGCGGCGAAATCCTCCAGTGTATGCAGGCCGCCCAGTGCGCGCAGGTGCGTCACCATGTCCTCGGCGATGGCGCCCTTGTAGAAGGCGTCGCGGCCTTCCGCCGCGATCTTCTCCAGGGTTGCCGCCAGCAGCGGCTGGCGGTGCACGGCGCCCAGCGCCGGCGGCGCGCCGCCGGGCAGGAAGATGGCGCTGGTCGCCGGGTCGTGCGACAACGCTTCGATCTCGCTGTTCCAGTCCCGGGAGACGCGTTCGGTGATGGCATAGCCTTCGCGGGCGAAACGGATGGCCGGCTGCAGCAGGTCGCCGAGGCTGCGGGTGCCGTGGTCGCGCAGCAGCTGCGACCAGGCGTCGACCGAACCGGGGACCGTCACCGCATGGGGCGTGAAGCGCTCGATCTTCTCGATGCCCTGGTCGGCATACCACTTGGCGGTCGCCGCCTGGGGCGCCCGTCCCGAACCGTTGAAGGCGATGACCTCGGCGCCGCCCTTGGGCGCGTAAAGCACGAAGCAGTCGCCGCCGATCCCCGTCGATTCCGGCTCGACGACGCCCTGAACCGCGCAGGCCGCAACCGCTGCGTCCAGGGCATTGCCGCCATCCTGCAGCACATTGACGGCGGTCAGCGTTGCCAGACTGTGGGAGGTTGCCGCCATGCCGTTTAACGAGCGGGCGACCGAGCGGCCGGGCAGTTCCAGATTTCGCATAGGTTTTCAGTGTCCCTTGTCAGCGCGTACGGGCCGGCGTCTGCCGAGGGCGGCCCGGACGAACGTGGCCTGCGCAACAGGCCAGTGATGTCTTGCTTTGTCTCTTGGTGTAGCGGTCCGGCCGGTCCTTGGGAAGGCCCCAATAAATTGTTGTGAAAGCCCTTGACCTTCCAGTCACTGGAAAGTGCATATCGCTGTGATCGGCACATCAGCGGCTTTGCTGACCTTAACCTTAGGACGACATCATGGATACGACAGCGTCACCGAAGACGACCGCCGGCAGCGGCCACGGCATCCACCAAGGCGGCCATCATCACGACCATGATCGTGGCGGGGCCTGCGGCGGCGCCGGGGCGAGCGGCGCCGCCGGTGCCGTGGATCCGGTCTGCGGCATGACGGTGAAGCGTGACGGCAACCCGCGTCAGGTCGAGCACGCGGGCGAGACCTACTTCTTCTGTTCCGACCGCTGCGTCGAGAAGTTCTCCGCCAATCCGGCAGGTATCCTCGACGGCTCGGCCCAGAAACCGCCGGCGGGCGCCGAAGACGCCCTCTACACCTGCCCGATGCACCCTGAGATCGAGCAGAAGGGTCCCGGCACCTGCCCCCTCTGCGGCATGGCGCTGGAGCCGATGGATGTCACCGCGGAGACCGGCCCCAACGAAGAATTGATCGACATGACCCGGCGGTTCTGGGTCGGTGTGGTCTTCTCCCTGCCGTTGGTGGCCTTGACCATGGGCATGCATCTCTTCGGCCTGATGGTGCTGCCGCCGGCGTGGTCGAACTGGATCGAGTTGGCGCTGGCGACGCCGGTGGTTCTGTGGTGCGGCTGGCCGTTCTTCCAGCGCGGCTGGGCCTCGCTTGTCACCCGCCATCTCAACATGTTCACCCTGATCGCCCTGGGCACCGGCGCCGCCTACCTGTTCAGTCTGGTGGCGACGGTGGCGCCCGGCCTCTTCCCCGCGGGACTGCGCGACGGTTCGGGCAACGTCGGCGTCTACTTCGAGGCGGCGGCGGTCATCGTCACTTTGGTGCTCTTGGGTCAGGTTCTGGAACTGCGCGCGCGCGAGCGCACCGGCGGCGCCCTGCGCGCGCTGCTCGATCTGGCGCCCAAGACCGCGCGGGTCGTGACGCAAGACGGCGCCATTGCCGAGCGTCCGGTCGAAGAGCTCACCACGGGCGACCGCATTCAGGTGCGCCCCGGCGATAAGATCCCCGTCGACGGGCGCGTCATCGAGGGCGAAAGCGCCGTCGACGAGTCGATGCTGACGGGCGAGGCGGTGCCGGTGAAGAAGGCGCCGGGAGATTCCCTTACCGGCGGTACGGTGAACGGCACCGGCAGCCTGGTCTTCGAGGCTGAGCGCGTCGGGCGCGACACGGTGCTGGCGCAGATCGTGCAGCTTGTCGGCCAGGCGCAGCGCAGCCGCGCCCCGGCCCAGCGCCAGGCGGACGTGGCCGCGGCCTATCTGGTGCCCGTCGTGGTGCTGGCGGCCGTCGCGACCTTCTTTGCCTGGATGATTTTCGGACCGCCGCCGGCCGTCGCCTATGCCATCGTCACCGCAGTTTCGGTCCTCATCATCGCCTGTCCCTGCGCCCTTGGCCTGGCGACGCCGATGTCGATCATGGTCGCGGTCGGCCGCGGCGCGGGTCTCGGCGTGCTGGTGAAGGATGCGGAATCGCTCGAGCGCCTGGCCCAGGCCGACAGCCTGGTGGTCGACAAGACCGGCACCCTGACCGCCGGCAAGCCCGCCGTGGTCTACCTGCAACCGGTCGAGGGCAGCGACGAGGCGGCGCTGCTGTCACTGGCCGCGGGCCTGGAGAGCCGCAGCGAGCATCCGCTGGCGCAGGCGGTCCTGGCTGCCGCCGCGGAGCGCCGCCTGACGCTGCCGGAGGTGACGAAATTCGACGCGGTGCCCGGCAAGGGGGTGCGCGGCACGGTCGACGGCGCGACCGTCCTGGCGGGCAAGCCCGCCTGGCTGGCGGAAGAAGGCATCGACGTCGCCGATTTCGAGCCTGTGATGCAGGAGCGTCAGGGCCGCGGCGAGAGCCTCATCCTGTTGGCGCGGGGCGGCGCTTTCGCCGGCCTCATCGCGGTCGCCGATCCGATCAAGGAGACGACGCCCAAGGCCCTGGACGCCTTGCGCCGCGACGGCCTGGAAGTGATCATGCTGACCGGCGACAGCCGCCGCGCCGCCGCGGCGGTAGCCCGCCAGCTTGGCATCGAGCGCATCGAGGCCGAGGTGCTGCCGGGCGACAAGGCGGCGGTGGTCGCCAACCTGCAGAAACAGGGCCGTACAGTGATCATGGCCGGCGACGGCGTGAACGATGGGCCGGCTTTGGCCCAGGCCGACATTGGCGTCGCCATGGGCAGCGGCTCCGACGTGGCGTTGGAAAGCGCCGGGATCACCCTTTTGAAGGGCGATCTGGCTCGCCTGGTAGCGGCCCGGCGGCTCAGCCGCGGGACCCTGCGCAACATCCGCCAGAACCTGGTTTTTGCCTTTTTCTACAACATGATGGGCGTGCCCTTGGCCGCCGGTGTGCTCTACCCTCTGACCGGATGGCTGCTCAGCCCGATGATCGCGGCGGCGGCCATGAGTCTCTCCTCGGTGTCGGTGATCGGCAACGCGCTGCGCCTTCAGCGCGAACGTTTTTCGCTGGACTAAGCAGTTTTTTCGTCACGATGCCTCGCCACTTCGACTATAGTGGGCCGTTGAGGCAGCCCAGGCTGCTCTTGCAATCGGATTGGGGACGAGGCTGCGTGACGATGCACGGTCTCAAGAATTACAACCTCATCGTTGAGCCGTGGCGCGGCAATCCCGGGCCGAATGGCCCGCGCGGCCGGCCGGGCTACCGCTGGCGGGTGACCTGGAAGCTGAACGGCGAGTTCTACGCCGAAGGCTTCGAGGACTCCCATGCGACCGCGCGCGCGGCGGCCGAATCCTATCTTGCCGACCGGGGGATCCAGGTCATGTCTCTCAGCCGTCCGGCCCCGCGCGCGCCAGCCGACTTCCTTGCCGCTTCCGCGAAACAGGTCAGCCATCGCACCTGAATTGCCGTATCATCCCCCGAGGGACTCGGACGCGTTTTCAGCGCCGCCGGAGCCCTGAAGCCTGCCGCATTGCTTCTTCGAGAGATCCACTTCATGGACGTCGTCAACCTGGCCATCCCGGAAGTTCGACTTGTCAGTACGGTCCGGCACGGCGACCACCGCGGCTTCTTTTCCGAGACCTACAGCAAACAGGCTTTCGCCGACGCCGGGATCGACGCCGACTTCGTGCAGGACAATCATTCGCTCTCGGCCGAGCCCGGCACCCTTCGCGGTTTGCATTTCCAGGCACCGCCAAGGGCTCAGGCCAAGTTGCTGCGGGTGATCCGCGGCGCGGTCTTCGATGTCGCGGTGGACCTGCGCTGGGGCTCGCCGACCTACGGACGGCACGTCAGCGCCACCATTTCGGCGAAGGCCTGGAATCAGATCTTCGTTCCGACCGGTTTCGCGCATGGCTTCTGCACCCTGGAGGCCGATACCGAGGTGCTCTACAAGGTGAGCGACTTCTATGCGCCGGAGGCCGAACAGGGACTGCTGTGGAACGATCCCGACCTGGCGGTCGACTGGCCGGCGGCGGCCGGGGCGGCGCTTTCCAAACGTGACCGCCACTGGCCGCGCCTAAGGGATTTATCAAGGGTTTTTCAATATGAACAAGGACTTTAGAAGCGCTTTTAAAGCTAAGATCGAAAGGGCAGGCGCGGCCTCTTCGCCGCATCGCCCCTCCTGAGGCAACGCGAAAGAGGCCGCATGAAGATCCTTGTCACCGGTGGCGCAGGCTTCATCGGATCCGCCGTGATCCGCCATCTCATCGGCGGCGGCGAGGCCTCGGTGGTGAACGTCGACAAGTTGACCTATGCGGCGACGCCGGAGGCCCTGGAGGAGGCGGCGGAGAGTGCGCGCTATGCCTTCGCCGAGATCGACATCTGCGACGGCGCGGCGCTGCGCCGCGTCTTCGCCGAGCACCGCCCGGACGCGGTGATGCACCTGGCGGCGGAATCGCATGTCGACCGCTCCATCGACGACGCGGCCGCTTTCATCGAGACCAATGTCGTGGGCACCTATCGGCTGCTCGACGTGGCCACCGCCTATTGGCGCGAACTGGAGAGTGCGGCACGGGCCGGCTTCCGCTTTCATCACATCTCCACCGACGAGGTCTTCGGCGCCCTGGGCGCCGAGGGACACTTCACTGAAGCGACTCCCTATCAGCCGAACTCGCCTTATTCGGCGAGCAAGGCGGCGTCGGATCACTTTGTGCGCGCCTGGAACCGCACCTATGGCCTGCCGGTGGTCACCAGCAACTGCTCGAACAACTACGGCCTCTACCAATTTCCCGAGAAGCTGATCCCGCTGATGATCATCTCCGCCCTCGACGGCAGGCCGCTGCCGGTTTACGGCAAGGGCGAGAACGTGCGCGACTGGCTGCATGTGGAAGACCACGCCCGCGCTCTGGCGGCGGTGCTCACACAAGGCCGGGTCGGCGAGACTTACAACGTCGGCGGCGACAGCGAGCTGCGCAACATCGATGTCGTTCACATGATCTGCGATCTGCTCGACGAACTGCGCGCGCTGGACGGCGGCGGCAGCCGGCGCGATCTCATCACCTTCGTCGAGGACCGGCCCGGCCACGATCTGCGTTATGCGGTGGACGCCACCAAGATCAAGCGGGAGCTCGATTGGGCGCCGCGGGAGTCCTTCGCCTCCGGCCTGAAGAAGACAATCGTCTGGTATCTCGAGAATCGCGACTGGTGGCAGGGCATTTTGGACCGGCGCTACGGCGGCGAGCGGCTCGGCCTGTCGAAGTCCCGAGACTCAGAGCAGAAGGCGGGCTGAATGACCGGCGCCGGGAGAAACAGCGACCGGCCGCTGTTGTTGTTGGGCGCCGAGGGACAGTTGGGCCGGGAGGTCTGCAAGCTGGCCGCGGCGAGAGGCTTTGCGCTGACCGCGCTGTCGCGCCGGCAACTCGACATCACCCGCCGGCTGGATCTGCGCGATGCCGTCGACCAGGGCTTCGGCTTGGTCGTCAATGCCGCCGCCTATACCGCGGTGGACAAGGCGGAAGGCGACGAGAAGCGCGCCCAGGCGGTCAATGGCGAGAGTGTCGGCTGCCTGGCGGAGGCCTGCCGCGACTGCGGCGCGACGCTCGTCCATATCTCCACCGATTACGTTTTCGACGGCGCCAAGGGCGGGCCCTACCGCGAGGACGATCCGCCCGGTCCGCTGAACGCCTACGGCCGCAGCAAGCTGGCCGGCGAGGTAGCGGTGCGCGAGACTGTCGCGGCGCATGTCATTCTGCGCACTTCCTGGGTGTTCGGCGCGGCCGGCGCCAACTTCGTCAAGACCATGCTGCGGCTCGGCGGCGAACGGGAAGAACTCGCCATCGTCGCCGATCAGTTCGGCTGTCCGACGCCGGCGGCCGATCTGGCGGCCGCCGTTCTCACGGTGGCCGGCCGTGCCGGCCCGGAAACCTTCGGCACCTATCACTGTGCCGGGGCGGAGCGCACGTCCTGGTACGACTTCGCCTGGGCGGTCTTCGCGGAGCAGGAATCGCTGACCGGGCGCGAAGGGCCGAGACTGCGGGCCATCGTCACCGCGGACTATCCGACGCCGGCCCGCCGTCCGCAGGATTCGGCTTTGGACTCAAGCCTGTTTCAGGCGACTTTCGGCGCGGGGCCGATCGACTGGCGGCAGGGACTGAAGCAGGTGTTGTTCGAACTTCTGGTGCAGCAGCCAATCAGCAGGGACAAGGGGCGAGCATGAAGGGTCTCATTCTGGCCGGCGGCGCCGGTACGCGGCTGCATCCGGTGACGCTGGCCGTGAGCAAGCAGCTGCTGCCGGTCTACGACAAGCCGATGATCTACTACCCCCTGTCGGTGCTGATGATGGCCGGCATCCGCGACATCCTGATCATCACCACGCCGCACGAGGCGCCGCTGTTCCGCAACCTGTTGGGCGACGGCAGCCAGTGGGGGATCAAGCTCAATTTCGCCCCGCAGCCCAAGCCCGAGGGGCTGGCCCAGGCCTTCCTCATCGGCCGCGACTTCATCGCCGGCGACAAGTGCTGCCTCATCCTCGGCGACAACATCTTCTACGGCCAGGGCCTGCAGGACGTGCTGATGCGCGCCGCCGCCCTGCGCGACGGCGCCACCGTGTTCGGCTATCAGGTTTCCGACCCCGAACGCTACGGCGTGGTCGCCTTTGACGAGACCGGCCAGGCGGTCAGCCTGGAGGAAAAGCCGCGGCAGCCGAAGTCGCGCTTCGCCGTGACCGGCCTCTACTTCTACGACGAGCAGGTCTGCGATATCGCCGCCGGCCTGCAGCCCTCGGCGCGCGGCGAGTTGGAGGTCACCGACCTCAACCGGCGCTATCTCGAAGCGGGCCAGTTGAAGGTGCAGCGTCTCGGCCGCGGATTCGCCTGGCTCGACACTGGCACTCATGACAGCCTCATCGACGCCGCCCAGTTCGTGCAGACCATCGAACACCGCCAGGGCCTGAAGATCGCCTGCCTGGAGGAGATCGCCTTCCGCAAGGGGCTCATCACCGCCGACGACCTGAAACGCCTGGCCGAGCCTCTGCGCAAGAACGACTACGGCGACTACCTGCTGCGCATCGCCGAGGGACAGGGCTGACGCCCTTTGTCAGCCTCTTGGCAATTGAACTTCTCCCGGTCTGAAGGCAGGCTCCTGGCGTAGGAGCCCCGCAATGCCCCGCGTCACTTTTACCGCCAACCTGCAACGCCATCTCGATGTGGCCTCCCTGGATGCCGCCGGCAGCCGGGTGAGCGATGTGCTGGCCGCGGTGTTCGAGCAGAAACCGTTGCTGCGTTCCTACATCGTCGATGACCAGGGCCGCCTGCGCCGCCATGTGAACGTCTTCGTGAATTCGGCCATGATCGCCGACCGCGACGGCTTGAGCGATAAGGTGAAGCCCGGCGATGAGGTCTTTGTTTTTCAGGCGCTTTCCGGAGGTTGACCCCGGAGGCAGAGAAAGGAAGCGAGATGTCTGGCGATCTCTACGTCGCGACCCGCAAGGGCTTATTCCAGGCCGCCATCGGCGCCGACGGCGCGGCGCGGTGCCTGGGATTTCTCGGCGACCCGGTCAGCGCGATCCTGCACGATCCGCGCGACGGCGCGCTCTACGCGGCGCTCAATCTCGGCCACTTCGGCGCCAAGCTGCACCGTTCGGATGACAACGGCGCCTCTTGGAAGGAATTGCCGGTGCCGGCTTTTGGGCCGGGCATCGCCGCCGACAAGGATGCGGAGAAGGCGCCCAGCGTCACCTTCGTGTGGACGCTCGCCGCCGGCGGCGCGGATCAGCCGGGCCGCCTCTGGGCCGGCACGCTGCCGGGCGCGCTGTTCCGCTCCGACGACCGCGGCGAGACCTGGCATCTGGTCGAGAGCCTGTGGCGCCAGCCGTCCCGGGCCGAGTGGTTCGGCGGCGGCTACGACGATCCGGGCATTCACTCCATCTCAGTGGATCCGCGCGACAGCCGGCGGCTGACCATCGGCATCTCCTGCGGTGGGGTCTGGCTCAGCGAGGATGACGGCGCGAGCTGGACGCTGGGCGGCAAGGGGCTGGCGGCGGACTACATGCCGCCCGACCGCAAGGACGATCCGAGCATCCAGGATCCTCACCGACTGGCGGTTTGCCCTGCGGCCCCGGATACCATCTGGTGCCAGCATCACTGCGGCATTTTCCGCTCGGATGACGGCGGCAGGACCTTCGTTCAGATCACCGATGTCGCGCCCTCGGCCTTCGGCTTCGCGGTGGCGGTGCATCCGCTGGACCCCAAGACCGCCTGGTTCGTCCCGGCGGTCAAGGACGAGTGCCGCGTACCTGTCGACGGAAAGTTCGTCGTCACACGGACGCGGGACGGGGGCGCCAGCTTCGAGACTCTGTCCAAGGGTCTGCCCGAGAAGGCGGCTTACGACCTGGTCTACCGTCATGCGCTGGACATCGATGCGACGGGCCAGCGCCTCGCCATGGGCTCGACCACCGGCGCGCTGTGGCTCAGCGACGATGCCGGCGAATCCTGGCGGCGGCTGACCGCGCACCTGCCGCCGGTCGCGCAGGTGGCCTTTGCCGAGCGGCCTTGATCCCGCCTCGAAATTGGGTTTCGCTGGCTGCCGGAGGCGCGAAACCCGATGAGTGACGACAAGCGGCCGCTCTACTACGCCGATTATTTGCAGCTCGACCGGCTGCTGACAGCGCAGGCGCCGGAAAGCGCCAAGCGGGGAACGCCGGCCCACGACGAAATGCTGTTCATCGTCGTGCATCAGGCCTACGAGCTGTGGTTCAAGCAGATCCTGCATGAACTGGCGCGGGTCGACGGCATCTTCGACAGTGACAGCCTCGACGACCGCGACATCGGCCGGGCGGTCGCCGCCCTGGAGCGCATCGAGCAGATCCTGAAGCTGCTCGTCGCCCAGCTCGACGTTCTGGAGACCATGACGCCGCAGGATTTTCTCGAATTTCGCGACCTGCTGTTTCCCTCGTCGGGCTTTCAGTCGCTGCAGTTCCGCCTGATCGAAGTCGGGCTCGGCCTGCGCCGCGGCGACCGCGTGAACTTTGAAGCCCGGCCCTTCGATGCGCGCCTTGACGAGGCCGACCGGGCAACGCTGCGGTCGGCGGAGGCGCGCCCGAGCCTCAGCGACCGCGTCGAGGCCTGGCTCGGGCGGACGCCTTTCGTCGAACTCGGCGGCTATCGCTTTCAGGAGAGCTACCGCGCCGCCGTCGCCGGCCTGCTGGGCCAGGATGCCGCGACCCTCAGGGCCAATGACCAGATCAAGGCCGAGGAGAAGGCGGCGGGGCTGGCTGCCTTGGAGAGCGCGCGCGAGCGCTTCGAGGCGATCTACGATGAAAAGCGTCACTCGGAACTGGTGGCCCAGGGGGCCTGGCGGCTGTCCTGGCGGGCGCTGCAGGCAGCGCTCTTCATTACGCTTTACCGCGACGAACCGGCGCTGCAACTGCCGTTCCGACTGTTGAATCAACTGATGGACATCGACGAGACCATGACCGCCTGGCGCTACCGCCACGCTCTCATGGTGCAGCGGATGATCGGCATGAAGCTCGGCACCGGCGGTTCCTCGGGGCATGAATACCTGAGCGAAGCGGCGCGGCGCTACCGGGTCTTCGGCGACTTCTTCGCGCTCTCGACCTTCCTCATTCCGCGCTCGGCCCTGCCCCCCTTGCCCGAGGCGCTGCGCAGCGCCATGGGCTACCGCTATGTGGCCTGCCGGCCGGAGACGCCGCGGCCATGAGTGGCGAAGTGAGCTACAAGAAGCACTTCAGCCACTTTCTTGAAGCCGTGCCGCAACGCCTGCACTTCGCCGCCCACAGCCACCACTACTGGCCCGATGTGACCTTCGATGCCCAGATCGAGTGCTGGCAGGACGCGGCCCGCGCCGTCGACCGCAAGTGGGCGCATATTTTTGAAGAGGTCGTGCCCGAGGTGCAGCGCGGCATTGCCCGTCACCTCGGGCTCGCCGACCCGGCCTCGCTGGCCTTCGCGCCGAACACCTATGATTTCGTTCGCCGCCTGCTGTCCTGCCTGCCGGCGGAGCGGCCGGTCCGGATCCTGACCAGCGATGGCGAGTTCCTCAGCTTTGCCCGCCAGGTTGCCCGGCTCGAGGAAGACGGCTTGGTCGCGGTGACTCGGATCCCGGTCGAGCCGGTCATCGATTTGGCCGCGCGTTTCACGGCGGCGGCGCGGGCCGCGCCGCATGACCTGATTTTCGTCAGCCAGGTGTTTTTCAATTCGGGCTTCGCTCTGACCGATCTCGACGGCCTGGTCGAAAGCCTGCCGCTGGGCCCCTTCATCGTCATCGATGGCTACCATGGGTTTTTGGCGCGGCCGACCGATCTGAAGGCCATCGAGGGGCGCGTGTTCTACCTGGCCGGGGGCTACAAGTACGCCATGGCCGGCGAGGGGGTCTGTTTCCTGCATGCGCCGCCGGGCATCGGCCCGCGCCCGCGCGACAGCGGCTGGTATGCCGCCTTCGGCAGCCTTGAGCAGGCGGCCGGCGCGGGAGTCGCCTATGCCCCGGACGGGCGGCGCTTTCTCGGCGCGACCTTCGATCCGGCCGGCCTTTATCGTTTGCGCGCGGTGCTGCGCCTGCTCGACGACATCGGCCTCGACGCGGCCGGGATCCACGCTCACGCCCGGGCGCTGCAGGATCGTTTTCTGGCGGGCTTGCGGGCGCGGCGCCCTCGGCTTCTGCCGGCGGACAGTCTGCTGCTCGACCCGGCGCGGCGGCCTTGCGGAAATTTTCTCACCTTCGACCTGGGCAGCGGGGAGGCTGCCGGAAGCACCCATGCGCGGCTGAGGTCAGGCGGGATCGTGGCCGACTTCCGCGGCACGCGGCTGCGTCTCGGCTTTGGCCTCTACCAGGACGCCGGCGATGTCGATGAACTTCTGCGGCGCCTCGGCGAGCTGTAGCCCAGGCAGCCACTCGCCCGTTCAGCCGTCGACCTCCGACGGCTCCGAGCCGTCCAGCGGCAGGATGCAGGTGATGCGCTTGGCGCGCACCTTGGCTTGGGCTTGGGAGGCAAACATCTGTTTGCAGATGGTGATGCCCAACAGGCCCTCGGCATTGCCGTGGCTGTCCAACAGGGGCAGCAGCAGTCGGTCGCCGTAACCTGGTTTCTCCCACTCGTGATAGAGGCGGCCGATGGCGATGCAGATCGCGGGCCTTTCGACGCAGGCCAGAAAGTAGCGCAGGACATAATCGCGCGCCGCAGGGGACAGGGTCTCGTCCAGGTATCTGCCGACCAGCGAGCGGTCGTAGCGGGCGCGGATGTTCTCGCCTTCCAGGCGATAGCGCAGCCGCCTGGTGTCCGGCTCGTAGTCCATGAGCCACAGGTCGGCGAGCAGCGGCGCCATTGTTTCAGGTTTGAGGGCACTCCGATCGGGCGGCTGGTCGCCGGTCGCGAAGGACAGCCACACGTCCAGCAGCATCAGGGCCTCACGGCTGGCGAGGTAGCTTCTTGCCCGCTCGGCGACGTCGCGCCAGGCGGGAAAGGGCGGCAGTGATGTCATAGCGGGGAAGGCGGCGGAGATGTCATGACAGCGGCTGGGCGGATCGAAGGTGGCGGTTGTCCTGCACAGGACAAGTCTCACTCTTGGCGCCGCGCTGCAAGGAGAAACTCGGACGGCGGTCCGCGGGGGGGCCGATCAGGGCAGGTTGCCGCCGCCTGGCGACTGGGGCCGGTGTCACGCCGGCAACCTGCTGGGTGGACTGCGGTTCAGCTTGGGCCGCTTGGGCCTTTGCCGGCTGGCGCCGCTTTGCGGGCGGCTTTTCGCACCGCGGCTTTCTGCGCGGCTTTCAGGGTGGCGGCAATCTTCTTCGCGCCGGCCTTCTTGGCTGCCGCTTTCTTTTTCACCGCGCTTTTCTTCGCGCCGGTCTTCGCGGCGGCGCTGCGCTTGGCGATGGTCTTCTTGGTCGCGATCTTCTTGGCGCCGGCCCTCTTTGAGCTGGCCTTCTTGGCGCCGGCTTTCTTCGGCGCGGTCTTTTTCGCGACCTTTTTCTTGGCGGCGGCTTTCTTGGCGGCGGTTTTCTTGGCCGCGATCTTCTTGGTTGCCGCTTTCTTGGCGGCGCTCGGTTTAGGTGCCATTCAGGTCCCCCTTGGTGCTCCGACAGTGAATACTTCTGGAGCGGGTTGAGATAACAAGCCTCTCAGCTGTCTTGCGGTCATCCCCTGCGGCGCGCCGAGATCTGGCGACTCGACAGGCGACCTTGCCGCAATTCATCTTCAAGCAAAATGGAGTCGCACTACAAGAAGCAATGCACGCCGGCGCCGTAGTGGGCGATGGTGGCGTGACGGTCGGGCGCCGGACAAAGCGGTGGCGGTCACCGGCGCGGCGGTGTCGCGAAATCGCGTAAAGGGGCGGCAGGGGGAAGCGGAATAAAAAGGGGCCGGCCGGAAACGGCCGACCCCTTTTTGAAGATTGGCTCCGCGGGCAGGACTCGAACCTGCGACAAGGTGGTTAACAGCCACCTGCTCTACCAACTGAGCTACCGCGGATCAGGACACGACGGCCCCGCCGGGTTGGCCCCGGCGCGGCGAACCGGGGTTATATCAAACCGCTCGCGGCGCTGCAAAGAGTTTGCGGCGGAAATTTGCACTTTTGCGACTGGCGGCGGAAGCGCGATTCTGCGCCGGAACTCAGGCCCCGGCGACCACCGCCAGCAGGCATTCCGCCACTGGCAGGTAGGCGGAATTCGGCATGTGAAACCATCGCAGGAACTCCGCCGTGGTCATCTCCCCGGCCAGCCAGTTTTCCAGAAACATCTGACTGACCGGGTGCAGGCGATCGGGCAGGCAAGCGAGAATATCCTGTCTGATAATCCTGACTCCCCTATGGCTTGGCGTCGGCACCGCGCTGCCGGCACGGGTCGCCGCGACCGTCGTTCAAGCTAAGGCGTCCTTGGACAACGAAGAGTTTAGAGCCTCGCCGGCGCCGGGGGCAAGCCGCGTTGCCTTGCCACGTATGCCCGGAGAAATTTCAAAGTTCATGTTTTGTTCTTGCCTTTGCTTTGGCATCGACGTAGCTTGACCGCACGCACAACGAACGCCCGCTTCGGGCGCCAACACTTGGGAGAACCAGCATGCGCGACTCACGGATGAACGAGTTTCAACCGCCGCTGTGGGAGCGGCTGGCCAGCGGCGCCGCGGCGCTGGGGACCTTCGCCTTCTTTTTCTCGGCCGTGGGTTATGGCTGGTACAGCCTGCTGCTGGCGATGGCGCGCTAGCGGGGCCGGAAATCGTGGCCTCAAGGGTGATGGAGGCCCGGGCCGGACTCGAACCGGCGTGCAAGGATTTGCAATCCTCTGGATGACCACTCTCCCACCGGGCCTTCGGCGAAGGGGCGAAGCTATACTGCCGGCTCCGGTTTGGGTCAAGCTGACTGGCGGTCCTGCGCCGGAGGCTCTGCTACGTTGTTTTCGAGCGCCCAGGCGCTTATAAACCAAGGCCGTGACGGCCCCCGGGCCGCAGCAACGTGGACGGTTTATGAGATGACGGAATACGCAGCAGCGCGCCTCAACATGGTGGAGAGCCAGATCCGCACCAACCGGGTGACGGACCCTCGAATCATTGCCGCTTTCGAATCTCTCGCACGCGAGGCCTTCGTCGGCGCGGCGGCGCGCGGCTACGCCTACATCGACGAGGATCTCGAGATCGCCCCGGGGCGCTACCTGATGGAGCCGATGGTGCTGGGTCGCCTGCTACAGGCGGCGATGCCTCGGCCCGGCGATATCGCTCTGGATATCGGCTGCGCCACCGGCTATTCCACCGCGGTTCTGGCGCAGATCGCCGCAACCGTGGTCGGCCTGGAAAGTGACCGGGCGCTCAGGGACGGGGCCAACCGGACGCTGAACGCCCTCGATGTCGACAACGCCGTGGTGGTCGAGGGCGACCTGGCGGCCGGCTATCAGAAGCAGGCGCCCTATGACATCATCATTTTCCAGGGGGCGGTCTCGGCGGTGCCGGACGGCATCAAGCGCCAGCTCGGCGAAGGCGGCCGCTTGGTCGCCGTTGTCACCGACGAGGCCGGCATCGGCCGCGCCACGCTGATCCAGCGCTCAGGCGAAACGTTTTCGCCGCGCACGCTTTTCGACGCCGCGACCCCGCCGCTGCCGGGATTTGAGCGTGAAGCCGGGTTCGTATTCTAGGGCCGAACTCCAGCGGCGGCGGGCGCCGGGGATGGATGCTCCATCATTTGCGTAGTTGAATTGAGGGCGGCAGGTCACAAATTGTTCGAGGGGCCGGTGCTCAACCGGCGGGCCGCCATCAGGCTCTCAAAACGGGGAAAGCAATCATGCGATCGATGAAGTCTGCGTGGACGGCCGGTCTTCTTGCGGGGACGCTGGCGGTCTTTGCCGGCAGCGGCGGCGTCCTGCCCGCAGCGGCGCAGAGCCTCGGAGAGACGCTGATTCAGACCTACCAGTCCAATCCCACTTTGCGGGCGGCGCGGGCGGAACTGCGGGCCACCAACGAGCGGGTGCCGCAGGCGCTGTCGAACTGGCGCCCGACGGTTGAGCTCTCGGGCAGTGCCGGTCAGGCCTACGACGAACGTGACCGTCCGGTCAAAGATTCCTCGGGGCGCAGCCCGGCGGGCGGCGATCTGATTGTCACGCAGCCGCTCTACCGCGGTGGCCGTACCGTCGCGGGAACGGATCGCGCCGAAAACGAGGTGCTTGCGCAGCGGGCGCGGCTCGCGGAGACGGAGCAATCGGTGCTGCTGAACGCCGTGACGGCCTATGCCGACGTGTGGCGCGATCAGTCGGTGCTGGCCCTCAACATCAACAACGAACAGGTTCTGGCGCGCCAGCTCGAAGCGACACAGGACCGCTTCGATGTCGGCGAATTGACCCGTACCGACGTGGCGCAGTCCGAAAGCCGCCTGTCGACGGCCACCGCCGACCGCATTGGCGCCGAAGGCAACCTGACCTCGAGCCGCGCGGCCTTCGAAAATGTCGTGGGCTCCTATCCTGTTCAACTGTCACAACCGCCTCTGCCCGGCAGTCTGCCCGCGACCCAGGATGCCATCGTCGAAGCGGCCGCTGCCGGGAATCCTTCCGTCCTGGCGGCCAACTACGATGAACTGGCGGCGCAGCGCTCGGTCCGGGAAATCGAGGGCGAGTTGCTGCCGACCCTAAATCTGCAGGGCTCCGTCGGGTATCAGCACGAAAGCGCGACGCGGGGTAGTCGCGGCAGCAACGCCGAGATTCTCGCCGTCGTCTCGGTGCCGCTCTATCAGCAGGGTTCGGTATCGAGCCGGGTGCGCGAATCCAAGCAGGTCGCCAGCCAACGCCGGCTTCAAGTGCGCGAGGCGTTGCGCCAGGCCCGCGAGGATGCGATTTCCGGCTGGGAGAGTCTGCAGACGGCGCGCGCCCAGATCGTCGCCTTCGAGCAGAGCGTGCGCGCCAACGAAATTGCCCTGGAGGGCGTACGCCAGGAGAATGCCGTTGGCGCACGTACGATTCTCGACGTGCTGGACGCCGAGCAGGAGCTGCTTGACGCTCAGGTCAGCCTTGTCGGGGCGCAGCGCGACGAAATCGTCGCCACGCACCAGGTCCTGACCGCCATCGGTCGTATGACGGCCGCCGATTTGGCGCTTTCCACCCCGGTCTACGATGTCGAGGCGGATTATCGGGCGGTGCGTGAGAAATGGTTCGGCCTGAATGCGCCTGGAGTTGAAGGCGACGGCGACAACTAGGCCCTGGGGTCGGCGCTTCCCTGGTTTGGTTAACAGAATATTTCCGCTTTCCGGTTATCCAGTGTTACAAGATCGTCTGTTAACGAGACGTTCTGTACCTTTGGGATTTCAGTGGCCGGAGTGGTATGAGCGAGCCGGAAGCGCAAAACGAACCGACGATGGAGGAGATTCTCGCCTCCATTCGGCGGATCATCTCCGAAGACGAAACCGAAGAAGACAAGGATGCCGAGGCGGAGGCTGCGGCGGAAGCGAGCCCCACTGCGCCGCCGCCGGCTGCCAAACCCCCCAAGGCCGACACCCCGCCGCCGCCCGCGGCGTCCGCCGCCCCGCCGAGCGGTGCCGACAACATCCTGGATTTGACCAAAATGGTGGCCGAAGACGGCAGCATCGTCGACCTGGAGGCCCAGAAAGACGCCGAATCGGCGCCGGAGCCCGAAGCGCCCGAAGCGGAGGCCGAGGAACTCGCCGAGGAAGCGCCCGCCGAGGCAGCGGCCGAGGAAGCGCCCGACGAGGAAGCGTCCAACGAGGCAGCGGAGCCCGACGAGGAAGCGCCCGCCGAAGAAGCGGACGACGCCGAGGAAGCGCCAGCCGCGGAACTGGTCGCGCCGCAGGCTTCGCCGGAGCCCGAGGAAGCCCCCGAAGAAGAGGCCGCGGCGGAAGCGGCGGACACTCCCGAAGAACCGGCTTCCGAGCAAGAATCCGAGGAAGACCCGGTAGTGGCGGAAGCCTCAGGGGCGGAAGCCTCGGGCGAGGAAGCTTCGGGCGAGGAAGTCCCGGCGGAGGCGGCCGCCCCCGAAGCGGACGGTTCCGAAGCGGAAACGCCCGAAGCAGTCGCCGCGGAGTCTGCCGAAGAAGCCGCCCCCGAGGCAGTCGAAGCCGAAGAGGTGGGCGCCGGTCAGGACCTGGCGCCCGCGGCCGAGGGCAGCGATTTCGTCTCGGCGGTGACCGCCACCGCGGCCACGGCTTCGCTGGCCGCGGTCACCAAGGCCGCCATGGCCAACCGCCAGGCCGATGCGGTCGCCATCGGCGGCGGGCGCACCCTGGAAGAACTGGTCCAGGTGTCCCTGGCGCCGGAACTGAAAGGCTGGCTGGACGAGAATCTGCCGGATCTGGTGGAGCGCATCGTCCGCGAGGAAATCAGAAAGATGGTCCGCCGCGCCGAGGACCAGTAGGCCCGCGACGGCCCAGGCGACGCCCGGCCAAAATCAGGACCATGATCCGCGAACCGGCCGCCGGCGGCTCGGCCGCTATGGCGCGACGGGCTGCCTTCTGTTAGACCCCTCCGCTTAAAGCGCTCTCGCGCCACCAGGATTGACAGTTCAAGAGGACCGCCAGCGATGCTGGACAAGACCTATCGGCCCGACGAGGTCGAGGAGCGGCAGTACGCCCGTTGGGAGGCCGCGGACGCCTTTTCCGCGAAGCTCGATCCGGCCAAGGAACCCTTCACCGTCATGATCCCGCCACCCAACGTGACGGGCAGCCTGCATATGGGTCATGCGCTGAACAACACCATCCAGGACATTCTGGTGCGCTTTCAGCGCATGCAGGGCAGGGACGTGCTGTGGCAGCCCGGCACCGATCACGCCGGCATCGCCACCCAGATGGTGGTCGAGCGCCAGCTCGCCGAGGAAGGCATCGAGCTCGACCGCGGCCTGCCGCTGGCCCGCGGCAACAGCCGCCACATCGGCCGCGAGGAGTTCATCGAGCGGGTCTGGGCCTGGCGTGAGGAGTCCGGCGGCACCATCTTGAAGCAGCTGCGCCGCCTCGGCGCCACCTGCGACTGGAAGCGCGAGCGCTTCACCATGGACGAGGGACTGTCCGAGGCGGTGCTGAAGGTCTTCGTCGCGCTCTACCGCGAAAAGCTGATCTACCGGGACAAGCGCCTGGTGAACTGGGACCCGCGCTTTCACACCGCGATCTCCGATCTGGAAGTCGAGCAGAAGGAGGTGAACGGACTCCTCTGGCACTTTCGCTATCCCATCGGGGGCTCAGGGGCAGAGGGGGCGGGCCGCTTCATCATCGTGGCGACGACGCGTCCGGAAACGATGCTGGGCGATACCGCCGTGGCCGTGCATCCGGAAGACGCGCGCTACCAGGATCTGATCGGCGCGTACGCCGTGCTGCCGCTGGTCGGCCGGCGCATACCCATCGTCGCCGACGACTACGCCGATCCGGAACAGGGTTCCGGCGCGGTGAAGATCACCCCGGCGCACGACTTCAACGACTTCGAGGTCGGCAAGCGCCACGGCCTGGAGATGGTCAACGTCTTCGACCGCGACGCGCATATGAACGACACCGTGCCCGAGGCCTATCGCGGCCTGGACCGCTTCGAGGCGCGCCGGCGCGTGGTCGCCGACCTGGAGGCCCTCGGCCTGGTGGAGAAGATCGACGACCACCGCCACACAGTGCCGCACGGCGACCGCTCCGGCGTGCCCATCGAGCCCTATCTGACCGACCAGTGGTATGTCGACGCGGCCACGATGGCGAAGCCCGCCATCGAGGCGGTGGAGACCGGCAAGACCGTCTTCGTCCCCAAACAGTGGGAAAAGACCTACTTCGAGTGGATGCGCAACATTCAGCCCTGGTGCATCTCGCGCCAGCTCTGGTGGGGCCATCAGGTGCCGGCCTGGTACGGGCCGGACGGCGAGGTCTTCGTCGCCCACGATGCGGGCGAGGCCGCCGGGCTTGCCGAGGCGCACTACGGCAAGGCGGTCGAGTTGACCCGCGACAGCGATGTGCTGGACACCTGGTTCTCCTCGGCGCTGTGGCCGTTCTCGACGCTGGGCTGGCCGGAAGAGACCGAGGCGGTGAAGCGCTACTACCCCGGCGACGTGCTGGTCACCGGCTTCGACATCATCTTCTTCTGGGTCGCCCGCATGATGATGAGCGGCCTGCATTTCATGGACCAAGTGCCGTTCCACACCGTCTACATCCATGCCCTGGTGCGCGACGAGAAGGGCCAGAAAATGTCGAAGTCCAAGGGCAACGTCATGGACCCCCTGGACCTGATCGGCAAGTTCGGCGCCGACGCGGTGCGCTTCACCCTGACCGCCCTGGCGGCTCAGGGCCGCGACGTGCGGCTGGCCGAGAGCCGCATCGAGGGCTACCGCAACTTCTGCACCAAGATCTGGAACGCGGCCCGCTTCAACGAGATGAACGACTGCCGCTATGCCGCCGACTTCGATCCCGCCGCCAACAGCCAGCGGGTGAACCGCTGGATCGTCAGTCAACTGGTCCAGGTCGAGCCCAAGGTGCGCCGCGCCATCGAGGACTATCGCTTCAACGAGGCGGCCCAGGCCCTCTATCAGTTCGTCTGGCACACCTACTGCGACTGGTATCTGGAATTCGCCAAGCCGCAACTGCAGGGCGAGGATGCCGCGGCCCAGGCGGAGACCCGCGCGACGGCGCTCTGGGTGCTGCATCAGGCTCTGTTCCTGCTGCATCCGATCATGCCGTTCCTGACCGAAGAGCTGTGGCAGCAGACCGGCGAGGGCGACGCGAGCCTGATGACCCTTTCGGCCTGGCCGAAGTTCGATGACGGCCTGACCGATGCCGAGGCCGATGCCGCCCTCAACTGGGTGGTGCGCATGATCGGTCAGATCCGTGCCGTACGCTCGGAGATGAACGTGCCGCCGGGCGCGCGCATCGCCCTCATCGTCAACGAGGCCTCCGGCGACTCCAGGGCCCGGATCGGTGACCACGAGGCGCTGATCAAGACCCTGGCGCGGGTCGAGACCCTCGCGTTCGACCAGGCGGTGCCGAGCGGCTCGGTGCAGGACGTGCTGGACGAGTGCACCCTGGTGCTGCCCCTGGCCGAGGTCATCGATCTGGCCCAGGAGCGGGCGCGGCTGAACAAGGAGGTGGACAAGCTGAACGGCGAGATCACCAAGCTCGACAAGAAGCTGTCCAACGCGCAGTTTCTCGCCAAGGCGCCGGAGGAAGTGGTTGCCGAGCAGCGCGAGCGCCTCGCCGACAGCCAGCAGGCGATGTCCAAGCTGCAGAGCGCCCTGGAGCGCCTGGCCTCTGCATAAGACCGTGGATCGATGCTGTGGATGAGCAGGCGAAAGTTATTCAAATCAATGATTTGAAGAGATTTTTTCAAGGAATTTGGTGGCTGAGACGCGGGCTGGACGACCGCCGCGCCGGACAGCGGGGCCAGTTGACCGGCTCCGCGGTCTTCTGCCTGGACGGCGCCGATCTGCTGTACCGCGAGCAGGGTCGTCTCACCATCGGCGATCACGACGGTTCCGCGCTGCAGGCCTACCGCTACCGCTTCCCCGCGCCGGCGCAGGCGGCGGTTCACTTCAGCGACGGGCGCTTCTTCCACGATCTCGACCTGTCGCAGGGGCGCTGGTCCTGCACGCACCTCTGCGACCCTGACCGCTATGACGGCGAAATCACCGCCCTGGGCGAAGATTCTCTGCGCGTCGTCTGGCAGGTCTCGGGGCCGCGCAAGGACCTGACACTTGACAGCACCTACCGCCGGGCGCTGTAAGATGGGGCGCTGTAAGATGGCGCGAGCATCGCGCCGACTCTAAAGACCTGGGGCAAGAAGGAACCGGATGACATGACGGCTTTGCAAGCACGGCACGATACCTTGGCGGCGACTCTCTGGCCCAGCCACGGCAGGCTGGCGGAAATGAACGGTGTCCTGCGCGCCTCCTTGCTGGCGGTCGTGGGGTCACTCTTCCTCTGGGCCTGCGCCAAGATCCAGGTGCCCTTCTATCCCGTGCCGGTCACCATGACGACCTTCGGCGTGCTGGCCATCGGCATGGCCTTCGGCTGGCGCCTCGGCGCCGCCACCGTGCTGCTCTATCTGGCCGAGGGCGCCCTGGGCCTGCCGGTCTTCGCCAACACGCCCGAACGCGGCATCGGCATCGCCTATATGATGGGGCCGACGGGCGGCTATCTGGTCGGCTACGTCCTGGCGGCGGCGGCCTGCGGCGGCCTCGCCGAGCGCGGCTGGGACCGCAACGTGATTACCGCGGCCCTGGCGATGCTTTTCGCGAATGCCCTCATCTACCTGCCGGGCCTGTTCTGGCTGGGTGTCCTCTTCGGCTGGGACAAGCCGATCCTGGACTGGGGCCTCATTCCCTTCGTTCCCGGCGACCTGCTGAAGCTGGCTCTGGTGGCCGCCAGCCTGCCGTTGGCCTGGAAGCTGCTGTCCAAGCGTTCCTGACGCAGACTCAGCGTCGCCGCGCTTGAGGTGGGGGCCGGCTCAGCCGGCCTCCTCACGCATGGCGGCATGAGTATTTCGCGGTGGTGGCGCTTTGCCGCGCCCGCTATCCTCCGCGCTGAATCATCAAGAAATCCAGGGGATCCAAGAGGGAGCGTCCGACCATGCCACTCGATTCCAAGCCGACCTTCGACAAGTCCAAGCTGCCGAGCCGCTATGTTTCGGTAGGCCCGGAGAGCGCGCCCCACCGCTCCTACTACTACGCCATGGGCATGACCGAGCAGGAGATCGCCCAGCCCTTCGTCGGCGTCGCGACCTGCTGGAACGAGGCGGCGCCCTGCAACATCGCCCTGTCGCGCCAAGCCCAGTCGGTGAAGCGCGGCGTGAAGGCCGCCGCCGGCACCCCGCGCGAGTTCTGCACCATCACCGTGACCGACGGCATCGCCATGGGCCACCAGGGCATGAAGTCGTCGCTGGTCAGCCGCGACCTGATCGCCGATTCGGTCGAGTTGACCATGCGCGGCCACTGCTACGACGCCCTGGTGGGGCTCGCCGGCTGCGACAAGTCGCTGCCCGGCATGATGATGGCCATGGTGCGGCTCAACGTGCCCTCGGTGTTCATGTACGGCGGCTCGATCCTGCCCGGCCGCCTGCACGGCAAGGACATCACCGTGCAGGACGTCTTCGAGGCGGTCGGCGCCCATTCCGCCGGCAACATGAGCGACGAGGAACTCCACGCGGTGGAATGCGCGGCCTGCCCCTCCGCCGGATCCTGCGGCGGTCAGTTCACCGCCAACACCATGGCTTGCGTGTCGGAGGCCATCGGCCTGGCGCTGCCCGGTTCCGCCGGCGCGCCGGCGCCCTATGAGTCCCGCGACGCCTATGCCGAGGCTTCGGGCCACGCGGTGATGGCGGCGCTCGCCCAGGGCATCCGCCCGCGCGACCTGGTGACCCGCAAGTCGCTGGAAAATGCGGCCCGCGTGGTCGCCTGCTCGGGCGGTTCGACCAACGCCGGGCTGCACCTGCCGGCCATCGCCCACGAGGCGGGCATCGACTTCGACCTGCAGGCGGTGGTTGAGATCTTTCGCTCGACGCCCTACATCGCCGACCTGAAGCCGGGCGGACGTTATGTCGCTAAGGACCTCTTCGAGGTCGGCGGCGTGCAGGTCATCATGCGCGCGCTGCTCGACGGCGGCTTCCTGCACGGCGACTGCCTCACCGTCACCGGCAAGACCATCGCGCAGCAGCTCGAGGGCGTGACCCTGCCGGCGGATCAGGACGTGGTGCGGCCCTGTTCCGATCCGCTGACGCCGACCGGCGGCGTCGTCGGCCTGCGCGGCAACCTGGCGCCGGAAGGCGCCATCGTGAAGGTCGCCGGCATGACAAACCAGAAGTTCCGCGGTGCCGCACGGGTCTTCGACTGCGAGGAAGATGCCTTCAAGGCGGTCGACAACCGCGACTACAAGGAAGGCGAGGTGCTGGTGATCCGCTACGAAGGCCCCAAGGGCGGCCCCGGCATGCGCGAGATGCTGTCCACCACGGCGGCGATTTACGGCCAGGGCATGGGCGACAAGGTGGCGCTGATCACCGACGGGCGTTTCTCCGGCGCCACGCGCGGCTTCTGCATCGGCCACGTCGGCCCGGAGGCGGCGGTCGGCGGCCCCATCGGCCTGCTGGAGAACGGCGACATCATCGTCATCGATGCCGAGACGGGGACGCTCGACGTCGAACTGTCCGACGACGAACTGGCCGCCCGCAAGGCCAAGTGGGAGCCGCGCGCGCACGACTACCAGTCGGGCGCCATCTGGCGCTATGCCGCCACCGTCGGCCCGGCTTATCAGGGCGCGGTGACGCACCCCGGCGCCAAGGCCGAGACCCACGTCTACGCGGACATCTGAGGCGAAGCACCGGCCCCGGCCCCGGCACGGCCGCTCCGCGGCACGGGCCCGGCCGGAACCGGTTCCTGGTGCTTAGCGGACAAGCGGCGCCCGGCCGGTTTCAAAGGCCGGCCGGCCGGTACGGCCGCCGGGGAGCGTTCGGCTGCCCCGGAGCAATTCGTTAACTTGTTTCTCGTAGATTTCCGATTCAATACAATTAGACGTTATGTCAGTTTAATTGCTCTGGATCGCGCAGTCTTGATGCCCAGCCTACGCTACCTGCTGGCCGCCACCTTCGTCCTTGTCGCTCTGGTGCCGGTCCTGTTTCTCGGCACCTGGGTGCAGAGGACGGCCGTGGAGAACGAGTTGGCGGCGGTCGCTGAAAAGCACTTTCTGATCGCCCGCAACCTGACCGCGGCCCTCGAGCGCTACGCGCTGGATACGAAAGCGGCCTTTCAGCTCTTCGAATCGCTGGAGCATAGCCCGCAGTCGAACGACAACGCCGGGCAGCTTGCCGGTCAGCTCGGATTTCGCCATTTCTGCGTGATCGATTCGCAAGGCCAAGTCGTGCACCGGATCGAAGCGGCTGGCGCGGAAGGCGCACATATCGCTCCGGCGATTCTCGAGCGATTGCGGCCCTTGGCGACAGCGGTCCCGACGTTCAGCCCGGTCATGGCCGATGCACAGGGGCGTCCCACGATTTTCATCCTGCAGCGTCTCGACGGCGACCGCATCGCGATCGGTTCGCTCAGTACCGACTACATGGTGACGCTGCAGAAAGCGATCGCTTTCGGTCATCGCGGACATGCGGCCATCGTCGACCAGGCGGGTAGCACGCTGGCCCATCCCAGCGCCGATTGGCAGCGCGAGATGAAGAATATCTCCAAGATCGACGCCGTCCGCCGGATGATCGCCGGCGAGAGCGGCGTGTCGCGATTCTACTCGCCCGTCATGAAGGGCGACATGATCGCCGGCTTCGCCAGCGTCCAGGGGCCCGGTTGGGGCGTCATGGTGCCCCAGCCGCTCGAAGAGCTGAAAGAGCAAGCGGAGGCGCTGCTGCTCGTCGCCCTGGCCATCGCGCTAGTCGGGCTGGCCGTCGCCGCGCTCTTGGGCTGGTTGCTGGCCGGCCGAATTGCGCGGCCCGTGGCGGACGTGGTGCGGGCGGCCAATCTCATGTCCGACGGCGGATTGGACGCCCGGGTATCGTCCCGGTCGAGCTTCGTGCCGAATGAGCTTCGAGAACTGGCGACCGCGTTCAACGGCATGGCCGAGCACCTCCTGGTCAGCCGTGAAGTCATGACCGAGGGCATGAAGAAGGCGCAGATGGCCGACCGGGCCAAATCGGAATTCCTCGCCAACATGAGCCACGAACTGAGGACGCCGCTCAATGCGATCATCGGGTTTTCCGAAATCCTGAAGGGCGAAGTGCTCGGGCCGCTGGGGGGCGCCAAGTACAAGCAGTATGCCGAGGACATTCACGGCAGCGGCCGGCATCTTCTGGAGATCATCAACGATATCCTCGATCTGTCGCGCATCGAGGCCGGCCAAATGGAGCTGAAGGAAACGGCGGTGGCGCCAGCCGCCGTGATCGCCGCCTGCGATACGCTGGTGAGGCAGCGCGCGGAGGCGGCACAGCTTGATCTCATTATCGTGCAGGATCCGGCACTTCCCAGTCTGTGGGCGGATGAGCGCGCGCTTAAGCAGGTGCTGCTCAACCTCTTGTCCAATGCGATCAAGTTCACCGCGGCGGGGGGCCAGGTTCGCCTGCGCACCGAAATGGCGCCCGACGGCGGCTTTCGCGTGACCGTGGCCGATACGGGCATCGGCATCGCCGCCGCCGACATTCCCCGCGTTCTGATGCCCTTCGGCCGGGTGGATGGATCACTGGCCCGAAGTTACGAAGGCACCGGCCTCGGCCTGCCCTTGGCCAAGTCGCTGATGGAGTTGCACGGCGGGCACCTGGAAGTGGCCAGCAGGCCCGGCAGCGGCACGACGATCACCATCAGCCTGCCCGCCGAGCGATTCCAGTCCGTCCGGCCGCAAAGCGGCGAAGC
Source organism: Kiloniellaceae bacterium (assembly GCA_040217155.1). Taxonomy (GTDB): domain Bacteria; phylum Pseudomonadota; class Alphaproteobacteria; order Kiloniellales; family Kiloniellaceae; genus Pelagibius. Next base: position 61,608 of record JAVJNS010000029.1, read on the forward strand.
CGGGCAAGCGGTGGCCTGAACACTTCGGCAAAGCCCTGCCGAGCATCTTTTACAGCCCTATCGAACTCTTCCGGCGGCGTCGGTCCACCACACGATCGCTGCCGCGGCTTGTCGGAGATTGGTCTTCGTGGGAGACTTGGTGCCCGCGGTGAGAACGCCGCGTCATTGTGTTTCAGCCAGTTCCACCACGCCTCAAGGTTCGACAGACCATGGCCCGCATCGCTTTCGGCGGCTTCCAGCACGAGACCAATACCTTCGCGCCGACCAAGGCGACCTATGACGACTTCGTGCGGCCCGGCGCCTGGCCGGGGCTGACCCGCGGGGAAGCGCTGTTCGAAGCCATCGCCGGGATCAACATTCCGGTGGCCGGCTACGTCGAGGCGGCCCGGCCTCAGGGTCACGAACTGCTGCCGCTGTCGTGGAGCCAGGCGACGCCGTCGGCGCAGGTGACCGAGGACGCTTACGAGCGCATCGTCGGCCAGATCCTCGAGGACCTGGCGGCGCTGAAGGATCTCGATGGGCTCTACCTCGACCTGCACGGCGCCATGGTCGCCGAGCACGTCGACGACGGCGAGGGCGAGTTGCTGCGCCGGGTGCGCGATCTGCTGGGGCCGGACCTGCCCCTCGTGGTCAGCCTCGATCTGCACGCCAACGTCACGCCGGAAATGGTCGCGCTGGCCGACTGCCTTGAGATCTACCGCACCTACCCGCATGTCGACATGGCGGCCACGGGGCGGCGCTGCGCGCTGCATCTCGACGCGCTGATCAAGGGCGAGGGCGGTCGCTTCAAGGCCTATCGCCAATTGCCCTTCATGATTCCGTTGACCAGCGGCTGCACCTACCAGGGACCGGCCAAGGAAGTTTATCGCGAGGTCGCGCGGCTGGCGCGGCAACCGGAAATCACCGGGGTTTCCTTCGCCTGTGGTTTCTGCCCGGCCGACTTCGACGGCGCCGGCGCCTCCGTGGTCGCCTACGGAACCTCTCAGGCGGCCGCCGACCAGGTCGCCGACAAGCTGCTGGACGCCGCCGCCGCGCGTGAATCCGCTTTTGCCTTGGAGGCTTTGGCGCCCGCCGAGGCCGTGCGCGAGGCGATGCGCATCGCCGCCCAGGCCGACAAGCCGGTGGTGCTGGCCGATGCCCAGGATAATCCCGGCGGCGGCGCCAACGCGGACACGACCGGCCTGCTGCGGGCCCTGATCGAGGCGCGCGCCGAGGGCGCGGTGCTGGCCAACGTCTTCGACGCCGAGGCCGCCGAGGCGGCGCACAAGGCGGGCGAGGGGGCGGAGATCTCGGTGGCGCTGGGCGGGCGCTCCGGCGTGCCGGGCGACCAGCCCTTAGAAGGTCGGTTCAAGGTTCTGCGGCTGGGCGACGGTCAGGTGACCGGCACGGGGCCTTTCTACAAGGGCGCCCAAATGAAGCTCGGCCCCACGGCGCTGCTGGAACTGGACGGCGTCCGGGTCGCGGTGGCCTCCGCCAAGGTGCAGCTGGCCGATCAAGCGATGCTGCGCCACCTGGGCATCGAGCCGGCGGAGCAGAAAATTCTGGCGCTGAAGTCCTCGGTCCACTTCCGGGCCGATTTCCAGCCCCTCGCCGCCGCGGTGCTGGTGGTGGTCTCGCCGGGTCCGGTGGTCCTCGACAATCGCAATCTGCCGTTCCGCCGGCTGCGCCCGGGCCTGCGGATCATGCCGGGTGGCCCCGTCTTCAGGCCGGCAGACCCCGCGGCCGCGGAATAGCTCTTAACAAGCGCCGGAAAACCGTCTCTCTATTTCCTGTTTTTCGGGCATTTTCGGCGATTTGCGCTCTTCGCCACTTGTTAACACAGGGGCGCAATACTTCCCGCAGAAGAGGAAGTCGAGGGGCCGCGAGAGCGCCCGATGCGGACGATTCAGCGAGGGCCCCGGGGCGGGGTAACGGAAGATGGCCGAACCGGTTCTTGTGGAACAGCAGGTTGCCCTCCACCAGGCGGGCAAGCTGATCAGCGATGACGGCACCGTCGACTGTGAGGTCGTGACCCTGTCGCGTAATGGCGCGCAGGTCCGCTTGGATGCCGCGCTTGGGCAGAACGAAGATCTCTTTCTGGCGATTGCCGGCTTCGGCCAGTTGTCCTGCCGGGTCATGGACGCCGACGGCGACCATGCCGACCTGCGCTTCCAAGGCGACCCGGAAACCCAGGAATCGATCTTCCAAGACATCCTCACGCGGATCGGTGACGACGAGGGCCGGCGGTTTTACCTGCGGCGCTCGGTGCTCTGGCCGGGCACGCTCAAGACCAAGACCGGACAGGTAGCCTGCACCATTCTCAACATGTCGCTCGGCGGCGCCAAGGTGGCTTTGAGCCAGGAGCAGGAATGCGCCGGCCGCGCCACTCTCTTCGGCGACCGCTTCGATGGTCTGGCGGGCAGCATCATGTGGCAGCGTGGCCGCATGGTCGGCGTGCAGTTCGAGTCGGAGCCGACGGAGGTCGCGCGCGTGCTGGGCGACCTGCTGCCCGCGATCACCTCTTCGTCCTGAAGCGCTCCCGCCTCGCTGACCTTAGCGCGGCAGGCACGCCCCGCTTCGGGACCCTCTGGTCAAGCACCGCGCTTTAAGACAACTTACCGGACGCGATGCGTTGGGACCGCCGGGGTGGCGGCGGAGCGTCGGGTCGGTGGTTGTCCGTTTGCAGGGTTGTTGGCGTGGAAATCCGGTTTCCGATGTGGCTGCGCGTAGTCGACCGGCCGGGTGCGCGCGAGTTCGCGATCCTGTCCGCGGTTGAGGCGTTTTCCCGCGCCGTCATTGCCGGCGTCATTCCGCTCGAAGCCTATGTCCTGTTGCAGGAGGCCCGGACCATCAGCCTGGTCTACGCCGGCGTCGGCATCGTCGCCTTCGCCACCAGCTTCATGGTGCCGCTGATCCTGCTGCGGTTGCGGCGCAAGTGGATCTTCTCCGCCGGTGTCCTGTTCATGGTGGCCGCGCCGCTGCTGATGCTGTTGTCTCAGGTCGGCCCCTTCGTCACCGCGCTGCAGATCCGCAGCCTGGCCGTGGTCTGCGTCAACATCGCCCTCAACCTCTACATTCTCGACTACATCCGGAAGCGGGATTTCGTGGCCGCCGAGCCGCTGCGCCTGGCGTTCCTCGGCAGCTCATGGTTCATCGGGCCGTCGCTGGGGATCTTCCTCTACACGCGCTTCGGTCTGCTGCCGGTCAGCCTGCTGAGTGCCTGCTTCGCGCTCCTGGCCCTCGGTTACTTCTGGTACCTGCGCATCGTCGAGAACCCGACGGTCGCTCCGGCGAAACAGAGTCCGCCGATGCCATGGCACAACATCCGCCGCTATCTGAGCCAGCCGCGCCTGCGGCTGGCCTGGATCATCCCCTTCGGGCGCAGCACTTTCTGGACCACCTTCTTTGTCTATCCGCCGCTCTACATCATTCAGCACGGGGGCGACGAGTTCATCGTCGCCGTCATGCTGTCCGCCGGGCAGGGGCTGCTGTTCTTCGCCCCTCTCGTCGGCCGGCTGGGCGCGCGGCACGGCATCCGCCGGATCATCATCGCGGCGGCGGTCCTGTCGGGCACAACCGCCGTGACCGCCGGCCTGCTCGCCCCCGGCCCCCTGGCCACGGCGGGCCTCTTCATCTTCGCCGCGGTCGGGGCGACGTCGCTTGACGCGCTCGGCAACATTCCTTTCCTGCGGGCGGTGCGCCACTTCGAGCGTTCGGAGATGACCTCGGTGTTCCGCACCTACATCGAAGCGTCGCAGCTGCTGCCGGCGGCGGCCTACGCGGCGGTGCTGACGGTCGCGCCGCTGTCCGCGGTCTTCGTGATTCTGGGATTGATCCTGCTGGTCAGTGCCTGGTACGCGCGCTACCTGCCCAAAGCACTTTAGCGGCGCCGGCCGCCGCTGGTCCCGTTTTCGGATCGCGATTAGGATTGATAATCATTCTTAGATGAACTAAATATCGCCTGCTTGCCACGGTGGCGATAATGAAACGCAATATCAATAAGGACTGCGTGATGGGTGAAAGACAGAGACTTTGGCAACGGTTCGGCGCCGCCTTGCTGACCAGCACATCGCTGGTGACCGCGTCACTGGCGACCGCCTCACCGGCCGCCGGTATGCCGCTGGCGGCGAACGTGGGCGCGGCGCAGTCTGCGGCGGACGCCGCGGCCTCGAACGCTGTCCAACTAGCGGCCGGCGCGACCGAAGCAGGTAGCGAGGGCGGCGAAATCAGTGAGGGTGGCGAAGGCGGAGAAGGCGGAGAAGGCGGAGAAGGCGGCGAGGGCGGAGAAGGCGGCGAGGACGACGAAGCGCGCGACCTGTCCGCCTCCGAGTCCGCCTACCTGGCCCAACTCGGGCTGATGCGCGGCCATCTGTCGGTCGGCGTCGAACTCTATCGCCAGGCCGCCGCCGAAGCGGCCGCCACCCACATGAAACATCCGGAAGACGAGCTCTATGTCGCCCTCGAACCGGCGCTGGAGAAGCTCGGCGCGGCGCCATTCGAGGCGGAACTGGAAGCGCTCGCCGAGGCCGTCAAGAGCAAAGCCGGGGCGGCCGACGTGGAAGCCGCTTATGGCGCCGTCGTGGCGGCCATCGCCAGGGCGGAGGGTGTGTTTGCCGATGCGTCCGCGCAGGAGATCGGCCAAGTGATCCACAATCTGGTCCGCCAGGCCGCCGAGGAATACGACGAAGCCGTCGCCGGCGGAAAGATCGTCGCGGGGCATGAGTACCAGGACGCACTTGGTTTCGTGCGCGTCGCCGGAGACTGGCAGAAGAAACTGGAGGCGGCAGGGGCCGACGCCGCGGCCGACGCCGCGGTCGTCGCGGCCATCGGCGATCAGCTCGAGGCGATCCGGCCGGCCTGGCCGTCGGTGGTGCCGCCGGAGATGGCGCCCGCCGATCCTTCGCTGATCTACGGCGCCGCCGCGCGCATCGAAATCGCCGTCCTGCGCCTCCGGCAATAGCCTGAAGCGGCAGCGCGCCGCGCGGCGCGGCCGGCGCGGTTCAGTCCCAGGGCCCCTGGCGGCGGTTCCGTTCCGGCCGCCAGGCGGCGCCGCGCCGCAGCGTCACGCCGGTCGGCGGGTCGCCGAGGCCGAACAGCGGCACCGCCTTGTAGCGGAACAGGAAGATCAGGACGACGCCGGCGACGAAGCCGCCGATGTGCGCCCACCAGGCAACGCTGTTCGCGGCCGGGCCGCCGAAAGCGGAGACGAACTGGAATCCGAACCAGAAGATCAGCAACAGCCAGGCCGGCAGGTAGAGCGGGATGAAGATCACCGGCACCAGGATGCGCGACTTCGGATGCAGGATGAGGTAGGCGCCGAGGACACCGGAGATCGCGCCGCTGGCGCCGATCGTCGGGGTGGTCGAGGTGGGATCGGCGATCACCTGCGCCAGCGCGGCAAGGACCCCGCAGGTCAGGTAGAAAGCGAGGAAGCGGCGGTGACCCATGGCGTCTTCGACGTTGTCGCCGAACACCCAGAGAAACAGCATGTTGCCGGCTAGGTGCAGGAAGCCGCCGTGCAGGAACTGGCTGGTCAGCAGGGTGACCGGCGGAGCGACGAGCGCCAGGCGTGGCGGCAGTTCCGCCGTGCCGACGAGGGTCGCCGGGATGACGCCGAGGCCGTAGACAAGATGCGGCAGGCCGTCCGCCTGGTCGGCGAGCTGCACGAGAAACACCAGCGCGGTTGCCAGGATCAGCAGCCAGGTGGTCCAGGGCCGCGTGATAAGATAGCGCGGCGTGGTGTCGTGCAGCGGGATGAAGGGCATCGGCCCTGGACGCTAGAGCGCTTCGCGCAGGCGGCAGACCACGGGCGTATGGTCGGAGGCCTTGGCTTCGCCTCGCGGCCCGCGGTCGACGTCGCAGGCATCCAGCAGATCGGCGGCCTGGGGCGACAGCAGGAAGTGGTCGATGCGCAGACCGTGGTCGTTCTGCCAGCCGCCGCCCTGGTAGTCCCAGAAGGTATAGAGATGCGGTTCGCGGTGCAGGGCGCGGAGGGCCTCGGTGAAACCGAGGTTCAGCAGCTTGCGGAAGCGCTGGCGGGTCGCCGGCTGGGCCAGGGCGTCGCCGGCGAAGGCGCGCGGGTCGTAAACGTCTTCGTCCTGCGGGATGACGTTGTAGTCGCCGCCCAGCACCACCGCCTGCTCACTGGCGAGCAGGCTCTCGGCATGGTCGATGAGGCGGTCCATCCAGGCCAGCTTGTAGTCGAATTTCCCGGTCTTGATGGGGTTGCCGTTGGGCAGGTAGATCGAGGCGACGCGCAGCTTGTTCACCGTCGCCTCCAGGTAACGCGCCTGGTCGTCCGACGTGTCGCCCGGCAGACCGACGGTCACGTCTTCCAGCGGAAACTTGGAGAGGATGGCGACGCCGTTGTAGCTCTTTTGGCCGTGGACGGCGACGTTGTATTCGAGGTCCTCGATCTCCAGGCGCGGGAAGTTGTCGTCGATGCATTTCAATTCCTGCAGCAGCGCAACGTCCGGCTGGGCGCTTTTCAGCCAGGACAGCACATTGGGCAGGCGTGCCTTGATGGAATTGACGTTCCAGGTGGCGATGCTGGTCATCGCCACGATTCCCCTGGCCAGGTGGCGATGCTCGTCATCGCGACCAAGCCGACTTAGACCGCAAAGGAAGAGCCGCAGCCGCAGGACGAGGTGGCGTTGGGGTTCTTGATCTGGAACGACGAGCCGCCGAGATCCTCGACGAAATCGACCTGAGCGCCGGCCAGCAGCTCCAACGAAGTCTCATCGACCACCGCCGTCACGCCGTCGCGCTCGAAGGTGCGGTCGTCCGGGTTCACCGTGTCGTCGAAGGAAAAGCCGTACTGAAAGCCCGAACAGCCGCCGCCGGAAACCGCCACGCGCAGCATGAGGTCTTTTTGGCCTTCCTGCTCGATCAGCCAGGCGACCCGCTTGGCCGCCTGCTCGGTCAGGGAAAATTCCAGGATTTCCGCCGCGGTCGTCATGCATTCCTCTTTCTTGGGCTGTCGCAACGTCGGTCGCCGGCCCCCGTGTTACGTCCAAGATGTAGGAACTAGCGCCGGCTTGTCAAATGGCCGTCGAACGAGGGGGCCAAGCCCTTTGAAAATCGGCGGAAAACCGCCATTGCCTAACCCCCTCCGAGGCCGTAGTTTCGCGCCCATGTTGCACCCGAGTCCGTCCGCCGCCTTCGCCTGCCGGCCCGAGAAGAGTCGCGGCCGGGATTTTGCCGAGCCGGAGAGTCCGACCCGCAGCTGCTTCCAGCGCGACCGCGACCGCATCGTCCATGCCGGGGCCTTTCGCCGCCTCAAGTACAAGACCCAGGTCTTCGTCTATCACGAGGGCGACTACTATCGGACGCGGCTGACGCATTCGATCGAGGTGGCGCAGATCGCCCGCTCCATCAGTCGCGCCCTGGGCCTCAACGAGGACCTCGCCGAGGCGGTGGCCCTGGCCCACGACTTCGGCCACACCTGCTTCGGCCACGCCGGCGAGGACGCCCTGAACCAGGCCATGGAGGCCTATGGCGGCTTCGATCACAACGAGCAGACTTTCCGCACCCTGACGCTGCTGGAGCACCGCTACGCGGACTTCGACGGCCTCAACCTGACCTGGGAAACGCTGGAGGGTATCGTCAAGCACAACGGGCCGCTCACCGGCCCGGCGGCACGCGCGGGTGAAAGCGTGCCGGCGACGGTGGCCGTTTACTGCCGCGACACGCGCGACCTGGAGGTCGGGACCTTCGCCTCCGCCGAGGCGCAGGTGGCGGCCCTGTCCGACGATATCGCCTACAACAACCACGATATCGACGACGGCCTGCGGGCCGGCTTGTTCACCCTCGACGACCTGCGCGATCTGCCGCTGGTGGGCCCGGTGCTGGCCGAGGTCGAGGCCCGCTATCCCAGCCTCGAGGAGGGGCGGCGGATTCACGAGACCATCCGCCGGGTCATCGACCTGATGGTGACCGATCTGCTGGCGGAGACGCGGCGGCGCATCGGCAAGGCCCGCCCGGAAAGCGCCGCGGCGGTGCGCGCTCTGGCCGCGCCGCTGGTTGCCTTTTCCGATGAGATGCGCCAGAACGACCGCGCTTTGCGGGCCTTCCTCTTCGCCCGCATGTACCGCCACTACAAGGTCAACCGCATGACGACCAAGGCGCGGCGGGTGGTGCGCGAGCTCTTCGATCATTATCTGGCGCGGCCCGACTGCCTGCCCGACGAATGGCAGGTGCGGGCACTGAACCTCGAAGGCGCGGCGCGGGCACGGCTGGTGGCGGACTACATCGCCGGCATGACCGACCGCTACGCGCTCGACGAGCACGCCAAGAACTTCGATATTCGAGTCAAGAACGCATGAACATTTTCAAACACTTCAAGGACGTCGTTGTCGGAGAACTTGAGCAGATGGCGGCGGCCGGCAACCTGCCCGAGGGGCTGGATTTCAGCCGCGTCGCCGTGGAGCCGCCGCGCGAGCGCGCGCACGGCGACCTTTCGACCAACGCCGCCATGGTCCTGGCCAAGCCGGCGGGCCGCAAGCCCCGCGACCTGGCCGAGGTTCTGGCCGCACGCCTGCGCGGGGTGGCCGAGGTGACCGGGGTCGAAGTCGCCGGGCCCGGTTTCATCAACCTCAGCCTCGAACCGCAGGCCTGGTACGCCCGTCTGGCCGAGGTTCTGCAGGCCGGCAGCGGCTATGGCGCGAGCGATCTCGGCGCCGGCCAGTCGGTCAACGTGGAGTACGTCTCGGCCAATCCGACCGGGCCGCTGACCGTCGGCCACGCGCGCGGCGCGGTGGTCGGCGACGCCCTGGCGGCACTGCTCGCCAAGGTCGGCTACGCGGTCACCAGGGAGTACTACATCAACGATGCCGGCGGGCAGGTCGATGTGCTGGCGCGCTCGGCCTATCTGCGCTACCGCGAGGCACTGGGCGAGGATATCGGCGAAATTCCCGAGGGTCTCTACCCCGGCGGCTACCTGAGAGATACCGGCGAGGCCCTGGCCGCGCGCGACGGCGACAAGTGGCTCAGTGTGCCGGAAGCGGACTGGCTGCCGGCGGTGCGCGGTTTCGCCATCGATTCCATGATGGACCTGGTGCGCGCCGACCTGGAGTTCCTCGGCGTCCGCCAGGACGTGTTCTCCTCGGAGCGCAAGCTGGTCGAGGCCGGCGGCGTCGAAGAGGTGGTGAAGACCCTGGAGGCCCGCGATCTGGTCTACACCGGCGTGCTGGAGCCGCCCAAAGGCAAGACGCCCGAGGACTGGGAACCGCGCCCGCAGCTGCTGTTCAAGGCCAGCGCGTTCGGCGACGACGTCGACCGGGCGCTGAAGAAGTCCGACGGCTCCTGGACCTACTTCGCCGGCGACATGGCCTATCACCTGGACAAGTTCCGGCGCGGTTTTCCGCTCATGATCGACGTCTGGGGAGCCGACCACGGCGGCTACATCAAGCGCATGACGGCGGGCGTGAAGGCGCTCACCGAGGGCCGGGGCGAGCTGGACGTGAAGGTCTGCCAGCTGGTCAATCTCAAGCGCGGCGGCGAAATTGTGAAGATGTCCAAGCGGGCCGGCACCTTCGTGACCCTGCGCGAGGTCATCGAGGAAGTCGGCAAGGACGTCGTCCGCTTCATCATGCTGACCCGCAAGAACGACGCGACCCTGGATTTCGACCTCGTGGAGGTCATGGAGCAGTCGCGCGACAACCCGGTATTCTACGTCCAGTACTGCCATGCCCGCTGCCGTTCGGTGCTGCGCCACGCGGCGGCGGAAATGCCGGGGGTATCCCTAGATGCTGTGGCATTGGCGGGCGCCGACCTCAATCGCTTGACCGACTCGGGGGAGCTTGCTCTGATCAAACTCCTGGCGGAATGGCCGCGCCTGCTCGAATCCGCCGCCGAGGCTCATGAACCTCACCGGGTGGCGTTTTATCTCTACGATGTGGCCGGAGCGTTCCATGGTCTCTGGACCAAAGGCAAAGACAATGCCGAACTGCGCTTTCTGCTTCCGGACGATCCGGCGTTGACGGCGGCGCGCCTAGCCCTGGTGCAGGGGGCGGCTTTCGTGGTTGCTTCCGGCCTGGAGATCTTCGGTGTGACCCCAGTGGAGGAGATGCGGTAGATGGGGAATGATCCCGGATCGGGCCGCCGCGGCGACGACGATCTCAGCGCCGATGGTCCCGCCTTCAGCGACGAAGGCATGCGCCGCATCATCTATGGCCAGGATCGCGAGACCCGGCGCGACAGCCGTAGCAGCGCCTTCGCCCAGGATACCGAGGAACTGGCGGCCGACCTGCGCGGACGGCGCAGTCTGGTCCCCGTGGTGACCGCGCTGGCGGCGCTTCTCAGTTTCGGCGCCATCGTCTGGTACGCCTACAGCTGGGGCACCGGCCAGATGGCGAACGAAGACCTGCCCGTGGTCAGCGCCCAGCCGATACCCGAGAAGGTGAAGCCGGATCAGCCCGGCGGCATGGATGTGCCGCACCAGGGGATTGCGGTGCTGAACGAGGGCGAGAGTGGCGGCGAGACGCCGCCGGTCGAGCGGCTGCTGCCGCCGCCGGAAACCCCCGCGCCGCCAGAACCGCTGGAGCCTGCGCTCGCGCAGTTGACCGAGCCGGGCGCCGAGGAGTCGATACCGCAGGCGCCCGAGGCACCCTTGATCGCCGAAGCGCCGCCGGCGGACGCTGTGCCATCCTCTGAGCTGGCCCAATCGGACGCGGTGTCGGACGCGGCATCGGGCGCGGTGGTGCCGATCCCCAAGCCGGGGGAGGGCGAAGGCCAGGACCAGATTGCCGCGCTGCTCGAACAGGAGCCGCTGGAAACGGCGAACGGCGAGCCCTCGCAGCCGCCCTCGGCACCCACCCAGAGCGCGGCCCTGGCCACCGGCGCCGTGGTGCTGCAGCTTTCCTCGGTGAAGTCGGAGGCGGCGGCGGGCCAGGAGTGGGCGCGCCTGCAAAAGGCCCATCCGGACCAGCTTGGCGGCCGCGCCCTGGCGCTGGATAGCGCCGAGGTCAAGGGCACCACCTACTACCGGGTTCAGACGGGGCCTTTTCCAAGCCGCGCCGCGGCGGCCGATCTCTGCGCTCAGCTGAAGTCCCGCAACCAGGACTGCCTCGTCAAGCAACGCTGATGTCAAGCACCGCCACCCTGCCGACCCCCACCGCGGCGATCTACGGATGCGCGGGGCTCAGCCTCAGCGCCGAGGAGGAGAGCTTCTTTCGCGCCGCCGATCCCTTCGGCTTCATCCTCTTTGCGCGCAACTGCGTGGAACCGCAGCAGGTTCGCGACCTTGTCGCGGCGCTGCGCGCCACCGTCGGGCGCGGCGATGCGCCGGTGCTAATCGATCAGGAGGGCGGACGGGTTGCCCGCTTGAAGCCGCCGCACTGGCGCGCCGCGCCGCCGGCCAGCTACTTCGGCCGGCTGGCCAGCCACGACCGCGCCACGGCGCAGGAGGCGCTGCGCCTCAACACCATGCTGATTGCCGCCGAACTGACGGACCTGGGGATCGACGTCGACTGCGTGCCGCTTCTGGACCTGCAGTTTCCCGGCGCCCACGACGTCATCGGCGACCGCTCCTTCGGCGGCGATCCGGAACTGGTGGCGGACCTCGGCGGCATCGTTTGCGAGACCATGCTGGCGGCCGGGGTCATGCCCGTCGTCAAGCACATCCCCGGCCATGGCCGGGCGCGGGTCGACAGCCACAAGGAATTGCCGACTGTCGGCACCGCGACGGCGGAGCTGGAGGCGAGCGACTTCCGGCCCTTCAAGGCACTGGCCGGCGCGCCCTGGGCGATGACCGCCCACGTCGTCTATAGCGCCCTGGACGATGCCCGTCCGGCGACCACCTCGCCGGTGGTGATCGGCGGGGCGATCCGCGGCGGCATCGGGTTCGACGGCCTGCTGCTGTCCGACGATCTTTCCATGGAAGCGCTCCAGGGCAGCCTCGGCGAGCGGGCGGCGGCGTCGCTGGCGGCGGGCTGCGACGTGGTCCTGCACTGCAACGGCAAGCCGGAAGAGATGGTCCAGGTGGCCGCGGCCGTGGGGCCGCTTTCGGCGGAGGCCGGGCGGCGCATCGCGGCGGGACGGGCCCGCCTCGGCGTCGCGGCGCCGGTCGATCAGGCCAGTCTGCGGCGCCGTCTCGACGCCCTTATGAACACCGGATGATGCCGCTCCTCGATTTCGATTTCTCGGCCCAGGCCTACACCGTCTCGACCTGGGTCATTCCGATCCTGCTGGCGATCACCCTGCACGAGGCCGCGCACGGCATCATCGCCTGGTCCTATGGCGACGACACCGCCTACAAGCAGGGCCGCGTGACTCTCAATCCGCTGAAGCACATCGACCCGATGGGCACCGTCGTCCTGCCGATCCTACTCTATCTGTCGCCGCTGCCGTTTATCTTCGGCTATGCCAAGCCGGTGCCGGTGGCCTTTCACCGCCTGCGCAAGCCGCGCCGCGACATGATCTACGTGGCGGCCGCCGGCCCCGCGGCCAACCTGCTGCTGGCGCTCGCCTCGGCGCTGCTGTTTCATCCGGCGGCGCTGCTGCCCGACCCGGCTTCGGATTGGCTGCGGCTGATGCTGCTGAACTCGATTCTCATCAACCTGGTCCTGGCGGTGCTCAACCTGCTGCCGCTGCCGCCGCTGGACGGCGGCCGCATCGCCGTGGGACTGCTGCCCCTCGGCCTGGCCGCGCCGCTGGCGCGGCTCGAGCGCTATGGCATCTTCATTCTTATCGGGGCCTTCTTCCTGCTGCCCTACGCAGGCCGGGCCATTGGTGTTAACCTGTCGTTCTTCGACTTGGTGATTCGCACGCCGGTCAACTGGCTGCTGCCGTTCTTCACCTGGCTGGCCGGCCTGCCGGAGGGTATTTATCTTTGAGAGACTTTGAGGGACCGCAAGCGTGAGTGACGTGGTTTCATTCGACGAAGGCATTGAGGGCGCGCGCAGCGTTGCCCGCGACCGCCTGCTGCTCGATCTGGACGGCTATGCCGGGCCGATCGACGTGCTGCTGGAACTGGCGCGCGACCAGAAGGTCGACCTGAAGCACATCCGCATCCTCGATCTCGCCGAGCAGTATCTGGAGTTCGTGCGCGAGGCGCGGGCGATCCGCCTCGAACTGGCCGCCGACTATCTGGTCATGGCCGCCTGGCTGGCCTACCTGAAATCGCGCCTGCTGCTGCCGGAGACCGGCACCGACGAGGAGCCCAGCGGCGCCGAGATGGCGGCGGCGCTGAAGTTCCAGATGCAGCGCCTGCAGGCCATGCGCGATGTCGGCCAGAAGCTGATGGCCCTGCCGCAGTTCGGCAACGACATTTTCGGCCGCGGCACGCCGGAGCGCGTGAGACTGCGGACCACGACAACCTACGAGGCGACGCTCTACGATCTGTTGAAGGCCTACGGCCGCAACCGCGCCCAGAGCGGGCCGAAGAACCTGCACATTCACCGCAGCGAGCTCTATTCCGTCGACCGCGCGGTCACCCGCCTGACCAGCATGCTCGGCGCCATGCCGGGCTGGCGCACGCTGTCGTCCTTCCTGCCGCCGGATCTGCAGGGCGATCCGCTGCTGCGGCGCTCCGCCCTGGCCTCGACCTTCGCGGCAACCCTTGAAATGTGCAAGGCAGGCAAGCTGCGCATTCGCCAGGATGGGACCTTCGGGCCGATCTACCTGCGCGGCGCCGCCGAAGAGCAACAGGAGCAAGCATGACCTCCGAAAACCCCGAGATGGACTCGATCGAAGCGGAAGCGCCGGAAGCGCCGGACGCGGACCTGCCTGAAATCGATACCGCCGAGGATCGGCCAGAGGCCGGCGAGGATCGGCCAGAGGCCGCCGAAGACCAGGGCGAGACGCCTGAAGGCGGTGAAACGGGCGCCTCGGATTTCGACAATCTGCGGCTCGTCGAGGCGCTGCTTTTCGCTTCCGCCGAGCCGCTGGCGCCGGCGCAACTGGCGCGCTTCCTGCCGGAGGAGACCGATCTTGATCCCCTGCTGGCGGACCTCGAAGTGCTCTACGCCAACCGCGGTGTGAACCTTGTGAAGCGCGGCGGCCGCTGGGCCTTTCGTACCGCCGAGGATCTTGCCCCGCGAATGGAGATTGAAAACAAGGTGGTGCGCAAGCTCTCCCGTGTCGCCTTGGAGACCCTGGCGGTGATCGCCTATCACCAGCCGGTGACCCGCGCCGAGATCGAGGAGATCCGAGGCGTCGCGCTTTCCAAGGGCACCCTCGACACGTTGCTGGAGATCGGCTGGATCCGGCCCAAGGGACGGCGCCGGACGCCGGGCCGTCCGGTGACCTGGGGCACTTCCGAGGCCTTCCTGGATCACTTCGGCCTCGAGGGTCTCGATGCGCTGCCGGGCGTCGAGGAACTGAAGGCCGCCGGACTGCTCGATGCGCGCCCGGCGCTGACCGCGCTTGGCGATCGCGGACTGCTGCCCGCTGCTGGTGAGGTGATGCCCGAAGAAGTCGATGACGAGGACGACGAAACCGACAGCGAGATCATCGAAGGCAGCGAGCGCGATCTGCTCGACGCGACCTTCGGCGAGGACCTGCTGCCGCAGGAGGTCGACCTTTCCGCCGCCGCGCCGGATGACGGCGACACCGATGCAGGACCCGGGGAGGAGGCCGTCGAAAACTCGGCCAAAGAGATGCCGGCCGAGGAGCATCTCGCCGAGGACGCCGCCCCCGAAGACGGCGCCGAAGACGCCGCCCCTGAAGACGAAGCTGGCGACGCGCCCCAGCGGAGCACCGGCTGAGCCCCGTGGCCGGCCGTTCGTGATTTCCGGCGATGACCGCGCTATCCCTGGAGCACGTCAGCCATGCCTTCGGCGACCTCCTGGCCGTCGATGACCTCAGCCTGTCGCTGGAAGCCGGCGAGGTGGTCTGCCTGCTCGGCCCTTCCGGCTGCGGCAAGACCACGGCGCTGAGGGTCGCCGCCGGGCTGGAACCGCTGCAGCGGGGCCGGGTTCAGATCGGCGGCGAGGTGGTGGCCGGCGAGGGCCGCGAGCGGCCGCCGGAGGACCGCTCGGTCGGCCTGGTGTTTCAGGACTACGCCCTGTTTCCCCATCTCACGGTCGCCGACAACGTGGCCTTCGGGCTGCGCCGCCTTGCTGCCGGCGAAAAGCGCGGCCGGGTGACGGACGCGCTGCAACTGGTCGGCATGGCCGGGGAGGCGGCGGCCTATCCGCACCAGCTCTCCGGCGGCCAGCAGCAGCGTGTCGCCCTGGCCCGGGCCCTGGCGCCGCGCCCCGGCGTTATGCTGCTCGACGAGCCGTTCTCCAACCTCGACGCCCGCTTGCGCCAGCAGGTGCGCGACGACACGCTGCACGTCCTCAAGCAGAGCGGCACCACCACCCTCATGGTCACCCATGACCCGGAGGAGGCCATGTTCATGGCCGACCGCATCGCCCTGATGCGTGCAGGGCGCATGGTCCAGCAGGGCACGCCGGCCAATCTCTACTACGAGCCAAACGACGCATTCGTTGCGTCTTTTTTCGGTGAAATCAATAGGTTACAGAGCGTTGTTGAAGCTGGAAAAGTGGCAACGCCGTTCGGTGCGGTATCGGCCGGGGATCTGGCCGAGGGTAGCGCGGTGGAAGTGCTGATCCGCCCCGAGGCGCTGCACCTGACCGCCTTGGACGACGGCAGCGAGGTGCCGCCCCACAGCGTCGCGGTGATGGCGGCACGGCTGATGGGCCGGACCAGCCTCATTCACCTGCGCAGCCTCGATCTGCCCGAGGGCGCGCCGCACTTCCACGCCCGGGTGCCGGGGCGCTTCCTGCCCCCGGAGCGCCAGCGCCTGGCGGTGGCGCTGGACCGGGCGCAAGCCTTTGTTTTTCCCTGCGAGCCGCGTTAACCCTGAAGTTTTGCAGCGTTGCGGCGGCGGGGGCTTTTTGCGATAGTCCGCCTCAACAGGCGGTCACGAATAAATGTGAGGGAGATCCCGGAATGGGGACCTTTAGTATCTGGCACTGGCTCATCGTGCTGGTTGTTGTACTTGTTCTGTTCGGCGGCGGCGGTAAAATTCCAAAGCTGATGCGCGACATGGGACAGGGCATCAACGCCTTCAAGAAAGGCTTGAAGGAAGACGGGAAAAAGAAGGAAGAAGAAGCGGCCGGCGACGACCCCAAGGTCATCAACCGGGACAGCGCCGCGATGTCGACCTCCGAGGAGAAGGACAAGGCGGCCAACGGCTGAGGCCCGGCCGGCCGCGTTTCTGCGTTCCGCGTTTTCCGAAGATGAGCGGCCATGTTTGATATCGGCTGGTCCGAGATGGCGGTGATCGCTTTGATCGCCCTTATCGTAATCGGACCCAAGGATCTGCCAAGTACGATGAAGACCATTGCGCATTGGATGCGCAAGGCGAAGTCGCTTACCCGCGAGTTCCAATCGGGTTTCGACGACATGGTGCGCGAGGCCGAACTGGAGGACGCGAAGAAAGCGCTGGAAGCCACGCGCAGCGGCAACCTGCAGCGCACCATTTCCAATGCCATCGACCCGGACGACGAGGTCGGCAAGGAAGTTCGCGCCGTCGAACAGGAGGCGCGCCGCGAGAGCGCTGGCGCCGCGGGCGGCGGCAGCGGAGAGCAGGCTGAAGACGGCAATGCCGGGCGGGCGGCCTCCAGCATGCCGGCGGCCAGCATCGCGCCGCCGCATTCCCTGACGCCGCCGGCAGCGGACACCGGCGCTTCGGGTGGCGGCGACGACAAGCCGGCTTCGGCGCCCGACAGCGAAGGCTCCAAAAAGACCGCATGACCACGGTGAGCGATGCCCCCGAAGACAAGAAGATGCCGCTGCTCGATCACCTGATCGAACTGCGCCAGCGCCTGCTCTATTCCGTGGTGGCGCTGCTGGTGGTCTTTCTGGTGTGCTTCTTCTTCGCCGAGCAGATCTTCCAATACCTCGCCCAGCCCCTGGCCGACGTCATGATCGCCAACGACGTCGACGAGCGGTACCAGCGCATGATCTTCACGGCGCTGACCGAGGTCTTCTTCACCTACGTGAAGGTCGCCTTCTTCGCCGCCGCCTTCATCTGCTTCCCGGTCTTCCTGGTGCAGTTCTGGCTGTTCGTCGCGCCGGGACTCTACAAGCACGAGAAGTCGGCGCTGGCGCCCTTCCTGGCCGCCACGCCCTTCCTGTTCTTCCTCGGCGGCGCGTTGGTCTACTACATCATCTTCCCCTTTGCGGCTGAGTTCTTCATCGCCTTTCAGGTGCCGGCCGGCGAGGACACCCTGGCGATCGAGCTGGAGCCCAAGGTCAACGAGTATCTCTCGCTGATGATGCAGCTCATCTTCGCCTTCGGGCTCTGTTTCCAGCTGCCGGTGATCATGACCCTCCTGGCGCGGGTCGGCCTCGCCACGTCCAAGGGCATGGCCGCCAAGCGCAAGTACGCCATCGTCGGCGTCTTCATCGTCGCGGCGATCTTCACGCCGCCGGACCCGGTCAGCCAGCTGAGCCTCGCCATCCCGATCATCCTGCTCTACGAGATCTCCATCGTCATGGCGCGCATGGTCGAGAAGAAGCGGGCCGAGGCGGCGGACGACGACGATGACGACTTCAACGACGATCCGGGCGACGATTTCGGCGAAGATCCGGATGAAGGCCCCGATGGCGACGGCGCCCCGGAAGGCGGCGGCATGACGACGCCCGCCAAGACCTGAAGAGCTTTCACGCCACAGCGGCGGGTCTTGAGAAATTACTTTAGCTTCGCTGGATTTTCCGAGTCGGATGAGCGGCTTCGCCCCGAGACCTGCGGTGCCCGATGAAGCTAAGTGCCGGATTCCTGTGGCAAATCTTGGGCGAATCGGGGCAGTCGGGCGTGGACAGGGGCGCCGGCGGGGCCGTATAAGTGGCCCGATTCGCCTGCAACAACCCCGAGTCGCCTGGCCTTATGTTCGACATCAAATGGATCCGTGAAGAGCCCGCCGCCTTCGACGCCGCGCTGCAGCGCCGCGGCCTGGCGCCGCTGTCGACGGAGGTTCTCGCGCTCGATGCCCGGCGCCGCGAGGCCCAGACCGACCTGCAGACTCTGCAGACCCGGCGCAACGAGGCCTCCAAGGCGATCGGCGAGGCCAAGCGCAAGGGCGAGGACGCCGCGGCGCTGATGGCCGAGGTCGCCGGCATCAAGGACCGGATGGCCGCCGCCGAAGACGGCGAGCGCCAGCTCGGCGACGACTTGCAGGACCTGTTGAGCGGCCTGCCCAACGCGCCGCTGCCGGATGTGCCCGTGGGCGAGGACGAAAGCGCCAACGTCTGCCTGCGCAGCCACCTGGAGCCGCGCCGGTTCAATTTCGCGCCCAAGGAGCACTACGAACTCGGCGAGGCGCTGAACCTGCTCGATTTCGAGACGGCGGCCAAGCTGTCCGGCGCCCGCTTCGCGATCATGCGCGGCAAGGTCGCCCGCCTGCATCGCGCGCTGGCCCAGTTCATGCTCGACCTGCACACTACCGAGCACGGCTACGTGGAGACGGCGCCGCCCTTGCTGGTGCGCGATGAGGTGCTCTACGGCACCGGCCAGTTGCCGAAGTTCGCCGAGGACCTGTTCAAGACCACCCACGGCCTGTGGCTGATCCCCACCGCCGAGGTGCCGCTGACCAACCTGGTGGCCGGCGAGATCGTCGCCGAGGAGGCGCTGCCGCTGCGGGTGACGGCGCTGACGCCGTGCTTTCGCTCGGAGGCCGGATCGGCCGGACGCGACACCCGCGGCATGCTGCGCCAGCACCAGTTCGACAAGGTCGAACTGGTCTCGGTCACCACGCCGGAGACGTCGGCCGAGGAGCTTGAGCGCATGGTCGGCTGCGCGGAGGAGGTGCTGAAGCGCCTCGGCCTGCCCTATCGCACCATGGTGCTGTCGAGCGGCGACATGGGGTTCGCCGCCGCCAAGACCTACGACGTCGAGGTCTGGCTGCCCGGCCAGGACGCCTACCGCGAGATTTCCAGCTGCTCCAACTGCCTCGACTTCCAGGCCCGGCGCATGAAGGCGCGCTACCGTCCGGCCCAGGGCGGCAAGGGAGGCGGCAAGGGGGGAGACAAAGGCCCGCGCTTCGTGCACAGCCTCAACGGCTCCGGCGTGGCGGTCGGGCGCTGCCTTATCGCGGTGATGGAAAACTACCAGCAGGCCGACGGCAGCATCGAAGTGCCCGAGGCGCTGCGGCCCTATATGGGCGGCCTCGAGGTGATTGCCGCCGATGGTTAAGGGAGCGCTCAATCTCAGGAAGGCGCGGGTACTGGTCACCAACGATGACGGCATTCACGCGCCGGGCCTGAAGCTGCTGGAGAAGGTCGCCAAGACCTTCAGCGACGACGTCTGGGTGGTGGCGCCGGAAACTGAGCAGTCGGCCACCAGCCACTCGCTGACCCTGCGCCGGCCGCTGCGCCAGCGCCGCCTCGGCCCCAAGCGCTATTCGGTCGACGGCACGCCGACCGACTGCGTGCTCATCGCCCATCACCAGATCCTCGCGGACCATCCGCCCGATCTGGTGCTCTCGGGCATCAACGACGGCGGCAATCTGGGCGAGGACGTGACCTACTCCGGCACCGTGGCGGCGACCATGGAGGCGGCGCTGCTCGGCGTCCGCGCCATCGCCTTCAGCCAGCAGCGCAAGGCCGACGGGGTGCCGCGCTGGAAGGTGGCGGAGACCTACCTGGCGGGCATCGTGCGCCGCCTCGCCAAGATGGACTGGGCGAAGGACGTGCTGGTCAACGTGAACTTCCCGTCGGTGGCGCCGGATGAGGTGACCGGCATCCACATCTGCCGGCAGGGCCGGCGCGACCAGGGCACCTCGGTGACCGAGGGTGAGGATCCGTCCGGGCGCAAGTTCGTGTGGATCGGCGGCTATCAGGTCGACGATTCGCGGGACAGCGACACCGATCTGGCGGTCACCCTGCGCGGCGGCATCGCCGTGACACCCTTGCACCTGGACCTGACGCACCGGGGAACGATGAAGAAGATGCAGGGGATCTTCGGCTGATGGCGGCGTCGCGCAAAATCCGTCTGATCATGGAATTGCGCCGCGCGGGGATCGCGGACACCGAGGTTCTCTCCGCCATCGAGCGCATTCCGCGCGAAGCCTTCACGCCGGAAAGCTTCCGTCACCAGGCCTACGAGAACATGGCGATCCCCATCGGCCAGGGCCAGACCCTCAGCCAGCCGCAGGTGGTCGCCCTGATGACCCAGGCGCTGCGCGCCAGCCGCCGCACCAAGGTGCTGGAGGTCGGCACCGGCTCCGGCTATCAGGCGGCGGTGCTGTCGCGGCTGTGCCGCCGGGTCTACACCATCGAGCGCTTCAAGGAACTGTTGCGGATCGCCGAGCGGCGCTTCGGCGAACTGCGGCTGCACAACATCACGACCCGCCACGGCGACGGCTGGAAGGGCTGGCGCGAGCAGGCGCCTTTCGACCGCATCATCGTGACCGCCGCCGCCGCGGACATTCCCGGCGTCCTGGTCGATCAACTGGCCGAGGGCGGGCTCATGGTCCTGCCGGTGGGCAAGACCTCGCGCGACCAGGCCCTGCTGCGCCTGACGCGGACCGCCGATGGCTTTACCGAAGAGCACTTGAGCGACGTGCGTTTTGTGCCGCTGGTGGAGGGGGTGCCGGGCGAGGCCGCCGCCCCGCCGCCGGGCCTGGCCCAGCGCTCCGGAGGACTCGCATGAACAAGAGACGCCCCTGGACGGCGGCCGTCGTCCTCGCCGCAACCGGCTTGCTGCTGAGCGCCTGCCTGGCGCCGCCGAGTTATCGGCCGGTCGGCTTCGTGACGCCCAAGGACCCGCCCGGCCTGCCGCAGCGCAAGCCGCCGCCGCCCGCCGACTTCGCCGCCTGGGAGGCGCCGCTGGAGACCGCCGCCGCCGCCGTGCAGGCCGAACCCGGCGTCATCGACGTCGAAGTGCAGCAACTGGCGCCTCAGGCCGTCAGCGAGAGAGCTCTGGAACCGCAGCTGCTGCCGGCGGCGAAGCCGGTGCGTCAGGGGAGTGTACAGCAGGCGTCGCTGCAGACGGCCGCCGCGGCGCCCGCCGGCGGCGGCTACGTGGTGGCCCAGGGTGACAGCCTCTACGGCATCGCCCGGCGCTTCGGCCTGCCGATCCGCGCGGTCATCGACGCCAACCGGATGCAGCCGCCCTATGCGCTGCGCATCGGCCAGCGCCTGGCGATCCCGGACGCCCAGGTGCACGAGGTGGCGCCCGGCGACACGGTCTTCAACATCGCCCAGCGTTACAACGTCGACCGCAGCGAACTGGTCCGGCTCAACGGCATCGAGGCGCCCTACAGCATCCCTCTGGGGCAGAAACTGATTCTGCCGACGCCCGACTCGGCGGCGGAACCGGCGGCCATGGCGGTCGCCTACAACCCGGCGCCGGACACGGCGTTGGCGGCGGAGTCCGCTCCACCCCCAGCAGCCGAAGCGCCCCAGCCGGCACGCAGCACGGCGGCACGCAGCACGGCGGCAACGCGGGCGGCCCTGGCCAAGCTGCCGCCGCGCGCCGGCGCGACCTTCCTGTGGCCGGTCCAGGGCACCCTGCTGTCGCCCTTCGGTGCCAAGGAAGGCGGCGAGCACAACGACGGCATCAACATCGCCGCGCCGCGCGGCACGACGGTGCGCGCCGCCGAGAACGGCGTGGTGGCCTATGCCGGCGATGAACTGAAGGGCTTCGGCAAGCTGCTGCTGGTCAAGCACGACGGCGGCTGGGTCACCGCCTATGCCCACAACGACGATCTGCTGGTCGGGCCCGGGGACAGCGTGCGGCGCGGTCAGTCCATCGCGCGGGTCGGCAGCAGCGGCAATGTCGATCGCCCGCAGCTGCACTTCGAGGTGCGCCGCGGGACGAAAGCCGTCAATCCGGAAACCCAACTGGCGCCGCGCACGGCCTCGGCCAGCAACTAGCGACGGCCTGCGCAAAGCCCGCGGCGGCAGGGAGACACAGGCATGCACGTGGTGATCTTCGAAGTGCGTCCCAAGCCGGGTCGGAAGAGCGACTATCTCGACATTGCCGCCAAGCTGCGCCCCGAACTGGAGAAAATCGAGGGCTTTGTCTCGGTCGAGCGCTTCGCCAGCCTGAGCGACGAGGGCAAGATTCTCTCGCTGTCGTTCTGGCGCGACGAGGCGGCGGTCATCCGCTGGCGCGAACACGCCGAGCATCAGGCGGCGCAGGGCAGGGGCCGCCGTGAGATCTTCGAAGACTACCGAATTCGTGTCGCCGGGGTCATTCGCGACTACGGTCTCCACGACCGCGACGAGTCGCCGCGGCCGTGACCGACAGGCCCGCCTGATCATCCGGACGAAGCGGGAGGCGATGCAGCGATGAACGACGTCGGAATAGGCCTGATCGGGACCGGGTTCATGGGCAAGATCCATGCCCTGGCCTATCGCGCGGCGGGCGCCGTCATGGGCGATCTCCCACGTTGCCGCCTGGAGTTGCTGTGTGACACGCCGGCGGAGAAAGCCGCGCAGATGGCGGCGCAGCTCGGCTTCGACCGGGGCACCGATGACTGGCGCCGTCTGGTCGAAGACCCCAGGGTCGACGTCGTGTCGATCACCACGCCGAACGCCCTGCATCACCAGATCGCGCTCGCCGCTTTGAGCCAGGGAAAGCACGTCTACTGCGAAAAGCCGATGGCCCTGACGCTGGAGCAGGCGCGCGAGATGGCGGAAGCGGCGCGGGCTGCCGGCGCGCGCACCCTGGTCGGCTACAACTACATCAAGAATCCCGCCTTCCTGCATGCCCGGCGCCTTATCGCCGACGGCCGCATCGGCCGTGTCGTTCACCTGCGCGGTTGGGTGGACGAAGACTACCAGGCCGATCCTGACCTGCCGTGGACCTGGCGCGCCAGTCTGGCGGAGGCGGGGCTCGGCGCCCTGGGCGATCTCGGCTGCCATCTCGTTTCCATGGCCTACGGCTTGGCCGGGCCGATCCACAGCCTCATTGCCGAGACCCAGATCATCCATGAGACGCGCGCGCTCTCAGACGGCAGCGGCAGAGCCGCGGTCGAGAACGAGGACACCGCCACGGCGCTGGTGCGCTTCGCCGGCGGCGCCCAGGGCTCGCTCGCGGCATCGCGCTCGGCCTGGGGCCGGAAGAACCGGCTGGACTGGGAGGTGCATGGCACCGAGGGCATGATCGCTTTCGCCCAGGAACGCATGAACGAACTGCAGCTCTACGAGAACCGTGGGCCGAAAGCCGAGCAGGGTTTCCGCACCATCTTGAGCGGCCCCCTGCATCCGCCCTACGACCGCTTCTGCCCGGCGCCGGGGCATCAGTTGGGCGTTCTGGACCTCAAGACCATCGAAGTCTCGGAGTTGCTGCGCGCCCTAGCGTCCGGCCTGGAGGCCTATCCCAATTTCACCGACGCGCTGGAATTCGAAGCCGTCATTCACGCGATCGCCGCGAGCGCGCGCGGCGGGCGCCGGGTAACGCTCGCGAACGGCGGCTTCGCGTAGCCCGCCCGTGCTGCGGCGGCGCGGCGCCTAGTAAAACCGGCTGAGACTGCGTGCGGCCTCGGCGGCGCCATGGTGGCCCGCCTCCTGGCCCGCGCCGGACGGCGTCGCCTGGCCTATATCGGCAAAAAATCGCGGACTTTCTCCGACCGCAGCCGCCACCGAGGCTTCTGCGAGGAACTGCAGCGGCTCGGCCTCACGCTTCACGCCAAGGAGGCCGAAGAGACGACTTATGAAGGCGGCCGCACGGCGGCCTCCAAACTGCTGTCGTCTCAGGAACCGCCGGACGCGGTCTTTTGCTTCAACGACACCATGGCCTTCGGGGCGTTGCAGGCCGCCCGCGAGCTGAAGCTTCGGGTGCCCGAGGACGTGGCGGTTGTCGGCTTCGACAATCAACCGATGGCAAGTTGGCACGCCTTCGAGTTGACCACTGTCGGCTATGATCCGAAGGCTCTGGCCCAACTGGTGACCAGGAAGATCCTCGAAGCCCTCGAAGGCGACGAGATCGTGCCCAATTCCTACTACCTGGAGCCGCGGCTTATCGTGCGCCGGACCGCCCCTTAGTCCTCCAACCGCCTGCCGAGCCGTCCGGCGAGGTCCTGGATGTACTGCCAGGCGACGCGGCCGGAGCGGCCGCCGCGGGTGACCGACCACTCTTTGGCCTCGGCGCGCAGCTTCTCGTTGGGCAGGTCGAGGCCGTAGCGCCTGGCATAGCCCTCGATCATCGCGAAGTAGGTGTCCTGGTCGCAGTTGTGGAACCCGAGCCAGAGCCCGAAGCGGTCCGACAGGCTGACCTTTTCCTCCACCGCTTCGGAGGCGTGGATGGCGGTCGAGCGCTCGTTTTCGATCATGTCGCGCGGCATCAGGTGGCGGCGGTTGGAGGTGGCGTAGAACAGCACGTTGTCCGGCCGGCCCTCGATGCCGCCTTCCAGCACCGCCTTCAGCGACTTGTAGCTGGCGTCCTCGCCGTCGAAACTGAGGTCGTCGCAGAACAGCACGGTGGGACGGGTGCCGCCGCGCAAGTGCGTGAGCAGCCGCGGCAGGCTGGGAATGTCTTCGCGGTGGATCTCCACCAGGGCGAGGCGGGTAGCGCCGCCTTGACCCTGGGCGAGGTCGTCGTTCACCTTGGCGTGGACCGCCTTGACCAGGGAGCTCTTGCCGGCGCCGCGCGCGCCCCACAGCAGGGCGTTGTTGGCGGGCAGGCCCGCGGCGAAACGGCGGGTGTTCTGGTAGAGCGTTTCGGCCTGGCGACTTATGCCTTGCAGAAGCGCGATATCGACCCGATTTACATGGTGTACCGGATCCAGCCGGTCATGTTCCGGGTTCCAGACGAAGGCGTCGGCGCCCGCCAGCGTGACCGCCGAAGAGGGCGTCGGGGCGAGTCGCTCCAAAGCCTCCGCGATGCGCTGGAGAACCGGGTCGAGGTTGTCACGATCGGGGCTGCTCATCTATGCTCCAAAGAACGTATCACAACAGGCTGAAATTGGCCGCAAAACCTATTGCGGCGCGGCCAAGCGGTCAAGGCGCTGAATTGGGCGCCGTGGAGGCCTCCGGTGGCGTTGCAATTCGTACGCTTGCCGTTATAGTCCGCCGGTCTGACTGCTCCGAAGAGGATTAAGTATGCTTATTTCGCCGGCCTATGCCCAGGCCGCAGGTGGCGGTGGCGCCGACCTGTTCACTTCGCTCCTGCCGATCATCCTCATTATGGTCGTGTTCTACTTCCTGCTGATCCGGCCCCAGCAGAAGAAGGCGAAGCAGCACCGCGAGATGGTGTCGTCGCTGCGCCGCGGCGACAAGATCGTCACCGCCGGTGGACTGCTCGGGACGGTGACCAAGGTCATCAACGAGACCGAGGCCCAGGTCGAACTGGCCGAGGGCGTGCGGGTGCGCGTTGTCCGCGCGACCATTCAGGATGTGCTCTCCAACAGCGAGGCCGCGTCGTCCAAGGGCGGTGGCGGCAAACCCGCCAACGATCCGGGGCCCAGCAAGGCCGGCGGCCTGCTCGGCAGCCTCTTCGGGGGCAACAAGCCCGGTAACAAGTCCTGATCCCTCAGGGTTTGTGACGCAGTAGAAAGCTTCTCCGCCGATGGTTCATCTGCCCCGCTGGCAAGTCGTCATGGTCCTCCTGGTCATCCTGGCCGGGTTCGTCTACGCCTCGCCGAACCTGCTGTTCAGCCGCGACCAGGCCAACCAGATGGCCGATTCCGGCAGTTGGCTGCCCAACAAGCAGATCAGCCTGGGGCTCGACCTGCGCGGCGGCGTGCATCTGCTGCTCGAAGCCGACCTGCCTTACGCCGTCGAGAAAGACCGGGAGAACCTCGCCGACGGCATCCGGCGGGAGTTCAACCAGGAGAACATCTCCTACAGCGATCTCGGCGTCTTCGGCGCGGCGGCCGGCGTCACCCTGCAGGATCCGGCGGACCTCAGCCGGGCGCGCAGCGCTCTCGCCAATCTCGGGCAGGGCCTGCTGGTCGACGTCGAGGACGACCGGGTGATCCGTGTCGCCCTGTCGGATGCCGAGCAGAGCCAGCGCGCCAACGCCCTCATGAACCAGGCCATCGAGGTGATCCGCCGCCGCGTCGACGAGACCGGCACCCGCGAGGCCACGATTCAGCGCCAGGGCGAAGACCGAATTCTGATCCAGGTGCCGGGCTTCGACGATCCCGAGCGGCTGAAGGCGATTATCGGCAAGACCGCGGTCATGAGCTTCCGCTTCGTCAACGACAGCGTGGCGCCCGGCGGGCGGGTTCCGGCTTCTTCGGAAGTGCTGCCATCGGCGGAGGCCGACCGGCCGGGATTTCCAAGTCAGTACGTGGTCAGCAAGCGCATCATGGTCAGTGGCGACCACCTGACCGACGCCCAGCCGACTTTCGAGCAGGGCCGGCCGGTGGTGAGCTTTACTTTCGACTCGCTCGGCGCCAAGCGGTTCGGCGAGGCCACCCGTGACAATGTCGGGCGGCTCTTCGCCATCATTCTCGACGACGTGGTCATCTCCGCGCCGCGTATCAACGAGCCGATTCCCAGCGGGCGGGGCATCATTTCCGGCAGTTTCACCACTGAAGAGGCGCAGGATCTGGCGCTGCTGATGCGCGCCGGCGCGCTGCCGGTTCCGGTGTCCTATCTCGAAGAGCGTACCGTGGGCCCGGGGCTCGGCGCCGACTCGATCCTCGCCGGTGAAATCGCCTCGATGCTGGGCCTGGTCTTCGTGGTGATCTTCATGGCCGCGATTTACGGCCTTTTCGGCGCCATGGCCAGCATCGCCCTGGCGGTCAACCTGGTTCTGCTGATGGCCGCGCTCTCGGTGCTGCAGGCGACGCTGACGCTGCCGGGTATCGCCGGGATCGTGCTGACCATCGGCATGGCGGTCGACGCCAATGTGCTGATCTTCGAGCGCATTCGCGAAGAGATGCGCAGCGGGCGCGGGCCGGTGACGGCGGTCGATGCCGGCTACAGGCGCGCGCTGACCACCATCGTCGACTCCAACCTTACGACGCTGATCGCCGCGCTGCTGCTGTTCCAATTCGGTTCCGGCCCGATCAAGGGATTCGCCGTCACTCTGACCCTGGGTCTCGTGACCTCGATGTTCTCGGCCATCATGATCACCCGCCTGATGGTGGTGTTCTGGCTGCGCAGCCGCCGCCCTCAGGCGCTGGCGATCTAGGAAGCGACGACATGGCCCTCATCCGCAAGCTTCCCATCGATCTCAACCTCAACTTCATCGGACGGCGCAAGCTGTTCCTGGTGTTCTCGGCGGTCCTGGTTCTGGCCTCCATCGGCCTGACCTTCACCCAAGGTCTGAACTTCGGCGTCGACTTCCGCGGCGGCATCTTGATGGAGGTGCGCACTTCCGGCCCGGCCGATCTGGGCCAGCTGCGCGACCGCCTGGGCAGCCTCGGCATCGGCGAAGTGACGCTGCAGGAATTCGGCGAGCCGACGGATGTGCTCATCAACGTCGCCAAGCAGGACGGCGACGAGGAAGAGCAGATCAAGGCGATCGACGCGGTCAAGCAGGCCCTCGGCGAAGGGATCGAGATCCGCCGCCAGGAGTTCGTCGGACCCAAGATCGGCAGTGAACTGAAGGAAGCCGGCTTGCTGGCGACCGTGCTGGCGCTGCTCGGCATCGGCCTCTACATCTGGTTCCGTTTCGAATGGCAGTTCGCCGGCGCGGCGCTGATCGCGCTGGTCCACGATGTCATCGCCACGGTGGGTTTCTATGCGGTGACGCAGATCGAGTTCAATCTGGCGACCCTGGCGGCCGTGCTGACCATCGCCGGATATTCGATCAACGACACCGTGGTGATTTTCGACCGGGTGCGCGAGACGCTGCGCCGCTTCAAGAAGCTGCCGCTGAATGAACTGCTGAACCGCTCGATCAACGCGACCCTGTCGCGCACCGTCCTGACATCCTTCACCACGCTGCTGGCGCTGCTGGCGCTTTTCTTCTTCGGCGGCGAAGTGATCCGCGGCTTCACCGCCGGCCTCGTCTGGGGCATCGTCATCGGCACCTATTCCTCGATCGGTCTGGCGGTGCCTTTGCTGTCGCTCATTAAGCTGCGGCGCGGCGGCGAGGTCGGCGAGGAAGGACCCGAAGCGGGCCCCGCCAAGGTCTCCTCGTAAGCCTCGATCCAAGGCCAGGAGCGCAGATGGACGTCACCCCCCTCGTTCCGCGGGGACGGCAGATCATCGAAAGTTACGGCGACGGCGGCTTCACGGTCACCGGCGAGGCCTATCGCGGCGCCCTGCTGGTTATGCCGGAGCGGACCACGGCCTGGGATCTCGAATCCATAGAAGCAATCGATCCGCTGAGCCTGGAACCGGTCTTCGCCGCGGACCCGCCGATCGAGGTTCTGCTGATCGGCTGCGGCGGGTCCATGGCCTTCATCGATCCCGACCTGCGCGCCGCGGCACAGGCCCGGGGCGTGGCGCTGGAGCCGATGGACACCGGCGCCGCCTGCCGCACCTACAACGTTCTGGTGATGGAAGACCGGCGTGTCGCCGCCGTCCTGATCGCCGTGGACTGACGCAAGTGTGACGACAGAGGCACGAAAAAAGGGGCTTCCCGCGGGAAGCCCCTTTGGCTTTACGCCATTTGGCCTCAGGCCGCCTTGGCCGATTTCGCCGCTTCGAAATTCTCCGCCGCGAATTCCCAGTTCAACAGGTTGTCGAGGAAGGACTGGAGGAAGTCCGGCCGACGGTTCTGGTAGTCCAGGTAGTAGGCGTGCTCCCAGACGTCGCAGGTGAGCAGCGGCGTCTGGCCCTTGGTCAGCGGGGTCTCGGCGTTGGCGGTGGTGACGATCTTCAGGTCGCCGCCGTCCTTGACCAGCCAGACCCAGCCGCTGCCGAACTGGCCGGCACCGGCCGCTTTGAACTGCTCCTTGAATTTGTCGAGGCTGCCGAAGGTCTTGCCGATGGCCTCGGCCAGCGCGCCGCTCGGGGCGCCGCCGCCGGCGGGCTTCATGGAATTCCAGAAGAAGGTGTGGTTCCACACCTGGGCCGCCTGATTGAACAGTCCGCCGGAGCTTGACTTGATGATCTCCTCAAGCGACTTGCCGGCGTCGTCGGTTCCCTCGGTCAACTCGTTCAGCTTGGTCACATAGGCCTGATGGTGCTTGCCGTGGTGGAAGCCCAGGGTGTTCGCCGAATAGTGCGGCTCCAAAGCGTCTTTTGCGTAGGGTAGGGAAGGAAGTTCGAATGCCATGCCGTCTCGCTTTCTTGTCAACTCACTCAATATAACAAAAAACCGGCCGGCCAGGGGCCGGTCCGGTCACGCTGACTATAGAGAGACAACTGGTCAGTACGGCGAAAAGTTCCACCCCCTGCACGGTAGTTCGACGGATTCGCGGGGCGGCAAATCGCCGCAGCGGACCACGAAAAAGACCGGGACCCTGGGGCCCCGGTCCGCTCTCGCAGCCGTTATGTCATCGCTTGGCCGCCGGGCTTGGCCGCCGGGCTTGGCCGCCGGTCCGAAGGCTAGAACAGGTTCTGCGCCGACACCATGGCGAACAGCATGGGGATCGAGAGCAGGGTGTTGGTGCGCGAGAAAAGCATGGCGGTGCGCGCCGACTTGGCCTTGCTGTCGGCGTCGGCTTCGACCATTCCCAACGCGCGTTGCTGGTTCGGCCAGATGATGAACCAGACGTTGAACCACATGATAGCGCCGAGCCACATGCCGATACCGATCATCATGTGCTTGGGCACGCCGTCGGTCAGACCCAGCAGGATCGCCTCGATCAGGTAGCCGTTGAACGCGGCCAGGATGAGACCGGTCACGATGGTTGCCATGGCACCCCAGCGGAACCACCATAGCGCTGCCGGCGCGATGACCTTGCCGATGGCCGGCTTCTGTTCATCGGGAATCTTGGGCATGTTGGGGATCTGGACGAAATTGAAGTACCACAGCAGTCCGATCCACATGACGCCGCTGATCACATGCAGCCAGCGGAAGAAGAAGGCACCGAAGGCGCGGCCGTCGTAGCCTTGCAGGCCGTAGTAGATCAGGAACAGAACAATCGCGACGACAAAACCGGCGATTATCGTGTTGCGCAAAGACGTAAGGATGCCAGCCATTTCCACCCTCCCAGCTCATTTTGCGCCGCTTCTCTTTTGGCGCGGTAACGGGTCATCGTTCTTCTTTAGGCGACTGCGAAAGGCGCAAATAGAGCGACTCCGAATCCCTGCGGAAAAGACTAGAGGTTGCTTGAGGACTTGCCAAGTCCGCGCGCGGCGGCACTTCAGCTCGAAAGAGCGCAGCCGATGACCGGGTTGTCAGCTTGCGGCGCCCTGGTTGAGCGCCACGACCGCGACCGCTATCTGAGCAGCCTTTTCGCGCCGGAGGCCGAACGCGAGCAGCTGTTCGCGCTCTTTGCCTTCAATCACGAGGTGGCCAAGACGGCGGAAGTGGTCAGCGAACCGATGCTGGGCCGCATCCGCCTGCAGTGGTGGCGCGAGAGCCTGGACGGCATCTACGGCGGCGTGGAGCGCCAGCATGAGGTGGTCCTGCCGCTGGCCGAGGCCGTAAGGGCGAAGGATCTGCCGCGCGCGCTGCTCGAAGCCGTGGTTGACGCGCGCGAATTCGATCTCGACGCCGAGCCGCCGGAGGACCTGGAGGCGCTGCGGCACTATGCCGAGGGGACCTCGACGGTTCTGCTGCGGGCGGCCCTGTGGATCCTCGGCGCCGCCGACCCGGCGAGCCGGGAGGCGGCTGAGCATCTCGGCCCCGCCTGGGCCTACTTGGGCTTGCTGCGGGCGTTGCCGCTGCATGCGCGCCAAAAGCGCTGCTACCTGCCGGCGGATCTCTGCGCCGATGCCGGCGTCGACTTGCAGGAGGTCTTCGAATTGCGCTCCTCGCCAGCGCTGCGGCGGGTCTGCGGCGTGCTGGCCGAGGCGGCGGGGCAGAACCTGAAGGCGGCGCGCCGTCCGGCGGGCCGGGTGCCGCAGGCGGCCTTGCCGGCGCTGCTCATCGCGCGCTTCGCCGACCTTTACCTGAGGCGTCTCAGCGTGGCCGGCTGCGATCCTTTCGCGGAAGCGGTTCAGGCGCCGGCGCCCGGCCGGGTCTGGCGCCTCGCCTGGGGCCACTGGCGCGGGCGGTTTTGAGCGCTACTCCGCCGCTGCGGCCGCGCCGCTGTGCCAGGCCTCGAGGTCGGACAGCGCGCGGGCGGCGTAGGCCGGTTTGCGGTCTTTCTTCTTTACCTTGCGCTTGCCCTTGGGCGGGGTGAGCGGCGGGAAGAGCCCGAAGTTCACGTTCATCGGCTGGAAGGTCTCGGCCTGGGCGCCGCCGGTGATGTGCGCCAGCAGGGCGCCGTGCGCCGTGGTCGGTGGCGGCGGCGCGAGGGTCTGGCCCAAGCGCTCGGCGGCGGCGAAACGCCCGGCCATGAGGCCGACGGCGGCGGATTCCACATAGCCCTCGACGCCGGTGATCTGTCCGGCGAAGCGCAGCCGCGGCTGCGCCTTCAAGCGCAGCGCGCCGTCGAGCAGGCGCGGCGAATTGATGAAGGTGTTGCGGTGCAGGCCGCCGAGGCGCGCGAACTCGGCCTTCTCCAGGCCGGGAATTTTGCGAAAGATGTCGGTCTGCGCGCCGTACTTCAGCTTGGTCTGAAATCCGACGATGTTGTAGAGCGTGCCCAGGGCGTTGTCCTGGCGCAGTTGCACCACGGCGTGCGGCCGCGAGTCGCTATGCGGATCGTGCAGGCCGACCGGCTTCATCGGCCCGAAGCGCAGGGTCTCAGGCCCGCGCTCGGCCATGACCTCGATGGGCAGGCAGCCCTCGAAGTAGGGCGTTGACTTCTCCCAGTCCTTGAAGTCGGTCTTCTCGCCGTCGATCAGCGCGGCGATGAAGGCCTTGTACTGGTCCTCGTCGAGCGGGCAGTTCACGTAGTCGGCGGTGCCGCCGCCGGGGCCCGGCTTGTCGTAGCGCGACTGGAACCAGGCTTTGGAAAAGTCGATGGACTCCTTGTAGACGATCGGGGCGATGGCATCGAAGAAGGCGAGTTCCTCTTCGCCGCTGAGGCTGCCGATGGCTTGGCCGAGTGCCGGTGAGGTGAGCGGTCCGGTGGCGATGATCACCGAGTCCCAGTCCTCCGGCGGCAGGCCCGCCACCTCGCCGCGTTCGATGGTGACCAGCGGGTCGGCCTCCAGGGCCGCGCCGACATGGTCCGAGAATGCGACGCGGTCGACCGCGAGGGCGCCACCGGCCGGCAGCTTGGTGGCGTCGCCGCAGGTCATGATGAGCGAGCCGAGGCGGCGCATCTCCTCGTGCAGCAGGCCGACGGCATTGTTCTCGGCATCGTCGCTGCGGAACGAGTTGGAGCAGACCAGTTCCGCCAGGCCGTCGGTGAGGTGGGCCTCGGTCCCGCGCAGCGGACGCATTTCGTGCAGCACCACGGGCAGGCCGGCCCGCGCGACCTGCCAGGCCGCCTCGCTGCCGGCCAGGCCGCCGCCGACCACGTGGATGGCTGTCGATTTGATATCGCTCATGGCCGGACCATAGCGCCGGAGGGGAGGTGCCGAAAGGCTCAGTTTTCTCCCTCTGGGAGAGGCATGTCCGCCCGGGTGAAGACTTCCTGGGGCTCGGCGATGCCCTTCAGGCCGAAACGGCCGAGGCTGCGGCTGCCGCCGCTCCAGTGCGCGGCGAAGGCGGCGGAGTAGACCAGGGGGATGCCGAGTTCCCGGTTCAGGCCCTCGATGCGGCTGACCAGGTTCACTGCCGGGCCGACCACGGTGAAATCCAGGCGCCCGGCGGCGCCGACATTGCCGTACATCACGTCGCCCATGTGAAGCGCAATGCCGCAGCGGAACTCGGCCTTGCCGGCGGCGCGGCGCTCTGCGCACAGGCGGGCGACGTTTTCCAGGGCCTCTTGAGCCGCCGTCATGGAGGCCTGGCAGGCCCGGCAGGGGTCGCCGTCGTGGCGTTCCTCGATCGGGAAGATGGCGAGGACGGCGTCGCCGATGAACTTCAGGATTTCGCCGCCCCTGGGGTTGATCGCCACCGCCATGGCCTCGAAGTAGCTGTCGAGCAGCTCGATCACCTCCTCCATGGGCAGTTCCTCGGAGAGCCGCGTGAAGTCGCGCAGGTCGGAGGTCCAGAGCACCGCGTTGATGCGCTCCACGTCGCCGCGGACGATGGTGCCGGCCAGGACCCGGCGGGCGCTGCGCTGGCCGAGATAGGTTTCCATCAGGGTTTCGGCGGTGCGATAGGCGTTGCGCAGTTCCAGGAGCAGGCCGAAGATCGGCGTCAGCGCGTCGATGGTGGTGATGTCGAGATCGCTGAATCCAGCTTCGACCCTGGTCGCCAGGGTCAGGGTATTGATCTGCCGGTTGCTGAACGGCAGCGGGCGGGCGGTGTAGTCGGTGAAGCCCGCCGCGTGAAGCTCTTCGGTGATCGGAAAGTCGATCGGGCAGTCCGCCAGGGCGAGGCGGCGTCGGATCGGCCCGAAACCGTCGAAAACCAGCTTTACCGGGCTCTTGAGAAAGAGCTCCGTTTCCAGGATGCCGTGGGCCCGCGGGATCTCCATGGCGCCGCCGGCCTCGGCCTCCCAGAGAACGGTGCGGGCGCGCATCTGGGGGTGAAGCTGGCCCAAATGCAGGGTCGAGCGGTCGACGGGAATGCCGATCTGGCGCAACTCGCGCAAGAATCCATCGAACAGCAGGGTGATGCGGCTTTGGCGCAG
The DNA here is from genome assembly GCA_040217155.1 of Kiloniellaceae bacterium. Lineage (GTDB taxonomy): Bacteria > Pseudomonadota > Alphaproteobacteria > Kiloniellales > Kiloniellaceae > Pelagibius. The sequence goes on from JAVJNS010000029.1 coordinate 95,132, forward strand.
GCGCATCGACTTCAGCCAATTCAGCGCCGGCTGCGCCCGCTGACGGGCTTCCGCCTGGAGTTGCGGCGACATTGTAGTATCGTCGGTCGGACCGGTGCGGAGTGGGGCGATCATGCCGGAAACTTGCAGCCTGTCAGGAGGCTATGCAAGAGGCGCAGGCCCCCATGCCATAGGAACGGCTTGCAACTGGTGCACTGCAATATATGTAGACTACTCGGTTTTCTGCCTCGTCAGTGAGGCAGCGGAGAGGGGCATTGGAATGCATATGTTTGCTCGAAGCGGGCGTCTTTCAAGCAAGGTTTCCAAAGCGGTGTCGGCCGCCTTGGCGCTTGCGTCGGTGGCGGCCCTGGCGGGCTGCGGCGACGATGGCGCCAGCCAGGCAGATCGGCAGGCGGCGCCGCCACCGCCGACGGTGACGGTGGCCAAGCCGGTTGTGCGCGAAGTGGTTGAGGACGACGAGTTCGTCGGCCGCTTCGAGGCGCTCGACGAGGTCGACGTCCGCGCCCGCGTCGGCGGCTATCTCGAGAAGATCCACTTCACCGATGGCGCCATCGTCGCCGAGGGCGACCTGCTGTTCACCATCGACCCGCGGCCGTTCCGGGCCGAGGTGGCGCAGGCCGAGGCCTTGTTGAAGATCGCCGAGTCCCAGGTTGAATTCACCCAGAAACAGTTGGTGCGCGCCCGCGATCTGTCGTCGCGCGGCAACATCTCCGTCAGCGCCCTGGACGAGCGCCAGAATGAATACCTCTCCGCCCAGGCGCAGGTTCAGGGTGCCAAGGCGGCGCTGGACAGCGCCCGGCTGGACCTCGAGTACACGGAGATCCGGGCGCCGATTTCCGGGCGCATCGATCGTAACCTGATCTCGGTCGGCAACTTGGTGGAGACCAACGTCACAATCCTGACCACTATCGTCGCGGTCGACCCGATCTACTTCTACTTCGACATCGACGAACGCTCGTTCCTCGCCTATGCGCGCGATGCGCGGGCGCGCGGCGTGGCGCTGCAGGAAGGTGCGGGCGCGCTGGAAGTGAAAGTCCGCCTGTCGGACGAGCGGGACGGCAGTTTCGACGGCAAGCTCGACTTCTCCGAGAACCGGGTCGACGAGGGCACCGGCACCATGCGGGTACGCGCGATCTTGAATAACCCGAACCTGGTGATGCAGCCGGGCCTCTTCGGCATCATCAACATCCCCGGGTCGCTGCCTTATGAGGGCGTGCTCATTCCGGACAGCGCCATCGCCGCCGACCAGGACCGGCGCATCGTCTATCTGGTCGACGACGAGGGCAAGGTGTCGCCCAGGCAGGTGCGTCCGGGACCGCGGCTGCACGGCTACCGCGTGGTGCGCGACGGCCTGACCGGCCAGGAGACCATCGTCATCAACGGCCTGATGCGGATCCGCCCCGGCGTGACGGTGACGCCGGAAATGACCGAATTGCCGCCGGAAGCGGCACAGTAGGAGCGGCCGATGCGTTTCGCCCATTTCTTCGTCGACCGGCCGATCTTTGCGACGGTGTTGTCGCTGGTGCTGGTGATCGTCGGCCTGATCGCCTACGGCCAGTTGCCGGTAGCCCAGTACCCGGAGATCGCACCGCCCAGCATCGTGGTGCGCGCCACCTATCCCGGCGCCGATGCGGAGACGGTGGCGGCCACCGTGGCGACGCCGCTGGAACAGGAGATCAACGGCGTCGAGGACATGCTCTACATGTCTTCCTATTCGACCGCCGACGGGGCCATGGCCCTGACCATTACCTTCAAACTCGGCGCCGACCTGGATAAGGCCCAGGTGCTGGTGCAGAACCGGGTCTCGGTCGCCGAGCCGCGCCTGCCCGAAGAGGTGCGCAGCCTCGGCGTGACCACCACCAAGTCGTCGCCCGACCTGATGATGGTCGTCCATATGCTTTCCCCGGACGAGAGTTACGACCAGCTTTATGTGTCGAACTACGCGCGCTCGCGGGTCCGCGATCTGCTGCTGCGCCTCGACGGGGTTGGCGACCTGATCCTCTTCGGCGAGCGCGAGTTCTCGCTCAGGGTCTGGCTCGATCCCGAAAAGCTCTCGTCCTACGCCCTGACCGCTTCGGACGTCGTCGAGGCGCTGCGCGAGCAGAATGTCCAGGTCGCCGGCGGCTCCATCGGCGCGCCGCCCAACCCCGGCGACAACGCTTTTCAGTATGTCGTCACCACCCAGGGCCGCTTCGAGGATGCGCGGGAGTTTCGCTCGGTCATCGTGAAGGCGGGCGAAGACGGGCGCCTGATCCGCCTGCAGGACGTCGCGCGCGTCGAGCTGGGCGCGCGCCAGTACATCACCAACAGCTATCTCAACGGCAAGCCCGCCGTCGCCCTGGCGATCTTTCAACGCCCCGGCACCAACGCCCTGGAGACCGCCGATCAGGTCATCGCGACCATGGAGCGGGTGAAGCAGGATTTTCCGCCGGGCCTGGATTACACCATCGTCTACAACCCGACGGAGTTCATTGCCGAGTCCATCGACGCGGTCTATGAAACGCTGTTCGAGGCGGTGGGTCTGGTGGTCCTGGTGGTCCTGGTGTTCCTGCAGTCCTGGCGCACGGCGCTGGTTCCGATCATCGCCATTCCGGTGTCGCTGATCGGTACCTTCGCGGTGATGCTGGCCTTCGGATTCTCGATCAACATGCTGACCCTCTTCGGCATGGTGCTGGCCATCGGCATCGTGGTCGACGATGCCATCGTCGTGGTCGAGAACGTCGAGCGCAACATGCGACTCGGCTACGGCCCGCGCGAGGCGGCGCACCGCACCATGGACGAGGTCGGCTCGGCGGTGATCGCCATCTCGCTGGTGCTGGTTGCCGTCTTCGTGCCGGTGGCTTTCATTCCCGGCATCTCGGGTCAGTTCTATCTGCAGTTCGCGCTGACCATCGCCGTGGCGACGGTCATCTCGGCCGCCAACTCCCTGACTCTGTCGCCGGCCCTGGCAGCGATCATCTTCAAGCCGCACGGCGGCAAGCCCTCGCGCTTTCCCCTGGCCGCGGCCGGCCGCTTCCTGGCGGACGGCTTCAACAACGGCTTCGACAGGATGAGCGCGTTTTACGGCAGGATCATACACTTCCTGGTCGGACATAAATCGACTCTGGCGGCCATGCTTCTGATCTTCGCCGGGCTGCTCGGCGGTGCCGTCTACATGCTGCAGACCACGCCGCGCGGATTCATCCCGACGTTGGACCAGGGCTACGCCATCGTGGTCATCCAATTGCCCGAGGGCGCATCGCTCAACCGCACCGACGCTGTGGTGCTGGAGGCCTCGAAGATCATCCAGGAGACGCCAGGGGTGAAGAACGCGGTGGCCTTCGCCGGCTTCTCCGGCGCCACCTTCACCAACGCCACCAACGCGGGCGTCGTCTTCGCCGCCTTCGAATCCTTCGACGACCGGCTCAAAGCGGGCCTGCCGGCCGGTACCGTCGTCGGCCAATTGTTCGGCCGCCTGCAAGCCATCGAGGAAGCCTTCATCATCGCCATCGAGCCGCCGCCGGTGCGCGGTGTCGGCAACTCCGGCGGCTTCAAACTGCAGCTGCGCGACCTGAACAGCGCCGATATGGGGCGGGTGTTGCAGTCCGCCTATGCCATGATGGGACAGGCGGCCCAGACCCCCGGTGTGACCGGCGTCTTCACCACCTCCAGTGCCTCTTCGCCGCAGTTCTACCTGGAGATCGACCGCCGCAAGGCGCGCATGCTGGACGTGCCAATTCCCAACATCTTCGATACCCTGTCGATCAATCTCGGTTCGACCTACGTGAACGACTACAACGCCTTCGGGCGCATCTACCAGGTGCGCGCCCAGGCCGACCAGGAGTTCCGCATGGAGCGCGTCGACATCATGCGCCTCAAGGTGCGCTCCGCGACCGGAGCGCTGGTGCCGCTGGGCACCCTGGTCGATATCCGCGACGTCTCCGGGCCGAACCTGGTGCAGCGCTACAACATGTTCGTCTCGGTGCCGATTCAAGGAAGCGCCGCGCCGGGTACTTCTTCGGGCGATGCCCTGGAGATCATGGAGACCATGGCCGAGCAGACGCTGCCGCCGGGTACCGATTTCGAATGGACCGAACTGGCCTATCAGGAGCGCAACACCGGCAACACCGCGGTCTTCATCTTCGCGCTCTCGGTGCTCTTCGTCTTCCTGGCGCTGGCGGCGCAGTACGAGAGCTGGAGTCTGCCGCTGGCGATCATTCTGATTGTGCCGATGAGCGTGCTTGCGGCCCTGGTCGGCGTCACCCTGCGCGGCTTCGACAACAACATCCTGACCCAGGTCGGCCTCATCGTGCTGGTCGGCCTGGCCGCCAAGAACGCCATCCTGATCGTCGAATTCGCCAAGCAGGCCGAGGACAACGGCGACAGCATCGTCGAGGCGGTGGTCAAGGCCTGCCGTCTGCGCCTGCGCCCGATCCTGATGACCGCCTTCGCCTTCATCCTCGGTGTCGTGCCCTTGGCCATCGCGACCGGGCCCGGCGCCGAGATGCGCCAGTCGCTCGGCGTCACGGTGTTCTCCGGCATGCTCGGCGTGACTTTCTTCGGGCTGTTCCTGACGCCGGTCTTTTACGTGGCCATCCGCGGCCTTACCCGGCGCCTGCGCCCGGCACGCAGGGGCCCGGACCCCGAGGTCCAGGCGTCCGGCGGCGCGGATTAAAGAAAGAGTATTCTCGACGGGCCGACAGACACTCCATTGGGTCCCGGAGCCAAGCCCCGGGACGACAGTTGCGGATGTTACTCCCCCGCGGCGAAGTCCTTCAGACCTTCGCCGTCGAAACGGAAGTAGACCTTCTCGGTGACGCGCCGCGCGCCGAGGCGGTCGTAGAAGGCGAGGGCGCCGGGGTTGGTGTCCTCGGCGGTCCAGTCGAGGCGCACGGCGCCGCGCTCGAGGCCGTGCTGCGCCACCGCGCGCAGCAGGGCGACGCCGACACCGCTGCCGCGCGCCGCTTCGCGCACGAAGAGCTCCTTCAGATAGACCTGCCCGCCGCAGTCGGGCGCCGGATAGAGCAGGGCATAGCAGGCAAAGCCCAGCGCCTTTCCATCGCTCACGGCGAGAAGCACCTGGGCATCGGCGCCGTCGGCCAGGACGCGCTGGCGCACATGATCGGCAATCGAGTCCGGCGGTGCGGCCTTGTCGCCCCAGTAGTGGCGGTCGCAGAGATAAAAGAGTTCGGCCACGGCGGCACGATCATCCATCGCCGCCGGGCGGCAGGTCACAGCGGCCTCGGTCACGCCCGCTTCTTCTTGCGCTTTGGCGGCAGGCGCAGGTATGGCACGAGGTACTGGCCGGTGTGGCTCTCGGCCACCTGGGCGACCTCTTCAGGCGTGCCGGCGGCGACGACGCGCCCACCCCGGTCGCCGCCGTCGGGGCCGAGGTCGAGGATCCAGTCAGCGGTCTTGATGACCTCCAGATTATGCTCGATGACGACCACGGTGTTGCCCTGGTCGACCAGCGCCTGCAGTACCTCCAGCAGCTTCTTCACGTCCTCGAAGTGCAGGCCCGTGGTCGGCTCGTCGAGGATGTAGAGCGTGCGCCCGGTGGCGCGGCGCGACAGCTCCTTGGACAGCTTCACGCGCTGCGCCTCGCCGCCGGACAGGGTGGTCGCCGGCTGGCCGACATGGATATAGCCCAGGCCGACCTTCTGCAGGGTTTCCAGTTTGCTGCGGATCGACGGCACTGCCTTGAAGAAGTCCACGCCTTCGTCGACGGTCATGTCGAGGATGTCGGCGATGGACCTGTCCTTGAAGGTGATCTCCAGGGTCTCGCGGTTGTAGCGCTTACCCTTGCAGACGTCGCACTGCACGTAGACGTCGGGGAGAAAATGCATCTCGATCTTGATGACGCCGTCGCCCTGGCAGGCCTCGCAGCGCCCGCCCTTCACGTTGAAGGAGAAGCGCCCCGGCCGGTAGCCGCGCGCGTTCGACTCCGGCAAGCCGGCAAACCACTCGCGGATCGGCGTGAAGGCGCCGATGTAGGTCGCCGGATTGGAGCGCGGGGTGCGGCCGATCGGCGACTGGTCGATATCGATGATCTTGTCGAGGTACTCCAGGCCCTCGATGCCCTCGTGCTTGCCGGGGTTGGCGCGCGCTTTGTGCAGCCGCCGCGCCAGGGCCTTGTAGAGCGTCTCGATGATCAGCGTCGACTTGCCGCTGCCCGACACGCCGGTGACGCAGGTGAAGGTCCCCATGGGGATCGCCGCCGAGACGTTTTGCAGGTTGTTCTCGGTGGCTCCGCGAATCCGGATCTCCTGGCCGGGATGGCCCTCGCGGCGCAGGCCAGGCACTTCGATCTGGCGCAGGCCGGTGAGATACTGTCCGGTCAGGCTCTCGGGATTGCTCATGACCTCGTCGGGCAGGCCGATGGCCACCACCTGGCCGCCGTTGACGCCGGCGCGCGGCCCCATGTCGACCAGGAAATCGGCGGTGCGGATCGCGTCCTCGTCATGCTCCACCACGATGACGCTGTTGCCCAGGTCGCGCAGGCGTTTCAGCGTCTCAAGCAGGCGCGCGTTGTCGCGCTGATGCAGCCCGATGGAGGGTTCATCCAACACGTAGAGCACGCCGGTCAGGCCGGAGCCGATCTGCGAGGCGAGGCGGATGCGCTGGCTCTCGCCGCCGGAGAGGCTGGCCGAGCCGCGCGACAGCGTCAGGTAGTCGAGGCCGACGTCGACCAGGAAGCGCAGGCGATCGTTGATCTCCTTGAGGATGCGCGAGGCGATTTCCTGTTCCTTGGGGCGCAGCGTGCCGTTCAGCGCCCCGAACCAGTCGGCCGCCTTGGCGACGGAGAACTCGGTCACCTCGCTGATGTGCAGCCGGTCGAGCTTCACCGCCAGGGCCTCGGGCTTCAGCCGGTAACCGCCGCAGGCCTCGCAGGCCTTGTTGCTCTGGTACTTGGAGAGATCGTCGCGCACCCAGTCGCTGTCGGTCTCGCGCCAGCGCCGCTGCATGTTGGGAACCACGCCTTCGAAGGGCTTGCTGGTCTTGTAACTCCTCAGGCCATCGTCGTAGGTCATGGTGATGGCCGTCTTGCCCGAGCCGTAGAGAATGACGTCGCGCACCGACTGTTTGAGGTCTTCCCAGGGAGTGCGCGTCGACGCCTTGAAGTGGCGGGCGATGCTGTCGAGGGTCTGCTGGTAATAGGGCGAGGGCGTGGCCGAGCGCGACCAGGGCGCGATGGCGCCGCCGCTCAGGGCCAGCTTCGGGTCGGGCACCACCAGGTCGGGATCGAAGAACAGCGTCACCCCCAGGCCGTCACAGGACGGGCAGGCGCCGAAGGGGTTGTTGAAGGAAAACAGCCGCGGCTCGATCTCGTCGATGGTGAAGCCGGAGACCGGGCAGGCGAACTTGGCCGAGAAGGTGGTGCGCGCGCCGGACTTGGCGTCTTCGGTGAAGGCCAGGCCGTCGGCCAGGTGGAGGGCGGTCTCGAAAGAGTCGGCGAGACGCGTCTCGATGCCTTCGCGCACGATCAGACGGTCGACCACCACCTCGATGTCATGCTTGCGCTTCTTGTCGAGGGCCGGGGACTCCTCGATCTCGTAAAGCTCGCCGTCGATCTTCACCCGCTGGAAGCCGCGCTTCTGCAGGTCGGCCAGTTCCTTGCGGTACTCGCCCTTGCGCCCGCGCACGATGGGGGCCAGCAGGTAGAGGCGGGTGCCCCCGGGCATTTCCATCACCCGGTCGACCATCTGGCTGACGGTCTGGCTCTCGATCGGCAGGCCGGTGACCGGCGAATAGGGCACCCCGACCCGGGCGAACAGCAGGCGCATGTAGTCGTAGATCTCGGTCACCGTGCCGACGGTGGAGCGCGGATTCTTCGATGTCGTCTTCTGCTCGATGGAGATCGCCGGGGACAGGCCCTCGATCGAATCGACGTCCGGCTTCTGCATCAGTTCGAGGAACTGGCGCGCGTAGGCCGAGAGCGACTCGACGTAGCGGCGCTGACCCTCGGCATAGATGGTGTCGAAGGCCAGCGACGATTTGCCGGAGCCCGACAGCCCGGTGATCACCACCAGCCGATTGCGCGGCAGGGTGACGTCGATGTTCTTCAGATTGTGTTCGCGCGCGCCGCGAACCGCGATCACGGGGTCTTGCGGACCGTTTGGCATCAAATCGGCACGGCCTCTCGGGGCTGGAGGTGACGGAGCGGGATACCGGTGGCGAAGCGCCGCCGATAACGTCAATATGGCGGATGGGAGGGGGAAAATCGAGCCCCCGTTGGGGCGCGGCGCGCTGTGGATAAGGGATTGCTGACAGAGCCCTGTCAGGCGCGCTACATTCCGGCCCCATGAAGATGAATCTGCGCGGAAATTGGAGTGAAATGGTATGGCGGGGAGTGTGAACAAGGTCATTCTGGTGGGCAACCTGGGCCGCGATCCGGAAATTCGCTCGACTCAGGACGGCACCAAGGTCGCCAACCTCTCCCTGGCCACCTCGGAAACCTGGCGCGACCGCAATTCCGGCGAACGCCGGGAGCGCACCGAGTGGCACCGGGTCGTGATCTTCAACGACAAGCTCTCCGAGATCGCCGAGAAATACCTGCGCAAAGGCTCCAAGATCTACGTCGAAGGCCAGTTGCAGACCCGCAAGTGGACCGACAAGGACGGCCAGGACCGCTATTCGACCGAGGTCGTGCTGCAGCGCTTCCGCGGCGAACTCACCATGCTCGACGGCCGCCAGGACGGCGGTGGCGGCGGCTACAGCGACGACGGCGGCTATGGCGGCGGGTCCGGCGGCGGTGGCGGCTTCGGCGGCGGTTCGGGCGGCGGTTCAGGCGGCGGTGGCTCTGGCCCCTCCGGCGGCGACCTGGACGACGAAATCCCGTTCTAGAGGCGGGATTTACCGCCGGCTGGACAGCGCGGCGCCGCCGGGTTGGCGCGCCGCCCGCTAAATCGCATTGGCATCAAGTATTTGACCCGGAGGCGTTAACTCGTCTTCTCGGGGTGCTTTGCCGTGGCCGGGGCGGCACGCGAGGGGATACATCGCGGCTGCCGTGAAACTCTTATCGTTAATACATCTCCAATTGTTTTTAGGCAGACTGTGTTCCATCTGATCGCGCGCGAGACAGCCGGTGCGGCGCGGATTGGCTTGGCTTTTCAGAAATCGCCGGTCTTAGCCGAGGAGGTACTCGACATGACGACAACCTCGAAGGCCCCGACGGGCCGCCGGGCCTTTCTGGCCGGCACCGCCGCCGGCCTCGCCGTGGGCGCCGGGGCGGGCCTTCTGGCCGGCCGCCAGGCCTCCGGCGCGGCGCCGGCCGCGGTTTCCGGCCGCGACGTGGGCACGACCTGGAAGGTTCAGACCTCCTGGCCCGGCGGGCATGGGCTCAACGTTTTCAAGGCCTGGTGCGCCAGTATCGTCGAGAAAACCTCGGGCGAACTCGCTCTGGAGCCTTACGGCGCCAACGAACTGGTCGGCGAGTTCCAGCTTTTCGACGCCCTGCGGCGCGGCCAGATCCAGGCCATGAATTCCTTCACCCAATACTGGTCGGGACGGATTCCGGCGGCGGTCTTTCTGGCCGCCTATCCGCTGGGTCTGCGCCAGCCCCACGAGTGGGAGGTGTTCTATTACGGCCTCGGCGGTCTGGAGATCGCGCGGCAACTCTATGAGCCCTTCGGTATGTATTACCTGGGGCCGATCCGCCACGGCGCGAACATCATCCATTCCAAAAAGCCGATCCGGTCCATCGAGGATTTCCGCGACCTGCGGCTGCGCATGCCGGGTGGCATGGTAGCGGAGCTGTTCCAGGCCGCCGGCGCCAAGACCACCATGCTGCCGGGTTCGGAAATTCTCGACGCGCTGGAAAACGATGCCATCGACGCGGCCGATTACGTCGGTCCCGCCGTGAACCTCGCGCTGGGTTTCCAGAAAGTCGCCAAGTATGTCTCCATGGGACCGCCGGGCTTCATGTCGATCTACCAGCCGGTGGATCTCATGGACATTACCGTCGCCATCGACAGCTGGCGCCGGCTTTCTCCCGGCATGCAGGCCTTCCTCGAGGACGAGGTGCGCATCTACTCGCAGCACCACCACACCAGCATCGAGGTCGCCGACCAGGCCGCCTGGAAGGAATTCGACGCTTCCGGCGTCACGGTGTCGCGCCTGAGCGAGGAGGACGTCGTGAAGTTCACCGAGTTGGCCGTGCCGCGCTGGTTCGCCTGGGCCAACCGCGATGCCGATGCCGGCCGGGTGTTCCAGATCCACCTGGACTATATGATGTCCGGCTCCCTGGGTTACGTCACGCCGGAGATGATACAGGGTTTCCGGCTGGCCTCATGAGCGCAGATGCGCGCAGCCTCGGCGGGCAACTCCACCGGCCGCGCCATTTCGCCTTCCTCAAGTGGCCACGCGAGTGGCGCCGCGGGCTGGACAAGGACCTGCGCCTGCTGCTCACCATTGCCCTCATCGTCGTTGTCGCGCTGACGATCAGCCTCGCAACCATCCGCGAGGTCGAACGCCAGCTTCTCAGGTCCGCGGCGACAGGCGCGGCGGTGCACTGGGCCGAATTCCTGCAATCGCACCTGCGCGGCCTGGACGAGATCCTCGCCGCGGGCTTGGTGTCCGAAGACGATCAACGCATTTTCGAATTCGCTGGCGCGGCCGGCGGCGTGCAGGACTATCAGGTCATTCGGCCGGACGGCGTCGTTGCCCTGTCCAACTGGTCCGGCGATTTCCGCGGCGCCACGAACGCGGAAACGCTGCGCGACATTCTCGACGGCAATCGCACGCTTGCGATGGTCATCGAGGAAGCGATCGGCGACGGGGACACCATCATCGGCCAGGCTTACGTGCCGCTCACGTCCGGGTCCGGCAAGCGAGGTGCCTTGAAGGTCGACGTCGACGTGACCAGCCTTGCCGCGCGCTATCGAAGCCTCGGCAACGGCGCCTTCGCCGCCCTGATCGCCCTGCTGTTGCCGCCGGGCGGCCTGGCCGGCTGGCTCGTGGCCCGCAACATTCTCGCCCAGCGGCGCTCCGAACGCCTGCAGCGGCAACGCGGCCTTGTCCTCGAGGCCTTGACCAGGGGTGTGGACCTGGACCGGGTGCTGCTGCGCATCGCGCGCTTTGTCGAGCGTCATCGGCAGGACGCCTTCTGTGCCATCGTGACCTTGGATCCCTCGGCAGAAAAGGTCGCGGCTTGTATCGCTCAAAAGGAAGCCGCAGCTTGGCTTGACCCGGTCGGCCAGCCGGTCGCGACCCTGCCGGCATTCTATGCGGAGCTGCTGCGTACCGGCAAGCCTTCGCGGCGCAGGGCGCAAGACGGCACGATCTTCTGGTCGACACCTCTGCAAGCCAGTTCGGGAAGTTCGCTCGGTTCGCTGATCGTGCGCTGCCCGCCCGGGGTCCGCTTCCGTCCGCCCGATCCGGAAGGACCCGAGGTGATCTTGGCACAGCTCGCGGCCTTTGCCATCGAGGCCCGCCGCGCGGGGGAGGCGATCGCGGAGATGCGGCAGCGCAACGAACTGATCCTCGGTGCGGCGGCCGACGGAATTTTCGGCGTCGATGCCGAGGGGCGGATCACCTTCGCAAATCCGGCGGCGGCGCGCATCCTGGGCCGTAGGGTCGCGGAGCTGATCGGGTCCAAGGCCGACGCGACCCTGCGGCCTTCCTCGGCGATAGCGCAAGGGCCGGCGCCGGTGGCCGCGAGTCTGGTGGGCGGCGTCGTGCGTCATATCGAAAAGCTGGAAATCCGCGGGCGCGACGAGGCGGTGATCACCGTAGAACTGGTCGTTACTCCCATTGGCCGGCAACTGTCCAGCCTCAGTGCCGTCGTCGTGTTCCACGACATCTCAGCGCAGATCGCCGCTCAAATGGATCTCTACCACGCCAAGGAGGAGGCCGAAGCGGCGAGCCGCTCAAAGTCGAGTTTTCTGGCTCATATGAGCCACGAGCTGCGCACGCCGCTAAACGCCATCATCGGGTTCTCCGAAGTCATGGCCGAGGAGACACTAGGGCCGCTCAGTCATCCGCAGTATCGCGAGTACGTCGAGCACATCCACTCTTCCGGCGCCCATCTGCTGTCGCTGATCAACGATCTTCTCGACCTCTCGAAGATCGAGGCGGGCAAGCTTGAGCTCTGGGAGGAAACGACCGACCTGGCGAAAGTATTCGAGCGCTGCCGGATTTTCGTCGCCGAGCTGGCGCAGCACAAGGGCGTCACCCTATCGATCGCCGATGCCGGCGAACTGCCGCACCTGAAATGCGATCACCGCAAGCTCAAGCAGGTGCTGGTCAACCTGCTGGCCAACGCCGTGAAGTTCACGCCGGCCGGCGGCAGGGTCGAATTGGAAGCGAAGACCGATGGCGCCGAAGGCATCGACATTCGCGTTTCAGACAACGGCGTCGGAATCGCGTCCGACGATCTCGACACGGTCATGGCTCCCTTCGGGCAGGCGCGAGAAGCCATGGTTCGCGGCGATGAGGGCACCGGCCTTGGCCTGCCCCTGGCCAAGGCGCTGGTCGAGCTGCACGGCGGCAGCCTGGAACTGCAGAGCCGCCAGGGAGAGGGCACCACCGTAACGGTTCGCCTGCCCGGACGGGCGCTGCCCCCGGGAAGCGGCGCCGGCGCCAGCCTTCATCAACTTGGTAAACTGGCCGGCTAAAGCGCTTTGACGCCCGTCTCGTGCCAGTGGCTTTGACCGCCGGCCGGCACCGAAACCGCGCTGCCGACCGGCTGTTGCGAAGGCAATCCACAGCACGTCGCATTCAACCGAGCCACAGCGCAAAGCGGTCTTCCCGCGGCGGCCATCGCCGCTCCTGGCCGGGTTGTCCCGGCCGCACCTTCAGGGTTTCCGGCGCAGGCCGAAGGAGGTTTTTTAACTAATTGAAATCACACAATAAATTTGTCCGCTTCTTGGGGCATGGGAGTTGTCGTTCGGGGTCGGGATTGCTATAGTCGGAGTGACGATTCGCGGGGGATTCCCGGGCCTTGACGTTCGTCCCGGGCCCGCCGATCGGGACCGGGGGATGGCCCGGCCGATCCAACCGCTTTTTCTGGCTCAATGCGGCCTTCCTCGGGCCGCGCGATCTGTTGCCCCGGCGTAGGGCCCGGGCTCCTTCTCAAGGCAGTACTCTTGTCCGACCCGTCACCGCCGACTTCCGATTTCGACATAACGCCGGTCACCATCGAGGAGGAGATGAAGCGCTCCTACCTCGATTACGCCATGAGCGTGATCGTGGCCCGGGCGCTGCCCGACGTCCGCGACGGCCTGAAGCCGGTCCACCGCCGCATCCTCTACGCCATGAAGGAGGCTGGCTACGACTGGAACCGGCCCTATCGCAAGTCGGCCCGCGTGGTCGGCGACGTCATGGGCCAGTACCACCCGCACGGCGACAGCGCCATCTACGACACCATGGTGCGCATGGCGCAGGACTTCTCCCTGCGCCTGCCGCTGATCGACGGCCAGGGCAACTTCGGCTCCATGGACGGCGATCCGGCGGCGGCCATGCGCTATACCGAGGCGCGCCTGACCCGCGCCGCCAGCGACGCGCTGCTGCAGGACATCGACGAGGATACCGTCGATTTCCAGGACAACTACGACGAGACCACCAAGGAGCCGGTGGTCCTGCCGGCGCGCTTTCCGAACCTGCTGGTCAACGGCGCCGGCGGCATCGCCGTCGGCATGGCGACCAACATTCCGCCGCACAATCTGGGCGAGGTGATCGACGCCTGCCGCGCCTACATCGACGATCCCGAGATCTCCATCGACCGCCTGATGGAACACGTGCCGGGCCCCGACTTTCCGACCGGCGGCATCATTCTCGGCCGCTCGACCATTCGCGATGCCTATCACACCGGGCGCGGTTCGCTGCGCGTGCGCGGCGCCACCGCCATTGAGGAAGTCCGCAAGGACCGCCACGCCATCGTGGTCACCGAGATCCCCTACCAGGTCAACAAGGCCCGCATGCAGGAGCGTATCGCCGAGCTGGTGCGCGCCAAGACCATCGAGGGCATTTCCGACATCCGCGACGAGAGCGACCGCCAGGGCCTGCGCGTGGTCATCGAACTGCGCCGCGACGCCGAGGCCGATGTGGTGCTGAACCAGTTGTTCCGCTATTCGCCGCTGCAGGGCTCCTTCGGGTGCAACATGCTGGCCCTGAACGGCGGCCGCCCGGAGCTGCTGGACCTGAAGTCGATCATCACCGCCTTCGTCGATTTCCGCGAGGAAGTCGTCACCCGCCGCACCGCCTTCCGCCTCGGCAAGGCCCGCGACCGCGCCCACCTCCTGGTCGGCCTGGCCATCGCGGTGGCCAACATCGACGCGGTGATCGCCCTGATCCGCGCCGCGCCGGACCCAGTGGCCGCCCGCGAGGGCCTGATGGGACAGCGCTGGCCGGCGGCGAGCGTGGCGCCGCTCATTGCGCTGATCGACGAGCCGGGTCGCAAGGTCGGCGAGGACGGCAGCTATCAGCTTTCCGAGGCCCAGGCCCGCGCAATCCTGGAGTTGCGCCTGCAGCGCCTGACCGGCCTGGAGCGCGACAAGATCGCTCAAGAGCTGGAAGCCATCGCGGCGGAGATCAAGGGGTTCCTGGAGATTCTCGGCTCACGGGCGCGTCTGCTGGAGGTGCTGCGCGGCGAACTGCTGGACATGAAGGAGCGCTTCGCGACGCCGCGGCGCACCCAGATCATCGATGCCGGCTTCGAGCATGAAGACGAAGACCTGATCCAGCGCGAGGAAATGGTGGTCACCGTCACCCACGGCGGCTACATCAAGCGCGTGCCGCTGTCGACCTATCGCGCCCAGCGGCGCGGCGGCAAGGGGCGTGCCGGCATGGCGACCCGCGACGAAGACTTCGTCAGCCAGGTCTTCGTCTGCAACACCCATACGCCGGTGCTGTTCTTCTCCTCGCGCGGCATGGTCTACAAGCTGAAGGTCTATCGCCTGCCGATCGGCACGCCCCAGGCGCGCGGCAAGGCCCTGGTCAACCTGCTGCCGCTGCAGGACGGTGAGTGGGTCACCACCTTCATGCCGATGCCGGAAGACGAGACCACCTGGGACGAGATGTTCGTGGTCTTCGCCACCTCGGGCGGCAACGTGCGGCGCAACAAGCTCTCGGACTTCGTCCGCGTCATGGCCAACGGCAAGATCGCCATGAAGCTGGAGGCGGGCGACAGCGAACTGGTCTCGGTGAAGCCCTGCACGGAGGACGACGACGTTCTGCTGGCCACGGCCGGCGGCAAGTGCATCCGCTTCAGCGTCTCCGACGTCCGGGTCTTCGCCGGGCGCACCTCGACCGGCGTGCGCGGCATCCGCTTGGCCAAGGGCGACAAGGTGATCTCCATGTCGATCCTGCGCTCCGGCGCGACCGAGAGCGTCGAGGAACGCGACGTCTACCTGCGCTATGCCAACGCCAAGCGGCGCGGCGAGAACGGTGCCGGCGACAACGGCGAGGTGGAAAGCGCCGCTTTCGAAGTCACGGCCGAACTGCCGCGGCAGCGCCTCGATGCCCTGGCGGAGGCCGAGCAGTTCATTCTCTCGGTCGCCGACGACGGCTACGGCAAGCGCACCTCGGCCTACGAGTTTCGCCTGGCCGGGCGCGGCGGCCAGGGCATCGGCAACCTGGACCTCTCGCGCGGCGACGGGCGGGAAGCCGGCGTGGCCGCCGCTTTCCCGGTCGAGCCGGGCGACCAGATCATGCTGGTGACCGACGGCGGCAAGCTGATCCGCAGCCCGGTCGAGGACATCCGCATCGCCGGGCGCACGACGCGCGGCGTCAGGCTGTTCCGCATCGACCGGAGCGAGCGCATTGTCTCGGTGGCGCATCTCTCGGAAGATGAAGCCGCCGACGACGAAGACGGCCCGGATGAGAGCGGCCCGGATGATAGCGGCCCCGGCGGCGACCCATCCGCGATCGAGACGCCCGAGGACCAATGAGAAGAGGGCCGAGATCATGAGCCGCCCACTGGTCGGGGTCTACCCCGGCACCTTCGATCCGATCACCAACGGCCACCGGGATATCATCGGACGGGCCTGCAAGGTGACCGACCGTCTGGTGGTCGCGGTGGCGCAGAATGCCGGCAAGGGTCCGTTGTTTTCCATTGACGAGCGCGTCGAGATGGTGCGCGACGAACTCAGCCATCTCGATACCCACGGCGCCGAGGTCGAGGTGCGTGCCTTCGACAACCTGCTGATCTATTTCTGCCACGAGGTCGGCGCCAGCCTGCTGGTGCGCGGCCTGCGCGCGGTCTCCGACTTCGAGTACGAGTTCCAGATGGCGGCGATGAACGCGCGGCTCGATTCGCGGGTCGAGACGGTCTTCCTCATGGCTTCCGAGCGCCAGCAGTTCATCTCCTCGCGCTTCGTCAAGGAGATCGGCCGCCTGGGCGGCGACATCAGCAGCTTCGTCAGCGTCCCCGTCGCCGAGCGCCTGCGCGACCGCTTCGACGTCGAAGCCCGCAGCGGCGACGGCGCCGGCCGACGGCTGCAGACCTTCAAGGACGAGATCTAGGCAGAACCGTGTTTGGCCGGCCCGTCATTAGCCGGCCCGTCTTTCATTGACCAAGCGGGAGCCGGACACTAAGGTGCGCCCGCCGCGCTTTCCCGGACCCCCAACGAGGTCCCTGCAAGGGCGCGCGATACCCTTCCGGGGGGCCCGTAGCTCAGTTGGTAGAGCACCTGACTTTTAATCAGGTTGTCGCAGGTTCGATCCCTGCCGGGCTCACCAAACGCTTCGATGACAGCACGGCCAGGCTAAGCTAACCTCAGGCGGTCCCTGGGGAGTTGGTCGATCAAAGCCCTTGCGCTCGTCGTTCTCTATCTTTTCGTCGTCCTGCTGCCCTTGGCGCTGGCCTGGGTCGGCGCGCGGCCGCCGCGCGGCCTGTGGGACGAGTTGGCGAGCGGCGCGGGCCTGCTCGCCTATGCCATCATCCTGGTCGAATTCGTGCTCTCCGGACGTTTTCGCAGCATCTCCCGGCACCTCGGCATGGACGTGACCATGCGGGTGCACCAGCTGTGCGCCCGCACGGCCCTGGTCCTGGCCTTGATTCATCCCTTTCTGTACCGCGCCGTTTTCGACCGCCCGCTGCCCTGGGACCCCGGCCGTCATCTTACCCTGACGGTGGATTTCGGCGCCTTGGCGAGCGGCATCCTGGCCTGGGTGCTGCTGCCGTGCTTTGTGCTGCTGTCGATCTGGCGCGACCGGATCGGCTACAGCTACGAGACCTGGCGCTGGATGCACGGGCTCGGGGCCCTGCTCATCGCAGGGCTGTTGCTGCACCACAGTCTCGCGGCCGGGCGCTACAGCGCCGACCCCGTTCTCGCCGGGCTGTGGAGCCTATTGTTTGCCGGCGCGGTGCTGACCCTGATCAACGTCTATTTCGTTCAGCCGCTGTGGGAGCGGCGCCGGCCCTGGAAAGTGACAGGGGTGCGTCCGGTCGGCCTCAAGACCTGGGAGCTGACCCTGGCGCCCGATGGCCACCCGGGATTGGTCTATCAGGCCGGACAGTTCGTCTGGCTGAACCTTGGCCACAGCGCGTTTTCGCTCAAGGAGAACCCTTTCTCGATCGCTTCGGCGCCCGGCGGCGGTGCGGACCTGCAGTTCGTCATCAAGGAACTGGGCGACTCCACGCGACAGCTCGGCGCGGTCCGCGAAGGCACCCGGGCCTATATCGACGGCGCGCACGGAAACCTCGTCGTCACCGGGCGCGACGAGCCGGGTATCGCGCTGATTGCCGGTGGCGTCGGCATCGCGCCGTTGATGGGAATCCTGCGCCAGCTGCACCATGATCGCGACCGGCGCCCGACCCTGCTCGTCTATGGCAATCGCGTCGACGAACAGATTGCCTACCGCGAAGAACTCGCGGGTTTTGCCCGAGACCACGGTAGCGAGGTGATCCACGTGCTGTCCGAGCCACTGCCCGGATGGCGCGGCAGGACCGGCAAGGTGGATGCTGCGCTGATCGATGCGGTGTTTCGCGACCCGGAGATGCGTGGCTGGCTCTTCGTGCTCTGTGGGCCGCCGCCGATGATGGCGGCCGTCGAGGACCGGCTGATCGAACTCGGCGTGCCGGCGGCGCAGATTCTGTCAGAGCGCTTTACCTATGACTGAACCTATCACTGACCGGCTCGCCAGGCTCGCCGCCGGACGCCGGGTCGCCGCCCTGTTCTGGCTGCTCAATCTGATCCTGGTGGTGGCGCTGCTGGCCTTTGCGCTGCGCTGACCACGTGGCTCTAAATTCAGCAGGCGTCGCTGGCGGTGACTGGCGAGTCGCCATGGCCGCGCCGATCTTAAAAGCGGGACGTTTCTGTTTCCCGGACCCCCAAAAATGAACCCTTGGCGCCCGCGCGGCGACCCACGGGCGTGAATGGGGATGGATGCGGGATTCATCCCGTAGAAATCAGGACAAATGGGAGTCGCCCGGTTCAACCGTCCGGCGTACTCCGGCCGAGCGGACTGTCGCGCCGCGGCGTGGCAAAGCGCACAGCGCGCCGCTCTGGGTCAGCGCAGGATTCCGTCAATGCCGCCAGAGGCTTCGACGGCGGAAATAGTGAACGTGCAGGTAACCAAACATTAAAGGAAGAGGTGCAGGCTGTAGCGGTGCGAGAGCATGAACGAGGTTGAGCTATGAGCAGTCCAAATTTCTTCGACGCGGCGCGGTGGATTTCCGATGCATTCAATGCCGGCATCTTCGCGCGGGTGAACGCCAACGGCGATCTGGCGCTGGATGTCGTCGACGCCTGCCCCAAGGCGACGGAAGAACTGCTGAGCCGCCTGAGCGGCAACTCCGAGGCGGTCATCCTGCAGATGCCCAAGCCGGACAGCGACGTCCTCTACATCAACTGATTTTTCGTGTGCGTTCGGCGGCGGATCGAGCGCCGCCGCGCGGCAGGCGTGCCGCCGCTGCCTGACGGCTGTCAGGCGTGCGCGCTGGAGCGCCGGGCGAAACGTAACTCAGCCGACGCCGCTGATCTGCACGTCGTTGTCGAGGATCAGTTGGCGCAGGATCTCCAGCCCCTTTTCCAGTTCCTCATACTCCCGGCGCGCCAGGGAGAGTTCTTCGAGCGCCGTCTTGCGGCTCGCCTGGCTGCGCGGCATCTCCATGAGGGCGGCGAGGTAGCGTCCCTTGGCATGGGCGGCGCGGCGCACCAGGGCGCGGATCTCGTTCTGCTTCAAGTGCACCAGCACGGACATGATCTCGCGCTTGGATTGCTCCTGGATGGTGTCTTCGATCTGTTCGGCGAAAGCGCCGGCGGAGATCGGTTCCGGCGCGGGCTCCGGCACCGCCAGGGCATCCTCCAGCATCCGCAGTCTCTCCTTGGGCTTGCCGCTGGTGCGGTGAAACCACTGCAGGCTGCGGCTGTCCGTGCCGTCGTGTCCGATCAGGTCTGTCAGGGTCATTCCGCGCGCTTTCCGTTGCCTGCCGAGTGTCGCCTAGAACGATGCAAGCGCCGGGCCAGAATGCGGCCGCCTTTTGCCGTGATTTTCGAAGGTTTTTCAAGGGATCCGGGCAGATCCGCCCCGGCAGGGCAGGGTTGGGCCGGCAGCATTTGCCGGGTCGACCGGAACCGCGGGAAGCGGTCTATTCGGCGGCGAAGCGGCGGGCCGGGACCAGGGGCTGGTCGTCGTTGGCCGCGGCGGGCAGCCAGGTGCTCTCGGCTTGCCCAGCCATGCGGGTCATGTGCGCGCGTAGGCGGCGCAGGCCGGCACGGTTCTGGAGGCGCCGGCGCAGGCGCCGCAGCAGACGCCAGGAGACCACGCTGCCGATGATGCCCAGCCACATGTAGGGATACCACCAGGGCATCAGCACAACGAAGTCGTGTAACAGCAGGTAATAGGGGTCGGATTCTGCGCCGGGACCGTAGATCCACTGCAATACCGCCAACATTTCGCCGCTCTCCGCTTCGGCGCCGTTTGCCGGTGCCGGATTGGTTGAATATCTATGAAGGAAAGTATGGCGAATTTAAAGGAAAAATCAACGAAATTTTTATCTTTCATTAACCATATTCAATAAAATTTATGCGAATATTTAAATAAATCCGAAGTAATGGGGCAGAAATATTAGGTGGAGAGGAATGTGTTGGGCGTTGTTTCTTGGCGGAGAACTACTCTTCCGGAAAGCCGCAGGCCCAGCGATTGTAGCGTTCCTTGGCCGGAACCCCCGCCTTGGCCGGCTCGATATGGCTGAGCCCGACGACGATGCGGTCCCGGCTGCCTTCGATGGCGGCGGTGGTGTCGACGTAGTTCAAGCGGCCGCGGTAATACTGCCGCGGGTTCTCCGGCGTGATGATGAAGGAGGGCATGTCGGAGATCAGACCGCTGGCGCGGTCGAGCAGGAAGATCTCGACCGGGCGGCCGACCTCCCAGACCGGCGCGCCGATGGTGACCAGCAGCATCTCCTGGCTCTTGTAGCCGCCGCTCTGGCCATCCAGCAGGTAGCCCCAACCGCGCCAGCATTGGGTGGCCGGCGCGGTCTCCTGCGCGGCGCCGGGGCCGGGCAGCGCGAAAACCGCCGCGAGGACGGCGCAGCCAAGGCTGAAAGCGGCGCGGCACCGCGGAAGTCGCTTCCGGATCATCGGCTCAGTCGCCGGACCCGCTGCTGGCGCAGTGAACGCAGGTCGGCAGGGTGGGGTCGAGTTCCAGGCGCCGCAGGGGGATCTGTTCGCCGCAGGTGACGCAGTAGCCGTAGTCCCCGTCCTCGAGGCGCTTGAGGCTGGCTTCGATACGCTGCAGCTCGAGCTTGCGCCGCCGCTCGGTCTCCAGGGACATCGCTTGGTTCTGCAGGGCATCCATGCGCGACAGCCGGCCCACCCGAGTCTGGTCCAGTTCGACTGGCTTCCGGCTTTCGGCGCTGCTCGCCGCCCATTCAAGAAGTTCGCTGCGGCGCGCGATCAGGCGATCACGAAAGAAGGACAAATCAAACTCGACCGGTTCATCCATAAGTCATGATGACCGCGCCCTATTCGCAGGACAAGCATCTTCAACTGTCCGGCCGGCGGGAGTCGCGGCCTTGAAGGGCCGGCTCAATGTAAGTTTGGGTTGAAATCGGCGGAAGTTAGGAGGGGGAGCCTGTAGGATGTTCAAAACCCCGGCCGTCTTCGGGGGTTGGTAGACATGAAGTCGTACAGGGAGGCAGGGTCTCAAGTCCTACAGGCTTCCCCAGACTTGAGACTATATTCGCTATTTCCGCCAAGGGGTGATTTTTTTGTGTCAAGGCCGCAGGAAGTTCACCCAGGGGATTGGGATTAAAGGGATAAATACTTCATTTTTGCGGTCCGCGATGGTGGTCGTCGTCGTGGCCCCGACGGTTTGAGTAGAAAACCAGGAACATCAGCCCGCCGCCCAGCGCCAGGGAGACGACGGAACCCAGCGTCATGGCGATCAATCCATTCAGGCTGATATCGACGTCGCTGAGACTCCACCAAAGGTAGATTCCCGCCAGAAGGCTGCTCAGCAGCAGGGCGGCAAAGACGGCAATCAGGATGACGGTCTTCATGGAACAGGTCTCGCGGCAATTGTCGTGGTCGTCTCGGCGGTGTCTCGGGAGCTATCCGGGGCGCCTCCCGTGAGGGCGGGAGCCCGCAAAACCCCGCCCTAAGGATCGCGGCCCGAGGGCGCAGTTGACGCCGTGGCCGCGGGCACGTCGAGTCCTTTTGTCGGCGCCAAAACAGCGCAGTCAGCGCGGCTTGTCCGCGCCAAAACAGCGCAGACGGCGCCGCTTGGCAAGGGCCGAATTTTCCATTGCCCTTTTGACGAAGGACGTTATAACTCCCGCTCCGAGCCGGTGGCCCTGCCAGCGGACATCTGCGGCTGTGGCGGAATCGGTAGACGCGCAGCGTTGAGGGCGCTGTGGGGGAAACCCCGTGGAGGTTCAAGTCCTCTCAGCCGCACCATTCGTCCGGGCTCTGGAAAGTGACGGTGGCAAGCCCACCACTACACGGCGATGCGGCTGTGGCGGAATTGGTAGACGCGCTAGCTTCAGGTGCTAGTTTTCGCAAGGAAGTGGAGGTTCGAGTCCTCTCAGCCGCACCAAGCCTCGCCGGGACAGATCCCGGCTGACGGCGGCACCGGGCCGTTTCGATCCGTTTCATCGCTCCAAGACGCCCCAAGCCGCGCGCTGCCCCAAGTTTGTTGACGGCGGCGGTTCGACAAGACAGCCTCGACTCACGGGATCTGGTCGGGGGACGGTGTGTTTGAAGGTTTTGAACAGCGTCGGGTGACTACCGGCGGGACGGAAATCAATCTGCGGATCGGTGGCGCCGGCCCGGCGCTCCTGATGCTGCACGGCTACCCCCAGACCCATGTCATGTGGCATAAGATCGCCCCGGCGCTGGCGGAGCGCTTTACCGTCGTCTGCACCGATCTGCGCGGGTACGGCGACAGCGGCAAGCCGCCGGCCGGGCCCGACCACGGCGGCTATTCGAAACGGGCCATGGCGCAGGACCAGGCCGAGGTCATGGCGGCCCTCGGCTTCGAGCGCTTCAGCGTCGTCGGCCACGACCGCGGCGCGCGGGTCACCCATCGCCTGCTGCTCGACCACGGCGCGCGGGTGGACAAGGCGGCGGTGCTCGACATCGCGCCGACCCTGGACATGTACGAGCGCACCGACCGCACCTTTGCCGAGGCCTACTATCACTGGTTCCTGCTGATTCAGCCTTTCGATCTGCCGGAGCGCCTGCTCGGCGCCGATCCCGACTACTATGTGGAAAAGAAGATTGGCGCCTGGAGCAAGGTCGAGGGCTGCTTCAGCGACGCGGCCGTGGCCGAGTACAAGCGCTGCTTTCGCGATCCGGCCACCATTCACGCGACCTGCGAGGATTACCGCGCGGCGGCGGGCATCGACCTGGAACACGACCGCGCCGACCGCGACCGCAAGATCGTGCCGCCGCTGCTGGTGCTCTGGGGCCGGCGCGGTGTCATCGAGCGCTGCTACGACACCTTGGATCTGTGGTCGCAGCGGGCCGAGAACGTGTCAGGCCGGGCACTGCCCTGCGGCCATTTTCTGGCCGAGGAGGCGCCGGAGGAAACCCTGGCGGCGTTGTCGGCGTTTCTTCAGGAGGCGGCGGCCTAGAGTGGCGCCGGCAGGTGGTGACGGCCCTGGTACTTTTGCCTCGGCTTCCCATATCATAGCGCAGGCGACAGGAGGTTAGACAACGCGTGAAGTTTTAGCTTTAAGACATTGAGTTATTGTTGATTCAGCCGGCGTTGTAGGCCGACCGGCGAGACCGCCGCCAAGCCGCTGCCGGAATCTGAGGGCATGTCAGGGCCGAAATGAGAAAGGAGCCACGCCAGGTGGCTGAAGCAAACAAAAAGAGCGCCGCCATGAGGCTGCGCAATTACCTGCTGGCCGGTGTGCTGGTCACGGCCCCGATCAGCATCACCTTCTGGCTGACCTGGCGCGTGATCACCTTCATCGACGACCGGGTCACGCCGATCATCCCGCCGCAGTGGAACCCGGAGTCCTACCTGCCGTTCGGCGTTCCCGGCCTCGGTCTCATCGTCGCCGTGATCGCCCTGACCTTGATCGGCTTCCTGGCCGCCGGCTATGTCGGCCGCGTGACCATGCGCATTGGCGAGCGCATTGTCGGGCGCGTGCCCATCGTGCGTTCCGTGTACGGTTGGATCAAACAGGTCGTCGAGACCGTGTTGTCGCAGTCCTCCGCGGCCTTCAGCGAAGTGGTGCTGATCGAATACCCGCGCCCCGGCTGCTGGGCGGTGGGCTTCATCACCGGGCGCACGGTGGGCGAGGTGCAGCGGCTGACCGCGGCGACGGTCTATAACGTCTTCGTGCCGGCGACGCCCAACCCGACCACCGGCTTTCTGCTCTTCGTGCCGAAATCGGATGTCCATCACCTCGATCTCACGGTCGAGGAGGGCATCAAGCTGGTGATTTCCGGCGGCATCGTGGTGCCCGAGCAAGAAGGCGCCGAAGCGGCCAAGGCATGGGTAGCGGCCCAAGCGGCGGCGGAGGAAGCGCCGCAGGCGGTCGCGGCAGAAGAGTCGGACCGGCCCGCGCCGCGCCGCCGGCGCCGCAAAAATGCGCTGGCCACCCGCCGGCCGGGTTTCATCACCCGCCTGCGCAACTATTTCTTCGCCGGTATCCTGGTGACCGCGCCGATCGCCATCACCGCCTGGCTGGCCTGGGAATTCGTCACCTTCGTCGACAGCAGGGTAACGCCCTACATTCCCTACAGGTGGAACCCCGAGACCTATCTGCCGTTCTCGCTGCCGGGGCTTGGGGTGGTGGTGGTGGTATTCGGACTCATCGTGATCGGCTTCCTGACCGCCGGTTTCGTCGGCCGCAGTCTGATCGCCGCGGGCGAGCGCCTGCTGGCCCGCATGCCGGTGATCCGCAGTCTTTACAGCGCCGTGAAGCAGATCTTTGAGACCGTGTTCAAGGAGCAGTCCAAAGCCTTCCGCGAGGTTATTCTGCTGGAGTATCCGCGCAAGAACTGCTGGGCGCTGGGCTTCATCACGGGACCGGCCGAAGACGGCATTCAGGACCTGACGCCGGACAACACCGTGAACATTTTCCTGCCGACGACCCCGAACCCGACCTCGGGCTTCCTGCTGTTCCTGCCGCGCGAGGAAACCCAGACACTGACCATGACGGTGGAGGAGGGCATCAAGATGGTGGTTTCCGGCGGCATCGTCACGCCGCCGGACCGCAGCGCGAAAGACGTTCAAGAGACCGGCGGGCAGAAACCAGCCGAGACGGAGACCGCGACGCCATTGGCCAAGAGCGGCTGAAGCACGGCCGCGGAAAATCGAGAGCGGGGGCGGGTGTCAGGCAGCCGGCTGCGAAACCTTCAGGTCTTCCTGGCGGGCGCAGTTGGCGGCGCCCAGAATGGCGTCGATATCCTGGCCGTTGGTCGACAGCGGAAACAGCGTGGCGCGCAGGCGCACCTCCTCGCCGTTCTCTTCGAAGGCTTCCATCACGGTTACCGGTTCACGCTGCTCCAGGACGTGGCCGAAATGCTGGACCGAGCGGGCGATCATCGATCCCTCGGGGCAGTCGCGCAGGTGGCGTTCTGACATTCTGGCCCAGTTTTCCGGCAGCAGGGCATTTTCCAGCAACCGCGGACCGACGAACATGAAGGTGGCGTCTTGCGGGGTCGTGCCCGGAAACATCACGAAGCAGTCGCACCAGTCTTCGTCCAGTTCCACCGGGTCGATGTCGGCGGCGCTGGGAAACTCGCGATCCTGGCGCAGGTAGTGCCAATATTCCTCGACTCTGGCGACGAGGCGGCGCTCGGTCGAGACAAAGCCGGACTGGGGTTCAGACATGGTCGGATGCCGTCCTCTGGGCGGGGATACCCGCAGTTTTGGCCGAAGAGAGCTAACAATGGCTTAACTCCCGCCATTTTCGGCCCGCGGAAGCGCCCGACAATGGCCGGTGCGGAACTCCTGCCCGCGCCGGCTCAGCCGGAGCGCAGGAACTTCACGGCGGCGTCGCGCTCGAAGAGGTAGAGCAGGACACGCAGGGATTTGCCACGCTCGCCGGCCAGTTCAGGGTCCTTGTCGAGGATCAGGCGTGCGTCGTCGCGCGCCGTGGCCAGCAGGTCGCCGTGCACGGCGAGGTCGGCGAGACGAAAGACCGGCAGGCCGCTCTGGCGGGTGCCGAGCAGTTCGCCGGCGCCGCGCAGGCGCAGATCCTCCTCGGCGATGCGGAAGCCGTCGTCGGTCTCGCGCAGGATGCGCAGACGGGCCCGCGCGGTCTCGCCCAGCGGACCCTGCCAAAGCAGCAGGCAGGTCGACTTGCCGCTGCCGCGCCCGACCCGGCCCCGCAACTGGTGCAACTGGGCGAGCCCGAATCGCTCGGCATGCTCGATGACCATGACCGTGGCCTTGGGGACATCGACGCCGACTTCGACCACCGTGGTGGCGACCAGCACGCCGATCTCGCCGGCCGAGAAGCGCGCCATGACGGCGTCTTTCTCCGGCCCCTTCATGCGGCCGTGCACCAAGCCGATCCTGTCGCCGAAGCGCTGCTGCAGAGCGCGAAAGCGGTCTTCCGCGGCGGCCAGATCGCTGTTCTCCGACTCCTCGACCAGGGGGCAGATCCAATAGACCTGGGCGTCGCGTTTCAGCGCCCGGTCGACCGCGTCGACGACCTCGGGCAGGCGGTCGAGAGACAGCGTCGCGGTGTCGATGGGCTGGCGGCCCGGCGGCCGCTCGGTGAGCCGGGAGCCGTCCATGTCGCCGTAGGCGGTCAGCATCAGGGTGCGCGGGATCGGCGTCGCGGTCATCACCAGCACGTCGACCGCCTTGCCCTTGCCGGTGAGGGTCAGGCGCTGGTGCACGCCAAAGCGATGCTGTTCGTCGATCACCACCATGGCGAGGTCGTGGAAGGCGACGTCCTCCTGGAACAGCGCGTGGGTGCCGACCACGATGGACGTCCCGCCGGCGGTCAGCCCTTCGAGGATCGCCTGCCGCGCCTTGCCCTTGTCGCGCCCGGTCAGCAGGGTGAGGCCGATCCCGGCGGCGCGGGCCAGGGGCTCGATGGTCTGGAAGTGCTGGCGCGCCAGGATCTCGGTCGGTGCCATGAGGGCGGCCTGGGCGCCGGTCTCGACCGCGGCCAGCATGGCGAGCAGCGCCACCACCGTCTTGCCGCTGCCGACGTCGCCCTGCAGCAGCCGCAGCATGCGGTGCTCGGCGGCCATGTCTGCGGTGATCTCCTCCAGTGCCCGGCGCTGCGATGTGGTGAGATCGAAGGGCAGGGCGGCCACCACCTTCCGGCGCAGCCGGCCGTCGCCCTTCAGCGGGCGGCCGCGCTGCTTGAGCTGGCGGTCGCGCACCAGGGCGATGGCGAGCTGGTTGGAAAGCAGCTCGTCGTAGGCGAGGCGCCGCCGCACCAGGGCCAGGGGCGAGAGGTCCGCCTCGTCGCGTGGCGCATGGGCGCGCGTCAAGGCCACCTGCCAGTCCGGCCAGCCCTCGCGCTTGCGGTGGTCCGGGTCGAGCCATTCGGGCATGGCGGGCGCCCGCTCCAGCGCCGCCTGCACCGCCTTGCTCACCACCTTGAGACTGAGGCCGGCAGTCAAGGGATAGACCGGCTCCACCGCCTTCAGGCGCTCGGCCTCGGCGAGGCCGGCGATGTGGTCGGGATGGGTCATCTGCAGGCGGTCGTTGAAGACTTCGACCTTGCCGCTGACCACCCGGGTCTGGCCCGGCGGCAGGGTCTTCATCAGGTAGTCGCCATGGGCGTGGAAAAACACCAGCTCCAGGCTGCCGGTCGCGTCATGGCAGAGGATGCGGTAGGGCTGGCGCTTGGAGGGCGGGGCGCGGTGTTCGCCGACTTCGACGGTCAAGGTGGCGACCCGGCCGGGGATGACGTCGGCCAGCGGCGGGCCATAGCGCCGGTCGATCAGTCCGCTCGGCAGGTGCCAGCAGAGATCGATCACGGCGGTTCCGCCGGTCAGGCCCTCGAACAGCTTGGCAAAGCGCGGCCCGACCCCGGAGAGGCTGGTGGCGGGCGCGAACAGCGGAAAGAGGATTTCAGGACGCAAGGGACACCGGCCGGAAGAGCCTGACAAATGGACATGAGCGCTCTATATCCTAGGGCGGCATGAGCGAAACCGAAACCATCGAGACGCGGCGCAAGCGCCTGCGCTTTCGCAGCTGGCATCGCGGGACCAAGGAAATGGACCTGCTGATGGGCCGTTTCGCCGACACCCATCTGCCGGCTTTTGGCAGCGATGAACTCGACCTCTACGAGGCCCTGCTGGACGTGCCGGAACCGGTCGTCTATGACTGGATTCTCGGCCGCGCCGCGCCGCCGGCCGATCACGACCATGGCGTGACCAAGTTGCTGCTGGCGTTCGAGTTTCAACCGCCCGGCCGCTGAGTTTTTTTCGTACCGAGATTGCCCGAGATTAGATGACGGAACCCGTGATCGCTTCTACCCCTGTAGAGGCGGAGTCCGCCCTGCGCCCGACCCAGGCCTACGCGCCGCCGGGCGTCGATGCCCTGGTGCTGGCGGGTCTGCTGCGCGACCGGGAAAAGGAAGCTCCGGAGCGGCGCTGGCTGCATGTCGCCCTGGACGACACGCAGGCGGCGCGCATGGCCGAGTGCCTCGGCTTCTTCGCGCCGGAGATCGAGGTCCTGACCTTTCCGGCCTGGGACTGCCTGCCCTACGACCGGGTCAGCCCGCATCGCGACATCGTGGCGCGCCGCCTCGACGTGCTCACCCGGCTGGTGCAGCCGGCCGGCGTCCGCCCGCAGGTGGTGGTCACCACGGTCAGCGCGCTGCTGCAGCGGGTGCCGCCGCCGCAGGCGCTCGAGGGGCGGGTGATGCTGCTGGAGGCCAGCGCCACGCTGCCCGCCGACAGCCTCAACGGCTTCTTCGCCGAGAACGGCTACTACCGGGTCGAGACCGTCGGCGAGCCGGGCGAATTCGCGGTGCGCGGCGGCATCGTCGATGTCTTCCCGCCGGGCCAGGAACAGCCGGTGCGCCTCGATTTCTTCGGCGACGACCTGGAGAGCCTACGTCTGTTCGATCCCTTGAGTCAGCGCAGCAGCGGAACCCTGGAGCGTCTGGCCCTGAAGCCGGTCAGCGAAGTGATCCTCGATCCGCCGGCCGTCGAGCGCTTTCGCACCCGCTACCGCGAAATCTTCGGAGCGACCCGGGACGATCCGCTCTACGAGGCG
Organism: Kiloniellaceae bacterium; assembly: GCA_040217155.1. Lineage (GTDB taxonomy): Bacteria > Pseudomonadota > Alphaproteobacteria > Kiloniellales > Kiloniellaceae > Pelagibius. The sequence continues at coordinate 123,707 of JAVJNS010000029.1, forward strand.
GTGAGCGCGGCGCGCGCCCATCCCGGTATGGAACACTGGTTGCCGCTCTATCACGAGCGGCTGGCGACGTTGTTCGAATACCTGCCGGGGGCCGGCGTGACCTTGGACTACCAGGCCACCGAGGCCCGCGAGGCGCGGCTGGACACCATTCTCGACTTTCACCAGGCGCGCCGGCAATTGGAAGGCGGCGGCGACAGCGGCGGCTGGGTCTACAAGGCGCTGGCGCCGACCGCGCTCTATCTCGATGCCGAAGAGTGGGAACGCGGACTGGAGGGCCGGCCAGGCGGCGGCTTCACGGCCTTCGGCGCGCCGGAGAGCGCGGCCCTGCGCGATGCCGGCGGCCGCCCCGGACTGGACTATGCGGAGCAGCGCGCGGCGGCGCAGAGCGGCGGTCTCGGGGCCGGCGGCACCCAGGGACAGATCTACGACGCCGTCGGCGCCGATGTGAAACGCGAACTGGCCACCGGCAATCGCGTCGTCCTGACCGCCTTCAGCGCCGGCGCGCTGGACCGCCTGGCGCATCTGCTGAACGAGCACGCCGGCGTGAACGGCGCGGCGGTCGATTCCTGGGCCGGGCTGGAGAGCCTGCCAAGGGACAAAATCGGGCTCGTGGCGCTCGGCATCGAGAAGGGCTTTCGCTTCGGCGACACGCTGTTTCTCACCGAACAGGACATTCTCGGCGAGCGCATGGCCCGCGCGACGCAACGCCGGCGGCGGGCGGCGAATTTCCTCACCGAGATCGCCGATCTGCACGAGAAGGATCTGGTGGTTCACGTCGACCATGGCGTCGGCCGCTACGAGGGACTGGAGACCCTGGAGGTCGGCGGCGCGGCGCACGATTTCCTCAAGGTGATTTATCAGGGCGACGACAAGCTCTTCGTGCCGGTCGAGAACATCGAGGTGCTGTCGCGCTTCGGCGCCGAAAGCGAGGGCGCGGACCTCGACCGCCTGGGCGGCGTGAGCTGGCAGTCCCGTAAGGCCCGGGTCAAGGAACGCATCAAGGAGATGGCCGACGCGCTCATCAAGGTCGCGGCGGCCCGCGCCCTGAAATCCGCCGAGGCCATGGAGCGCCCGGAAGGGCTCTACGACGAATTCTGCGCGCGCTTTCCCTTTCCGGAGACCGAGGACCAGTTGCGTGCCATCGAGGACACCCTGGCCGATCTCTGCGCCGGCAAACCCATGGACCGGCTGGTCTGCGGCGATGTCGGCTTCGGCAAGACCGAGGTGGCGCTGCGCGCCGCCTTCCTGGCCGTCATGTCCGGCAAGCAGGTGGCGGTGGTGGTGCCGACCACACTGCTGGCCCGCCAGCATTTCCGCACTTTCAAGGAGCGCTTCGCCGGCCTGCCGGTGCGCATCGCCCAGCTGTCCCGCCTGGTCGGCTCGAAGGAGACCGCGGAGGCCAAGGAGGATCTGTCGAAAGGGCGGGTTGAGATCGTCGTCGGCACCCATGCCCTGCTCAGCAAGTCGATCGCCTTCCGGGACCTGGGCCTGCTGATCGTCGACGAGGAGCAGCACTTCGGGGTCAAGCAGAAGGAGCGCCTGAAGGCGCTGCGCGAGGACGTTCACGTCCTCACCCTGACGGCGACGCCGATTCCCCGCACCCTGCAGCTGGCGATGTCGGGGGTGAAGGAGATGAGCCTCATCGCCACGCCGCCGGTCGACCGCCTGGCGGTGCGCACCTTCGTGCTGCCCTACGACCCGGTCATCGTCCGCGAAGCCATTCTGCGCGAGCACTATCGCGGCGGTCAGATCTTTTATGTCTGTCCGCGGGTCAAGGATCTGGCGGAACTGCAGGAGCGCCTGGCCAAGCTGGTGCCGGAGGTGAAGCTGGCCGTGGCCCACGGCCAGATGCCGCCGACGCAGCTGGAAGCGGTCATGACCGACTTCTACGACCGCAAGTACGATATTCTGCTGTCCACCAACATCGTAGAATCCGGGCTCGATATCCCGACCGCCAACACCATGATCATCCACCGCGCCGACATGTTCGGCCTGGCCCAGCTCTACCAGCTGCGCGGGCGCATCGGGCGCTCGAAGGAGCGCGGCTATGCCTACCTGACTCTGCCGCCGGGCCGTATCCTCAGCGCGGCCGCGGAAAAGCGCCTGCACGTCATGCAGACCCTGGACAGTCTGGGCGCCGGTTTTCAACTGGCCAGCCACGACATGGATATCCGCGGCGCCGGCAACCTGCTGGGCGAGGAGCAGTCGGGTCACATCCGCGAGGTCGGCATCGAGCTTTACCAGCAAATGCTGGAGGAGGCGGTGGCAACGGCGCGGGCCGGGGGCGGGGAGGCGCGGGAGGCCGCCGGGGAATCCTTCACCCCGCAGATCAGCATCGGCATGCCGGTCTTGATTCCAGAAACCTACGTTGCCGACCTGAACCTGCGACTCGGGCTCTACCGCCGACTCTCGACCCTGGTCGACCGGGCCGAGATCGACGCCTTCGCGGCGGAACTTGTCGACCGGTTCGGCGCCCTGCCGGCGGCGGTCGACAACCTGCTGCAGGTCATGACCATCAAACGTCTGTGCCGCGAGGCGGGGGTCGAGCGCCTGGACGCCGGCCCCAAGGGCGCTACCGTGGCCTTTCACAACAACGCCTTTGCCAATCCGGCCGGACTGATCGCCTTCATCCAGAAGCAGGTGGGGGAGGTCAAGCTGCGGCCCGACCACACCCTGGTCTACCGCCGCGCCTGGGACAGCGAGGACGCCCGGGTGCGCGGCGTCAGGCTGATGCTCGACGAACTGGTGAAGCTGGCGGCGTGAGCCCCGGACTTGTGTCGCCGCATCGATTCGTCAAGGTATTGTATTGGGACAAATCAAGTTTTTCCGCTTGCGATCGGCTATGGACCCGACGAAGCAACCGGTTACAATGGCCGGCCTCGCACCGTGAGATGCGCAAGATGTCCACAATGCGTTCCAGGGCCTCCTCGGAGGCGACTTACAGGGAGACTTAAAGTGAGGAAGCTATTCGCCTGTGCTGTGGCGGCCGTGATGGCCCTGTCCACTGTCTCAGCAGAAGCCAAGACGCCGCGCGACGTGCTCGTCATGGCCTCGACCTTCGACGACATCATCACCCTCGATCCGGCCGAGATCTTCGAGTTTTCCGGCGCCGAGTTCGCCGGCAACACCTATGACCGGCTGATCGGCTACGACTACAACGACGTGTCGAAGATCTTCGGCGTCGCCGCCGAATCCTGGACCATCTCGGACGACGGCAAGACCTTCACCTTCAAGATGCGCCCCGGCATCGTTTTCCCGTCGGGCAATCCGATGACGGCGGAGGACGCGGCCTTCTCGCTGCAGCGCGCCATTATTCTCGACAAGTCGCCGGCCTTCATCCTCACCCAGTTCGGCTTCACCGCCGACAACGTGGCAGACAAGATCAAGGCGACCGATCCCTCGACCCTGGTCATCGAGACCGACCAGGCCTATGCGCCGACCTTCGTGCTGTACTGCCTGACCGCCACCATCAGCTCCATCGTCGACAAGAAAACGGTGATGGCGCATGAAGAGAATGGCGATCTTGGCCATCAGTGGCTGCGTACCAACTATGCCGGTGTCGGCCCCTTCAAGCTGAATACCTGGAAGCCGAACGAATCGCTGACGCTGGACCGCAACGACGACTACTGGGGCGGTGCGCCGGCGATGAAGCGGGTCATTCTGCGCCACATCGTCGAGCCGGCGACCCAGCAACTGCTGCTGGAAAAGGGTGATGTCGATATCGCCCGCAACCTCGGCCCGGACCAGCTCGAAAGCCTGCGCAAAAATCCGGACATCACGGTTCAGGACGGCGTCAAGGGCGCGGTCTACTACCTCGGCCTCAGTCAGAAGAACGAAGCCCTGTCCAAGCCGAAGGTCCGCGAGGCGCTGAAATACCTTGTCGACTACAAGGGCATGGAAAGCACCATCGTGCGCGACCTCCTGAAAGTCCACCAGGCCTTCCTGCCGCGCGGATTCCTGGGGGCCCTCGAAGCGACGCCTTATACGCTCGACGTCAACAAGGCCAAGCAGTTGCTGGCCGAGGCCGGCTATCCGAACGGCTTCAAGGTCACCATGGACACCCGCAACAATTCGCCGACCATGGAGATGGCGCAGTCGATCCAGGCGACCTTCGCTCAGGGCGGTGTCGATCTGGAAATCATCCCCGGCGACGGCAAGCAGACGCTGACCAAGTACCGCGCGCGCAACCACGACATCTATATCGGCCGCTGGGGGCCCGACTATCAGGACCCGCATACCAATGCCGATACCTTCGCGCGCAATCCGGACAACTCCGACGATGCCAAGTCCAAGCCGCTGGCCTGGCGCAACTCCTGGGACATCCCGGAGATGACGAAGGCGGCCGACGCCGCGGTGCTGGAGCGCGATCCGGCCAAGCGGGCGCAGATGTACCTGGAGATTCAGAAGGTTCACCAGGCGACGTCGCCCTTCGTCATCATGTTCCAGCAGACCGAAGTGGCGGCCACACGCGCCGACACCAAGGGCTTCATCATCGGCCCGGCCTTTGATGACAACCGCTACAGCGAAGTCACCAAGAACTAGGTCGCCGCGGAGCCTGGAACCTGAGTGACCATACCTACGGACAAGCCGTCCACGGCAGGGACAGGCTCTAAGAGCCTGTCCCTGCCACCTGCCTTGCGCACCACCCTCAATCTGCTGACCACGCTGGCGCTGACCTTCCTCGGCCTGCTGCTCGTCACCTTCATCATCGGCCGGGTGGTGCCGATCGATCCGGTGCTGGCCATCGTCGGCGACCGCGCGCCGCAGAATGTGGTGGAGCGGGTGCGCGAGGAACTCGGCCTCAACCGACCGCTCTATGAGCAGTTCGTCATCTATGTCTGGAACGTGCTGCAGGGCGATCTCGGCAACTCCGTGCTGACCGCCAACCCGGTGGCCGAAGACATTCGGCGGGTGTTCCCCGCGACGCTGGAACTGGCCACGGTGGCGACGCTGTTCGGAGTCATCCTGGGCGTGCCCATGGGTGTGCTGGCGGCGGTCAACCGGGGCCGCTGGCCGGACCAGGTGATCCGGGTGCTCGGCCTGCTCGGTTATTCCATCCCGGTGTTCTGGCTCGGCCTCATGGGGCTGCTGCTGTTCTATGGCGTGCTTGGCTGGTTGCCAGGTCCGGGGCGCCTCGACTTCATCTACGATGGCCTCATCGATCCGGTCACCGGCGTCATGCTGATCGACGCCGCCATCGCCGACGATTGGGAGATCTTCTGGAACGCCGCCGGGCATCTGATTCTGCCGGCCTCCATCCTCGGCTATTTCAGTCTCGCCTATATCAGCCGCATGACCCGCTCCTTCATGCTCGAGCAACTGAGCCAGGAGTACATCACCACGGCACGGGTGAAGGGCGTGACCGAGTGGCGGGTCATCTGGGTGCACGCCCTCGGCAATGTCTGGGTGCCGCTGGTGACGGTGATCGCGCTCAGCTACGCCAATCTGCTGGAGGGCTCGGTGCTGACCGAGATCGTCTTCGCCTGGCCGGGGCTCGGTTACTATCTCACCCAGTCGCTGTTGAACGCCGACATGAACGCGGTACTGGGCGCCACCATGGTGGTCGGCGCGGTCTTCATCGGCATCAATCTGTTTTCCGACGTGCTCTACAAACTGCTCGATCCGAGGGCGCGATGAGCGGCCCGGCCCAAGAGGTTAAGTCCATCGGCCTGCGCGCCTGGCTGTTGAGCTCTTCCCCGGCCTCGCGCCGCCAGGCCCGCCTCGGGCGGACCTATCTGGCCTGGCTGGCGTTCCAGTCGAACCATCTCGCGGTCTTCGGCCTGAGCATCGTGGTGGCGCTGATCCTGCTGGCGATCTTCGCGCCGCTGGTTGCACCCTACGACCCCAATGCCCAGGTCCTCGCCGACCGGCTGCAGTTCTTCTCGGCAGCGCACCCCTTCGGCACCGACGAGCTGGGCCGCGACATTTTTTCGCGCGTCATTCACGGCTCGCGGCTGACTCTCTACATCGTCATCCTGGTGGCGGTCATCGCCGCGCCCATCGGCCTGGCGGTGGGCACCACCGCGGGCTACTTCGGCGGCTGGGTCGACAAGGTGCTGATGCGCATCACCGACATCTTCCTGGCCTTTCCGAAGCTGGTGCTGGCCCTGGCCCTGGTCTCGGCGCTGGGCCCCGGTATCGAGAACGCCATCATCGCCATTGCCATCACCTCCTGGCCGCCCTATGCGCGCATCGCCAGGGCCGAGACCCTCACCATCCGCAACTCCGATTTCATCTCGGCGGTGCGGCTGCAGGGCGCCGGGCGCGCCCGGATCATCTGGTCGCATATCGTGCCACTCTGCACCTCCTCGCTGATCGTCCGTGTCACCCTGGACATGGCGGGCATCATCCTCATCGCCGCCGGCCTCGGTTTTCTCGGCCTCGGGGCGCAGCCGCCGCTGCCCGAGTGGGGCGCGATGATTTCGGCCGGGCGCAACGTGCTGTTGAACCAGTGGTGGGTGGCGACGGTGCCCGGCGTGGCGATTTTCATCGTCAGTCTCGGCTTCAACCTGCTGGGCGACGGCCTGCGCGACGTCCTCGACCCCAAGAGCGGAGGCCAGGGCTGATGGAGCGGGCGAAAAACGAAAAGCCCCTGCTGACCATCGAGGATCTGAAGGTCGACTTCCCGACCCGCAAGGGCGTTGTGGAGGCGGTGCGCGGCATCTCGCTCTCCCTGGGCCGCGAGAAGCTGGGTATCGTCGGCGAGTCCGGCTCCGGCAAGTCGCTGACCGGCCGCTCCATCCTGCGCCTGGTGACCAGGCCGGGCGTGGTGACCGCCAGACGCCTGGAATTCGACGGTATCGACCTGCAGCGCGCCAGCGAGGCACAGATGCGCCAGATCCGCGGCCAGCGCATCTCCATGGTCATGCAGGATCCGAAGTTCTCCCTCAATCCGGTGATGCGGGTCGGCGAGCAGATCGCCGAAGCCTACCGCACCCATCAGAAGGTGGCGCCGGCGGAAGCTCGGCGGCGCACCCTGGAGATGCTGAAGGCGGTGCGTATCCGCGATCCGGAACGCGTCGCCCGCGCCTACCCGCACGAGGTTTCCGGCGGCATGGGTCAGCGCATCATGATCGCCATGATGCTGATTCCCGACCCCGACCTGCTGATCGCCGACGAGCCGACCTCGGCCCTGGACGTGACGGTGCAACTGCAGGTGCTGGCGATTCTCGACGACCTCGTGACGCAGCGCGGCATGGGCCTCATTCTGATCAGCCACGACCTCAACCTTGTCGCTTCGTTCTGCGACCGCGTCATCATCATGTATGCCGGCAGGGTGATGGAGGTCTGCGACGCCAAGAACCTCGATGCCGCGCAGCACCCCTATACGCGCGGCCTGCTGAACTGCCTGCCGAAGATCGACGGCGACGGCAGCAGCCTGCCGGTGCTGCGTCGCGATCCGGCCTGGCTGGAGCACGGGCAGTGAGCGCGCCGTCCGAGGCGTGCGGGGCGATGATCGAGGTCGAGAACCTCAACGTCGTCTTCGGCCACGGCGCGGACCGGGTTCACGCGGTGCGCAACGTGACGTTCCGGGTGCCGGAGGGCGCCACCTTCGGCCTGGTCGGCGAATCCGGCTCCGGCAAGTCGACAGTTCTGCGCGCGCTCAGCGGTCTCAATCCGGATTGGAGCGGCCGCATCTGCATCGCCGGCGAGGACCAGACTCGGCGCCGCGACAAAGCCTTTTACAAGCTGGCACAGATGGTCTTTCAGGATCCCTACGGCTCGCTGCATCCACGCCACACCGTCGACCGCATCCTCATGGAACCGCTGGCGATCCACGGCTTCGACGAGCCCGACCGGCGCATCGAGCAGGTGCTTGGCGAAGTCGGCCTCGGTCCGTCTTTCCGCTTCCGCTATCCGCACCAGCTCTCGGGCGGCCAGCGCCAGCGCGTCGCCGTGGCGCGGGCGCTGATCCTGGAGCCGCGTATCCTGCTGCTCGACGAGCCGACCTCGGCGCTCGACGTCTCGGTGCAGGCCGAGGTGCTGAACCTGCTGCAGCGCCTGAAGAAGGAACGCGGGCTGACCTACATCCTGGTGAGCCACAACCTCTCGGTCGTCGGCCACATGTGCGACGACCTGGCGGTGATGAACCACGGCCTGGTGGTCGAGGAACTGGCGGTCGCGCAGTTGAAGCGCCGCGAGCCGCGGCACCCCTATACCCGCCAGCTCATGGTGGCCAGCCTTGGCTACGACCGCGCCGCCGTCGACAAGTTCGAGGATTTCGGCGCGGAAGGGTAGGGGGCTGGGCTTTTGGTTTCTACCCCGCCGGCGCTTCGGCGGTCTCCTGCTGCGCCAGGTCGAGCATCTGGGTCAGGACCTTGGGCGGCTGTGCGCCGGCCAGCGCGTGGCGGCCGTTGAAGACGAAGCAGGGCACACCGTCGATGCCGAGGCCACGGGCCTGGCGATCTTCGTCGCGCAGTTCCGTCTCCAGGGCTTCGCTGTCCAGGAACGCGCGGGCCTCGCCCGCATCGAGGCCGGCTTCTTCGGCGGCGGCGACCAGCACTTCGATATCGCCGATATCCTCGCCGCGGAAAAAATAGGCCTGGAACAGGGCCTCGACCGTCTCGGTTTGGCGGTTCTGGCCGGTGGCCCAGCGCACCAGGCGGTGCGACCTGATGGTGTTGGGGGTGCGGGCGATGGCATCGAAGTCGAAGTCGATGCCGGTCTCGGCGCCGGCGGCGCGGATGCGGCTGTAGACCGCCTCGGCGTTGTCGGAGCCGCCAAACTTCATGGCGAGGTATTCCTGGCGGTCCATGCCCTCCGGCGGCATCTGCGGATTGAGCTGGAAGGTGCGCCACTGAATGGCGACTTCTAGATCGGGCCGCTCGGCCAGGGCCGCTTCCAGCCGCCGCTTGCCGATGAGGCACCAGGGGCAGATGGTGTCGGAGAAAATATCGATCTGAATCATGGTCTCTAACCTTGTCGGGGCGGCGCTGCGGGCTTGACCTGCCGGGCCTTCGCCTCCCACCATAACGCAGCAGAGCCCGGAAGCCAAAACGGGGTCACGAAAGCTTGAAGCTGAGGGGAAATTCATGGAACGGGCGGGCGTCCAGGGCGGGAGCAGTATTTACGACGTCGGCTTGGAGCGCAATGCGGCCAACACCGCACCGTTGACTCCAGTGACCTTTCTCAAGCGTGCCGCCGCCGTTTATCCGCAAAAGCTGGCGGTGGTCCATGGCGAGCAGCGCTTCACCTATGCCCAGTTTCACGAGCGCGCCTGCCGCCTGGCCTCGGCACTGCGCCGGCGCGGCCTGGGCCGCGGCGACTGCGTCGCCATCATGTCGCCGAATACGCCGCCGATGCTGGAGGCGCACTACGGCGTACCGATGCTGGGCGCGGTGCTGAACTCCCTCAACATCCGCAACGACGCCCGTACGCTGGCCTTCATCCTGGAGCACGGCGAGGCCAAGGCTCTGATCACCGACCGCGAATTCTCACCCGTTGTCGCGGCGGCGCTGCGCCTGACCAAGGCGAGGCCCCTGGTCATCGACATCGACGATCCGCTCGCCGAGGGCGGGGAACTGATCGGAGAGCTGGACTACGAGGCGCTGCTGGCCGAGGGCGATCCGGCCGATAGGTTCGACGAGCCGGCCGAGGAGTGGCAGTCGATTTCGCTGCTCTATACCTCCGGCACCACCGGCAATCCCAAGGGCGTCGTCTACCATCATCGCGGCGCCTACTTGAACGCCGTCGGCAACATGATCACCTTCGGCCTGGGCCGCGATTCGGTTTATCTCTGGACCCTGCCGATGTTTCACTGCGACGGCTGGACCTTCACCTGGGCGGTGACCGCGGCCAACGCCACCCATGTCTGCCTGCGCAAGGTCGACCCGGCGGTGATCTATCCGCTGATCCGCGACGCGGGCGTGACCCACATGTGCGGCGCGCCCATAGTTCTCACGCTGCTGGCCCATGCGCCGCCGTCGGTGAAGGTGAAATTCCCGCAGGTCGTCGACTGTGCGACCGGCGGCGCGGCGCCACCCAGCGCGGTGATCGAGGCCATGGAGGCGAACGGCTTCAAGGTCATCCACCTCTACGGCCTCACCGAGAGTTACGGCCCCTCAACGGTCTGCGCCTGGCAGGACGAATGGGACGGCTATGACCTGCGGGACCGCTCCGCCAGGATGGCGCGCCAGGGCGTCAACTACCTGACCCTGGAGCACGCCGTGGTCATGGACCCGGAGACCATGTCGCCGGTGCCGCGGGACGGCGCGACGCTCGGCGAGATCATGCTGCGCGGCAATACCGTCATGAAGGGCTACCTGAAGAACCCGGCGGCGACGGCCGAGGCTTTCCAGGGCGGCTGGTTTCACACCGGCGACCTGGCGGTCTGCCATGCCGACGGCTATATCGAGGTCAAGGACCGTTCCAAGGACGTGATCAACTCCGGTGGCGAGAATATCTCCAGCCTGGAGGTGGAGGAGGCGCTCTACCGTCACCCCAAAGTGCTGGAGGCGGCGGTGGTGGCGCGGCCCGATGAGAAGTGGGGCGAGAGCCCCTGCGCCTTCGTCACCCTGCGCGAGGGCGAGGCGGCCGAAGCGGCGGAAATCATCGCCTTTTGCCGCGACATGCTGGCGCATTACAAGGCGCCGCGCTCGGTGGTCTTCGGGCCGCTGCCCAAGACCTCCACCGGCAAGATCCAGAAGTTCGTCCTGCGTGAGCGGGCCGCGGGGCTGTGACCCCGTTTGATCTCAGCGGCAGGGCCGCGATCGTCACCGGCGCCTCCAGCGGCCTCGGCCGTCATGCGGCGCGCAGCCTGGCGGCGGCGGGCGCCAAGGTCGCCATCGCGGCGCGGCGCCTGGAACCGCTGATCGAACTGGAAAAGCAGATCGCCGCCCGCGACGGCCGCGCCATTCCCCTCGGTCTCGACGTCGCCGACGCGGATTCGGTCAGGGACTGCGTGACGGCGGCGGAGACCGAATTGGGGCCGATCTCGATCCTGGTCAACAACGCCGGTGTCGCCCAAACCAAGGCGGCCCTGGAAGTCTCGGAGGGCGATTGGGACAGGGTGGTGGACACCAACCTGAAGGGGGCTTGGCTGATGGCTCAGGCGGTCGCCGGGCACATGACGCGCTGCGGCCACGGCGGCTCGATCATCAACATGGCCTCCGTCCTGGGGCTGGCCGGCGCGGCGCGGATTCCGGCCTACTGCGCCTCCAAGGGCGGGCTGATCAATCTCACCCGCGCCCTGGCGGCGGAATGGGCGCGCCATGGCATCCGCGTGAACGCCTTGGCGCCGGGCTATGTCGAGACCGAAATCAATCGCGACTTTCTGGTCTCGGCGGCCGGCGACGCTTTGCGCAAGCGCGTGCCGCTGCGCCGCTTCGGCCAGCCGGCGGATCTCGACGGTGCCCTGCTGTTGCTGGCGTCCGATGCCTCGGCCTATATCACCGGCAGCGTCTTCGTCATCGACGGCGGCCACTCCGCCGCCTTGTGAGCTCTCTGAATTGTGAGGAACGGATATGGAGTTTTCCCTGGCGCCGGAGGTCGAGACTCTACGGCAGCGGCTGCGCGACTTCGTCGAAGCCGAGATCATGCCGCTGGAGGCGGACCCGGCCAGCTATGACACGCATGAGAATATCGCCCTCGACAAGCTCGAGCCGCTGCGCGCCAAGGCCAGGGCTGCCGATCTCTGGGCCCTGCAGATGCCCAAGGCGCGGGGCGGGCAGGGGCTGAACGTCGCCGCCATGGCGGCCTGCTACGAAGAGATGGGCCGCGCCATCTTCGGGCCGGTGGTGTTCAACAGCGCCGCGCCCGACGACGGCAACATGATCCTGCTGGAAAAGGTCGCGACGGAACAACAGAAGACCCGCTGGCTGCAGCCCATCGTCGACGGCAAGCTCCGCTCCGCTTTCGCCATGACCGAACCGGCGCCGGGCGCGGGCTCGGATCCCGGGCTCATGCTAAGTCGCGCCGAGCGGCGCGGCAACGCCTGGGTACTCAATGGCCACAAGTGGTTTATCACCGGTGCCGGCGTGGCCGAGCACTTCATCATCGTGGCGCGGACATCCGAGGACCCGCGCCGTGGATTGACCGCTTTCCTCGTGCACCGCGACGCGCCCGGCCTCACCATCGGGCGGCGCATTCCGATCATGGGCCCCGAGGAACACGGCGGTCACTGCGAGGTCGCGCTGGACAATCTTCAGGTACCCGACGACGACCGCCTGATGGCGGTCGGCGACGGCCTGAAGGTGACGCAGATCCGCCTCGGCACCGCCCGGCTCACCCACTGCATGCGCTGGCTCGGCATGGCCAAACGGGCGCTCGAGATCGCCCGGCCCCACGTCGCCGAGCGGCGGAGCTTCGGCATGCCGCTGGCCGACCACGAAGGCGTGCAGTGGCTGCTCGGCGAGGCGGCCATGGCCATCGAGCTCGGACGGCTCTTGACCATGCGGGCCGCAGTGAAGCTGGACAGCGGCGACTTCGCCCGCAAGGAAATCTCCATGGCCAAGATCCAAGTGGCGGACACCCTGCACAAGGCAGTCGACACCGCCATTCAACTGCTCGGCGCCAAAGGCTATTCCAGGGACACCCCCCTGGAGTGGATGTACCGCTATGCCCGCCAGGCGCGTCTGGTGGACGGCGCCTCCGAGGTTCACAAGATGGTGCTGGCGCGTGCCTTCCTGAACGACGGTCTGGAATTCTGGGGCTGGGAATGATCGCCAAGCAGGAAGAATCCCGGCTCGCGGCGCGCAAGGCGCCGCTGGAAGAGTTTTTGGCCGCGGCGGCCGGGGCCGAGGCGGTGGAGGTCGCCGATGCCCGGCCGCTCAGCGGTGGCGCCATCCAGGAGAACTGGCTGCTGGATCTGATCGTACATGGCGGGCCTTCGGCGGGGCCGCTGGAAGCGGTGCTGCGGACCGACGCGCCGTCGTCCGTCGCCGTCAGCCGCAGCCGGGCGGAGGAGTTCATGCTGCTGCGGGTCGCCGGCCGTGCCGGGGTTTCGGTACCGGAACCGCTGTGGCTGTGCGAGGACCCCGGCGTCCTCGGCAAGACCTTCTACGTCATGCGCCGGGTTGCCGGAACCGCCGCGCCGCACCGCCTGATGAAGGAAAGCGACCTTGGCGGCGACCGTGACGCGCTGGCCGGCCGCCTGGGAATGGAACTGGCGCGCATCCATGCCATCGTGCCGCCCTGCGACGACCTCGCTTTTCTCGGCGAGCCCGCGCCCGATCCGGCGCGGGCGGCGGTGGCACGCTATCGCCGCCACCTCGATGCGCTCGGCAGCAGCTTTCTGGCGCTGGAGTGGGGCCTCAGGTGGTGCGAACTCCATGCCCCCGAACCCCAGGGGCCGGTGCTGGTGCATCAGGATTTTCGCACCGGCAACTACATGGTGGACCGCCAGGGTCTCACCGGCATTCTCGACTGGGAGTTCTGCGACTGGGGCGACCCGATGAGCGACATCGGTTGGTTCTGCGCCGCCTGCTGGCGCTACGGCCATACCGAGTTGGAGGCCGGCGGTATTGCGCCGCGCGGGCCCTTCTATCACGGCTATGAACGCCAGTCCGGACGGAGAATTGAGCCTGGCTCCGTCGCCTTCTGGGAGATCATGGCGCACATCCGCTGGGCGGTGATCGCCCTGCAGCAGGGCGAACGCACCCTGAGCGGCGGCGAGGAATCGCTGGAACTGGCCTTGACCGGCCGCGTCTACCCGCCCGCCGTCGAGGCTGAGATCCTGCGCCAGACAGCGCCCGGATCGTGGCAGGCGCGGCGATGAGCGGCGGCGAGCCGAAGGGCGCCCGATTGCTTGCCTTGGCGCGGCAGGAGCTGCTCGAGGCCGTGTTGCCCGCGTTGAGTGGAGACGCGCGCTATCGCGCCCGGCTGATCGCCAATGCCATGAAGATCGCCGTGCAGGAACTGGAAAGCGCTGCGGCCATGACCGAGGCGACGGCCGTTGATCTCGCGGCCTTTGCACAAAGTGCCGAGATCCCGACCGCGGCGGGCGGTGACGGGTCGGCGGACCCTGAAACAGCACTTCGCGATGCCTTGCGCGGGGGAAGCCTTGATGCCAGCGAAGACCTTCACAACTTGCTGGCTGTACTCAACCGCCGGCGCCGCGACGTTCTGGGCTAAAAGTAGAATCAATTTCTCGTAACAATTGTATACTTACGATGTCCCGCGCTCAAGGGCGGTTGCGCTGTCCAGTCTCTTACCAATTGAAACGGAAGGGGAATTTGAGTTACCCCCGAGTTCCACAGGTAAGCGGCCGGGGCCCTGATTGACAGCTTGCCAGCGCGGTGCGAGCATCTTGTTCAACCAGCAGATAATGTTGAGAAAAGCAGGGCAGCGCTTTGAAGAAGTTTGGCTCAGGGAGCCGCGCCACCTTTGTCAGCCCCTACCTTCGTCGTCCACTTCGGCCTCTGAACAAGGTCATGAGTGAGCGCGAGGTCGATGACGTCGCTGATAGTCCGCGCCAGCCCGCAAACGACACGCATGGGGAAGAGGCGTCTGCAATCTGGAAGAGAAGCCGGAAGCCGATCGCAGCTTCGGACTAAAGCACTTTGCGCCCAAATTGAACCATTCTGCCAGGCGGATTTGCGCCAGTACCGGCGGGCTTTGGCTTGACCATAGCGCCGCTATGTCCGGCGCCAAATCCACTTGGTCCTGACACAAATCCGCCTGGCAGAATGGTTCAATTTGGGCGCAAAGCGCCTTGAGTTCCAGACTCTGGAATTCCAACTCGACAGATGTGTGGATTGGCGGCGCGGCGCGGTCCGGTTCAGGCCGGCACGGGGGCCGGCTGTTCCAGGTCCACCATGTTTCGAATGCAGACGGAAATAAGACCGAGGGAGTCATCGGAGAAGTCGAACTCAATCCCGAGTTCACGATTGCTCCGCCAGACCTGCGCGCAGATCACCGGTTCGCTTTCGGGATGACTGAGTTCGATCGTGCTGGCCTCGGGAACTTCTTCGTCGAAAATCAGCTTGGCACCGCCGAGCGACACGTCGATGACAGTGCAGGCTACGACCCTGCCATCGAAACTGGCGGCAAGGGCAAAACTTCGCTCTGCCGAATAACGGGGCCATTCTCTGCGGTTTGGGTCGGCCGTCTTGGCCTGCGACGCACCGGAATTTGCCACGGGTGCTGTCCTCTTTCCTGATTTGAGGCGTGCCGTGCCGATTCGCACATTTCATCATAAAAGCCTGACGACCGAATCTTAACAAATAGTTATCTCCGTGAAATGCCGCGGATGATTATTCAACCAGCCGGTTGCCGGCCACATGACAGGCCGGCGGGAAGCCGCGCCGCCGCGCCGGGCAGTCTGCCGCCACTTTCTTCGGCGGTGGACAGTTGTTGGACGTTTGCGGCGGCACCAGTTCCCGATATCGGCGACTCCGAACGGAATAAGCACGCCAACGCTCTCAGCCGAACGATAATTGGCATGGGATGACGCTGCGTGGCAGCGCGGTCACCGCGTCACAGCCTGCTGCCCCCTTCGTTCCGCTTGGCGACGTCGGCATTGCGGCGCGTTGCTTCGATGTGACCGAGACACTGCATTCACCCCGAGACGGATTTCGTCTCTAGCGTGTGCACTTAGAGCCTCAATTCTGACAAACAATTGCTACAGGCACACCAGGCATTTCTAGATAACACTCTGAATCGCCATTGGAACTGGAAACATAAGGGACCCGGATCAAACCGGGCCGGCAATAGAGGTCGAGTTGGAGTAGCCGAACGCGGGCGGCAGGTTACAGCTTTTACATGTCGTTGCCCTCATATGGCGCGGCTTTCCCGTCTCGACATTCCCGGGAGGACTTGTACGGCGACGCCGGTCGGTGCCGCCAAGGAGGGGAGTCTGCGCCTGGTGATCGAAGCCCGTGAGGTTCCGGAGGCCATCGTAGAAAGCGGAGAGGTCCGGCAATGGCGAAAGCGACTGCGACTTTGATCACCGGCGGTGCCGGTTACATCGGCAGCCACGCCGTCTTGGCGCTGCTTGACGCCGGCAGACCTGTCGTCGTTCTGGACGACCTTTCCACCGGCTGCCGCGGTGTGGTGCCCGACGGCGTTGTCTTCGTGGAGGGCGATGCCGGCGACAGGGACCTGGTCGAAGGGCTGATCGCCGCGCAAGGGATCGATTCGGTCATCCACTTCGCCGGCAGCATCCTGGTTGAGGAATCCGTTCAAGTACCGCTGTCGTATTACGCAAACAATGTCTGCGTCAGCCGCAACCTTTTGGAAGCCTGCCTGCGCAGGGATGTCAGGCGCGTCATCTTCTCGTCCTCGGCGGCGGTTTACGGCGCGGCCGAGCGGTCGCCGATTCCCGAGACCGCGCCGACCAACCCCATCAACCCCTACGGCAATTCCAAGCTGGTCACCGAGATGATGCTGCGCGATACCGCCGCGGCGACGAAACTGCGCTTCGTCGCCCTGCGCTACTTCAATGTGGCCGGTGCCGACCCCCTGGGCCGGGCCGGGCAGCTCGGCCCGGTGGCCACGCATCTTGTCAAGATTGCCAGCCAGGTGGCCGCCGGTGTCCGCGAGTCCGTCGCCATCTACGGCACGGACTACGACACGCCGGACGGCACCTGCGTGCGCGACTATATCCATGTCAGCGACCTTGCCGAGGCTCACGTCGCGGCCCTGCGTTATCTGGAAGCGGACGGCGAGAGCTGCAGTCTCAACTGCGGCTACGGCCACGGCTATTCGGTGCGCGAGGTGCTGCAGGCGGTGGAGCGCTGCATCGGCCGCCCTCTCAATCCCGGATCGGCGCCACGGCGGGCCGGCGATCCGCCGAAGCTGGTGGCCGATGTCACCGCCCTGCGGCGGGCGCTCGATTGGACGCCGCGTTTCGACGATTTGGAAGAGATCATCCATTCCGCCGTCAACTGGGAGAAGTCCGTATCGCCGATAATTGAATTGGAGCCGGCCAGTGGGTGCGCCTGACCACGACCGGGCAGCGATGCCCAAGGGGGAGTCAAATCTGGCAGGCTGCGTCGCCTTTTTCGGCCATGACTCCGCTGAAAGCACGGTGATCAAGCGCATCCGCGCCTTTACCGCCCAGGGGCTGGAGGTGCTCGGGTTCAACTTCCGGCGCGACAAGTTCAGCAGCGGTGGCCGGCGCTTTTGGGAGAACATTCATCTCGGCGTTACCGAGGACCGGGCCTACGGTCGCCGCCTGCTGGCCCTGTGTCGCGCCTTGCCCAGAATTCTGCGGCATAGAAGGAGACTCCGCCGTGTCGAGTTCTTCTACGCCCGCAACATCGACATGTGCGCCCTGGCGCTGGCGGCCAGGTGGCTGTCGCGGGCCTCGGCGCCGGTGGTCTACGAAGTCCTCGACGTGCAGAGGGTTTTCATCGGCAGGGGGATTGTCTCGGCGCTGTTCCGCTGGGCTGAACGCCGGCTGCTCAATCGCATCGATCTGCTGGTGGTGTCCTCGCCGGGCTTCATCGAGAATTACTTCCGCAGCCGTCAGGGCTATCGCGGCCGCTGCTTCCTTCTGGAAAACAAGATCAGCTTCGCCCAAGCCGTCGCCGTCGAGCGCCCCCGCGAGGCGCCCTTGGTCGACTGCGCGGCGGCGGAAGTACCGGCGCGCTGGGTGATCGGCTGGTTCGGGACTCTGCGCTGTCCAAAGAGCCTCGACATACTCTGCCAGATCGCCGCGGCGCTGCCGGACAAGGTCGAGATCTATATGCGGGGCGTGCCGACGGAAACCGGGCAGGAAACCTTCGAGCGGGCGATTGCCGGCCACCCGAACATGATTTACGGCGGCGAGTACCGCAATCCGGGCGATCTAGCCGAGATCTACGGCCGGGTTCACCTGACCTGGGCCTTCGATTTTCTGGATGAGGGCAGCAATTCCAAGTGGCTGCTTCCGAACCGCATCTACGAAGGGGGCTACTTCGGCAGCGTCGCTTTGGCCGCCAGGGATAGCCAGACCGGCGAAAAGCTGCGCGAGCACGGTCTCGGCTACACCTTCGAAGCGCCGGAAGTGGAAAACCTCATCGCCTTCCTGCGCTGGTACTCGATCGACGAGCACCTGGCGCGCCGGGCGCAGGTCCTGTCTCTTCCGGCTTCAGCCTTCTGCGACGTATACGACACCCGGGACCTCTGCGAGGTGATCTTCAATCTGCCGCAGCCGTCGTCGCGCCGCGCCACAGCGTCGATGCCGCGGACCCACGTCTACGAACAGCCGGGGGAATAGCGACGTGTCGGTAATCCTGCTCGGACTCTGTGTCCTCTGTGCTGTGGCGGTGGCCTACCCTTATGTGCTTTATCCCTTGATCCTCGCGCGCCTGCCAGAGCGGCCCTTGCAGCGGCAGGGACAGGGTGAGAGGCCGGGGCGCCAGCCGCGCCTGTCACTGGCTTTTTGCGCCCACGACGAAGCCGCGGTTGTGCCCGCCAAGATCGAGAACCTGCGGCAGTTGCGGGCTGTCGAACCCGATCTGGAGATCCTCGCCTATTCCGACGCCAGCAGCGACGCCACCGTGGAACTGCTGCGGGCCGAGCAATCCTGGATCCGGGTGTTCCCGGCGGACGAGCGACATGGCAAGAGCCATGGCATGTCTGTCCTCGTCCAGGAGGCCCGTGGCGATGTCGTCATCTTTACCGACGCCAATGTCATGGTCGATCCCGCGGCTCTCGCCGCCCTTCGGGAGGTTTTCTCCGACAGGCAGGTCGGCTGCGTCTGCGGCAATCTGATTTATACCAACCCCGGCGACGGCGCGACGGCGGCGGCGGGGTCACTCTATTGGCGGCTTGAGGAGCGCATCAAGAAGCTGGAGAGCCGCTGCGGGTCGACAGTCGGCGCCGACGGCTCACTTTTCGCCGTGCGCCGGGACCTCTATCCGCCCGTGCCGGCCGACATCATCGACGACATGTTCGTTTCGCTATCGATCCTCTGTGACGGCTACCGGGTCGTTCGGGATCCCGCCGTGGTCGCCTATGAGCGCGCGGCGACCGACAGCGCCGACGAGTTCAAGCGCAAGATCCGTATCGCCTGCCAGGCGTTCAATTGCCACCGCCTGCTGTGGCCGCGGTTGAAACGGCTCCCGCCCTTGGACCTCTTCAAGTACGTCTCGCACAAGGTGCTGCGCTGGTTCGGCATCTATTTTCTCATCGCCGGCATTCTGGCGGCCGTGGGCTGGCTGCTGCTGCAAGGCCTCGGCGGCGTCGCGCTGGCCGGCCTGGTGGTTGGCTTACTGTTTTATCGGGCGGGGCGTGCCGGTGTTCCGGCTCTGCTGGGCAAGGCCGTCGAGATTCTGCGCGCCATGGCGGCGACCGGGATCGGGTTGCTGCGATCGCGGCGCGGAGAGCGTTTTCAAACCTGGGACGTTCCCGCCAGCAGCCGGAAGGCGGGCTAGCATGGGCAAGCGGCAATCGTCACCGGACTGCTTCGGCCTCGGGGTCGCAGCCCTTCGCCTTGCTGTCGAGGGGCAGGAAGGCGACGCAGTCGATCTCGGCCACCAGCGGTTGGCCGGGATAGGCAAATCGCCCGAGCCAGCCGTCCAGGTCCTTGCCGGCCCAAAGATGCAGGTAGATCTTGCCCGGCGTGGAAGGCAGGGGGCCGCGCTTGCCCTTTTCTTCATGGACCAGGCGGTTGTCGACGAACCAGCGGATGGCGTCGGGGCGCCACTCGAAGGCGTAGCTGTGGAAATCCACGGAGGCGTCGAAGCCCAGGTCGATGAGCGTTTCGCGACCGCCGGTGCCGTCGCTGTAGTAGTTGAGCTGGACCTTGCGCGGCGACTTACCGAGAAATTCGAAGTCGATCTCGTCGTGCGGCGCCCCGAAGGGTGGGCCGGTGTAGGTGAAGAAGCCGGTCACCACACCCGGCGCGGCAACGGCCTTCAGGCGCGCTTCATAACGGCCATAGCCGAAGAATTCGCGGGACTGGTACTCGCCCGAGGCGTAAGGCCGGCCGGCGGCGCCGCTGTCGGTCAGGCGGATCTGCATGCGCCCGTCGGTGAAGGAGATGTTCTTCGCGAGCCAGCCGTTGTCGATCTTGTTCCAGTCATTGGCCCAGTTGTGCGAGCGCTGCCAGCGGGATTTGTCAAAGCCGGCCAGGGTGTCGCGAAAACCGGGCGCGGCCGCCTCGCCGGCGGCGGCGCAGAGCAGGCCCGCGGCGGCCAGCAGCGGCAGGATTTTGGCGCAGTAGGTCGGCATAGAAAGGGGCATGGCGTTGGTGCCTCCGCTTCGGTCTCGATGATGTCGGCGGCAGTCTATCGCGGTGGTGCTGGGGGGCCTGTGTCATGCGTGTAGCGCTCTGCGCCGCCACTTATCGGCGCCCGGAGGGGCTTGGCCGCCTGCTTGCTGCGGTCGCTGAGCTGCAAGTGCCGGGCGGCGTGGCGCTGGAGGTCGTCATCGTCGACAACAGCCCGGACGCCGGCGCGGCGTCTCAGGTGGCCGCGGTGGAGGCCGCCCTTGCCTGGCCGCTGCACTACATCTCAGAACCGCGCCGTGGCATCACCTTTGCCCGCAATGCCGCTCTCGAGCGCGCTGCCTTGCGCAGAGCCGATTTCGTCGCCTTTATCGACGATGACGAAGTGCCGGCGCCGCGGTGGCTGATGGCCTTGCTGGCGGCGCAGCGGCGCAGTGGAGCCACGGTCATTCTGGGCGCCGTGCAGCCGGTGTTTCCGCCCGGCGCGCCGCAGTGGCTCATCGCCGGCGGGTTCTTCGAAACCCATGCCTTCACCGACGGGGCGGAAGTTCAGGACGCCCATACCGCCAATGTCCTGATCGACCTGCAGCGGCTGCGCGCCCTTGGTCTCGGCTTCGATCATCGCTATGCCTTGACCGGCGGCGAGGACACCATGCTGTTCCGCGATTTGCTGGATGCCGGCGGGCGGATCGTCTATGCGGCCGACGCAGTGGTCTATGAGACCGTGCCACTCAGCCGTGCGCGTCTGAGCTGGCTGTTGAAGCGCTGGTACCGCACCGGCAATGTCGAAGCGGCGCTTTACCTGCGGGGCCGCCGTAGGGGGGCCTGGCGGCGTGCCGTGAACCTGCTGCGCGGCCTGACCCGCATGACTCTGGGCGGGGCGCATTTCCTCGCCGTGTTGGTGGTCTTCGGCTTTGGGCACAAGCATCGCATCGTGCGGCCGCTTTACACGCTCTGCCGCGGTTGCGGAATTCTCTCCAGCACGCTCGGCTGGAACTACCCGGAATACCGGAGGGTTCACGGCGCATGACCGGGCCGCCACCCGCGCTGTGCGCTTCGGGGCATGGCCGACGGCTGCCTCAGGCTTCGGCCGGACTGCGCAGCGCAGCATTCCGGTGCCGGGCGCCAGCGCCGGCAAGAACCAAGCCGGCGAAAATCGAGATGGAACACCACGCGTGATGACGATGCAGCGACAAGAGAACGACCGCGACCAGCCTTCAGCCTTGATGAGCCTGTCCTTGCTGCAGGTTCTGGGCGTACTGTGGCGCCGCAAGGCCATCATCGTGGTCTGCATCGTGCTGGCGCTGTCCGGCGCCATCATCGCCAATGGCGTGATCACGCCGCGCTACACCGCGACCGCTTCCCTTATCGTCGAACCGCGCCAGCAGAAGGTCATCGAGATCGAGTCGGTGATCTCGAACCTGCCGGTCAGCCTGGAGACCATGCAGAGCGAAGTGCAGGTCATCAAGTCGCCGGCGGTTGCCCGGCGCGTGGTCGACGGTCTCGGCTTGTCCGCCCTGGCGGAATTCGACCCGTCGCTGTTGCCGGCGCGCAAGAACCTCGGCGGCGACTTCAAGGCGGCAGTGAAGGAGCTGTTCCAACCGGTAATCGCCTGGTTGCGCGACGAACCCGCCGGGCGCCGCGGAACCGAACTGGCCCAGGGACCGGGCGACTGGGATCTGCCGGTAGAAGGCGGCAGTGGCGGCCGCGGCGAGAGCCGTATCGTCGGCCGGTTTCTGTCCAACCTGGATGTGGCCATCCAGGGCGCCTCGCGAGTCATAGAGGTATCCTACACCACGACCGACCCCCGGCTGTCACAGCAGATCGCCAACGCCGTGGCCGACGAGTACTTAAGCGATCAGGTGCGCCTGAAGACCGATGCGCTTGCCGGTGCGAATTCCTTTCTCGGTGGGCGGATCGAGGAGCTGCGCGCCGCCGTCGTGGCGGCCGAGCGGGAGGTCGAGCAGTTTCGCGAGACCACACCGATCATCTCCGAGAACGACAGCGAACTGCTTGCCGAGCAGATCTACGCCCTCAACACCAAGCAGATCGAGGCGCAGCTGGACCTGGATACCGTCAACGAGCGCATGGCGCGGCTGCGCGCCGCCGTGAACCTGCGCGGCAGCACGGCGGCCTTCGACGGTGCCGCCTCGACGGTGATCGACGAACTGCGTCTGGAAGAGATGCGTCTGCGGCAAAGAGAATCCGAACTGCTGAGTATCCTCGGACCCAAGCATCCCAAGGTCGTCACCCTGCGCTCCGAGCTGAAGAAGCGCCGTCAGCAGATGCTGGAGGAGGCCGGCCGCCAGATCACCAGCCTGCAGAGCGAAAAGGAAATCGCTCAGCAGCGCCTCGCCTCCATTCGCGCCTCGCTGGAGGGATTGCAGGCGGACTCGGATACCTTGAACAGTTCGCAGATCCAGCTACGCGCCCTGCAGCGCGAGGCGGATGCGACGCAGGAGGTCTTCGAAAGCTTCCTCGCGCGCTACAAGGAGACCTCGCAGCTCGGCGACGATCAGGCGCAGTCGCGCATCCTCTCGCTGGCCAGCATTCCGACCGGACCGTCGTTTCCCAAGACCAAGCTGAACTATGCCGTCGCTTTGGTCCTGGGCAGCGGCATCGGCGGGCTGATCATCCTGTTGCTGGAGCTTTCGGTGCCCGGTTTCCGCAGCCCCGAAGAATTGCAGCAGGCCGCTGGACTGCCGGTCCTGGCCGTGGTTCCCAGGGTGTCGGCGCGCAAGGTCCTGGGGGTCGGTTTGGACCGCTTCCTGGAGGAGGAGCCAAACTCGGCTTTTGCCGAGGCGCACAAAGGCGTCTTCGCCGCGCTCAAAGTCGACCGGCGTGCCTTCGAACTGGGCCATGTCCTGCTGGTCACCTCCTCGGTGCCCAATGAAGGCAAGTCAATCTTCTCGCGAAGTCTTTGCGGATCGCTGGCCGGGAGCGGACTCAATGTCCTGCGCATCGACTGCGATCTGCGCGCTTCCGAAGAAGAACGCCGCCTCGGAATCTCCGACTACATTCTGGCCGACTGCCCCCTGGAGCAAGTCGTCCAGGTCGACGAAGATTCAGGACAATCGGTGATCATGCCGGGGACTCGTGTCAACGACCCGCATTCGGTCCTGCGGTCGCCCAGGCTGGCGAGATTCATCGATGCCGCGTCCCGGCAGTACGACCTGGTGTGCCTGGACGCGCCGCCGGTGCTGGCGGTTTCCGATGCGGCGACCCTGGCCGAGCTGGCCGATCAGACGGTGGTGGTGGTGCGCTGGCAGCGCACGCCGCGCCGCTTCGTCGCCGCGACGCTCGAGCGCCTGCGCCGCAACCGCACCCACCTTTCCGGTGTGGTGATGACCCAGGCCAAGCTGACACGCAGCGCCAAGACCAACCCCTACATGGTGGGCTATGCCGATCGCAGCTTCAGAAAATACTACTGAGCGCGCGCCCTTGACGGCGCCCCGCGTCTCGGTGCTGCTGCCGGCCTATAATGCGGCCGGCACGCTTGCCGCTGCCCTGCGTTCGGTGCTGGAACAGAGCCTTTCGGCGGTCGAAGTGATTGTCGTCGACGATGCGTCGGAAGACGAAACGCTGGCGCTGGCCAAGGCCGTGGCTGACGATGACGCCCGTGTCCGGGTGTTGCAGGCGCCGCGCAGGGCAGGGGCGGCCGCGGCCCGCAACCTGGCGCTTGCCGCGGCGCGGGGCGACTGGCTGGCGCTGCTCGATGCCGATGATCGCTTCGCCGCCGGACGGCTGGCGCGCCTGGTGGCCCTGGGCGAAGCACGCGGTGCCGACATCGTCGCCGATAACCTCAACCTCGTGACCGGCACAGGCTGCCGGCGCGGCACGGCGTTGGCCGCCGAAGACCCGCTCTTCGCCGGGCCGCTGACCGCAGCGGCTTTCGTGGAGCGCAACTTCTTCCTCAACGGCGGATTCAAACTCGGCTACCTGAAGCCGCTGTTTCGCCGGGACTTTGTCCGGCGGCACGGTCTGCGCCAGGACGCGGCGCTGCGGATCGCCGAAGACTTTCATTTCCTGCTCGATTGCCTCTTGGCCGGTGGGCGCTTCGCCGCGCACCCGCAGGCCGGCTACGACTACCGCCTGACGCCCGGTTCGCTGTCGCGGGGTCTGTCGCTCGAGGACCTGCGGCGTCTCGCTGCTGCCAATCGCGCCGTCATGGAAAGGCTGGAAGCGACGTCTGACGCTGGATTGCTGGATGCCCTTCAGCGGCGGCAGCGGTCGGTCGACCGCAACGTCAATTTTGCCCGCTTTGTCGCCGCCGTGAAAGGGCGGCGGGTATTGGACGCCGGGTCGATCTTCGCGCGCCATCCGGACCTGACGCCGTTCCTCGCGTTCTTCGGACTGCAGTCGCTGCGCAAGCGCCTGCCGGGCGGAAGACACCTTGTTTGACCAGGGAGAGAGCATGGAGACAGCGACACCATGAAGATTCTGTTCGCCACGGGTCACGGCTACCTGCCACAACGGGTCGGCGGCTCGGAATCCAGCACTCACGAGCTGATCCTGGCGCTGCGCGAGCAGGGGCACGACTGCGCGGTGCTGGCGCAATTGCAGGGCAACGGCTGGCTCGGTTTCAGGAACCGGGTGATGATGAAACTGCGGCGCCGGCCGCTGCTCGCCGATCGTCTGCCGGGGTACAGCGTGCAGCGCGCCTGGTTTCCCCATCGCCTGGCGCTGGATACGGTTGCGCGGGAGCGACCCGACGCCGTCCTGATTCAGGCCGGCGAACCCCTGCGCATGGCCAGGGCGTTTCAGTCCACGGGACTGCCAACCACGGTCTACCTGCGCGACGTCGAGTTTCACGAGCTTGGTGGCGATCCCGGAGACCTGCCGGGGGTGACCTACCTGGCCAATTCCCATTTCGTGGCGGAGCGATTCCGCGCCGCCTTCGGGCCGAAGCCGCAAGTGATCCGGCCGCTGTTCCGCGCCGAGCGCTACGCGACACCGCGCGCGCCGAAGTTTGTCACCTTTGTCAATCCGCACCCGGTCAAGGGGGTCGACCTGGCTTTCGAGATCGCCGCGCTCTGTCCCGACGTTCCCTTCTGCTTTGTCGAGGGCTGGCCGATGAGCAAGGAAGAAGCGGCGGCGCTGGAGGCGCGGGTCGCGGTTCATGCCAATGTCCACCTGCAGTCCCGAACCCACGACATGCGCCAGATCTACCAGTCGACCCATACCCTGCTGGTGCCCAGCCAGTGGGAGGAGGCCTGGGGCCGCGTCGTGACCGAAGCACAGTTCAGCGGCATCCCGGTGCTGGCCAGCGACCGTGGCGGCTTGCCCGAAGCGGTCGGCCCCGGTGGCCGAGTGCTGCCTCACGATGCTCCGGCGGAAATCTGGGCGGCGGCACTGCGGGAATACTGGCGTGACCGCCGGGTCTATGGAGAAGCCTCCAACGCGGCCCTGCGCCATGCCAAGCGCCCGGAAATCGACCCGCAGCTGCAGGTGCGCGAGCTTGTCGAGATCCTGAGGGAGCGCCTCAGCGGCGCGCCGCGGAACCCCATCAAAATGGTTGGATAGAACCGCAGGGAGACCGCACGGCAGCATGAGGAATCAGCCCATCAAGGTCGTTTTCGGCGTCGACGGCAGCTATAGCCAGCACTTGGCGGTGGCCTTGGTGTCGTTGCTGAGGAACAATCCGGCAAATCGCTTCGACATTCTGGTGGTGACGCTGAACATGGCTGTGGAGGATCGCTACAAGATCGAAGCCCTGGCCGGGCGCTACGACAATGCCGAGTTGGCATTCCAGGCTTTCGACATCGGCCGCTGCAGTCATTTCCGCACCGACAACCACATTTCCCATGCTTCCTATCTGCGGATTTTCATCCCGGAGATTCTGCCCGAGAGCGTGGAAAAGGTGCTCTACCTCGACTGCGACCTTCTGGTGCGCCACGACATCGCGCCGCTGTGGTACCGCGAACCGGGAAACAAAGTGCTGCTGGCGGCGCGGAACCCCTTCTTCGTGCGGCACGCGGATCTCGGCATGCCGGCGGAGGCCGACTACTTCAATGCCGGCGTTTTGCTGATGAACCTGAAGCGCTGGCGCGAAGAGGACGGGACCGCGCGTCTGATCCGCTTTATCGAGGCCCACCACGACCACCTCTGGGCCCATGATCAAGACGCCTTGAACGCCGTGTTCTGTAGTCAGATCGAGGCGTTGGCGCCGCGCTGGAACTTTCAGACCTCGATGTTGTGGTGCGAACCGGAGGCGCTCTCGCTGAGTTATCCCGCGTACCGCAACCTGTTGGAAGACCCGGGGATCGTTCACTACACGACGCCGTCCAAGCCGTGGCATTTCAGCAACTCGCATCCCTATAAAAATTCTTATTTTCATTATCTTGCGAAGACTCCTTACAGCGATGTCCAAATTCGAGACATCTCGCTGGGCGCCCTGTTGACCAGACTGCTGTCGTGGCCGCAGGCGACCTTTCGGGACCGCCTGCCGGATGCCTACTATCCGGCCCGCCGAATGTTCCGCCAATTGAAGGCCCGGAGCCTGGGGGTGAAAGCATGAACACCCTGGAGAGGCCGCAGCCGCTGGTCAGCGTCGTCATTCCCAACTTCGACCGCGAAGTGGAACTGCAGCGCGCCGTCGACAGTGTGCTGGCCCAGGACTATCCGGAGTTGGAGATCATCGTCGTCGACGATGCCTCGACGCGTCCTGTGCGTCTCAAGCTGCCGCCGGCCGCGCGGAAAGTGCTGCGATGGATCGCCCTGGAGGTGAACGGCGGCGGCGCCACGGCGCGCAACGTGGGCATCGATGCGGCCGGGGGCGAGGTGGTGGCCTTTCTCGATTCCGACGACGTCTGGACCTCCGACAAGCTGACCCGGCAGATGCGCGACTATCTCGCCGATGGCCGGCCGCGGGATGTCGTCTACTACAGCCAGGTAGTGCTCGACCGGGGCAGCGAGCACCTGACGCTGCCGCAGCGGCCCTTGGCGGCGGGCGAGAGCGTCGGCGACTACCTCTTTCCCTGGCGCGGCAACCTGATTCACACCTCTTCCCTGCTGATGAGCCGTGAACTGGCGGCGCGGGTGCGCTTCAGCGACGGCTTGCGGATTCACCAGGACGTGGATTTCTGTCTGCGCTTGCAGCAGGCCGGCGCGCGCTTTCACTTCCATCCTGAACCGCTCAGCCGCTGGTGCGCCGACGACCGCAGCGACCGCATGAGCCATCGGCCGAAGTTCCTGCTGTCGCTGTCCTGGCTGGAGGCGGCCCACGACATTCTGCCCTGGGCGACCCGGCGCAAGTTCGCCGCCCAGCTGGCCGCGAAGGCGCCCCCCTATTTCTGGAAGGAACCGGGCACCACAATGACTCTCCTGTGGCGCTGCTGGCGGGCAGGCTACATCTCCACCGTCTATGCGTTGCGTCTGATTACCCAGTTCGTCGTGCCGCAGAGCTGGAGCGACGGATTGGTGCGCTCGCTGAGGGCGCGGCGTCAACCGGCCCTCGAGCGGTGGTCATCGTGAGCGCCGCGCATCCTGCGCCCGGCCTGATCTCCGTCATCCTGGCCACCCACAACGGTGCGGCAACGCTGCCGTTGACCCTGGCGGCGCTGCGGAAGGTCGAGGTTCCGCGCGGCGGAATTGAGATTATTGCCGTCGACAACGCCAGCGACGACGGAACGCGCGATCTGCTCGAAAGCCATGGCGCGCTGCTGCCCTTGACGGTGCTCTCCGAGCCGCGGCGCGGCAAGAGCTTCGCGCTGAACCGGGCATTGTCGGTTGCCCGGGGCGAGTTCATCGCTTTCATCGACGACGACATCCTGCCGGCGGAAGACTGGCTCGCGGCGTTCCGCGAAGCGGCGGCCGAATGGCCCGCCGTGGACCTCTTCGCCGGCCAGGTGCGCCACCACTGGCAGAAGGCGCCACCGAACTGGCTGCTGCGTCTGGCGGAGGAGGGGCGGTCCTATGCGGGAACGCCGGTCGGCCAGCCGGAGGGGCCGGTCGGCTCGGTTTTCGTCAAGGGCGCCAATTTGATGGTGCGGCGCGGTGTTGTCGAGTCGCTGAGGTTTCAGGAACGCCCGGGCGTCAATTTTTCCGGAACCTCCTCCTCGGGCGGCGGTGAAGACACCGCCTTTGTCGAGGCGGCCCTGTCGCAGGGTCATGAAGTCCGCTATGTGCGGGCAGCCTGTGTTCGGCACATCGTGCGGGCCCGTCAGGTTGGGCTCTATCCGGTTCTGCAGCGCTATTTCAGGATCGGCCGCTCGATGACCTTGAGCGGGTCGGAGCAGTTCGACCCGGCGGGCGCGCGTCTCTTCGGCTATCCGCGTTACCTCTTCAGGACCATCCCGCGCGATGTGCTGTGCGCGCTGGGTCTTTGGCTTTCAGGCCGACACTATGCAGCCGCCGATCTGGCCATCGGAATCGCCATGACCTGCGGCCGGGCCAGGCAGTGGCGCGAAGAAGCGGCTACAGGCGCTCGAGCGTATCAATGAACGGAAGGATGAACGAGGCGTGAAACGGTCCTATGTATTCCTGCTCGGCGCTCCGCGAAGTGGAACGACCTGGCTGCAAATCATGCTCTCGAAGCATCCCGATATTTCGACCTGCCAGGAGACCCACCTCTTCAGCGGTTATCTGTCGGGTCTGCAGCGATCCTGGCGCCACCACGAAGGCGACCGCCGCGGTGTCGGCTTGCAGGCAACCATCACGCGGGAAGACTTCATTGCATTGCAGAGGCAGTTTGCTCTGTCGGTCTTGGACTCCATTGGAGACACGCCGGTCATACTGGAGAAGACGCCGGCGCATATCACCGTGCTGGAGGATCTCAGCGAGGTTCTGCCTGAAGCCCGCTTCATCCATATCATCCGGGACCCGCGCTCCGTCGCGGCTTCGCTGGCGGCTGCAGGCAAGGACTGGGGGCGCAGTTGGGCTTCGACCAGCGCGCTCCAAAACGCCCGGCGGTGGGTTTCCAACGTATCGGACGGACTGAAACTGCGGCGTGGCGATGCGCATAGATTCATCGAGGTCCGCTACGAGGATCTGCTCGGCGATACCGCCGCGAAACTGACCGAAATTTTCGCTTGGATGGAGGTGGATCCCGGTGGAGCTCTTTCGCAGCAGGTCGCGGAGGAAACCCAGATCGCAAAGTTGCGGCAGGCTGCGCCGGTAAATGCCTGGGATCTGACCACGGAACCTCAGGGGTTCTTCCGAAAGGGTAAGGCCGACGGCTGGAAGGAAGACCTGACCGGCAGTGAAATAGCCGTCGTCGAAGCTATTGCCGGTTCACTGATGGAAGAGTTGTCCTACCTGCGCGTGACGCCGGGCATGTCGTGGCGTCAGGCGGTCGAGATTCGCACCCGTGAGGGCCTCGCTCGGCGGCTTTCGAGCCTGGCCATGAGACTGCAGTAGCGCGCCGCCACCGGCGTGGGCTGGACTGAGGAAAAAATCTTTGTCGATCCGGACTTCAATCGCCTGGACTTTCAGCGAGCAAACGTTGCAGCAGGTTCTGCAACTGGCCGGCGCGGTCGTCATCGCGCGCCTGCTGACACCGGACGAGTTGGGCGTCTTCGCGCTCGCCGTGTCGGCCGCGGCGGTACTCACCGCGCTGCGGACCTTCGGGGTCGGCAACTACCTGATCCGGGAACCGGGCCTAAACCCTGAGAAAATCCGCTCGGCCTTCGGCGTGATGCTGGTGATTTCCTGGTCGCTCGGCCTGGTCCTCTTACTGGGACGGCCGTTTATCGCGGAACTCTACAACCGGCCCGGCATCGCCGAGGTGATGGGCCTGCTGGCGCTGAACTTCGTCGTTGCGCCCTTCGGCGCGCCGGCCTCGGCGCTGCTGGCGCGAGACATGCGCTTCAGGATCCTGCACAACATCGGCCTTGTTTCCGCCGCGGCGGGAACCGGGATCAGCGTTACCCTGGCCTTCGCCGGCTTCAGCTACCTGGCACTGGCCTGGGGCCTGCTGGCGACCACCTGCCTCAACACGATTCTGACCCTCTTGGCGACGCCGCAGCATGCCTTCCTGAAGCCGTCCTTCATTTATTGGCGCGAGATCACGAAGTTCGGTGGCCTGCTGTCGCTGACATCGCTCATCGGGGCGCTCAATGCCGAAGGCGTGCGCTTCATCCTCGGATGGTTTGCCGCCCCGGCCAGCCTCGCGCAGTTCAACCGGGCGGCCCAGGTGCCCAATGTCTTTCGCCAGGGGATCTTCCAGCCGATCGCCCGCGTGCTGACCCCCGCCTGGTCGAGCGACCTGCGCGAGGGACGGTCAATCGGGCCGGGGGCGGAGAAACTGGTGGCCGTCAATACCGTGCTCGTCTGGCCGGTCTTCCTGGCGCTGAGCTTCGTCGCGCTGCCCTTCATTACGCTGGTCTTCGGTGAGAACTGGCGCCCGGCCGGCGAAATCTTTCCCTGGGTGCTGTTGTCGCAGGGGATCGTCGCGGCCTTGCCGCAGCCCGAACAGGTGCTGGTGCCCCATGGCAGGGTCGGGCGCATCTTCACGGTCCGCGGCCTCGCGGCAGTCTTCTCGATAGCGACCGCGATCTACGGAGCGTCCATCGGCCTGGAGGCATTTGCCATCTCCCGGGTCGCGGCGGCCTGTTTTTTCATCGCCGTCACTTTTCTGGCGATCCGCCGCCTCATCGACTTTCAGGTCGGGCGGTACGGCCTGCGTTACCTGCGCTCGGCGGCTGTCGCGATGACTGCCTCGATGCCGGCGGCGGCGTTTCATTTTTCCGGCCGCGCGAGCATGAACCTGCTCGAGTTGCTGCTTGTCGTCGTGGCCTGCGGCCTGTTGTGGTTGCTCGCCATCGCCGTGACCCGGCACTTCGTCTGGGGTGAGCTTCAGATGGCCGCGCGCAGGGCATTTGGGAGTTGAAGCCATTCACATGCGACAGTTAGCTCAAATTCTCTGCAGTCCGGCCGTCTCGCGGAACCAGGCGCGGACAGCGCGGCGTTATGCCGCGCGACTTGACACGCAACTGGCCACCTTCGATGCCCGTTTCTCCGCGTTCGGCGATGAGGCGTCCGCGATGGCTAGTTGCGCCGCGCCGGTCTTCATCCTTTCCGCCGGCTGGCGGTCAGGGTCGACCTTGTTGCAGCGCATGGTGATGGCGAGGAATCCGGAGATCATCCTCTGGGGCGAACCCTACGCGGCGGCTTCACCGATCCTGACCTTGGCCGATCAACTGCGTCCTTTCTCCGACGCCTGGCCCGATCCCGCCTATTTTGTCGAGGAGCACGGCGCCGACCTGGCGGAACAATGGGTCGCCAATCTCTATCCGCCGGCGGCCAGCTTCCGCGCGGCGCATCTCGCCTATTGCGAAACGCTGTTCGCGCGGCCGGCGCAGGCGCTGGGCCGGCCGCAGTGGGGCTTGAAGGAAGTCCGCTTCGGCGCCGATCAGGTGCGATACCTGAAATGGCTCTATCCGCAGGCGAAGTTCGTCTTTCTCGTGCGCAATCCCCTTGACGCCTACCGCTCCTACCGAAGCAGGCTGAATTGGTTCGCCCGCTGGCCGGACCGGATGGTTTCCAACCCCTATGACTTCGGCTTGCATTGGGCCCGCCTGTGCCGCGATTTCGTGGCGCTGAGGAATCAAGACGTCGGCCCCCTGCTGCGCTACGAAAGTCTTGGCGAGGCGGCAACCGTCGCCGTGCTGCAGGACCATCTCGGCTGGGAGATTCCGCCGCTCGAAAGCATGGCGCAGGTGAAGGGGTGGAAGGGCCCAAGCGCCAAGCGCCAGTCGTGGCTGGAGCGCAGCCTGCTGCGGCGTGCGACCGCTGCGATCGCCGAGGACCTGGGCTATGTCTGAGCGCCGCCCCAACGTCATTTCCGCGGTGGTCCGTGACGCAGCGGCCAGGATGCGCCGCCCTCGCCGTAAGGGAGGACTCCCGTGCCACTGGTCTCGGTGATCATTCCCGCCTTCGACGCCGAGGCTTATCTCGAACAGTCCGTGGCTTCGGTTCTGGGTCAGAGCCTCGTCGACATCGAGATCCTGATTGTCGACGACGCCTCGAGAGATGGGACTCTCGTAGTGGCGCGGCGCCTGGCGAAAGCGGATTCGCGGGTGCGGGTCATCGCGGCGGAGCGGAACCTCGGGCCTGCCGGGGCGCGCAACCTGGGACTGGACAGCGCGACGGGCGATTGGGTCGCGCTGCTGGACGCCGATGACGCCTTCGAGCCGGAACGCCTGGCGCGGCTGCTCGGCGCCGCCCGCGACTGCGGCGGCGACCTGCTGGCCGACAATCTGTTACTGGAAGACGAGAGCGGCCAGGTCGAGCCGATGCTGCCGGCGGTGGAGACGCCAAGCTGCGTGCCGCTCTCCGCGGTGCAGTTTCTGCTCGGCAACCTTCCGGATCCGGCACAGCCGCGCAGGAGCTACGGCTTTCTGAAGCCCCTGATCGCTCGCGCCTTCTTGGTGACGAAGGCATTGCGCTACGACGAAGATCTGCGCTTTGCCGAGGACTTCGCCTTTTATCTTGCCTGCTTCTCGGCGGGCGCGCGCTTCTATCTGCTGCGGGAACCGCTCTACCGTTATCGCATCCGCGCCGACTCGCTCACCGCCCATCACTCGATAGACGATCTCCGCCGCCTGCAGCTTGTCGACGCGCGCCTGCTGCGGGAACAACGCGCTGCAGCGGCCGGCTTTGTCTCGGCGCTGAAGCGCCACAAGAAGTCGATCGATCAGCGTCTGCAATGGCGCTTGGTGATCGGCGCGATGAAGCGGCGCGCCTGGATCGCCGCGCTGGGCGCCAGCCTCAAGGGCTGGCACGTGTTCGGCTATGTCTCGATCAAGCTCGCCGGCGAGGCCTGGCGCCGCCTTTGGCGGAGAGACGTCAGGGCCAGGGCGGTCGAGACGTAAACGGCGCCGAGCAGGACTTGGATCAGGTCGTGCTGTCGGTAAAGGGCGTACTCGCTCAAGGAGTAGACGGTCACGAAGGCCAGAAAGAGAACCGGCAGGGCGGCGGTAGCGGCGCGGTCGGTGGCGGCGAGGGCCACGGCACGCCAGGCGAAGAGCAGAAGGAATCCCGCCGTCAGCAGCAGCCCGGTCAAGCCGAGCTGCACGGCGATATCCAGATAGCTGTTGTGGAAGTTCTTGACCTCCATTCCCAGCACATACTGCACATAGCGCCCGGCGGAGCCGTCGCCGCCATTCCAGAAAGCGTCGAAGCCGCCGCCCAGCAGCGGACGGGCTTCGATCAGGTCGGCGGCGAAGTCCCAGAGCAGGGAGCGGCCGGTCAGGGTACGCTCCTTGCCGAGCGTCTCCAGCACCAGGTCGACGGGGTCGCGGTCGAAGGCCAGGAACGACCAGACAAGCAAGCCGACCGCCAATAGCGCGATGAGATAGGCGATGAGGCGCAGCGGCGCCGCAGCGTGGCGGGTCAGAAGCACCGGCGTCAGGCCGCAGAGGCCGAGGGCCATGATGATTGCCGTTCCGGACTCGCTGAGCGCGATGAGAAGCAGGGCGGTGGCCGCCACTGTGGTGACGGCAAGCCGCCGCCACGGTGCGGCGAAGAGCAGCAGGCAGCAGACCAGCAGGAGAACCATGCGTCCGCCGAGCACGTTCTTGTGCGGAAAGATACCGCGCGCGATGCCGTTCGTATCGAAGGCGAAGCTGCTGTCCGCCAGGATCGCCGCCAGGGAAGCCAGCCCCGCCAGGGTTAGGACGAAGAACAGGGCCCTTGTCATTTCGAAGAGGCTGAAACGGGCACCGAGATAGAGGCTGATCAGCACGGTCATGGTCAATTGGACCGCCGTGCGGAGCGACTGGCCGGGCAGGTCCGACCAGAAGAACGAGAGGCCGGCCAGCAGCGGCCAAAGCAGCAAAGGGGCGGCGATCCACAACGCCGACATAAAGGCGCCATAGCGCAGCAGAAAGAGTCCCAGCGCCGCGAGGTAGATGACGTACCAGGCGAGCGATTGCATCTGCGGCTGCAGCGACAGGGCATAAGAGGCGATCGTCAGGACCAAGAGCAGAAGGAGATGCTCCCAGGGGCGCAGCCCGTCTGCGATCGCGGCATAGCTGCCGCCGGGAGGACTGTGAGTCTGTGCTGCGGCGACCATGGTTCACTGCGCGCGTTTGCTGACCGGCGCAGCACGGTAGTCATCGCACCTGCACAATGCCAAACGGAATTTCGTGGAACAAAGGATTGTCAGTAAAAAGCCACAACTTAGACCATGTGAAATCACAATCGGGTTGAAGCGTCGATGATAGTCTTTGTGCAGCGCAATACGGCGGCGGGTAGGTCCCATGGATGATGGGGCGAGGCGCCCGCCGGGCGAAACGCCACAGCTCAGAACGGTGCCGGCGGCGGCGTGATTGACTCTGGAAACGCAGTGCCACTGACCTGAAAGCAAGGGCCGGAGCGTCCGGCTCGGATCGAGGGAACGGACAGAGGGATTTCGCGATGGCAGCGGCGCTGGCGGCACTGGGATTCAGGAAAGGCAGGCCGGTTGCCCGGCCGATCGCGCGGGTCGTGATCGAACTCGCGTTTCGAATCTGCGACCTGATGCTGCTCGGCCTGTCCGGCTTGGCGATTTTCTTCATTCGCCGCTTTGACGAGCCCGGCCTGCTGTACTCCCATTACATCGGTGCCATTCTCCTGGCCATGGTCGTGGCGACGCTGATGCTGCATCGTTTCGACGTCTACCGCGACGACTTCCTGTTCAGCCGGCGGGTGCCCTTCGGCGGGCTGTTCTCGGCCTGGACGGTGACTTTCTGCGTCCTGCTGGCCGCCGCCTTCCTGTTCAAAGTGTCCGACACCTACTCACGCGCCTGGGCCTTGACGTGGTTTGCCGCGGGCGGCGTCGGCTTGGTGGCCGGACGCTACGCGCTGCGTCAGTGGGTGCGCGGCCTGTCGGTTGCTGGCCGCTTCGCCAACCGGACGGTGATCGTCGGCGCGGGGGAGCAGGGGCGCCGCCTGGCCGGTTACCTCCAGCGCCACGGCGACGCCGCCACCCGGATCATCGGCTTTGCCGACGACCGCCTGACGCGGGTGCCGCAGGTCAGCGACGGCCTTTCGGTCCTGGGATCGGTCGACCACCTGGTCGATTTGATCCGCCGCGACCTCGTCGACCAGGTCATCGTTGCGCTGCCGTGGACAGCGGACAGCCGTCTGCGGGAAGTTGTCGGCAAGCTGGAACAAACACCGGTGCCGATCCGTCTAGCTCCCGACCTTGCTGCCTTCTGTTTCCCGGATCGCCGTTTCACGACGGTGGGCCGCTTGCCGATGATGCAGCTTTTCGAACGTCCGATTTCGGGGTGGTCCTTTGTGATGAAAAGCATGGAAGACCGTATCTTGGCGGGATTGATCCTGTTTTTTTTCGCGCCGCTGCTCCTCGTGGTGGCGCTCGCCATCAAGCTTGATTCGCCGGGGCCGGTGTTTTTTCGGCAGAAACGTTTCGGGTTCAATGAGGATCTCTTCAACTGCTGGAAGTTTCGCACCATGCAGCAGCACCGGGCCGACGCGAACGGCGAGGTACTGACGCGCAGAGACGATGACCGGATCACACGGGTAGGACGCTTCCTGCGCCGCACGTCGATCGACGAACTGCCGCAGTTGTTCAACGTGCTGAAAGGTGAAATGTCGCTGGTGGGTCCGCGGCCCCATGCCACCTCGGCCAAGGCGGCGGGCCGGCTCTACACGGAAGCCGTGGAGGTTTATGCCGCCCGCCATCGCGTCAAGCCGGGGATCACCGGCTGGGCCCAGGTGAACGGCTGGCGCGGCGAGACCGACACCCTTGAGAAAATCGAACGGCGCGTAGAGTACGATCTCTTTTACATCGAGAACTGGTCACTGAGTCTGGATCTGAAAATCTTACTGCGAACCGCCATGGTGGTGGTTGGCGATCGCGAGGCCTTTTGATGTCATCTTCCATTCCGCTGCCACGCAAAGCCGTGGTCATCCTTGGTTTCAACGCTGAAGCATCGCGCGTCGGCGCCGCGCCCGCTGTGCCCTACGGGGCGTTGGCAGAACACCTGCCGGCGGCCGATCGCCTGTACATCCAGGAGGCTGTCGAAGAAGCACTGGCAGCCGGTTTGAGCGAGCTGATCTTCGTTACGCAGGACGGATTTGCGCTGCTGGATATGGCAAGGGGTCTGGCAAACGACAGTCTGCCGCTGCAACTGGTCGTGCCACGTCAGAAGCCGGCGCTGGGCCTGGGGCAGGCGCTGCGTGGCGCCCGGTCGATGATTGGCGAGGAGCCCTTCGTGGTGCTAACCCTGGGGCAAGCGCGAAGCATTGCCGGTGGGGCGCTACGGCAGCTGTTGGCGGCCTACCGCCGTGTGGGCGGCAACCTGGTTGTCGTGACCGACGCGGAAGTGCTGCACGGTCAGGGCACCTTCGCGGCCATCGATAAGGCGGCGGTCGGTCATTGCATCTTGCAGCCGGATATCTTCAAGGCCCTGGATGACGACCCGGAGGGCGATCTCGCGGCGGCGCTCCTGGCGCAAGCCGAGATCTGGCCGGTGACGGCCCTGCCGTTGCGCGGCGGGAGCCCGGACGCGGGGGGCCGGCCGCAGGAGGCGGAAGCCATGGCCGGCGCGGCGCGGTAGCAGCCGGCCCAGCGCCGGAAGTTTACCAAGAGAGGACGAAGGAGAACCTGATGATCCGCAGAGGATTTGCGCCCCGCTTCGGTGGCGCGGCGGCAGCGCTTCTGCTGCTCGCGGCTTGTGCGGGGCAACTCGCTTCACTGCCGGCCCTGCCCGACGGGCAAGCGGGTCCCTATCAGCTTGGCGCCGGCGACCGGGTGCGCCTGCAGGTCTTCGGACAGCAGGAGTTGAGCCAGGAGTATCTGGTCAGCGATTCCGGAACCATCACCGTGCCGCTGATCGGCTACGTCGCGGCCGAAGGCCGCTCGCTGCCAGCGCTGGAGGATGCGATCAAGAACCAACTCAGGGACGGCATTCTCGTCGATCCCAATGTCACAGCGGAGATCGTGTCTTACCGGCCGTTCTATGTCCTCGGCGAAACCAAAGCCCCGGGCCAGTATCCCTTCGTCCCACGCATGACCGTTCTCACCGCTGTTTCCATGAGCGGCGGCTTCACCTTCCGTGCCGAAGAGGACATGGTTTCCATCACCCGCATGGTGGACGGCCAGATGACGGAGTTTCGTGCCGAACCGCTTGCCCTCGTCGCTCCCGGCGACGTCATCAACATCCACGAGCGCTTTTTCTAGCCAGTGAGGCGGTCTGCACGGGGAATCGGCGGTTTGGGGTACCGGACGAATTTGATTATCCTCCTGTCTCTGCTTGGCGTTGCCTCCGCCGGGTCGGCCGTGAGAGCGCAGGAAGGAGAGCGCCCCGCGGCGGTCTTCGACCGGCCGCGCTCGGGTTATGATCCCAAGGGCATCGACCTCGGCGGGTTCCGCCTGTTCCCGAGAGCTGCTATCACCGAGAGTTACGATGACAACATCTTCGCCGAAGATAGCGGCACCAAAGCGGACCTCATTACCTCGACCACGGCAGCCTTGCTGGCCGAGAGCGAATGGTCGCGCCACGCGCTTTCCGTTGAGGCCCGGTTGCGCCATCAGAAGTTCCTCGACAACGACGATCAGGACCGCACCGAATACCTCGTGCGGCCAAGTCTGCGTCTCGATCTGGCGGAGCGCAGCGAGGCGAC
This sequence comes from Kiloniellaceae bacterium, assembly GCA_040217155.1. Classification (GTDB taxonomy): domain Bacteria; phylum Pseudomonadota; class Alphaproteobacteria; order Kiloniellales; family Kiloniellaceae; genus Pelagibius. The sequence goes on from JAVJNS010000029.1 coordinate 161,370, forward strand.
GCTTTCCACCGAATACAGCCGCCGCACCGTCGGCCGCGACGATCCGGAAGACGGCGGCGACGAGGATCCCACCGAGTTCGACCGCTTCGAGACGCGGGGCGAGGTCATCGGCCGCGCCAACCGCACCTTCTTCGGCCTCAACGGCCAATTGCGCCGCGACGACTATATCGCCGGCCGTGACAGCGACCGCGACCGCAGCGAATACCGTTTTGGACTGCCGCTCGGCTACGAGGTTTCCGCCATGACCGACGTGGTTCTGGAACCCTTTCTGCGTTGGCGCGACTTCGACGAATTGGATTCCACCGGAGCCGATCGCGATGCGCGGGCCACCGGCGCGACTGTCGGGGTCGATACGGAACTGACCAGTCTGGTTCACTTCAACTTCGACGTCGGTTTCATCGCCAACGATTTTCAGGACGACCGCTTCGACGACAACGTCGATCTGATCTTCGGCGGCGAAGTGGTGTGGTATGCGACCGGCATGACCACCGTGAAGGCAAAGGCGGCAAGGCGCGACATCTCCACCAGCCAGCCGGGTGCCTCGTCGAAGACGCAGAGCAACTTCGGCGTCGAAGTCCAGCATGAGCTGCGAAGAAACATCCTGCTGGGCGGCGAAATCAACTACATCAACGACGACTTCCGCGAGATCGACCGGAGCGACGACCGCGGCGTCTTTTCCCTCAGTGCGGAATACCTGCTGAACAACTACGTCTCCGTGGCGGCGGACTATCGCTATGAGCAGCGCTGGTCGGATGCCGGCAATGAAGATTTCAGCCGCAACATCGTGACTCTCGGTCTAAGGACGCGCTTTTAAGAAGGCCAGCGCGGCGGATGACTGCCCAGGGGCACCGCGGGCTGCGCCCAGCGGGCCGGTGTCGCCGACATCTGTGCCGCGTGCCGGACGGCCGCGAGGCGCCCGAATGCGGAGTCGCTCTGCTCCAGAAAAAGGCCGATGGCCGCCGCATCGGGTGCCGCACAGGCCGGTCCGCCGGCAATGCGTCCGAGACCCTGGAGCCAGCGGCCGCTGCGCGCCAGGGAGACCCGCACATGCCAACTGCCCCCCTCTTCGGCGCGGCGCTTCAGGGCGGCGATGGCGCCCAGTGCCATGAGATAGCCCGACGCATGGTCAAGCGCCTGGCAGGGCAGTTCCTTGGGGCCTACGATGCCGAAGGCTTCCGCTTCGGCGTGATTGATGCCGCTGGCGGTCTGCACCAGGGAGTCGAAGCCACGCCGCTCGGCCCAGGGGCCGGCATAGCCATAGGCCGAGAGCGAGACGTAGACGATGCCGGGACGCCGTGCCGCGGCCTGACTGGGCGAGAAGCCAAGTCCAGCGATAGCGCCGGGCCGATAGCCCTGCACGAAGACGTCGGCGTCGCTCAGCAGGGCATTCAGAGTCTCATGGCCCTCAGCTTCCTCAAGGTCGAGGTGAGCGGAAAACTTACCGCGCCCGGTGTCGATCACCAGGGGCGCTATAAAAGGCAGGCGGGGGGAGGCGATGCGCAGCACTTCGGCGCCGTGCGCCGCCAGGGTCCGGCCGCAGACGGGCCCGGCGATGATGCGGGTCAGGTCGAGCACGCGCAGCCCCTCCAGGGGCCGGGCCGCCGGGGTCAGCGGCCGCGGCGGCGCGTCGCCGATGCGCTCCAGGGCGACCAGCGGCTGTTCCGCCAAGGCGGCGCCCTGCGGCGTCGCCAGCCAGTCCTCCGGACCGCGCATCATGGTGGCGACCAGGCCGCGCTCGGCCACCGCGTCCTCGAACACGTCGGCCTGCCAGCCGTCGAGGGCGGCCTGCACCGCCTCGCGCGCGTCGGCGCAGCCCAGCAGATCGAGGATGCCGTCGTGGTGGTGGGGGAAATTGGTGTGAATACGGACCCAGCGCCCGTCGCCGCAGCGATAGGTACCGGCGATGGCGTCCCAGAGGCGGGCCGAAGGCTTGCCGTCCACCTGGTAAAGACGCTCGCTGCGGTACTCCAGCGCGGCGTGCTGCATATCGACGGCAATCTCCTGCGGCCCGCCGCCGCGCAGCCGCCACAGTTCGGCCGCCGCCGTGGCGGCCGCGGCGATGGTCGCCTGCGCCACCGTTCCGACGGCGAAGGAGGAGGGCAGCACCGGCTCGCGGCCGGTCAGCGTCACGGCCTCCGCCAGAGCCGGGCGCAGCGCGACGCCGGCCAAGAGGTCCCTCAGGACATCGCGCGGCGCCGGCGGCGGACCCTCTGGAAAGCTGCCGCTCATGTCGTTTCCTCTTCTCGCGCCTGAAACTTTCTGCGCCGGTTTTTTGCCGGCGTCGTGGGACGGAGATCCCCGTGCCGATGCGACCGTCCAGCAGTCTAGTCTTTCGGGACAACGCCCATAAACGGTAAATTTCGGCTGCCTTGCTACCTTAGGCATACTAGTCAAGGCAGCCGCCTTGACCGCCGCCGCCGCCTTGCGATCTAATCGAGGCCATACCAATCGGCGAGATCCGGACTCTCGTGACCGCGGCCACTGCGTTCACCTGTCCTGTCAACACTGCGCCGAAATCGACTGCGGCGGCCAGTTGGGCGTTGCTATCAGCACGAAAGGGGGCAGCAATGAAAGCCACGAGACGGAGTTTATTTGGATTGATGACGGCGGCGCTCGCCGCCGGCTTTGTGTTGTCGGGCGCGCAGGCGGCAGAAGAATGGCGTATGGCCCACAAGATGCCGCCGGACAGCCCTGAAGGGAAGGTGTTCCAGCGCTTCGCCGATCTGACGGAGGACTACAGCGGCGGTGAACTGAAGATCAAGGTCTATCCGAACGAACAGCTTGGCAAGACCGAAGCCACGATGGAGCAGTTGAAGCTCGGCACCGTGCAGCTCTATGCCGAGGGCTCCACCTACATGAAGAAGTGGGTGCCGGACATTACCTGGATCAGTGCCGCCTTTCTCTTCGATGACCGCGAGCACTGGGTGCGTTTCATGAACACCGACATGGTCAAGGACTGGTTCGCCAAGGCGTCCAGCCAGGCCGGTGTCGGCGTGCTCGGCGATCCGACGGCCATTATCCGCGGTCCCTACCGCGTCATGGTCACCAATACCGACGTCAAGAACTACGACGACCTTCAGGGTGTGAAGCTGCGCATGCATCCTAACAAGATGGCTATTGCGACCTGGACTCATCTCGGCGCCGACGTGAAGACGCTGGCTTGGACCGATGTCTATCAGGCGATCGACAAGAACATCGTGAATGCGGTGAACAGCCCCATCGCCCTGGTGGAGAGCATGCGTTTCTACGAGGTGGCGCCGCACATCGTTCGGCACGACGAATACTATCAGTCGATCGGCTTCATGGTGAACCAGAAGGCCTACGACGAGCTGTCGGACAACCTGAAGGACGCCTTGAACCGCGCCTATGCCGACGCCGGCGCCTACAGCCACGAAATCATGGGCAAGACAGCCGACGAATCGATCCGGCGCATGAAGGCACAGGGCGTCACCTTCGTCGAGATCGACCGGGCGCCGCTGGTCCAGTCGATGGTCAAGTTCTACCAGAACCTGGAAGAGCAGGGCGAGCTGCCCGAAGGCTTCCTGGCGATGGTCGAAAAAACCCGCGAGAACTGAGCCGGAGGTGCTGAGCGGCATGGGAAGTCCTCCCGCCGGCGGATCGCCCGGCGGAGCAGAACGGATTGTTGTCCGCTTGGACGAGGCGCTCGAGAAACTCGGGCGCCTCTTCCTCGTCATTGCGAACCTCTGTCTGCTCCTCATGCTGATCGGCACCGCGGCGACCATCCTGCTGCGCCCCATCAACCTGTCCTACTATTGGATCTGGCCCTGGACGATGCAGTTCTTCGTCTGGATGTCGTTCTTCGGTTTCTATGCCGTCTACCGCTTTCGCAAGGACATCGCCGTCGACTTCGTGGCCTTGCGGCTCGGCCGTGGCGCCATGGTGGCGACCCGCTACTTCGCCGCCCTCGTCACCCTGGCGGTGGTCGGACTGATCCTGTGGCAGATGCCGACCATCATCGAATCCCAGGTCGGGGTGATCGATGCCGTGGTCACCCCCTGGGGCGAGCTGGAGCGCTACACTCTCTCGATTCCCCTGGGCCTGTCCTGCCTGCTGATTTTCATCAACGCGCTGCTCGACCTGGCCAAGGCCGCCCTCGGCTGGCCGGAGCCGCACGAGTTGCCGGCCGGCGACAGTTAGGGCACTTCTGTTATGGCGATTGTTCTTTTCGTTGCCTTCATCGCCCTCATCCTGCTGCGGGTGCCGATCTCCATGGCGATCGGCGCGGCCGTGCTGCTGGCCTTCGCGACCTCCGATTTCTCCGATGCCCTCTACATCGTGCCGCAGCAGATTCTCGAGGGGGTCAACAAGCCCTCCCTGGCCGCGGTGCCCTTCTTCATCATGGCCGGCAACCTGATGAACGTGGTCGGTATGACCGACCGCATTTTCAACTTCGCCAATGCCCTGGTCGGGCACTTCAAGGCCGGCCTGGCCCAGGTCAACGTGCTCTCCTCGATGATCTTCGCCGGGGTCTCCGGCGCCGCGGTGGCGGACTGCGCCGGGCTCGGTACCATCGAGATCAAGGCGATGAAGGAGCGTGGCTACAAACCCGAGTTCGCCGCCGCCGTCACCGTCTGCTCTGCGGTGGTCGGTCCGATCATCCCGCCTTCCATCGGCCTCGTCGTTTATGCCTTCCTGGCGCAGCAGTCGATCGAGCGCATGTTCCTGGCCGGATTGGTGCCGGGAATCATCGTCGGCCTGGCGCTGATGGCCTTCAACCGCATGCTGGCGATCCGCCACGACTTCCCGACCCAACCGCGCGCCGACCGGCATACCGTGCTGCATACCGGGCGCGACGGTATTCTGGCCCTGGTGGCGCCGGGCATCATTCTGGGCTCGATCCTCGGCGGCTTCGTCACCGCGACCGAGGCCGGGGTACTGGCCTGCCTCTACACGCTGCTGCTGGGCGCCGCCTACCGCAGCCTCACCTGGGCGAGGCTCTGGCAGGCCCTGACTGACACCATGATGATGACCGCGGTGATCATGATCATCATCGGTTTCTCCATCGCCATGGGCTGGCTGCTGGCCATAGAGCAGGTTCCGCAACTGCTCGGCGACGCGATCTTTTCGGTGACCGAGAGCCGCGCCGTCTTCCTCGCCCTGATGATCGTCTTCGTGCTGCTCATCGGCTGCGTGGTCGAGGGTGTGCCGGCCAAGCTGATGCTGGTGCCGATGCTGCTGCCGGTGGTCGACAGCTTCGGCGTCGACCGCGTGCACTTCGGAATCGTTCTGCAATTGGCGCTGCTGATCGGCATCGCCACGCCGCCCATGGGCATCGGCCTCTACATCATGGTCGAGGTCGGCAAGGTGCCCTTCGAGAAGGTCACCATGGCGGTGCTGCCCTTCCTCATTCCCCTGATCGTGGTGCTGATCCTGATCACCTACGTGCCGGCGCTGACCCTCTGGCTGCCCGATCTGGTGCTCGGCCCCGACAAGCAAATTCTGCTGAATTGAGAACGCTACCCCTATTGCTTGGCCAGAACCATGGCGCTGGCGCCGGTCCGTTCGCCGAGTTTCTCGCCGGCCAGCAAGCGCTTGTGGCCCTCCATCTCGCCGGCCTGCTTGCCGAGCGCCCAGTCGATGTCGGCCCCGGCTTCGTCCGGCGGCATGACCAGGGCGCCGCTGAAATCGGCCAGCACCACGTCGCCGGGGATGACCACCGCGCCGCCGCAGCTAACCGGCACGTTGAAGCTGCCGCCGATGTCGTAGAGCCGCGTGGTGATCGGCGCGGCGCCGCGGCACCAGACCGGCAGGTCGAGATCCTCGATCTCCGGCACGTCGGTGCAGGGCCCGTCGATGACCACGCCGCTGCAGCCGCTGGCCTTGATCGCCGCAGCCACGCCGCCGCCGAGACAGGCGTGCTTGTGGTCGCCGAGACGATCGATGACCAGCACGTCGCCGGGGCGCAGGAACTGTATGATGTGGTGCAGCAGCGTCGAGTCCTGGCCGGGCAGGGCGAGGGTGACGGCGGTGCCGGCGACGCGCCGGCCGGGCAGGATGCATTGGATGGCCTTGTCGACGAAACCCATGTGGCGCCTGTGGCCGATGGTGGCGGTCTCGGCGCGGCTGGCCTTGTCCTGAAGGGAAGCGTCGATCTGCGCCGGCATCGGCCGGGTCGTGTAGGTCATCGGTTCTGTCTCCGGACTTGCGTTGTGCCTTATGTTCTTCATAGCGGCTGTGGCGCGCAATTGCACGGTGAACGGCGGAATAGACTCAAAGGGAGCGGGTTGTGAACGAAAACGTTGAGCAGTGGCGGGTCGGCAAGCAGGCCGTGACCTCCAAGCATGGCGCGGTGGCGTCGCAGCACTGGCTGGCGGCGAAGGCCGGGGCGGCGATGCTGGCCGAGGGCGGCAACGCGGTGGATGCCGCCGTCGCCTGCGCCATGGCGCTCAATGTCGTGGAGCCGTGGATGTGCGGCCTCGGCGGCAGCGGCTTCCTGCTGGTGTGGCTGGCCAGTGAAAAGCGCGCGCGGGTGGTGAACTTTCAGGGCATGCTGCCCCGGGCCATCGATTCCGCCGACTATCCGCTCGACCCGGCGGAGCCGGTCTCGCTCATGGGCTATCCGGGGGTGAGGGACCAGGCCAATGTGCGCGGCTACGGGTCGATCACCGTGCCCGGTGCCGTGGCGGGGCTCGGCCATACGCTGGAGCGCTATGGAAAGTTGCCCTGGGCACGGGTCATGGACCCGGCGGTCCGCCTCGCCGAGCGCGGCCTGCCGGTCGACTGGCACGCGACCCTGCAGGTCGGCCTCGCCATGGATCTGCTGCGCCGCGACCCGGCGGCCGGCGAGATCTACCTGCCGGGCGGGGTGCCGCCCCAGCCGGAGACCTACCGTCCCGCCCCGGCTTTGACGGCGACGCTGAAGACTCTGGCGGCGCAAGGGCCGCGCTCCTTCTATGAAGGGGATCTGGCCGAAACCATAGCCGCCGACCTGCAGGCCGGCGGATCGCGCATCGGCGGCAGCGATCTGGCGGCCTACCAGGTCGAAGAACTTGAGCCCTTGAGCGGCCGCCACCGGGGCTGCGACGTGCACACCGCCGGCGAGACCTCCGGCGGCGTCCGGCTGCTCGACATGTTGAAATATGTCGAAGCGAAGCTGCAGCCCGGCGGGGACGTCGGCCCCGAGACCTGGATCGCCTATGCCCGCGGCCTCGACGCGGCCTTCGAGACTCACAAGCGCAAGGTCGGGCTCGACCAGCAGGGCGGCTGCACCTCGCACATGAGCGCGGTCGACGCCGAGGGCAACATGGTGGCCCTGACCTACACCCTGTTGAATCGCTTCGGCAGCGGCGTGGTGCTGCCGCGGAGCGGCCTCCTGATGAACAACTCGGTCTCCTACTTCGATCCGAGGCCCGGCAACCCAGTCTCCCTGGGCGGCGGCAGGCGCATCAACTCGTCCAACATGTGCCCGACCATCGCCACGCGCGACGGCGCGGCGCTGTTCGCCGTCGGGGCTTCCGGCGCCAACCACATCGTGCCCTGCACGGCGCAGCTGACGGCGCTGCTGCTCGACTACGGCCTCGGTCTGGAAGACGCTTTCCACAGGCCGCGTATCGACGCCTCGGCGCGCGGTTCGATCCGCGCCGACCCGGCCCTGGGCGCGGCGGCATTGTCTGAACTGAGGAAAGTCTTCGAAGTCGAGGTGGCGCAGCTTCTGGTCTTCCCCAAGCTGTACTCCTGCCCGTCGGGCGTGGCGCGCGATCCGCAAGCGGGAACCTGCTGGGGAATCTCCGATATCTCCTCGCCGGTCGCCGGCGCGGCGACCCCGGCGCCCTTCGATCTCGGCGAGGACGGCGTGAAAGCCGATCAGCCGCGTGCCTGAACCGCGGCAGCCATAGCGACGAAGAAAGTCTGCCATGACATGCTGACTCGGAAGTCGAACACGACGAGATCCGGCCACGGCCCTTTGGTGCGCTGGTTGCTTCCCGCGCTGGGCGCGGCTCTGGCTGTGACCTTCCTGTTCTGGCTTTACCGGGATCTCGATCTCGCGCGCCTGGGCTCCGCCATGGCCGGCGCCACGCCCTATTGGCTTCCGGTTCTGGCTGGCACGATCCTCCTCGAACAGTTTGTCCGTGGCTGGAAATGGCGGCAGATTCTGTTCGACCTGAAGCCGATTTCGAGCGCCAGGCTTTTCGGCGCGATCCTGGCGGGCTACGGCGTCGCGACACTCGTTCCCCTGGGCATCAGCCCCCTTGTGCGGTCGTGGCTGATCGCGCGGTTGGAGGGCCTGCGCTGGGCCTGCGTTCTGACGACGTCGGCGATCGAGCGTTTCCTGGACGGGATCGTGTTCGCGCTCTTTGCCGCCGCCGTCGCGGCTTTTGGACAGATACCCAACGTCGGAGGCGATCTCAGGACCGGCCTGGTCGCTGCGGGCGGCTTGAACTTAGTTCTGTTTTCCGTACTGCTCTATCTGCTGTTCGTCGGCCGCTCGCCGCTCAGTCGCGACGAGGCGCGAGTAAGCCGCTGCCTCGACTGGTTGGAAGCCAGGGCGCGCGGACGCTTCAACGGGCTGCGCGGGGCCATCCGCCAAGGCATCGTCTGGCCGCGCAGTCGATTGCGCCAGCTTGGCGCGGTGCTGGCCAGCGTCATCATGAAGCTCATTGCGGTGACGCACTTTCTGTGGGCGGGCTTGGCGGTCGGCGTCGTCCTCGCGCCGTTCGATTACATCTTCCTGATGGTTTTTGCCGGCTTCGCTCTAGTGCTTGCCCGCTTCGTGCGGGTGCCGGGCGGTTTCGTCATCGGATCCGGTTTCGCACTGAAGCTGCTCGGCGTTCCCGACGCCGAGGCGCTGGTCATGGTGTTGCTCGTACAGGCTTTCTCAACGGTTCTGGTGGTCGGCCTTGGCCTGCAGTTTCTCTGGTGGAGCGGTATCGACATTCGCGAAGCGCGCCGTGCCGAGGCGGAGGTCGATCCCAGGTTCTGATTTTGCGGAAGCCTTCGGCGATGGAACGCGTCCGACTCTCTTCCACTTTCATCTGGTCTGCGCCCGGCGAAGGCGGAACACACTTCGGGCGAAGGCCGGGGCCGCGGCCGGTTACTGCGTCGCTACCGCGGCTTTCGGAGTCACCAGGATGATGCGGTTGGTGCTGGTCTGGTGGATCAGCAGGTTGCCGTTTTCGGTCGCGCGCATGTGGCGGACGATGCCGGCATGGACGCCGCCGGACGGAATCGCCCAACTCTGGAAGGTCTCTGTCGCCGGATCGAAGCGCACCAGCGGATCGGGCCGCACGCCGGACTCGTTGTACCAGACGATGCCGTCGATCACCGCGATGGCGTAGGGGTGGGATCTGGGTCCGCTGGGCGAGGGCCACTCCTTGATCGCGCCCGTCGCCGGGTCGTAGCGGCCGAGGCGCCCCTGCGACGAATTCACGTACCAGATCATGCCATCCCCGGCGATGTCGAGGCGCCGCACCGTGGTCGCCGGGTCGGGCAGCTTCACCTCGGTCAGCGCCATGGTCTGAGGGTCGACCTTGAGCAGGCAGTTGCTGCCGTTGCAGGCGACCCAGGGCACGCCGCGCTTGTCGATCTTGATGCCGTAGGGGCGGGCCCCTGCCGTCGGCGCGGTGACCAGTCTGATGTCGCCGCTTGCCGGGTCGAGACGGCCGATCATGTTGCTCTGCTGCAGGGTGAACCAGAAGATGCCCTGGTCATCGAAGACCGCGGTATGGGGATCGCGCGCCGCCGGGTCCGGCATGTCATAGACCGTGATCTCCCCGGTCTCGGGGTCGAATTTCCCGACGCTGCCGTTCTTGTTGCCGGTGTACCAGATCTTGCCGTCGGCATCGGGGGTGACGCTGTGCGGCATGGCGCCGGCGGGCAGCGGGTATTCGGTCATGGCGCCGGTCGCGGGGTCGATCTTGCCGATCAAGTTGCCCCACTGGCCGGCCCACCAGATGGACCCGTCAACCGCTTCGACCGGATCGCGCGCGCGCTGGCCCAGGGTCGGCACCTGCCACTCGGTGAAGCCGATTTGCTGGTCGCCGGGCACCAGGGTGGCGGCGCGGTTGGCGCTGGGCGGGAAGTGGGCGGCCAGATAGCCGGTGATGCTGTCGCGCAACTCGGGATTGCCCGAGAGGTCGATCATGGTGCTGGTGAGCTCACGCCAGCCGTCCTGGCTGTAGCCGGAACTGCGGGTGATCTGGTTGGTCTGATGACAGGCGGTGCAGACGCTCTCGACCTGGTCCCTGCCGGCGCCTGCCGGCAGGTCCGCCGCCGGCGCGGCGAGGGGCAGGGCGGCGCTCAGCAGTGTGGCGCCAAGCGTGGGGATCAACCGATTCAGCATCGCAATCCTCCCGATCGAGCTTGAGGCATAAGTTAACCGGAATGGTCCCGTCTGAATTGCGTTGAAGTCAAGGGTGAAGATGGGGATTCAGGCGTTGATTTTGTGTTCCGGCATCCGCCCGCTGTGCCGGCAAGGGCGGCGGCGCCACGACCGCTCCCATTGACGCCGCCGGTGCGATGGGTGTCTCGTGGGGCAAGCCGACGTCACACTGGAGAACCGATCAATGCCATCCAGCCGCCTCTTCACAGCCATCTTCGCCGCTACCTTCGCCGCCGGGGTCGTCACCGCAAGCCTCGGTTCCGACCCGGCTTTCGCCCAGTCGCCCCAGCCTGCCTGCGCCGAAGGCGCCTACGCCATGGCGCGGCTGGAGCTCTATTTCGGCACCCAGCGGCCCGGCGGCGCGCCGGTGACCGACGCCGAGTGGGCCGGCTTTCTCGACGAAGAGGTGACGCCGCGCTTTCCCGACGGCCTGACGGTGCTGACGGGCAACGGCCAGTGGCGCAATGCCAAGGGCGTGGTGACCAAGGAGACCTCGGCGGTGCTGGTGATCCTCTTTTCGCCGGCGCCGGAAAAGGAGGCGGCGATCCAGGACATCCGCGCCGCCTACAAGGACCGCTTCGATCAGGAGAGCGTCATGCGCGTCGACGGTCCGACGCAGTGCGTGTCGTTTTAGCGCGCTTTGCGCCCAATTTGAGCCATTCTGCCGTGCGGCTTTGCGCCAGTACTGGGGGGCTTTGTCTTGACCATAGCGCCGCTATGCCCGCGGAACTTCAGGGCGCGCCTGCCTCCTGACGGAACGCCGCACCGCTCGAATACAGAATTGAGTCAAATTGGGCGCAAAGCGCTTTAGCCTCTGCCGCGGTAGGGAGCGACGCCCTGGTCGGGCAGCCAGAGAGCTTCGGGCGGCGCGCCGGTCTGCCAGAACACGTCGATCGGCATGCCGCCGCGCGGGTACCAGTAGCCGCCGATGCGCAGCCACCGCGGCGCCAGGGTCTCGACCAGCCGGCGGCCGATGGCCAGGGTGCAGTCCTCGTGGAAGGCGCCGTGACTGCGGAAGGAGCCGAGGTACAGCTTCAGGGATTTGGACTCCACCAGCCAGGCCTCCGGCACGTAGTCGATGACCAGGTGCGCGAAATCGGGCTGGCCGGTCATCGGGCAGAGCGAGGTGAACTCCGGCGCCGTGAAACGCACCAGGTAGTCCACATCCCGCTGCGCATTTGGCACCCGCTCGAGGACGGCCTTATCGGGGCTCTCGGGCAGCGCCGCCGCGCCGCCAAGCTGGGTCAATCCGCTGGTATCCGTCACGTTGCATCCTCCGCCGCGATATTCTTTATCACTTTGGCCGGATTGCCGACGGCGACGCAACCGGCGGGCACATCCTTCACCACCACGCTGCCGGCGCCGACCACCGCGTTGTCGCCGATGCTGACACCGGGCAGCAGGATGGCGCCGCCGCCGATCCAGACGTTGCGGCCCAGGGTGACGGGCCTGGCGGTTTCCATGAAGGCGGCGCGCTCGACCGGGTCGAGCGGATGGATGGCGGTGTAGATCTGCACGGCCGGGCCGAGCAGGGTCTTGTCGCCGATCTCGACCCGCGCGCAGTCGAGGATGACGCAACCGGTGTTGATGTAGACCGCGTCGCCCAGGTAGGTGTTCACGCCGTAGGCGCAGCGGAACGGCGTTTCGATGAAGACGTCGTCGCCGAGGCCGCCGAGCAGATCCTTGAGGAGCGCGCCTTGGGGTTCGTCTTCCAGGGGGTCGGAGCGGTTGTAGGCATAGACGCTTTCATGCGCCTTCCGGCGCAGCGCCTTCAGGTCTGGGTCCATGATGTTGTAGGCAAGGCCGGCCAGCGCCTTTTCGCGGTCGGTCAGGCTCATCGCCACATCGCCTGGGGATTGTTCAGTAGCTTGGGCGGCACCGCGAGACAGTAGACCCCGAGCGACTGCAGGTGGCGGCAGGCGGAGCCGGCGCCTTCCCGGTCGAGGTCGACCAGCAGGGCGGAGTAGCGGTGGGTGGCGAGGCTGGTGCGCGCGACGATCGTCGGCTTGCCCTGGCTGATCACCTCCTCCAGGGCGGTCTGGTTTTCTTCGATGCGGGCAGACGCCTCGGCCTTGCTGACGAAGGAGCCGAAAACCAAGCCCCAGCCGGGCAGTTCGCCTGCCGCCATGGTCTCGGTGTTGGGGCTCTGCTGCACCGGGCAGCGGCCGAGCGCCAGTACGTAGGGCGCCGCCCCAGTGACCCGCCGCGGCAGATCGGCGATGGTCAGGGAGGATTCGGCCGGCGGCGCGGCGAAACCCTCATCCATCAGCTTCGACATCAGCGCATTGCGCGCGCCGCTGTTCGCGGCACCGAGAACCACGGCGATCAGCCGCCGCCCATCGCGTGCCGCCGCGGCCAGCAGGTTGTAGCCGGAGCCGCAGGTAAACCCGGTCTTGAACCCCTCGGCGCCGGGATAGGCGCCGAGCCAGCCGTTGTAGGTCGGCCGCGAGTCCTGGCCAAAGGCCACGTACTCTTTTCTAAAGTAGGCATAGTATTGCGGAAAATCCTTCACCAGCGCGCGGGCCAGGATCACCAGGTCGCGCGCCGTGGTGACCTGTGCCTGGTCGGGCAGGCCGGAGGCATTGGAGAACACTGACTGGTTCATGCCCAGCGTCTGGGCCTGGCGGGTCATGGCGGTGACGAAGTCCGCCTCGCTGCCGCTCACTGCTTCGGCCAGGGCCACGGCGGCGTCGTTGGCGGAGCGCACGATCAGCGCCTCGAGCAGCAGCTTCACCGTCGCCTGGCTGCCACGGCGAAGACCCAGGCGGGTCGGCGGCTGCGCCGCGGCGCGGGCCGAAACCGGGATCCTCTGGCCGAGCGTCAGCCGGCCTTCGGCGAGCGCCTGAAATGCCATGTAGGCGGTCATGACCTTGGTGACAGAGGCGGGATACCAGTGGCGGGTGGCGTTCTGCTGGGCCAGGACCGTACCGCTCTCGGCGTCGACCACCAGGTAGGCGGGTTGCGGGCGTGCCGGCTGGGCGGCCGCGACCGGGCACAGCCCGGGCGCGGCGATGCTCAGCCACAGCGCGGCGGCGGCCAAGCCGGCTCTTCCCCTCGCGCCTTGCATGCCTCTCCCCGTATGGCCTTTCTCCCGGTGCCTACCATAGCCGCTCGCGCCGCGGTGGAGAAGCGCCAGAAAGGTTTAGTACCCCTGCGACAGATCCACCATATCGGGGACCGGCTGGCCGGCCATGAAGCGCTTCAGGTTCTCGGCGATGACCTTGGCGCCGGCCGCCGGATCGATGAGGCTGGCGATGTGCGGGGTCAGCAGGATCTTCGGATGCGTCCAGAAGGGGTGATCCTCCGGCGGCGGTTCCTGGTGCAGCACGTCGAGGGTGGCGCCACCGAGCTGTCCGGAGTCCAAGGCGGGAATGAGATCCTTCTCGGTCAGGTGCTGGCCGCGCCCGACGTTGATGAGGCAGGCGCCCTGGGGCAGCTGCGCGAAGAGCCGCCGGTTCAGAATGCCCTCGGTCGCCGAGGTCAAAGGCAGTAGGCAGATCAGGATTTCCGACTGCGCTAGAAACGCGGCAAGTTCGTCCTCGCCGTGGAAACACTCGATGCCGTGCAGCCGCTTGGCCCGGCGCGACCAGCCGCGCACCGCGAAGTCGAGGCCGGCCAGAGTGCGGGCCACCTCCGCCCCCATGTTGCCGAGCCCCATAATGCCGACGCCGCGCTGCGGGGCGGGGGGCGTGATGATCTGGTCCCAGACCCTGTTCGCCTGCGCCGCCTGGATCTCCGGCAGGCGGCGGTGAAAGCGCAGCACGTGAAGGGCGAGGTATTCGCGCATGCGCTGCCGCAGCTCGCCGCCGACGGTGCGGATGATCGGCACCTTGCGCGGCAGCTCCGGATCGACCAGCAGGTGATCGATGCCGGCGCCCATGGAGACGATGCACTTCAGATTGGGAAAGGTTTTCAGGCCGCCGGCGGGCGGCTTCCAGACCACGGCGTATTCGACCTTGGACTTGTCGCCGGCATCGTCCCAGCCGCGGCATTCGATATCGGGCAGCAACTCCTGCAAGGCATCACGCCACCACTCGGCCCGGCTTTGGCCGACGCGCACAACCAATGTCATCTTGTCATCCTGTCGGGGTGAAAGGGTGTTCGTCGACGACGAGGCGCTTGCGGGTCTTCACGTGCGCCATGGAGTCCGCCGCGACGGCCTTGCCAAGTTCGGTGCCGTAGGCGGCCAGCATGGCGTCCTCGCTGTCGAACCACAGTTCGCTGACACCGTCGTAGTCGCCGTCCGCTTCCCGGGCGATGTTCACCTGATAGCGCTTCAGACCGTCGAGCTTCAGCGCCAGGGGGACATGCTCCTTCAGCATCCAGTCGGAAAACGCCTGAAGACTCATGCCGTCCTTGCGTTTCAGCAGTATCACCGCCTTGATCATGTCACTCCTCTTGGTCTTGCGGGCCTCTTCGTCCTACGGGGCTTTATAGTTTAACCCGCAGCCCTTCAGCACCATGCGCACGATGGTCTCAGCCGCGTCGTCGTAGTCCTTGGCCGCCAGTTGGCGGCGGCCGACCAGGGCGCCGACCTGGACCTCGAAGTCGGCGTAGTGCTGCGTCGCGGCCCAGATCACCGAGAACAGGTGCACCGGGTCGACGGACTCCATCCTGCCCGCCGCCGCCCAGGCCTCCAAGACCTTTGCCTTTTCCTTCACCAGACTGCGCAGCTCGTTCTTCAGAAAGTCCCGGGTGTGGCGCGCGCCGCGGATCATCTCGTGGGCATAGACCTTGGAGGCGAGGGGCCGCTCGCGGGAGTGGCGCATCTTGGCGCGGATGTAGTCGGCCAGGGCGACGGCGGGGTCGCCGGCCTCGGTGATGCGGTCGAGCTCGCCCAGCCAGAGGCCGAGGATATCTTCCAGCACCGCGCGGTAGAGCGCCTCCTTGGTGCCGAAGTAGTAGTGCACGTTGGCCTTGGGCAGCCCGGCCTTTTCGGCGATGGCGGCGGTGGTGGCGCCGCGGTAGCCCTGGGTGGCGAAGACCTGCTCGGCGGCATCGAGGATCAGCGCGCGGTTGCGGATCCGAATATGCCCGGGCGACGACTCTTCCTTGCCGTCCTGATCCTTGGCCTCGGCAGCCTTGGTGACCGCTTCCGACATTCGCACTCCTGCATCCCCGCCGTTCTCCGGCGCATAATCCGCTGATCCGCGCCGATCTTTGCCGATCCGGCGGTTCGACGCAAAACCTGACCAATTGGTCAATTTTAATTGACCGCTTGGTCAGGACAACGCTACAGTCATCCGCATCACCAGTGCAAGACACCCCAAGAGTGTTTGCGCTCAAATGGTCAGGGAGATCACCATGGGGACCCAACCGGACATCGCGGCCGGGCGCCTGCCGGACTCCGCCTACGCGGAGAACTTCAGCGACGTGCATCCGCCGCTCGACCGCAAGGCGGCGCTGATCGAATCGAGCCGCTGCTACTTCTGCTACGACGCGCCCTGCATCGAGGCCTGTCCGACGGGCATCGATATCCCGAGCTTTATCCGCAAGATCTCCACCGACAACGTCCGCGGCGCGGCGCAGGACATTCTGGAGGAGAACATCCTCGGCGGCGCCTGCGCCAGGGTCTGCCCGACCGAGGTGCTGTGCCAGCAGGCCTGCGTGCGCAATACCCAGGAAGCCAAACCGGTTCGGATCGGCCTGCTGCAGCGCTATGCCACCGACGCCCTGATGGAGAACGGCGTGCAGCCCTTCACCCGCGCGGCGCCGACCGGCAAGAAAATCGCCGTGGTCGGCGCCGGGCCGGCCGGCCTGGCCTGCGCCCATCGGCTGGCCATGCTGGGCCATGACGCGGTGATCCTCGAGAGCCGGCCCAAACCGGGCGGCCTCAACGAGTACGGCATCGCCGCCTATAAGGTGCCGGAGGACTTCGCCCAGCGCGAGGTCGACTTCCTGCTCGCCATCGGCGGCATCGAGATCCGCAGCGGCCAGGCGCTGGGACGCGATTTTTCGCTGGCCGACCTGCGGCGCGATTACGACGCCGTCTTCCTGGGCATGGGCATGGGCGGCGTGCGCGCCCTCGGTCTGGAGGGCGAGGACCTGGAAGGCATCTACAACGCCGTCGACTACATCGCCGAACTGCGCCAGAGCCCGGACCTGAAGTCCCTGGCGGTGGGCCGCAAGGTGGTGGTGATCGGCGGCGGCAACACCGCCATCGATATCGCCGTGCAGACCAAGCGCCTGGGCGCCGAGGACGTGACCCTGGTCTATCGCCGCGGTCCCGAGGCCATGTCGGCGACCCATCATGAGCAAGAGTTCGCGCAAACCAACGGTGTGAAGATCAAGCACTGGGCGCAGCCGCGTGAACTGCGCGGCGCGGGCGGCCGCATTACCGAGGTGATCTTCGAGTATACCCAGCTCGATGACTCCGGGCGGCTCGCCGGCACCGGCGACACTTTCGGCCTGCCGGTCGACATGCTGTTCAAGGCCATCGGCCAGACCATGCTGGCGCTGCCGCCCAGTTCGCCACAGGGGGCCAACGGCGGCAGCGAACTGCTGGAGATGGACGGCGAACGCATCGCCGTGAACGCGCAGCGCCAAACCTCGCTGTCGGACGTCTGGGCCGGCGGTGACTGCGTCGCCATCAGCGAAGACCTGACTGTGGCCGCGGTGCAGGACGGCAAGCTGGCCGCCGAAGCGATCAACGCCAGCCTGCGTGGCTAGGTAAGAGAAGGAGAAGACCAATGGCTGACCTTCGTTGTGATATCGCCGGTGTGAAGTCGCCCAATCCCTTCTGGCTGGCTTCCGCCCCGCCGACCGACAAGGAATACAACGTGGTGCGCGCCTTCAAGGCGGGCTGGGGCGGTGTGGTGTGGAAGACCCTGGGCGAGGACCCGCCGATCGTGAATGTCTCCTCGCGCTACGGCGCCATGAGCTACAACGGCACCCGCATGGCCGGCTTCAACAACATCGAGCTGATCACCGACCGGCCGCTGGAGGTGAACCTGCGCGAGATCAAGCAGGTCAAGCGCGACTGGCCGGACCGCGCCATGGTGGTTTCGCTCATGGTGCCCTGCGAGGAGGAGAACTGGCGCGCCATCCTGGCGCGGGTCGAGGATGTCGGTGCCGATGCCGTCGAGCTGAACTTCGGCTGCCCGCACGGCATGTCGGAGCGCGGCATGGGTTCGGCGGTCGGGCAGGTGCCCGAATACATCGAGATGGTGACCCGCTGGTGCAAGGCGCACACCCGCATGCCGGTCTTCGTGAAGCTGACGCCCAACGTCACCAACGTCCTCGGCCCGGCGAGAGCGGCCAAGGCCGGCGGCGCCGATGCCGTCTCGCTGATCAACACCATCAACTCCATCATGTCGGTCGACCTCGACGCCATGGCGCCGACGCCGGTGGTCGGCGGCAAGGGCACCCACGGCGGCTACTGCGGCCCGGCGGTAAAACCCATCGCGATGCATATGGTGGCCGAGATCGCCCGCGACCAAGACACCGCCGGCCTGCCGATCTCCGGCATCGGCGGCATCTCCAACTGGCGCGACGCGGTGGAATTCATGACCCTCGGCGCCGGTTCGGTGCAGGTCTGCACGGCAGCCATGCACAAGGGCTTCAAGATCGTCGAGGACATGATCGACGGCATGGGCTACTGGATGGACGAAAAGGGCTACAAGACCCTCGGCGACTTCCGCGGCGCCGCCATTCCCAACGTCACCGACTGGCAGAATCTCGACATGAACTACGAGATCGTCGCCAAGATCGACCAGGACCTCTGCATCAAGTGCGGGCTCTGCCACATCGCCTGCGAGGACACCTCGCACCAGGCCGTCGCCACGTCGAAAGACAACGGCGGCCGGCGCTACGAGGTGATCGACGAGGAGTGCGTCGGCTGCAATCTGTGCATGCACGTCTGTCCGGTCGAGGGCTGCATCACCATGGTCGAGGTCGACAATGGCAAGGGCTACATGAACTGGAAGCAAGACCCCCGCAATCCCCTCGGCCGCAAGGCGGCGGAGTAAGCTAACCGGACGGCAGCAGAGCAAGGAAGCCAGTCGATGAATGTGAAAAACCTGAAGGTCAACGGTGACCGCCTTTGGGACAGTCTGATGGAGATGGCGAAGATCGGCCCCGGCGTGGCTGGCGGCAACTGCCGCCTGGCGCTGACCGACTTCGACCGCGAAGGGCGCGATCTCTTCGTCTCCTGGTGCAAGGAGGCCGGCTGTTCTATTGTTGTCGACAAGATGGGCAACATCTTCGCCCGGCGGCCCGGCAAGAATCCTGAGTTGCCGCCGGTCACCACCGGCAGCCACCTGGACACCCAGCCGACCGGCGGCAAGTTCGACGGCGTCTTCGGCGTGCTGGCGGGCCTGGAGGTGATCCGCACACTGAACGACAACGAGATCGAGACCGAGGCCCCGGTCGAGGTCGCGGTGTGGACCAACGAGGAAGGATCGCGCTTCGCGCCGGCGATGGTCGCTTCCGGGGTCTTTGCCGGGGTCTTCGAGCTGGACTACGGCCACAGCCGCGCCGACACTGAGGGCAAGACCATGGGCGAGGAACTGGCGCGCATCGGCTATCTCGGCGAGCAGACGCCGGGCGACCACCCGATCCGCGCCTTCTTCGAGGCCCACATCGAGCAGGGGCCAATCCTGGAAGCGGAAAAGAAGACCATCGGGGTGGTCACCGGTGCCCAGGGCCAGCGCTGGTTCGAGATCACCCTGACCGGCTCCGAATCGCATGCCGGCACGACGCCCATGAACCGCCGCCGGGACGCGCTGGTGGCGGCCGCCAGACTGGTGACGGCGGTGAACGACATCGCCGCGGCACATCCGCCTCATGCGGTCACCACCGTCGGCATGATGCAGGTCAGCCCGAATTCCCGGAACACCATCCCGGGCAACGTGTTCATGACCATCGACCTGCGCCACCCGGACGACGAGACGCTGAGCCGGATGGAAGCCGAGCTGCGCGCCGCCTGCGCCGCGATCTGCGATCCGGCGGGCATCGAAGCCGAGATCGCCATGATCTGGTATTCGCCGCCCATCGCTTTCAACGAAGACTGCGTCGGCGCGGTGAAGAAGGCGGCGGGCGAGGCCGGCTACGGCAACATGGAGATCATCTCCGGCGCCGGGCATGACGCCTGCTATATCAGCCGCGTGGCGCCCACGGCGATGATTTTCGTGCCCTGCGAGGAAGGCGTCAGCCACAACGAGGCGGAAAGCGCCACGCCCGAGGACCTTGCCGCCGGCTGCAATGTGCTGATGTACGCCATGTTGGAGCGGGCCAGTGCTTGACCTTTCGGCGCGAAACGTCCGCAATGGCCGCGCCCCCGCAAGAGGGGCCTGAGAAATGGCGGTCGAGGCGGTAATGCGGCGGGACGAGACGGCGGAAACACCGGAGAAAGCGGCGGGCAAACTTGTCATCGAGGTCGAAGATCTCTCGCTAACCTTCCAGACCGCCGACAGTCCTGTCTTCGCGCTCTCCGAAGTCAACCTGACCGTCGAGGCCGGGGACTTCGTCTCCTTCATCGGCCCCTCGGGCTGCGGCAAGACCACGCTGCTGCGCGTCATCGCCGACCTGGAGCGCCAGACCGCGGGGCGCATCTCGGTGAACGGCGTCTCGCCGGAAGCGGCGCGCCTGGAGCGGGCCTACGGCTACGTCTTCCAGGCCCCGGCGCTTTATCCCTGGCGCACGGTGGAGCGCAACGTCATGCTGCCGCTGGAGATCATGGGCCTGAGCGCGGCCGCGCGGCGCGAGCGCGCGGCGCGCTATCTCGACCTGGTGAACCTCAAGGGTTTCGAGAAGAAGTTTCCCTGGCAGCTTTCCGGCGGCATGCAGCAGCGGGTTTCCATTGCCCGCGCACTGTCCTTCGAGCCGGAGCTGCTGCTCATGGACGAGCCCTTCGGCGCCCTCGACGAGATCACCCGCGACCACCTCAACGAGCAACTGCTGCGGCTCTGGGAGCGCACCGGCAAGACGGTGATCTTCGTCACCCATTCGATCCCCGAAGCGGTGTTCCTGTCCTCCAAGATCGTGGTGATGTCGCCGCGGCCGGGCCGCATCATCGACGTCATCGACTGCGACCTGCCGCCCGACCGGACCCTGGATGCCCGCGAAAGCAGCGAGTTCGCGGAGATCGCCCACCGGGTGCGCGAGGGTCTGCGCGCGGGGCACAGCTATGACGACTGAGGCGCTGACGCCGCCTCATTCGACGGCACGCGGGCTTGCCGCCCGCGCCTTCGCCGGCCGCAGCGGACCGCTGGCCGTGGTCATCTTGGCGATCATCGTTCTCTGGTATCTAGGCGCCGTGTGGCTCAACGCGCCGGTGCTGATCGACGGCTACGAGCGCCGTGACGTCGACTGGTCTTTTTCGCAGCTGGCCGGCGACGCCATGGAAATGGAGCGGCCGATCCTGCCGGCGCCGCACCAGGTCGCCGAGGAGCTCGACAGGTCTATCCTCGGCTACAAGATCACCTCCAAGCGCAGCCTCGTCTACCATGCCTGGGTGACGCTGTCCTCGACGCTGCTCGGCTTCGCCATGGGCACCGTCCTCGGCGTGGTGCTGGCCGTCGGCATCGTCCACGTGCAGACCCTGGACCGCAGCCTGCTGCCCTGGGTCATCGCCTCGCAGACCATCCCGATCCTCGCCATCGCGCCGATGATCATCGTGGTGCTGGGCAACATCGGCTTCACCGGCCTGGTGCCCAAGGCGCTCATTTCCATGTACCTCTGCTTCTTCCCGGTGACCATCGGCATGGTCAAGGGCCTGCGCTCGCCCGACCCGCTGCAGCGCGATCTCCTGCGAACCTACAGCGCCAGCACCAACCAGGTGTTCCGGAAGCTGCGCTGGCCGTCGTCGCTGCCGTTCCTCTTCGCCAGCCTCAAGGTCGCCATCGCCATCTCCCTGGTCGGCGCCATCGTCGGCGAGTTGCCGACCGGCGCCCAGGCGGGCATCGGCGCGCGTCTGCTGGTCGGCTCCTACTACGGCCAGACCGTGCAGATCTGGGCGGCGCTCTTGACCGCCGCGGCCATGGCCGGGCTGCTGGTCGCCGCCATGGGCGGGCTGGAGCGGCTGGTGGCGCGGCGCACGGGGGTACAGCCATGAACCTCCTGACGGCTTGGCGGCGCGAACGCGCCTGCGGCTTGGCGGCGGTGCTGTTTCTCGCGGCGCTCGCCTTCGCCGTCGGCCGCGATGCCGCCGGCGACAGTCTTGGCTGGTTCGCCCGGCCGCTGCTGCTCGCCGGCTGGGCCGCTGCTATGGCGGCGGCGGCCGCACAGGGGCTGCGCGGCCGTGCCGGTCCCGTCGCGGGCCTGATCTTGACTCTCGGCGCCATCGCCGGCGCCTGGGTGCCGCTGGCGGCGATCTCGCAGCAGGCGGCGGCCGGCGGCGTCATCGGCGTCGCGGCGCCCGGCATCTGGATTTTTGCCGCCGGTCTCGGATTCCTGGTGTGGCGGGCGCTGAGTCTCTTGTCGGCGGCGGCCTCGGAGCGGGATGCCCCGCGCCTCGTCGGTCTCATGGTGCCGGCGCTGTTCGGCGCCTGGCTGCTCTATCTCTGGCAGATCGCGGTGACCGGCTTCGGCGTGCCCTCGGTGCTGCTGCCGTCGCCGGCGCTGATCGGGGCGGTTTTCATGGCCTCGACCGACACCCTCTGGGCCGACTTCTACCAGACCTTCCTGAAGGCGGTGCTGGCCGGCTATGCGCTGGGCTGCGGCAGCGGCTTCCTGGTGGCGCTGCTGGTCGACCGCGTGCCCTTCCTGCAGCGCGGCCTGCTGCCGTTCGGCAACTTCGTCTCGGCCCTGCCCATCGTCGGCGTGGCGCCGATCATGGTCATGTGGTTCGGCTTCGACTGGCAGTCCAAGGCGGCCGTGGTGGTCATCATGACCTTCTTTCCCATGCTGGTGAACACCATCGCCGGGCTGCACGCCACGCAAGCCATGGAACGCGATCTCATGCGTTCCTACGGCGCGAGCTACCTGCAGACCTTGATCCGCGTGCGGCTGCCCAACGCGCTGCCGTTCATCTTCAACGCGCTGAAAATCAATTCGACGCTTGCGCTGATCGGCGCGATCGTGGCCGAATTCTTCGGCACGCCGATTGTCGGCATGGGATTCAGGATCTCGACGGAAATTGGCCGCATGAACGTGGAGATGGTCTGGGCGACCATCGCCGTGGCGGCGGTTTCCGGCTCCCTGTTCTACGGCCTGCTGGCGCTGGCCGAGCGGGCCACCACTTTCTGGCACCCGTCCTACCGCCAATAGGGCGCCGGTGCCGCACCGGTACAACAATGAACCTTCATAAGAAGAGGAGAGGCTAAATGACTAGAATTTATACAAAAGCGCTGAGCGCCGCGGCGGGGGCGGGGCTGCTGCTGACGGCCGGGGCGGCGTCCGCGGCCGAGGAGGTCACGGTCCAGTTGAAGTGGGTTACCCAGGCCCAGTTCGCCGGTTACTACGTGGCCCAGGACAAGGGTTTCTATAAGGAAGCCGGCCTCGACGTCACCATCAAGCCGGGCGGGCCCGATGTGGCGCCGCCGCAGGTCATCGCCGGTGGCGGCGCCGACGTGATCATCGACTGGATGCCCTCGGCCCTGGCGTCGCGCGAGAAGGGCGTGCCCCTGGTCAACATCGCCCAGGTGTTCGAGAAGTCGGGCATGATGCTGACCTGCCGCAAGGACAGCGGCATCAAGTCGCCGTCGGATTTCCCGGGCCACACCCTGGGCGTCTGGTTCTTCGGCAACGAGTATCCCTTCCTCTCCTGGATGGCCAAGCTGGGGATTCCGACCGAGGGCGGCGACAAGGGCGTGACGGTGCTGAAGCAGGGCTTTAACGTCGACCCGATCCTGCAGAAGCAGGCGGCCTGCGTTTCCACCATGACCTACAACGAGTACTGGCAGATCATCGACGCCGGGCTCACCGAGGAAGACCTCATCGTCTACAAGTACGAGGACCAGGGCGTGGCGACGCTGGAAGACGGCCTCTACGCGCTGGAAGAGAACCTCAAGGATCCCGCATTCGTCGACAAGATGGCGCGCTTCGTGAAGGCCTCGCTGAAGGGCTGGGACTATGCCCGCCAGAATCCGGACGAGGCGGCTGAAATCGTGCTCGACAACGACGCAACCGGCGCCCAGACCGAAAAGCACCAGAAGCGCATGATGCGAGAGATCGCCAAGCTGCTCAGCTCCCAGAAGCTCGGCTATCTCGATCCGGCCGACTACGAGCGCACGGTCGACACCCTGCTGTCCAACGAGTCGACCCCGGTCATCACCAAGAAGCCGGAAGGCGCCTGGACCCACGCGGTCTGGGACAAGGCGACGATGTAACCGGCCGTTCTTTTCCGCTTGGCAGGGGAAGAAAGGGGGAGCGCTTCGGTGCTCCCCTTTTTTCATGCGGGCGCCATCCTTCGAGACGCTCGCCCTCTCTCGCTTCTCAGGATGAGGCTCGAGGTAAGCGCTTGCTCATCCTGAGGAGGCTGCGTAGCAGCCGTCCCGAAGGACGGCCGCTCAGCCCGTTTTCTGCAGGGTGACGCCGGACTGTTCCAGCAGCATGGTCTTGTTGAGCAGCTTCACGCAGGCGTAGACGGACTCGATCGCTGGTGCCGGCGTGTCGACCAGCTTGCCCATCTCCAGGATGGCGCCGATCAGGGCCTCGGTCTCCAGGGAGCGGCCGGCCTCGACGTCCTGCAGCATGGAAGTCTTGTGCTTGCCGACCGACTGGGCGCCGTCGATGCGCTTGTCGATGGTGTGGCGGAACACGGCGCCGAGCTTCTCGCCGATGGTCTGGGCCTCGGCCATCATGGTGGCGGCGAGGTGGCGGGTCTCCGGGAAGGTGCAGATGTCCTCCAGGGTCGCGTGGCTGAGCGCCGAGATCGGGTTGAAGCAGAGATTACCCCAGGCTTTCAGCCAGATCTCCGAGCGGATGTCGTCGAGCACCCGCGAGCGGAAGCCGGCCTCGACCAACAGGTCGTGCAGCTTCTGCACCCGGGCGCTTTCCGAACCGTCGAGTTCGCCGACCGGAAAGCGGTCGCCCTCGACGTGCCTGACCACGCCGGGCTCGGTCACCGCGGCTGCCGGATAGACCACGCAGCCGACGATACGGTTGCCGGGTATGTAGCGGTCGAGAATGCCCGAAGGATCGAGACTCTTCAGGCGGGTGCCGTTCAGCGGTCCCTTGAAGTTGTGGAAGTACCACCAGGGTATGCCGTTCTGCACGGTCACGATCATGGTGTCGTTGTCGAGCAGCTTCTCGACGTCGCGGGCGACCTGGTCGAGGAAGTGCGCCTTCACCGCCAGGATCACCAGGTCCTGCGGCCCGGCCTCGGCGACGGAGGCGACCGCCTTTACCTTGGCGAGGTGTTCGCTGCCGTCTTCCCAGATCAGCTTCAGGCCGTTCTTCTGGATCGCCGCCAGATGCGCGCCCTGGTCGATGACCGTAACGTCGTTCCCGGCCTCCTGATTGTGGGCCTCCTGATTGTGGGCCAGGGCCAGCTTGGCGGCCATGAGGCCGCCGATGGCCCCGGCGCCGACTACACAGATTCGCATGGCGTTCGTCCTTACTCGTTCACATAGGTGTTGTGCAACTCGCCGATCCCCTCGATGGCGATGGTGACTTCATTGCTCGGCGCCTTCATGGAGCCGACGCCGATCGAGGTGCCGCAGGCGATGACGTCGCCGGGCATCAGGGTCATGTCGTGGGACAGCAGGCTGACCAGCTTGTGCGGCGGAACGATCATGTCCGCCACCGGATAGTTCTGCCGCTCGTCGCCGTTCAGGACGGTGCGCACCGCGAGGCCCAGGGGATCGATGTCGCTGTTGATGAAGGGGCCGAAGGCGCCGAAGCCGTCGAAGCTCTTGGCGCGGGTCCACTGCGCGAAGGTCGGGTCTTTCTGGATGATCTTCGCTGCCGTCACGTCGTTCACGCAGGTGTAGCCGAAGATGTGTTCGGCGGCCTGGCTTTCGGGGATCGCCGTCGCGCGCTTGCCGATGACGATACCCAGTTCGCCCTCGTAGACCACTGGGCCGTCGTAGCTCTTGGGACGGCGGATCGTGGTGCCGGGGGCGGTAAAGGCATTGGGCGCCTTCAGGAGGAAGAGCGGCTCGGGCGGCTCGGCGACCTCCAGCTTGGCCGCCAGGGCGTGGAAGTTGTTCCACAGGCAGATGAACTTGGTGGGCTCGCAGGGCGTGAGCAATTCGACCTCCGACAGTTTCACGCTTTTGCCCGTCGCCGCGGCGCCATCGAAAAGGTCGCCGCTGAAAACCTTCAGGCTGTCGCCTTCGACCTGGCCGTAGCCGACCGTGCCGCCGCGGCTGAATCTCGCCCAGCGCATACTTTCTCCTCCGAATGAATTTTTTGCAGCTTAACACTGAAAGGAGCCGCTGCCGACCGGTCAAATCGGCCCGAAAAGCAGACCAGTCCGATGGGCGTTGATGGCCCTTGGCCGCGGCGCCACTACCTCTTCGCTGCCGTCCCGGCATCAAGTGCCGTCCCGGCATCAAGTGCCGGGGCGGCTGCCATTGCACGGCGAAGGCGCGGACTTCTCAGAGCGACTGATCCAGCGCCTGGATCAGCTTGTCGATCTCCTGCGGCGATGTGTAGTGCACGAAGGAGACGCGCAGCACGCCGGCCTCCGGGTCGAGGCCGAGCGCCTCGACCAGGCGGTAGGCGTAGAAGTGGCCGGCGCCGGCGGCGATGCCGCGCCCGGTGAGGCCATCCAAGACCTCCACCGCCGGTTTGTTCTTGCAATGGATCGCCACCGTCGGCGCGCGCTCTGCCGGGTTGGCCGGCCCGAGCACGCGCAGGTCGTTGCGCTGGCGCAGCCAGTCGAGCAGCGGCGCCGCCAAAGCCTGCTCCTGGCCACGCATCAGGCCATGGACGCGCCGCCCGCGTTCGGCGGCTTCGACCTCGTCGTCGAAGTGATGGGCGTGCAACGCGTCGAAGTAGTCGGCGATACCGGCCGAGGCGGCGATCTGCGCGTGGTCCGGTCCCGCCGGGGTCAGTCTTTTGGTGATGATGCCCGCGTTGAAGAAGTGCGCCTGGTTGGGCAGGCGCTCGGCCAGCGCCTTCTTCACCACCATGAGGCCCTGGTGTGGCCCGTAGGTCTTGTAGAGCGAGAACAGGTAGATGTCGGCGCCCAAAGCCGGCATGTCGGGAAATCCGTGCGGCGCGTAGGAGACGCCGTCGACCACCGTCACCGCGCCGGCCGCGTGCGCCTTGGCGCAGATCTCCGCCACCGGGTTGATGTGGCCGACGATGTTGGAACAGTGCGGAAAGCAGACCACGCGGGTCTTGCCGCTGAGCAGCTTCTCCAGGCCGGCGGGATCGAGCTTGCCGCTCTCCGGGTCGACCTGCCACTTGCGTACTTCGATGCCGCTCGTGGCGAGCCGCCGCCAGGCGCCGGAGTTGGCTTCGTGGTCCTGGTTGGTCACCACGATCTCGTCGCCCGGCGCCAGCAGTTCGCGGAAGGCCTGGGCCAGCACGTAGCTGTTCTGGGTCGTTGAGGGGCCGAAGTGCACTTCGTCGGCGGCGACGTTGAGATAGCCAGCGAGGCGTGCGCGAGCCTCGTCCATCTCCTCGCCGGCACGCCGGGAAGCCGGGAAGGGACCATAGGGCTGCACCTTGGTCTCGCGGTAGAAGCGCGTGAGGCGCTCGATCACCGGCCGGCATGCGTACGAACCTCCGGCGTTCTCGAAGAAGGCCCAGTCTTTCAGCGAGGGCTCGGCGAAGGCGGGGAACAGCGAACGGACGAAGGCGAGGTCGAGGGAGGGCAAAACGATTTCCTTGCGATGTCGAAACTTACTTGAGGAAATCGATAGCCTGATTGCCCAGCACCTTCAACTGACTCTCCACTTTGGGAGTCTCGGCGATCACCTTGCCGCGGCGGATGACGGTGAGGCGGGCGGGCTTCAGGCGCAGGGCCTCCAACACGTCGCCGGCCTGCAGCACCACCATGTCGGCGTGGCAGCCGGGCGCGAGGCCATAGCCTTCGAGCTGCAGGGTTTTCGCGCCGTTCTCGGTGACCGCGGCGAAGCAGGCCTTCTGTTCCTCGACCCCCGTCATCTGTGCGACGTGGAGTCCCATGTGCGCTACCTCCAGCATGTCGTGGCTGCCCAGGGGGTACCAGGGGTCCATCACGCAGTCGTGCCCGAAGGCGACGTTGATGCCTTGCTCGAGCAGTTCCTTCACCCGGGTCATGCCGCGGCGCTTGGGGTAGCTGTCGTGACGGCCCTGGATGGTGATGTTGATGAGCGGGTTGGCGACAGCGTGGACCTCCGCTTCCTTCATCAGCGCCATCAGCTTGGTGACGTAGTAGTTGTCCATGGAGTGCATGGAGGTGAGGTGGGAGCCGGTGACCCGGCCCTGCAGCCCGAGGCGCTGTGTCTCGTAGGTCAGGCTCTCGATGTGGCGCGACAGCGGGTCGTCGGTCTCGTCGCAGTGCATGTCGACCTTGAGGCCGCGTTCGGCGGCGATCTCGCAGAGCTGGCGCACCGATTCCGCGCCGTCGGCCATGGTCCGTTCGAAGTGCGGAATGCCGCCGACCAGGTCGACGCCCTTATCGAGGGCGCGCTTCAGGTTCTCCGGCGACTTCGCGTAGCGCAGGTAGCCGTCCTGCGGGAAGGCGACCAGTTGCAGGTCGATCCAGTCCTTGACCTCCTCGCGCACCTCGAGAAGGGCGTCCACGGCCAGCAGGCGATCATCGCAGATGTCGACGTGGCTGCGGATCGCCAGGGTGCCCTTGGCGACGGACCAGCGGCAGAGGGCGAGGGCGCGTTGCTTGATCGCCGCGACGGTCAGCTCCGGCTTCAGCTCGCCCCAGAGGGCGATGCCCTCCAGCAGGGTGCCGCTCTTGTTGAGTCGCGGCAGGCCGAGGCTCAAGGTCGCGTCCATGTGGAAGTGGCTGTCGACGAAGGGCGGTGTGACCAGATAGCCGCCGGCGTCGATGGTCTCGCGCGCTTCGCCCTCGATGTTCGGGCGGAGCTCGGCGATGCGGCCGTCCTTCACCGCGATGTCCTGCCCGGTGTCGCCGGAGGGCAGGGTGGCGTTGCGGAGAATGAGGTCGAGCATTCAGATTTCTCCGTGCAGGCGCTTCACGCTTCGCGACGGTCCCCCAAAACGCTTTTGGGCGACCTCCTCAGGGTGAGGCTCTACTGCTCCCTCATCCTGAGGAGCGGTGCGACGCGGCGCGTCACGAAGGAGGGGCGACAGCTTCATCGTTCCCCCTTGCGGAAGGGCACCAGCAGGGCCTTGGGATAAGCCGCCCGCCGCGACATCACGATCATCGCCAGGATGCTCAGCACGTAGGGCATCATGAGGAAGAACTGATAAGGGATAAAGGCGGAGGAGGCCTGCTGCACGCGGATCTGCAGCGCCTCGAAGGCGGCGAACAGCAGCGCGCCGGCCAGCGCCTTGCCGGGCCGCCAGGAAGCGAAGATCACCAGGGCGATGCAGATCCAGCCGCGCCCGTTGATCATGCCGATGTAGAAGGCGTCGAACACCGAGATGGTGAGGAAGGCGCCGCCGACCGCCATGAAGGCGCTGCCCAGCATCACGGCGGCGGTGCGCAGGCGATGCACGTCGATACCCTGGGCCTCGACCGCCAGGGGGTTCTCGCCGACCATGCGCACCGCGAGGCCGAGCGGGGTGCGGTAGAGCCCGTAGGCGACGACCGGCACCAGGACGAAGGCGAGATACGTGAGCGGGCTCTGGGTGAACAGCACCTCGCCGACATAGGGAATGTCCGACAGGCCGGGGATCGGCAGCGGCTTGAAGGGATCGATCTTCGGCGGTGTGGTGACATTGGGCAGCAGCATGCGGAAGGCGAAATAGCTGAGCGACGCGGCCAGCAGGGTAATGCCGATGCCGGTGACGTGTTGGGAGAGACCCAGGTAGACACTGAAGATGGCGTGCAGCAGGCCGAAGAGGGCGCCGGCGGCGGCCGCCACCAGCACCGCGGTCCAGAGGTCGCCGCCCTGGTAGACCCAGTACCAGGCGACCATGGCGCCCATGGTCATGATGCCTTCGATGCCGAGATTGAGGACCCCGGCGCGCTCGCAAATCAGCTCGCCCAGGGTGCCGAAAATCAGCGGCGTCGCCATGCGCACCAGCGCGCTCCAGAAACCCAGCGTGATAAAGATGTCGAGCAGTTCCATCGCCGTTGTCTCCTAACGCAGCCGCGGACGAAAGCGCACGAAGAGCACGCTCGCCAGCACCAGGAGCAGGGCCGTGGCGGTGAGCACGTCGGCCAGATAGTTGGAGATCGACATGGCCCGGCTCATGGCGTCGGCGCCGTTGTAGATGGCGGCGATGAAAATGGCCGAGGCGATGACGCCCAGGGGATGCAGGCCCGCCAGCATGGCCACCGCGATGCCGGTGTAGCCGAAGCCCGGCGAGATATCGAGCGTGAGATAACCCTTCAGGCCGGCCAGTTCGCCGACCCCGGCCATGCCCGCCAGACCGCCGGAAAGCAGTGCCGTGCGCAGTACCGTGGCGCCGATGGGAATGCCGGCGAAGGCAGCCGCTTCGGGATTGTGGCCGACGGCGCGGATCTGGAATCCCCATTTGGAAAAGCGGATGAAGCCCCAGGCGAATATGGCGAAGGCCACCGCCCAGATCAGGCCGCTGTGCAGGCGCATGCGCGGGATTAGTGGGCTCAGCACACCCTCGTCGATGATCGGCGCCGCCTGCGGCCAGCCCATGGCGAGGGGATCCTTCCACGGCCCGAAAAGCAGGTAGTTGGCGAAGAGAATGATGATGAAGTTCAACAGCAGGGTGGTCACCACCTCGTCGACGCGCAGCTTCAGCTTGAGGATTACCGGCAGCAGCAGCAGCAGACCGCCGGCGATGGCGCCGACCAGGAACAGGAAGGGCACCATGAGCAGCGGCGGTAGGGTGACGAGGCCGGTGCCGAAGTAGGTGGCGGCGAGGGCGCCGGCATAGAGCTGTCCTTCGCCGCCGATGTTCCACAGCTTGGCGCGAAAGGCGACGGCGGCGGCCAAACCGGTGAAGATCAGCGGCGCGGCGCGGGTCATTGTCTCGGTGGCGGCGAAGGTCGAGCCGAAGGCCCCCTTCAGCAGGGCCGCGTAGGCGGGCAGGATCGGCGCGCCGGCCCAGAGGATCAGCAGGGCGCAGAGGGCGAAGGCCAGCGCGATGGCGCCGACCGGCGCAACGATGTTCAGCCACAAGGGAACGCGCTCGCGGGGCTCAAGCCGCATGGCCGTGCCTCCCCCTGCGGTTCTGGAATTCGCCGTGGCCGGACATCAGCAGGCCCAGGGCGGTCATGTCCGCTTCCTCGACCGCCACCGGCGTCGAGAGGCGGCCCTGGTAGAGCACGGCGATGCGGTCGGAGACCTGCAGCAGTTCTTCAAGGTCCTCGGAAATCAGGATGATGCCGGCGCCAGCGGCGCGGGCCTCGAACAGCAGGCGCTGCACGGCGGCGGCGGCCCCGACGTCGAGGCCGCGGGTCGGCTGGTTGGCGAGGATGATTCTTGGCTCCTCGCTCAACACCCGGGCCAGGATGACCTTCTGCATGTTGCCGCCCGACAACGCCCGGGTGGCGGTCTGCGGCGCCGCGCCGCGGATGTCGAAGCGCTCGATCAGGGCCTTGGCGTGACGCCGGATGACGCCGCCGCGCAGCACGCCGAAGCTGCAGAAACGCGGCGACCCCGGCGCTTCCAGGATGAGGTTCTCCTCGACACTCAGGTCGCCGACCACGCCGACGGCGTGACGGTCTTCGGGAATGCGCCCGACGCCGCGGCGTTGCATCTCAAGCGGTGACGTTTCCTTCACGCGCGCGCCGAGGATCTCAAAGCTGCCATCGTCCGGCAGCCGCAGTCCCGAGATGAGACCCGCCAAAGCGCTCTGGCCGTTGCCGGAAACCCCGGCGATACCGAGGATCTCGCGGCCGCAGAGCAGCATGTGCAGGTCGTCGAGTAGCGGTTGGCCGCCGCCGCCGTAGAGCGTGACGCCGGCCATTTGCATCACCACCGGGCCTAATGGCTGCGGCTCGCGCTCGGGCAGGGTGACGGCATGGCCGACCATGGCCTGGGCCAGGCTCTCCTTGCTGCTCTCGGCGATGGGAAAGTCGCCGACAAGCTTGCCGAGGCGCAGCACCGCGACACGGTCCGCCACCGCCATGACCTCGTTCAGCTTGTGGGAGATGAAGATGATGGAGAGCCCCTCGGCCACCATGGTCTTCAGGGTGTCGAAGAGGGTCTCGACTTCGGCCGGCGCGAGGACGGCGGTGGGCTCGTCGAGGATCAGCACCCGGGCGCCGCGGTAGAGCGCCTTGAGGATCTCGACGCGCTGGCGCTCGCCGACCGATAGGTCGCGGACCAGGCGCCTGGGATCGACCATAAGGCCGAAGTGCTCGGCCAGTTCCTCGATGCGCCGGCGCGCCCTGCCGCTGTTCTGCCGCGGTCCCCAGAGGGACTCCGTCCCGAGCACGATGTTGTCCAGGACCGAGAGGTTGTCGCCCAGGGTGAAGTGCTGGTGGACCATGCCGATGCCGGCGGCGATGGCGGCCTTTGGCGAGCCCGTGGGCAGGCGCCGCCCAAAGGCTTCGATATGGCCTTCGTCGGCGACGTAGTGCCCGAAGAGGATCGACATGAGGGTGGTCTTGCCGGCGCCGTTCTCGCCGAGCAGGGCCAGGATTTCCCCCGGCTGGAGATCCAGGGAGATGCCGTCGTTGGCGGTCAGCGCTCCGAAGCGCTTGGTGATTCCGCTCAGGCGCAACACCACCCCGGCGCCGGCGCGCCCCGGCGCGGAGTCTTCAGCCTCTGGCATTCAAATCCCCCTAAGGTCCGGAAAATTCAGGACCCGGCAGTCACCGCTCAAGGTACTTGGGCGGCGATCATAGCTCAAGCGACACGGGGCGGTCCCCAAAACTTGGCACCGCCCCGGAATTGCTCTGACCACGGCAGGGATGACCGCTGCCTCAGTAGGTCGATTTCGGCTCCTCGTCGTTGATTTCCACGACCAGTTCGCCGGCTTTGATCTGCTGTGCCAGGGCGGCGACCTTGGCTTTGGTCTCCGCCGGAATCTTGGCGTCGAACTCGTAGAAGGGCGAAAGCGAGGCGCCGCCGGCCTTCATCATGGTCCACTCCTTGTAGTCCTCGGCCTTGAAGGTGCCGGCCTTGACCTGCTCGATGGCGTGGTTGATCGCCGGCTCCATGTGCCAGAGGGCGGAGGCCACCACCACATCGGTGCCGTTCTCGGCCTTGTTCATGTCGTTGACGTTGCCGAAGGCGATGATGCCTTTCTCGCGGGCCGCATCGACCACGCCGGCGCGCTCGGCATAGAGCACGTCGACACCGGACTCGACCTGGGCGAAGGCGAACTCCTTGGCCTTGGGCGGGTCGTACCAGGACCCGATGAAGGAGACCTTGAACTCGACGTCGGGATTGACCGAGCGGGCGCCGGCCATGAAGGCATGGAACAGCCGGTTGACCTCGCCGATGGCGTGACCGCCGACCATGCCGATCTTGTTGGTCTTGGTCATGGTCCCGGCCACCACGCCCATCAGGTAGCAGGGTTCGTGGATCCAGTTGTCGAAGACCGAGAAGTTGGAGCCGTGCGGGCCGCCCGGGTCGCCCATCAGGAAGGCGACATTGGGGTAGTCATCGGCCACCTTGCGGGCCTCGCGGCTGATGCCGAAGGCTTCGCCGACGACCAGACCGACGCCGCTTTCCGCGTACTCGCGCATGACGCGCACGTAGTCGGTGTTCGGCACCTTTTCGGAGAAACTGTACTCGATCTCGCCGCGTTCCTTGGCGGCGCTCAGGGCGCGGTGCAGCGTGCCCACCCACTTCTGCTGGATCGGCACGGTGTAGATGCCGGCGACCTTCAGCTTTGCCTGGGCCCTGGCCCCCTGGCCGCCGAGCCCGAGAACGGCGGCGGCGAGTGTCAGGCCACAGACTCCCAAGGCCGAACGCCGGCTCATGGCTCCTTCGAACAATGCTTTCCCGCTTCCCTGTTTTAGAGAACTCATGCCCCCAACTCCCTGTTTTTGGATTTATTCAAACGTCACATTCGATCGACCGCGACCGGCGTCTTGGCTTCGCGCTGGCGCTTCACGGCTTCATAGTAAGGCGCGAAGGTCGGCCGGTCGATATAGCGTCCGGCGCCGCGCTCGGTGCGGACCTCACCGTCCTGGTAGACCACCTTGCCCTGGCTGATGGTGACGGTGTTGATGCCCTTGACGGTCATTCCCTCGAAGATATTGAAGTCCACGTTCTGGTGGTGCGTGTCCTTGGAGATCGTGCGCTCCTTGTCCGGGTCCCAGATCGCGATGTCTGCGTCGGCGCCGACCGAGATCGAGCCCTTGCGCGGATAGATGTTGAAGATCTTGGCCGCGTTGGTGGAGGTGATGGCGACGAATTCGTTCATCGTCAGGCGCCCGGAGTTGACGCCGTGGTGCCAGAGCACGTGCATGCGGTCCTCGACCCCGCCGGTGCCGTTGGGGATCTGCGTGAAGTTGTTGTGACCCATGCGCTTTTGTGGTGCGCAGAAGCAGCAGTGATCGGTCGCGGTGGTCTGCAGCATGCCCGCCTGCAGGCCGCGCCACAGCGCCTCCTGGTGCTCCTTGGCGCGGAACGGCGGGCTCATGACATGGGCCGCGGCGCGGTCCCAGTCGGGGTCGCGGTAGACCTCGTCGTTGACCAGCAGGTGGCCGGCCAGCACTTCGCCGTAGACCCGCTGGCCCTCGTTGCGGGCGCGGGTGATGGCCTGCAGCGATTCCTTGCAGGAATTGTGGACGATGTAGAGCGGCACATCGAGCACCTGGGCGACGCGGATGGCGCGGTTGGCGGCCTCGCCCTCGACCTCCGGCGGGCGCGACAGGGGATGGCCCTCGGGCCCGGTGATGCCGAGCTTCAGGATCTCGTTCTGCAGGTGAAAGACCAGTTCGCCGTTCTCGGCGTGGACCGTGCAGATGGCGCCCAGCTCGCGCGCCTTGCTGAAGGAGTTCACCAGCACCTCGTCGTCGGCCATGATGGCGCCCTTGTAGGCCATGAAGTGCTTGAATGAGTTCACCCCGTGTTCGGCGGTGAGGGTCTCCATCGCCTTGCTCACGGTCTCGTCCCACCAGGTGATGGCGACGTGGAAGGAGTAGTCGCCGGCGGCCTTCTCGGCCCAACCGCGCCAGGTGTGATAGGCCTCCATGACGTCCTGCTGCGGCGAGGGAATGACGAAGTCGATGATCATGGTGGTGCCGCCGACCATACCCGCGGTGGTGCCGGAGAAGAAATCCTCCGAGGCGACAGTGCCCATGAAGGGCAGTTCCATATGGGTGTGCGGGTCGATGCCGCCGGGCAGCACGTAGGCGCCGCCGGCGTCGACGACCTCGGCGCCGGACGGCGCCTCGAGGGATTCGCCGATCGCCACGATCTTGTCGTCCTGCGTCAAAACGTCGGCGCGAAACGAATGGTCCGCGGTCACCACGGTGCCGCCCCTGATCAAGATCGCCATGCTGGATGTCCCTCCTTAAGTCCCTGAATCTGCGCCTGCCAAGTCGGGGCGCCTTGTCGCCGGCGCCTCAGAAACTTGTCCGATTGGTCAATTTTGCACCATGTCGCAGGCCGATGCGAGTCCGGTTTTGTCTCCAGAAGCCCTTTTCGGCTGTGGGTTACATGCGAACGAACGACCAGGCCGCGATTAGCCCCTTGCATGCGAACCTGACCGAATGGTCAAATCCCGCAACGGTGCGACGCGCCGTCCAATATCGGGTCGGTGAAGCAAAGGGAGGGCGGACCATGGCGATGGTGAAGGCGGGACTCATTCAGATGGCCTTGAAGGCGGACACCGGCGAGACGCCGCAGGCCATCCGCGACCGGATGAACGAGGCGCATCTGCCGCTGATCGACGCCGCCGGCAAGAAGGGCGTGCAGGTGCTGTGCCTGCAGGAGGTCTTCAACCAGCCTTACTTCTGCCCGAGCCAGGACGCCAAGTGGTACGGCGCCGCCGAGAAGATTCCCGACGGCCCGACGGTGAAGCTGATGCAGGACTATGCCAAAAAACATTCCATGGTCATCGTGGTGCCGATCTACGAAGAGGACATCACCGGCGTCTACTACAACACCTGTGCGGTGATCGACGCCGATGGCAGCTACCTGGGCAAATACCGCAAGACGCATATCCCGCAGGTCGCGGGCTTTTACGAGAAATTCTTCTTCAAGCCCGGCAACTCCGGCTGGCCGATGTTCGAGACCGCCTACTGCAAGCTCGGCGTCTACATCTGCTACGACCGGCACTTCCCTGAAGGCTGGCGCGCGCTGGCGTTGGCCGGTGCCGAATACATCGTCAACCCCTCGGCCACCGTGGCCGGCCTCAGCCAGTACCTCTGGAAGCTCGAGCAGCCGGCCTCGGCGGTCGCCAACGGCTGCTACATCGGCGCGGTCAACCGCGTTGGCACCGAGGCGCCCTGGAACATCGGCAAATTCTACGGTTCCAGCTACGTGGTCGACCCGCGCGGCGAGTTCCTGGTCGAGGCCAGCGAGGACCAGGACGAACTGGTCACCGCGGACATGGACATGGAGAAGGTGCGCGAGGTGCGCAACCTCTGGCAGTTCTTCCGCGACCGCCGCCCGGAGACCTATGGTCCGCTGACCGCGATCTGACTCTTGGCGCCCAGCACCCCTTTTTCGTCCCTTTAGAAGACCTTGGCGCAGGTGTTTAACTTGCGGTCCCGACCTTCCGCGCCAGGTCGTGGAACAGGAAGCGGTATGTCAACAGGAATACCGCAGCGTGCAGGTCGGATCTTGGGCGGTCTTACTATCAACAGCCGTCATGGCGGCGGCCGAACCGAGACCTCCATCGATCTGGCGCCGGGTGCGCATACCCGACAGCCTGTGCTCGGCGACTGGAGCCACATTCCCCACGATCCGCCAGTCATGTCGCGGGTTATCAGCGTCACGGTGGCGTGGGCCAGGGTGCCGTAGACCACGGTGACGTAAGCCGGCAAAAGATCAGCGATTTCCGGAGTTCGGCGCCTTTTCTGATCCTCTACCGTCGCTTTTGGGGGCCATTTCGGGGTGAACCTGCCGATTTTCCGCGTTTGGGCTATGGTTTCGCCGTGCGAATCCGTTAAGCTTCGCCATTCTGGTCCGTAGTGGAGAAGTTCATGACTGCCAACGGCCAAACCAAGCGTTTCGTGATCGAGTTGATCAAGCCGTCCCACTATGACGACGACGGCTACGTGATCCAGTGGGCCAAGGCCTGGGTCCCTTCCAACACGCTGTCCAGCCTCTATGGCATCACCCTGGACGTCATCGACCGCAAGCTGCTGGGCGACGACGTCGAGGTCGTGCTCAACGGCTACGACGAGACCAACACCATCATTCCGACCAAGGACATCATCCGGCGCCTCAGCGCGCCGGACACTGTCGGTGTGGTCTGTCTGGTCGGCGTGCAGTCGAACCAGTTTCCGCGCGCCATGGACCTGGCCCGCCAGTTCCGCGCCGCCGGCCTGCAGGTCGCCATCGGCGGCTTCCATCCGAGCGGCTGCCTGTCGATGCTGCCGGAACTGCCGCCCGACCTGCAGGAGGCCCTGGACCTCGGCATCAGCCTCTACGCCGGCGAAGGCGAGGGGCGGCTGCACGAGTTCTACATCGACGCGCTGAAGGGCGAACTGAAGCCGGTCTACAACTACATGAGCGACCTGCCGGGGCTGAACGATCAGCCGACGCCCTACCTGCCGGAGTCCATGGTGCGGCGCTACGGCGGCTCCGTCGCCTGCTTCGACGCCGGCCGGGGCTGTCCCTTCCAGTGCTCCTTTTGCACCATCATCAACGTGCAGGGGCGCAAGTCGCGCTTCCGCGAGGCCGACGACGTGGAGCGCCTGGTCCGCGCCAACATCGAACAGGGCATCTGCCGCTTCTTCATCACCGACGACAATTTCGCGCGCAACAAGAATTGGGAAGCCATCTTCGACCGCCTCGGCGACCTGCGCGAGGAGACCGGCCTGCCGTTCTCG
The DNA here is from genome assembly GCA_040217155.1 of Kiloniellaceae bacterium. GTDB lineage: Bacteria > Pseudomonadota > Alphaproteobacteria > Kiloniellales > Kiloniellaceae > Pelagibius. The sequence continues at coordinate 198,617 of JAVJNS010000029.1, forward strand.
ATCATCATTCAGGTTGACACCCTGTGCCACCAGATCAAGAACTTCATTCCAAAAGCCAAGCGGGCCGGTGTGGCGCGGGTCTTCATCGGGCTGGAGAACATCAACCCCGACAACCTCATGGCGGCCAAGAAGCGCCAGAACCGGATCACCGAGTACCGCGCCATGCTGCAGGACTGGCGCAATCACCAGATCCTGACCTACGCCGGCTATATCCTCGGCTTCCCCGCCGACACGCCGGAGAAGATCGCCCACGACATCGAGGTGATCAAAAAAGAACTGCCCATCGATATCCTGGAGTTCTTCTGTCTGACGCCGCTGCCGGGTTCGGAGGACCACAAGAACCTCTACATGAACGGTATCCCGATGGACCCGGACATGAACATCTACGATCTGGAGCACGTCTGCACCGGCCATTCGCTGATGAGCAGGGAGGAGTGGCAGGGCATCTACAACAAGGCCTGGGAACTCTACTACTCCGAGGAACACCTTGAGACCCTGATGCGGCGCATGGTGGTCAGCGGCAACAAGCCCGAGCGCATCTGGGCCCATGCCCTGCAGTTCGCCGGCTGCATCCGCTATGAGAAGGTGCACCCGCTGCAGGGCGGCTACTTCCGCCGCAAGGTGCGCAAGCAGCGGCGCTCCGGCCGGCCGCTGGAATCGCCGCTGGTGTTCTATCCGCGCCGGGCGCTGGAGATCGTCACCACCTACGGGCCGTTCGCCTGGTTCGCGCTGCGTCTCTGGCTGAAATGCCAGCAGATCAAACGCAACCCCGCCAACCAGCACTACACCGACTTGGCGCTCACGCCGGTATCCGACCATGGCGAGGACGAAGAACTGGAGATGTTCGCCCACACCGCGGCCGCGCAGGCCGCGGTCGCCAAGGCCCACAAGAACACCGAGGCCCGCGAGAAGCACAGCCAGCAGGTCGTCGACGCGGCGGAGTAAGCGGCAAGCGCTCTCGCAGGCTAGAACACTTGTCGCCCAATCGGGCGCAAAGTGCTCTTAAGTGACCTAGAACGGCGGCCGCTGATCCAGGGCGAAGACGGAGGCGCCGCCCAGGCTGTCGACGGTCACGCCATCGTCGGCGAAGGGCAGCAGCAGCCGGCGGTACGGCAGTTCCTTGTCGGGCAGCCACTGCGCCGAGCGTTCCGCATAGTGCGGCCTGCCGCTTCTCACCACCTCGTCGAACTCGCGCCGGATGGCCGCCGCCTGGTCCAGTGGATGGATCTCGTCGAACATCTTGCCGCGCATCTCGTAGCCGACGGTGGCGCAGAGCATCGATCCGGCCAGGCGCATGCGGTAGTCGAGGACGGGCAGGGGGATCACTTCATAGAGAAAGAAATGCGGCAGCAAGGGCCGCAGATCGGCGGGAAGCGCCGAAGGGTCGACCGCGCTGCGCGGCGGCACCAGGTCGCCTTCTCTGAGCTCCAGCCAGTACTCCAGCAGCAGCGCCAGGCGGGGGTCCGCAATGGCCCCGGCCCGGCCGTCGCTAGTCTGCTGCTGCGTCGAATCAGCCGTCATTTTCCCGCCGCACCCTCGGTTGCCGATGGACCGGCAGTATAGAAAACCGCTTGGAACGGCGGCAACGGCAAAGACCTGCGGCCGGCACCGCCTTTGCAGTCAACTCGCCGGCGGGGAGCTTCAACAATCTAACTATCGTAGAAGCGCTCTTCCACCTTGATCCAGCCGCCGTCGGCGGCGCGGCAGGCGATGGCGCGGATCTTCTCCTCCGCGCCGGCCGACACCTTCGAGGCCCGATACTCCCGGCACCAGTGATCTGACTTGCTGCGGTAAGTGCGCACCGGAATGACCTGGCCGTGGGTGCCGCTGTCCGGATTGCGCCAGGCAAGGCTCTCACCTGAGGCGCTGCGCTCCAAAGCCTGGTTGACCGCCGCCGCCAGGACCTGACGGTCCTGCGCTTCGCGCACCGCCGCGGCTTCCATCTCGCCGCGCAGACGGTATTCGCCGGTGAAGTATCCCGCCAGCCCGCCGAGCAGCACCAGGGCGACGGCCGCCGCCAGGGCCGCGCGTGGCCCCGGCCGGCGGGTCCGGGCCTGCCGGGCGGCGAAACCGTGGTCGATGGCGGCCAGCAGTTCCGGCGGCACAGGGGCCTCCGCAGCGTCCCCATAGGCAGCCCGCAGCAGCGCCGCATCGCCCTGCAAGGCGCGGACCCGGGCAAGGGCTTCGGGATCCCGCAGCAAGCGCTCGGCGGTATCGATCATGGCCGCCGGCGGCAACTGCCCGTCCGCGTAAGCCTCAAGGGTGACTGGGTCGAGCCGCTCGCTCATCGAACATCTCCCTGGCGCTGTGGTTCATCGCCTCTGTCGGTATCGAGAAACTCCCTCAAAGCCGCCCGCGCCCGGCCGAGACGGCTGGTCACCGTGCCCATGGGTAGGCCGGTGATGGCGGCGGCGTCCTTGTAGGAACGGCCTTCGACGCAGACCAGCAGCAGCACCAGCTGCTGATCCTCCGGCAGCTCCGACACAAAGCGGCGCACCTCCGCAAGCGTTGCCCGGTCTTCGACCGCGCGGCGGCCGTCCGTGTGGTCCGCCGTCAGCTGGCCCAACTCGGCCAGCTTGCGGTCGCGTGACGTCTTGTCCCGCAGCGTGTTGCGATGCAGGTTCTGGGCGATCCGGTACATCCAGCTGTCGAGGCGGGTACCGACTTCCCACTTGTCGAGATTGGCGATCGCGCGCTCGCAAGTTGCCTGCACCAAGTCGTCCCCGTCCGGGACAGAGCCGGTCAGGCCATAGGCAAAGCGGCGCAGCTGCGGCAAGACGGCGATCATCTCCTTACGGATTCCCTCGTCCAAGCGTCCTTTCCCTCCGTCAGCACGGCGCGAACCGTCCGCGGTGCTGCTCTCCCTACACTACGACAACACCGGTCGCGCCAAATTCGTCCGGCAGCCTTACCATTTCTTCGCCGAGGCGCCGTATTTTCTTCTTTGATGCGGGGAATCGGGACGAAATGGCGGGCTGGCGGGTTATCAAGGTGTCGCGGGCGGTCTTCGGACGCCCGAATCCATTCATCACGAGGGGGTTGCCCGATGAAACGCCGGAATAGAGCCATTCTCGCCAAGCTCATGGCCACCACCAGCATTGTCGCCCTCACCCTGGCCGCCGCGCCGGTCGTGCTCGATCCGGACTTCGGCGGCGCGGCACTGAGTTACGCCGAATCAGGCAGTTCCTGCTTCACTGCCGGCACCCGGGTACTGCTGGCCGACGGCAGTGAGCGCGCCATCGAGCGGGTACGGCCGGGGGACTTGGTGCGCGGCGGGCGGGGCGGCGTCAACCGTGTCGTCGCTGTTGAGCGGCCGCGACTTGGGCAGCGCCGTCTTTACGGTTTCAACGGCGGCGCAGCGTTCGTCACCGCAGAGCATCCTTTCCTGACCATGGCCGGGTGGAAGGCGGTCGATCCGGCAGCGACACGGCGGGAGAACGCTGCCTTGAACGTTGCCGCCCTGCAGACCGGCGACCTGCTGACCCGGCTCCGGCATGCGGGGCCCCTGGCCGGCGCCGACAGCCTCGCGCGGGATGCCGAAGTGGCCTACTGGCTCGAACCGCTGCGGGAGATGGCGGCCGTCGAGGCCGACCCCGGAACCCTTGTGTACAATCTCCTGCTCGACGGCGATCACAGCTACGTCGCCGGCGGTTTCGTCGTCCACAACAAGGGCGGCGGCGATGATGGCGGCGGCGAGAGCGGTGGCGGTGGCGAATCGGGCGGTGGCGAGTCCGGCGGTGGCGAGTCCGGCGGTGGCGGCGAAAGCGGCGGGTCGGGCGAGGGCGGAGAGTCCGGCGGATCGGGTGAGAGTGGGGAGTCCGGCGAGTCGGGCGAAAGCGGCGAGTCGGAAGAAAGCGGTGAAAGTGGCGAGAGCGGAGATTCCGAAGGCGACGACTTCTTTCCCGGCGACGCCGGCGCGGCGGACCGTGACCTCACGCCAAGCGAGGAAGCGGACGTGATCTCACGGGGTTGGCGGTGATGCGGATGCGACATGACGCCGGGATTCTGCCGGCCACCGCGACGGCGCTCGGTCTGCTTTTCTTGGGCGCCTGTGCACAGGCGCCGGCGAGCGGCGACCCGGTCTACGGCCCCCTGGCGCCGCGCGCCGAGGTCCTCGCCCGCAACACGGTTCAAGAGGCCCTGGAGACAGCGCGCAGCCAGACCAGCCTGTCGTGGATCTATGTGCTAGACGGGAGCAAGGGAGAAATCACCCCGCTGCGCACCTATCGGAGCAGTACCGGCTTCTATTGCCGCGAATATGTCGAGGTCGTAGAGTCCGGCGCTTCGCCCCGGACGCGCCGGCAGAGAACGGCCTGCCGCGACGAAGACGGACTGTGGAAACCGATCAGGACCTAACTCTTGCTTGTTACCATTGACAACGTTCTCGACCTGGCCGCCCTCAAGACCATCCGCAAGGCCATGGCCGAGGGCGATTTCGACAACGGCCAGAAGACCGCCGGACAGCGCGCCAAGCGCGTGAAGCACAACGAACAGCTCAGTCCCAAGGATCAAAGCCGAAAGGAGATCGACGCCCTGGTCCAGGACTCGCTATGGCGCAACGCGGAATTCCATCGCTTCGCGGTTCCGAGATTCATCAACCGTCCGCTGTTCAGCCGCTATACCGGCGGCATGAACTACGGCATGCACGTCGACGACGCGCTCATGGGCGGGCGGCAGAAAATGCGCACCGACCTCTCCCTCACCATCTTTCTGAGCGACCCGGGCGCCTATGACGGCGGCGAGCTCGAGATGGCCAGTTCCTACGGCCCGCAGGAGGTGAAGTTGCCGGCCGGCGCGGCTGTCGTCTATCCCTCGAGCATGCTGCATCGGGTAAAGCCGGTGACCGCGGGAGAGCGGCTGGCGGCCGTCACCTGGGTGCAGAGCTTCGTGGCCGATCCGGCGCGGCGCGAAGTGCTCTACGATATCGACAGGCTACGCCGGCGCCTCAATGCCATCGACGCCGACAGCGAAGAAACCGACATCGCTTTCAAGGCCTACGCGAATCTGCTGCGCATGTGGGCCGACGTCTAGACACTTTCCTATCCGACAGTGATGGCAATCACCGCGAGGGTGTCGCCGCTCTGGACCAGACCGGGGAAGTGGCGTCCGGCAACCAGACCGTCGCGGTTGGCGGTGTATTCCACCGGGCGCCAGCCGCTGCGCTCGACATCGTAGACCCGGGCGATGAGATCGCCCTCAACGACTTCCTGCCCCAAGGCCACCATGAACTCCAGCATCCCCGAGTGCTCCGAGGTCACGAAGCAGCGCGCGTCGGGCATGTCCAACTGGATGCTCGGCTGGATCTCGATTTCGCCGGGGAGAATGCCGGCGTGGCGCAGAAGATTGCGCAGCCCCCGCTTGGCGATGGCGACGGTGCGGGGTGTCGAGCTGCCGCCGCCGCCGAGCTCCGTGGTCACGAAGACCTTGCCGCGATTCTCGGCCTCGGTGTCGAGCATGCCGACGGCGTCGAGTTCCAGCATGATCATGGAGTAGGGCGCGTTGAAGGCCTGCATGGCGGCGGTGCAGCGGACTTCCAGACCGCTGTCCTGCGGCAGGCGATGGCAGGCGGCGTAGGGTACGAATTCCAGAGTCCTGCCGCCGGAATGCAGGTCGGCGACGAGATCGGCCTCCGGCAGCAGGGTCGTGGTCACGTAGTCGGCGATTTTCTGGGTGATGCCGCCGTCCGCTCGGCCGGGGAAGAGGCGGTTGAGATTGCCGCCGTCGATCGGCGAGGTGCGCCTGCCGGCCCGCACCGCCGGGTAGTTCATCATCGGCAGCAGGATGACCCGCCCGGTGATCTCCGCTGGCTCCAGGTTGCGCGCCATGTCGAGCATGGCGACCGGCCCCTCGTACTCGTCGCCGTGATTGCCGCCGGTGAAAAGCGCCGTCGGGCCGTTGCCGTTCTTGATGACGGTGATGGGAATCAGGATCGCGCCCCAGGCCGAGTCATCCCGTGAGTAGGGGAGCTTCAAATGGCCATGCTGCACGCCGTCTTGGGTGAAGTCGAGCGAGCAGGAGATCGGATTGGCTGACATGAACGACCCTAGTCCTTGACGAAGAGCTTGCGTGGCACGTTGGCGAGGCAACGCGAACCGTCTTCGGTGATGACGATGCTTTCTGTGGTTTCGAATCCCCAGTCGTCGAGCCACAGGCCGGACATGAAATGGAAGGTCATGCCGGGCTGCAGTTCGGTGGCGTCGCCGTTGCGCAGGCTCATGGTGCGCTCGCCCCAGTCGGGCGGATAGCTGAGGCCGATGGAATAGCCAGTGCGGTTGTCCTTCTCGATGCCGTAGCGGGCGAGGACCGCGAAGAAGGCCTTGGCGATGTCCTGGCAGCTGCGCCCCGGCCGCGCCTCGGCGAGACCGGCTTCCATGCCTTCGAGCACGGCTTTTTCGGCCTCGACGAAGGTCTGCGACGGCTTGCCGAGAAAGACGGTGCGTGACAGCGGGCAGTGATAACGGCGATAGCAGCCGGCAATTTCGAAGAAGGTGCCTTCGCCGGGCTTCATGGCGCGGTCGTCCCAGGTCAGGTGCGGGGCGGCGGCGTCGGGTCCGGAGGGCAGCAGCGGAACAATCGCCGCGTAGTCGCCGCCGGCGTCTTCGGTGCCCAGGGCGCCAGCGTGCAGGATTTCGGCGACCAGACTACTCTTGCGCAGACCCGGCTCGATAGTCTCGAAGATGCGCTCGTGCATGCGTTCGACAATGCGCGCCGCCGTTTCCATGTAGGCCAGTTCCTGCGCCGACTTCACCGCGCGCTGCCAGTTCACCAGGCCGGTGGCGTCGTGAAACGCCGCGTTCGGCAGGTGTTTCTGCAGGGTGGCGAAAGCGGCGGCGCTGAAATAGTAGTTATCCATCTCGACGCCGCAGCGCCGCTTGTCCCAGCCGCGCCGCGCCAGGATCTCCGAGAGCACTTGCATCGGGTGGCGTTCGGTGGACTGCACGTAGTGGTCGGGATAGCCCGCGATGTTCTGAACGTCCATCCACACCGTGCGCTTGGCGCCATTGGCGTCCTGGCCGCGGCCGAACCAGACGGGGTCGTCGTCGATCGGCAGGATGACGGCCTGGTGCACATAAAACGACCAGCCGTCGTAGCCGGTGAGCCAGGCCATGTTGGAGGGGTCGCTGACGATCAGCAGATCGAGTTCCCGCGCTGCCATCGCCCGCTGGGTTCTTTCGACCCGCTCCGCGAACTCCTCGCGGCTGAAATGCAATGTCGGTTCCATGCCCCCTCCCGCCAAGGCCGCGCCCGTCTGGATGTGACGGAATCTTCAGGCCGCGGAAGTCTAGGGGAGGTCCGGTCGGCGATTAAAGAGGTTTAGCGCCTGGAACCCGCGGTCGCGGTGTCGAACCAATGATTTGTCGGATTCCGGGCGTCGCCGCCTGTGAATCAGCGGCATCCTGCGACAACAAAGTCCAGGCAACGCGGTAATGGCTCCGCGCCGGAGGCGTGGAGTGCCCCCAAAGGTTTCCGCCGGCGCCGGGCGTCTGGCCGCTCTTTCGGAGTGCGGCCGCGGCGCGACTCATGCGGGTGACTGAGGCGGGCCGCAGTGGCTCTCGGCATACTGACGGGTGACCTGGACGAAGTGCTGCACCAGCGGCGAGGGGTCGGACGCAAGCCAGGCAACGCAGAGGTCGACGACTTCCGGCAACTCCGGGAGGGGCCGAAAGATCACGCCCGGGATGCTCGAGTTCTCGATCCAGGCGGGGATCACGGCAATGCCGATGCCGGCCGCAACCAAGGTGGCAATGGCAACCGTGTGGGTCGCCTCCATGATCACCCGGGGCCGGAAGCCGGCCCTCCGGCAGTGGTCGAGCAACACGGTCTGGTAGCCGATGCCGACGATAGGTGAAAACAGAACGAAGGGCTCCTCCGCCAGGTCGCCCAGGGCCAAGTCCGCCCGCTGGGCCAGGGGGTGCCCGGCCGGCAGCACCGCCACGAAGCCTTCGGAAAAGATCCGCTCGAGAGCGATGGCACCGAGATTCAGCGGCGGCCGGATGAAGGCGACCTGAAGCGAGCCGTCGATGAGCTTGGCGACCTGATCCTCGGTGGTTCCCGGACTGATGTCGAAAGTGACCAGCGGGTAGTGCTTTCTGAAGTCGCGAATGACCGCGGGCAGGAAGCGCTGGATGGCGGTCTGAACGGCGCCGATCGCCAGGTGGCCCGATTCCATGCCGGTTGCCTGGCGTGCTTCGTTGACCGCCGTCTTCATCGCGGCAAGGGCGTGGCGGGCATGCGTGAGGAAGGCTTCTCCGGCTGGTGTCAGCTTCACGCTGCGGGTGGTGCGATCGAGCAGCCGGACGCCGACGCGCGATTCCAGCTGGCGGATCTGATGGCTGAGCGGCGGCTGGGCAATGCCCAGACGCTCGGCGGCACGCCCGAAATGCAACTCCTCGGCGACGCGGATGAAGTATCGCAGGTGGCGGGCTTCGATCTGCTCACTCATATGTTTTGCATCTTAATCATCAGATAATCAGTATTGGACAGAGAATAATAATTGTATTGCACTAAGCGCAATCCGTTCTTCGCGGCCGCAAGGCCAGGGCAGGGGACGCCATGTCATCGCAGCAGGAGCGCAAACTACCCGATCTGGCCTGGCCGCTGCGCCTGCTGACGGCGGGCGGCCTCGGCGTCATCGTCGCCCTGACCCTGGCGCAGATCTTTTTCCGTTTCGTGCTCGACCGGCCGCTGATCTGGAGCGAGGAGTTGATCAAGTTGCTGCTGGTCTGGGTCACCTTCGTCGGCGCGGCGGTGGTGTCCTGGGACGCCCGCCACCTCAACGTCGACGTGCTGTTCTCGCGGCTGCCCTACCGGCTGCGCCGGGCCGTTCAGTTTCTCAATGCCGCCGTGGCCATCGCCTTCCTCGGCTTCCTCATCGAGCCGACGCTGACGCTGGTCAGAATAGAGAACATGGCCGACATGGGCGCGCTCGGCCTGCCGTCAGGCATCGTCAGGCTGCCGGTCGCCGTCGGCGCCGGGCTCATGATCCTCTTCATCGTGCTGCGCCTCGTGCTGCGCCGGCCGCGCCGCCACGGCGCGGAATCCGGCGCTGCCGAGATCGATCCGATGTGAGGCGCGGAGATGCTCGTCTTTGCCATGCTGGGTCTTCTGGTGGTGCTGCTGGTGCTGGGCCTGCCGCTGTTCTTCGCCATGGGGGCGACGTCGCTCGCCTATTTCTATTTCTCCGATATCAACCCGGCGCTGGTCGCGCAGCGCATGTCGGCGGCGGTCGACAGCTTTCTGATCCTGGCGATTCCGTTTTTCTATCTCGCCGGCGAACTGATGAACGCCTGCCGCCTGACCACCCGCATCGTCGATATGTCGCGCGCGCTGGTCGGCCACATTCACGGCGGCCTGGCGCAGGTCAACATCTTCGCCAGCATGATCTTCTCGGGCATGTCGGGCTCGGCGACCGCGGATACCACCGCACTCGGCTCGGTGCTCATCCCGGCGATGAAGAAGGAGGGCTATCCCGCCCCGTTCAGCGCCGCGGTGACCGTCGCCTCGGCCATGGTCGGGCCGATTATCCCGCCCAGCGTCGCACTGGTCATCTACGGCGCCCTGGCCGACGTCTCGATCGGGCGGCTGCTGCTGGCCGGCATTCTGCCCGGGCTCGTCATCATCGCCACGCAGATGGTCTTCGTGTACTTCTACGCCCGCGCAAAGGGTTATCCGCACTATCCGCGCGCCGATCTGCGCAGCGTCATCTGCGCGGTCTACCGCGGCGGACCGGCGGCGTTGTTTCCAGTCATCATCGTTGCCGGCATTCTGTCCGGCGTCTTCACGCCCACCGAGGCGGCTGCCGTGGCGGTGCTCTACGGCCTCGTTCTGGGTGTCGTGGTCTACCGCAACGTCAGCGCGGCGGAGCTCTGGGCGACGCTGAAGACCGTGTCTTTGGGCACGGCGCGCATCCTGGCGATCATCGGCGCCGCCTCGGCGTTTTCCTGGATTCTGGTTCGCGAGCAGGTGCCCCAGTCGATCGCCGGCGGCCTTTCCAGCATCAGCGACCAGCCGCTGGTCATCCTGTTGATCATGGTCGTCTTCCTGCTGATCATCGGCCTCTTCATGATCGCTTCTTCGGCGGAAATCGTGCTGACGCCCATCCTGGTGCCGGTGGTGACGTCGTTCGGCGTCGATCCGGTCCACTTCGGGGTGCTTATGGTGTTTTCCCTGATCATCGGCGGCGGCACGCCGCCGGTCGGCGTGCTGATGTTCATCGCCCAGGGGATCGCGGAGATCTCCTTCGGGCAGATGGTGCGCGCCATGCTGCCGTTCTACGTACCGCTTCTGGCGGCGGTGCTGATCATCGCCCTGGTGCCGGAAATCACCCTTGCCATTCCGAATCTGGTCTTCGGCACACAATGAGGCAGCGCGAAACGAAAGGCGGGAGTCGGCCATGAACGAGAAGGGCGCCATGCGAAAGCATCTGTTGAAGGACATGACCTTCGTGGAATTCGCCGAGCGGCTTGCCGACGATCCAGTCATCCTGCTGCCGCTCGGCTCGCAGGAGGAACAAGGGCCCATGGCGCCGATGGGCGACTACATGATCACCGAAGCGGTGGCCGCCATGATGGCCCGCGCTGCCGACGCCGTTGCCGCGCCCACCTTGCCCTTCGGCTATGCCGACTACTTCCGCACGGTGCCCGGCGGCATCGCCTTGAAGCCGGCGACCTTCTGCGCGGTGTTGGAGGACACCATCGAGAACTTCCTCGATCACGGCATAAACCGGCTGGTGATCGTCAACGGCCACAGCGGCAACAACCCGCTGATTGACCAGACCGTGCGCAAGGTGAAGCGCCGCCAGGGCATTCTGGTGCCGCACATACCCCTGTGGCGCAGTATCCCGGAGGCGTTGTGGCAGGAACTGCATCCGGGGCGCGGCACGGCGGCCCTGGGCCATGGCGGCGATCCGCTGACGTCGGTCTATCTGCATCTCTTTCCCGAGTTGATGCGCCCGGACCTCATCGAGCTCGAGGAGCGCAAGGGCGAACTCCTCGGCCTGCCGACTTCGGGGCTGGCCGGGGTCAGGTTCCGCGATGTCGACGTCGGACTGGCCGTCGATGTCACCGACCGCTGCGGCAACGGCATTGCCGGCGGTAACCCGCTGGACTCCAGCGCCGAAAAGGGACGGCGCATCGTGGATCACCTGGTCGACTTCGTCGCCGCCTTCGTGCGGCACTTCAAGACCGTCGATCCGAGGGCCGCGAAAACGACGACAATAACCACCAACAGAGGAGGTTGATGAGATGACTTTTCACGCAAAACTGCTGGGCACGCTTGCCGCCGGTTTGATGATCGCCCAGGCCTCTGCGGCCGCGGCCCAGACCGATGTGCGCTACACCCTCTGGGCCAAGGAAGGCGAGGCCCAGTTTATCGGCGCGCAGGAGTTCAAGCGGGTCCTGGAAGCGGAGTCCGACGGGCGTTTCAAGGTCACGCTGTTCCCGGGCAACCAGCTCGGCACGCCGCGCGAGGTGCTGGCGCAGATGGCTCTCGGCACCACGCAGATGCTGGCCAGCGGCGATCCCGGCATCAAAGAGATTGAGTATTTGGCCCTGCCATACCTGATGAAGGGCTTAAAGAATTATGCGGCGGTTCTTGAGACCGATTTCGGTCAGGCCTGGAACGACAAACTGGTGAACGAGCGGATGGTTCGCACCCTCGGCTTCATGCCGCGCTCGCCGCGCCAGATCAGTGCCAACAAGGTGATCAATTCGATGGCCGACCTCAAAGGGCTTAAGCTGCGTGCGCCGGAGCGCGACTACTACGTCAAGTCGCTGACCGCGCTGGGCGCCAATCCGACGCCCATGGCCTTCGGCGAGGTCTATACCTCACTGCAGACCGGCGTGGTCGACGGCCAGGAGAACCCCATCGAGACCATCTATGCGGCGAAGTTCTACGAGGTGCAGAAGTCTGTCGCCGTCGTCGACTACATCTACAAGCCGGCTTACGTCACCATCAGCGAGTCCTTCTGGCAGGAGCTGTCGGAGACCGACCGCGCGCTGTTCCGCAAGGCCAACGACGCCTCCAACACGGTGATCGGCGAGCTGCTGCCCCGGCAGCAGGAGGACTTCATCGCCAAGATGACCGCGGCCGGCCTCACCATCACCTATCCCGATAAGGCAGAGTTCGTCGCCGCCACCCAGGGGGTCCGCGACGAGCTGGGCAAGAGCGCCTGGGGCGAGCGGACCTACAAGACAATCGTGGAGATCGGCCAGAAAGACTTCTGACTGCCAGGTGGCGGAGGCGCCGGTTCAGTCTGGAGCTGGCGCCTCCTGGGCCGGGACGGGGACGTGTTTGGCCAGGGGCGGGGACGCGTAAAGAGATCAACTCGACGGCGCGGCGATGCTATGCTGCATGAATTCACCGGCGGCCGGCGGTTCGCGGCGTCGCGTGCTGTTGATCTTGAAACGGCCCGGGGGACTGAAGGTTTTGTCGCGTATCCTGCCGGCTCTCCTGCTGGTCCTGCTTGCCGCTTCCTGCGCCACCCTGCCCGAGGATATACCGCCGGGCGATCCGGGTTACGCATTGGCGCCGGCCGCGAGCGGGCCTCTGGCCGACCTCGAGGCGAGGTTTCTGACGGCGGCCGGGCCGGAGGTTTCGGGCTTCAAACTGCTCGATGCCAACGCGGAGGCCCTGCGCTGGCGCTTGGCGCTGATTGATTCGGCCCGGTTTTCGCTGGATCTGCAGTATTACGTCTGGTGGGGCGACGAGAGCGGCAGCCTTTTGATGCAGCGCCTCGCCGCTGCCGCCGACCGCGGCGTGAAGGTGCGGATCATCGTCGACGACCTCGCCACCATGCTGCAGGGCGCGAACGATTCGCGGCTGCGCGGTTCGGCGGCCGCGGTCATAGACCTGCACCCCAGCATCGACGTCCGGCTGTTCAATCCCTGGCGCTCGCGCAGTCTCGCCGGCCGTTTCTTCGAGTACGTCAGCGAATTCGAGCTAACCAACCAGCGCATGCACAACAAGCTGATGATCGCCGACAACAGGGTAGCGATCATCGGTGGCCGCAACATCGGGAACGAATATTTCGGCCTGTCCTCGGAGGTCAACTTTCGCGACCTCGACACGCTGGGGGTCGGGCCGGTCGCCCGCCAGGCCTCGGCGGCCTTCGATCGGTTCTGGAACAGCGACATCGTTGTGCCCGCCGGTGTGCTCTGGGCCGGGGTCACGCCCGCCGACCTGCAGGCCGGCACCGAAACGGTGCACCGGCGCCTGGGTTCGGCTTCGGTCCTGACGAATTTCAGTATCGACCCGCTGGATTGGAGTGCGGACCTCGCCGGCCTGTCTGAGGAGCTTCACACCGGCACGAGCTATGTGCCCTCGGACACGGTCGACGAAGACGGCGTGAACCACCTGATGCCGGCGGCCATCCGCAACCTGCTCGAAACGGCCGAGCGCGAGGTGCTCATCTCGAACGCCTATCTGATCCCCGACGACGAAGTCGTCGCCTGGATCCAGGAGCAGATCGACAGGGGCGTTCGCTACCGCATCCTGACCAACTCACTGGCCTCCAACGACGTCACCGCCGTGAATGCCCACTACAAGCATTGGCGCGGCCCCCTGCTTGGGATCGGCGCCGAGCTCTACGAGACCCGCCCCGAGGCGGCGGTGAAGTCGACGCTGGCCGACACACCGCCCGTCGAAGCGGCGTTCATGGGGCTTCACGCCAAGGCCGTGGTCGTGGATGGCCTGCGAGTCTTCATCGGGTCGATGAACTTCGATCCGCGGTCCTGGCGCATTAACAGCGAGGTCGGGGTCATCGTCGAGAGTCCGGGCCTGGCGGCGGCGATGAAGGCGGCGATCGAAGCCGACATGCGGCCGGAGAACGCCTGGAAGGTTACGCTCGGCCCCGACGGCGAGGTTCTCTGGGTGGCGGGCGATGAGGTCCTCGACCGGCAGCCGGCGCGTAGCTTCTGGCAGCGCGTGCAGGACGTCGTCCTCATGGTCTTTCCGAAGGAGATTTACTGAATCGCCGCGGGCGCTGCATCGTCCGGTTGCTTCGCGCGCCGGCGATAAGCATGGGACTTCGGCTTGTGAAGCATCGAGCCGCGATGCAGTCTAAGCTGAACGCCGTGGAATACTGTGAACCTGGAGCACGGAATGACTCTCGAGACACCGGCCGATCGTCCTTGCGCGGAAGCATCGCGTGCCGCCGTCCGCCGCCGTTACAGCGCCGACGAGGCGACGGTGGTCCGCGATCTCATGGAGCGCATCGGTCTCAGCGAGCAAGAGCGCGGCTCGATTGCCGGCGCCGGCGCGAAGATCGTGGCGCGCGTCCGCCGCGAGACCTCGCCGAGCATGATGGAGAGCTTCCTGGCGGAGTACGGCCTCTCGACGGAGGAGGGCGTCGGGCTCATGTGCCTCGCCGAAGCGCTGCTGCGGGTGCCGGACGCCGAGACCGTCGACGATCTGATCCAGGACAAAATCGAACCCTCGGACTGGGGCGCGCATCTCGGCCATTCGTCGTCGTCGCTGGTCAATGCCTCGACCTGGGCGCTGATGCTGACGGGCCGCGTCCTCGACGACGACCCGAGCCGGCCGGCGGCGGCGCTGCGCGGACTGATCCGGCGCCTGGGCGAGCCGGTGGTGCGCGGCGCGGTGGCCCAATCCATGAAAATTCTCGGGCGGCAATTCGTGCTCGGTGAGACCATCGAGGAGGGGATGAAGAACGCGCGCGAGCGCGAGAAACAGGGCTATACCCATTCCTACGACATGCTCGGCGAGGCGGCGCGGACCGAGGCCGACGCCAAGCGCTACCTCAAAGCCTATGCCGACGCGATCACGGCGATCTCGCGCGCCGCCAAGGGCGAGGTGCGCGCGAACCCCGGAATTTCGGTGAAGCTTTCGGCCCTCCATCCGCGCTACGAGTACACCCACCGCGAAACGGTGATGAAGGTGCTGGTGCCGCGCGCGCTGCAACTGGCGCGGCAGGCGGCCCAGGCCAACATTGGCTTCAACATCGACGCCGAGGAACAGGACCGGCTCGATCTTTCGCTCGACGTGATCGAGGCGTTGCTGTCCGACCCGAGCCTCGCGGGCTGGGACGGCTTCGGCGTCGTCGTGCAGGCCTACGGCCGGCGCGCGGTGCCGGTGATCGAATACCTCGACGGGCTCGCGCGCGCTCTCGACCGCCGCATCATGGTGCGCCTCGTCAAGGGCGCCTACTGGGACAGCGAAGTGAAGCTGGCGCAGGAGATGGGCGTCGCCACCTTCCCGGTCTTCACCCGCAAGGTGAACACCGACCTCAGCTACATGGCCTGCGCGCAGATGCTGCTCGACCGGCGCGACCGCATCTATCCGCAGTTCGCGACGCACAACGCGCATACCTGCGCCGCCGTCCTGCAGATGGCCGGCAACGACCGCGACGGATTCGAATTCCAGCGCCTGCACGGCATGGGCGAATCGCTGCACGACATCGTCCGCAAGGAGAGCGGCGCCCGCTGCCGCATCTATGCGCCGGTCGGCGCGCACCGCGACCTGCTGGCCTACCTCGTCCGGCGGTTGCTCGAGAACGGCGCCAACAGCTCGTTCGTCAATCAGATCGTCGACGAGAGCATCGCGCCCGAGGAGATCTCGAAGGATCCGGTGGCCCAGGTCGCGGCGCTGGACAGCATTCCGAGCCCGTTGATCAGCCGTCCGGTCGAACTGTTCGCGCCGGAGCGCGCCAACTCCAAGGGCTACCGCGTGAACGAGCCGGCGTCGATCACGCCGCTGCTCGAGGCGCGAAAAGCCTTTGCCGGCAGCACCTGGACGGCGCGGCCGCTGCTCGCCGAGGACGCCCCGGCGCAGGGTGAGGGCCGCCCGGTGTATTCGCCCGCTGACACGGCGCGGCGGGTCGGCAGCGTCCACGACAGCACAGCGGCGGAAGTGCGCCGGGCACTCGACGCGGCGGCGGATGGATTTGCGGACTGGTCGGCGGTCCCGGTCGGCGAACGCGCCGCGCTGCTTTACCGGATCGCCGATCTCTACGAGGCCAACATCGCCGAACTCACGGTGATCGCGACGCGCGAGGCGGGCAAGACCGTCGGCGACGGCATCGCCGAGGTGCGCGAGGCGGTGGACTTCCTGCGCTTCTACGCGAACGAGGCCGAGGCGCCGGGCGGCCCGCGCGGCGTCTTCGTCTGCATCAGCCCGTGGAATTTTCCGCTCGCCATCTTCTCGGGCCAGATCGCCGCGGCGCTCGCGGCCGGCAACGCCGTGCTGGCCAAGCCGGCCGAGCAGACGCCCCTGATCGCCACCCGCGCGGTCCAGCTGATGCGCGAGGCCGGACTGCCCAAGGCGGCGCTGCAACTGCTGCCCGGAGACGGTCCGACCGTCGGCGGGCCGCTGACGTCCGACCCGCGGATCGCGGGCGTCTGCTTCACCGGGTCGACCGAGGTCGCTCAAATCATCCACAAGGCCCTCGCGGCCAACGCCGGACCCGATGCGATCCTGATCGCCGAGACCGGCGGGCTCAACGCCATGATCGTCGACTCCACGGCGCTGACCGAACAGGCGGTCCGCGACATCCTCATCGCCTCGTTCCAGAGCGCCGGGCAGCGCTGCTCGGCGCTGCGCCTGCTCTACGTCCAGGAAGAGGCGCGTGAGCGGCTGATCGAGATGCTCTATGGCGCGATGGAGGCGCTGACGATCGGCGACCCGTGGGATCTGGCGACCGACGTCTCTCCGGTGATCGACAGCGAGGCGCAGGCCGACATCTTGGCCTACATGGAACAGCAGAAGCGGGCCGGCAGGTTGCTCAAGGTGCTGAAGGCGCCGTCCGGCGGCACCTTCGTCGCGCCCTCGGTGGTGCAGGTCGCGGGCATCGACGACCTCGAGCGCGAGGTCTTCGGGCCGGTCCTGCACGTCGCCACCTTCAAGGCGCGCGACATCGATCAGGTCGTCGACGCCATCAACGGCCGGGGCTACGGCCTGACCTTCGGGCTGCACACCCGGATCGACGACCGCGTGCAGCAGATCGTCGAGCGCATTCACGTCGGCAACATCTACGTCAACCGCAATCAGATCGGCGCCATCGTCGGCTCGCAGCCGTTCGGCGGCGAAGGCCTGTCCGGCACCGGCCCCAAGGCCGGCGGGCCGTTCTACGTCGCCCGCTTCCGCCGCGGCGAGACGGCCGAGGAGCTGGCGGCGCCCGGCGGCCGGGAGATCGCCGCCGCCGCGGTCGAGGCGGCGGCGGGAGGGCTCGACGCCCGCAACTGGGCGGCCCGGCCCGACAAGGTCGCCATGCTGCGCAAGGCGCTTCCCCGGCGCGGCGACGCGGTGCGCCGCGCCCTCTCGGCGGCCGCCGCCTTCGACCCCGGGCCGTTCACGCTGCCGGGGCCGACCGGCGAGAGCAACCGGCTGAGCCTGCACCCGAAGGGCACGGTCCTCTGCCTCGGGCCGAGCGGCGACCTCGCCGTCGCCCAGGCGGTGCAGGCGCTCGCCGCCGGCTGTGCCGCCGTGCTCGTCGCGCCTGACGCGGTCGCCCTGGTCGAGCCGCTCGCCGCCGCCGGCGCCCCCGTCGCGGCGTTCGACGGCCACCTCCGGCCCGGCGCGCTCGCCACCATCGGCGGCTTCGCCGTCTTCGCCGCCGCCGGAAGCTCGGACTGGACGCGGGCGCTGCGCTGCGCCCTCGCCGAACGTCCCGGCGCCATCCTGCCGCTCGAGACCGAGGCGATCGCGCCGGCGCGCTACTACGTCGAGCGCCACCTCTGCATCGACACCACCGCTGCCGGCGGCAACGCGAGCCTGCTCGCCGCCGCGGGTTGACCGGGCCGGCAGAGAGCTGGCCAATGTCCCGGCTGTTCTGAGACGGTAATCACCTGCCAGTCGGCCAGCGCCGGGCCGCGGCCCCTCATGAGGCCGGCGGACCGGTGGTGGCCATACCGCTCCTGATTGGAGTTAGCAGGCTGCTGAAGAATCTGTCAGGTAGCGGATTTGCCCCTTGGTTGTAGGTTCATCCCGCTGTCGGAGGGGTTTTCGATGCGGCCTGTTTCTCGGTGGCCGGGGTATGGGTGGGGCATTTGGCTCATGTTGCGGTCAGGAGCTTTGGTATTCGCACCAGATTGCAGGCGGTGGCGGTAAGGGTGAACATCCAGCCGACCCGGTCGAGCCCTCGGTGCCGGGTCTTGGCGAGGCCAGCGGCGGTCTTGATCCAGCCGAAGCTCTCCTCGATGCGCTT
>JAVJNS010000035.1:0-267018 GCA_040217155.1 Kiloniellaceae bacterium
CAAATCCCCATAGACTGCTGCTGCCCCAGCACCGAGCCTGAGCCCCCGCGGTTTCCTCCCCTGAGGCTTGCCCGACGCCTGCCGGTCGAGCCACAGCACTGCATACGCTGTCGCCGGCAGGCGTCCGACAACCCTTCACAAACTGAGACCTCCGCCGCCTGGCCGATTGAGTCGGCTTTCGGGGTTAGACCAGACTCGGAGATTGATGTTTGAAGCCGCCTGCAGGCGCGTGATTGAAGCTCTCAGCGATCCGCCTAAGGCTTCGCGTTTATGAGTCCGCGGCGTAGAGCACTTTGCGGATTAGCAGGGGGCTGAGAAGGTCGAGACCGTGATTGACCTCGTGCTTCGAGAGGCTTCGCTCCTCATGGTTCGAGACGGGGCTGCGCCCCGCCTCACCATGAGATCGATTATCTCAACATCCTGCCTGACCCTGAGGAGACCCAAAGGGGTCATCTCGAAGGGTGCCGCGGGCAGCTTGAGGGCTTTTTCAGCGGCCGGTCAGCCGTTCAGGCGCGCCTCGAGCGCGCGGGCCATACGTTCGAGCAGCGTCGGCCACTCTTCGGTCCAGTGGCGCCGCCACACGATGCGGTTCTCGATGCCGAATTCGCCCTCGGGCGGCTGCATCGTCTCGCGGCCGCCGGCCATCATCAGCCACACTTCGGTGCCGACGGCATCGCCAATTCGGCTCGGCGACGTCGAGGTGGAGATCACCATGTCAAGCTGCGAGGTCAGCGCGAAAGCGCTTTCCATGTCGTCCTTGAGATCGAGATCGTCCCAGCGGTGGATCTGGACGCCAAACTCGTTCTCCACCTTCTGCAGCTCGTCCTCGCGCTGGTCGTAGTGGACGTTGACGAAGGTGACGCCGGGCAGTCGCAGGATCGATTCCCACATTTCCAACTGTGTGTAGTGGATGTCACGGTCGCGGTGGCTGTACTTACTGCGCCAGCAGATGCCTACCTTGAGCCCGTCCGGCAGCGCGGCGATCCGCTCAGCCAGCTGCCCGGCCCGCTCCGGGTCGGGCTTGAGGTAGCCGGTAGCGCCCTTGCTGCGCTCGCCGCAAAGGCGGGCCGCCTCGATATCGTCATCCGGGTAGTTGTAGAGATCCAGCTCTTCCTGGGTGTAGGGAAAATACTGCATCAAATTGCCGGCCGGCAGGTGCAGGTCGCAGTCTTCCCTGAACCAATCGTTCTTTGGGTTGAGGGTCTCCGGCAGAAAGGTGGCTTCGGGGAAGGAGCGTTGGAAGATCGGCACCAGGCGCTTGTCGGCTTCGATCACCGTCCCGGCAGACTTGTCGATTATCTGCTGAAAGCGCCGGCTGAAGTCGATCTCGTCACCGACACCCTGCTCGCGCCAGACCAGGATCCGCTTGTCGGAAATGTCCTCGCCGCGCCAGCGCGGCACCTTGAATTTGCGGTTCGGCTTGCGCAGATCGCCGTCCAGGCCGGCATCGAAGTGGTCCCAGGATTCCTCACGAAAGCCATTGTTCCACAGAGAGCGCGCCAGCGAGAACTGTAGTCCCAGGTGATCCGGCGTCAGCTTGTGCGCCAGGCGAAATTTCTCCAGAGCGGTCTCGTGCAGGCCCTGCTCCTGATAGACCAGACCCTGGTTGTGGTGAAACTCGCCGCGATCCGGCTCCAGGCTGAGCGCCTTGTTGTACGAGGCATGCGCCTTGTCGAGGACATGCAGGAGCCGCAAGGCATTGCCGTAATTGAAATAACTTGTCGCAAAGCTTGGCTGGAACTCCATCGCCTGGCGGAAGCAAACAAGTGCTTCCTGATAGCGCTCAAGATCCATGTAGACGTTGCCGAGGTTCGACTGGGCGGCGCCGTTGCGCGGGTCCAACTCGGCACCCTTGCTGGCGGCAACCAGCGCCGCATCGAGGTTCTTCTGCTCGCGCAGCACCATGCCGAGGTTGACGTAGCCTTGGGCCAGCTTGGGGTCGGCCGCGATGGCCTGACGGCAGGCCCGCTCGCCGAGTTCCAGCTTGCCGCGGTCGATGGCGATCTTGCCGAGATTCACATGCGCCTCGGCATAGTCCGGCTTGATTGCCACGGCAATGCCATAGGCATCGATGGCCTCGGCATCCAGGCCCTGCATTTTCTTGATGAGGCCCAGATGATAGAAGGCAACCGCGTCCTGCGGGTCCAGTTTGATCGCCATGATCATGGCTTCCATGGCCTGATCCAGCACGCCGGCATCGATCAGCAGGACACCCAGGTCGCGATAGGCGGGACCGTACTCGGGATTGATCTGCAGAGCCCGCGTGAAGGCGTTGGCGGACTGGTCCATCTCGCCGAAGTTGTGCAGCAGCTTGCCGTTCAGGGTCTGGACTTCCGGTTCCATGGGGGCCGCTTCCAGCGCCCGCTTCATCAACTTGCGGGAATCGACGAGCTTGCGCTGATTCAAGTAGGCGAAGGACAGCAGCGCCATGGCGACACCGTTGTTGCGGTCGGCGCTGAGCGCACGCTTCAGCAGGTTGACCGCTTCCTTCCAGCGCTTGGCCGCGACCTTCTCGCGTCCCGCATCGACCATCTTCGAGGGATCGCGCAGCGGCTTGGCGCCCTTGGCATCGCGGCGCCGGTTCTTGCCGCGGTGGCGCGAGTCGCTTTCGGTATTTTGGATATCGGGCGCTGATTGCTCGTAGCTCATGCGATCCTACTCATCGGGTCCTGGAATTGCGCTTGCGCGGACAGCCGGGAAGTCGCCGGGCCGGCGCCGCCTCCAAGTTAAGCTGTCATTTACTAAAAGAACCTTTCGAGCAGCCGCTTCCCACCGGCAAAGCGAGATTAATCGACCTTTCGGCAGGCGAAACGGCTCGCGGACGGCAAACCTGCCGCTCGAGGCGGTCGGCCGGCACCAGAATGACCGGAGAGAGGTGAACTAGATGGAGAGGGTAACGGAACCCGAGACCGCCGGCCGCTCCGCGTCCTTAGCCGGGGCGGACCTGTGCGGTCCCGTCTGTGTCGGATTCGGCGATCCGCCGCGCTGCTCGCTCTCGGCCAGTTGCGACCAGCTCGCCCTGACTTCGCTGAGCGCGCGGATGATCTCGTCGCAGCCGGCCGCGGAGTTGCTCATATTGATCTGCTGCAGGTCACGGAAAATCGTGTGGTAGAACTGGTCGAGCATCAGGGAGACATCGCCGCCCTTCTCGAAATCGAGATGCGATTGCAGCCCCAGCAGGATCTGGCAGGCCTTCTGGGTCGCATTGAAGCGATCCTCGATACGGCCTTCACCGATCGCCGCCTTGGCCTTGCCAACCTCCTTGATCATGCCGTCGTACAGCAGGACCACGGCGCCCAGAGACGTCGTCATCTTGGAGGCGGCCCGATAGGCGGACAAAGCATTGTACGGTTGCGTCACGTGACTGGACCTCAGCGCGCCATTGAGACTTGAAGGACTGTTCGGACCGGCGATGCAGTGGACGCGGCGATATTAATCATCGCCGCCTTTCAGGAAGGCCTCGAGCTGGCTCGCCATGGCCTCGGCCTGGGCGATCGCCCGCTCCATCGCGGAATACTTCTCGATCAGCTTGGCCTGATAAATCGCCATGCGGGCTTCGAGAGACTGAATCTTATCGACATGCGTCTCGTTCTGGGCCGTCAAGCTGATGACTTCTTCGGTAATCAGGCCGTCACCGGTGTTGATATAGTTCTCGAGCCGCTGATAGAGCCGTTCGGCGATACCCGTCGTCGTCGTGATGGTGATGTTCTGGGCCGCCGCGCCGGCATCGGTCGTATCGCGGGTATAGGCCATCGACATGCCTTCGTAGATCGTGCCCGCCAGGCCGCGCAGAACCCCGCCGTCCACCTCGAAGGCGTCGACGCCGCCAACCTGCAGGTTGGTGCCGTCGATCGCGCCGCCGGGATCCGCGATGACGAAGGTGCCGACCTCGAGCAGTTCGTTTCGTGTGATGAGCCGGATCTCCGGCGAACTCGACTGGAAGCCAAACTCGAAGACGCCGCGCACCTGGTCGAGCTTGTCGACCAGATTGGTGTCCAGCTTGCCGCTGTCGATGGTCAGCAGGCCGTCGGAGGTGAGCTCAATGCCGACGCCGCGCAGGGTCGCCAGATTGCCGCTGGTCACGCCGTCGACGAGTTCCGCCAGGTCGATGCCCAGGTCGCGGCCCAGAGAGCGCAGCAGGTTGTCGCCGAAGAGAATGGCAGCGGCGCCGATCTCGCCGTCTTCCGACACCTCCTGCTGGGACAGCAAGAAGGACTTCACGTCGTTATAGGTCGAGACGAAGGTCTCGATCTGGGTCTTCGCGGCGACGAGGTCGTTCTCGATTTCCAGGGTGATAACGGTGCCGTTCGCCGTGTCTTCCTTGAAAAGATCGAGGGTGACATTGTCGATCAGATCGCCGATCTCGTTTGAGTCGCGCTCGATGACCGTCGCGATTCCGTCGAGCCTCAGTTGTGCCGGCTGAGCCACCTGCAGGACCGTGTCGAAGGTGGCGCCGTTGTCGGCCGAGACGTTCAGTGCCGCCAGGGTCGCGCCGCCGTTGTCGCCGGTAATCTGGATGTCTTTATTGGTGTCTTCCGCCGTGAAAACAATGCGATAGTCGCCAGTAGCGATCTTCAGGGCCGAAGCCCGAACGCCGGTGGTCCCGGACACCGCGTTGACGGCGAATACCACGTCCGTGGCGGTCATGTCGGCGGTGATGCCGATGTCCGTCGTGGTGCCGCCGGCCAAACCGACGGTGATCGTCTCGGCGACTCCCAGGGCGGTGGAAACGTCGGCCAGCGTGCTGCCGGAGACCTTGTGCGCCTCGGCAATCTGCAAAACCTCGATCTCGTAGGTGCCCGCGGCGGCGGAATTGGTCGCCGTTGCGCCGAGGATCTCGGTTGCCGCCGTCGAGGTGTTCGAAGACACGAAAGCGGATTTCTGCTCGAAGACGTTGTTGAGGATGCCGATCGAGCCCGGCGGGTTGCGCAGGCCGTCGACCGCCGACTGAAGAGACGCCAAGAGGGTCTTGAATTCGTTGAACGCGGCGATCCGCGTTTCGTTCTGGGAGATCTTGTTCTCCAGCCGGTCAATCGGGATCCGCTTGACGGCGAGAGAAGCCTCGATGATGGCAGCCGTATCCAGGCCGGAAAATGAACCGGTCAGAAGCGGTGAGTTTCCAATAAAGGAAACTGTGCCTTGTGTTCCTCCAAGAGCCATTATCTTACTCCTCAATCCCCAAGACTACGGCCAAATTCGCTTAAAATCCGTTAAGATTTTAGAGTTATCAATGAGTTAACCTATACTTCGATGGTCTTCTTCGCCTTCTCGACGGCCTTGTCGAGAACCTCCGATGCGGAGCGGAAAGCCCGCTCCGGCGGAAACTCGACCAACACGTCGCCGCTCTCGCGATCGAAGACCCGGACAATCAACCGCCCGGTGTCATGATCCTTGTAGGTTGTCAGCCCCGAGTTCGGCGCCGCCTGCTTCAGCGCCGGCTTTGGCACCGCGCCGGTCGCCGGTACCGCCTGAGGCGCCTCCACGTTCTCCGGTGCCGCCGCTTTGGTTTCGACAGGCGCAGCCTTGGCTTGCGCCTGCACCGTACTCTGAGTGGCCGTTACCGGCCCGCTGTTACCAAGTGTCGTATCCATTTTCAAAGCCCTCCTAGCGCGGGCTCAGTAGATGGGGAGGCCAGTGAGGCGGGACCCGAAGACCCCGCCTTCACCAGATCTACCTGACCTACTGCAGCACCCGCAGCAAAGACTGCGGAATCTGGTTGGCCTGTGAAACCGCCGAAACAGCGGCCTGCACAAGAACCTGGTTAGAGACCAGCTTGCTCTGTTCGGCCGCCAGATCGACGTCCATGATCGCCGACTTGGCCGCATCGATGTTCTCGAGCGAGGTGGCGATCTGCTGACCGCGGAACTCGAAACGAGAAATCAAGGCACCGGCCGTGGCCCGCGCCTCGGAGATGGTGTCGATGGCCGTGTCGACGGCCGCCATAGCCGCAGAAGCGGCGCCGGCGGTTCCGACAGAAAGGTTGACGCCAAGCGACACAGCGTCGAAAGCCGCCGAAGCAGCCGCCAGACCGCCGAAGTCGACATCGATGGTATCGGAGACATCCGTACCGACGAAGTACGACTGCGAAGCCACTGTGCCGTCCAGCAGGGACTGGCCGTTGAAACGGGTGGTCCCTGCAATGTCGGTGATTTCACTGACCAGTTCCTGATACTCGGCGTCGATGAAACCACGCTCCGTATTGGTCGGCACGCCCGACAGCGACTGTGCCGCCAGAGCCTTCATGCGCTGCAGGACATCGCCGATACGGCCGAGACCGCCATCGGCAACCTGCACCACGGAAGCACCCTGGGAGGCGTTGATGCCGGCCTGGGTGAGCGCCGTCACGTCGGCCTTCAGGCGCGAGCCGATGGCGAGGCCAGCGGCGTCGTCTGAGGCTTTCACGATACGCGAGCCCGAGGCCAGCTTACCGACCGAGGCCGCAGCCGCGGCCGAGTTGTTATTCAGGAAACGAAGGGCGGAATTGGCCGCTGTATTCGTAGCAACTACTGGCATTTGATTATCCTTCTACATGAAGTTTTCGGTCCACCACTTCCTGCGGCGGACTAGATGTACCGACCTACCTGGCCGGCACCTTTTACTGCAGCACCCGCAACAGCGACTGCGGGATCTGGTTGGCCTGCGACACCGCCGAGACGGCGGCCTGCACAAGCACCTGGCTGGATACCAGCTTGCTTTGTTCGGCCGCCAGATCGACGTCCATGATCGCCGACTTGGCCGCATCGATGTTCTCGAGCGAAGTGGCGATCTGCTGACCGCGGAATTCGAAGCGAGAAATCAAGGCGCCCGCCGTAGCCCGCGCCTCGGAGATGAGGTCGATGGCACGGTCGACAGCCGACATGGACGCGGAAGCGCCGGTGGCCGAGGCCACGTTGCCGGTGACGGCAAGCGCGGTGAACGTGAAGCCCGCGACAGAGCCGGCCAGGGCCGAGAAGGTCACGGTGATGGTGTCACTGACGTCGGTACCGACGAAGTAGTCCTTTGGCGTACCGGCGCCGGCCGCGACACCATCCAGCAGCGACTCGCCGTTGAAGCGGGTGGTCGTCGCGATGTCCGTGATTTCCGACTTGAGCTCCTGGAACTCGGCGTCGATAAAACCACGCTCGGTATCGGTCGGCACACCCGACAGCGACTGGGCCGCGAGGGCCTTCATACGCTGCAGGACGTCGCCGATACGCGCCAGGCCGCCGTCGGCAACCTGCACCACGGAAGCACCCTGGGAGGCGTTGATGCCGGCCTGGGTAAGCGCCGTGACGTCGGCCTTCAGACGGGTGCCGATGGCAAGGCCGGCGGCATCGTCGGAAGCTTTCACGATGCGCGAGCCGGACGCCAGCTTACCCACCGAGCTCGACGCCATGGCCGAGTTGTTATTCAGAAAACGAAGGGCGGAGTTGGCCGCCGTATTTGTAGCAACTACAGGCATAGTACTGTTCCTTCTACTTGAAGAGTTGGCATCCGCCGTTACCTTCAGCGGACAGGTTCAGCCGACCTACCTGGCCAGCGCCTATTTACTTACTGCAGGACCCGCAACAGCGACTGCGGGATCTGGTTGGCCTGCGACACCGCCGAGACGGCCGCCTGCACAAGCACCTGGCTGGATACCAGCTTGCTTTGCTCGGCTGCCAGATCGACGTCCATGATCGCCGACTTGGCCGCATCGATGTTCTCGAGCGAGGTCGCGACCTGCTGGCCACGGAACTCAAAACGAGAAATCAACGCACCGGCCGTGGCCCGTGCCTCGGAAATCACGTCGATGGCCGCATCGATCAGCGACATCGCCGCCGCCGCGGAAGCGGCAGAGCTGACGGCCACGGAGTTGATGCTGAGGGCACCCGCCGTGAAGCCAACCTGGCCGGTGGCGAGAGCCTGGAAATCGACGGTGATGGTATCGGAAACGTCTGTGCCGACGAAGTAATCGGCGGTCGAAGCGCCACCATCCAACAGCGAGTCGCCGTTGAAGCGGGTGGTCGTCGCGATGTCGGAAATTTCCGAAATCAGTTCCTGGTACTCGGCGTCGATGAAAGCACGCTCGGTATCGGTCGGCACACCCGACAGCGACTGGGCCGCGAGGGCCTTCATACGCTGCAGGACGTCGCCGATACGCGCCAGGCCGCCGTCGGCGACCTGCACCACGGAAGCGCCCTGGGAGGCGTTGATGCCGGCCTGGGTGAGCGCCGTGACGTCGGCCTTCAGACGGGTGCCGATGGCGAGGCCGGCGGCATCGTCGGAAGCCTTCACGATGCGCGAGCCGGACGCCAGCTTACCCACCGAACCCGCCGCCATGGACGAGTTGTTATTCAGAAAACGAAGGGCGGAGTTGGCCGCCGTATTCGTAGCAACTACTGGCATTACAATCTTCCTTCTACTTGAAGAGCCCCAGCCACCTCCTGCGACTGGGTGCTGGAGGCGACCTACTTGGTCACCCCAGGGTTCGCGACGGACAGACTCCGAACGCAGAATCCCGACGGCATCTACGCAAAGCCAATGCCAGACTCGGCGGACTCACGCAGTCTTCAAATTATCCAGAAGGTTAGAAGAGTTTCCTGTGCCGGGGCGCGAAGGCGGCAAGCGCCGAATCCGGCAAGATTTGCCTAGTGAACCCGGCAATATCTGCCGCGGAAGACCGATCGGGGCAAATTTTGCCGTCGAAGCGGCGGCCCACAGGGACCGCATCCGAGGCCTCAGCAGATCCGGGAACCGAGGGCGATACCGACTCAGCAGTATCGCCCGCAGAGTTCCGCTAATTCCGATTTCCTACTGCAGCAGTCTCAATAGCGATTGCGGCAATTCGTTGGCTTGCGACAGTGCCGATACCGAGGCCTGCACGAGAACCTGGGAAGAGACCAATCTACTCTGTTCCGCCGCCAGGTCGACGTCCATGATCGACGACTTCGCCGCCTCGATGTTTTCCAAGGAAGTGGCGATCTGCTGGCCACGGAACTCGAAGCGCGAGATCAGGCCACCGACCGTGGCTCTGGCCTCGGAAATGATATCGATGGCGCCGTCTACCAGACTCATCGCGCCCACCGCAGCGGTCGGGGTGCCGACACTGGCCACCAGACCCATCGCGGTCGCATGGAAAGCGGAGGCCGCGGCCGCCAGGGAGGAATAGGACACCGAGATGTTGTCGCCCGCCTCGGAGCCGACGAAGAAATTCTGCGGTGACTGGCCCGTGCCGTCCAGCAACGAGTCGCCATTGAACCTGGTCGTCTGGGCGATGGCGGTAATCTCATCGCGCAGCTGCTGGAACTCGGCATCGATAAAGCCGCGCTCGGTATTCGACGGCACGCCGGAGAGCGACTGGGCCGACAGCGCCTTCATGCGCTGCAGCACGTCGGCGATGCGCCCCAAGCCGCCGTCGGCGACCTGCAGCACCGAAGCGCCCTGGGCCGCGTTCACCGACGACTGGCGCAGCACCGTTATGTCGGCCAGGAGCCGCGTGCCGATGGCCAGGCCCGCCGCGTCGTCGGAAGCCTTCACAATGCGCGAGCCGGAGGCCAGCTTCGACACCGAAGAGCCGGACATCATCGCGTTGAAGTTCAGAAACCGCAGGGCCGAATTGGCGGCTGTGTTCGTTGTAACTGTAGGCATGGGTTCACTCCAAAAACCTGCAAGGGCAGAGTCCCAAGGACCGGCTCCCTGCCGGTATAGCGCGCCGCCCGAGGGGTGCCCGCGCTACGGGTGACTTCACTTACGCAGATATCGTGCCAAGCTCTACACTGCTTTTTTATTGCTATATTTCAGTCGGTTACAAAATCGTTCGAAGACTGCGCCCGGCCTTGGTCGACCCAGATGGGAAGAGATTTCTAGGTACAGGAGGAAAACTCTGCCGGGTGGCCAGCTGCGAACGGCGCCGCGGTCTGTGGCCGGGGACGAAATAGATCGGGGCGGGGCGCCTTCATGGCGCCCCGCCCCGTTCACCTCTGCCCAAAGAGGTGGCGGTTACTGCAGCAGCCTGAGGAGCGACTGAGGGAGCTCGTTGGCCTGGGAAAGAGCCGATACCGAGGCCTGCACAAGGACCTGGGAGGAGACCAATCTACTCTGTTCCGCCGCCAGGTCGACGTCCATGATCGACGACTTCGCCGCCTCGATGTTTTCCAGGGAAGTGGCGATCTGCTGACCACGGAACTCGAAGCGCGACACCAGGCCACCGACCGTAGCGCGGGATTCCGAAATCAGGTCGATGGCGCGATCGATCACCGACATCGCGACCGAGGCAGCGCCAGCGCTGGCGACGTTGGTGGTCGCGGTGATACCGATTCCCGCTGCCGTATAGACATCGGCGCTGGCCGCAAAAGCCGAGTAGGTCACGGTGATGTTGTCCCCCGCCTCGGAGCCGACGAAGAAGTTTTGGGTCGTCTGACCCGTGCCGTCCAAGAGCGAGGCGCCGTTGAAGCGGGTGGTCTGGGCGATGGCGGTGATCTCAGCGCGCAGTTCCTGGAACTCGGCATCGATAAAGCCGCGCTCGGTATTCGACGGCACGCCGGAGAGCGACTGGGCCGACAGCGCCTTCATGCGCTGTAGCACGTCGGCGATGCGCCCCAAGCCGCCGTCGGCGACCTGCAGCACCGAGGCGCCCTGGGCCGCGTTCACCGACGACTGGCGCAGCACCGTCACGTCGGCCAGGAGCCGCGTGCCGATGGCCAGGCCCGCCGCGTCGTCGGAGGCCTTCACAATGCGCGAGCCGGAAGCCAGCTTCGACACCGAAGAGCCGGACATCATGGAGTTGAAGTTCAGGAACCGCAGGGCCGAGTTGGCGGCTGTGTTTGTTGTGACTGTAGGCATGAGTCTACTCCAATAACCTTTCGTGGGCAGAGCCCCAGAAGCTGGCTGCTTGCCGGCCTCTCCTGATCGGGGATCAATCCCTGACCAGTCGGGCACCCCCTACCAGCATAGATCGTGCCAACTTCTGATTTTCACAATATCACTATCTATATCAATACCTTATGGAGACCTCTGTTGCGGTCCGACGCGGGCAAAAATTGCGACTGACGGAAAATCCTTCACCTCAAGGCAGGCAAAGACTTCCGGCTTCCGGCGGCGCCAGGGCGTTGGGGACAAGCTTACCGGCCGGCCCCCGGCTCCGGCCGCCTGTCGCGCCTCGCCGCCCTGCCGTACCCCCTTGCCGTCTCCCCTGCCACAGCCCGCGCCATACTCTATGAATCACGCGCGGTGGAAGTCCCGCATAAGAACCTTCTGACCGGGACCTGCCGACGGCTTCGGATCGAAGCCTGCCAGCAGCAGCGGTCCGCAGCCTGCCGCCGCGGCGCTCTCCACAAAGCGCGATTGCATTCTCACCCGGCAAAGCTTGTCCCAGAACCCTGCAGGAACTGCCAGGCAGATTCCGCCAGCGGGCCGTTGCGGTCTCCGGAGCAATCGTGCGGGGGCCGCGAAGACCCCGCTTTTCCGCGCTTGGCGCAACTTGGCCCGCAACTTGCGTCTAACCGCCGAGACTTGGACCGACCGCAACCGTACCAATGGCCGGTCCTGAAACCCGAAGCAGCGAAGTCGCCTGGCGCGACCGACCGCTTCGGGAAGCAAAACGGAGATAGAACCATGCCGCTTACTGCTACTGATGCGTTTCGCAGCGAGGTAACCAGAGCCCGTCCGACACGAGTTGTGGTCATGCTCTATGACGAGGCCATTGCATCCCTGACTGCCGCAATCGAGGCCATGGAGCAGAACAAGATCGAGGAGCGTTGCAATCGAGTCAACGTGGTCACCGAGATCATCGGAACCTTGCACATGAGCCTGGACATCGAGAAGGGCGGCGACATCGCCGAACAGCTCGGCCAGCTCTACCGCTATGTTCTGGCGCGACTGATTCGGATCAACATCCATAGCGATATCGAAGGCACCAAGAAGGTCATCGAGATCCTGCAGCCGCTGCGCGATGCCTGGGACGAAGTCGATCTGGGCCTGGCCGACGGCGGGGAACAGGCTTCTTTGGAAGCCACCATCCTGCGCCGTCTGGAAGCCGCCGGAATCCGGCTGGACGTCCACGCCGCCTAGTCCAACCCAAGAAAAGCAGCCCTGACGGACCCGTTTATGCAAGTTATCGCCCCGGACTTTTATGCCCCCTTCGGCGGGCCCTCCTCTGCCACGAAAGAGGAGCGGCCCGGCGACGGGCTGTTCGACGCCCTGCTGCGTGAGGATGAAGCGCGCTATCAGGCGGAGCCGCCGCCGCGTCACGAGGCCGCGGAGCCCGCGCGGCCGTCACGCGTGGAGTCCGACCCACGCGAAGAGTCCGACTACGGCGAGCCCCGTCACGATGAACCAAACGACGAAAAGCCCCGCCACAACGAGGCCCGCCGCGACGACCTTCCTAGCGAAGCTCAGCCGGACCAACGAGACTCTGCGGTGAACGACCGTGAGGCCGGCGCCGCCGGCAATGGCGACGATCATGACATGGCTGAAGGCGATCGGTCCGCAGCCGCAGCAACGCGAAGCGGTCGGGCTGAGACGGCTGACGCCGCCGTCGACGAGCCTCAGGCTCAAGGACCGACACCCAGCGGTGACAGCCACTCCGCCGCCGTGACACCTGAGACCGGATCGGCGGCCGCGCTGGCAACAGAAGCAGCAGCCGGCCCCGCGGCGGCAATTCCGGTCGCAAGGGGCGCCGAGTCGACAATCGCGGCGCCCTCTCCGGCGCTCGCGCAGACGCCACAGGACAAGCCGGCAAACGCCAATCCGGCAGCGGCCGACGGCAGGATGCCCGCAGCAGCTCAGCAGACAAGCGCGGCGACGGGCGGGGCGACAGGCGGGGGCGCCTCCGCACCAGTGGCGGCAGCGACCCAGCCTGCCAGCGCCGCAGCGCCGGCGCAGATCGCCGCCGGCAAGGCCTCCGCCACGGCAACCTCCAAGGACCCCAATCAGGCGGCCGCCGTGAATCGACAGTCGCCAGCAGCCGCGTCAGCGGTTGCGCCGACTTCGCCGGCCGAGAGGGCGAGCCGCGCCGCTGGTGCAGCGCGCGCAGCCCTCACGGGTGACCAGAACGTCGTCGTCCAGACCAGCGATGCCCTGACCTCCCGCCCGGCCGCCTCGCTTGGCGGCGCCGCCGCCACGGCCGCCATGGCGCAGGCAACAAACCCTGCCGCCACGGGCCGGCCGGGCAGTGCTTCCAAAAACACCGAGACCAGCCTTTCCGGCAACGCAAAGGGTGCCGCCTCTCCGCCGGCACCAACAGCCAAGGGACCTGGAAGCGCCTTGGCGGCAGCGACCGACAAGATTGCTCAGGCAAACCAAGCCCCATTGGCGCCTGGCGCCGGCAGCGGTGACGGCGCGGGCGGCAACGCTGGACAGCCGACGACCCCGACGGTTGCCAGCGGCGTAGCCAGCAGCGCCCCGGCCCAGAGTTCCGGCTTTGCCGAAACCCTGGCGGCGTCACGCAGCACTCCGACGGCAAATCCTGCCGAGCAGGTCGCCGTGCAGGTCCGCCGCGCCCAGGTCGCCGGACAGGATAAGATCAGTATCAAGTTGCACCCCGCCGAACTGGGCCGCATCGAAGTAAAGCTAGAGAGCAATAACGACGGCACCCTGCGCGCTGTGATCTCAGCCGAACGGTCCGAGACGCTGGACCTGCTGCAGCGGGATGCGCGCGGTCTCGAGCGCGCCCTTCAGGACGCCGGCGTCAAGACCGACTCCGGCAGTCTCAACTTCAATCTTCGCGGCCAGGGCCAGGGGCAACAGGCCGAGAAAGACGGCAACTTCGGGCGCGGCGGCCGTGACGGCAAAAGCACCGAAACCGAGCTTCCCGATGCGGCAGCCGCTGCGGCGGCGCCCGCCCGGTCCGGCCACGACGGCGCCTTGGACATCCAAGTTTAAAGGCGGACAGGAGATAAAGCCATGGCGATTGAAAGCCTCCGTGAGCCGGTGAACGGCGTCCCCTTCAAGGACACCGACAGCAGTTCGATCACCAACGGGTCGTCGCTGGCCGA
Organism: Kiloniellaceae bacterium; assembly: GCA_040217155.1. Taxonomy (GTDB): domain Bacteria; phylum Pseudomonadota; class Alphaproteobacteria; order Kiloniellales; family Kiloniellaceae; genus Pelagibius. The sequence goes on from JAVJNS010000035.1 coordinate 13,956, forward strand.
GACCTTCGACACCTTCCTGACCCTGCTGACCACCCAGTTGCAGTATCAGGATCCGCTGGACCCGATGGATACCAACGAATTTACCTCGCAGCTGGTTGAATTTACCGGCGTTGAGCAGGCCATCACCACCAACCAGAAGCTGGACAGCCTGATTTCACTGCAGAACGACCTGCAGCTCAACAACGCGGTGGGCTATATCGGCAAGTCCGTCTCGGCGGACAGCATCATTCTCATGCTGCAGGGCGGCGAGTCGACCATCACCTACGATCTCGGCGGCAATGCGGCGCAGGCCAACATCCTGGTGATCGACGAACTGGGCAACACGGTTCGAACGATCCCGGCGGAAACCGACGTCGGCCGCCATGAGCTCGTCTGGGACGGGCTGGACGACAATGGCGATCCGCTGGATGACGGCCTCTACGGCTTCCTGGTCACCGCAATCGATGGCGACGGCGACCCGGTTCCCTTGATTCAGGGCACCGCGGGCCGAGTCACCGGCGCGAAACTGATCAATGGCGAGGTCACTTTGGAGATTGGTGAACTGGAGATCGCGCTGACCGACGTGCTGGCGATCCAAGAATAAAGCGCGGCGAGCCGCAAAAAAACGATGCAGAAATTTCAGTGCTTTTGAGCAGCGAAAAAGAACATTCGGGTCTGGGACCACGCCCAAGCGGCAACAGCTTCCGGACCGCAACCAAGGAGACGAAGTCATGAGTATCTACGGCGCAATGTTTGCCGGCGTGTCCGGACTGGCCGCACAGAGCAACGCCCTGGGCATGATCTCGGACAACATCGCGAACGTGAATACGGTCGGCTACAAGGGCACCAGCGCCCGTTTCTCGACCCTTGTCACCCAGGCCGCGACCGAGTCCACCCACACCCCCGGCGGCGTCAGCTCCACCCCCTATGCCTTCATCGACCGTCAGGGTCTGCTGCAAGGCTCCGCCTCGGGGACCGACCTGGCGGTGGCCGGTCAGGGCTTCTTCGTGGTCAACGAGGCCGCGACTCCCGGATTTGGCGATGACTTCTACTTCACCCGTGCGGGCTCCTTCAATCCCGATCAGAACGGCAATCTGGTGAACGCCGCCGGATATTATCTGCAAGGCTACGACCTGAGCACCACGACGCCGCAGCCAAGCTCCAGTACTTTCACCGGTCTGCAAACGGTGAACATCTCGAATCTCTCGGGCAGCGCGGCGGCCACGACCTCTGTCTCGCTCGGCGTCAACCTGCCCTCGACGGCTGCCGTGACCGACAGCTTCTCGGTGACCACGCAGGTCTTCGATTCACTGGGCAACGCCCATGACATGGACGTCACCTTTACCAAGGCGGGCGTCAACAGCTGGACCTGGGCGGCGGCCAACCCGACCCTTGACGGCGGCGCCACCTCCTCGGGCACCGCAAACGGCTCGGGCACCATCACCTTCGCCACCGACGGAACGCCCTCGGCCTTCACCCCGGCGGCGCCCAGCATCACCCTCACCGGCTTCACCACCGGCGCCGGCAATGCCACGATCGCCCTGGACCTGGGAACCGTGGGCTCGACCGACGGCCTGACGCAGTTCGCCGGCAATTTCACCATCTCGAACATCGACCAAGATGGCGTGCGCTTCGGCAACTACACGGGCATCAATATCAGCGAGGATGGAATTGTCACGGCGCTCTTCGACAACGGGCAGAGACAGGACATCTACCAGCTACCTCTGGGCATGTTCCGAAACCCCAACGGCTTGGAAGCCAAGTCGGGGAACGTCTATCTGGAAAACAATCGCTCCGGCAATTTCCAGCTCAATCTCGCCGGTAACGGCGGTGCCGGCAGTATCGCGCCAGCCGCTCTCGAAGCCTCGACCGTCGACCTGGCCGAGGAATTCACCAAGATGATCATCACACAGCGCGCCTATTCAGCGAACACCAAGGTGATCTCCACCGCGGACGACATGTTGGAAGAACTGATCCGCATCAAGCGCTAATCCTGAAGCCTGAGCTCCGGCCTCCGCGGTGAAATCGCCAAGAGATTTCACCGGCTGGGGGTCGGAACGAGGCCGGGGCGCGGTGCATCACCCAAGCGTTTCAGCCATCCCTGGGTGCTCGGTTAACGAAGCCTTCAGTTTGTCTAAATTTTAGCTTAACTGCCTGATTTAGCGAATTTTAAACCGCATATGCCTATCTTGTCCTTAGCGCAGTAATGAAATGAGAAACAGGATCTGTTCGATGTACTCCGACAGCTCAGGTAGGCCCGCGAACGTGATTGGACCGGCAGGTAAGCCGCTCAGCCTGGACGATCTCCCTCCTCCATCCACAAAGCGCTGGGTGATCCGCCGCAAGGCCGAGGTGGTGACCGCCGTTCGGGCCGGGCTGCTCACGCTTGAAGAGGCTTGCGCACGCTACAACCTCTCAGTCGAAGAGTTCCTGTCCTGGCAGAGCCTGATCGACAAGCACGGCATGCGTGGACTGCGCACCACGCGCCTGCAGCAGTACCGCCGCCACCTGGCCAACCAGGCGGAGAAGATGGGGAGCAACCCCTCCACTTCCTGATCTGAAAGCGGAGCCGCTGGGCCGCGGATCGAAACCTTTAGTCAACTCTTTGCACAATCCACCCCGCCGGAAACTCCGGCGGGGCTTTTTGCTGTTTGCCCGGCAGTATCCGGATCTGGGGCGAGGCAAATTATTCCCACTCGCTAGGCAATTATTGCCCGCTGTTAACGCGACATTTACCGGAACCAACTAGCCTAAAAATGCAAGCCAGACAATACGATGACTAGCAACGCCGGCTTGCGGAGGTCTTTGGTCGAGGCCTTCGGTCAACAGGTCGATGAAGCATCAGGACGGTCGATTTTGAACTCTCTCCTAGAGACGCTAAAGAATCTGGGTCCCGCGCGGCTCGGCATGATGGCGGCGGTATCAGCAGGCATAGTTGCGTTCTTCATATACTTGACGAGCCGCCTTGCGTCTCCTGACATGGCATTGCTCTACGCTGAGCTCGATGCCCAGGACAGCGGCCAGATCACTGCCCGTCTGGAACAGCTGAACGTTCCCTACCGGATCGGCGAGGAAGGCGGCAAAGTCTTCGTTCCGCAGGACCAGGTCGGGCGCATGCGCGTCGTCATGGCCGAAGACGGTCTGCCGAGCGGCGGTTCCATCGGCTACGAGATCTTTGACCGCTCCGAGGGTCTGGGCACTACAAATTTCGTCCAGAACATCAATCTCGTCCGCGCCCTCGAGGGCGAGTTGGCGCGCACCATCCGTTCGGTATCCTCGGTTAAGAAGGCGCGCGTCCATCTGGTCTTGCCGCGACGCGAGCTGTTCAGCCGCGAACGCCAGGAACCCAGTGCTTCGATCATCCTCATGCTGGGAGGCAGCCGCGCCCTCGACAACCAGCAGGTGACTTCCATTCAGCATCTGGTGGCGGCCGCGGTACCGGGCTTGAAGCCCAACATGGTCTCGATCGTCGATGACGCCGGCAACCTGCTGGCCCGTGGCACCGAGGAAGGCGACGTCTCGCAGAGCACCTCCCGCGCAGAAGAAATGCGCATCGGCTATGAGTCGCGCATGGTCCGGACCATCGAGGAGATGCTCGCTCGTTCACTCGGCCCCGGCAACGTCCGCGCCCAGGTATCGGCCGAGATGAACTTCGACAGGGTGACGGAGAACGCCGAAATCTTCGATCCTGACGGTCAGGTTGTGCGCTCGACCCAGGTCGTCGAAGAGCAGGCCAGCAACCAGGATGGCGCCCCGGATGGCATCACCGTGGGCAACAACCTGCCGGACGCGCTGCCGGAGTTGGACGGCGCGGCCGGCAGCCAGAGCCAGACCTCGCGCACCGAAGAGACGGTCAACTACGAGATCACCAAGACCGTCAAGACCTACATCCGCGAAGCCGGCATGGTGCAGCGCCTTTCCGTGGCGGTGATGGTCAACGGCAAGACCGTTCAAGACGCTGACGGAAACACGACCTACGAGCCGCGCAGCGCCGAGGAACTCGAAAAGATTACCGCCCTGGTGAGTTCCGCGGTCGGCTATGACGAGGTGCGCGGCGACACCATCGAAGTCGTCGAGATGCCCTTTATCGAGGTCCAGAGCTCCGATGGAACCCTCGAAGAAAGTTTTCTGGGCCTTACAAAAGCGGACCTCATGCGGATCGCGGAGCTTCTCGTGCTCGGCGTGGTCGCAGTGCTGGTCCTGCTGCTGGTCGTGCGCCCGCTACTTGGCCGCCTGCTGGTGGTCGACGAAGACAGCGTCGGCGGAGGCGGCACCGGCCTGCTGCCCGACGGCAGTCCGCAGCCGGCATTGGTCGGGCCGGACGGTCAGGAAATCCCGCGCCTGGCCAGCGATCCTTCGACCGCGGTGGCGACCCGGGTGGGCGACAGCGGCGGCAACGGCAAGAACGTCGCCAGTGAGATCGATCAGATGATCGACCTGAACCAGGTGGAAGGCCGCGTGCGGGCTTCCTCGGTCAAGAAGATCGGCGAAATCATCGAGAAACACCCGGAAGAAGCCGTGACGATCATTCGCGGCTGGCTCCACGCAGACATCTAGGCCGGAAACAAGTTTATGCCGATACGTGAAGACATTCAGAGCATGAGCGGCCCGGAGAAGGCCGCCCTTCTCATGCTCGCCGTGGGCGAGGACAACGCCGCGCGCCTCTTCAGCATGATGGACGACGACGAAATCCGCGAGCTGTCTCAGGCCATGGCCAACCTCGGTACCGTGACCTCCGAACTCATCGAACAGATGCTCGTCGAATTCGCCGACCGCATTTCCACCACCGGCGCGGTGACCGGCAACTACAGCAGCACCGAACGCCTGCTGATGAAAGTGATGGATCGGGAAAAAGTCGACGGGATCATGGAAGAGATCCGCGGTCCCGCCGGCCGCACCATGTGGGACAAGCTGGCGAACGTCAACGAGACGGTGCTCGCCAACTACCTGAAGAACGAGTACCCGCAGACCGTCGCGGTGGTGCTGTCCAAGATCAAGCCGGAGCATGCCGCGAAAGTCCTCGGCGTCTTGCCTGAACCCTTTGCCATGGAAGTGGTGATGCGCATGCTGCGTATGGAGGCCGTCCAGAAAGAGGTCCTCGACGACGTAGAGCGCACCCTGCGCAACGAGTTCATGTCGAACCTGGCAAAGACCAACCGCCGCGACTCCCACGAACTGATGGCGGACATCTTCAATTACCTCGACCGCACCCTGGAAGACCGCTTCCTGACCGCGCTGGAAGAACGCAACCGCGACTCCGCAGAGCGCATCAAAGCCCTGATGTTCACCTTCGAGGATCTCGGCAATCTCGATCCGGGCGGCGCTCAGACGCTGCTCAGCGCGGTCGACAAAGGCAAGCTGGCTACCGCCTTGAAGGGAAGCTCGGAGACCCTGCGCGACTTCTTCTTCTCCAATATGTCGGAGCGCGCCGCCAAAATCATGAAGGAAGACATGCAATCCATGGGGCCGGTCCGCCTCAAGGACGTCGACGAAGCCCAGATGTACATGGTCACCACGGCGAAAGACCTGGCCGACAAGGGTCAGATCATCATCAGCGAGAGCAAGGGAGAGGACGAACTCGTCTACTAGGTGGATGGGCGCGGCTGAGCTATGAGCGATTTCGAGAAGTTCCTCTTCGACACTTCCTTCGAGCCAGGAAGAGTCCGCGACGCAGAAGCGCGCGCGCAAGCCGAGGCCGAAGCCGAAGCCGAGCCCCCCGCCCCGACTTTCAGCGAGGAAGAGCTGGCGGCGGCCCGCCAGAGCGCTTTTGCCGAGGGTAAGGCAGCCGGCCTTGCCGAATCCGGGCAGGCTCAGGCCAGGCGCCTTGCCGACATCCTCGACTGCCTGCCGCGTCACCTCGAAAGCCTGGCAACCGAGCTCGAAAGCCTGGAGGCCGAGCGCCACCGCAGCGCGCTGGAGGCCGCCGTCACGGTGGTTCGAAAATTGTTCCCCAGGCTAGCCCAGGAAGGCGGCTTGGATGAGATTTGCGCAGTGGTCGACAGCTGCCTGGAGCGCTTGCGTGATGAGCCGCGCCTGGTGATCCGCAGCGCCGACCAGGACCTCGATGCCTTGCGTGACCGCATCGAGGGCAGTGCCACGCGGGCCGGCTTCGAAGGCAAGCTGGTCTTCCTGGCCGACGAGAACATCGCGCCGGGCGACGTGCGGGTCGAGTGGGCCGACGGCGGCGCGGAACGCGACCAGGCGGACCTGTGGCGCGACATCGACACCATCGTCGATCGCGCGCTCACGCCAACACAGGGCGCAGCGGCAGTCACTGAATTGCAGAACCAAAATCCGGCGGCGCCGCAGGGCGCCGAGAACCAATCGCAACCGCAAGAGCCGGTTGAGATCGAACCGCCAAGGCGGGCACAGCGCGCCTAACGGCGACAGTTTAACGAGGAGGTCTCCATGGCCGAAGACGACACACTGGATCTTGCCGATCTGGGAGACGGCGCCGCCGAGATGGATGCGCGGGACGAAGATGACGGCAGTCTGCCCGAGGTCAGCAAACCGCCGACTAACGCCAAGGAACTGGAAGCCGTCTATGACATCCCGGTGCAGGTCTCCGCAGTTCTCGGCAAGGCCAACATGCAGGTGAGCCAGCTGCTGAAGCTGGGCCGCGGCGCCATTGTCGAGCTGGACCGGAAAGTTGGCGAAGCCATCGACATCTACGTGAACAACCGTCTGGTCGCGCGTGGTGAGGTGGTCGTGGTCGAAGAACACCTCGGTGTCACCATGACCGAAATCATCAAAGTCGACCGCAACAGCGGTTAGCGCGGCAGGCAGACCCCAGGATCATGGTCGATACCCAGACAACTGGCGCCGGCGGGCAGCCAGCCGCGGAAATGAAGATTCCGCGGCTCGGCCCGACGATTGACCTCGCGACGCTGCTCGGCGTCGGCGGGGCCTTCGCCATGATTGCCGGGGCCATGGCGCTGAGCGGTCAGGCGGCCGCCTTTCTTGACGTTCCCTCGATCCTGATCGTCGTCGGCGGCACCTTCCTTGTGACCACTGTCTCCTTCAGCCTGACCGAGGTCGGGCAGGCCCAGGGCCTGATGTTCCGCGCGGCGGTCTATCAGTCGGACTCGCCGGCAGACGCCGTCGTGCAGGCGCTCTATCTGGCCGACCTGGCGCGCAAGCGGGGCCGCCTCGCCCTGCAGACCGTGACCGAGGGCCTGCATTACGCGCCCTTCCTCTATCGCGCCATCACTATGGTGGTCGACGGCATTCCGGCGGAAGAAGTCGAGCGCATCCTGAACCGCGAAAGCGAAACCACCTTCGAGCGCCACCACCGCTCCGCCGGTGTGCTGCGGCGGGCGGGCGAAGTGGCCCCCGCCATGGGCCTGATCGGCACGCTGATCGGTCTGGTGCAAATGCTGGGCAACCTCGACGACCCTTCCGCCATCGGCCCCGCCATGGCAGTGGCGCTGCTCACCACCTTCTACGGCGCGGTCCTGGCCAACATGGTCTTTACGCCCCTGGCCAACAAGCTGGAGCGCAATGCGCAAATCGAGGCGACCGTTCGCCAGGTCTACACCATTGGCGCCGCCTCCATCAGCCGTCAGGAGAACCCGCGGCGCCTGGAGATGATGCTGAACACCATCCTGCCACCCGACCATCGGGTGGCCTACTTCGACTAGTTAGCGACGACCGGACTTAACCTTTCAGGACTTGGAGAGAAGGCATGCGGCTTCTCATAGTTGGGACACTACACGGACACATCGCCACGGCCGGCAAACTGGCCCTGGAAAGTGGCGCGAAGGTCGCCCACGTCGATGATATCGACGCGGCGCTGACCGCGTTGCGCTCCGGCCAGGGCGCGGACATGGTGATGGTCGAGGTAAGCCTCGATATCGGCACTTTCTGCAAGAGCCTCAAGGAAGAGCGCATCTCGGTTCCGGTGATCGCTTGCGGCATCGGGCCGGAGCCCGCGGCTGCGGCCAATGCAATCCGCGCCGGTGCGCAGGAGTACGTGCCTCTGCCGCCAGACGCCGAGTTAATCGCCGCCGTGCTCTCCGCCGTGTCGGAGGAAACCAGCACCCTGGTATTCCGCGACCCCGCGACCAGCGCCGTGCTGCGGTTGGCCGAGCAGGTCGCCCCATCCGATGCCAGCGTCCTGATCACCGGTGAGTCCGGCACCGGTAAAGAGGTCATGGCCCGCTTCCTGCATTCCAAGTCCAAGCGCGCCAAGCAGCATTTCATCTCCGTCAACTGTGCGGCCATCCCCGAGAATCTTTTGGAATCCGAACTCTTCGGCCACGAGAAGGGCTCCTTCACCGGCGCCGCGGCCCGCCGCATCGGCAAGTTCGAGGAAGCCAACAGCGGCACCCTGCTGCTCGATGAAATCTCCGAGATGCATCCGCGCCTGCAGGCGAAATTGCTACGCGCCATCCAGGAGCGCGAGATCGACCGCGTTGGCGGTAGCCAGCCGATCAAGGTCGATATCCGGCTGCTGGCGACCTCCAACCGCGACCTTGAGAAAGCGGTCAGCGACGGCAGCTTCCGCGAAGATCTCTATTTCCGCCTCAACGTGGTCAACATCCAGCTGCCCGCCTTGCGCGAACGGCCGCAGGACATCCCCATCCTGGCCCAGCACTTTGCCGCCAAGTACTCCGAGGCCAACGGCCTTGAGACATTGGAGGTGACACCCGCGGCCATGGAAGCGTTGAAGGTTCACCATTGGCGCGGCAACGTGCGCGAGCTGGAAAACACCCTGCACCGTGCCGTGCTGCTGGCCCAGGACGGCCGCATCGGCCCCGAGGCGATCATGCTCACCGGCCAGAGCCTCAACGCCCATCAGCAGGCTGCCGAGGCGAACCCGGCAGAGCCGGCGAGTTCCGAAACTGGCGGTCAGGCCAGAGAGCTTGTCGGCCGCACTGTGGCGGATGTCGAAAAGGTACTGATTCTCGACACCCTGGAACACTGCCTGGGGAACCGGACCCATGCCGCCAACATTCTCGGCATCTCGATCCGTACCCTGCGCAACAAGCTCAAACAGTACAGCCAGGACGGCATCCCGGTACCGATGCCGGGCGACGTCGATCGTCCTTCGGTCTGAGGCAGCGGCCTTGAGAGTCCCCACAGCCGAACGAGAAGCACCCCGGCATGGCTGATACAAAGGTAGACGCCGGCGCCGGTGGCGGGGCTCTGGCCGGCATCGTCACCGCCCTGAAGCGCGGCGACATCGCCCTGGCGCTCGGCGTGACCGCGATTCTGGTCGTTCTGATCCTGCCGCTGCCCAGTTGGACGCTGGACCTGTCGCTGGCCATGTCGATGACCTTCTCCGTGCTCATCCTGATGACGGTGCTGTTCATCGCCAAGCCGCTTGAGTTCAACTCCTTTCCGACGGTCCTGCTGATCGCGACGATGATGCGCCTGGCGCTGAACCTCGCCTCGACGCGTCTGATTCTGGCCGACGGCCATGAAGGGACCGACGCCGCCGGCCAGGTCATCGAGGCCTTTGGCAGCTTCGTGATGAGCGGCAACTTCGTCATCGGCATCATCATCTTCGGCATCCTGGTGATCGTGAATTTCATTGTCATCACCAAGGGCTCCGGCCGCATCGCCGAAGTTTCGGCGCGCTTCAGCCTCGATGCCATGCCCGGCAAGCAGATGGCGATCGACGCCGACCTCTCCTCCGGCCTCATCGACGAAGGCACGGCGCGCAAGCGCCGCAAGGAGCTGGAGGACGAAAGCAACTTCTTCGGCTCCATGGACGGCGCTGCCAAGTTCGTGCGCGGCGACGCCATCGCCGGATTGATGATCACCTTCATCAACGTCATCGGCGGTATCATCATCGGCGTCGCGCAGAAGGGCCTGACCTTCAGCGAGGCCGCAGAGACCTATACGATCCTGACCGTCGGCGACGGCCTGGTCAGCCAGATCCCGGCCCTGATCGTCTCTACCGGCGCCGGCCTGCTGGTCTCCAAGTCGACGTCTACCGGCACCATGGACCAGGCCCTGATCGGGCAGCTTGGCGGCTACCCCCGCGCCCTCGGCCTGTCCTCCTTCCTGATGCTCTCCCTGGCCCTGTTGCCGGGCATTCCGGCGCTGCCCTTCCTGGCGCTGTCCGGCCTCGCCGCCGCCGGCGCCTACTTCGCCAGCAAGCGCAACAAGGCGACGGCCGATGCCGCCGCCCAAGCGATCGCCGACGAAAGCGCCGCTCCGGTCTCCGAGGAACCCATCGCCCACGCCCTGCAAATCGACCAGGTGCGCCTGGAACTGGGCTACGGCCTGCTGCCGATGATCAATGGCCAGGGCGGCCAGCGCCTGACCGACCAGATCAAATCGCTGCGCCGCCAACTCGCCCAGGAAATCGGGTTTGTCATGCCGTCGGTGCGCATTCAGGACAACCTGCAGCTGCCGGCCAACACCTATGTCATCCGCGTCAAGGAAATCGAGGCCGGGCGCGGCGAACTGCGCCCCAACATGCTGCTGGTGATGGACCCGCGCGGTGAGAAGATCCCCCTGCCCGGCGAGGACACGGTAGAGCCGACCTTCGGCCTGCCGGCCATGTGGTGCGACGAAGGCAGCCGCGAGGAGGCGCTGTTCCGCGGCTATACCGTGGTCGATCCGCCGACCGTGGTGACGACTCATCTGACCGAGATGATCAAGGACAACATGTCCGAGCTGCTGTCCTATGCGGAAACGCAGAAGCTGCTCGACGAGCAGGAGAGCGAGCAGCAAAAGCTGATCGCCGATCTGATTCCCAACCAGATCACCGTCGGCGGCCTCCAGCGGGTGCTGCAGAATCTGCTGGCCGAGCGGGTTTCGGTGCGCGATCTGCCGACCATCCTTGAGGGCGTCTCGGAAGCCTGCGGCTATACCCGCAATGTCACCGCGATCACCGAGCACGTGCGCGCCCGGCTGGCCCGGCAGATCTCGAACGACCAGGCAAATCTCGAGGGCTTCATTCCGATGATCACGCTCTCGGCGCAGTGGGAGCAGGCCTTCGCCGAAGCCATCGTCGGCGAAGGCGAAGACCGCCAGCTCTCCATGGCGCCGACGCGCCTGCAGGAATTCATCAACGCCGTGCGCCAGAGCTTCGAACGTCATGCGATGATGGGGGAAAGCCCGGTGCTGCTGACCTCGCCACCCGTGCGGCCCTTCGTGCGCTCCATCATCGAACGCTTCCGGCCTTCGACCGTGGTCGTCTCGCAGAATGAGATCCACGCCAAGGCGAAGATCAAGACGCTGGGCCAGATCTGATGCTGCTGCGGACCTTCACCGCCAGGTCGGCGCCCGAAGCCATGCAGCAGATCCGCGAGGTTCTGGGCGAGGAAGCGATCATCCTCTCGACCCAGGACGACGGTGACGGCGTGCGTGTCACCGCCGCCCTGGAAGCAACGGAGCAAAAGGCGACCGAGGTGCCGGCCAGCGCCGAACTGGAAGCCGCGGACCGCATCGCCGAAGTGCTCGACCACCACCGCGTGCCGCGCGGCCTGGCCGACCGCCTGTTGAATGCCGCAGCGACCCACGCCACCGAAGACTGGATGATGGCCTTCGCGGCCGCTCTGGACCACGAGCTCGGTTTCCATCCGCTGAGCGACCTCGGACCCGAGCGCCCGATCATGCTCGTCGGCCCCTCCGGCGCCGGCAAGAGTGTCACCGCTGCGAAACTCTGCGCCTGCGCACGCCTGGCCGAGGCCCGTAGCCTGCTGATCACAATGGACGGCGGCAAGGCCGGCGGGCGGGCCCAGGCCGAAACCTTCACCAAGGCCTTGGGCGCGAGACTGATCTGCGCCGATGACGCCGCGAGCGTCGGCCGCGCGGCGGCGGCGCGGGAAGACGATGAAATCGCCATCATCGATACCGTCGGCTGCAACCCCTTCGACCCGGCCGAGCGGCAAGAACTGAGCGCCGCCGCACAGGCCGCAGGCGCCACCATGGTGCTCGTCATGCCCGCCGGCGGCGACGCCGCAGAAGCCGCCGATACCGCCCTCGCCTTCGCCGAAACCGGGACGCGTTGCATGATTCCGACCCGCCTGGACGCGGCGCGCCGCTTCGGCGGCCTGGTCAGCGCCGCCCATGTCTCCGACCTGCGGCTCCTCGCCGCCGGTGTCTCGCGCCACATCGGCGGCGGGCTCATCGCCGTCAACCCGGTGTCGCTTGCCCGCCTGCTCGGCACTCGCGGTCCCTTTCAAGCCTCGACCCTCGTCTCCGCGGATTAACAGATGACCGATGCCATCATGATCGACCCCGAAGCACAGACGCAGCGAAGCTGCGCCAATATGCTGGCCGTTGCCTCCGGCAAGGGCGGCGTTGGCAAGACCTGGCTGTCCGTCACGCTTTCCCAGGCCCTGGCGCGCGCGGGTAAGCGGACGCTACTGTTCGACGGCGATCTGGGACTGGCCAACGTCGACATTCAGCTTGGACTGCATCCCAACAACGACCTTGCCGGCGTTCTGGACGGCTCCTATGAATTGAAAGAGGCTGCGGTCACGCATCCCGGCGGCGGCTTCGACGTCATCGCCGGGCGCTCCGGCACCGGCAGCCTGGCCAATATTCCGGCCGGGCGTCTGAACCAGCTGATGGATGACCTGGCGGCCCTGGCGCCCAGCTATGACCGGGTCATCCTCGATCTCGGTGCCGGCCTCGAGCGCACGGTACGCCAGCTGGCCGCCATGGCGCGGACCAGCCTGATCGTCGCTACCGACGAGCCGACGTCACTGACCGATGCCTATGCCTTCATCAAGCTTGCCCACATGCAAAATTCGGGCAGCGACCTGCGCATCGTCGTCAATATGGCGGCCTCCACCGGCGAAGGCGAGCGGACCTATGGCACACTGCTCAAGGCCTGCCAGTCCTTCCTCAAGATTTCGCCTCCCCTCGCCGGCATCATCCGCCGCGACAGCAAGGTGAAAGACGCCATTCGCCACCAGACCCCGATCCTGACGCGCCACCCCACCTGCCAGGCGGCCGCCGACATCGAGACACTGGTGGCGCGCCTCGACGCCGGGAACTGAGGCGGGGACGCGGCATGAGCGACGTCATCGCCACACCTGCCGCGGCAACACCGCGTCCAGCCGGATCCGCTGCGGCGGAAACGGCGGTGCGCGTCGTCGATCCCTCGCCGGACCTCAATCGGCTGGTCACGGGAGAGAATTTGCGTGGCACCGTGGTCGGCAAGGACGACCAGGGGAACCTTCTGGTACGCACCCGTCTCGGCGTGCTGCAACTCGCCGCGACCCGATCCTTGCCGGTCGGCACGGAAGTCATACTGCAGGTCCGCAGCGTCGGCCCGCAGGTGCTGCTGAACCTGCTGCCCCTGGCCGCAGCGGCCGGTGGCGCCGGCGGCCAGGTGGGTCAGGCCGCGCCGCCGCCACCGGGCACTCAAGCCGCGCCTGCCTTGCCGCCCAATCCCCATGACCTGGTACAGCGCGGCCAAGTGCTGCGTGCGGTCCTGCACGCCGCGCCGCCGGCGCCGCTGCTGGCCGGCCTGCCGACGGCACAGCCCGGCGCCGAACTGCTGGTCCGGATCCTGTCCTTCGGCATCCAAACTCAAGGCAACGCCGCCCCAACTGGCGGGCAAGCTGGCGTCGGGCAGGCTGCCGGCAATCCAGACCCTGGCACCCTAAACCCCGGCAGCCCAACACCCGGCGGCCCAACATCCGGCACCCCTCTGCCCGGTCGTCAGGCTTCCGCTGGCGGGTCTCTTTCTGCGGGCGCGAAACCCGGCGCAGCCGGAGCGTCCGGCACCCCGGCCGCCGGCGCCACCACTCCTTCGCCCCACACGGCGTCAAACAACGCGATGTCCGGCGCCGGGCCAGGCACCGGACCAGGCACCGGCACCAGCGGCGCGCCGTCCTCGGGCCCGAACCCGGGAGCCGTGACGCCCGCGGGGAGCATGACAAAGGCCCCCGGCAACGGGCTCGCGGCCGCCCCGGCGGCAAGCGGTTTTCCGGCGGCCAACATCGCGCCGGGACTGCGTCTGGCACCCCAGACACCGGTCGCCAGCAGCGGCCACACCCTGGCCACCGCGCTGCAGTCCGTCTCCGCGGAAGCGGCAATCCGCGCCGCCGGCGCCCTTCCCGGCCCCACGGCCGGCATAGCGCCCGGAACCAGCGCCGCCTCCGGCACGGCGGCCGGACCCGAGGGAGGCGGTGCAAGCGGGACCAATCTGAGGGTTACCGGCCTGGTCACCGCCACGGCCAGCAACGGGCAGCCCATTCTCCACACACCGCTCGGCACCGTAACGCTGGATACCCGCGCAAACCTGCCGCTCGGCGCCAGCCTGGCGCTCCAAATCACATTGCCGTCCGTGCAGGACAGCCTGGCCGGGCAAGCTCTGGCCTCGGCGTGGCCCAGCCTCGACTCCCTGGAAGAAACCCTGTTCCACGGACTGCCCGCCGTACAGATGGATGCAGTCGCCCGCGCGCTGCCGCAGATCAACCCGCGTCTTGCTTCCGGACTGCTGTTCTTCCTCTCCGCCCTCAACCAGGGCAACCTTCTCGGCTGGATGGCACCGGCCGCGGCAGCGGCCAGTGAGCGCGCAGAGTCGGGCGAACTCTATGAGCGTCTTGGCCGCGAATTCGTCGGCCTCAACCGCAGCATCGAAACTGCCGCCGGCGAGTGGCGCTTCGTCAACCTGCCGCTCTGGAGCGAAGCCGGCCTTCGTGAGTTACGGTGTTTCTTTCGCCGCCAGGACCACCACGGAGACAAGGGCGAGGATGACGGCGATCAAGCCACACGCTTCGTTCTGGAACTGGAACTGAAGCGTCACGGCGAACTGCAACTGGACGGCCTTGTGCGTGCCCGGCGGTTCGATCTGATGCTGCGCAGCCGCCGCCCGCTGCCGGCTCTGGTCCGCGGCGACCTGATGGCCTTGTTTGAGGAAGCCAATGCGATCGGCGGCTACAGCGGACAACTCGTGTTCCAGGCATCCCGGGACTGGCTGCAGATGATGGCGACACGCTCCGGCGCCTCGCCGCAGGACGGCTTGAGAGTCTAGCTCGCCGCGCCGCCTGCCGCCTGTCGGCGGTGCAGATCGATGCTCAACTCATCGGCCGCAGCCTGTTCGCGGCGGTTCCGCTTTACGGCTTCGCGGCGCTGGTGATTGCCGTGCGCGGTCTCATATTTCTTGAACTCCTGGAAAGCCAGGGAGATTTCCTCGCGCGCCGTGGCGATCGAGCGGTCGATCTCAACGATGGAGTCCTCGATTTTGCGCCGCCGGTCGATGGTGGCCTTGATGAAGGCGGGCAGCGAAATGCTGGAAACCTGCGCACGCTCGGCTGCCAACTGCTCGCGCGCCAGTTCGGCCTCGAGAGTCTCGATGTTGCCCAGCAATTTGACCCGGAAGCGCTCCAGTTCGGCAAGCTTCTGGCGCTTTTCATCCAGAGTCCAACGGTGCAGGCGCACCAACTGATCAAGAGCAGTCACCGTATTTCAACTCCTACCAAGTACTTTTGTTTCTCTTGGTCCGGACCGGATGCGACCGGCCGGACACTTTTTTACCGGCCTGGGCCGGACGCCGCGCCCGATGGCTGGTGCAGGTTGAGCGCCGCAGCCATGCGGTCCCGACGCTTCTTGAATTCGCCCTCCGGCGCCGCTGCCGATGGCGGCGGTTCGGGCGTCGTCACGGGATCTTCCGGAATCGCCGAGCCGCTTTGCGCCGGCGACTCTCCGGGCGGGCCGTCTGCCGGCTCCTGCGCCGGCTCGGATATTCCGAGCAGCGCGGCGAGTTGGCGGTAGCCTTGCGCCAATGAACTCACTTCATCTTTCCGTTGCCCGAGGAAGTTTTCCAGGGCGGCGTTGTAATGAATCGCCTCATCCACTGCCGTATCGCTGCCCTGCTTGTAGGCGCCGATGCGGATCAGTTCCGCCATGTTCTCGTAGGTCGACAGCAAACCCCGCGCCCGATCGACCAGATTGTTCTCCGCCTCTGAGTTGCAGTCGGGCATGGTGCGCGAAACGCTGCGCAGAAGGTTGATCGCGGGATAGCGGTTGCGCTCCGCCACCGCGCGCTCAAGCACGATGTGGCCGTCGAGGATGCCGCGCACCGCATCGGCGATGGGCTCGTTGTGGTCATCGCCTTCTACCAGAACCGTGAAGAGCCCGGTCACCGACCCGTCTTCGACGCCGGGACCGGCGCGCTCCAAAAGGCGCGGCAGCTCCGCGAATACCGAGGGCGTATAGCCCTTGCTGGCCGGCGGCTCCCCCGCCGACAGGCCGATCTCGCGCAGGGCCATGGCAAAGCGGGTGACGGAATCCATCAGGCAGAGCACGTCACTGCCCCCGTCGCGGAAGAATTCACTCAATGCCATGGTCAGGTAGGCGGCCTGGCGGCGCATCAGCGGCGGCTCGTCGGAGGTGGCGACCACGACCACCGAGCGAGCCAGGCCCTCCGGCCCCAGATCGTCCTCGAGCCATTCCTGTACCTCGCGGCCGCGTTCGCCGATCAGACCGATGACGTTGACGTCGGCGCGGGCATAACGCGCCAGCATGGACAGCAGGACCGACTTGCCGACGCCGGAGCCCGCGAAGATCCCCATGCGCTGCCCGTTGCAGCAGGAAAGAAAAGTATTGATGGCGCGCACGCCGAGGTCGATCTTGCCGCCCAGGCGCCGGCGCGAGTGTGCCGGCGGCGGCGACGCCCGCAGGTTATAGGCCTGCGGCCCGTCCGGCAGCGGGCCTTTGCCGTCGATGGGCTCGCCCAGGGCGTTGACCACCCGGCCCAGCCAGGCACGAGACGGCCGCACCAGCGGCTCACTCTCCAGAACCTCCGCCTTGCAGCCGAGGCCGACTCCTTCGAGCGAACCGAAAGGCAGCAACAACGTACGCCTCTGGCGAAAGCCGATGACCTCGCAGATCACCCGGCGGTTTCCCTGGGCGTGGATCGCGCAGCGCGAGCCGATGGACAGGGCCTGCTCTAGGCCGGCGACCTCGACCAACATGCCGAGCACGCCGGCAACACGGCCATAGAGGCGGTAATCCGCCAATTGGCCTATTTCTTTAACGAAGGTGGAAACAACCATCCCTGAAACCGCGCGATGCCCCCTGGCTCGTTGACGACGACCCCTGCAAGCAGTCTCGGGCATCCGGCTTAAGGTTGGGTAAAATTGCAGGAACCTCCGGGCCGGACGCCCGAAAGATTACTTGCTGATCGACTGCCGGGAATAATTAACCTTGGTAAGAATTTATTAACAATGCTTCGGCAAAATGGTTAATAATCAAATCCCAGGGGAACTATACAGGCACTAGGTTACCATCATGAGAGTTCTGCTTGTCGAGGACGATACCGCCACTGCCCAAGGCATCGAGATGATGCTCCGTTCGGAGGGCTATGTGTGCGACACGACCGATATGGGCGAAGATGGCCTTGAAATCGGAAAACTCTACGACTACGACATCATCATTCTTGATCTGATGCTGCCCGATATGGACGGCTACGAGGTGCTGCGGCGCCTCAGGGCGGCCCGGGTCAAGACTCCGATCCTGATCCTCTCGGGCCTCAGCGGCCTCGACGACAAGATCAAGGGTCTGGGTGTCGGCGCTGACGACTACCTGACGAAGCCATTTGACAAACGCGAGCTGGTCGCCCGTATCCAGGCGATCGTGCGTCGTTCCAAGGGCCATTCCGATTCGGTGATCGCGACCGGCAAGCTGACGGTCAACCTCGACACACGCACCGTCGAGGTCGAGAGTCAGCCCCTGCATCTCACCGGCAAGGAATACGGCATTCTGGAACTGCTGTCGCTGCGCAAGGGAACGACCCTGACCAAGGAGATGTTCCTCAACCACCTTTACGGCGGCATGGATGAGCCGGAGCTGAAGATCATTGACGTCTTCGTCTGCAAGCTCCGCAAGAAGCTGGCGACCGCCACCGGCGGGGACAACTACATCGAGACCGTCTGGGGCCGCGGTTACGTGCTGCGCGATCCGGTCAGCACTGAAGGCGCGGAACCGCAAAAGCAAGCCGCAAGCGCCTGATCCCACGGCGGGTCAGCCCGGCAAGGGTGCCGTCTTAAAGTCACTTACCGCCGTCTGTTGATTTGCCTGAAAAAAAAAGCCGCCACTTCATTGAAGTGGCGGCTTTTTTCGTTACTTCTTAATATGGATTCTTAGTTGATTTCCGACCCGCCGCTGGCCGGTCTGAACGCCCTAACCGGCCTTGCGATCCAAAGAGCTGTTGCTGTCGCTCAGGCGGTAGATGCCACGCTGGCCGGGCAGCACCTCAAAGGAGTCTGAAATCCCCAGTACGGTCTCCGCACCGCCGAGATAGAGAAAGGCGTCCGCCGACATGATCTGGGAGATCCGTGACAGCACCTCACCCTTGGTGGACTGATCGAAATAGATCAGCACGTTGCGGCAGAACACCACGTCAAATGTGCCGAGCGGCGCCGGGCTCTCCAGCAGATTGAAGGGACGGTAGGAGACCATGTTGCGGATCTCGTCGCTGATTCGCCATTTCTCCCCTTCCTGCTTGAAATACTTCATAAGGTAGGTGATCGGCAGTCCGCGTTGCACCTCGAACTGGGAATAGAGCCCCACCTTCGCCTTGTCGAGAATTTCGGTCGAGAGATCGGTTGCGACGATCTCGACCTTCCAGCCGGCCAGCTTGGCGGACTCTTCCTTGAGCATCATGGCCAGGGTATAGGGCTCCTGACCGCTGGAGCAGGCAGCGCTCCAAATGCGGATCTGCTTGCGGGCCGCGCGGGCCTCGAGCATGTGCGGCAGCACAATATCCTTGAACTGGTCGAAGGGCCGGTTGTCGCGGAAGAAGAACGACTCGTTGGTGGTCATCGCCTCGGTCACGTCAACCACCAGGCGTTCGTCCTTCTTGGTCCGCAGGTTCGAGATCAAGGTCTCGAAGCCGTCCAGGTCCCACTTCCGCGCGACCGGGTTCAGCCGGCTCTCCAGCAGATACGCCTTCTCCTGGGTGATCACCAAGCCGGAGCGCTGATACAGCAACTTCGCGATGAATTCGAAATCATTTACATTCATGCCGCTGACCTCATGACCAACTTGCGGACATTGGGACCGATCTCCTGGACCGGCAACACAGCCGAACAGAGGCCGCTAGTGGCGACAGCTCCCGGCATTCCCCAAACAACACTGGTGGCCTCGTCCTGTGCGACGACGGTGCCGCCGGCTTCGACAACCTCCATGGCGCCCAGCCGGCCGTCCGACCCCATCCCGGTGAGGATGATGGTCAGCAGACCGGCACCGTAGATCTTCGCCAAGCTGCGCAGCATCGGATCGACGGCCGGACGGCAGAAATTCTCCGGCGGGTTCTGATTCAGCCGAATCACGGCTTCGGCTCCCGCAGCTTCCACCACCATGTGGAAGTTGCCCGGCGCCAGGTAGATCTGACCCGCATTCAACGGTTCTCCGTCCTTCGCCTCGGCGCAGGGCACGCCCGTGGCGCGCCCGATATGCTCGGCAAGCAGCGTCGTGAAGGTCGCCGGCATGTGCTGGGTAATCAGGATTGGCAGCTTGGTGTGAGGCGCCATGTCCCGGAGCACCTCCAAGAGAGCCTGCGGTCCACCTGTCGAGCTTCCGATGGCGATGACGCGGGGCGAGGTGTTCGAAGACCTGCGCAGCACAATCTCGCTCTTCTGGGCCGCGGCGGCTCCTGACGCCTCCCTGGTGGCCAGGCGCGTGACCGCCGGCCGGCCGGCCGGGCGCCCGGCGGCGGCCAGTGCCTTCACCTTCGCGGTCAGTTCGCGCTGGAATGCATCGGTGGAGGTGAGCTCGCTGGTCGAACTGGGTTTTGGAATATAGTCCGCCGCACCCGCTTGGAGGGCGCGCAGGCTGACTTCGGCATTCTTGCGGGTCAGCGTCGACGCCATGATCACTTTGATGCCAGGCTTGGCTTCGAGGATCTTGGGGAGCGCTGTAAGCCCATCCATTACCGGCATCTCGATATCGAGAACCACGACCTCGATGTCGTGGCGGTCCAACGACTTGATCGCTACTTCGCCATTGCCGACGGAGGCGACCACCTTGATGAGGCGGTCTTTCTCCAGCGCACGGGTCAGCAGACCACGGATGACCGCCGAATCATCCACCACCATCACCCTGTAGGGATCACCGGCGCTGTCGTCGGTGCCGCTCAGCGCGGACTTGCTGTCTGGCATCAGATAAGACCTACCTGAACGAATTTCGACTCAATGATGTCGCTGTCAAAGGGCTTCATGATGTACTCGTTCGCGCCGGCTTCTATGGCCGTCTTGATGTGCTCCATATCGTTTTCTGTAGTGCAGAAAACGACGATCGGCTGGTTCACATTCTCCATGGCGCGCAGTTCCTGAAGGAACTCCAGGCCGCTTTTCACGGGCATGTTCCAGTCGAGCAGCACGGCATCAGGCATCTGACGCTGACAAGCTTCGATCGCCTTCTGGCCATCTTCCGCTTCATCCGTCGCAAAGCTCAGACCTTCGAGGATCTTGCGCGCCACCATGCGCACCACCTTCGAATCATCGACGATCAAGCATGATCTCATTTTCTTGCTCCAGCTCTTATTCGGCCGCAGAGGACGGGTGCGGCGATCTTTGCTGATCTCGTCCAGCCGCCGCCAATCTTTCGTGCAGCGCCCCTAGGCGGCCTGGTCCCGGTCGTAGTCCAAAAGTCTCTTCACATCGAGCACCACCAGCAATTTGCCATCGAGGCGGTAGATCCCCAGAGAATAGTCCCGAAACTTCGAATCGAGAGTCGGCGGATTGCGCTCCCAGGCCGAACTCTTCAAGGCCAGCACTTCGCCGACGGAATCCACCATCAGGCTGTAGAGCTCCCCTTCGTTCTCGACGACGATGCTCATGGTGACCTTGCTTTCGCGGGGCGGCAGGCCGAGGCGCAGCCGCACATCCATTGCGGTCACGACGCGACCGCGCAGGTTCAACGAACCGGCAATCTCAGGCGGGGCCAACGGAATTCGCGTGATGTTGTGCGAACTGAGAACGTCCTGCACTCTGAGAACGGGAATGCCGAACAGCTGGTTGGCGATGATGAAGGTTACGAAGTCTTCCTTGTCGGCGAAAGTATCCGACACGGACGAGCGCTCCGCCGCGCCATCTTCCTTGGAACTGCTCATGCGGCACCTCTCAATTGGGCCAGGGTATCGTGTAGCGTGCTCAACAGGGCATCGCGGTCTGTCTTCGCAACATAATCTTTGAAGCCCGCTTCGCGCCCGCGAGCCAGGTCGCTGGGGTTGGAGAAACTCGACAGCGCCACGATCGGCGTATCGGCCCAGCGCGTATCGGCCGTGATCTTGCGCGCGAATTCGAAACCATTCATGCCGGGCATCTCGATGTCGGAAATGATCACATCGAAATCCTCACCCGCGTCACAAAGCTCCAGTGCGGCGCCCGCCGACTCGACACAGACCACGTCATAGCCGGCCACCGTCAGCAGGGGCTGCAACAGGTTGCGGAAAAACGGACTGTCATCGACGACCAAGAGACGGCGCCCGCTGCCATCGTTCTCCATCGACTCGCGCTCGGACACGAACCAATCGTGAAACGCCTGGGTCAGGTAGTAGCCGGCATCGATGATGTCAGTAGCCTTGCCGTCGATCACCGCGGTGCCGATGTAACCTTCGCGGTCGGACGACAGCTCGATATCCATGCGACCCTCGACAATGTCCACGATCTCCTTGACCACCAAGCCCATGGAGCGGTTCCGGTCGGAGAACACTAGAACCGGCTGGCGGCCCTCGGAGTCCAGTTTCTGAGCCGGATCCATCATCACCAGCGGCATGAGCTGGCCACGGTACTGCACTACATACTGCCCGTTGGAGGACTCCACCTGGGTGAGGTCGATCTCTTCAAGCCGCGCGATGAGGGCCAGCGGCACAGCTTTCGGCGTATTGTCGACGGCACGGAAGACCAGCATCGCCACGTTTTCAGACTTGCTCGTCGCGTGACGTTCCTTGGCCTGGTTCTCGGAGTCTTCGGCAACGGCAATCTCGCCGGTAGCGGCCGCGATACCGTTCGGATCCAGAATCATGACCACGCTGCCGTCGCCGAGGATGGTGTTGCCGGAGAACAGCTGGATGTTGCGCAGGATCGGCGCCACCGGCTTGACCACGATCTCTTCGGTATCGAAGACGCGGTCGACAATGATACCCATGGAGTAGTTGCCGATCTGAGCCACAACAATGAAGACTTCTTCATCGTCAACACCCTTGGGCTCTTCGTCCTTTTTCGAAGCGTCCTTCGTCGATTTGACCTGCTTCCCGTCCGGCGCTGGCGGTGCCTCCGTCGGCACTTCGTCTTGGCTGCGCTGGACCGCCTCGACGGCCTTCGCGGTCACCGCGGACGAAACCGCTTTGTCGGCCGCGGCCACTAGGGCGTCGGGATCTTCCAGCTTCAGCAGGTGCCGCAGATTGACCAGTGGCAGCAAGTGATTCCGCAGGCGCAACACAGGCGTTCCGTTGATGCGCTCGATGGTATGCTCGGTATGAGCCGATGCCCGAACCAACTCGACCACGGAGAGCTGAGGAATGGCAAAGCGCTCGCGGGCGCACTCGACGATCAGTGCCGAGACGATAGCCAGTGTCAGCGGGATCTTGATGACGAATTTCGTTCCCCGGCCTTCCACCGACGTCAGTTCGATGGTGCCGCCGATCTTCTCGATGTTCGTGCGGACCACGTCCATGCCGACGCCACGGCCGGAAACGGACGTCACGGACGCCGCCGTCGAGAAGCCGGCCTTGAAGATGAACTGTTGGACCTGCTGTTCGCTCATCGTGTCCAGGTCGGCTTCGCTCGCCAGGCCGTTGTCGATGCACTTCTGCTTGATCTTGTCGACTGAAAGCCCCTTACCATCGTCGGCGATCTCGATGATGATATGGCCGCCTTCATGGAAGGCGTTGAGGTTCACGGTGCCGATCTCAGGCTTGCCCGCTTTCGCACGATCGGCCGGAATTTCCAGCCCGTGGTCGGCGGAGTTGCGCACCATGTGCGTGAGCGGATCTTTGATAAGCTCCAGAACCTGGCGATCGAGCTCGGTCTCCGCGCCCTTCATCACCAAATCGATCTTTTTGTCCAGTTCGTGCGCCAGGTCGCGAACGATGCGGGGCAGTTTGGCCCAGGCATTGCCGATCGGCTGCATGCGGGTCGCCATGACGCCTTCTTGAAGCTCGGACACAACATGGTTCAAACGTTGCAGCGGCGCGGCGAATTCGCTCTCGCTCTGACCGCGCAGGATCTGCAGCAGCTGGTTGCGGGTCAGCACCAGTTCCGAGACCATGGTCATAAGGTTTTCTAGGACATCGACATTGACGCGCAGCGACTGGTTGGCGACCGAGCCTTCCTTCTTGTTTTCCGCAGCCTTGGCATCGGGTACGGCGGGCTTGTCAGTTTTCTTCGGCGCTTCAGCAGTCGCCTCCGCAAGCTCAGAGGCAGCCTCCGCCGCCCCTTCGGGCTCAGGCGTCGCTCCGGCGTCGACCGCGTCTGCGTCAATGGCACCCGCCTCGGCCGCTTCCTGCGCGGCAGCCTCCGCTGCGGCCTTCTCGGCGGCGATTTCCTCCGGCCCCTTGGCGGCGGCGAAAGCTGCTTCCAGCTCATCGAGCATGGCATTGGCTTCACCACCGGCGGCGGGAGCCTCCTCGCTCGCGGCCGCTTCGACCGGCGCACCACTACCATCGGCAAAAGCGTTGAGCCGTGCAATGAGATCGGAATCGTCGCCTTCGGGCTCGGCTTCTGTGGCTTCAAGCTGCTCCAGGAGAGCGCGGATTTTGTCGATACATTCCAAGATCAACGTAACCGCTTCGGGCGTGACCTCTAGTTCACCGTCACGGACCTTGCCCAAAACATTCTCGCCGGCATGCGCGACGCTTTCCAATCGCGGCAAGCCCAGGAAACCGCAGGTTCCCTTGATGGTGTGCATCAGGCGGAAAATATTCCCGAGAAGGTCCTTGTCGTTCGGGTTCTGCTCCAGTTGAACCAGTTCGACGTCGAGCTCCGCAAGGCTCTCGTTGGTCTCGGTCAGAAATTCACTTAAAAGATCATCCATCGCCACAGTCCTATGTTGCCCGTTCTCAGGGCGCCTACCACGGGGCGAACACTGCAGTTATCACCGCCCCCGAAATGACGGTGAACCCTGCCAAACATAGATTAAGAAGCCATTACTTAACTCTCGGGAACAGCAGGGGAAATGCAGGTTGGAGAGCATTTAGATCAAAGCTAAGGAGCGACAATCCAAGGCAGTTTCCGGTTCCTAAGCGATGGCGCGTCAGCCCTGCATCTGAGCGAAACGACTAAGCTTTAACGGGCGGACGGCTCAGCGCGGCCCTCGTCCGAGCGGCCCGATTCAGGCCGTCTTGCTTAGGGCCTCTCATGCGTTCTGTTGCCGGCGGACGCTCCGCGGCGGTGGCGGTCTCGGCGACTCCTCACGCAGCCTTGCCGAAGCAGCCCAGATGTGAGACAGGACCGATATGACTTTGATTTGCCTTCATCATCGAACAGTGGCGGCTTAATTGACCGGCGACGCGACCCGCGACCGGCCCTACGGCCCGGCCAGCAGTTTCGATCCAGATCCGCTGCCGCCCGTGCGCCGGGGCCGGGGCAGCGGACGCCGGCCCTGGGGGCCGCTTACCTGGCTCTCCATCCTCGTGGCGGGGCTGTTCCTCATTCCCGTGGTCAGCGTCCTTCTGAGTCTCTTCCAGACCGGCGACGGCACCTGGTCCCACCTGGCCAGCACCGTGCTGCCACGCTATCTCGCCAACACCGCGATCCTGGTCGCCGGGGTCGGCATCGGCGTTCCGGTCATCGGCGCCGGCACCGCTTGGCTCGTGACCATGTGCCGTTTTCCCGGCAGCCGCCTGTTCGAATGGGCCCTGATCCTGCCGCTGGCGGTTCCAGCTTACGTGATGGCCTATGCCTATACCGATTTCCTGCAGCCTGCCGGCCCGGTGCAGAGCCTGCTGCGCGAGGTAACCGGCCTGACCTACCGCGAATACTGGTTCCCGGAGATCCGCTCTCTCGGCGGCGCCGTCAGCATGTTGACCCTGGTCCTTTACCCTTACGCCTACATGCTGTCGCGCACCGCTTTCCTCGACCAGTCGGTCTGTGCCCTGGACGTCAGCCGGACTCTCGGCTGCGGCCCGTGGTCCGCCTTTTTCCGGGTCGCCCTGCCGCTGGCCCGCCCGGCGATCATCGCCGGGACCGCCCTGGCGCTGATGGAAACCCTGGCCGACTTCGGCACGGTGTCGTTTTTCGGCGTGCCAAATTTCACGACCGGCATTGTCCGCGCCTGGATCTCCTTTGGCGACCGCACGACGGCGAGCCAACTCTCCTCGGTCCTGCTGATCTTCGTCTTCCTGGTGATATTTCTGGAGGTCCGCAGCCGGGGCCAGGCACGCTTCCACCATGCCACCGACCGCTACCAGCGGCTTCCGGGGCAACGCCTGCGCGGTGTCGCCGCCGCCGGCGCGTTTCTCGCCTGCTTCCTGCCGCTGCTGCTGGGATTCCTGCTGCCGGCCGGGGTCCTGTTGACCATGGCCCTCGCCGCCGGCGACCAGACCTTCGGCCAGCGCTACCTGGAACTGGTCGGTAACAGCATCACAGTGGCGACCGTCACCGCCCTGCTTGCCGTCGGCTTGGCGACCCTCATGGCCTACGGACGCCGGCTGCAGGTTGGCACGACCGTGTACTTCGCAAACCGCCTCGCCGCCATGGGGTACGCCATTCCCGGCACCATCATCGCCGTTGGCGTCCTGGTTCCCTTTGCCGCCTTCGACAATGCGCTGGACGGCTGGCTGCGGGCGGTTTTCGGCGTTTCCAGCGGACTGCTGCTGACCGGCAGCATCGCGGCCCTGGTGTTCGCCTATCTGGTCCGCTTCCTGGCCGTTTCCCTCAATACCGTCGATGCAGGGCTTGAGAAGATCCGGCCCTCCATGGACGATGCCGCGCGCGCGCTGGGATCGCCACCGCTCGGGACTCTCGCCCGCGTACATGCGCCGATGATGTGGCCCAGCCTGCTCACCGCAGGCCTGGTGGTCTTCGTCGACGTGATGAAGGAGTTGCCCGCCACCCTGGTGATGCGGCCCTTCGACTTCGACACCCTGGCGGTGCAGGCCCACAACTTCGCCGCCGACGAGCGTCTGACCGAGGCCGCCACGCCGGCCCTGACCATTGTCGCGGTGGGCATTCCGCCGGTCATCCTGCTGAGCCGCGCCATCGCCCGGGGGCGCCCGGGCAGCCGCGGGACCTGACCCTCCGGCCGCATGAAAAAAGGGGCCCTGACGCGGCAGAGCCCCTCGATAGATCCGCCGTCCGGCGGTCGGATCAGTTCCAGCCGACGGCGTCGAATATCTTCTGTGCTTCGGCCTGATTGTAGCCATAGGCGGAGACGTTGACCGCGTCAGACTCGAACTTGCCCAGAGACTTCAGGGCGTCGTTCGGCTCGACGCCGGCGACCACCGGATGCTCGTTGTTGCCGTCAGCGAAGTAGCGCTGGGCCTTCGGACTGGCCAAGTATTCGAGAAACTTCACCGCCGCCTCTTTGTGCGGGGCGGTCTTCAGCACACCGGCGGCCGAGACGTTGATGTGGGTGCCACGCCCGCCCTGGTTCGGGAAGACCCAGCCGATCTTCTCGGCCAGCGCCTTTTCCGTTGGGTCGGTCATCAGGCGCACGAAGTAATAGTCGTTGGCGACCGCGATGTCGCACTCGCCGGCGCCGATGCCGCGCAGCTGGTCGGTGTCTCCGCCGACCGGCTGGCGGGCGAAGTTGTCGACCACGCCCTGGGCCCAGTCCTGCGCCGCCGCCGAGCCGTCGGCCTCGATGATCGAACTGAGCAGCGACTGGTTATAGCTGTTGGAGCTGCTGCGGATGCAGACCTTGCCCTTCCACTTCGGATCGACCAGGTCCTCATAGGTCTTGATGGCGCCGGCCTCGACCCGGTCCTTGGCGTAGAAGATCAGCCGCGCGCGGGTGGAGAAGCCGAACCACAGCCCCTTGGGATGGCGCAGGCTCTCCGGAATCCTGTCGTCGAGCACTTCGGACCCAATCGGCTGGAACAGACCAGCCTCCTCGGCCCGCCAGATGCGCCCGGCATCGGTGGTCAGGAAGATATCGGCCGGGCTGTTCTGCCCCTCGCTCAAGATGCGCTGGATCAGGGCATCGCCGTCGCCCTCGATGCGATTGATCTCGATGCCCGTCAGCTCGGTAAAGCCCGCGTAGAGCGCCTCGTCCGTCTGGTAGTGGCGCGTCGAATAGAGGTTCAGCACTTCCTGTGCCCGGGCCGGCCCGCCGCTTGCCAGAATTGCGCAAACGGCGACAACCGAGGCGATCGCTTGCCGATGACGTCGCATTATCATGAGTTCTCCTCTTTGACCTTAAGAAGCAAGGCGATGATCTCGCCTTGCTGTTGAAAATTATTCTTATTTGCAGAGATAATGCTAATCACTCTCACGTGTCAAGCCGCCTGTCATTTGGCGCCGCGCGGGCCCGTATCGGGCAGCGCATCTAGACTTTATGATTATAAATATTCATAGCCCAACAGATGAGTCGGCTAGTTATTCCTACTAGAGAAAGAAATAAAAGATACAAATGCACGCTAAGGAATATTTAAGCCAATCGAGATATCCAGAGACCCTTAGTCATGAAGGCGCACGCCGATCCGCGCGCGTCTGTTTGAGGAACTCTACTGGAGCAAGAAGATATGTCATCTATGAAGGGAATTGTCGCCGGCCTCGCGGGGACGCTGCTCGCCACGGCTGCCTGGGCCGTTGAACCCCATGTCGCGCCCATGACCGACTTCGCCGAGTCCACGGTGAAGCAGTGGATCGCCAACGACACCGTCATTCGGGCCGTGCAGGCACAAAACGCCAAACACGCCGGCCTCAGCCAGGGCGATATCGACAACATGGACAAAGACTGGCGCGCCCAGACCGACGCCGGCAGCAAGCCGATGATCGACGCCGTGCTCGGCAATGCCCTGTCGGCTTACCTGCGCGACCAGAAGGACAGCACCCAGGGCCTCGTCACCGAGGTCTTCGTGATGGACAACCGCGGCTTGAACGTCGGCCAGAGCGACGTCACCTCCGACTACTGGCAGGGCGACGAAGCCAAGTGGCAGAAGACCTATAGCGCCGGTCCGGACGCGATCTTCGTCGACGAGGTGGAAATGGATGAGTCGACCCAGACCTTCCAGTCCCAGCTTTCCATGTCGATCATCGACCCGGCCAGCGGTGAAGTCATCGGCGCCATCACGGTCGGCGTCAACGTGGACGCCCTGTAAGTAGCGCCAGGCGCGTAACCACCTGGCGATCGGCGAAATCATCCGTCCAGGCCTGACTTTTCAGTAAGGGGGGTTCCATGAAAGAAGCTCTAAAACTGCAGCCGGAGAAGGCTGGCAAACTGAAACTCACCGGACTCAGCCTGGGCGGATTCTCCCGCCTCTCCGTGGCCCGCAAGGTAATTCTCGCCGCGGCGACCATGGCAACCTTGATCCTGGTCGCTCTCGTGGCGATTAGTATCAGCCAGACCACCAAGCTGGCGCTCGACACTGGCGAATCGGGTTTCGCCACCATGACCCGCCTGATCGCGGACAACGCGGCTGGCGGCATTCGCTGGAAAAAACCCGATGCCATAGAGGCGGCCTACACCGACTTTGCGAACGCCGACGACTCCGTGATCGCCAACGTGGTCGCGCTCGACAAAGACGGCAACGAACTGATCCGCTTCAACCATCCGACCCTAACCCAGCCTGAGCTGGCGTCGTTCATCGAAGAAGCCAAGGGCTCTGTAGAGCGCCACACCGCAAAGCTGAAGGATCACGTCCTGGTGTCCGGCCCGGCACTCAATCCCAAGGACGGATCCTTCATCGGCACCGTGATCATCGCCTGGTCGGTAGAGGCCCTGAACAAGCAGATCCAGGCGGCAGCGCTGCAACAGGGAGCCATCTCGGTGGTCGCCCTGCTCATGCTGATCGTGCTGCTCGGCTTCGTTACATCGCGTCTGATCGGCAAACCCCTGACGATGATGACTACCACGATGGGGCAGTTGGCCGACGGCGACACCACGGTCGAAGTGCCGTCGATGGATCGCCGTGACGACATCGGCGCCATGGCGCGCACCGTGCAAACCTTCAAGACCAACGCCATCGAACTGGAGCGCTCCACCGCGGCCCGCGAGGCCGAAAAGGCCAAGGCCGAAGAGGAAAAGCACCAAGCCATGCAAAAGCTGGCCGACGACTTCGAGTCCAGCGTGCGCGGCGTGGTCGAGAATGTGACCTCCGCCTCGGGCCAGGTTCAGTCAACGGCACAGTCGATGTCCCAGACCGCCGAGCAGACCAGCCAAAAGACAACGGTCGTGGCCACGGCGACCGAGCATGCTGCCAGCAACGTCCAGACGGTCGCCTCAGCGGCCGAGGAACTGACGGCGTCGATCCAGGAAATCGGCCGCCAGGTGGCGCAGTCGACCAAGATCGCAAGCGATGCCGCGGATCAGGCACGCACGACCAATGCCGAGGTCGAGGCCCTGGCCGACGCCGCGCAGCGGATCGGTGACGTGGTCACCATGATTCAGGACATCGCCGAGCAAACCAACCTGCTGGCCCTCAACGCCACCATCGAGGCGGCGCGCGCCGGCGAAGCCGGCAAGGGATTTGCCGTCGTGGCTTCCGAGGTCAAGCAACTGGCTACCCAGACGGCCAAGGCGACCGAGGAAATTCGGCAGCAGATCAACGACATCCAGAACGCCACCGGCGGCGCCGTGCAGGCCATCGCACAGATCACCTCGACCATCGAGGAAGTGCACGGCATCGCCAGCGGCATCGCCGCCGCGGTCGAGGAACAGAGCTCCGCCACTCAGGAAATCTCCCGCAACGTGCAGGAGGCTTCGGCCAGCACCAGCGAGGTCTCGGCAAATATCGGTGACGTGACCGCGGCGGCCGCCGAGTCCGGCGAATCCGCAAAGACCATGCTGACCGCGGCGAACGAGTTGGCCGAGCAGTCAAAGAGCTTGAGCGGTCAGGTCGACGGCTTCCTCGCCAACATCCGCGCACGCTGACCGGATACAAATCCAGGCGCACGACAAAGCGCCGGCGGAGCAGGACAGCTCCGCCGGCGTATTTGTTTTCGCTGCCCCTCGCGCCGAGCGGCCGCAGTGCCCCCGGGCGAAGACCGGCTCAGGCAGGCAAGGTCACGCGAAACTGAAGGCTGCCGTCGACAGGCCCTTCAACCACCAGATCGCTGCCGAGACGCTGCGCCATCAACCGCGTGAAATATCCCTGTACGCCGCGCGGGCTAAGCTCTTCCAGGTCGACGCTGTCCTGCAGGCCGGCCAGCGACTCTGGCCGCAGATGGGCATCTTGACCGCTGGCGGTGACGACACAGTCGAGCCCGGCCTCGCCGCGGGAGATGTCGACGCTCAGGCGGCCGCCGCGCGGCAACGCCTCCTGCGCCAACGCGATCATGTTGAGCAACAGCTTGCCGATACCATCCGGGGCCCCTTCCGGCGCCTCAATGACCGTCCACTCGAGTTGCGAGCGCAAAGGCTCCAGCAGCGCCGCACTCAAATCGCGGATTTGACTGTAATCGGCGCCGACCCTGGCGCCCGCCATGCCGTAGGCGAGCCGGAAAAACTGCAGTATCTTGGACGCTTGGCGGGCCGAATTGATGGTCAGCTGCATGGCGTCGTCGGCCATCCCAAGCTCGTCGTCGGACAACAGCTCAAGGCCGTTGCCGACGGCCCCGACCGGACCGACCAGATCATGGCAAAGGCGCGACGCCAGGAGTTCTGCGACACGCACATCAATCTTCAAATCCATAAGCCTGCAATCCCATGCTCAGTCGTCGATTTCTCTCTGCCCGCTGGGCAGCCGCCAGGATTTTGCCCTCAAGGCAAGTATCCGCCAAGCGTTCCCGCAGCTTGCATTTCCTTATACACTAACCCCCGCACCAGACTAAAGCCGCAGCGATACCGCGGGGTTTCCTAAAAATGCAGCCAGCCATACAGCCACAATGACGACCACCCACCACCTGTCGCCCGGCATGCGGGTACGCCATCCGGGCCGCCCGGACTGGGGCGTCGGACAGATTCAATCGGTGATCGCCGACCGGGTGACAGTCAACTTCGTCCACGCCGGCAAGCTGCTGATCATCGCCTCCCAGGTCGAGCTCGAAGTGGTGTCGGATGATAGCCCTTAGACTGCACCGCCTCCTGGCTCGCGGCCTCGTGATCGGCTTGGCCGCCGGAATCTGGCTGCCTCTGGCCGCGGCGGCCCAGGACGTCGCCGGCCAGGCTTTGCATCAGGCCGCGCGGAACAATGACGCAGAACTGGCGGCCTTCGCCCTGGAGCGCGGCGCCGATATTGAACTACGAGACCAGTTGGGCAACACGCCCCTGCTCGTCAGCGCCATGTTCGGCAGTCCCGCGGTCGCGGAGCTGCTGCTGCGCAGCGGGGCCGACCCGGCAGCGGCGACACCGGACGACAACTGGACTGCGCTGCACTTTGCCGCCTACGAAGGATACGACCGGGTAGCCAAGGCCCTGATCGCCGGCGGCGCGCCGTTGGATGCGCGCGAAGGTAACCACGGCAACACGCCGCTGCACCTCGCCGCGCGGCGCCTCAAACGCCCGGTCGTCGCCGCACTGCTGAGCGCCGGGGCGCCGGTCGATGCTCGCGACGGCAGCGACGGCAACACAGCGCTCATCAACGCGGCCTTCGACGACCAGGGAACGTCGGTTGTCGCCGAACTGCTGGCCGGCGGCGCCGATCCCTCACTGGCCGCGGCAGACGGTACCACCGCACTCATCGCCGCGGCGCGCGCCGGAGCGGACGGCAGCCTCCAACTCCTGATCGGCGCCGGAGCGGACGCGACGGCGCGGCGGCGCGACGGCTGGTCGGCCCTGCACCTGGCCGCCGCCTATGGCCATACCACACTCATCGCGCCGCTACTGGCCGCCGGCATTCCGGTCGACCAGCAGGCCGCTGAGGGCGAAACCGCTCTGGGTCAGGCAATCGAGGCCGGCCAGATCGATACGGTCATCGCCCTGCTGGAAGCGGGCGCCGACGCCAATCGGCCGGGCCGCTCCGGCCGACCGCCGGTGGTGCTGGCCGCCGCCGCCGGCCAGCCGGCGGCTCTCTATATCCTGCTGAACCGGGGTGCCGATCCCGATGCCCGCGAAACCGGGAGCGGCAACACCGCCCTTATGTTGGCGGCCAACCGGGCGCGCCTGAAAGCGGTGGAATTGCTGCTTCAGGCCGGCGCCGATGTGGGGTTGACAGCAAGCGACGGCTGGACCGCCCTCGCCGCGGCGGAGATGATCGGCGACAGCGAAATCGCGGCACTGCTGCGTGCGGCAGGAGCGGCTGAATAACGCAAAGGCGTCGGAAAACCGCCTGTAAGGACCTGCTACAAGCGGACGTTCGATGTCGAGTAGACTTCCGCTGCCGGCATGCCCAGTTCCGATAGAATGACCGCGCTCAAGACGGCGATCAGAATAGCGGCAACAGTACCCGTAACGATCGATTTCATAGCTGCAACTTCCTTATGGCAGAGTCGACTGCGTCCGGCCTAAAGCACTTTGCGCCCAGTTTGAACCATTCTGCCGGAGCGGATTTGTGTCAGGACCAAGTGGATTTGGCGCCGGGCATAGCGGCGCTATGGTCAAGCCAAAGCCCGCCGGTACTGGCGCAAAGCGCTCCAGAGTTTTCAGCCGTCGAGGGCCGCGACCATCAAGTCCGGCCGGTCCGTGATGAGGCAGTCGACGCCTTTGTCGAACAACCTGCGGCCCGCGCGCGCGCCGTTCACCGTGTAGACCACGAAAGCATAGCCCGCCGACTTTACCGCCTGAACGTCGGCGCGCCGGGTGCGTCGCCAATCAAGATGCAAGGAAGCACAATCGAGCGCCGCCATGGCCGCTCGCCAATCCACGGGAAAGACTTCAGCCAGGAGGCCCCGCGGCCAGTGCGGCACCACCTTCCGGGCGGCCTCAAGCGACGCGCGCTCGAAGCTGCTGATCAGTGGCGGCAACCGGTCATCGGGCCAAAGCGCCCGTAGCCTCGACAACGTCATTTCGGCCGTTTCCCTTGCCAGGCCGGGTGTCGGCTTTACTTCTACATTGGGGGTGAGGCCGAGTTCCAGAAGACAGGCCACGGTCTCTTCCAAAGAGGGGACGCGGCAGTCGTCCCTGCCTGTAAAATCCACTCCCACGCGCCGCCCGTACTTGCGGGCAAAACCGAACGAGGCGTCGAGCTCCTGCACCGTCGCGAAGGACGTGGCGGCCATGTCGCCGTCAGCCCCTGTAGTGCGCTTCAGAGTTTCATCGTGAAACAGCACCGGCCTGCCGTCGCCAGTCAGCATCACGTCGAACTCGACCCAGGCGATACCGGCTGCTGCGGCCGCCTTCATCGAGGCCAGAGTGTTCTCCGGCGCCAGCGCCTTGGCACCACGGTGGCCCATTATCTTGGGTAAGCGCAAAGAAAAGGCCGACGGTGAGGTCATGTCATCCTCGCCGCCGGCCCGGTCATTCGGTCTGCTTCAGGAAGCCTAGCTGGCCTGAGCCTCCAGATCCTCGCCGGTGTCCTGATTGACACGCTTCATGGAGAGCTTCACCTTGCCGCGGTCCATGCCGATGCACTTCACCTTCACGGTGTCGCCTTCCTTCACCACGTCGGCGACGGTGTTGACACGCTCCGGCGCCAGTTCACTGATATGCACCAAGCCATCGCGCGGGCCGAGGAAGTTCACGAAGGCGCCGAAGTCGACGACCTTCACCACCTTGCCGTCGTAGATGACACCGATTTCCGGCTCGGCTACGATCGACTTGATCCAGTCGAGCGCCGCCTGGGCCTGGTCCTGGTCAACGGCCGCGACCTTAACGGTGCCATCGTCCTCAATGTCGATCTTGGCGCCGGTCTCCTCGCAGATCTCACGGATGACCTTGCCGCCAGTGCCGATAATGTCGCGGATCTTGTCTTTCGGGATCGTGATCACGGTAATGCGCGGCGCATTCTCCGACACGCCTTCGCGCGCCGCCGTCAGTGCCTTGTTCATCTCGCCGAGAATGTGCATGCGGCCGTCACGCGCCTGATTCAGCGCCACCGACATGATCTCCTTCGTGATCGAGGTGATCTTGATGTCCATCTGCAACGAAGTGATGCCGCTCTCGGTGCCGGCCACCTTGAAGTCCATATCTCCGAGATGATCCTCATCGCCGAGGATGTCGGAAAGCACTGCGTAGTCGTCGCCTTCCTTGATCAGGCCCATGGCTATGCCGGCACAGGGGCGCGCCAAAGGCACACCGGCATCCATCAGGGACAGCGAGGCGCCGCAGACCGTCGCCATCGAGGACGAACCGTTGGACTCGGTGATCTCCGAGACCACGCGGATGGTGTAGGGGAATCCTTCCTTGGTCGGCAGCAACGGGCGCACCGCACGCCAAGCCAGCTTGCCGTGGCCGATTTCGCGGCGCCCCGGGGCCAGGCGGAAACTGCACTCACCCACAGAGTACGGCGGGAAGTTATAGTGCAGCATGAAGTGCTCGCGGTAGCTGCCCTCCAGGGAGTCGACGAGCTGCTCATCCTGGCCGGTGCCCAGGGTGGTGGTCACCAGAGCCTGGGTTTCGCCGCGGGTAAACAGCGCCGAGCCGTGCGTCAAGGGCAGCACGCCGACTTCGGCCAGGATCGGGCGGATATCGCTGGTGGTGCGGCCATCGATGCGGTTGCCTGTCTTCAGGATGTTGCCGCGCACGACGTCGGCTTCCAGCGACTTGAAGAGCCCGGAAGCGATCTCCTTTTCGTCATCGCCGAGGGTTGCGACGGAAGCTTCGCGCACCGCGGCCACCTTGGCCTGCCGGGCAAGCTTGTCGACCTCGGTATAAGCCTCGGTGAAGTTCTCCAGAATGCCGCCGGCAAGCAGCTTGTTCTTGACCTCTTCGATCTCCGGCGCCGGCGCGGGAACATTGCGCGGTTCCTTGGCGCAGCGCTCAGCCAGGGCGATGATGCAGTCGATCACCGGCTGCATCTGTTCGTGACCGAAGCTGACGGCCCCCAGCATGATCTCCTCGGAAAGCTCATGCGCCTCCGACTCGACCATCAGCACGCCTTCACGGGTGCCGGCGAGGATCAGGTCCAAAGACGAAGCCTCCATGTCGTCCATCAGCGGGTTGAGTACGTAACCGCCGTCCTTGTAGCCGACGCGCGCGCCGCCGATGGGTCCCAGGAACGGCAGCCCCGAAATGGTCAACGCGGCCGAGGCGCCGACCATGGCGACAATATCGGGGTCGTTCTCCAGATCGTGGCTCAGCACCGTGCAGATCACCTGGGTCTCGTTCTTGTAACCCTTGGCGAAGAGCGGGCGGATCGGCCGGTCGATGAGCCGGGAAGTCAGGGTCTCCTTCTCCGAGGGACGACCCTCGCGCTTGAAGAAGCCGCCGGGAATCTTGCCGGCCGCAAAGGTCTTTTCCTGGTAGTTCACGGTGAGCGGAAAGAAGTCCATCCCCGGGCGCGGCGCGGCCTCGCCGACCGCGGTGCAGAGCACGACGGTGTCTCCATAGGTCGCCAGTACGGCGCCATTGGCCTGGCGCGCGATGCGGCCGGTTTCCAGGGTCAGCTTGCGGCCGCCCCACTCCATTTCCTGCTTATAGATATCAAACATGCAATTAGGTCCTTCCAACCTGACGCTTGCCGAACCGGTGTTCGACAGTCTGTGCCGGATAGCAAAGCGCCGGACCCGCGCAAGGGGCGCCCGCCCCGGGGAAAGTTCCCCCGGCGCCCCTTACGTCGGCCCGGCCCTCCAAAGACCATCGTGCCGGCAGTGTCACGATGTCACTTATGTTCATTCCGTCCATTCGTCCGCCTGGGCAGCGCCGTCCCATCCCGCTGCGGGAACTTCGGCACCCCAGTTTGGCCATTGTCGGTCGCGCCGCTAGCGGCGCAGGCCCAAGCGCTGGATCAGGGTGTCGTAACGCGCCTTTTCCTTGCCCTTGACGTAGTCCAGCAAGCGCCGGCGTTGGCCAACCATGACCAGCAGACCGCGGCGCGAGTGAAAGTCCTTATTGTGGGACTTGAGATGTTCTGTGAGGTTGGTGATCCGCTCGGTCAG
The DNA here is from genome assembly GCA_040217155.1 of Kiloniellaceae bacterium. Classification (GTDB taxonomy): domain Bacteria; phylum Pseudomonadota; class Alphaproteobacteria; order Kiloniellales; family Kiloniellaceae; genus Pelagibius. The sequence continues at coordinate 49,931 of JAVJNS010000035.1, forward strand.
AATTGCGACCTGGACCTCCGGCGAGCCGGTGTCACCCTCGTGAGTACCATACTCTTCGACCAGCGCTGTCTTGCGCTCGGCAGTAATCGACATCGCTTTTCTCCATCAAACTAAAGGTTAAGGATCCGGACCGGATGAATGTCGCCTGCTTCATAACGGGCCAGCGCCACCGGCTTTCCGCCGACTGTCGTAAAGACGATGGATCCGTTGCTGAGCTCGCTGATGCGATCGCGGTTGGCTCGCGCCACCATGGACACGGCCTGCCCGCAACGCAGGCGGTTCGCCTCGGTCTCGGAAAGAGCCAGCGCCGGGATGTCGTCCAGCACAGTCTCAACCGGGAGCACCTGCTCCAAGGCGGCGGGACTATGCCCCATAGATTCCAGTGAATCCAGCGAAATCGCGTCGGCCTCGCTAAACGGGCCCACGGTTAATCGCCGCAGATCTACGATGTAAGCGACAGTGCCGGTCGCCCGCCCGAGATCGCGCGCCAAGGAGCGCATATAGGTCCCTTTTCCGCAGTGCACCTCAAACACCGCATGGTCGCGATCTGGCATGGCCTTCAAGGAGATGGCATGGACCGTCACCCGGCGCGGCTTCAGTTCGAAGTCCGTCTGGGCCCGGGCCAGATCATAAGCCCGCTTGCCGCCCACCTTGATGGCTGAGTAAAGCGGCGGAATCTGCTCGATTTCACCGGTGAAGCCCGTCAGCACGGCACGGATCTCGGCCTCCTCCGGGCGGTGCGGGTGCTCCTCGATGACCTTTCCCTCGGCATCGTCGGTCTCCGTCGACTTTCCCCATCGCAGGGTAAAGCGATAGCTCTTGCGCCCGTCCATCACGTAAGAAACGGTCTTCGTTGCCTCGCCGAGGGCGATCGGAAGCAGCCCGCTCGCGAGCGGGTCGAGGGTGCCGCCGTGACCGACCTTGCGGGGCCTCAAGAGACGGCGCACGCGCCCGACGACTTGAGTGGACGTAAGGCCGAGAGGTTTATCGATGACCAGCCAGCCGTTGACTGGAGCCACGTTCTGTTGGGACTTGCCGGTCTTTGGGGCTGCGTTGGGGGTGGCCGCGCCGCGCGCCTCATCGGCCATCGGGTTCGCTTTCGCTGCCGCCGATTTCATCGGCTTCGGTCGCTTCCACATCGCGAGCCACCCGCGGATTATGCAGCAGCTTGTTGATGTGGGCCGCCTCGTCGAAGGAGTGATCCGCCTGGAACGACAGCTTTGGCGTATGGCGCAGCTGCACCTCGTGGCTGAGCTGGCCGCGCAAAAAGCCACTGGCATGGTTTAAAGCGGCAATGATCGGATCAAGCTCACCGCCACCGAGCGGCACCACGAAAGCGGTGGCGCTTTTCAGGTCAGGGCTGATCCGGACCTCGGTCACCGTCAAGCTGACATCCGTCAGGTGCGGATCCCGCAGTTCGCCGCGCGCCAAGACCCGCGACAGGGCATGGCGCAACTCTTCACCGACTCGCAGCTGGCGCTGACTGCGTTGCTGGCCCGATTTGTGACCGGATGCCTTGGCGCGCCCTTTGGCGCTTCGCGATTGAGCCATCACATGAATTCCGGCCCTTGGGTCCTTATGGCGGTAGACGGCGGGCGGCTGTCCGAGCCCTAAAGCTCCCGGGCGATCTCTTCGATCTCGTAGCACTCGATCTGGTCGCCGACCTGAATATCGCTATAATTCTCGAAGGCCATGCCGCACTCGTAGCCGTCTTTGACTTCCTTGACTTCGTCCTTGAAGCGCCGGAGCGTCTTAAGGGTTCCGTCATGGATAACCACATTGTCGCGCAGCAGGCGCACCTTGGCGCCACGCTTCACCAGCCCCTCGGTGATCATGCAGCCAGCTACCTTGCCGACCTTGGAATTCGAGAACACCTGGCGGATCTCGGCGTAACCGAGGAAGTTCTCCTGCTGCTTCGGCGCCAGGAGGCCGCTCATGGCCGCCTTCACGTCATCGACCACATTGTAGATGATCGAATAGTAGCGGATGTCGACGCTGTCGCGGCGCGCCATCTGACGCGCTTGCGGATTCGCACGCACGTTGAAGGCGATGATCATCGCACCCGTGGCGTTGGCCAGCGTGACATCGGACTCATTAATGCCGCCGACGCCGCTGTGCAGAACCCGGACCTTTACTTCGTCGGTGCCCAACTTCTCGAACGAATTGACGATGGCTTCCATGGACCCGTGCACGTCGGACTTGACCACCACCGGCAGTTCGGAGGCTTCGCCCTCCTGAATGCGGCTCATCATCTGTTCCAGCGTGCCGCGACCGGTCGCAGCGATCTCCGCCTCACGCCTGCTACGCTGGCGATAATCGGCGATCTCGCGGGCGCGGCTCTCGCTCTCCATGACCGTGAAATCATCGCCCGCAAAGGGCGTGCCGTTGAGGCCGAGAACCGCAACCGGCGTAGCCGGCCCTGCATCGTCGACCTGCTCGTCGCGCTCGTTGACCAAGGCACGGACCCGGCCCCATTCGCTGCCGGCGACGAAGATGTCGCCGACCTTCAAGGTGCCGCGCTGTACCAGCACGGTTGCCACGGAGCCGCGACCCTGCTCGAGCTTTGCCTCGACGATAACGCCTTCGGCAGGACGGCTCGGGTTAGCCTTCAACTCCAGCACTTCCGACTGCAGCAGAATGGCTTCTTCGAGTTTGTCGAGATTAGTCTTCTGGGTCGCCGAGACCTCAATGGCCAAAATCTCGCCGCCGAGATCCTCGGTAATCAGTTCATGCTGCAGCAGTTCCTGTTTCACCCGGGCCGAGTCGGCCCCCGGCTTGTCGATCTTGTTGATGGCGACAATGATCGGAACCTGCGCGGCCTTGGCGTGGTTGATCGCTTCGACTGTCTGCTCTTTGATGCCGTCGTCGGCGGCCACTACCAGCACCACGATGTCGGTGACCGTTGCGCCGCGCGAGCGCATCTCGGTGAAGGCGGCGTGGCCCGGCGTATCGATGAAGGTAATGCGATCGCCCGAGGCGAGGCGCACCTGGTAGGCGCCGATGTGCTGGGTGATGCCACCGGCCTCGCCGGCGACCACATCCGTCTCGCGCAGGGCATCGAGCAGCGATGTCTTGCCGTGGTCGACGTGGCCCATGATGGTCACGACCGGCGGCCGCGATCTGAGCTCTTCTGGGTTGTCTTCGGCGCCACGCATGCCAATCTCCACGTCGGCGGCGGAGACGCGCTTGATCTTGTGGCCGAATTCTTCGATCACCAGCTCCGCTGTGTCGGCGTCGATTGACTGATTGATGGTGGCCATGACACCAAGTTTCATCAGCGTCTTCACCACTTCGGCACCACGCGTCGCCATACGGTTTGCCAGATCCTGAACCGTCAAGAGTTCTGGCACCACGACTTCGCGTACAACCTTCTGCGGCGGCTGGTGCGGCTGCTGACCACTGGCGGCGCGCATCTGTTTTTCGCGCTGACGCTTCATGGCGGCGAGCGAACGCTGGCGCCCTTCTTGTCCATCCAGCGCTTGATTAATGGTCAGTTTGCCGGCACGCCGGCGCGGCTCCCCTCGGGTGCGCGGGGGTGCCTTCGCGACCGCAGGAGGGCTCTTGCGCGCCTTGGCGCGAGCTGGCGCCTCTTCCGCTTCTTCCTTGGCGGCCTTTGCGGCGGACGGCTTTGCAGACGGGCGCGTACGCTCCTGTGGCGCTTCGGCCGCGGCAGCGGGGGTCGCAGCTTGTTCGGCAGCCGGCGAATCCGCTCCGCTCACCGCCTTTAGTGCAGCAGCCTCGGCCTCCAGTTTACGGGCGGCTTCCTGTTCTGCCTCACGTCGGAATTGCTCTTCAGCATCGCGCTTGGCCTGCTCGGCGCGAAGCACGGCCTCTTCGGCCTCGCGCTCCTTGCGGACAACCTCTTCCTCACGGGCAGACTCCAGTGCCCGGGCACGACTGGCGCGCTCCTCGGCGGAGAGGTTGCGCTTGGGAGTCTTGTCCTCGACCTCTTCAACCGCGGGCGCCGCTGCCGGTGCTTCGGCCAGGGCTTTTTCAGCCTCCGCCGCCGCCTCGGTCACCTCCTTCATGCGTCCCGACGTGCCGCGCTCAAAGGTGCGGCTACGTTTCACCTCGACCGTGACCGCTTTGGAGCGGCCATGGCTGAAGCTTTGGCGCACCTGGCCGGTTTCGACCGTCTTCTTCAGTTGCAGCTTCCCCGGTTGGTTCAGCTTCAACGGCCGCTTGGCTTCTGTTTCCTTGCTCGTCGTCATGTCTTCTAGCGCTCACCTTCGGTTGGGCGCCCAACCCCGTTTCCATGATCCGCCGCACCTCGCAGACCGGCCAGGCGCAGCACTTCTCTCTTCAAACTCTCGGCAAAGCGGCCCGGCGCAATGGCAACATGCACCGCGGCCTCACGGCCCACTGCCGCACCAAGATCGCCCGCCCCACAAAGCTGTTCCTGAGGCACACGCGGCCCTACTGCGCGGGCCAGAGCCTGGATCTTGTGGCGGCCGTCTTCAGCGGCATCGGCCGCCTGCAGAAGCACCCCTACTTCTCCGGCGCGCAGGGCGGACTTTACTTTCTCGAAGCCCACGGCCACCGCGCCGGCGCGGCGGGCAAGCCCCAGCAGATCCAAACAACGACGTAGCGCAAGTTGCTCGACCTGCTGTGAAATATCCTCAGGCACGCGAACCTGCCTCTTCGCCGCCTTGGCGAAAAGGTTGCGCGCGCAGGCTTTGTCCATCATATCGCGGCGCGGCTGCAACCACAAACCCCGCCCCGGCAGACGCTCGTTCAGATCGGGCACCACAACGCCGTCAGGGTCCACGACAAACCGCAGCAGCTGACTCTTCGGCATCACTTGGCCACTGGCCAGACAGCGCCGCTCGGGCACGGTAGTACCGCGTCCGGCGCCACGCCGATGCCGGGATGCCCGCTGCTTGGCCGGACCCTTGCGGTCCTGCCGGTGTTGCCCTGCGCTTGCCGCCATTCTCGTCAGCTTTGCTCCGTCTCTGCCGCGGCTTCGGTTTCTCCGCCGCCATCGCCCTCGGCCGCTTCGGCTTCCGGCTCGTCATCAAACCAGTGCGCCCGCGCCGCCATGATGATGGCATTCGCGTCGTCCTGGCTCATCGGGCTTCCCTGCAGGATTCCGTCAACTTCGGCGTCGGTCAGGGAAGCCATGTCTTCCAAGCTGTGTTCGCCGCGCAGGTTGCTGCAGGCAAAGCGCAGCTCATCGGCGGCAAGATCCGCCAGATCGTCAAGGCTCTTTACTCCCTGCTCGCCCAAAGTGACCAGCATGCTGGGGGTCACCCCATCCAATTCGCCCAACTCGTCGGAAACGCCCAGCTCGCGCCGGCGCTGCTCGTTGAAGCGGTCCATCTCTTCCAAGTGGGTGCGGGCTCGGGCGCGCAGCTCCTCGGCGACTTCCTCGTCAAAGCCTTCGATCTGCGCCAATTCCTCGACCGGCACAAAGGCCACCTGCTCAAGCGCGGTGAAGCCCTCGGTAACGAGAAGGTGGGCGATGACGTCATCGACATCAAGGGCATCGATGAACATCTGCGAGCGGGCGCGGAACTCATCCTGCCGGCGACGGGACTCCGTCTCCTCGGTCATGATGTCGATATCCCAGCCGGTCAGAATCGAAGCCAGGCGAACGTTCTGTCCGCGACGGCCGATGGCCAGCGATAGCTGATCGTCAGGCACAACCACCTCGATGCGGTGGGCGTCCTCGTCGAGAACCACTTTAGACACCTCGGCCGGCGCCAGGGCGTTGACAACAAAGGTCGCCGTGTCCTCCGACCAGGGAATGATATCGATCTTTTCGCCCTGCAGTTCACTGACGACAGCCTGCACACGGCTGCCACGCATGCCGACGCAGGCGCCCACCGGGTCGATGGAGTTGTCGTAGGAGATCACAGCGATCTTGGCACGGCTGCCAGGATCGCGGGCGACGGCCTTCAGCTCGATAATCGAGTCATAAATTTCCGGTACTTCCTGGGCAAAGAGCTTGGCCATAAACTGCGGATGGCTGCGCGACAGGAAGATCTGCGGACCGCGCGGCTCCTCGCGCACATCGTAGATATAGGCACGGACGCGGTCACCCGTGCGGAAAGACTCCCGCGGCAGGCTCTCGTCGCGGCGCATCAGCGCCTCGGCACGACCCAGATCGACGGTCACGTTACCGAACTCATTTCGCTTGACGATGCCGTTCACGACTTCGCCGGTACGGTCTTTGTATTCCTCGAACTGACGCTTACGCTCGGCTTCGCGGACCTTCTGGACAATAACCTGCTTGGCGGTCTGCGCGGCGATACGGCCGAGATCGATCGGCGGCAGGTCTTCGATAATGAAATCGCCCGGGCCGACGCCATCCTTGCGCGCCTGCGCGTCCTTGGTCAGGATCTGCGTGAACTCGTTCTCGACTTCGTCGGCCACCTCGCGGTAGCGGCGCAGATGCACCTCGCCCGACTTGCGGTCGATCTCCGCGCGGATGTCGTGCTCGTGGCCGTACTTGGCGCGGCCGGCCTTGGAAATGGCCTGCTCCATGGCCTCTAGAACTTCGTCACGCTCGATAGACTTCTCGCGCGCCACCGCATCGGCGACCTGAAGAAGTTCTGTTCGTGCAAGAGCGCTGGTATCCATAGTTCGTCTCGTTCCCAAGTCTTCTCGTCGTTAGTCCCGGCCGTCTTGTGCCGGGCCGTCCTGATCTGTGGCAGCCGGGCGGCTGGCGGCAATCAGGTCGTCGGTAATGATCAGTTTGGCCCGCTGCATATCGGCAAAAGACAAGGCGACCTCACCCTCTTCGCCGGCCAGCAGAACATCTTCACCACGGACCCCCAGCAGACGGCCGCGGAAGCGTCGCTGCCCCTCCACCGCCTGCACCAGCTCGACCTTGGCTTCGAAGCCGGCAAAGCGGTCGAAATCGGCGAGCCGCGTCAGCGGCCGGTCGAGGCCAGGCGAGCTGACCTCCAGGGTGTAAGCGCTGACTATCGGATCCTCAACATCCAGGATCGCCGCCGCCGCTCGGCTGACCTCGGCGCAGTCGTCGACGTTCATGCCGCCGTCGGTTTGCCGTTCCGCCATGATTTGCAGCTGCAGCCGGTCGCCGCCCGAAAGCATGACGCGGACAATGTCGTAGCCCATCGCCTCGATCGCCGGCGCAATCAAGCGCTCGACTTCCGCAGCCTTGCCTTCGCTGGTCTTTTTGGCGCTGGCTTTGGCCAGCCCTGAAGGAGCCCTTTCCAAGGCTTGGGACACCCCCATCCTCCGCAGCATGATCACGATAATAAAAAAGGCGGGCCAGAGGCCCACCGCTCGGTAGCCCGACACTGCCTGTTATTCCGGCAGCGTCACCTTGACTGAAGCGGACTTTACGCGCGCACCCCGCAGTCTGCAAGGCAATTTTCCCAATCTCCAAGGCGTTCCGCCGGCGGCTTCCAGTGGACCTGGAGATCGTCTTTCAGCACGCCAATTTTACCGGTAATTAAGTTAATCTTGGGGTCCGGAGGAAGCGCAGGTAGGCGGCGCGGCGGCCATCGCGCAGCGCCTTTTCCTCGTAGCGGGTCGGCGGCCAGTCGTCGGGCCGGCAGCGCCAGTCTTCCGGGCCGTCAATCTGCCAAGCCAGTGCCGGATGGCCGCTCAGCCGCTGCAGCGCCCACGAGAGGTATCCCGGATCGTCGGTGGCGAAGCGCAGCTCACCGCCGTCCTTCAGTACCCGGGCCAACAAATCGAGCGTCGCCCGCTGGATCAGGCGTCGCTTGTGATGGCGCCGCTTCGGCCAGGGGTCGGGAAAGAGAATGAAGATTCTGTCGAAGGCCGCATCGGGAAGCACCTCCAGCAGGTCGCGGGCATCGCCGAGATAAAGCCGCAGCGGAGCGTGAACCTCGCCTTCCTGCAGCCGGCCGAGCAGGCTGGCGACACCGGCGATGAAATATTCGGCGCCGATGAATCCCGCCGCGGGATCCCGCAGGGCCTGCCAGGCCAGGTGCTCACCACCGCCGAACCCGATCTCCAGGAACAGTCGCTCCGGCAGCGGGTCGAAAAGGTCGGCCAAAGTCAGCCGGCGGCCGTCTTCCGGCAGCTCAATCTCCAGCCGCGGCAACGTCTCTTTGAGCAGCGCCCGGCGCCCGGCACGCAGGGGCCGGCCTTGGCGGCGGCCATAGAAATTGCGCTGCGCAGCCATGAACACCAAGCTTCCAGGTCGCGGCGGCGGGAATTAGGCCCCGAAGGCGGCGCGCAGACCGTCGACCAGATCCGTACGTTCCCAGGAGAATCCGCCGTCAGGGTCCGGAGCGCGCCCAAAGTGGCCGTAAGCCGACGTACGGGCGTAAATTGGCCGTGACAGCTGCAGGTGTTCTCGGATGCCCCGCGGCGAGAGATCCATCAGCTCCGCGAGGATCGTTGCCAGCCTGGCCTCGTCGACCTGACTGGTCCCCTGGGTATCTACATAGACCGATAGAGGCTTAGAAACGCCGATGGCGTAAGACAGCTGAATGACGCAGTAATCCGCCAGGTCAGCTGCCACCACATTCTTGGCGAGGTAGCGTGCCGCATAGGCCGCCGAGCGGTCGACCTTGGTCGGATCCTTGCCGGAAAAGGCACCGCCGCCATGGGGCGCCGCGCCGCCATAGGTATCGACAATGATCTTGCGGCCGGTCAGCCCGGCATCGCCGTCCGGGCCGCCGATGACAAAGCGGCCCGTCGGGTTCACGTAAAACTCCTCCTCCGGGCACATCCATCCTTCGGGCAGCACATTGACCACGTGAGGGCGCACAATCTCGCGTACCTCGTCCTGGTCCAGGTCGCCGGCGTGCTGGGTCGAAACCACCACCGAAGTCGCCCGAACCGGCCTACCGTCGGTGTACTGCAGAGTAACCTGACTCTTGGAATCAGGTCCGAGGCCGGGCTCGGCGCCGGAATGGCGCGCCTCGGCCAGGGACTTCAGGATGGAATGAGAAAAGTGAATCGGTGCCGGCATCAAGTGCTCGGTCTCGCGGCAGGCGAAGCCGAACATGATGCCCTGGTCGCCGGCCCCCTCGTCCTTATTACCCGCGGCATCGACGCCCTTGGCGATGTCGACAGACTGGGCATGGACGAAGTTTTCGACCGCCAGCTTCTCCCAATGAAAACCGTCCTGTGCGTAACCGATTTCCTTTACCGCGGCGCGCGCCACCTGTTCCATGAGGTCGGGAGTGACCGCCTCGGGGCCCCGCACTTCACCAGCCAAAACCACACGGTTTGTGGTGGAAAGTGTTTCCACGGCGACCCGAGAGTAAGGGTCGTGCGTTAGAAAGGTATCGACGATCGCGTCCGAGATCCGATCACAGACTTTGTCAGGATGTCCCTCGGAAACAGACTCGCTGGTAAAGAGGTAGTTGCCGTTACGCACTGCGGTGCTCCCGTCGTTCGGGCTGAAGAATATAGATAGAGGCCCGGTGGGAATAGCGACGCTTAAGCGCAATTGCAAGAAGCTTGCAGGGCTCAGGCGGAGAGAAGCGAGCAGCTTTTGTCGATTGAGTGCCCTAGTCCTTGGACTTGAGCGTACCGCCGCTGCTGGCAACTGCCAGCGCCTTTGTCATTTCGAACAGACGCTTCCTTATTCCGGGCTCATCTATTTTGTAGTAGGCCCGCACCAGTTCCAGCGTCTCTCGCTTGACCATCGGATCCAGTTCTTGCTCGGGCAGCGGTCGATCCCGGCCCGGATGCTGCGCCGGCGAATTGGCGGCCACATCGTCTGGCATCTCATCGAAGAAAAAACCGACCGGCACGTCGAGCACGCGCGATAGATCGAACAGGCGACTGGCACCAACGCGGTTGGCGCCACGTTCGTATTTCTGAACCTGCTGGAAGGTGAGACCGATGGCCTCGCCAAGCTTTTCCTGACTCATGCCGAGCAAAGTCCGCCGGAGGCGCACTCTACTGCCGACATGAACATCGACCGGGTTGGGCCCGCCTGCTTGGCGGTCAACCGGCGACACGCCGCGTCGCGCCATCCGCATCTTACCCCGTATGAAGGAAACTTCAGAACTCTAGGACTAAAGACATACCTGTGTATGCCAATCCTTATTGATCCGTCAACCCCTGGCGATCTTGCGTTCCTAAATGAAACGTCGCACCACAAATATAACACAAACAGTAATAAGGAGTTCAAGCGAATAAAGAAGATTGCCCGCATAAGAATAGAGCGTTTGGTTAACAGCAGCTTCGGGTAGTTCTACATCAATAATTCCGCGATCATTGAGATCAATTTGACCCATAACTCGACCATAAGAATCAATCACTGCAGAAATTCCGTTATTCGCAGCGCGAACGAGCGGCAAACCTTCCTCCACTGCGCGTAGTCGCGCCGAGGCGAAATGCTGATACGGCCCGCTGGAGTCGCCGAACCAGGCGTCATTGGTCAAATTGAGCAGCCACCTCGGCGGCGGCGCGTCGGCGGCATCGGGCTTCACCGCACCAGGGAAGATGATCTCGTAACAGATCAGCGGCGAAAATGGCGGCAAGCCCGGCAAGTTAAGGTTCTTCAAGCCGTCTCCGGCGGAAAAATCGCGTGCGCCGGCGGTCAGCTTGGCCAGACCGAGCAGCGACCGCAGCGGCGTATACTCCCCGAAAGGGACCAGATGCACCTTGTCGTAGGTGGCAACGATTTCGCCACGCTCGTCGAGGGCGTGCAGCGAGTTCCAGATCTCACCACCGGGATCGGCGGGATCAACGCGCGGCGCACCAGCGATGAGATAACCGCCCGGCGGCACGATGCCGGCCAGTTCCTCACGCAACCCCGGATCTGCCGCCAGCAAGTAAGGTACCGCAGTCTCCGGCCAAATGATCACATTGCGATCCTCGTAGCCGGGGGAAAGAGACAACTCGGCCTGCAGGCGCAGGTTTGCCGCCTTCCGGTCGGCGCGCCACTTCATGGCCTGCGGAATGGCCGCCTGCACCAGGCGCAGGCGCGCGTCTTCGACAACCGCACTGCCGGGCGCCGGAGCGTCGGCCAGGCGCCAGGCGCCCCAAACCCACGAGAACAGCGGCAGCAGCAGCAAGGCCGTCACCGCCACATGGGCCGCAAAGCGGTTGCGGGCCGGTGTCGTCAGCGCCGCCGGCGCAGTGGCCGCCACCACGGTCATCAGGCTCAACAGCCAAACCCCGCCAAAAGCCGAGAGTTGCAACGTCTCCGCCGAAAAGGCCCAGACCGTGCCCATGAGATTCCAGGGAAAGCCGGTCAGAATCCAGGCGCGCAGGCCCTCCCCCAGCATCCAGGCCACGGCGAAGGCCAGCACCCGGGCCACACCGGCTAAGGCGAAACGGCGTGACGCCGAGAAGGTGAGCCAGAAGGAGAATGCCGGAAACAGCGCCAGTCCGGCGGCAAGACCGGCAACCGCGAAAGGCATGACCCAGCCAAAGCGCGCGGCATCGACCAGAAAAGCGACGCCGACCCAGTAAAGCCCCAGGGCAAAGTGCCCGCTGCCGAATGCCCAGCCGACCAGCGCCGCCTGCCGGCCACTGGTAGCCCCATTCAGCAGCCAGAAAACCACCGTGAACGCCGGCAGCAGCAAGGGGAAAAGGTAAAACGGCGGCAACGCCGCAGCGGCCAAGGCGCCACACAGTCCAGCAGCCAGCAAGCGACGCCACCCGGTCATTCGGGCAAGCGCGGTGGCCAGACGCTGCAGCCTTTGTACTGGCACCGCTTCGAACGATTCTCCAGCGCTCATCGGGGACCGCCCGTAACGCGCCTCTTATCACGCATTATGACCGTCCTCGGCGCTTGCTGGCCGGGCGGCGATGTTGCGCACACGCAGGCGTTTGACCCGGCGTGGATCGGCCTCCAGCACTTCAAAAGTGATGCCGCTGTGCGAATGCTCGACCAATTCACCACGATCGGGCACCCGGCCGGCCAGGGTGAACAGCAGGCCGCCCAGGGTATCAATGTCCTCATCATGCTCCTCATCTGAAAGCACGGGCCCAACGCGCTCTTCGAATTCTTCGATGGTGGTGCGTGCATCGGCGATGAGGCTGCCGTCCGGCCGCTCGATCAACTTTGGGCCGACGGCCACGTCATGCTCGTCCTCAATCTCGCCGACAATTTCCTCGACTAGGTCCTCGATGGTAATCAGACCATCGATCCCGCCGAACTCGTCGACCACTAGCGCCATATGGACCCGCGAGAGGCGCATTTCCAACAGCAGGTCGAGCACCCGCATCGAGGGGGCCACAACCAGAATTCGCCGCACCAGGTCGACCAGGTCGAAGGTACGGGAACCTTCACGGTCTTTCATATGGTGCAGGACATCCTTGATGTGAACGATACCCACGACTTCGTCCAAAGTGTCCCGATAGACCGGCAAACGCGAATGTCCGGCGTTGCTCATGACATCGATCAGTTCCTCGATCGGCGTATCGAGGTCGACGGCGACGATGTCGGCGCGCGGCACCATGGCGTCGTAAGCCGTGAGATGGCGCAGCTTGAGGATGTTCGACAGCATCACGCGTTCGTCACTGGATATCGGCGCGCCGCTGTCGTCCTCGCCTTCTACCTCCTTGATTTCGTCGATGATCTCTTCAAGGGTTTCGCGCAACTGCGCTTCGCCATGACGGCCCTTCAGCAGTCCGCGTAAACGCTGCCACAACCCGGTTCCGGCCTGTCCGTTGCTGCTGCGCGAAAGTCGGCTGCTGCCGGAAGAATCAGCCACGTGCGCCTCCACAATCCACCGCCGGCGCCGTCCCGTTCCCCTCAGGATCCGAGGCAGAGAGGTAGGGGTCGTCGATGCCCAGGCGCGCCAAAATTTCAGTCTCCAGGGACTCCATCGCTTCAGCTTCCCCGGGCTCCTGATGATCGTAGCCCAGGAGATGCAGCAGGCCGTGCACCAAGAGGTGCGTCGTGTGGTCGGCCAAGGCCTTGCCCTGTTCGCGCGCCTCGCGGGAGACGGTTTCGCGGGCCACGACAATATCGCCGAGCAGGCGCGGCAAACCGCCGGCCGGCACAGCGGTCGCGTCTTCCATGTTACGAAAAGACAGCACGTTGGTCGCGTGATCCTTGAGACGATAGTCGCGGTTCAAAATGCGCTGCTCGGCGTCATTGGTGAAGACAATTGAGACTTCCACGGGCCCGTCATCATGAGTTTTCATGGCTGTCGCAGACTGCTTTTCAACGGCAAGCTTCAATGTCATACGAACCGCTGCTCGAGACAGTTCCTCAAGGTTGCCGACGGCATCTCGCCAGGCCGCGTCGTGAACCGATACGGCAGTTTCCAAACTGGTACTTCGGGGCGCGTCTTTCATGGTCGTTACGGCCGCTGGCGTTGCTGGAGAGTGCCGTGCATCCACAGGGCGGCGGCACCGGTATCAGCGCTCGGTGCCGAAGAGGTCTCCTTCTCCGGTATTTCCGGCGTCATGGGCCGCGTAAGCACGCACAATCCGTGTTACCAGTGTATGGCGCACCACGTCCGCAGCAGTGAACTGCACGAAGGCAACGCCTTCCATCTTGGCCAGGATACTGACGGCTTCACCAAGCCCTGAGGGCGCACCCTTGGGCAGGTCGATCTGCGACAGGTCCCCGGTCACAACCATGCGGCTGTTCTCGCCAAGCCGGGTCAGCGCCATCTTCATTTGCACCGGCGTAGTATTTTGCGCCTCATCGAGGATGATGAAGGCATTGGACAGGGTGCGTCCACGCATGAAAGCGAGGGGCGCCACCTCAATCTCGCCGTTGGCGAGGCGGCTCGCCACCTGGGTCGCCGGCAGCATGTCATAAAGCGCATCATAGAGCGGACGCAGGTAGGGATCGACCTTTTCATGTAGGTCGCCCGGCAGGAATCCGAGGCGCTCACCGGCCTCCACCGCCGGGCGCGACAGGATGATGCGCTCCACCGCACCCTCGATCAGCATCGACACGGCCATGGCCGCGGCCAGGTAGGTCTTGCCGGTGCCGGCCGGGCCAATGCCGAATACCAGTTCCTGGTCGCGCAGCGCCTGAACGTAGGCTTTCTGCCCCGGTGAACGCGGTGTCAGGCGGCGTTTGCGTGTGGCAATCGCGAGCTCGTCGCTGTGCACGGCGCGCACCGCGTCATGGCCGCTCTCTTCAGCCGGCGCCTGCACTGCCATGCGCACCACGGCGTCGACCTCGCCGTCGCCGACATCCATCCCCTTCTTGAGACGCCGGTATAGCGCGGTCAGAGCGGCGTTGGCCGCTTCCACAGAGTCGGCCGGCCCGGTGATCGCCAAGCGATTGCCCCGCGAGGCCAGTCTGACGCCAAGTTGTTGTTCGATGCGCAGCAAATTCTGGTCGTGCTCACCATAGAGCATCGGCAGCAGGGTATTGTCGTCGAACTGGATGAAGGTCGGTTCGCCGACCTCGTCCGAAGTCACGCCGGGAAGACTGTCGGAGCTCAAGCTGGGATCCTTGTATTCTGGGGGCCTGAGGCCGGACCTTCAGCGGTCGCCACATCGGTCTTGAGACAACCGGCCAGGCTGTTGGGATGGGCCGCTTCGATCTGCACCTCGATGAGCACGCCGGTGAGACGTGCTATCGCCACTTCGGGCACAGTCACGTGGACGGCTTGCATATAAGGACTGCGGCCAACAAGCTGGCCAAGCCGGCGTCCCGGGCGCTCCAGCAGCACCGGCAGATCGCGGCCGACACAGGCGGCATTGAAAGACACGGCCTGTTCGCCGAGCAGCTGCTGGAGGCCGGCAAGCCGTTCGGCCTTCACCGCCTCGGGCACCTGGGTTGTCTCGACTGCCGCCGGGGTGCCGGGCCGCGGGCTGTACTTGAAGGAATAGGCCTGGGCATAGCCCACTTCATTGACGAGCTTCAAGGTATCGGCGAAGTCGGCGTCGCTCTCGCCGGGAAAGCCGACGATGAAGTCGGAGGACAGCGCCAGATCGGCGCGCGCCTTGCGCAGGCGCTCAATGATCTTCAAATAGTCCGCCGCCGTGTGGCGTCGGTTCATGGCGGCTAGGATACGGTCGGAACCCGATTGCACCGGAAGGTGCAGGTACGGCATCAGCTTTTCCACGTCGCCGTGGGCGGCGATCAGCTCTTCGTCCATGTCGCGCGGATGCGACGTTGTATATCGCAGCCGTGAGAGTCCGTCGATCTCCGCCAGGGCGCGGATCAGCCGACCGAGCCCCCAGGTGCCAACTTTCGCAGTTCCGCCGTTCGGCGCTTCGCCGTGGTAAGCGTTGACGTTCTGGCCGAGCAGGGTGATTTCCTGCACGCCCGCCGCCGCCAGGCGCCGCGCCTCCGCGATAATTGCCGCTGCAGGGCGCGAATACTCGGCGCCGCGGGTATAGGGTACGACGCAGAAACTGCAGAACTTGTCGCAGCCTTCCTGTACCGAAATGAAGGCAGACGCTCCAGGCGCCGCGGTCTCCTCCGGCAAATGGTCGAACTTTGATTCCACCGGAAAGTCGATGTCCATGACACCGCGCCTACCGCCGGCGCGGGCCACCCGGGCGACCATCTCCGGCAGACGATGGTATGTCTGCGGTCCAAAGACAAGATCGACCTGGGGCGCGCGGCGCAGGATTTCATCGCCCTCGGCTTGGGCGACACAGCCGGCTACCGCCAGCAGCATCTCGCCGCCTTCTTGCGCGCGTTCCTGCTGGAAGGCGCGCAATCGGCCGAGCTCCGAGAAAACCTTCTCCGCCGCCTTCTCGCGGATATGGCAGGTGTTGAGGATCACCATGTCGGCGCCACGCGGACTATCAACCGCCTGATAGCCAAGCGGCGCCAGCACATCGGCCATGCGCGTCGAGTCATAGACATTCATTTGGCAGCCGTAGGTCTTTATGAACAGCCGCTTCTTGGCCTTGGCGCCCATCTGTCCGACTGTCTCTACACCGGTTTGTTCCGCTACCATTTCTACTCCAACCGTAACCTGGCTAGGCTGCCGAAGCGGCCGCCGGCATTTGCGGCGACGTCTGCGCATGCCCGGAGAGAGCCGCCGCCACGCCGCGCGAGACCACGTCGTAACAATAGTCGCTCAACGCCTTGCGCGAGCCGAACTGCTCGATCGATACCGGTTCGTGGAACTCCACCACCACCGTCACAAGGCCGAGACCGATGGCATGCCAGAGGTGCGAACCCAACTCCATATCGCCGTACCAGGCGAAAAACGGCCTTAGATAGCGGCCCAAAGGCAGTCCGTCGAGTCTTGTATAGCTGATCGAAACCGGCTGCACGGTCAGTGGCTCGCCCTGCGGCCGGCGCTCCGCCACCGAGAATAGGGCTGACTTGAACGCCAGGATGCCGTTGCCGTCGCCTGAGGTTCCCTCAGGAAACAGGATCAGGTTGTCACCGGCGTCGAGCCGCCGGGCCATTTCATCGCGGTGCGCTGCGGTGCGCTGCCCCCGGCGCTCAACGAAAACGGTTTCCTGCAATCTGGCCAGCCAAGAAAAGAATGGCCAGGTGGCGACCTCGGCTTTGGCGACAAATGAGGCCTCTACCAGCGTACCCAGCGCTTCGATATCGAAGTAGGAAACATGGTTGGCCACGAAGAGAGTGGGATGGCGCCGCGAGGGACGGCCACGTCTTTCAACCTTGACTCCGAGGATTCTGCAGGCCCGCCGGTGGTACCAAACGGGTAGCGTTTTGCGCAGCGGCCAGTGAAAAGTCACGGCTAAAAGCTGAACCGGCATAAGAGCAAGAGTAAGGCCAGCATAGGCCGAAAGGCGGCAGAGGGCAGTTGTCGGTGAACCGATCCTAGATGCCGTCATGCGCCTCCACCGGGTCCGTCGGTGGCGGCACCGTCCTGCTCTCCGCCTTGGTCGTCGCGCTTGTAGTGGCGCAGATACTTGTCCGTCACCCAGTCGGTCTTCACCACCACGCAGACGTCGGTGGTGCCGAACTCAGGATCCACGACAGCGCCATCGCCGACGAACCCACCAAGGCGCAGGTATCCTTTCACCAGCGGCGGCAGACCCTGCCGGCCCTTTGGGATGCTGACCTGGTCGGCCGGCAACAAGTCCATGGAAACAAAGCGTTCGGGCACAGCCCGTGTGCGCAGCGCCGGTGGCGCCAGGTGGTGGTGATAGAGATAGGCCAACGGCATGCGAAGTTCTTCCGGGTCGGTTCCCGGCAGGCTGGCACAGCCGAACATGATCGAGATGTCGTGGTAAAACACATACTGCGCGATGCCACGCCACAGCAGCTGCATCGTGGCGCCGCTGCGATAGGTGGGATCGACGCAGGAGCGGCCGAGTTCCAGGATCTCGCCGGGATAGCCGGTCAAGTTTTCGATGAGATACTCGTCGCTGGTATAGAACTGACCTCGTCGGGTCGCCCCCTCGCGCCGCATCACGCGGTAGGTCCCCACAACGGCGTCGGCGCCGCTGCCGCGCTCCTCATCGAAGACCAGCAAGTGATCGCAATAGTCATCGAAAGAGTCGAAGTCGCGCCGCAGCGCGGCCATCTCGTCGGTCGGCTTGGCCGACATGGACTCGTAGAATACGCGGTAGCGCAGGGCCTGGGCGGCGCGAATCTCTGCCGCGCCCTCGGCCAGACGGATACGCAGATTGCCGCCAACCACGTCAACCGGACGGTCAGATTTGGCTTCTGCGAGACTCATGGGTACTCCCTTCACGAGGCCGCGGCGTCGGCCGGGCCCATCAGGATTCGTTGGTCGACCCGCCCTCGTCGTCACCCGCCTTGATGCGGACTCCGAAGAGTTCAAGACGATGATCGACGAGGCGGTAGCCGAGCGCTTTGGCAACCTCGGACTGCAGGCGTTCGATCTCCTCGTTGGAGAACTCCACAACTTCTCCGGTTTTTACATCTATGAGGTGATCATGATGCTCCTCGGGCCGTTCCTCGTAGCGGGCACGGCCGTCGCCAAAGTCGTGCCGTTCGAGAATGCTCGCTTCTTCGAACAGCTTGACCGTCCGGTACACGGTTGCAATCGAGATGCGCGGATCGTGCTCGACGGCCCGTTGATAGACCAACTCCACATCTGGATGGTCGCTCGATTCAGACAGCACGCGCGCGATCACGCGGCGCTGGTCGGTCATCTTCAGACCCTTTTCGATACACAGCTTCTCCAAGCGATCACCCATGCCAAACCCAAGCCCTGTAAAATTCGTCTGCTGCAACTCGGCAAAATCCCGGAAGATCAAGTGCGGGATTATAACGGAAAAAGCGCCGCACACCTAATGGCTGCGACGCTGATTTCCACTGCTGCCCAAGCGCAGGAGCGGCACCAACACTCACCCCTTGCGGCGGGCGCGCGTCCCTAGACCGATCTGCTTTGCCAGCTTGCTGCGCTGCTTGGCGTAATTTGGCGCCACCATTGGATAGTCGGCGGGCAAACCCCAGCGCTCCCGGTAGTCTTCTGGCGACATGTCATAGGCCGTCTTGAGATGGCGCTTCAGCATCTTCAGCTTCTTGCCGTCTTCCAGGCAGACAATGAACTCGGGCGTCACCGACTTCTTGATCGGCACCGCAGGCGACGGCCGCTCCGGCTCGCGCTCCCGCGCCGTTCCAACATTGGACAGCGTCTCATAAACGTCCCGAATAATCAGCGGCAGATCGGCGACTGCTACAGAATTATTGGAAACATGAGCTGCGACGATGTTTGTCGTCAACGAAAGCAATTCGCTTTGCTTCGCTTGATCGGACATTGATCTATTACACTCCTCGAAATCCCAGTAACATATATAAAAACTCTCAATCAGGAATTCAACATTATTGAACAGAAAAAACAATAGTCAGAAACAGCAGAAATGTCATTGAATATTGTTGTTGCACCAAATCCTGCCATTTTCATTTAATTAAAAGTGCTGTGCAGGACTGGCGGGGTTTATCGAAGTCTGCCGGCAAAGCCGACTTCGCCTATGGGCCAGGGTGCCCCGCTTGTTCGAGTTCAAGGGCCAGAATAATCGCGTCCGCGCGTCCGCCGTCCGCTGTTTGGTAGTAATTCCTGCGCCGACTCAACGCTTGGAAGCCCCTTCGCCGGTAAAGTGTCAGTGCCGTCCGGTTGTGCTCTGCAACCTCGAGCGTTATTCGCTGAGCGCCACGGCGGGAGGCCTCCGCTACGGCCACCTTCAACAGATTCTCTCCGTGTCCCGAGCGGCGCGCTGGTGGCGCCACGCCCAGGGTCAGAAGCTCCGCCTCCTCAAAAAGCACCTGGGCCAGAGCAAAGCCGACTGGCACCCCCTCGGCCACCGCCAAAAACCCGAAAACGCCAGGCAGAGCCATGATTTCAGCCAGGGAGCGGGCGCTCCAGGGCGTTCCGGGAGAAGCCTCGCCATCCACCGGCGCAAAGCACCTTTCATTGAGTTCGGCCAAAACCGCCAGGTCGCAGGCGCCAACTGGCTGGATCGTAGAAGCGTTCAAGAGGGGCGCTTTCCGCCTTTTGGGTGCCGTTTCGGCCGGATCGGGGTTGGTCTAAGCGGTTTGGCGGGCGTCACATCCGGCGCACGCAGATAGACTGGCCGGACCGGAGTCTGGGCCGCCCGCGCGGGGTCGCGCAACGCCGCGCGCTCAGCCAGCAGGACTGCGGCTGCCGGTCCAGCGGCGGCGGCCAACAGCACATCGCCCCGCCCGGCCTCTTCCAACACCGGGGCCGCGCGGGCCGCAGCATCGCCGGTCAGCACCAGGGGGCCCGGCGCGGCGGCGGCGGGCAGGGCCTCCAGAGCAATTTCCGCCGGCGGGCCCACGGCCCTCAGATCGGCATCAAAGGCTTGGATGAACAGCTCGTAACGCTTGGAGTCCAAGACCGCCAGCAAACGCCGGCCAGCGCGTTCCTGCGGGCTCGCCGCAGCGGCGGCTACTTCAAAGGACGACACACCGATAAGCGGCAGCCCCCGGGCCAGCGCCAAGCCGCGTGCTGTCGCCAAACCTATGCGAACGCCAGTAAATCCGCCGGGGCCGGTGGTTACGGCCAGGGCGTCAAGATCGGCAAAGTCCCAGCCGACCTCGGCCATTACCTCGGCGATCATCGGAACCAGCCGCTCCGATTGACCGCGCGCCATGAGGTTGAAGCGCCGCGCGACTACGCCGTCGCCCGACCAGAGCGCCACCGAGCAAGATCCACCGGCAGTATCCAGGGCCAGCAGGTTCATCTCCGACCCCTAATTCCTTGGCTTGTCATCGCAGACTTTCCGCAGCAACACACATTGTGTTAACAGGTCCACATCCACTGCGTCGCCGAAAGAGTTGAGCCTCATGACCCTCGTAGCCTTGGCGCCGCCGGACTTCGACCTCGACATCGACCTGGCCTATGCGACAACGGACAATGTAACCGGCAAGCAGATCTATGCTCGCGCCGAGGCCCAGTTGCATCCCGATGCCGCCGCGGCGCTGCGGCGCTCCGCCGCGCTCGCCGCCCCACTCGGCTACAGGCTTCGCATTTTCGATGCCTTCCGGCCGGTCGAGGCACAATGGCGGCTGTGGGAAGCCTTTCCGGACCCCGAGTTCGTCGCCGATCCGCGTGAGGGCTCCTGTCATTCGCGGGGCATTGCCGTCGATATGACCCTGATTGATGCCCACAACGGCGCAGCGCTGGACATGGGCACACCCTTCGACGACTTCACGGCGCGGTCCCACCATGGGCGAGACGACCTGCCGATAGAGGTGCAGCGCAACCGTGCTGTGCTGCTCGGCATCATGACCGCCGCCGGGTGGGATTGGATGCATTCCGAGTGGTGGCACTATCAGCTCTTCAAGCCAGAGCGATATGCTCTGTTGGCGGATGCCGCCGCTCCCCGGCGCCTGATGTCTGCTTAAGCAACATATCTAAGGACCCGAAAGGCATCTGACCAGCCAAACTGGACAGCGCCGGAATCGCCCCTGTTTTCATTCGGTATTTATGGCTTTTTTAAGCTCCGGGCGCCACGCTCTTGCTGGATGCTGGGACGGCCGCAACCTGGGCCGCGGCATCCGCGTCGGCGAGCGAGATCACCACGGTTGATCGAGCTGTTCCCGAAGCTTTGGCCGCGGTCTCGGCAATCGATCCCGACAAGCGGACGGAGGACGTTAACATGTGCTTTACCAGCAAACGGTGGAGACGCCGGGCCGCGACAGTCTGGCTCACCGCCGGCCTTGGGCTGAGTGGTCTCAATGCGGCCTGGGCACAGATTCCCGATCCGCAGACGGCGGCTCAGGGGGCAGCTCTCGACAACGGCGCCGTGGTTCTCATGTACCACCGTTTCGGCGAGGATTCCCTGCCGTCAACCTCCGTGCGCCTGGCTCAGTTCGATGCCCACATCGAGGAACTTACGTCTGGAAGATACCAGGTCATGCCGTTGCCGGAAATTCTCGACCGCCTGCGTGCCGGCGAAGCGCTGCCACCGCGCGCTTTGGCCATCACCATCGACGATGCTGCGCTGTCAGTCTACCAGGAGGCCTGGCCGCGCCTCAAAGCGCACAACCTTCCCTTCACCGTGTTCGTTTCCACCGAAGCACCGGACCTGCGCCTGCCCAGCTATATGAGCTGGGCGCAGCTGCGGGAGATCTCCGCCGATCCGCTGGTCACCATCGGCAACCACGGCCATGCTCACGCCCACATGGCCTGGCTCAGCCCCGCAGCGCAGCGCGCCGATATCGATAAGGCGGCGGCGCGCCTTGCTGCTGAGCTCGGCACGGCACCGAAAGTCTTCGCCTACCCCTACGGGGAAATCTCTCTGGCGCTGCGCCGTACCGTGGCTGATGCCGGTTTCGCGGCCGCCTTCGGCCAGCACTCTGGCGCGATCGGGGAGATATCGGACCGCCTTACCCTGCCGCGATTCCCGTTGAACGAATCCTACGGTGAACTGGATCGCTTCCGCCTTGTCACCAACGCTCTGCCATTGCCGGTTGACGGCATCACTCCGGCCGAGATGAGCGTAGCCGAGGCCGGTCAGAATCCACCCAATTTTGGATTCACTGTAGCCTCGGCGCTTGAGGATCTAGGCGGGCTCAATTGCTTTGCCTCGGCGGGCGATCCTCTGATAACGCGTCTCGACAAGCGCATCGAACTGCGCTTCTCCACCCCCCTGCCGGCAGGGCGAACCCGCATCAACTGCACGCTGCGCGCAGCAGGCGGACGCTGGCGCTGGTTCGGCACTCAGTTCATCGTGGCGGAAGAAGCCGCCCGGTGATCTTGCGGGGTGGCAAGCGTCATCAGCGCCGCGGCTGCAACCGAACTCCGTCCAGACCTTGCAACTCATTGCTCTCGATAAGTTCGCTGAGTGCCAGGACGTAGGTCTTACCTTCCTCCGAATAGCTCTTCAGGCCGCCAACCAGATCGAGCGCGTGCAGTGGCGTACCAAGCGTGCGCGCGCGCGCGCGGCGGTCGCGCAGGTCGGCATAAGCACGATGGCTGTTCAGATTATGGAAATAGGAGCGTACCGCGCTCAGCAGGTCGGGAAAGGCACGGACCTTGAAGTCCTGTCGCTCAGCCTCGGCTGGCTTCAATCCGTCGGCGTCGGCGCCCCAGGCGCGCTGGCCATAGAGCGCATTGGCGCGCTGGGCGAAACGCGAGGTTCCCCAGCCGCTCTCCTGCGCCGCCTGCGCAAGAGCCAGGCTCGGCGGCACGACATCGATGCGGCTGAGCAGATCTACCGCGTCGCGCGGATCGGCGCCGTACCATTGAGCCACGGCATCCAGCCACAGGGCATCGGTTGCGCCCTGCCTGCCCGCGGCGCGCGCATCCAGAGCGGCAACCACCTTGGCGCGCGCCCGGCGCAACTCCGCATTGACCTGCAAAATCAACGGAAGGAGGGTTCGCAGGAACAGGGCCTTGCGCGCCTCGCTGTCCTGAACGGCAGCCAGATCGCGCGGCAGGGCTGTAACGGAGAGGCGCGGTACGGCGGTTGACGCACCGCTGTGCAGTCCGGCAAGGCTGTAGTCGTAGTCGGTAAAGAGCTGTTCGAGATCTTCAGCTTCACGCAGATAGATGCGGCGCAGCGTTGGTGACTCGCTTGCCAGACCAAGCTCCTGCCACGCCGACCGGGGCAGGGGTTCGGCCCCGAACCGTACGGCCGAAACAAGAAGCAGGCCGAAGATCGCGCAAAGCAGCGCCACGCGTCCGCCAAGGCTGCGATTGCCCGTTTTGGCGTAACGCTCCATTTGCGGTCGCCATTCGGCAACCAAGGCCGCGACCTGTGCCACCATCGCTTTGCCGCCTCGCTTTGTCGTTGAGGTTTTCAATGCCGCAGTGAAGTAATCGAACGATAAGGTGGCTTCGCGAAGATTCCGTTATCGCCGGGACGGCTTGGCGATCCCGTCACCGACATCATTGGCGGCGGGAAGCCTAGGTGCGATGAACGCCAACGGTATCGCAGGCCTATGCAACCGGCCGCGGCAGTCCGGCAGGGGCAAAACTGTGACTTTGGAGTGGGACGTGGCCGAGGGATGAATGCGGATGGTTTAGATAACTGGCCGCACCTCAACCACCTCGGGAATATAGTGGCGCAGCATGTTCTCGATGCCCATTTTCAGCGTGGCCGTCGAACTGGGGCAGCCGGAGCAGGCGCCCTGCATGTGCAGATAGACGACACCTTTCTCAAAGCCGCGAAACACGATGTCGCCGCCGTCCTGAGCGACCGCAGGGCGCACGCGCGTGTCGAGCAGTTCCTTGATCTGGCTGATCACCTCGGTGTCTTCACCGCTATCGCTGTGGCCCTCGTCACCGTCTCCTGCATCCTCGAGCAAGACCGGACGACCTGCCGTGAAATGCTCCATGATGACGCCGAGAATGGCCGGCTTCAGCAGGTACCACTCGCGGTCGTCCTCCTTGGTGACGGAAACGAAATCGGTGCCGAAAAACACACCGACCACGCCCTCTACCGCAAACAGGTTCGCGGCCAGCGGCGAACGCGCCGCAGAGCCGGCGTCGGGAAAGTTGGCCGTGCCCGTTACCAGCACCTCGCGTCCCGGCAGAAACTTCAATGTCGCCGGGTTCGGGGTCTGTTCAGTCTGGATGAACATGGCAGGGGTCTCCTTACTGCTGCGCGCTCTCAATGTGGGCCGCCGGGGGCGCGGCTTCAAGCGACATTGGAAAATCCGACGGATTTAGTCAAGTTTAGCCAGGCGGCGCCGCAAAGAGCCCCGTCACGTCACGGCGTCGATTTCCTCAATGGTCATTGAATCGGGCACAATCGTCACCGGAATATGCAGCCGCCCCAGGAACTTGCCGGTAATCGCCGAGACCAGGGGCCCAGGCCCGCGCTTGCCGGTAGAAGCGCCGAGCACCAGGATCGAGATGTCCGGCTCCTCGTCCAGCAGGGCCAGCAGCTCGTCCCGGCGGTCACCCTCGCGCACGTGGAGAACGGGCAGGGAACCGGCCAGTTCGCTGACTTCCGCGGCGAGCCGCTGGAGAACCTGCTCGGCCTCGGTGCGGGCTTCCTCGCGCATGATGTTGCCGACCGACATCCAGTGCTGGAATTCCGAAGGCTCGACCACGTAAAGCATGGCCACCTTGCCACCGGTACTGCGGGCTCTGAGCGCCGCGAAGCGCAGGGCCACACGCATTTCCTCGGTCTCGTCTACGACCACGAGGAAAACGCGGTTCGCCCGCCGCTTGGCCGCCGCAGCGGCAGCGTCCGGCGCGCTCGCCGTGGTTGGTGGGACGTCTGCCATTCGGCTGTTCCTTTTAGCGGTTCTTATATGGAAAGGCGTCCATGCCGGTGAATCCTGCCACTAGCAGGCTCTGGGGCGCAATCGTCGCGTTGCGGCAATCGCGCGTCAGCCGTGGTTCCTGCCCCCTGCCGGTCAGGGCCGCAAGAAACCCACAATATCGTAAACTTCGGAAACGATCGGGTCGGCGAGGGCGCGGGCCCGCTCCGCCCCCTCGTGCAGCACCGAGTCCACATAGTCCGAGTCGTTCACCATACGTTTCATTTCCTCGCCCATAGGGCCGAGGCGCGCCACCGCCAGATCGGTCAGCTCTTTCTTGAAGTCGGCGAAGCCCTTGCCTTCGAATGAGCCCACTGTGTCCGCGAGATTGCGATCGGAGAGGGCGGCGTGGAGGGTCAGGAGGTTGGCGGCTTCCGGACGGGCTTGGCGAAACTCCGCGCTGAACTGGCCGTCCGGACCGACGACCGCCGGAGCCGGCAGCAGATCCGAATCGCTGGTGGCGCGGCGGATCTTCTTGGCCACCTGATCTGCGTCATCCGTCATGTTGATGCGCGCAGCGTCGGAGGGGTCGGAGCTGCTCATTTTCTTGGAGCCGTCCCGCAGCGACATGACGCGCGTCGCAGCGCCCTGGATCAGCGGCTCGACGATCGGGAAATATTCGACGCCATAGTCGCTGTTGAACTTCTGGGCGATATCGCGGGCCAATTCCAGGTGCTGCTTCTGGTCCTCACCGACCGGCACGTGGGTGGCCTTGTAGACCAGGATGTCGGCGGCCATGAGGTTGGGATAGACGTAGAGCCCGGAGGAAGCCTTCTCCCGGTTCTTACCTGCCTTGTCCTTGAATTGGGTCATTCGGTTGAGCCAGCCGATGCGCGTCACGCAGTTGAATACCCAGGCCAGCTGGGAGTGCGCGGCGACCTGCGATTGATTGAAGATGATCGATTTCTGGGGATCGATGCCCGCGGCGAGGTAGCCCGCCGTCACTTCGCGGGTGCGCTGGCGCAGGACATCCGGATCCTGCCACAGGGTGATGGCATGCTGATCGACGACACAGTAGACGCAGTCGAATTCGTTCTGCAGGGCCACGAAGTTCCTGATGGCCCCCAGATAATTGCCCAGGTGCAGGTTGCCGGAGGGCTGAACGCCCGAAAAGATCCGTTTCATGGTTCCACTGCGACATGTGATCGTTGCTGAGAAGGGTTCGGCCCTGTGACCAAGGCCGGCGCAGCGGGGGTTATCGCTGGACTGCCCGAGGGGGTCAAGAACTCTGCTGATTGGTGCCTGGCAGCCGTGCCGTTCAGGCGCGCCGGCGCAGCGCCCCGGACAGGTCGTTGCGGGAGACCGCCCCGAGGCCGAAGGCCAGCGCCGCGTAAATGGCGAGCCCTGCTCCCACGAGGAGCGCCAGGGCGATCACCCGCTCCACGAAGCTGTCGTCGCCGAGCCAGCCACGCAGCGCCAGCTGCAAGCCCCAGAGCGCGGCCCCCAGGCCGGCAGAGGCAAGGGCGATGCGCGGCAGGCGGGCCCGAAAGCGCGGATCCAGGGCCCAGAATCCGGAACGCCGCAGCGAGGCGATCAACAACAAGGTGTTGATCCAGGCGGCCAGGGAGGTGGCGAGCGCGATGCCGACGTGGCGCAGCTGCCAAAACAGCACAAGGCTGAGCACGATGTTGGCGACCACCGAGACCACCGAGTAGCGGAACGGCGTCACCGTGTCCTCGCGCGCGTAAAAAGCCGGCTGCAGGATCTTCACCAGCACATAAGCTGGCAGCCCCCAAGCAAAGGCGACCAGCGCTGCAGAGGTGGCGGCGGCGTCCTCGGCGCCGAAACGGCCGTGCTGGAACAGGCCGCCGACGATCGGCCCGGCAATGACGATGAGCGCCACCGTGGCCGGCAGAGTCAGGACCAGCGCGAATTCCAGGCCGCGGTTCAGGCTGTGCATGGCCTGATCCTCGTTGCCGGCGCGCAGCTTGCGGGCCATGTCGGGCAGCAGCACGATTCCGATGGCGATACCGATGAGTCCCAGAGGCAATTGGTAAACCCGGTCAGCGTAGTAGAGAAAGGAGAAGGCGCCCTCCTGCCAGGAAGCGATGGAGGACCCGACGAAAATGTTGATCTGCAGGGCGCCGGCCGACAGCATGCCCGGCAGCATCAAGGCCAGCAGCCGCCTGACTCCCAGGGTCAACCGCGGGCGCGGAAAGCGCAGCGCCATGCCGGCACGCTTTGCCGCGACCACGAGAAAGATGAACTGCGCGGCGCCGGAGACTGCAACCGCCCAGGCCATCACATGCCCGGGCGCCCCGGTGAACGGCAACACCACTGTGAGGGCGACAATAAAAATGATGTTGAGCAGGATCGGCGCGGCAGCCGCGGCGGCGAAACGGTAGAGAGAATTGAGTATGCCGCTCAGCAGTGCCGCCACCGCCATAAACAACAGGTAAGGAAAGGTGATGCGCGTGAGATCGACCGCCAGGGCCAGCTTTTCCGGATCCTGGGAGAAACCCGAACCAATAAGATAGATGAACCACGGCATGCCGGCCATGGCGGCGGCCGAGATGAACAGCAGCCCGGTAACCAGAACCGACAGCGCCTCGCCCGCGAAATGCCGCGCGGCGGCTTCGCCCTCCTGTTCCAAGCGCCGGGCGAAGAGCGGTATGAAAGCGGCATTGAAGGCCCCTTCCGCAAACAGCCGCCGAAACAGGTTGGGCAGACGAAAGGCCGCGAAGAAGGCGTCGGCAACCGGGCTGGCGCCGACCACATTGGCGATCAGGATGTCGCGGACGAAGCCGAGGATACGGCTGACGCCGGTATAACCCCCAACAGTCGCGACGGAACGAACCAGGCTCATACCTGTTCCTAATTAGAGAAGTGTGAGGTCAGGGGAAACAGGTAAACACCGGCCACTGGGGCGGTCTATCGCATCGAGCGGGGTTTGCGCGGTGCCATGCCGCGCGCCGGGGACTTGCCAGCGCCGGCATTTTGTGCGTCGGTTCCTGCAGAGGCGACGCTCCTGCCCGGCGCTTTGGCAGCAGTGCGTTTTGGTACTGGAGCGGACTCTTGATCAGCGGAAGCCATCGAAGACTCTTCCTTGGTTGCTGCCTTTTTTTGCGCCACCTTGATGGTGGGGGCGCAGTCTGCTTCCTCAAAAACCGCGAGCAGCTTCTTCTCGATGCTCCTCAGTTTTGGTTTGCTCTCAATTTTACCGCCAAGGGCATTTTGCACATAGAAGACATCGACGGCACGTTCGCCGAAGGTGGCGATGCGCGCCGATTTGATGATCAGGTTGAGCTGCGTCAGCGTCTGCGTCACCTGATAGAGCAGGCCCGCTCGGTCACGGCCGTTGACCTCGATGACCGTGTGGGCACGGCTGGCCTTGTTGTCGATCAGCACCCGCGGCGATACCTTGAAGACCTTGAAGCGGCTGGGAATCGGCGACTGTTGGGCCTTCAGTTCCTGCAGGGGTCGCAGGCGTCCGGCCAGCGATTGCTCGATGGCCGAGGATAGATGCGCCAGCTTGCCGGAGCGGTCGAAGGGGCCGCCCTGGGCGTCCTCAACATAGAAGGAATCCAGAGCCATGCCGTTGGACAGCGTGAAAATTCGCGCGGCGGTGATCGAGGCGCCGGCCACCGCCATGGCACCGGCGATGCGGCTGAACAGGCCGGGATGATCGGCGGTGTAGATCGTGACTTCCGTGGCTTCGCGGTATCGGTCGATTCGGGTGTCGATGGTCAGGGGCGAGGCCGCGTTCTCCGCCTCGCGGACCAGTCGTGCGTGGCGCAGATGACTGGCGGCGTCGAGTCCGCTCCAGTAAGACGGATAGCCGCGCCGCAAATGCGCGTTGATCTCTCTTGGCGACCAGCCGGCTTCTTTTAGCTTTTGCTTCAGCGCCTCCTTAGCCGCCTTTACCTGCGCGTCGCGCCCCTTGGCGGCAAGGCCGCCGGTGAGGAGCGATTCCGTACGCCAGTAGAGATCTCGCAGCAGAGCCGCTTTCCAGGCAGTCCACACCCCAGGACCGACGGCGCGAATGTCGGCGACAGTCAACACTAATAATAGGCGCAGGCGCTCGGGTGACTGAACCAAATCAGCGAAGTCGCGAATCGTCTTCATGTCGTCGATATCGCGCTTGAATGCGGTGTCGCTCATGGCGAGGTGATGCAGCACCAGCCACGCGACCGTCTCGGTCTCCGCCGCGTCGAGACCGAGAAGCGGGCAGACCTTCTGCGCCACCTTCGCACCAAGTTCGGAGTGATCGCCGGGCCGTCCCTTGGCGATGTCATGCAGCAGTACCGACATATAAAGGACGCGCCGCGAGAGTACCTTGTGCACCACTTCCGTGGCGATCGGCGCCTCTTCGGCGAGCCGCCCCTGTTCGATCGCGTGCAAGATGCCGATGGCAAAGATGGTGTGCTCGTCGACTGTATAGCTGTGGTACATGTTGTATTGCATTTGCGCCACTACACGGCCGAAGTCCGGCAGGAACCGGCCGAGCACACCAGCCTCGTTGAGGCGCCGCAGGGTCGTTTCCGGATCCTTCTCGGAAGTCAGGATTTCGAGGAAGAGGGCGCTCGCTTTTGGATCTTCGCGCAGCGCTTTATTTACAAGCTTCAAGTTTCGGGTGGCGGTACGCAAAGCCTCCGGATGGATATCCAATTCGTGCTTCTGTGCGACCTGAAAAATGCGAAGCATTTCAACGGGATTTTCTGTGAAGACTTCTGATGAGGGAACCGTCAGGCGGTCACCCTCCAAACCGAAACCCTCGATCTTGCGGCGGCGGCGCAGTGTCGGCAATCGAAAGCGCGAACGTCGATTGTGCTCTGCCTCAATGACCGCACAGAAGATGCGCGTAAGATCGCCAACTTCCTTGGCGTGAAGAAAATAGCGTTTCATGAAACGCTCGACGTCCATCAGGCCGCCATGGGGCGTGAAGCCCATGCGCGGCGCGATGTCCTTTTGCATGTCGAACGTCAGCCGCTCGTCGGCGCGTCCGGAGATGTAGTGCATGTGGCAGCGCAGGCTCCACAGAAAGTTCTGCGCCTTGTCAAAGATCTTCACCTCGGACGCCGTAAAGATCTTGCGCTGCACTAGGGTCGAGATGTCGTCGACGTTGTAAAGGAACTTGGCAATCCAAAAGAGCGTCTGCAGGTCGCGTAGTCCGCCCTTTCCTTCCTTGATGTTAGGCTCCAGCGTGTAGCGCGAGCCTCCGAAGCGGTCATGGCGCTGCTTGCGTTCGGCTAGCTTGGCCTCGATGAACTTGGCCCCACCGCCGAACTGCACATCGCGCTGAAAGCGCTGGCGCAGTTCCCGATAAAGCGCCTGGTCGCCCCACAGCCAGCGCGCCTCCAGAAGCGAGGTGCAGATGGTGATGTCGGTCTTGGCGAGGCGGATGCACTCACTGACCGAGCGGGTTGCATGACCGACCTTAAAGCCCAGATCCCAAAGTAGATACAGAATTTCCTCGATCACCTGCTCGCTGCGCGGGGTCAGCTTGTAGGGCAACAGAAACAGCAGATCGACGTCCGATTGCGGCGCCAACTCGCCGCGACCGTAGCCACCGACGGCAACCAGCGACAAAAGCTCACCGGTGGAGGGATTGGCGATCGGGTAGAGCCGCTGGCCGACGTGGTCGTAGACGGTGCGAATCAGCTGATCGATAAGGTAGGATTCGGCGCGCACCGTCGCCGTGCCGCTGGCCGCCTCCTCTTCAAAGCGCCGCCGCACCTCGGCCCGGCCTTCGGATAGTGCCCGCTTCAAAAGCGTAAGCACCTGCTCGCGTTGCTCTGGTCCGGCGGAATCACCATCGACAATGTCACCGAGGCGCACCATAAGGTGGCGACGATTGATAATGGCGCGCGGATTCTCGATTTTTCCGACGTTCTCGTCCGGAAGCGCACCTTCACCAGACAGTGCCGCAGCGGCCTGCCCCGGGGCCGACGAAGTGCGCGACTTCTTGGAAGATGCGGAGATGTCGATACTGCTGGGCATGCGATCCTATTTGAATTGATGCGAATTTGTCGCCCCGGGCCATCACATCGCCCCTGGCAGGGACTTTGTCCAGGATCGCCGGCAGAAAAGTGCGGCTTTGCCCGGGCGGAGCCCTATAGTCTATAGAGGCGGTATGCGAGTGGTCGAGTTTTCGAGCATCAGTGAGATTATGGCACAAATACTCTGCTCCGTCTCAAGGGCCCTAGGCAGACCAGCCGTCGCGGTCGCGGTGCTGGCCGCGGTTTTGCTCAGCGCCTGTGCCGGGAGTTCCGATCCGCCGCGCCCAATGCATGTCTCCGCCCGCGCGGGCGCCGCGGTGCTGGACCTCGCTGTCGAGAACATTCCGCCGGGCCGCGAGATCACCGGCCTGGTCCTGGTCGATCCCGCCGGCGGCGAAACCCCTGCCCGCGACCGCGAACTCATCACCCGAGAGGAAGGCAGCGGCGGCAATGCGGGCCCAGGCGTCTCGGTCGGTGCGTCCGGCGGTTCGTCAAGCGGCATAAACCCGTTCATTTCCCTCGGCTATCTGTTTCGCGGCGACGGCACGACACGGCGCAGCCGGCGCTTGACCGCCAGGATCCCTCTTGTCGATCCGGCGGCCTATGCCGAGGGCTATCGCGACTGGCGTATCGAGGTGCGCTATCGCGACCAGCTTGGCGAGTCGCAGCAGGTCAGCATTCCAGCCCCCGCCCCTTAGGCATTTTGTCAAAATCTCCACGAGCCTGGCGGAATGATCGCAATTGACATTACATAGGAGTCCTATTTATATAATTCACAAAGGAAATCGCCATGCCCTCATCGACCCAGATCGCCAATGGACTGTCAAAGCTCGGCACCTTTCTGCGCGCCAGCCAGTGGCACCGGGTCGAGGACACCGGCCTGACACCGACCCAGAGCCAGATCCTCCTTCACCTGATCGCGCGGGGCGCTGACCGCATTACCGCGGTGGCCGAAGAAATTGCCGTGACCCAACCGACTGCGAGCGATGCGGTCGCGGCCTTGGTGCGCAAGGGTCTGTTGCGCAAGGCGAACGATCCCGCCGACGCCCGCGCCGTTCTGCTGCACCCGACGGCGGCGGGCCGGCGAATCGCCAAAGACCTTGCCCTCTGGCCTGACGTCCTGCTTGGCGCCGTCGATAGTCTGCTGCCGGACGAGCAGGCCGCCCTGCTGCGCGGCCTGACCAAAATCATTCGGGATCTGCAGCACCAGGGCGCCATCCCGGTACAGCGCATGTGCGCGAGCTGCCGCTTTTTCCGGCCGAGCGCTCACGAGAACCCCGAGACACCACATCACTGCGACTTTGTGAACGCCGCCTTTGGCGAGGCCCGGCTGCGCCTCGACTGCGGCGACCATGAAGCGGCCCCGCCTTCGGCCGCGGCGGCTGCCTGGCAGCAGTTCGCCGATCAAAAGGCCTCAACGAGTAAGGCGCCCCGGCCGCGGTAACGGTCGGGACGCCTTTTGTGTCCACCCCACCTCTGCAGAGACAGGAGACGTCAAGATTATGCCACAGCTGATAAGACCGGGCCACTGGGCCCGTCGGTCCGTCCTCACATGCGCCATGGCCCTTGCTGCCGGCGCCGTGGCGGCGGGAGCGGCATTTGCCCATGGAGAGGGCGGCATCGAGGCCGACAAGTCGCCGCAAACCGCCACTTCCTTTGACATCGTCCACGCCAAGGTGGCGACCAGGGGTTTGACGGCCACCTTCCACATGGGCGTCGCTGCGCAGGCCGGGACATCCACCCCAGGTCAATCGGGCAAACTTGCCGGCAGTGACGTTTATTCCTACGTCTGGCCGACCACCATCGATCCCTACGACGTCGGATTCGAAAAAGGTGCCGGTATCCTCGCCCTGGCGGTGACCGCGCATCCCGATTTCGACGACACACCGCTCTATGATGAGAACGGCGACGGCAAGACCGGCGACGATGGCGGCCTTTGGCACAGCCATTGGGTCGTGCTGGCCCCGACCGAAGCCTGCGGCCCCGGTGCCCTGGCGGTGGTGGATATTCCGGAGGGCGCCAAGCCGCGCTTGCCGAAGACCTGGCCCGGCCTGCCGATTCTCATCGACAGTCCCGGCTGGGATCCATTGATTGCGGACGATACCGTAGAAGTAAATGTGCCCTTCGACGACATCGCGGCGGTCGAGGCGGCATCCTTCGACGGCGTCACCGCGGGGCTGCGCGTCAACCAGAACGTCCACGCTCCGTTGCTTTGCGTCGTCGACGTCTTCGATGTGGCTTCCGGCAATCTGACGCTACCTGGAAAAGTGAACCGCTAGCTTACGCCGGCGGCGGTCCTGCCGCCGCCGGTACCCGAACAACTTTGCCAATTGAGCCCAAAGAGAGGAACTTGAGATGTCTGATACCTGGCTGCCGAGCTTGACTACCGCAACACCTCAAGAAGGCTTCGATCTGGCAATCAAGCTTTCGCGCATGGCGGTGAAGATCACCCAGCCGTCAGACGACGTCCGCGCACGTCTGAGGACAGACTACGAAGGCAACGCGACAGACCTGATTGCCGTATCACAGGTCGTCGCGATCCACTTTCAATCGGTTGGTGCGGCCAACAGCTATTGGCTGGCATCAGAAAAGACGCCTTCATGATGGCCGCGCGGGAAGCACCCGAATGGCAGGTCGAACAGTGGCTGAACTGCGATGAGCCACTGACCCTGGCCGCACAACGCGGCAGAGTGGTGGTGATCGAAGCCTTTCAAATGCTCTGCCCCGGCTGCGTCAGCCATGGCTTGCCCCAGGCAGCCCGCATCGCAGAAACGTTCACCAGAACGGACGTCACCGTCGTTGGCATGCACTGCGTTTTCGAACACCACGAGGCGCAGACAGCCGCCGCGCTGAAGGCGTTCATGCATGAGTACCGCGTGGCTTTTCCTGTCGGGATCGACTCCCGGGGCGGGAGCGACAGCGTTCCACAGACCATGGCCGCCTACCGGATGCGGGGAACGCCAACCCTGGTGTTGATCGATCGGCTGGGCCGCCGGCGCGCGCAGTATTTCGGGCAGGTCGGCGACCTTCAACTCGGTGCCGAAATCGCCGCGCTGCTCGGCGAGGGTGCGTTGGATCGTACCGCGTCTGACGCCGCGATGACAGACCCAGATGGCTGCGGAGCCGGGAGTTGCATCTTGTAGCGCCAAGCCAAAGGTCCGTTAAGACCCGCCGCGTCGTTTAGGTGCCAAAAAACGCATGATCGAGCGGGAGGCACCTAAGATCGGTCGTCGGCCGCCAGGTCTTTCAGCCGATAGAGCAGATCCAACGCCTCGCGCGGACTAAGTTGGTCGGGGTTGACCTCCTGCAACGCCTCATGGACAGGAGTCGCCTGCGGCTCCGGCGCCGCCGCCTTGGCCGCCGTGGCGGCAAACAGCGGCAGGTCGTCGGCAAGACGGGTCAAGGCACCAGCCTGCTCGCCCTGTTCCAGGCTCTTCAACACCGCCTCGGCGCGGGTGATGGCGGCCCGGGGAAGCCCTGCCAGCTTGGCCACATGGATTCCGTAGGAACGGTCGGCCGCGCCGGCGGCAACTTCATGCAGGAAGACCACGTCGCCTTGCCATTCCTTCACCCGCATGGTGTGGCAGGCCAGAGAATCGAGTTTGGCCGAAAGGCTGGTGAGTTCGTGGTAGTGGGTGGCGAAGAGGGCGCGGCAGCGGTTCACCTCGTGCAGGTGCTCCAGGCAGGCCCAGGCGATGGAGAGGCCGTCGAAGGTCGCGGTGCCGCGGCCGATTTCGTCGAGGATGACCAGAGCACGGTCGCCCGCCTGATTCAGAATCGCCGCAGTCTCGACCATCTCGACCATAAAGGTGGAGCGCCCGCGGGCCAGGTCGTCAGCGGCGCCGACGCGGCTGAACAGGCGGTCGACAACGCCGATGTGAGCCGCTTCCGCCGGCACGTAGCTGCCCATCTGGGCCAGCACCGCAATAAGGGCATTCTGGCGCAGAAAGGTGCTCTTGCCGGCCATGTTGGGGCCGGTTACCAGCCAGGCCCGGCCGAAGCCGTCTCCCGCCGCCGCCGGGCCGTCTTCCAGGCGGCAGTCGTTGGCGACGAAACCGCTTTCCTGATTCTTGGCCAAGGCGGCCTCGACCACTGGGTGGCGACCGCCGGTGACATGAAACGCCGTTGAAGCGTCGACCTGCGGACGACACCAAAGCTGGGACGCCGCCAGCTCCGCCAACGCGGCCGCCACATCGAGGGCCGCCAGGGCGCGCGCCGTGACGGCAATCTCTTCGGCGCGCTGCAAGACTTCGCGGACCAGATCCTGGAAAAGCTGCAGCTCAAGTGATAGCGCCCGCTCGGCGGCGGAGGCAATCTTCTGCTCCAACTCCGACAGTTCCGCGGTGGAAAAGCGCTTCGCCGAGGCCAGGGTCTGGCGATGGATGAAGGGACTTTCGCCATCGGTGACGATTTTCTCGGCGTGGGTCGGCGTCACCTCAATGAAGTAGCCCAGCACATTGTTGTGCTTGATCTTCAGCGTCGGGACACCGCTCTCCTGGGCGTAACGCTGCTGCAGGCCGGCGATGAGCTTGCGGCTGTCATCGCGCAGGCCGCGCAGTTCGTCCAGACTGTCGTCGTACCCGGCGGCGATGGCGCCACCGTCGCGCAGCTGCATCGGCGGTTCCGGCGCCAGGGCGCGGGCAAGGCGTTCGATCAGGGTGTCATGGATGCCGAGGTCGCGGACGATCCTGCCGAGCAACGCCGGCACATCCACAGAATCCTGCTGCAGCAGGCCGCGCAGTTCCGCCGCCACGGCCAGCGCGTCGCGGCACGCCGCCAGGTCACGCGGACCGCCGCGCCCGAGACTGAGCCGAGACAGAGCGCGCTCGATATCCGGACAGCGGCGCAGTAGACGCCGCAGATCCTGGCGCAGGTCACCGGCCGCGATGAAGTGGCCGATAAGATCGTGGCGCGCGGCGATGGCCGTCGCGTCGGTCAGTGGGGCCGACAGCCGGCTCGCCAGCAGGCGGGCACCGGCGCCGGTGACCGTGCGGTCGACGGTGGCAAGCAGGGTGCCTTGGCGCCCGCCGGTCAGGGCCTCTGTCAGCTCCAGATTGCGACGGGTGGCGGCGTCGATCTCCATGACCGCGCCGATGGCCAAGCGTCGCGGCGGCAGTAGGCGGGGCAAACGGCCCTTCTGGGTCAGGTTGACGTAGTCGAGCAGCGCACCGGCGGCAGCCAGTTCGGCGCGGCTGAAGGCGCCGAAGGCATCCAGCGCCTTGACCTCGAAAATCCCTTCCAGGCGTCTGCCCGCATTGGCGCTGTCGAAGCGGGCAGCGGGCAGCGGGGTTAGGCGGTCCTTGAATGCATCGAAGACCTCGAAACTCTCCGGCTTCTCCAGCAAACGGTCGGCGACGATCAGTTCGCCGGGGGCGAGACGCGCCAGGGTGGCGCCGAGTCCGGCCACGGTCACCGGCTGGGTCTGGAACTCGCCGGTCGAAATGTCGAGCCAGGCCAACCCCAGTCCGCCGCCGGCCTCGGCCAGAGCGGCCAGGTAGTTATGGGCGCGGGCATCGAGCAATTCATCCTCGGTGATGGTGCCCGGCGTCACCACGCGCACAACGTCGCGTTTCACCACCGACTTGCTGCCGCGCTTCTTGGCAGCGGCGGGATTCTCCATTTGCTCGCAAATGGCGACCTTAAAGCCCTTGCGGATGAGACGGGAGAGGTAGCCGTCGGCGGAATGAACCGGCACGCCGCACATCGGGATGTCCTGGCCAAGGTGCTGGCCACGCTTGGTCAGCGCGATGTCCAGCGCCGCCGCAGCCTGTTCGGCGTCTTCAAAGAACATCTCGTAAAAATCGCCCATGCGGTAGAACAGCAGGGCGCCGGGGTGGTCCCGCTTGATCTCCAGGTATTGGGCCATCATCGGCGTCGCGGCCGTCGGCGCTGCCTGAGGCGCGGCCATAGGCTGCGCTTGAGCGGCTCCACCCGTTTCGTCCTTTGAGGAAGTCACAGCTTGTGCGGTCATCGGTCCCTGGGCTTTACTTTGCAGCAGGTTATCACAGGCGCCTGGAGGATAGGCAAGGAAGGCTGGCCCTTACATTGCTCGATGCCCCGACCGCCGACGCTTGAGGACCGAACCGCGAACCACGAGGAAAATGCAGGACATGCCGGAGAAGACAGTCGGTTTCAAGAAAGGCGCGACCATTGAAGTGGCAGGCAGATTCTCCACCAAGGAGGCCTTTGCCGCAGCCGTCGAGGGGCTGACGGCCGCCGGTTTCGAGCGCGATGACATCTCCGTCCTCGACACCCACGAATCTTTGAGTGCCGCCGGCACGCCAAGCGAGGCTTGGCAGGAGTCCCTGGCCGGCCTCGTCGGTGAGATCAACTATGTCGGCCCCCTGACCGCCGCCGGACTGATCGCTCTCGCCTCCGGCCCGGTCGGCACCGCCGTGGCCGGGGCCATGGCGGCCGGCCTTACCGGCGCGGCCCTGGTGGATCTTCTTACCGAAGTGCGCGCCACACCCCATACGGAGTCCTTCGCCCGGGCCCTGGAAGCCGGTGCCATTCTGCTATGGGTGCATGTCGACGACGAAGCCCAGGCCAGACAGGCGGAGGCCCTGTTGCACCAGCATGGCGGCGCCGACGTGCATCGCCACCAGCGTTAGCGATGGGGAAAGGGCCGTGACGCGGACTCCGGCGACCTTTGACGGACCCGGTGAGCCTCTCTAGAGTTTTATGAAATTCAACGCCCTGAGCTAGACTCCCGGTCGTCGGCCGGGGCAAGCGGAACGGGCCGCAGGAAGCGGCGCGGCGGGAAAAACCGGGTAGTGGGGGAGGAAAGAGTGAAAAAGGACCGCATTACGGAGGAGGAGGCGCTGGAACTGCATGCCTCCGGCCGACCCGGCAAGTTCGAGATTCAAGCGACCAAGCCGCTGACCACCCAGCGGGACCTGTCGCTGGCCTATTCGCCCGGGGTCGCCGCGCCCTGCCTGAAGATCAACGAGGACGAGTCCAAGGCCTACGACTACACGGCCAAAGGTAACATCGTCGCTATCGTTTCCAATGGCACCGCGGTGCTAGGTCTCGGCAACCTCGGCGCTCAGGCGGCCAAGCCGGTGATGGAAGGCAAGGCGGTGCTGTTCAAACGCTTCGCCGATGTCGACGGCATCGATCTGGAGGTCGACACCCAGGACGTCGACGAGTTCGTGAACTGCATTCGTTTCCTCGGCAAGTCCTGGGGCGGCGTCAACCTGGAGGATATCAAGGCGCCGGAATGCTTCATCATCGAACAGCGCCTGAAGGAGCTGATGGACATTCCGGTGTTCCACGACGACCAGCACGGCACCGCCATTATCACTGCCGCCGGTTTCATCAACGCGCTGGCCCTGACCGGACGGCAGATGTCCGACGTGAAGGTGGTGATTAACGGCGCTGGCGCCGCCGGCATCGCCTGCGCCGAGCTGATCAAGGCTATGGGCGTGCCGCACGACTCGGTACTGCTCTGCGACACCCGCGGGGTCATCTACGAAGGCCGCGGCGAGGGCATGAACCAGTGGAAGTCGGTGCACGCGGTGAACGCCGAGGCGCGCAGCCTCGACGATGCCATGAATGGCGCCGATGTCTGTATCGGCCTTTCGGTCAAGGGTGCCTTCACCCCGGCCATGATCGGCTCGATGGCGGCCCAGCCGATCATCTTCGCCATGGCCAACCCGGACCCCGAGATCACGCCGGAGGAGGTCGCCGAGGTGCGCGACGACGCCATCGTCGCCACCGGCCGCTCCGACTATCCCAACCAGGTCAACAATGTCCTGGGCTTCCCCTACATCTTTCGCGGTGCGCTCGACGTGCGCGCTTCGGCCATCAATATGGAAATGAAGATCGCCGCCGCCGAAGCGCTGGCATCGCTGGCCCGTGAGGACGTGCCCGACGAAGTCGCCCGCGCCTATGACAGCAAGGCGCTACGCTATGGCCGCAACTACATCATCCCGGCGCCCTTCGATCCGCGCCTTATCGTCGAGGTGCCGAAGGCGGTGGCCAAGGCGGCCATGGAAAGCGGCGTCGCCCGCAAGCCGCTCAAGGATCTCAATGCCTACGAGCAACAGCTCTCCGCCCGCCTTGATCCGACGGCGGCCAGCCTGCAGCGCATCTTCGAGAAGGTGCGCGAAAACCCCAAGCGCGTGGTCTTTGCCGAGGGCGAAGAGGAGCGCAGCATCCGTGCCGCATTGGCCTTCCAGCAGGCCGGCTATGGTACGCCGGTGCTGGTCGGACGCGAAGAGCATGTACTGGCCACCATGAAGTCCATCGGGCTGGAAAACTCACGTTTGGAGATTCACAACGCACGTCTGTCCAAGAACAACGCGCGCTATGTCGATTATCTCTATCAACGCCTCGGCCGCCATGGCTCGCTGCGCCGGGATTGTCAGCGAATGGCCAATCAGAATCGCAACGTCTTCGCCGCCTGCATGGTTGCCTGCGGCGAAGCCGACGCCATGGTTACCGGACTGACCCGCAGCTTCGGCGTCGCCTACGACGACATCCGCCGCGCCATCGGCAACAAGCACAAGCAACGCGTCATCGGCCTGTCGATTCTGGTGGTGCGCGGGCGCTCGATCTTCATCGCCGATACGTCGGTCCACGAACTGCCCAACGCCGAGCAGCTCGCCGACATCGCCGTCCAGGCCGCCGACGCCGCGCGCGCCCTTGGCCACGAGCCGCGTGTCGCCCTGCTGTCCTATTCCAACTTCGGCAACCCCTGGCACCCGGCGGCCCAACGCATCCGCGACGCAGTGCAGCTGCTCAACCTGCGCGAGCCGGACTTCGAATACGACGGCGAGATGCAGGCTAGCGTCGCCCTGAACTTTTCCCTGATGCAGGACATGTACCCGGTCTGCCGCCTCTCCGGACCGGCCAACGTGCTGGTCATGCCGGGCCTGCACAGCGCCAATATCACCGCCAAGCTGATGCAGCAGGCCGGCGGCGGCACCGTCATCGGGCCGATCCTCTTGGGCCTCGACAAGCCCGCCCAGGTGGTGCAACTCGGCGCCACGGTGAGCGATCTGGTGACCGCCGCGGCGCTGGCCGCCTATGAAGCGGAAGTCAAAGCAAAGCCCGCCAGGAACGGGCAGGACTGACGGCGGAGCCCTGCCTGGAGTCCGAGGCGCGCTGGCGGAGCTTCTTGGGACAGGGCCTGGCGGGCACATGTTAAGATTGCCCCCAACTTTCGCGGACGGCATGGGAATCGCATGACCCCGACACCATCAGGAGAGTCGCTGGACGAAGCGGCGGCGGCCGAAGCTGACATGAAGGAGGTCGGCGAGATCGAACCCGGCGGCAGGCGCCTGATGATGGCAACTGCAGTACTCAGTCTGCCCATGCTGCTGGTCCTTGCAATACTGTTGGCGACGGGGCAGGTGGCACCCGCCGCAGCCGGCATTTCCGCCGTTGTAGCGTTGGTCCTGCTCGCGGGCATGCTGAACCAGCATTTCCGCCGACTGCGTGTATTGATCCGCTACCTCGGCCGGCTGCGCGCCGCCAAAGATGACGGCCCGCTGCCAACCGCGCCCGCGGGCGCCGACCTGCTGTCGCCCGGCCTCAGCGAAGCCATCGCGGAGACTGCCCGCGAGCAACGCGCCCGTCGCCGGGATCTGGAAGACACCATGGCGATGAACGCCGCGGTGCTGGCAGGCCTGCCCGACCCCTTGATCCTGGTGGCGGAGAACCGCCGGGTGCTGCGTCTCAATCCGGCGGCGGAGGCCTTGCTCGGCTTCGACCTGGCGGAGCGTGACCTGGCGCTCGCCGTGCGCAACCCTGACCTGTTGGCCGCGGTCGATGCGGTGCTGGAGGATGGCGAGGCGCAGACCGTCGAGTTCACCATCGCCGGAAAAGTGGCGCGCAGCCTCGCCGCCCGGGTGCTGCGCCTGCCCGCGGCCGCGCCGCGGCAGGCAGACGTGATGATCGCGCTCTACGACCTGACCGGGGTCAAGCAGGGCGAGCGCATGCGCGCAGACTTCGTCGCCAATGTCTCGCATGAGCTGCGCACGCCACTGACCAGCCTGATCGGCTTTATCGAGACTCTGCTCGGCCCGGCGCGCGATGACCCGAATGCGCTTGAGCGGTTTCTCAAGATCATGGAAGAGCAGTCGCAACGCATGTCGCGGCTGGTCGACGACCTGCTGTCGCTGTCGCGCATCGAGTTACAGGAGCACACCGCACCCAGCAGCCGGTGCGACATCGGCCAGATCTTGCACAGCGTAGCCGCGATCCTGGAGCTGGAAGCGGCGCGGCGCGGCATGTCTATCGAGATATCCGCCGCCGGCCTGCCCCCGGTGATCGGCGACCGCGACGAATTGACCCAGGTATTCCAGAACCTGCTCGACAATGCGGTGAAATATGGCGAGGACAACACGGTGATCCGCGTCGCCGCGCGGCGTTTGGCAAAGAGCGGTGCCGGCGAACGGCGCTTGGGATGCGCCGGGTTGAAGGTGTCCGTCTTCAATGAGGGGGAAGGGATCGAGCGTGAGCATATCCCGCGCCTGACCGAGCGATTCTACCGGGTCGACAGCCGTCGCTCACGCCGGCTCGGCGGCACCGGTCTCGGTCTCGCCATCGTTAAGCACATCATCAACCGCCATCGAGGCGTGCTCGATATCGAAAGCCGCATCAACGAGGGCGCGACCTTCGCCGTCTACCTGCCCTCGGCGGCGGAGACGCAAGCGGCCCTGGCCCGGCCCAAGGCCCCTCAAGCCAAGTAATCGGAAAATGTTCCCGCATTCCCGCAGCCGGCTGAGACCCCTGGAAAAAACTGATGTTCCCGGAAGTTTCCGCGCCTCGGCAGGGAGCTGTCATCAAACTGTCATCTGACTGTAGTAATAGCATCGCTGAGACGCCCTAGTTTGACCTCGCCGGCATGAGGCTGGCGTGTGCATTGCAGCAACCCAGGTCGCAAGCGCCGCACGGTTTGGCGCCGACTTCCTTCGCAATGCGGCAAGAATTCATCAATGGGCATTTAGCGGAGGTATACCCCGTGATTAAGAACAAACTCGCCATGGCGGCCGCGGTTGGCGCGATCATGGCGGCGCCGACTCTCGCCGAGGCGCGTGACCAGATTCGGATCGTCGGTTCCTCGACGGTATTTCCTTACACCCAGGCAGTTTCCGAGGAATTCGCCAACAAGACCAGCTTTTCGGCGCCTGTGGTCGAGTCGACCGGCACCGGCGGCGGCATGAAGATCTTCTGCCAGGGCATCGGCGCCGACCATCCCGATGTGACCGGTGCCTCGCGCGCCATGAAGAAGTCGGAATACGAGCTGTGCCAGAGCAACGGTGTCGACAGCGTTTCCGAGGCGCTGTTGGGTTACGATGGCCTGTCGATCGCCGTGTCCCGCAAAGGCGACTCTATCGACGTCACCAAGGCGCAGTTGTTCCTGGCCCTGGCGGCCGAAGTACCGGTGGACGGCAAGCTGGCCGCCAACCCCTACACCAAGTGGAGCGAGATCGACGCCAGCCTGCCCAATACCGAGATCCAGGTCTTCGGTCCGCCGCCAACCTCCGGCACCCGCGACGCTTTCGTGGAACTGGTGATGGAAGAAGGTTGCGAGCAATTTGAGGATCTCAAATCGCTCGCCGGCGATCGCTTGGGCGAGGTTTGCAGCCGCATGCGCCAGGATGGCCCCTTCATCGAGGCCGGTGAGAACGACAACCTGATCGTTCAGCGGCTGAATGCCGATCCGCAGGCCTACGGCATCTTCGGTTACTCCTTCCTCTACGAGAACCAGGACACGCTGAAAGCGGTGAAGGTGGAAGGCGTCGAGCCCAGCTTCGACACCATCGCCAGCGGTGATTACGGCGTTTCCCGCCCGCTGTTCATCTATATCAAGAACGCGCATCGCGGTGTAATTCCCGGCCTCGACGACTTCATCGCAGAGTATATGAGTGAGGTCGCACTGGGTCCGGACGGCTACCTCGCCGAACGCGGCCTTGTCTCCTTGGCGGATGACAAGCGCGCCGAGGTCCAGGATGCCGTCCTGGGCAGCAAGCAGATGACCCGCTACCTGGGCAACTGAGCAAAAAGGCGGCCGCCGCGGCGTCGATGCCGCGGCGGTCCCACCCCTTCTCGACTACTTCATCACATCAAGGCCGGCCGATGCTCGAAATTGTGATTCTGCTGGTCTTGGTGATTGGTGCCGTCGGCTACCTGTCGGCTCGCCGCCGCGTCATCGCCATGGCCACGCAGTCCGGCGTCCGCAATCACTCCCTTCCGACCTATCACGGTGCATTCGTTGCCCTATGGGTCGGCCTGCCTGCCCTCGGTCTCGCACTGATATGGCTTCTGCTTCAGGAGTCTTTCGTCGACCACTTGATCCTGTCGAGTCTGCCCGCACAAACGATCGAGGGCCTGGACGATGCGCGTCGTTCCCTGGTGATCAGCGAAATCCGCAGCATCGCCAATGGCCAGGTCTTTGGCGCGCCATCCCCTGAAATGGTCGAGGCCGCAGAGCGCCTCAACTCATGGAGCGACCTGGCCAGTTGGGCCATGGTTGTGACCAGCACCTGCCTTGCGCTGGTCTGCCTGGCGATCACGCGCAGCAAGATCAACCCTGAATTCCGCGCCCGGCATGGTGTCGAACGGATCTTGGACGGTTTGATGATCTTCTGCGCTACCGTGGCGATCGTCACCACGCTCGGCATCGTCGCTTCTTTGCTTTTCGAGGCCTACCGCTTCTTTGAACGGGTCCCGTTTACCGAATTCCTTTTCGGTTTGAATTGGGAACCGCAGATCGCGATTCGCGCGGATCAGGTCGCTGGCGCTGGCGCCTTTGGGGCCATTCCCGTCTTTCTCGGCACAATGGTCATCGCTTTCCTCGCAATGGTGGTGGCGGTTCCAGTCGGCCTGCTTTCGGCGATATACCTCGCGGAGTACTCGGGGCCGCAGTTCCGCAACACCGTGAAACCGATCCTTGAGATCCTGGCTGGCATTCCAACCGTCGTTTACGGCTTCTTCGCTGTTCTCACGGTTGCGCCAGCGATGCGTACTTTCGGCGCCTCTCTCGGGCTCGACGTGGCGCCGAATAGCGCTCTGGCCGCTGGCGGCGTCATGGGCATCATGATCATCCCCTTCATTTCCTCGTTGTCGGACGACGCACTCAACGCCGTGCCGCGCAGCCTGCGCGACGGTTCCTATGCCATGGGCGCTACAAAAGCAGAAACAATCGCCCAGGTTCTCTTGCCTGCCGCGCTACCTGGCATCATGGGCGGCGTTCTGCTCGCCCTCAGCCGGGCGATCGGCGAGACCATGATCGTCGTGATGGCGGCAGGGTTAATCGCAAAAATGAACATCAACCCGCTGGATTCGGTGACCACCGTCACCGTTCAGATCGTCACCCTTTTGATCGGCGACACGGAGTTCGACAACCCGAAGACGCTGGCCGCCTTCGCGCTTGGCCTCGTGCTGTTCCTCGTAACGCTGGGGCTCAACGTCATTGCCTTGCGGGTCGTCCAAAAGTACCGGGAGAAGTACGACTAATGACCAGCCAACCCATGCCTGAGTCGCACGACTGGCAATCGGACGACGCACGCCGCCGTGTGCGGCGACGCCACGCCGCGGACAAGCGCATGCGGTTCTACGGACTGAGCGCAATAGGCTTGGCCGTCGGCCTGCTCGGTGTGCTGCTGGTCACCTTGATCCTCTCAGGGCACACGGCCTTTGTGCAGACCATGGTGCCGCTCCAGGTCACCATCTCCCCGGAGAAAGTCAGTCCGGACAACATTGAACGTGGCGACTATCGCAGCCTGGTTCGCGGTGCCTTCCGGGATCTGCTGCCGATAGAGATGAACCGCT
Source organism: Kiloniellaceae bacterium (assembly GCA_040217155.1). Taxonomy (GTDB): domain Bacteria; phylum Pseudomonadota; class Alphaproteobacteria; order Kiloniellales; family Kiloniellaceae; genus Pelagibius. The sequence continues at coordinate 94,181 of JAVJNS010000035.1, forward strand.
CGGAAGAGCGCGCTTATAGGGACATGCTCAGTTCAGGTGCGCCCTTCCTGCTGCGCAATCGCGTGCTGGCCGACCCCTCGGTCATTGGACAAACGATAGAAATCGACGTGCCGATGGCGGATCCTGTCGACCAGCTCCACAAAGGCGTGACCCCGCGCGATGTTCCAGAGGACCAGCGTCGCGTCAACGATCTGCAACTTGGATTCTACGATCGGCTTGTCGAGAAGGGGCTGATCTCGACGCCCTTTAACTGGGCCCTCTTCTTTTCGGCCGATAGCCGCTTTCCTGAGTTGGCGGGCCTTTCCGGTGCGCTGGTAGGCTCCTTTTATGCTCTGCTGGTCTGTTTTCTAATCAGCTTCCCCGTCGGCATTGCCGCGGCAGTCTATCTCGAAGAGTTCGCGCGCAAGAATCGCTGGTCTGATTTGATCGAGGTCAACATCAACAACCTGGCCGCGGTGCCTTCAGTGGTTTTTGGCCTTCTCGGACTGGCGGTGTTTCTCGGCTTCTTCGGACTGCCGCGCTCGGCGCCGTTGGTCGGCGGCATGGTCTTATCTCTCATGACGCTGCCAACGATCATCATCGCTACTCGCGCGGCGCTCAAGGCGGTGCCGCCGTCAATCCGCGAAGCGGCCTTCGGTATTGGGGCTTCGCGCCACCAAGTTGTCAGCCACCATGTATTACCGCTGGCTTTGCCGGGGATTCTGACGGGCACCATAATTGGATTGGCTCAGGCCCTGGGAGAAACGGCACCGCTTCTGCTGATTGGCATGAACGCCTTCATCACCTCCGAGCCCGGCGGGTTAACCGATCCGGCGACGGCTCTGCCCACGCAGATATTCATTTGGGCCGATTCTCCGGAACGGGGATTCGTTGCGCGAACCTCAGCCGCGATTCTGGTGCTGATCGGCTTTCTTGTATTCATGAACGGTATCGCCATCTTCATGCGTCAGCGCCTGGAGCGAAAATGGTGATAATACAGACAGTGGCTTCCCATGAGCCGTGCCAGGCATTGCTGGTCGGCGATGCATGCTGAAGCCGGAAGAAAAGGAACCGATAATGTCGGAAGTCGAAGCGATGCGGTCGCCGAACCCGGCGCTGACACGCGCCGCAGCGGTCGCAGCACCAGCCACCTCCGCGCAGGCACGCGTTGCTGCACGCGATGTGAATGTCTATTACGGCGAAACGCATGCCCTGAAGAACGTCGATATCGATATCTACAATAACGAGGTGGTATCGTTCATCGGCCCCTCGGGCTGCGGGAAGTCGACCTTTCTGCGCTGCCTCAATCGCATGAACGACGTCATTGAAGGCTGCCGCGTCACCGGTGAGATCCTGCTCGAAGGCCAGGATATTCACGCCCGCGCCCTTGATGTCGTGCAGCTGCGCGCCCGGGTCGGCATGGTTTTTCAAAAACCAAACCCCTTTCCAAAATCGATCTACGACAACATCGCTTACGGCCCGCGCTTGCACGGGATTGCAGGCGCCAAGTCGGAAATCGATGACATCGTCGAAATCAGCCTTTCCAAGGCGGGGCTGTGGAAAGAAGTCAAGGACCGGCTTAATGAGCCGGGTACCGGGCTTTCCGGCGGTCAGCAGCAGCGTCTCTGCATTGCTCGGGCCATTGCCGTCAATCCTGAGGTCATCCTGATGGACGAGCCCTGCTCGGCACTCGATCCCATCGCCACGGCGAAGATCGAGGAGTTGATCGATGAGCTTCGGGAGAACTACACCATCGTCATCGTTACCCATTCGATGCAGCAGGCCGCCCGCGTGTCGCAGCGTACAGCATTCTTTCACCTGGGTACGCTGGTTGAGTGGGGCGAGACGGAGCGGATTTTCACGACCCCGAGCGACGAGCGCACCCAAGGCTACATCACGGGCCGCTTCGGCTAGAAGCGGCAGCTGAATTCGGTTCGAATCCCTCCAAGGTCCGAAGGACAGGTAGAGCATGAATAGCGAACACATCGTCAGAGCCTTTGACGAGGAACTGCAGAAGCTGAGCGCCGTGGTTCTACGCATGGGCGGCGCCGCTGAATCCCAGCTGGCCGCTTCCATCGATGCTCTGACGCGGCGCGACACCGACCTGGCGAAGAAGGTGGTGGCCGCGGATGAGGCCATCGACAAGATGGAGCTGGAGCTCGACGAGAACGCGATACGGACACTGGCGCTGCGCCAGCCCGTCGCGAACGACCTGCGCCAGGTTATCTCGGCCCTGAAGATTTCGAGCGACCTGGAGCGCATCGGCGACTACGCCAAGAACGTCGCCAAACGCACCCTGGTGTTGAATCAGCTGACACCCCACGAGGCTGCGCGCTCCATTCCCCGCATGGCCAAGCTGGTGCAGGCTATCATCAAGGACGTGCTGGATGCTTACGCCAACCAGGATCCCGATCGCGCCATCGATGTCTGGCATCGCGACGAGGAAGTCGACGAGATGTACACGGCGCTGTTTCGCGAGCTCCTAACCTATATGATGGAGGATCCGCGCAACATCACGCCCTGCACCCATCTGCTGTTCATCGCCAAGAACATCGAGCGCATCGGCGATCACGCCACCAATATCGCCGAGACGACCTACTATCTGAAGACGGGCAAGCGTATCGACGGCGGCCGGCCCAAGGGCGACATGTCGAGCTTTCAGGTTGTTAATCCGGAAGATGCAGATGAGAGTGGGGCCGTCGGCAAGGGGGAGATGGAGGGATCGTGAAGCCTCTTGTCCTGATTGTTGAGGACCAGGAAGCCCTGGTGACGATGCTGCGCTACAACCTGGAGGGTGCAAGCTTCCGCGTGAACACCGCCAGCGACGGCGAGGAAGCCCTGGTTGCCGCCGCGGAAGAAGTCCCGGATCTCATCCTCCTCGACTGGATGCTGCCGTTGATGTCGGGGATCGAAGTCTGCCGGCAGTTGCGCAGCAAAGCCGACACGCGGAGTGTGCCGATCATCATGCTGACGGCGCGCGGCGAGGAGACCGACAAGCTGCGCGGCCTCGACAGCGGCTGCGACGATTACATCACCAAACCTTTCTCGCCGGCCGAATTGATCGCCCGCATCAACGCGGTATTGCGGCGGAGCAAACCGGAGCTGAGCAGCGAACTGCTGACCTTCGAGGATCTGGCCATGGACCTGGCGGCCCACCGCGTGCGCCGCAACGGTCAGGACATCCATTTGGGGCCGACGGAATTTCGCCTGCTGCGCCACTTGATGCAGCACCCGGGACGCGTTTTCACGCGCGAGCAGCTATTGGATTCCGTCTGGGGACGCGACGTGTACGTGGAGCCGCGCACCGTCGACGTCCATATCCGCCGCCTGCGCAAAGCGCTGAACCAAGGCGATACCGAAGACCTGATCCGAACCGTGCGTTCCGCCGGCTATTCGCTCGACCGGCCCGCCGCGTGACGCGGCACGCCTATTTGTCCAGAGCTTCACGATAAGCGGCTTCCGCCGCGGTGCCGAAAACGCAGAAGACGACGCGTTCGATGGTGTTGTCCTGTTCCAGGAAGTCCCGCACCGTAGCGACCGCGATCTCCGTCGCGCGGTCCAGAGGAAAGCCGTATATGCCGGTGGAAATGGCGGGGAAGGCGACACTGCGCGCACCGATCTGCCGGGCGACCTTCAGTGCCGTGCGGTAGCAGGACGCGAGCAATGCCTCTTCGTTCTCGCCGCCGCCCCGCCACACCGGCCCGGCAGTGTGAATCACGGAGCCGGCTTTTAGATTATAGCCCTCGGTATGGACGGAATCGCCGGTCTTGCAGCCGTCGATCCTGGCGCAGGCCTCGCGCAGGTTCCGGCCCGCCGCGCGGTGGATGGCGCCGCAGACCCCGCCGCCCGGCTGCAGACGGGAATTGGCGGCGTTGACGATGGCGTCGACATCCAGCCGGGTGATGTCGCCGGGGTGAATTTCTATTCGAGCGTCAGGTGCTTCGCTCATGGACCGGCTCGCCAACTGTGGAGTCCGAAGTCTCTTTCTGGCGGTAATGGTACATGAGATAGAGCACCAGCAGAATGGCCGGGATGCCGAGCGCCGAAGCGTAGAAAAAGAAGTTCACGTAACCTGCCGCCTCGACGACGTAACCCGAACCGCCGGCGACAATCTTGCCCGGCAGGGTGAAGAGCGAGGAGAACAGGGCGTACTGCGTCGCTGTGTAGGCCGTGTTGGTAAGGCTCGAGAGGTAAGCGATGAAGACCGAACCGGCCAAGCCGCCGGAGATGTTGTCGGCGCTGATCGCGACCGCCAGCATGCGCACATCCGGGCCGATGGCCGCCAGCAGGGCGAAAAGCAAGTTAGTGCCGGCCACTAGGACTGCCCCGATCAGCAAGGACTTCAGGAGTCCAATGCGCACCACGAGAATGCCGCCAAGCAGCGCGCCGAGCAACGTGGCGATGACGCCGTAGAGCTTGGCGATGTTGGCGATCTCGATCTTGGTGAAACCAATCTCGTTATAGAAAGGATTGGCCATGACACCGAGTGTGATGTCGGAAAGCCGGTAGAGCCCGACGAAGGCCAAGATCACCAAGGCAAACTTGCCGTTTCGCGCGAAAAAATCGATAAGGGGGCTGATGACCGCTCCCGAAACCCAAGCAAGGAGGCGATGCAGGCGGCCTTCGTGTCCGCTCTCGCCCTCGATGCGCCGCAGCACCTCCGCCTCGCGCAATAAGGTAGCCTGATCGCGCACCACCTCTGGTTCGCGAACAATGAGCACCGTGACCATGCCGACGCCAACCAGGGCTGCCATGGACATGTAGGCGGCCGACCAGGAGGTGAAGGCGGCAATATAGAGCGCGCCCGCGCCAGCGGCGATAAGACCGAAGCGATAACCCACCTGGTACGTACCCGACATGGCGCCCTGCAGGGATTGCTCTACCGCCTCGATGCGATAGGCGTCGATGGCGATGTCCTGGGTTGCCGAGGCGAAGGCGACGAGGAGGGCAAAGTAAACGATGACTTCCAGGTTCTGCACCGGGTCGGTATTGGCGATCCCGAGGAGTCCCACAGCGATGGCGATCTGCGCCAACAGCATCCAGCCGCGCCGCTTACCGAGCAGCGTGGTGAAAGGCGGCACCGCCAGACGGTCGACCACCGGCGCCCAGAACACCTTGATGGAAAATGTAATACCGACCCAGGAGAACAGGCCGATGGTCGAGACGCTGACGCCAACCTCGCTCAGCCAGAGCGAGAGAGTGGAGAACAGCAGCAGGAAGGGCAGGCCGGCCGAGAAGCCGAGAAACAGCATCCCGATGACACGGGGGTGCAGGTAGACCTCGAAAGCCTCCGCCCACGAGCGGCGCTTTGCTCCGGCGCCTGTGTTCTCAGACGGCATCCTTCAGCCTGCTCTCCTTCTTGCGCGCGTGCGGGTCGAGCAAGCGCTTGCGCAGCCGGATCGACTTGGGCGTCACCTCCACCAGCTCGTCGTCGGCAATATAGGCCAAGGCCTGTTCCAGGGACATGACCCGCGGCGGCGTCAGGCGTACCGCCTCGTCCTTGCCGGAGGCGCGCATGTTGGTCAGCTGCTTGGCCTTCATCGGATTGACCTCGAGGTCGTTGCCGCGGCTGTGCTCGCCGATCACCATGCCTTCGTAGACCGGCTTGCCCGGATCGATGAAGATCTCGCCGCGTTCCTCCAGGTTCCACAGGGCATAGGGCACCGCCTTGCCGGTGCCGTTGGAGATCAGCACGCCGTTGCGCCGGCCCTGGATCGTGCCCTTGTAGGGCGCATAGCTGTGAAACACCCGGTTCATGATGCCGGTACCGCGGGTATCGGTAAGGAATTCGCCGTGATAGCCGATGAGGCCGCGCGCCGGCGCCAGGAAAGTGACCCGCGTCTTGCCGCCGCCGGAGGGGCGCATGTCGGTCATCTCCGCCTTGCGCAGGCCCATCTTCTCCACCACCACGCCGGAGTAGTCGTCGTCGACGTCGACCTGGACTTCCTCGATCGGCTCCATGCGCTGCCCGGAGGGATCGTTGCGGAACAGCACGCGCGGCCGCGAGATCGACAGCTCGAAACCCTCGCGCCGCATGGTTTCGATCAAGACCCCGAGCTGCAACTCGCCGCGCCCGGCGACCTCGAAGGCGTCTTTGTCCGCGGTCTCGGTGATGCGGATCGCGACGTTGCCCTCGGCTTCGCGCAGCAAGCGGTCGCGGATCATCCGCGAGGTGACCTTGTCGCCCTCCTGACCTGCCAGCGGCGAGTCGTTCACCGAGAAGGTCATGGCCAGGGTCGGCGGATCGATGGGTTGCGATTCTAGCGCCGCCGGAAACTCCGTGGCGCAGATGGTGTCGGCCACCGTGGCCTCGTTCAGACCGGCGATGGCGATAATGTCGCCGGCCGCGGCCTCCTCGACCGGCTCGCGCTTCAGGCCCTGGAAGGACAGCATCTTGGTGAGCCGGCCACCGGCGATGAGCTTGCCGTCGCGGCGCAGGACCTTCACCGGCATGTTCAGTTTCGCGGTGCCGCTGTGGATGCGCCCGGTGAGGATACGGCCGAGGAAGTTGTCGGCCTCCAGGGTCGTCGCCAGCATGGCGAAGGGCGCATCGGGGTCGGCGACCGGCGGCTGCACGTGCTTGACGATGAGGTCGAAGAGCTGGTGCAGATCCTTGCGCTCCTCATCCAGATCGGCGACCGCCCAGCCCTGCTTGGCCGAGGCGAAGAGAGTCGGGAAATCGAGCTGCTCGTCGGAAGCCTCAAGCGCCACGAAAAGGTCGAAGACCTGGTCGTGCACCCAGTGGGCGCGGGCATCCGGTTTATCGGCCTTGTTGACCACCACGATCGGCTTCAGACCGCGGGCCAGCGCCTTGGCGGTGACGAACTTGGTCTGCGGCATCGGCCCCTCGGCGGCGTCGACCAGCAGCAAGACGCCATCGACCATGGAGAGGATGCGCTCCACCTCACCGCCGAAGTCGGCGTGGCCCGGCGTGTCGACGATGTTGATCTTGATGTCGCCCCAGGTCACCGCCGTGCACTTGGCAAGAATGGTGATGCCGCGCTCGCGCTCCAGGTCGTTGGAGTCCATTGCGCGCTCCGTCACCTGCTGATTGCTGCGGTAGGTGCCGGACTGCTTCAGCAGTTCGTCGACCAGCGTCGTCTTGCCGTGGTCGACGTGGGCGATGATCGCGATATTGCGGATGTTCTTTGCCTGAACCGTCATGACGTTGTCTTAGCTTTCGTGAATTGGGGCGTCAGGCCCGTTTTGCCTGCGCCAGCCCGAGCTGCGCGGCGGCCAGTTGTGCGAGTTTCTGTTCCGGACGGGCACCAAAGTGCGAGATCACCTCAGCCGCGGCGATGGCGCCGAGGCGCCCGCTGTCGTATAGGCTATGACCATTGGTGATGCCGTAAAGAAAACCGGCGGCGAAGAGATCGCCGGCCCCGGTGGTGTCGATGACGTCGGCGACCGGCACCGCATCGACCACATGGACCTCCTCGCCGCTGACGATGACCGCGCCCTTTTCGCTGCGGGTCAGCGCCGCCACATCGCAGTGCGCGCGCACCGCCTGCAGGGCGGCATCGAAGTCGGGCGCGTCGTAGAGGCCACAGATCTCATCCTCGTTGGCAAAGACGATGTCCACGTGCTTTTCCACGAAGTCCTTTAGCTCGTCTTTGTAGCGGTCGACTAGGAAGGGATCGGAAAGGGTGAGTGAGATCCGGCGCCCGGCGGCATGAGCCACCCGCGCGGCCTTGAGAAAAGCTGCCTTGGCCGAGGGCGAGTCCCAGAGATAGCCCTCCATATAGGTCACGGCCGCGGCCTCGACCTGGGCCACGTTCACATCCTTGGGGCCGAAGTCGACGGCAGCGCCCAGAAAGGTGTTCATGGAGCGGTGCGCATCGGGCGTCACCAGGATCATAGAGCGCCCGGTGGCCGGCCCGCTGGCGGCGTGCGGTGTGTCGAAAGCGACGCCGGCGGCGCGGATATCGTGGGTGAAGATGGCACCCAGCTGATCGTCGCGCACCTTGCCGAGGAAGGCGGCCTTGCCGCCCAGCGAAGCGATGCCGGCCGCGGTATTGCCGGCCGAACCGCCGGACACCTCCACCGCCGGGCCCATGGCGCCGTAGATTTCCACGGCGCGCGCCTCGTCGATCAGGGTCATGCTGCCCTTGGGGATGCGGTGCGCTTCCAGGAAAGCGTCATCGGACTTGGTCAGTACATCTACCAGGGCATTGCCGATGCCAACGACATCGAGGGTCTGTGCAGTCATGGAAAGCCATCAGTCTTTAAGAGTTATCGAGAGTCGGAAAGCTGTCGCGTGGGGACGGGGGCACTCTCCTCAGGCCCGCTCCGTACACCGCGGCGCCGGTTCGCATTAGGACAAGACCTGCGACCAACCCAGGCGACGCGGCCCCTTTTAGCTGTCAAAGCCGCTCACGGCAAGCCCGACGCACCTTGTGGGCTCCCTGGCGACACGCTAAATAGCCTGCATTATGTTAAAATCTCTATCACGCGCTTTCAGTCAGGCCTTCGATCCGGCTTTTCGCCGCGTTTTCAACCGTTCGCTGCTGTTTTCCGCCGTCACCTTCATGGCGGTCTGGCTGGCCTCCTGGTTTGCCCTCGACTGGGCCGGAGAATGGCTGGTGGCCTGGCTGCGGGACTGGGCCGGCGAGGGCTTCTGGGTCGGCCTTTTCGAGTGGTTTGTCGATGTTGCCGCCATCGGCGCCATCGCCATTGCTTCCTTCTTCCTCTTCCCGGCCGTCATGGTGACCATCATGGCGCTGCTGCTGAACGACATCGCCGAGGCGGTGGAGCGCCGCTATTATCCTGAGCTGGCGCCCGGTCGGGACCAGCCGCTCGGCGAGGCTGTCCTCGGGAACCTTGTCTTCATCGCGGTAACGTTAATTCTTAATTTACTCGTGCTGCCGCTTTACTTGGTGCTGATTTGGATCCCGCCGCTCAACTTCGTGCTGTTTTACGTCTTGAACGGCTACCTGCTGGGGCGGGAGTACTTTGAGATGGTGGCCGTGCGGCGTCTGGATCTGGCGGCGACCAAGCGGCTGCGACGCGACTTCCGAGGCCGCGTGATCATGGCAGGAGCGGTCATCACCTTCCTTTTGACCATTCCGCTGGTGAACCTGATCACGCCGATCATCGCGACGGCCTTCATGCTGCATGTCTTCGAGGACCTGCGGCGGCGGTCGGCAGCCGTCTGATCGAGTTGCCAACCATATCGTAAGGGTTTCGCCTTAAACTGGGTCATCGCAGTTAAGATCATGCGCCCGGCCGCCTCTGTGCCGTGGGGAAACGGAAAGGACCAGTTGATGTTCGGCAAGCGCAAGGGACCCGGCAAACCCAGCGAACCCATAGCGCCGCAGGTCGCGGAAGCGGCGGCACAGCCGGTCGGGCTGCCGGGCGGAGACGATCTGCCGCGCCACGGGGGATCCGCGTCCCGGCCACCGATGAGCGCCGCCGGCGCCGCTGTCGGTGCCGGAAACGCCAAGGGTCAGGCGCGCCGCTCCGAGGGCCGCACCGCAGCCTCTGTCGAGGGCCGCAAACTGGTGGTCGGCCGCGAAATCTGCCTCTCCGGCGAAATCAAGACCTGCGAAAAGCTGGTGGTCGAGGGCAAGGTAGAAGCCGACCTCAACGACAGCCAGAGCCTGGAGATCAGCGAGCCCGGCCTGTTCAGGGGCAATGCCAAGGTCGAGGACTGCGAAATCAGCGGCACCTTCGAGGGCGAGTTGACGGTCACCGGCACCCTGATGGTCAATCCGACCGGGCGGGTCAGCGGCAAGATCCGCTACGCCAACCTGGAAGTGGCGCGCGGCGCCCGCCTGCGCGGCGATATCGACAGCCTCGACGCGGCGGAAGGCAGCGACGACCGGCCGGCGCGGGGCAGCGGCCCCAAACTGGCCCACGCCAATACTCCGCCTTCCGGCAAGGCCCACACCGGTTGAGCAAAGCACCAGATATGAGCCGTGTCCCGCGTTCCGGCGCCGTCCTGCTGCTTGCGGCCTTCACGATGAGTGCCTGTCAGACCCTTCAGAGCCAGACGCCCGCCGTCACGCCGGCGCCGGCTGAGGCCGTCACGCCGGCTCCAGTCGCTGACGCCGAACCCGCCCCGCAAACCGCGGCGCTGCCGCCGCAACAGCCGATCAACGACGACCCCGTACAACTGCTCGGCCTCAACCGCAGCGGCGTCGCCGCCCTGCTCGGCAGCCCCGACCTGATTCGCCGCGAGGCACCGGCGGAGATCTGGCAGTACGTAAGTAAAGACTGCGTCTTTGACGTGGTGCTCTACGCCCGCGGCCAGGATTATGCCGTCTCCTACACCGAGGCCCGCGACGTCTCAGCCGCCGTGCAGGCGCCACGGCCCTGCCTCAACCGCCTGCTGCGCAGCCGCCAGACCGCCCCGGTCAGTTAAGGCCTTTCCGCAGACTTTTTCGCCGGCTGTTTCGCTGGCTTCTTTGCGGGCTTCTTCACGGGCTTCTTCACTGGCTTTTTCACTGGCACTTCCAGCGTCGTCTTACCCTTGAAAGCGCAGAGATCGGCCACCACGCAGGCAAAACAGTCCGGTTTGCGCGCCTTGCAGACATAGCGACCGTGCAGAATCAGCCAATGATGCGCGTGCAGCTTACGCTCGGCCGGCACCACTTTTTCCAGCTCCAGCTCCACCGCCAGCGGTGTCTTGCCGGGGGCAAGGCCCGTGCGATTGGAGACCCGGAAGATGTGGGTGTCGACGGCGATGGTCGGCGCGCCAAAGGCGATATTCATGACGACGTTGGCGGTCTTGCGGCCCACGCCCGGCAGCCTCTCCAGGGCGTCGCGGTCCGCCGGCACCTCGCCGCCATGCGCCTCGATGAGCAGCCGCGACAGCGCCATGACGTTCTTGGCCTTGGTATTGAAAAGGCCGATGGTCTTGATGTGATCCTTCAGCCGGCCGTCGCCGAGCGCCAGCATCTCCTGCGGTGTCTTGGCTTCCTTGAAGAGGCCGCGCGTCGCTTTGTTGACGCCGACGTCGGTGGCCTGGGCGGAGAGCACCACGGCGACCAGCAGGGTGTAGGGATTGACGTAATCCAGCTCGCCCGTGGGCTCCGGCAAGGCGGCGGCGAGACGGTCGAAGAACGTGGCGATGTCGGCTTTTTTCATGGTTCTGCGAGTGTAGCGGGATAGCCGCGAAACGGAAGCCGATAGCTCGAAAATTGTGGCCCTTGGTTTGGCGCCGGCGCCGGGTTTATAGTCTTCTCATGGACGACAACCACGCAACGTCCGGCAATTTACCGCTCTTCGATGTCGAGCTGAGGCCGCATCGCAGCCTGTCGCCGCGTGGCTTTTTGTTGCTGATGCTGGCGGTGTGCGGTCTGAGCTTTACAGCGGGCCTGGCCTTCTACCTGGCCGGTGCCTGGCCGGTGATCGGCTTTCTCGGCGCCGACGTGCTGCTGATCTACCTCGCCTTCAAAATCAACTACCGCAGTGGCCGCCTGGTCGAGCGGCTGCGCCTCACGCCTGAGGTCCTGATCGTGCGCCGCGTCTGGCCCGGCGGTACCAGTCGTTCCTGGGAGTTCCAGCCCTACTGGCTCCAGGTCGAGTTGCCCAACCCGCCGCGCCATGACAGCCAACTGGTGCTGCGCTCCCACGGGCGCAGCCTCGCCATCGGCAGCTTCCTGACCTGGGAGGAGCGCGCCGAAGTGGCCGAAGCTCTGCGTCGGGCGTTGGCCCGCGCCCGCCAGGTGCCGCTAAAGCCCTAGCACGTCGCGCATGGAATATAGCCCGGCGGACTTGCCGCGGCCCCACAGCGCCGCCTTGATCGCCCCCTTGGCGAAGACCTCGCGGCTCGAGGCTTGGTGAGTCAGCACCAAGCGCTCGCCCTCGGTCGCGAAGATGACGCTGTGGTCGCCGGCCACGTCGCCGCCGCGCAGGGTGGCGAAGCCGATCTCGCCGCGCGGCCGGGCGCCGACCTGGCCCTCGCGCGCCATGCGGGAGACTTCCTTCAGCGCCACATCGCGACCCCGCGCGGCCGCCCTGCCCAGCATCAGCGCGGTGCCGGAAGGCGCGTCCACCTTGTGGCGGTGGTGCATCTCGACGATCTCGATGTCGTAGTCGGGATCCAGCGCCCGTGACACCTGCTCGGTGATCATCTCCAGCAGGTTCACCCCCAGGCTCATGTTGGCGGCCTGCACCACCACGGTCTGGATCGCCGCCTGCTCGATCACCGCCTGGTCGTCGGGGCCGAGGCCGGTGGTGCCGACCACGTAGACCAACTCGCCCTGGGCCGCCAGTTCCGCATGGCGCCGGCTCGCCGCCGGAGTGGTGAAGTCGATCACCGCGTCGGCCTTGGCAAAGAGCTCGACCGGATCGTCGCCCACAGAGATGCCGAGCTCGCCGGCGCCGATCAACTGGCCGATGTCACTACCGGTGGCCGGACTGCCGGGCTGGTCGCAGCCGCCGGCGATGACGCAGCCCTCGGTGGCATGGATAGTCGCCAGATTCATGCGGCCCATGCGGCCGGCGCAGCCGACCACGGCCACGCGATAAGGGGGGGGCATCCAGCTCTCCAAAGCGCTGCGTTCCGTCTATCGCGCCGGTTTAGCACGGCGCGCGCGCCGGACAAAGGGGCAGGACATGGGAAAGGCGGGCCTTGACGGCAGAGGGGCGGCTCTGGCTTGCTCGCTGGGTTTCTTCGACCAACCCGCGAAAGCCCGGCCTATGCCGTTCCCTGGTTTCGATCGAGACGGCTTCGCCGATCTCTGGCCGACGACGATCCTGCGCCGCTGCCTGCCGGGCCACGACGTGGCCAACACCGAACTGCAGCGCCTGATCCTGGCGATGGAGGCCGAAAAAGCGGAAGCGGGGCGCCTGGATTTCACCACCGACTACCGCTCGGACAACCTGCTGGCGGCCGACAACCCGGCGGTCGGCTGGCTGCGCGACTGCATCAACAAGACCGCGATCGATTACCTGAAGCATACCGGGCTCGACTACCCGGTGAACTGGTCCCTGCAGGGCTGGGCCAACGTGAACCGGCGCGGCGACTACCACGACCCGCACAACCACCCCCACGCCTACCTGAGCGGCACCTACTACGTGACGGTGCCCGAGACCGAACAGACGTTACCAGAGAACCGGCCTGACGTGCGCCCCGGCGCGATCTCCTTCTACGACCCGCGCGCCTCGGCCAACATGACCGCGATCCGCGGCGACCGCCAGATCGAGGCCGAGTTCACCCACCGCCCTGAGGCTGGCGACATCCTGCTGTGGCCAGCCTTCTTGATGCACTTCGTGCATCCCAATTTCTCGGACGAGAAGCGGGTGAGCATTAGCTTCAACGCGACGCTGAAGTGGTCGGACGACTACCTGCCCCGGCAAGGCTAGTCTCAGTCCGTCAGGTCTTCCCAGAATTCCTTCACGCGGGTGAAGAAGCCGGAGGATTCGGGCGAGGTGTCGCGACCTTCGCCGGCGCCGTCGAACTCGCGCAGCAGTTCCTTTTGCCGCTTGGTCAGATTGACTGGAGTTTCCACCCCGACCTCGACGTACATGTCGCCGACCGACTTGGAGCGCAGCACCGGCATACCCTTACCCTTGAGGCGGAACTGCTGGTTGGTCTGGGTGCCGGGGGGCACGGTGATCTTGGCGCGACCGCCGGAGATGGTCGGCACCTCGACGGCACCACCCAGCACCGCCGTGGTCATCGGCAGCGGCACACGGCAGTAAACGTTGGCGCCGTCGCGCTGGAACAGCCGGTGCGGCGCCACCGAGAGAAAAATATAGAGATCGCCCGGCGGCGCGCCGCGCAGGCCGGCCTCGCCCTCGCCGGTGAGGCGGATGCGGGTGCCGTCCTCGACGCCCTCGGGAATGTTCACCTGCAGGGACTTCTCGCGGTGGACCCGCCCGGCGCCTTCGCAGGAGCGGCAAGGCTTGTCGATTACCTGGCCGCCGCCCTGGCACGAAGGGCAGGTCCGCTCGATGGTGAAGAAGCCCTGCTGGGCGCGCACCCGCCCGCGGCCGCCACAGGTCTCGCAGCTGACCGGCCGGGCCCCGCCCTCGGCTCCGCTGCCGCTGCAAAAGTCGCAGGTCACCGTGGAGGGCACGCGGATTTGCGCGGTCTTGCCGTGGTAGGCATCCTCCAGGGAGATTTCCATGTTGTAGCGCAGGTCGGTTCCGCGCGCCGCCGCGTTGCCGCGGCGCCCGCCCATGAGATCGCCGAACATCTCGTCGAAGATGTCGGCGAAACCGCCGGCAGAGAAGCCGCCGAAACCCGCGCCGCCCGGACCGCCGCCGCCATTGGTGAAGGCATCGTGGCCGAAGCGGTCGTAAGCCGCCCGCTTGTCGCCATCCTTCAGAATCTCGTAGGCTTCGTTGATTTCCTTGAACCGTGTTTCGGCCTCGGAATCGCCGGGATTGCGGTCCGGGTGAAACTGCATGGCCAGCTTACGGTAGGCGGCCTTCAGCGCGCCGGCATCGGCATCGCGCGCCACACCCAAGGTTTCGTAGTAGTCTCTCACGGCTTCGCTCGCTGCCCCCACAGCCCGGGTCGCCCTCTCGAAAACGCCGGCTTAGCGGCCGCACGCCAAAATACGAACAGGCCGGACGGCGCCTCTCGCGCGCTCAGCACGCCTCGGCTCTGTCCGGCCCAATCCGCCATGACGAACGCTCTTTAAGCCTGGTTGCCCTTTTTGTCGTCGTCGACTTCCTCGAAGTCGGCGTCGACCACGGTCTCGTCACCGGCCGCGCTTTCGCTCTTGTCACCGCCGGCATCGTCGCCCGCGGCCCCATCTTCGGACTCGGCGCTGCCCTGCTCGTAGAGGGCCTGGCCGATCTTCATGGAGACTTCCTGCAAGGCCTGCATCTTGGCCTGAATGACCTCGATGTCATCGCCTTCAGCCGCGGTCTTCAGGGCGGCCACCGCCTCCTCCGCCGTGGTCTTGTCGGCGGCGGCGACCTTGTCGCCGGCCTCGGCGAGGGTCTTCTCGGTGGTGTGGATCAGCGATTCCGCATGGTTCTTAGCCTCGACCAGGGCGCGCCGTTCCTTGTCCTTTTCGGCATTGGCCTCGGCGTCCTTGACCATCTGGTCGATCTCGGCCTCGCTGAGGCCGCTCGACGCCTGAATGCGGATCGTCTGCTCCTTACCGGTCGCCTTGTCCTTGGCGCCGACATTGACGATACCGTTGGCGTCGATGTCGAAAGTGACCTCAATCTGCGGCACGCCGCGCGGCGCGCCGGGAATGCCGACCAAGTCGAACTGACCCAGCAACTTGTTGTCGGCGGCCATCTCGCGCTCACCCTGGAACACCCGGATGGTCACCGCCTGCTGGTTGTCCTCGGCGGTGGAGAAAACCTGGCTCTTCTTGGTCGGGATGGTGGTGTTGCGGTCGATCAGCTTGGTCATCACGCCGCCCAGAGTCTCAATGCCCAGCGACAGCGGCGTGACGTCGAGCAGCAGCACATCCTTCACGTCGCCCTTGAGGACGCCGCCCTGGATGGCCGCGCCGATGGCCACGACCTCGTCCGGGTTCACGCCGCGGTGCGGGTCCTTGCCGAAGAAGCCCTTTACCGTCTCGTAAACCTTCGGCATGCGGGTCATGCCGCCGACCATGATGATGTCTTGGATCTCGCCCGGCGATACGCCGGCGTCCTTCAGCGCCGCCTTCACCGGGCCCATGGTGCGGGCCACAAGGTCCTCGACCAGGGATTCCAGCTTGGCGCGGGACAGCTTGATGTTGAGGTGCTTCGGCCCCGAGGCGTCGGCGGTGATGAAGGGCAGGTTGATCTCGGTCTGGTTGGCCGAGGACAACTCGATCTTGGCCTTCTCCGCCTCTTCCTTGAGGCGCTGCAGCGCCAGCTTGTCTTTGCGCAAGTCGATGCCCTGCTCGTTTTTGAACTGGTCGGCCAGATAGTCGATGATGCGCGCGTCGAAATCCTCGCCGCCGAGGAATGTGTCGCCGTTGGTCGACTTTACCTCGAAGACGCCGTCGCCGATTTCCAGCACCGACACGTCGAAGGTGCCGCCACCCAGGTCATAGACCACGATGGTGCCGGAACCCTTCTTGTCGAGGCCGTAGGCCAGTGCTGCTGCGGTCGGCTCGTTGATGATGCGCAGCACGTCGAGGCCGGCGATCTTGCCGGCATCCTTGGTCGCCTGACGCTGTGAATCGTTGAAGTAGGCGGGCACGGTGATCACCGCCTCGGTGATCGGCTCGCCCAGATAGCTTTCAGCCGTTTCCTTCATTTTCTGCAGAATGAAGGCGGAGATCTGGCTTGGGCTGTAGTCCTTGCCCTGACCTTCGACCCAGGCATCGCCGTCGTGATTGATGATCTTGTACGGCACCAGGCCCATGTCCTTCTTGGTCATGGGATCGTCGAAGCGCCGCCCGATCAGGCGCTTGATCGCGAACAGGGTGTTTTCCGGATTGGTCACCGCCTGGCGCTTGGCCGGCTGGCCGACGAGGCGTTCGTCGGAATCCGCTAGGCCGACCATCGACGGCGTGGTGCGCGCGCCCTCGGCGTTTTCAATGACTTTGGCATCCTTGCCATCCATAACCGCGACACAGGAATTCGTGGTGCCGAGGTCAATTCCAATTACTTTACTCATTTCAGCTCCTCACTTCGATCAGCAGACCCCATGGGCGGCCCGGTTTCCTGGCACCGCCCGGCGGATCTCCGCCTGAGAGAGTTCATGACCATGGGTTCTGGGCTTATATAGGCAGCGTAAGCCTTGCTGCAAGACGCAAAAGGGGCTGTTTCCGGGCGTAAACGCCGCGTTTTCGATCGGAGCCGGACGTGCGGCCCGGCGCTTTGCTACACTAAGGAGGAATCCATGGCTCAAACCCCGAAAAGCAGCGATCCACGCCGAGAGCCGATCTATCGGGCGATTCTGGCGACCCTGGTGGCCAGCGTGCTGGTCGGGGCCGCGCTGACCTTGACCGGCGAAAGCCTTTTCGGCAGCCGTGCCCTGGCGTCGGCAGGCCTCGGCCTGGCGGTCGTCTGCGGTGCGGCCTACTGGTTCTTTCGGCTGCTTGCCCGGCGCCGCGCCGCGCAGGCCGCCAGACCAACGGAGTCGAGTGGCCAGGATGGCGCGTCCCGCTGACCCATGACGGCAACACCCGAGGGATTTCGCTATCTGCCCGGCTTGCTGGATAGCGCGGCCCAGGCGGCTCTGCTCGAGACGCTGCGCGGCCTTACCGTCACGGCGCCGCTCTACCGCCCGATCATGCCGCGCAGCGGGCGGCCGTTCTCGGTGCGCATGACCAATGCCGGCAGCCACGGCTGGTTCTCCGACCGCTACGGCTACCGCTACCTGGCACGGCACCCCGAGACCGGCGAGCCCTGGCCGGCAATTCCGGCGGCGCTGCTGGCGCTTTGGCGGCAGGTTTCGGATTATCCCGCCGCCCCGCAGTGCTGTCTGATCAACTTCTACAGCCCCGACGCGCGCATGGGCCTGCATCAGGACGCCGACGAGGAGACCTTTGCCGCGCCGGTGGTTTCCCTGTCGCTCGGGGATTCCGCCGTGTTCCGCATCGGCGGGCGCGAACGCCGTGGTCCAACCTCTTCGCTGAGGCTTCATTCCGGAGACGTAATGGTTTTGGCCGGGCCCGCGCGGCGCGCCTTTCACGGCATCGACCGCATCCTGAGCGGCTCCAGCCGGCTGTTGCCCGGTGGCGGGCGGATCAACGTCACCCTGCGCCGGGTGACGCGCCCGCCCGATGAGGAGAAAGGCTAGGCCGAGGTGTCGATCGTATCGCCGGGCCGGGCCGCGCCGTTCTCGGTTTCGCCGCTGGCGGCCTTGGCGCCGCCCTTGGAAATGCCGACGCGCGCCGGCCGCAGCAGGCGGTCGTGCAGGCGATAGCCGGACTGGATCACCTGGACCACGGTGCCGGCGGGCTTTTCCAGGTCCTCGATCTCGAACATTGCCTCGTGCAGATGCGGGTCGAGCTTGTCGCCAAGAGGCTCGATGGTCCTGATATTGTGGCGCTCGAAGACCGCCTGCAGTTCCTTCTGGGTCATCTCGACGCCGAGCCGCAGGTTCTTCACCTGCTCGTTCTCCGCGGCCAGTTCCTCGGGCACGCTTTCCAGGGCGCGCTGCAGGTTGTCGGCGACGCCCAGCAGATCGCGGACCACCGGCGCGGCGGCGTATTTCGCGCCGTCCTCGCGTTCGCGCTGGGCACGGCGGCGCACATTCTCCGTCTCGGCCATAGCGCGCAGCAGTTGATCCTTCAGCGAGGCGACTTCGCGCTCCAACAGTTGTACCGGATCCTCGTCAGGGGAGAGCTCCGTGGCATGGGCGATATTGGAGAGATCGACCAGCGGTTCGTCGCCGGTGTCCACGGGGCTGCTTTCCGCGATTGTCCCCGGCTCGGTCTCGGGGATCGCGGTCTCCCCGGCTGCGGTTTCCTGATTCTGCTTCTTGTCCTGAGCCATCACGGGACGGCTACTCCTTTCCAAACTCATCTGGTCAAAACATAACGTCGTTCAGTTGATTTGCGGTCGGATCTGCCTGACGGCATCACCCGACGAGGCGCCCGATCACCTGGGCCGTGTAGTCGACCATGGGAATGATGCGGGCATAGTCGATCCGCGTCGGGCCGATGACGCCGATGGCGCCGACGACCTTCTGCTGCGAATTGCTGTAGGGCGCGATGATCATCGAGCAGCCGGCCAGGCCGAACAACTCGTTCTCCGCGCCGATGAAAATCTGTACTCCTTCCGCGCCGCCGGTCAGGTCGAGCAGGCGGATAAGGGCATCCTTGGTCTCCAAGACGGCGAAGAGCTGGCGAATGCGCTCCAGATCCTCAAGTGCGGTCACGTCCTCCAGCAGCTGCGATTGGCCGCGCAGGATGAGGGCGCCGCTGCGGCCGCCCGGGCTGCCGCCCCAGCTGGCCAGCCCGCGCTCGATGACCCGTGACGTGAGCTGGTCGAGTTCGGCGCGCTGCTGCTCCAGCTCTGTCAGAATGTCGCTGTGGGCCTCTTCCAGGGTGCGGCCGGTGAGGCGTGCCGAAAGATAGTTGCTGGCCTCCACCAGAGAGGACGCGGGCATGCCTACCGGCACGTCAATGATGCGGTTCTCGACGACGCCGGAAACCGAGATCAGCACCACCAGCGCGCGCCCGGGACCAAGCGAGACGAATTCAATGTGCTTCAGCGGGTCGCCCAGCTTCGGCGCCACCACCAGCCCCGCACAGCGCGACAGGCCTGAGATGGTCTCCGTGGCCTCTTCCAGAACCTCCGGCAAAGAGCGTCCGTCGGCCGCCACCTGGCTTTCGATATGCGCGCGCTCGTCCTGGGTGAGATTGCCGATTTCCAGCAGGCCGTCGACAAATAGCCTGAGGCCCATATCGGTCGGCAGCCGCCCGGCAGAGGTGTGCGGCGCGAACAGCAGGCCGAGGTCTTCCAGGTCCGCCATGACATTGCGGATGGTCGCCGGCGACAGTCCCAGGCCCAGGCTGCGCGACAGCGTACGCGACCCAACGGGCGCGCCGGTGTCCACGTAGGCGTCCACGATATGCTTCAAAACCTCACGCGAGCGATCGTTGAGACCCCTGATCGCCGAGGCTTCCGTTATGGTACTAAGCGGTTCGGTCATAGCTATCGGAATGTAGTGAGGCCCCGGGCAGGGGTCAACGCGGGCCGCAATGGCGGTACGCTGGACGCAACTGACGCCATGGGCTAGCTTGCGCGCCGCCGCAGCGCCCTTAAATTGGCGCTTCAGTCCCGTTTTCCGCTCCAAGAGGTAGATTTCATGCGTCCTTCCGGCCGTGCCGTTGACCAACTCCGCCCCATTCAATTGGAAACGAAGGTGAACAAATACGCCGAAGGCTCGTGTCTGGCGCGCTTCGGCGATACCCATGTGCTCTGCACGGCCTCCGTCGAGGAGTCCACGCCGCCCTGGCTGCGTAACTCCGGGCGCGGCTGGGTCACCGCCGAATACGGCATGCTGCCACGCTCCACCGGGAGCCGCACCGGCCGCGAGGCCGCCCGCGGCAAGCAAAGCGGCCGCACCCAGGAGATTCAGCGCCTGATCGGCCGCTCACTGCGCGCGGTAACCGATCTCGGCGCCTTCGGCGAGCGTCAGATACGCATCGACTGCGACGTGATCCAGGCCGACGGCGGCACCCGCACCGCCGCCATCACCGGCGGCTACGTCGCCCTGCATCTGGCTTTCCAGCACATGAAGGAGATCGGCGCCATCGAGAAACTGCCCTTCACCGACCAGCTGGCGGCTGTCTCCTGCGGCATCTTCGAGGGTCAGGAAGTGCTGGATCTGGACTACGACGAGGATTCGAACGCCGCCGCCGACGCCAACTTCGTGCTCACCGCGACCGGCGGCGTGGTCGAGGTTCAGGGCACCGCCGAGGATGCGCCCTTCAGCCGGCAGCAGTTCGACAAGCTTCTGAACCTCGCCGAAAAGGGCGTGAAGGAGCTCTGCCAAATCCAGAACCAAGCCCTCGGCCTCGCCTGAGCCCCCGGAGAAAGCCTCATGCGTCCCTTCAAGCCCGGCGAAAAGGTGGTGCTGGCAACCCACAATAAGGGCAAATACCGCGAGAACGCCGCTCTGCTGGCTCCGCACGGCCTGGAGGTGCTCTCGGCCGGCGACCTCGGCCTGCCCGAGCCGGAGGAAACCGGCGCCAGCTTCCAGGACAACGCGGTCCTGAAGGCGCGGGCGGCCTGCGCGGCCACCGGGCTGCCGGCCATCGCCGACGATTCCGGCCTCGACGTCCCGGCCTTGGGCGGCCAGC
The DNA here is from genome assembly GCA_040217155.1 of Kiloniellaceae bacterium. Lineage (GTDB taxonomy): Bacteria > Pseudomonadota > Alphaproteobacteria > Kiloniellales > Kiloniellaceae > Pelagibius. The sequence continues at coordinate 114,829 of JAVJNS010000035.1, forward strand.
CGGGGATCTACACGGCGCGCTGGGCCGGGCCGGGGCGCGACTTCTTCGTCGCCATGACGCGGGTCTACGAAGAACTCGGCGACAACCCCGACCGCCGCGGCTTCTTCGTCTGCAACCTGTCGGTGGCCTGGCCGGACGGGCGGACCGCCTCCTTCGAGGGGCGTCTGGAGGGAACCCTGGTGTGGCCGATCCGCGGCGCGCGCGGCTTCGGCTTCGATCCCATGTTCCAGCCCAGGGGCCACGACGTCACCTTTGGCGAGATGGACAGGGCGGCCAAGGAGGCCATGAGCCACCGGGCCCTGGCCTTCGCCAAGCTCTCGGAAGCGCTGCTGCGGCCCGCATGAGCGCGACCGCGACAGAAAGCAGACCGCAGGAAGGCGAGGCGCCGGCCGCCGGCTTCGGGGTCTATCTGCACTGGCCGTTCTGCAAATCGAAGTGCCCCTACTGCGATTTCAACAGCCACGTGCGCGAGTCCGTCGACCAGAAGCGCTGGCGCGACGCCCTCTTGGCCGAACTGGACCATGCCGCCGAAATGAGCGGCCCGCGCGAAGTGACCTCGGTGTTTTTCGGCGGCGGGACGCCCTCTCTCATGCCGCCGGAAACCGTGGCCGCCCTGATCGACAGGATCGGTCGACTCTGGAGCCTGCCCCCAGGCACCGAGATCACCCTGGAAGCCAACCCCACTTCCGCCGAGGCGGAGCGCTTCGCCGGCTTCGCCGCGGCCGGAGTGAACCGACTGTCGCTCGGCGTCCAGGCGCTCGACGATGCGGCCTTGAAGTTCCTGGGACGCCAACATTCAGCCGAAGAAGCGCTGCAGGCGCTGGCGCTGGCGCGCGCCGCCTTTGCCCGCATCTCCTTCGATCTGATCTACGCAAGGCCCGGCCAGAGTCTGCCAAACTGGCAGACCGAACTGTCCGAGGCCCTGGCGCTCGGCCCGGAGCACATCTCGCTTTATCAGTTGACCATCGAGGAGGGCACCGTCTTCCACGGTGCCTGGCGGAGGGGCGAACTGGTCCTGCCGAAAGAAGACGCCGCCGCCAGCCTCTTCGAAGCCACCGCGCTGCAGCTCGCGGCGGCCGGGCTTCCGGGCTACGAAATCTCCAATCACGCCCGGCCCGGTGCCGAATGCCGCCACAACCTGACCTACTGGCGCTATGGCGACTATGCCGGCGTCGGCCCGGGCGCCCACGGCCGGCTCACCTGGGGCGGCGCGAAGCACGCCACGCGGGCGCATCGCGCCCCGGAAGCCTGGCTCGATCTGGTCGACCGCCAGGGCCACGGCTGGCGCAGCGTCGAAATGATCGATGCCGGACAGCGCCTGGCTGAGATGGTGATGATGGGCTTGCGCCTGAGCGAAGGAATCTCCCGCGACGCCCTTTGCCGGGAACTGGGCGCGGCGCCCGAGGTCTTGCTTTCTGCCGAACGCATGAAGCGCCTCACCGCGGAAGGCTATCTAACGCTCGATGCAAAGGGCCTGCGCGCCACGCCCGAGGGCCGCCAGCGCCTCGATGCCGTTCTCGGCTACCTCTTGGCGTGAGCTGCCTAATTGATCCCGGCCGGGAATGAACTCGGCGCTGGCTCACGCTCGATGAAGCCGGCGCGCTGAATTTCCAGCACCGCCAGACCGCGCTGCACCTGGCCGTTCGGCAGGAAGCGGAAGATGCCGTCAATACCGGCAAAACCAAGGGTCTGGGTAATGGTTTCCGGTGAGTAAGACAGGAAGGCGCCCTGACTGCCGCCGCGCCGCTCCAGCACCGCGGCCAGGGCAACCGCGTCGTAACCGAGAGAGGCCACCCGTGGCGGGGTATCGCCGAAGCTTTCCTTGTAACGCTGACGGAAGGTGTTCCAAAGGGTCGGCGGCGGCGCCGGGAACCAGGCACCCTCGAGGGTCGGCTCACTGAGCAGCGCCGGATCCTCCCACAGGGCGGTGCCGAGGAAGCGCACTTCCGTCTGGTCGACGTCGTAGTAGGCGAGCAGCGGAGCGATCGCGAGCAGTTGTTGGCCGCTGGCCGGCAGCAGGATGGCGTCAAAGGCCAGTGAACCGGCGGTTTCCACGCCCCTAAGGCGCTGCAGGGCGCGCTGCGAGGCCGCGTCCGTGCGGCCTTCGAGGTCGCGGCGCTGCGCTTCCGCAGCGCCACGGCGCTGATTGAAATCGGCGAGCACCTGCACCTCAGCCGAAATGTCGGTCGAGCGCGGTTCGAAATACACCACACGGCTGATCTCGACAGCGTTGCGGAAAACCGCCTCCTGCAAGGCGCGCACCACCACATTGCCATAGGCGCTTTCCGGTGCCAGAACGGCAAAGCGGCGCAGGCCTTGGGACACTGCATAGTCAACTACCCGGTCGATTTGAGTGCGCGGAGTCACGCCCATGACAAAGCTTCGCGGTCCGGCAACCGCATTGTTGTTGGAGAAAGTGATCATCGGCAGGTTGGCCGCTTCGACGATCGGCTTCACCGCCTCTGCCGAGGTGGAGAACAACGGCCCGAGCACCAGTTCGACGCCCTCCGCCAAGGCCGCCTCGGCAGCGGCGGCGGCACCTTCAGGTGTGCCGCCGGTATCGCGAACCACCAGGGCAAATCGATCGCCCGCCAGATCGAAAAGCGCCAACTGGGCGGCGTTGAGGATTGCCTGCCCCACATCGGCGCGGGTGCCACTGAGCGGCAGCAGCAGACCGACTTTGGTTTGCGCCGGCAGCTGCGCGAGCGCCTCCTCAAAATCCTCCAGCGGTTGGGTCACGACGTCGTAGGTGGTCTCCGGCGTCGGCCCGGGCTCTGCGACAGGCGGTTGCGCCGCAGGCTCCGGCGTGGGTACGCTGGGCGCGGCGCAAGCGGCCAACGTGAGGGCCAGTCCTGCAACAAGCAGGGACCGCCATCCCATCAACTCAGTTCGTGGTGCAAAGCCTCGGCGCGGCCCTGATGTCAGCAAAACCAAGGAATCATCCATCCGTAAGGGAGAGCGCCGAGCCTAGCGAGGCGACGGGGCGAAGTAAACTGCCAGGGGTTCAAGCGGAACCGGCCCTTGCAGCCGGACTCTATCTTGTTGCCACACCAATCGGCAACCTGGGCGATATCAGCCGCCGCGCGCTGGAAGTGCTGCGCCGCGCCGACCGCATCGCCTGCGAGGATACCCGTGTGACCCGTAAGCTGCTCAACGCCGAGGGGATCGCCACACCGCTGGCCAGCTACCACGACCACAGCGGCGAACAAGAGCGCGCCCGCCTGCTGGACGCCGTGGCCGGAGGCGCGGCCATCGCGCTGGTCTCCGACGCCGGCACGCCGTTGGTCTCCGATCCCGGCTTCAAGCTGGTCCGTGAAGCCATCGCCGCCGGCTTGGCCGTCACCGCGCTGCCCGGCCCCTCGGCCCCGCTCGTGGCGCTGCTGCTGTCGGGCCTGCCCAGCGATCGCTTCTTCTTCGGTGGCTTCCTGCCGCCCAAAAGCGGCCCGCGGCGGCAAGCCCTGCAGGAACTGCGCGGCCTGACCGCCAGCCTTATTTTTTTCGAAGGGCCGCAGCGCCTCGCCGCCAGCCTTGCCGATATGGCCGCCGTATTGGGGCGCCGTGACGCTGCCGTGGCCCGCGAACTGACGAAGCTTTATGAAGAGGTGCGGCGCGGACCCCTGGCGGAACTTGCCGCACACTACGCCGAGGTGGGGCCGCCACGGGGTGAGATCGTCGTCGTCGTCGGCCCGCCGGCGGCGGGCGCCGCCGCGGTTGAAGACTTCGACCTTGACGCCGCGCTTGAGGATGCCCTGACGCATGCCAGTCTGCGCGATGCCGCCGCCAGTGTCGCCGCCGCCGGCAATCTGCCCAGGCGCCGCGTCTATGCCCGCGCCCTGGAGCTTGCGAAGGCGGCGGCCGCGAAGAAAAACGGCGGCGAAAGGGGGGACGAGTGAGCGCCGCCGCCCGCCGCCGGGCTCAGGCCCGGGGCCGCTTGGCCGAGAGTCTGGCCGCCTGGTGGCTGCGCCTTCAGGGCTATCGCATTCTGGTACAAGGCTTTCGGGTGCCATCCGGCGAAATCGACATTGTCGCCCGCCGCCACAGCACCCTGGCCATCGTCGAGGTGAAACGCCGCGCCAGCCTGGCGGCGGCAGGAGAAGCGGTGAGCCGGCGCCAGCGGCGGCGCATCCAGCATGCCGCTGAGGCCTATCTGCAACGCCATCCGGAACTCACCCGGCTGCAACTGCGTTTCGATGCGATCCTGCTGGCACCTCGTCACCTGCCGCGCCATATCAAGGACGCTTGGCAGGCCGACATGATCCTGCCGCAATGACTTGCCTTGAATGAGCGTCAGCCCGCCTAACCATCTCCGCTTCGCAACCGAGGTAGCCGACTTCCATGAGCCTTCGCATGAACTTTGTAATTCTGCCCGCCGCCCTGGTCGCGGCCCTCGCCCTGGGTGGCTGCAGCTTCTGGGGCGCCGCTGCCGGCGGCGCCGCCGTCGGCGCCACGGCGGCCCAGACTGAAAAAGGCTTCCGCCGCAGCGTCGCCGACACCGAGATCCGCATCACCATCAACGACCTCTGGTTCAAAGCCGACGAGGAGATGTTCCGCAAGGTGAACCTGCAGGTGCAGGAAGGCCGCGTGCTCCTGAGCGGCAATGTGCGCCTGCCCGAGCAGCGCATCGAAGCGGTGCGCCTCGCGTGGAAGGCTCCCGGCGTGCGTGAAGTGATCAACGAGATCGAGGTCAACGACACGTCCAGCCTGGCCAACGCGGCCCGTGACTCCTGGATCACGACGGAGTTGGAGGCTACCCTGCTGTTCGACAAGGAGGTGTCCTCGATCGACTACTCCATCGAAACGGTGAACCAGGTGGTCTACCTCATGGGCGTTGCGGCATCGCAGGCGGAACTGGACAGGGTGATCGGCCACGCCAAGGAAATCGGCTACGTGCGACGCGTGGTCAGCTACGTGCTGCTGGTCGACGACCCGGCACGGAACTCGTAACGCGTAATGGGTCGTGAGGCGGCATGAGCTGGTCGAGCGCAAGCAACAGGCGCGACCTCGAAGGTCGTCTGCGCCGCATCGGCGGCCAGAGCGACACCGAGATTGATATCGCCCAGGCGGCCTTGCTGCTGGCGGCGCTGGAGCGTCCGCAGCTTGGGCTGGAGCGCTACTACCATCATCTCTCGCTGCTGGAACGCGATGTCGCCGACCTGGCGGCCAGGGAGGGCGCCGGGGAGTCCCTCGACAAGCGCGTCGAGGTGCTGAACGCGGTGTTGGTGGAGCGCTACGGCTACCGCGGCGACGTCGAGACCTATGACGCCCTGCAGAACGCCAACCTGATGCGCGTCATCGACCGCCGCCGCGGTTTGCCGGTCGCGCTCGGCATTATCTACCTGCACGCGGCACGCGCGCAGGGCTGGGAGATTTCCGGGCTGAACTTCCCGGGTCATTTCCTGCTGCGGCTCGACCTCGGAAGCCAGCGCACCATCATCGATCCCTTCAATGGCGGCGAGCGGCGCGAAGCGGCGGCTCTTCGCAAAATGCTGAAAGCGATGAGCGGCAGCGCCGCCGAACTGCGCGCCGAACACACCGAACCGGTCAGCAGCCGCGACGTGCTGCTGCGCCTGCAGAATAACGTCAAACTGCGATTGATTCAGGAAGAGCGATCGGCCGATGCGCTGGACATCGTCGAGACCATGCTGATGATCGCCCCCGACCGGCCGGCCCTGTGGCGCGAAGCCGGCATCCTCCATTCGCACCTCGACAACATGCGTGCGGCAATCATGTCCTTCGAGCACTATCTGGAACTTTCGGGGCCGGAACCCGGGCGCCAGGAGATCGCCGAGTTGCTGCAACAACTGCGTACACAGCTCAACTGACGCCTTCGATCAGGCGCCAAGAAACAGGAACCAAAGCATGAGTCTGGCGGTCGCCATTCAGATGGATCCCATCGAAGCCATCGACATCGAAGGAGACAGTTCCTTCGTACTGGCGCTGGAGGCGCAGCGCCGGGGCCACGGCCTCTACCACTACCTGCCGCAGCATCTCAGCTTGAACGGCAATCGTGTCTATGCGCGGATGCGGGCCCTGGAGGTGCGCCGTGAAAAAGGCAACCACTTCAGTTTCGGGGCATACCAGACCATAGACCTGGCCGCCGTCGACGTGGTGCTGATGCGCCAGGATCCGCCCTTCGACATGTCCTACATCACCGCCACCCACCTGCTGGAGCACGTCCATCCGCAGACCCTGGTGGTGAACGACCCGGTACACGTGCGCAACGCGCCGGAAAAGCTTTTCATCACCCATTTCCCCGAACTGATGCCGCCGACGCTGATCACCAGCGACCGCCGCGAGGTCCAGTCGTTCCGCGCCGAGCATGGCGACATCATCATCAAGCCGCTGTTCGGTAACGGCGGGGCCGGCGTCTTTCACCTGGGTCCGGAAGACGAGAACCTGACCGCCCTGCTGGAGCTGTTCACCGGCCTCTACCGCGAGCCGATCATCGTTCAGCGCTACCTGCCGCAGGTGCGCCGCGGCGACAAGCGCATCATCCTCATCGACGGCCGCCCGGCCGGCGCCATCAACCGGGTGCCGGCCAAGGGGGAGGCGCGCTCCAACATGCACGTCGGCGGGCGCGCGGAAAAATCCGAACTCACCCCCCGCGAGAAGGAGATCTGCGAGGCCATCGGTCCGGCCCTGAAGGAACGCGGCCTGATCTTCGTCGGCATCGACGTGATCGGCGACTACATGACCGAGATCAACGTGACCTCGCCGACTGGCCTGCAGGAAATCAACCGCTTCGACGAGACCCGCCTGGAAGCGCAGATCTGGGACGTCATCGAGGAGCGCCACGCTGGCGGCCATACGGCCCCCAGCGTTTAGCGCCTCGATAAAGCCAAGCCACAGAGCTACTTCTCAGTGCCGTCCCCGGTGCCGTTGAAGCTGTGCAGCGTCTCCTTGGTGCGTTCCTGCACCGGGGCCCAGCAGGTCTGCTGGATACGGGCCATTATGGCGAAGAGTTTGCTGGTCTCCTCGGCATACTGCTGGGCCGCGCGTTGAGCGAAGGAGCACTGCTTCTCGAAGATCTCCTCAGGCGATTTGGCCTTGGACAGCTCCTCGGCGGATTCTATATCCTGGCGCAGCCGATCGCCGGCGAAGGTCATCACCTCCTGGCTGACTTCCGCCATGCCCGCCAGCATGGCTTCGCCGGCGCTCATCACCGCGGTAACGTTTTCACCGTTCTTGCCCACCAGGGCTTCGTAGGTGGTGTCGCTGTAGCGCTCGGCGATGATGTCTCCTGGATTGCGGGCGGACGTTTGGCCGGCGGCCTGGGCCGCCGCCTTGCTCGCGGCGGTCTTCTTGGGGTCTGGCGATGCGGTTCGGGTGGTGGCCATAGTCTGCGGTCTCCTGGGTTCATAAGTTTGCGTGACGAACGGCGCGACGGCGCCTGCCTGTTTCCCCCGAACTTCCATCGAATGCTTATGCCTGCAACTGCGGCGGCTCTCCACCCTGCCAAGGCCTGCCGCCGGGCCGCCAGCGGCAGGCCCACACGGCAACGGCGAGGAGCTGATTTCCCCGGCAGCCGCCTGTTCACAGACGCTATCATAGTAAAGGCTGCATTAACCATAATTGATCTGTGACAGTTTAGCGTTGTTTCCCAGGAGATTTTTCCGCCACGTGAAGGCCAGGACGAAATCCCTTTGGCCCGCGGGGGCTTCTACCTAAGATTGACCCTTCGTTCCGTGTTCGACACCAAGAGCAAGAGGGCCGCTGCCCGCCATGGTCGCCCGCATCACCACCGTCGCCTTCGCCGGGGTCGACGTACTCGACATCGACGTGCAGGTGCAGATGGGCAACGGCCTGCCGGCCTTCACCGTGGTCGGCCTGCCCGACAAGGCGGTGGCGGAAAGCCGCGAGCGGGTACGCGCCGCCCTGGCCGCCCTCGGCCTCGCCCTGCCGCCCAAGCGCATCACCGTGAACCTGGCGCCCGCCGACCTGCAGAAGGAGGGCAGCCACTTCGATCTGCCCATCGCACTCGGCCTGTTGACCGCCATGGGGGTGCTGCCCGGTGACGAACTGGCCGGCTACACCGCGCTCGGCGAATTGTCGCTCGATGCCCGCATCTCCACCGTGGCCGGCGTGCTGCCGGCGGCCATCCATGCCCTGGCGCAGGACCGCGGCCTGATCTGCCCGGCCGGTCAGGGTGGCGAGGCGGCCTGGGCCGAGGGTCTGGATATTCTGGCGCCGGGCACTCTGCTGGCGCTGATCAATCACTTCAAGGGCAGCCAGGTGTTGACGCCGCCGAAGCCGGCCCTGGAGCCGGCGCAGGCCAACGGCCTCGACCTCAAGGACATCAAGGGCCAGGAGTCCGCCAAGCGCGCGCTGGAGGTCGCCGCCGCCGGCGGCCACAACCTGCTGATGGCCGGGCCGCCGGGCGCCGGCAAGTCGATGCTGGCGGCGCGCCTTCCGGGCATCCTGCCGCCGCTGTCGCCCGCCGAGGCGCTGGAGGTCTCGATGATTCATTCGGTCGCCGGATCGCTTTCCGGCGGCCGCCTGCTGCGCCGGCGCCCCTACCGCGACCCACATCACTCCGCCTCGCTACCGGCGCTGACCGGCGGCGGCATCCGCGCCAAGCCGGGGGAGATTTCACTGGCCCACCTCGGTGTGCTGTTTCTCGACGAACTGCCGGAGTTCCAACGCGGCGCTTTGGAAGCCCTGCGCCAGCCCATGGAGACCGGCCGCGTCTCGGTCGCCCGTGCCAACGCCCACGTCACCTATCCGGCCCGGGTGCAGCTTATCGCCGCCATGAATCCCTGCCGCTGCGGTTATCTGGACGACCCGGCCCTGGCCTGTGCCCGGGCGCCGCGCTGCGCCGCCGACTACCAGTCGAAGATCTCCGGCCCGCTGTTCGATCGCATCGACCTGCACGTCGACGTGCCGGCGGTGAGCGCCGCCGACCTCTCGCTGCCGCCGCCGGCCGAGGACTCCGGCCAGGTCGCCGCGCGGGTCGCCGCCGCCCGCGCGCGTCAGACCGCGCGCTTCGCCGGGCTGCCTGAAGCGGGCCGCCCGAGGACCAACGCCGAGGCCGACGGCGAGCTGCTCGAAGAGATCGCCGCGCCGGATGCCGAGGGCCGCAAGCTGCTGACCCAGGCCGCCGAGGCCCTGAAGCTCTCGGCGCGCGGCTACCACCGGGTGCTGCGCGTTGCCCGCAGCCTCGCGGATTTGGAAGGGGCAGAGAGCGTGCGCCGCCCGCACATCGCCGAAGCCCTCACTTACCGCCGCACGCTGCCGGGGCGTTGAAGGCGATTGCCGCCGCCTGCGATCCGCGCTAAGGGCTGCGCCATGGACGTACCCGAAAGTCTTTCCGACATCGCCTTCAGTCTCGTCGATCTCGACGCCACCATCGCGCTGCGCCGGGCGGTGCTGCGGCCCTGGCTGACGCCCGAGACGGCGCGGGCGACCTATGCCGGGCCGGGCGAACACTTCCATGTCGGCGCGATCCTGGACGGGCGGCTGGTGAGCACCGCCGGCTTCGCCGCCGAAACGCATCCGGCCTACGCCGATACCTTCGGGTCGCTGCAATGGCGGCTGCGCGGCATGGCCAGCGACCCGGCGGTGCGGGGCCGGGGGCTCGGCGGCCGGGTGCTCGCGTTCGGACTGGCCGAGCTGGCGCGGCGACTGGGCGCGGCGGGCGAGAAGTCGGCGGCGGTCTGGTGCAACGGCCGCACGGTGGCGCAAAGCTTCTATGAGCGCCACGGCTTCCAGCCCATCGGCGCGCGCTTCGAGACGCCGGGCACCGGCCCGCACCTCGTGTTCTGGCGGCGGCTTGCCGCGGGGTCGGCCGGCGGCGCGCCGAGACGGCCGGGCCGAAGCGCCTAAAGCCCGTCGAGAAACGCCCGTAGCTGCGCGTTGAAGGCTTCCGGCTGTTCCAGGTTCGGCAGGTGGGCGGTGCCGGGGATCACCGTGCCGAGGGCCTGGGGCATGGCCTGGACCAGATGGACACAGCGCTGCTGCAGGTGCGGGAAATCGCCGTCACCCCAGACCACCTGGACCGGCAGAGCGAGATCGGCGAGCCGCGAATAGGCGACCGGGAAGGCGGCGGGATTGGTCTCCCGCCCCGGATCCTCGGCATAGAGCGCGGCGCCGTTCATCGTCAGGAAAAGATCGCGCACCGCGCCGCCGACCCGGCCTTCCTCGCTGCCGGGACCGTCGAGCCACATCCAGGCCTCGACCAGGTTGATGCGATCAAGGTCCTCGTCTTCCTCCGCTTCCTCCAACATCTCCAGCAAGGCTTCCACCGCCGGCGGGAAATCCTCCGGCGACGGCGCCCCCGTCACCGCGGGCGCGGCCAGAAACAGCCCCGCCACGCGGTCTGGGTGGGTGAGGGTGAAGTCGATGGCGATGCGCCCGCCCTGCGAGCAGCCGACGATCGCCGCCCGGGCGATACCGAGGAAGTCCAAGACCGCCAGCAGGTCGCCGACATGGGAAAAGGTCTCGGCGCGGAACCGCGTCTTGCCGAAACCGCGGCGGTCGTAGGCGATGGCGCGGCGACCGGGGGTGATGGCGGACAGCTGGCTTTCCCACATGCGCCGGTCGGCGACCCCGGCATGCAGGAAGACCACAGCCGGGCCGTCGCCGGCCTCGACACCCGCCAGCGTCGCCGTGCCGCTGGGCACCTTGAACTCCGTCAACATGGAAAACCTCTCCAACGTCATCTCTGACCGGCGCGGCAATCGAGAAGCCTCAGCCGTGCGGCGGGCGGATCATGCGGCCGAGGGGCTGGCCGCCGAAGATGTGCAGGTGGAAGTGCGGCACTTCCTGATGGCCGTGGACGCCGGTGTTGGCGAGCACGCGGTAGCCGTCGTCGTTGAGGCCCAGATCCTTGGCGATCCGGCCGGCGGCGCGGAAAAAGCCGGTGATCTCGGCCTCGCTCGCCTGCTCGGAAAAGTCGGCAAAGGAGACGTAGCTGCTCTTGGGGATCACCAGCACGTGCACCCGGGTCTGCGGCTGGATGTCGTGAAAAGCGAGGACAAAGTCATCCTCGTAGACCTTGTTGCAGGGGATTTCGCCGCGCAGGATCTTGGCGAAGATATTGCTCTCGTCGTAGGCCATGGCGCTTCTCCCCTCCGTCTTTGCCGGCTCCTCTGCGCGGCTCGGTCTTGTCCGGCTAATCCTGGGGGCGCGCGGCCTTCTCGGCAATGCCGGAAATGCCCTTGCGGCCCTCCAGCGCCGCCCAGACCTCGGTCGGCTTCACGCCGCTGGCCGCCCAGAGCACCAGCAGATGATAGAGCAGATCGGCGGACTCGATGACCACCCCTTCCTTGCGGCCCTGCGTGCCCTCGATCACCGTCTCGACGGCTTCCTCGCCGACCTTCTGGGCGATTTTGTCGAGACCGCGGTCGAACAGCCTGGCGGTGTGCGAGGAGGCCGGATCGGCGCCGCGGCGGCTTTCGATCACCTTGAAGAGGTCGTCGAGGACTGAGCCGCTCAGGGAATCCTTGCTCATGATCTCTCTCTTTCATCAGGGCCGGCAGCTGGGCCGCCGACGGGACGCACCGGCAGGCCGCGTTCGGCGAGGCAGGCCTTTGCTTCGGCGATGGAAAAAGTGCCGAAGTGGAAGATCGAGGCGGCCAGCACCGCCGAGGCATGGCCCTCGGTGACGCCCTCGGCAAGGTGGTCCAGGGTGCCGACGCCGCCCGAGGCGATCACCGGTACCGGCACCGCATCGGCGACGGCACGGGTCAGGGCCAAGTTGTAACCGGCCTTGGTGCCGTCGCGGTCCATGGAGGTCAGGAGGATCTCGCCGGCGCCCAGTTCACAGAGGCGGCGCGACCAGTCGACCGCGTCGAGGCCGGTTTCCTTGCGCCCGCCGTGGGTGAAGATCTCGAATTTTTCGGGGCCGCCGGAGCTCTGGGCCGATTTGGCGTCGACGGCGACGACGATACACTGGCTGCCGAATTTCTCCGCCGCCTCGCGCACGAAGTCGGGATTGTGCACGGCGGCGGTGTTGATGGAGACCTTGTCGGCCCCGGCCAGGAGCAACTGGCGGATATCGTCGAGGGTCCTGACCCCGCCGCCGACGGTCAGCGGCATGAAACACTGCTCCGCGGTGCGCCGCACCACATCGAGCAGGATGCCGCGGTTTTCGTGGCTGGCGGTGATGTCGAGGAAGCAGAGTTCGTCGGCGCCGGCGGCGTCATAGACCTGGGCCTGGGCCACCGGGTCGCCGGCATCGACCAGGTCGACGAAGTTCACGCCCTTGACCACGCGGCCGTCTTTCACGTCGAGACAGGGAATGACGCGCACGGTGAGCATCAGGCGGCTCCGCCTGGCGGCGCTGCGAGGAGGGCGAGGGCGGTGGCCGGGTCGATGCGGCCGTCATAAAGGGCACGGCCCGCAATCACGCCCTCGATGCCGGCCTGCGCGATGGCCTGGAAGGCGGCGAGATCGTCCAGCGAGGCGACGCCACCGGACGCGATCACCGGCGTCGAGATCGCCTCGGCCAGAGCGCGGGTCGCCGCCACGTTGGCGCCCTGCAGCGCGCCGTCACGGTCGATATCGGTATAGACGATGGCGGCGGCGCCGGCGTCCTCGAAGCGGCGCGCCAGGTCCAGGGCGGTGATCTCGCTGACCTCCGCCCAGCCTTCGACGGCGACCTGGCCGCCGCGCGCGTCGATGCCGAGGACCACGCGGCCCGGGAAGGCGCGGCAGGCGTCGCGCACCAGCGTCGGGTTCTTCACCGCCACGGTGCCGAGGATGACGCGCCGAATCCCCAGGTCCAGCCAGCGCTCGATGGTCGCCATGTCGCGGATGCCGCCGCCGAGCTGCGCGGGAATGTCGACGGCCTTGAGGATCGCCTCGACCGCGCCGGCGTTCACCGGGCGGCCCTCGAAGGCGCCGTTGAGATCGACCAGATGCAGCCACCGGAAGCCGGCCAGGGCGAAGGACCGCGCCTGAGCCGCCGGGTCGTCGTTGAAAACGGTGGCGCTCTCCATCTCGCCGCGCAGCAGGCGCACGGCCTGGCCGTCTTTCAGATCGATGGCGGGAAACAGGATCATCTGCCGCTGTCGTCCTGCGGCAGGGCGCCGTTGCCGTGCAGATCCTTGAAGTAGAAAAAGCCGGTCACCCAACGGTCATCGACCCAGGCGTAGTGCGGGTGGGTACCCCAGCGCACGAAGCCGGCCTCCTCCACCACCTCGATGGCACGGGTTTGGGTTTCGCGAATGTCGAGATTGAGAACCCGCAGGCCGTTGTTGCGCGCCGCCTCCTCGATCTCGGCGACGAGGCCGGGAGCCAGACCGTGGCCGCGTGCCCAAGGCGCCACGAAGAAGGTGGTGAGCTGCCCGGTCAGAGACTGCGCCTCATTGTTGCGCGGCGGCCGCAGAAGCTGGGCCGAGCCGGCGATGGTGCCGTCGAGGCGGCCGACGAAGAGCTCGCGCTCCGGCACCAGCAGCACACCCTGCCAATAGGTTTCCATGGACTGGCGCGGCGGCGGCGTCAGCCAGCCGAACCCGCCGCCCTGGCGGATGGCGGCCTCGGCGGCATCGCAAAGGTCGTGCAGATCCGGTCCGTGAAAGCCGGTCAGACGATCCATGGTGATGGTTGCAGAGGAATCGTTGACGGTCATGGACGCCACCTCAAGAAGTTCGCAAGCAGCCGAAGGCCGACGGCCTGGCTCTTTTCCGGATGAAACTGGGTTCCGGCCAGATTGTCCCGCCCGGCCAGCGCGGTCACCCGCTCGCCGTAGTCGACCGTGGCCAGCAGGTGCTGTTCCCGCGCCGGGCGCAAATGATAGCTATGCACGAAGTACACATAGGGCGTCTCCCCAAAGCCCGCCACCAGGGGATGCGCCCGGTCATGCAGGTTTAGCGCGTTCCAGCCCATATGCGGCACTTTGAAGTGCCGGTCCGGTCCGCCTTTGGGGTCCAGCGCGACGACGTCGCCCGGGATCCAGCCGAAGCCTTCATGGACGCCGTGCTCGAGGCCGCGCGTCGCCATCAGCTGCATGCCGACGCAGATGCCGAGAAAAGGCCGCGCCGCAACGATCACCGCTTGATTCAGCGCCTCGACCATGCCCGGCACGGCAAAGAGGCCGCGCCGGCAGTCGCCAAAGGCGCCGACCCCGGGCAACACCACCCGGTCGGCCTGACGCACCACCGCCGGGTCGTCGGTCACCACAACCGGGCCGCCGCCCGCCTCGGCGGCCGCCCGCTCCAGAGACTTGGCAGCCGAGCGCAGGTTGCCCGAGCCATAATCGATGATCGCTACGGTCATTGAAGACCCTCTTCGAAACTTTGCGCGGCTCTGCCGAGCCGATCGGCATGGACCCCTAGAGAGAGCCCTTGGTCGAGGGCACTGCATCGGCCTTGCGCGGGTCGATCTGGATGGCCTCGCGCAGAGCACGGGCCAGAGCCTTGAAGCAGGACTCAACAATATGATGGTTGTTGGTGCCGTAGAGGTTTTCGACGTGCAGGGTCAGCCCGGCGTTCTGCGCAAAAGCCTGGAACCATTCCTTGAACAATTCGGTATCCATGGTGCCGAGCTTGTCGCGCTGGAAATCCACCTTCCAGATCAGGTAAGGCCGGTTGGAGGCGTCCAGCGCCACCCGGGTCAGGGTCTCGTCCATGGGGATCAGCGCCGAGCCGTAGCGCCAGATGCCCTTGCGCTCGCCGAGCGCCTGGGAAAAGGCCTGCCCCAGGGCGATGCCGGTATCCTCGGTGGTGTGATGGTAGTCGATATGCAGGTCGCCCTCGGCTTTCAGCGTGATATCGATCAGGCTGTGGCGGGAGAGCTGCTCGAGCATGTGGTCGAGGAAGCCGATACCGGTCGAGACTTCATAGGTTCCGCTGCCGTCCAGATCGACGGTGGCGGCGATCCTGGTTTCCTGGGTATTTCGCTCAATGGTTGCCCGGCGCATATCGTTCCGCCCGCCCAAAAGCGGGTCCTTTGGCTTTCAGGACTGCAAAGAAGGCGCCCTTTTATCAGGAAGGGGCCGCCGATACCAGCGCCTATCCCCCGGGGCCGAAGCGGGCGTCCAGGCGGCTCCCGGAGCCTCGGGCGCAGGGAAATGCGGCTTGACCCAGCGGCCGCAATCGCCCATCTGACTGTCCATGTCCGAGAACTCTCCCCAACAATGGCACGGCACCACGATCCTCTCGGTCCGCAAGGGCGACAGGGTGGTGGTGGCCGGCGACGGCCAGGTCAGCTTCGGCAACACGGTCATGAAGTCCAACGCCCGCAAGGTGCGCCGCCTGGGCAAGAATAACGTGATCGCCGGTTTCGCCGGGGCGACGGCCGATGCCTTCACCCTCTTCGAGCGTCTCGAAGCCAAGCTCGAGACCTACCCCAACCAGCTGACCCGGGCCTGCGTGGAGCTTGCCAAGGATTGGCGCACCGACCGCTACCTGCGGCGCCTGGAAGCAATGATGGCGGTGGCCGACGGCACCGCTTCGCTGGTGCTGACCGGTAACGGCGACGTGCTGGCGCCCGAGGACGGCCTGATCGGCATCGGGTCCGGTGGCAGCTTTGCCCTGGCGGCGGCCCGCGCGCTGATCGACCTCGACGACCTTGACGCCGAGGCCATCGCCCGCAAGGCCATGAGGATCGCCGGCGACATCTGCATCTACACCAACGAAAACGTCATCATCGAAAGCCTGCCCAGCAGCGGCCCGGCGGGCGCCACGTCCGAGGTCTGATGCGCGGAGACCCAATGACCGAGAACACCTCTTCTTTCTTCACTCCGCGCGAAATCGTTTCGGAGCTGGACCGTTTCATCATTGGCCAGAACGACGCCAAGCGCGCCGTCGCCATCGCCCTGCGCAACCGCTGGCGCCGCCAGCAGCTGCCCGAGGAACTGCGCGAGGAGGTGCTGCCGAAGAATATCCTGATGATCGGGCCGACCGGTGTCGGCAAGACCGAGATCGCGCGGCGCCTCGCCAAGCTCGCGCAGGCACCTTTTCTGAAAGTCGAAGCCACCAAGTTCACCGAGGTCGGCTACGTCGGGCGCGATGTGGAGCAGATCATCCGCGATCTGACCGAAATCTCGATTCACATGACGCGCGAGCGCCAGCGCCACCAGGTCAAGGCCCAGGCCGAGCTGCAGGCGGAAGAGCGGGTGCTCGACGCGCTGGTCGGTGCCAACGCCAGTCCCGACACGCGCCAGAAGTTCCGCACCCGGCTGCGCCAGGGCGAGCTGGACGACAAGGAAGTGGAGATCGAAGTACAAGAAGGCGGCGGCATGCAGCTGCCGACCATGGAGATCCCGGGCATGCCGGGCGCATCCATGGGCATGCTCAACCTCGGCGACATCTTCGGCAAGGCCATGGGCGGGCGCACCAAGAAGCGCCGCATGAAGGTGTCGGAATCCTACGAGGTGCTGATCGCCGAGGAAAGCGACAAGCTGCTCGATGAAGAGTCCGTGGTGGCCGCCGCGATCCACGCGGTGGAACAGAACGGCATCGTCTTTCTCGACGAAATCGACAAGATCACCGCGCGCAGCGAACGCGGCGGCGCCGATGTCTCGCGCGAGGGCGTACAGCGCGACCTGCTGCCGCTGATCGAAGGCACGACGGTGGCCACCAAGCATGGCGCGGTGCGCACCGACCACGTGCTGTTCATCGCCTCGGGCGCTTTCCACATGGCCAAGCCCTCGGACATGCTGGCGGAGCTGCAGGGGCGCCTGCCGATCCGCGTCGAGCTCGACGCCCTGACCCGCGACGACTTCAAGCGCATTCTGACCGAGCCGGAAAACAGCCTGATCCGCCAGTATAAGGCGCTGATGGATACCGAGGAGGTCACCCTCGACTTCACCGAAGAGTCCATCGACGCGCTGGCCGACCTGTCCGCCGAGATCAACGCCTCGGTGGAGAACATCGGTGCCCGGCGCCTGCATACGGTGCTGGAGAAGCTGCTGGAGGAGATTTCCTTCACCGCCACCGACCGCGGCGGCGAGACCATCCTCATCGACGCCGAACTGGTGCGCAGCCGCGTCGGCGAACTGGCCAAGAACGCAGACCTTTCCAAGTTCATTCTTTGAGTCACGCCATCAGCGGTCCGGCCCACGAATGCTGGCCCACGAAAGTGTGAGTGGCCCAGGAGCTAAGGCAGGCGAAGTTCGAGTCTCTCGAATACCGCCGGCGGATTGGCCTGCCACGTCGAGCGCTCGATGTGCGCCAAGCCATCGCGGGTCTGCCCGACCAGCATCATGTCGACCGCTCTGCCGTCACTCGACAGAGGCATGAAAAGACGGCTGATGCCGCGCGGCCCGGCGACGCCGGCATAGGTATAGCTGCTTTGGTTGTACAGGGCGCCGGGCCCGGCGGCGCCGCGACGGAACTGCGCGGTGATGTGGTCCCGGTAACTGCCTTCCGGCACCGCTTCATGCAGCAGCTTTCCGGTCGGGTCGATGCCAAAGGCAACGTCGGTGCCCACCAGACGAAACCGAAACCGGTGACCTAGGCCCAGAACATCGACGAGCATCACATAAGGCAACAGCGGCTTGATCTCTTCCGGCCAGATGTCCTGGCGCGCCGGCCAGTCCGTGCCCCGCCGTTTGCCCGACCAATAGCTGTAGAGTACCTGTAGCTGCGGCTCGGCGATTTGCGATACCGCGCCGGTGGGAGGAGTCACAGATCGCCGTCTCCGCCGTCACCGTCCTCGCGGCGCGGAAGACTTCCGGCCGGCGCCGGCTCGATTTTCAGCAGGAGCTCGCCAAGCAGATCCTCGTCGAGGGCGCCGATGCAGCCGGCGAGACGGTTGGCAAAGAGGGTCGCCTTGGCGCTGAGGCCGGCGGTATCGACAACCACGCGGGGGTGCGAGATATCGGCGAGGCCCTGCAGTTCCTCCGCGTCGTCCCAAATGATCCCGAGATACTGGCAGACCCGGTGTACGAAGCGGCGACTCGGCTTGCCGCGGCGGCCGTGCTCCATGGCCGAGAGATAGGCCGGCGAGACCTGCAGGCCAGCCGCCATGTCTTTCAGCGCCAGGCCGCGGGCGGCACGGATCTCTCGCAGTTTTTCCCCGAACGGCGTCATGCCTGTCGCTTGCCCCCCTCGGGCTTGTCGGGCGCCGACTCGTCATAGAGGCCGCGGGCTTTGTGCCAGTCGGCGAGGGACTCGTCGGGATACCCGGCATAGCGGTTGGGGGCGGTGGCGTCGGGCGGCAGCTTCACCCAGCCGGGCTTCGCATCCAGCATGATGAAGACGCTTTCCGGGGCCGGCGGCAAAGGCGAGTCGATGGCCGACGCGAAGGGGTGCACGAGATCCGGCCAGCGCGGATCGAAGACGTAGAGCGCCGCGCCGCAATGCTTGCAGAAGTGCCGGCGCGCCGGACTCACCTCGCTTGGCGTGCTGGCCGTCCCGCGCGCCCGATAGACGGTGATATGCTCCTCGCCCTCGACCTTCAGGGTCGCCTGGTCGCCGCCCAGGTTGATGGCAAAACCGCCGCCGCCCGCCGTCTTGCGGCAGATCGAGCAGTAGCAGCGCATGTACGGCACCCCGGCACGGCAAAACACGGAAAAGCGCACGGCGCCGCAGTGACATGAACCTTTGAGTTGTGGCAAGGTAGGCCCCGCTGTCAGAGGCAGATAACCGGATCGGAGTTTACGCCTTTCCCGGTCGCCATTCCTAGTCAGATCGACTCATTTCTTTTTCTGGGGCGGCCGGGCGGGCCGTCAGCGCCGGCGGCGGAGCAGTACATAGAGCGCGCCGGTCCCACCATGTTTCTGCTGGGCATAGTCGAAGGACAGGACCCGCTCCCGGTTCGGTGTCTCGTTCAGCCAGCGCGGCACCGAGGCGCGCAGCACGCCGCCTTCGGCCTTGTGCACGCCCTTGCCGGTGACCACCAGAACGCAGCGCTTGCCGTCCGCCTGGCTCTCGGCGAGGAAGCGCTCGAGCCGCCGGTGGGCTGCGTCCTGGCGCAGGCCGTGCAGATCGAGCGTCGCCTCGATGGGCAGCTTGCCGCGGCTCAAACGTTCGGCCTTGCGGCGGTCGAGGCCGTCGCGGCTGCCGTGACTGAGCGGCGCGGCGGGTTGGGCTCTCGCCGTGGGACCAGCCGACGCCTCGCGCCGCGCCGCCGCGGTAACGCTACGCCGCTTCCGCGGGACGGACGGATCGGCGCCGGCTTCCTTGCCGGTTCCCTCTGGCAACAGTTCCGCGGCGCGGGAATACAGGCGATCACGCCCGGTCAGCGGCTTGATCTGTCCAGCGATGTGCCGCCACAGCCGCTGGTCTTCGACGGAGAGGCCGCTGCGCGGGTCTTTTCGTCTGCCGGTCATTCCGCGCCCTTCGCCGAGCCTCAGTCCTGCGGGCGGTCGTCGACCAGCAGGACGTGCAGCCGCCGCGGTCCGTGCGCACCGAGCAGGATGGTCTGTTCGATGTCGCCGGTGCGCGAGGGGCCGGTGATCATGTTCACGGCGCGCGGCATCTCGCCCGGGCCGGTCACCGCGCGCAGCCGCCGCCAGACCTCTTCGTAAGTGCCGGTCACCTGCGAGGCGCGCAAGACCACGATGTGATTCTCCGGCAAGAAGTTGAGGGTGACCGGCGCTTCGGGGCCGGAGGCCATGACCAAGGTGCCGGTCTCGGCGACGCCGGCGAAGGCGCCGGTGACCGAGGTGGCGTCGTTCGCCTCGGCGACGCCTTCCTCGACTTCCAGCAGCGGCTGGCCGTCCCAGGGCAGCGCCCGCAGGTCGTCGCGCGGCGCCAGGCGCAGCTTGGGCGGCAGGTTCTCGTTTTTGAGGTAGTCGGCGATCGCCTGCGGAACTTCCGCCGCGCCGTCGAGGCGCACCACCGTGGCGGAGAGCTCGCACAGCATCTGCACCATGAGGTCGAGCTGTGCGCCATGCGGGATCTGCGCGCGCTGGGGCAGCAGGCCCGGCTGCGGCGCTCTCAGGCGCTGCTCCAGTTCGGCGCGCAGTTCGGCGCTTGGATCTTGGCGCTTCAGGGAACGGCGCACCGCGCCCAGGATCTGTTGTTTGGCACCATTGGGCGTTCGAGGACTCATGACGCTGTCTTTCCGCTCCGCTTTTCCGCCCAGAGCTGATGGAAGGTCTTGCCTTCGGGCGCCGGAAAATCGCGGTATTTGGTCCAGCCGCGCACCAGCGGCAGGGCATCGAAGCGTCCGCGGGCGCTCCCGAAATGGGCCAGCAGCCGGGCCTGCAGGCCAGTGACGAAGTGGTACAGCCTGGGCCGCCGGGCGACGAAGGTCCAGAGACCGAGACCGGCGCGCACCGTCGCCGGGCTCAGGTGTTTCTCGAACTCGCGCTCACGCCAGTGGCGCATCATCTTCGGCAGGGGGATGCGCATCGGGCAGACCGACTCGCAGCGCCCACAAAAGGTCGAGGCGTTGGGCAGATGCCCGGCTTCGTCGACGCCGATCAGATTGGGCGTCAGCACCGAGCCCATGGGCCCGGGGTAGACCCAGCCGTAGGCATGGCCGCCGACCGCGTGATAGACCGGGCAGTGGTTCATGCAGGCGCCGCAGCGGATGCAGCGCAGCATGTCCTGGAACTCGCTGCCGAGCATGCCGGTGCGGCCGTTGTCGAGCAGGATGACGTGGTACTCCTCCGGCCCGTCGAGATCCTCCGGCCGCCGCGGGCCGGTCGAGAAGGTGGTATAGGAGGAAAACTCCTGGCCGGTCGCCGAGCGCGCCAGCACCCGCAGGATGGTGGTCGCGTCCTCCAGGTTGGGGACCACCTTCTCCAGGCTGGCGACCACGATGTGGACGCGCGGCAGGGTCTGGGTGAGATCGCCGTTGCCTTCGTTGGTGACGATGATCGAGGTGCCGGTCTCGGCCACCAGGAAGTTGGCGCCGGTGATGCCGACGTCGGCCTCGAGGAAGCGGCGGCGCAGCATCTGGCGCGCCTCGGCCACCAGCTGCACCGGCTCGCTCAAAATGCGCTCGCTGGACAGTTCCCGATGGTGGCTGCGGAAATCCGCCTCCACCTGTTCTTTGGTCAGGTGGACCGCCGGCGCGATGATGTGGCTTGGCGGCTCCTTGCGCAGCTGGATGATGTACTCGCCGAGGTCGGTCTCGACCACGTCGAGCCCGGCGTCCTCCATTGCCTGGTTGAGCGCGATCTCCTCGGAGATCATCGACTTGCCCTTGGTCACCACACGGGCATCGACGCGCCGGCAGATGTCGAGCACCGCCTTGCGGGCGTCCTCCGCCGTCGCCGCCCAGTGCACCTGACCGCCGCTGGCCAGCACCTTCTCCTCGTAGCGCTCGAGGTAGAAATCGAGGTTCGCCAGGGTGTGGTTCTTGATGTCGCGCGCGGCATCGCGCAGGTCGTCGAACTCCGGCAGGCGGTCGCGCGCCTTGGCGCGCTTGTCGATGAAGCCGGTCTTCACATGCTTCATCGCCTTCTGCAGCGTTTGGTTGGCCAGCGCCGCGCGGGCGTTGTCCTTGAAGGCGCGGGAGGTGCTTTGCATGGCGTTCAGGCCCTCCGGCGCGCGCGTTCGTCGGCGGATTCACCGATGGCGGGCTGCTCGGTCATGCCGGCCAAGACCTCGGCCACGTGGCGCACTTCGATGCCGGCGCCCAGGCGCTGCAGCTTGCCGGCCATGTTCATGAGGCAGCCGAGGTCGCCGGCCAGCAGGGTGTCGGCCCCGGTTGCGGCGATATTCTCCGCCTTGGCCGAGACGATCTTGTTGGAAATGTCCGGGTATTTCACGCAGAAGGTGCCGCCGAAGCCGCAGCAGACATCGTGCTCCACCATTTCCTTCATCTCGACACCCGGGATGGAGGCCAGCAGCTTGCGCGGCTGCGCCTCGATGCCGAGCTCGCGCAGGCCGGAGCAGGAGTCGTGATAGGTGACGCTGCCGGCGAAGCCCGAGTCGACGGTCTCGACGCCACGGACGTCCGTGAGGAATGAGATCAGTTCGTAAGTACGTCCGGCCAGGTCGTCCGCAGCGGCCTTCATCGCCTGATCGCCGTCGAACAGTGTCGGGTAGTGCTCGCGGATCATCGCCGCGCAGGAGCCCGAGGGCGCCACCACGTAGTCGAAGCCTTCAAAGGCCTTGATGGTCTGCTTTGCCAGGGCAGCGGTGTCGGCCCGATCGCCGGAATTGTAGGCCGGCTGGCCGCAGCAGGTCTGGGCCTGGGGCACCTCCACGCTGCAGCCGGCGTCCTCCAGCAGCTTCACCGCGGCAAAGCCCACCGAGGGCCGCATCAGATCGACCAGACAGGTCACGAAGAGTCCGACGCGCGGGCGCTCGTCAGCCATGGATAGTTCTCCCAGACTCGTTGGAAGCGATAATGGTATTACCAATTTCGAAAAGCAAGCCAGGGGAGGCTCTTAGGGATTTATCTGGGCACTCACGATGGGCTCTTCGAGATTGAGAACCGTTATTTCACCGCGGATCGCCGGAAATTCCTTTAGCGCCGCCTGGGCGGTGGCCTGGTCGAGCGAATAGTTGATCGAGACGAATTTGTCGAAGTACTGAAGTTTCACAAACTCGAAATGACCGATGTAAGCGATCTGTCCAGCGTCGACCGAGAAGACAAAGTTCCTTCTCGGATCCACTTTCGCTTCGGGATCGACATACTTCGTCGGATCGACCACGTAGGTGTTGGCTTGCGAGTTGCCGTCGATGCTGCGGACAAAAAGGGTCATCAAGTGCGGAAATCCGGCAGCGATGAGCGCATAGTCGCCGGGTTCGACTTCAAGCACCGTCACCGTCGGATCAAGATAGCCCCTGCCGCTGCCGACGAAAGGTGTGAATGGGGCCTTGAAGACCTTCGTGCGGATAATGTTTCCTTTGGCGAGCAGTCGCCTGGCGAGCGGATCGTACTCCTGCCAAAAGGTCGACAGACTTTCGCCAGACTGCCGAAGGGTCTGTGCCGCGTTAGCGCTGGTTCCCACGACAACGATGGCCTTCTCGCTATGGGCGTCGAAGCTCAGTGACCGCGAGGCTTCCGGTGCGCCGGAACAAGCGGCCAAGGACAGCGTCAAGAAAGCCAACCCAGCAGCGCGCAGCAGCGACCCAAATGCCTCACAACGAACCGCCAAACCCATTCGCCAAACTCCTACGAAGGTCCAGCGCCGCCTGAGAAGCGGCGGCAGTGTCAATTCTGTTTGTAACGTCAATTGCACCGCGCTGACCAGTCGCAACGCGCGCGGGCCGTTAAATATACAAATGAAACTCGCCTGAAAGTGCCGTCAACTCGCCCGCTCACGCCGCTCGGCGACGGCCTTGGGCAGCAGCAGATAGTAGACGCCCTTCTGCTTCATGCGCCCGGCCTCGGCCAGGGCTGCCTCGCCCGACCCCCAGAAGAAGTCGCCGCGCACAGCGCCCTTGATGGCGGAGCCGACGTCCTGGGCTACCATCAGGCGGCGCAGCGGCTTGTCCGTCGCCGGCCAGGTGGTGTCGAGATAGAGCGGCACGCCGAGCGGCAGCAAAGACGAATCCACCGCCAGGCTGCGGCCGGGCGTAAGGGCCACGCCCTGGGCGCCGATCGGGCCATCCCCTTCGATCTCGCGAAAGAAGATATAGCGGGCGTTGCGCTGCATCATCTCCGTGGCCTTTTGCGGGTTGGCGCGCAGCCAGTCGCGGATCGCCTGCATGGAAGCATTCTTGCGCGACACCGCGCCTTCATCGATGAGCGCGCGGCCGATGGCGTAGAAGGGCAGGCCGTTGGAGCCGGCATAGCCGACCCGCTTCACGCTGCCGTCGGGATAGACCACGCGACCCGATCCCTGCACGTGCAGGAAGAAGGCATCGACCGGATCGGAGACCCAGAGCAGCTCCATCCCCCGCCCGGCCAGCGCGCCGCCGTCGATCTCGGCGCGGGTCAGATAGGGCACCAGCCGCCCGTCGCGGATCTGCCCGATCAGCTTTG
Organism: Kiloniellaceae bacterium; assembly: GCA_040217155.1. Taxonomy (GTDB): domain Bacteria; phylum Pseudomonadota; class Alphaproteobacteria; order Kiloniellales; family Kiloniellaceae; genus Pelagibius. The sequence continues at coordinate 138,607 of JAVJNS010000035.1, forward strand.
TTCCGCGCAGATCGGCGCGGAAAAGGGCGAGGTCGGCGGTCACCAGATCGTCCGGCACCCGGTACAGCGGCGTCGCTCCGGGAGCGGCGGGACTGGCCGCCGCTTTCAATTCGGCTTCGTAATAACCGGTGAAGAGGCCCTCGCGCTGTCCCGCGTTGGAGACGGCAAAGGGCCGGAAATACTCCTCCAGAGCGGCGCGAGTGCCCGCATCGTCATCTTCGGCAAGGCCCTGCAGCGCCGCGCAGGGCGCGCGCCAGTCGCCCACCGTGCCGGCCAGACCATCGGGCCCGAGCGGCCGAGCGGCCGGTTGCGCGGTCAGGCGCGCGCAGGAGCGGTTCAGAGCCGGCAGCGCCGCGCCGAGCCGATCCTGCTCCCAGCCGGGCAGGGCGGCGAAGCCGACCGGCTCCAGCAAGATGGCCGAGTCCTCGGGCGGCGCCGTCTCGGTTGGTGCGGCCCGAGACGGTTGCGGTTTTGGGGCCTGTTCCGCCTCGGGCGGCGCTTCGCCGTTGCAAGCCGCCAGAAAGAACGCCGCCAGCAAAAGGGGCACGGCTGTCAGCGGAGAGGACGCCAAGGCCGCGAACTCAGTTCGGGCTGCGGGTCGCGACCAGGGCCCAGTTGGGATCGCGGCTGCGGGTATTGCGGGCGAAAGTCCAGATATCGGTGACCTTGGTCACCTGGTTGGGGTCGCCATCGACGATCCGACCCTCGGAATCCCGGGTCACGTTGACCTGCTCGGAGACGAACTTCACGGTGACAAAGGCCGTCTTCTGCTGCATCTCGGCCTCGATGATATCCGCCGAGGTGATGCCGATCAGCGTCGTCTCCAAGGTTTCCTTGTTCTCTTCGCGCTGCTTGATGGCGCCCGAAAAGTCGTCATAGACGTCGTTGGCGAGCAGCGGGCGCAGCGTTTTCGCGTCGCCCTCGCCGAAGGCGCCGATGATCATTTCGAAGGCCCCGCGCGCGCCGGCGGCGAACTGGCGGGGATCGAATTCGCGGTCGGCGAGCTTGATCTGGGTGATGCCGGCAGCCAGCGGAGTGTCGGCGGTCTCTTCTTCCTGGACCGCCTCGGCTTCCTGCTTTGCCGCCTCCAACAGCTCTTCCTCTCCCAAGGGCTTGCCGTTGCCGCGATCAGGCAGTTGAATCACCTTGTCATCGCCGGAGTCCTTGCCTCGACCCTCGGATTTGTTGAAGGGGTCGATATCCGGCCGCTTCTCGTGCCCGGTCCGTTTTCCCAGCACAGAGCGCAGCTTGAGGATAAAAAAGGCTGCGACTGCAGCGAGAATGACTATTTCTATGAAAGTGCCGTCGCTCATCCGTTCACAATCGTTGGGGTGCGCTGCGGCGGGTAAGGCGCGAGCTGGCTGGCGTTACCGCCGGGTGATGCGCATTATGTAGGTAATAGAGAGAGAAAGAGCAAGCATGGCCCTCATTCTGCTGGCCACCTTATTCATCGGGCTGCCGCTCCTTGAAATCGCCGTGTTCATTCAGGTGGGCGGCGCCATCGGCGTGTGGCCGACCATCGCCGCCACCGTGGCCACGGCAGTGGCGGGTTCCTTGCTGCTGCGCGCCCAGGGCCTGGCGGCCCTGACCCGGGCAAGGCTGCAGATGGACCGGGGCCAGCTTCCGGCCCGCGAGATGTTCGAGGGAGTCTGTCTGGTGCTGGCCGGCGCCCTGTTGCTGGTGCCCGGTTTTGTCACCGACGTCATCGGCCTGCTGCTGTTCGTGCCACCATTTCGCGAGTTGTTGCGGCTTTTGATCGCGCGGCACCTCGCCGCCAAGGCGGCCCGTGGCGAGGCCCGGGTTTATGTCGACGGGGTCGAAGTCGGTCCCGACGGTTCCCCCAAAGGGCCGCGCGGGCGCCCCGATGGATCCGGCGGCACCGTGATCGACGGAGATTTCGAGGATCTCGGCCAAGGCGGCGACGGCGATGGCCCGTCCCAACAGAACCAGAGGAGGATCGGGCGATGATCCTGGTGCGACACGGCCAATCCCACTTCAACGTGCACTTCGCCAAGACCCGCATCGACCCGGGTATCGTCGATCCCGGCCTGACGAAAGAAGGCGAGCAGCAGGCCCGCGAGGCCGGCGAGAGCCTTGCCGCCTGCGGCATCCGGCACATCATCGCCAGCCCCTACTGGCGCACCCTGCACACCGCGGAAATCATCGCCGAGGCGCTCGGCCTGCCGGTCGAGATCGAGCCTCTGGTGCGCGAGCGCTATTCCTTCACCTGCGACATCGGCAGCCTGCGCGCCGATCTCAGCCGGCGCTGGCCGAAATTCAGCTTTGGCGCGCTGCCGGAGCGCTGGTGGCCGGAAAACGAAGAAAGCGAGACGGCGCTCGCCGAACGCTGCCGCAGTTTCAGGGATGCCCAGGTCACCGGCGAGAACTGGGACGGCCTCTTGGTGGTGAGCCACTGGGGATTCATTCGAGGCCTCACCGGCGAGGAAGTCGGCAACGGCGTGGCGCTGCGCTTCGATCCTCTCGCCGGAGCGGCGGTGCCGGCCTATTGATATCCGCCCGCCGCCGCGGTGTCGGTTGTCTGGTTCGGTGATCCGTGATAGCCAAACCCGCCTCGTGACCACAGGAGCCGGACATGGCCGAAGAAGCCGCGCAGCCGCAGTTGACCATCAATACACAGTACGTGAAGGACCACTCCTTCGAGAACCCCAACGCGCCGAACATTTATGGCGCCATGCGCAACGGCAAGCCGGACATCAATGTCAGCGTCGAGGTGACGCCGACTCAGCTGCAAGATTCGATCTACGAGGTTGTGCTGGCGCTTCGCGCCGCCGCCACGGTCGGCGAGACCACGGCCTTCCTGGCAGAGTTGGATTACGCCGCTGTGGTCAGCCTGGGGCCTGACGTCAGCGACGAGTTGCGAGAGCATCTGGTCATGGTCGAGGTGCCGCGCCATCTCTTTCCCTTCGCCCGGGCGATTCTGGCGGACGACACCCGTGACGGCGGCTTTCCGCCCCTGATGATGGGCCCGATCGACTTCGCCCAGCTTTATCTCAGCCGCAAGCAAGCCACGGCGGCCGAAGGCGGCGCCGAAAGTGCCGCCGAAGGTGCCAAAGAAGCCGACGGCAGCAACGGCGCGGCCTGATGCAGGCCGCTGGGCTCTACGCGCGCCACAGCGGATCCGAAAATTTCGCCAGCATCGCCGCGTGGGCAGCCTTTTCCTCGGCCGTCGGCGCATGTGGCCGCGGTGGACGAATTTCGCGTGGCGCCGGTGCGGCGGTGCGGTTCAGGCGGCGCTGACTCTCCAGCACCAGACCCGGCTGCCGGCCGCCGCGTAATTCCAGATAGACCTCGGCCAGCAATTCGCAGTCCAACAAGGCACCGTGAAAAGTGCGCGCCGAGTTGTCGATCTCGAAGCGCCGGCAGAGTGCGTCGAGGCTGACCTGGGCGCCGGGAAAGCGCTCCCGCGCCAGGCCCAGGGTGTCGATGGCGCGCTCCATGGCCAGAGATTCGAGCCCGGCGCTCTTGAGTTCGGCATTGAGGAACTTCATGTCGAAGCGGGCGTTGTGAATCACCAGCTTGGCGTCGCCGATGAAATCGAGGAAGCCCTGTGCGACTTCCGGAAATACCGGCTTGTCCTTCAGAAAATCCGCGCTCAAGCCGTGGACCCGCTCGGCCTCTTCCGGCATGTCGCGTTCAGGGTTGATGTATTCGCGGAAGGTTCGTCCAGTCGGCAGATGGTGCAGCAGCTCCAGGCCGGCGATCTCGACAATGCGGTGGCCGGCGGCCGGATCGAGGCCGGTGGTTTCAGTGTCGAGAACGATCTCACGCATCAGCTATTCCTTCCCCGCGGGGCGGCGGCGCGCGCCCGAGCCCTCACCGCAGCACGTTTCAACAGTCTGACGATGGCGGCGAGCTGGTGCAAGGTATGCGCCTTGTTGAGCCCGGTCTGCACCACGAAGTCGGCGCGGCGGCGCTTCTGCGCATCGGGAAGCTGCCGCTCCATGACGGCTCGCATCTTCGCTTCGGTCATGCCGGCGCGGCGCAGCACCCTGGCGCGCTGGATGAAGGCCGGCGCCGAAACGACGATCACCACATCGCAAAGCCGCTCGCCGCCGGTCTCATAGAGCAGGGGCATATCGAGGACCGCCAGAGCGCGGCGCAGCCGCGCCTGCTTGGCGAGGAAGGCCCGCGCCTCGTTCCTGACCAGGGGATGCAGAATTGCTTCAAGGCGCTTCAAGGCGGGCCCGTCCCCGAACACGGCAGCACCGAGCAGGCCGCGGTCGATTCCGCCGCCGCGCGCTACTCCGGGAAAAGCGTCCGCCACCGCCTCCACCGCCGGGCCGCCGGGCGCCATCAAGCGATGCACCGCCGCGTCGGCATCGTGCACCGGCAGACCGAGGCGGCGCAGCATGGCGGCGGCTGTCGACTTGCCCATGCCGATCGAGCCGGTGAGACCGATGACCAGCATGGCAAGCCTAGCCCTCGTCCATCACGAAGGCCCGCAGTTCCGGCGTCACCGAGGGATCGCGGCCGAACCAGGCCGAAAAGCAAGGGCGGCCCTGATGCAGCAGCATGCCGAGGCCATCGACGGCTGTGCAGCCCTTCGCCCGCGCGGCAGTCAGCAAGGCCGTCTCCAGCGGGCTGTAGACCAGGTCGCAAACCACGGCCTCGGCAGCCAATTCGTCGAGCGGCAGGTCGAGCGGCCGCTGCCCGGTCATCCCGAGGCTGGTGGAGTTGACCAGCAGCCCCGCGCCGGCGAGGGCGGCGCCGCGCTCCTCCCAGGGCAGCACGGTGACGGCGCCGCCGACGTCGGCGGCGAGTTTTTCGGCATGCTCTCGGCTACGGTTGCAGAGGCGCAGTTCCGGCACGCCGGCGTCGAGCAAGCCGACCGCCACGGCGCGGGCGCCGCCGCCGGCGCCCAGCAGAACCGCCGGCGCGGATGCGGTTTCGAAAGCGGGCGCACCGGCTTTTAGGTTTTCCATGAAACCGAAAACATCGGTGTTGCTGCCAGCAATACCGTCTTCGCCGAAAACCATAACATTCACCGCACCGATGCGGTGAGCGATGTCGTCGACCCGGTCGCAGAGCGCCAGCACCGCCCGTTTGTGGGGGATCGTTACGTTCACGCCGCAGAGTCCGGCGGCCGCCAGGCCGCGCACGGCGGTCTCGACGGCGTCGGCCGCGACCGGCAGCGGTACATAAGCGCCGTCGATGCCGTGCTCCGCGAGCCAGTAGCTATGCAGCCGCGGCGAACGCGAATGGGAAACCGGCCAGCCGATGAGCCCGGCGACGCGGGCCTTGCCGGTCAACGGCCTGATGGAAGACGTCATGTCGGCAGCGCCTTGTTCAATCTCAGGAAATCGAGCAGCGGCAGCAGGGGCAGCCCAAGGATGGTGAAAAAATCGCCCTCCACCGTGGCGAAGAGCTGCGCGCCCAGGGCTTCCAACTGATAGGCGCCGACAGAGGACAGGACCGCCGGGCCGGCGGCGTCCAGATAGGAAGCAATGAAGTCGTCACTGAGGTGGCGCATGGTCAGCCGGGCAGCGGCATTGTGATGCCACATGCGGCTGCCGTTGCGCACCACGCAGACGGACGTCCAGAGCGAATGGGTCTTTCCGCTCAGAGAGCGCAACTGGGCGGCCGCATGGTCGCGGTCGGGCGGCTTGTCGAACCATACCTCGTTGCAGGACAGCGTCTGGTCGGCACCGATCACCAGGGCGCCGGCATGCTTCGCCGCGACCCGCTGGGCTTTCAACTCGGCCAGGGTCTCGGCCACCTGGGCCGCCGTTGCGCCTTCCGCCTTCAGGGCGGCTTTCATGCCCTCTTCATCGACTGCGGCGGCTTGACAGTGAACCAGCAGGCCGGCCTGCGACAGCAGACGGGCCCGCGTCCTGCTGGCCGAAGCGAGCACGATCGGGGGGGCTTCCGCGGTCATCAGCGCTTCTGAGATGACAGCCGCGGGCGCCATCAGGCTTCCGCTCCGATATGCTTGGCATAGTAGTTCATGATGGTCGCCGCGGTTTCCTCGATCGAGCGGCGGGTGACATCGATCAGCGGCCAGCCATGTTCGACGCAGAAGCGCCGCGCCTGGGCGATCTCCTGGCGCACGGCCTCCAGGTTTACGTAGTCGGTCTCCTGGCGGTCGTCGGTCAGCATGCGCAACCGATTCTGGCGCACCTGCACCAGGCTCGCCGGGTCCTTGGTCAGGCCGACCACCAGCGGACCATCTATGTGCAGAAGCTCCTCTGGCATCGGACAACCGGGCACCACCGGCACGTTGGCCGCCTTGATGCCGCGATTGGCGAGATACATGCAGGTCGGAGTCTTGGAGGTGCGCGAAACGCCCACCAGGATGATGTCGGCTTTGGCGATGTCGCTGCAGTGCTGGCCGTCGTCATGGGCCAGCGCAAACGTCATGGCGTCCATGCGGCTGAAGTATTCCGCGTCCAGGACATGCTGCAGGCCGGGAGTGCCGCGGATCTCGACCCCGAAGTAATTCGCCAACGTATGGATGGCGGGATCGAGGACCGGGATACAGGGCAAGCCGAGAGATGAGCAGCAACTGGTCAGCTGGTCGCGCAGTTCGTGATTGACCATGGTGTAGAGCACCGGGCCGGGGTGCGATTCGATGCCCAGGAGAACCTTGGCCATCATGCCGCGGGTACGCACCAGGCTCCACACATGCTCAATGGGTTCGATGCCCCCGAACTGAACCAGACAGGCGCGTGCCACCGAATTTATGGTCTCGCCGGTGGCGTCCGAGACAAGGTGCAGATGATGGCTGGTCATACTTCGTGATCCCGAATCGCCGCCTCGAAAACCTGTGCATGACTTGTCTTCTTCGGTCCAATCCTGGGGAGAAGGCAGCTCCTGTCGCGCCTTGGAAAAAAAACACTCACCTTCGCCTCGCAATGCTCCCGAGGGTTTCCTCATGTGGGCGGGAATCGCCGCACAGGCGTCAGCAGACCGGGAAAGTCGCCCTGGACCGCAATCTTTTCCCCGTTATCCCCTGTGCGCGGTTTCGGCGCAAGCTGCCGCATTGGGCTGGATTTCTCGATGAGATGCCCACAGATAACCGGGTAGGCCGTCGGGCTGCGGATGAGTCGTGGGATAGTTCGGCGAAGTGCGGGCATCCCCAGGACTCACAGGGATCAACTACAACAAGCTTAAGCTTTAATTTAAATCTTAAGGAAGAAGTAGGGGTTTGCTCGACCCGGGGAAAAGGTCATCTTGTCGGACCCTGAAGCCCTCGAACGACCTAACGAAACTGCTCGATACTCGATGAACCAAGCACCTAAGACTACTCCAAGCGAAGATAAACCGATGCTGCGTGCCCTCGGGGGCGAGGTTCTGGCCCAGCCACCGGTGTGGCTGATGCGCCAGGCAGGACGCTATCTGCCTGAGTATCGCGAACTGCGCGCGCGGGCCGATGGCTTTTTGGATCTCTGCTACACGCCGGACTATGCGGTCGAAGTCACCCTGCAGCCGATCCGCCGTTTCGGGTTCGATGCCGCGATCCTGTTTTCCGACATCCTGGTTGTACCCCATGCCTTGGGCCAGAAAGTCTGGTTCGAGGAAGGCATCGGGCCGCGTCTTGCTCCACTTGAGAAGCCTGAGGACCTTGACCGCTTGTCGCGTGAGGGTGTTCACGAAACCCTTGCGCCGGTCTATGAAACCTTGCGGCGACTGACCCGCGAGTTGCCCAGAAAAACAACGCTGATCGGCTTTGCCGGTGCTCCTTGGACCGTCGCCAGCTACATGCTGGAAGGCGGCTCGAGCAAGGACTTCGCCGCCGGCAAACGCTGGGCCTACAGCGCGCCGGACAGCCTGCAGAAGCTGATCGATCTGCTGGTGGAGGTCACCGGCGATTACCTGCTCGCCCAGATCGATGCCGGCGCCGAGGTTGTGCAGATCTTCGATTCCTGGGCAGGTGTCTGGCCCGAGGCGGAAATGAGACGCTGGTGCCTGGAGCCGGCAAAGTCTCTGGTCCGGCGGATCGCTGCGGCGCGGCCCGGCGTGCCAGTGATCGTGTTTCCGCGCGGTGCCGGGCTGCTCTACCAGGACTATGCCAGGGAGTGTGGCGCCGCCGCGCTGGGTCTCGACACGACGGTGCCTTTGAGCTGGGCGCGTGACGTTCTGCAGCCGAAGGTTTGCCTGCAAGGCAACCTCGATCCTCAGCTTCTGGTCGCCGGTGAGGCCGGCCTGCGACAGGGCGTGCGTTTCATTCTCGAGCAGCTGAGCGGGGGTCCTTTCGTGTTCAATTTAGGACACGGTATCGTGCCGGAGACACCGCCGGAGCACGTGGCACAGCTAATGGAACAACTCCGCGCCTGGCCGGAACGGCAAGGTGGCAAGCCATGAGCAAGACAGCGGTTGTCCTGTTCAATCTCGGCGGACCCGACAGGCCGGAAGCGGTGCGGCCGTTTCTCTTCAACCTGTTTTTCGATCCGGCGATCATCCGTTTGCCGACGCCGCTGCGGTGGCTGCTCGCCCGGTTTATATCGACGAAGCGGGCGCCAATCGCCGAGAAGATTTATCGCGAGATGGGCGGCGGTTCGCCTCTGCTGCCGAACACCCGGGCACAAGCCGAGGCTTTGACAGCGGCGCTGCAGGCGAGGGGCCTGGGCGAAGTGAGGGTCTTTGTCGCCATGCGCTACTGGCATCCGCGGGCGGCGGCCACAGCCAAGGAGGTGGCCGCCTTTGCGCCGGATCGCGTCGTTCTGTTGCCGCTCTATCCGCAGTATTCCACCACCACTTCGGCCTCTTCTCTGCGGGAGTGGGAAGAGGCCGCCAAAGCCGCCGGCCTGACGGCGCCGAGCCATAGTCTCTGCTGCTATCCGGTACAGCAGGGCTTCGTTGAGACGATTGTCGACGGTCTTCGTACGGCGCTGCGCCATGCGGGGAGCGAGCGGAATCCGAAGGTTCTGTTTTCCGCCCACGGGCTGCCGAAGAAGATTGTCGACCAGGGCGATCCCTATCAGTGGCAGATCGAGCAGAGCGTCGCCGCGGTGCTGCGCACTCTAGGGGAGGTGAACCTGGACTGGCAGGTCTGCTACCAGAGCCGTGTTGGGCCGCTGGAATGGATCGGCCCCGCCACAGATAACGAGATCGAAAAGGCGGCAAAGGAAGGCCGGCCGATCATCGTCGTGCCGGTCGCCTTCATCTCGGAGCATTCGGAGACTCTCGTGGAACTGGATATCGAGTACCGACAGCTCGCCGTGGAAAGCGGCGCGCCGGCCTATATCCGGGTGCCGACCGCCGGGACGGCAGCGCCTTTCATTGACGGACTGGCCGAGCTGGTGGCCGCGGCGGTCGCCGCCGGGCAGCCACTTTGTTCCCAGGCCGGCGGGCGCTTCTGCCCGGCCCAATGGAGCGGCTGCCCTCAGGCGATCGAGGCCTGAACCGACGTTGGGCAGGTAATAGGGGATTCTCATGGCGGGTTTTCTGGGCGAGGCCTATCTCTGGGTGAAGGCGGTTCACATCCTGGCGGTGATTGCCTGGATGGCGGCCTTTCTCTACCTGCCGCGCCTCTTCGTCTATCACTGCCAGGCGGCGCCGCGCTCGCGGCAGTCGGAGACTTTCAAGGTCATGGAGCGCCGCCTGCTGCGCGGCATCATGAACCCCTCGATGATTCTTGCCTGGGCGGCGGGCCTGGCGCTGATGGCGCATCTGGAGGCCTGGAGTTTCGGCTGGTTTCATATCAAGGCGGCCGCGGTGGTGGTGCTGACGGTGGTCCACATGCTGGCGGCGCGCTGGCGGCGCGACTTCGCGGCCGACGCCAACCGGCATTCCGAGCGCTTCTACCGCATCATGAACGAGGTGCCTGCTGTCCTGATGGTGGTCATCGTCATCATGGTGGTGGTAAAGCCTTTCTGAGGCGCCGGCGTCCGGCGCTTGACTTCCTTCCGCGCTTGCATTAACGCTCAGCGGTCTTCACCTCCTTGCCGTCCGGCAAAGCACGTCCCATATTTGGTTAATCAATCGGTAACCAGCCAAGTGTAGGCTGCAACTGAATAAATTTCCGCCGCGCCGCGGTTTCGGCCTGTTTTTCCTGTCACCCCCTGTTTGTTGCAGTCGCCGCGGTGCAGGTATCGTCCCAATCTCCCCTCCCGTAATTTTGCATATTGAGAGCAGGCGTAAGCGCCCATGAACCTTCAAGAACTAAAAGCCAAAAGTCCTGCCGATCTTCTGGCCTTTGCCGAAGAATTGGAAATCGAGAACGCGAGCACCCTGCGCAAGCAGGACATGATGTTCGCGATCCTCAAGCACTTGGCCGACAACGATCAGCCGATCTATGGCGGCGGCGTGCTGGAGATCCTGCAGGACGGGTTCGGGTTCCTGCGCTCCCCTGAGTCGAACTACCTGGCCGGGCCGGACGACATCTACGTCAGCCCCAGTCAGGTGCGGCGCTTCGGCCTGCGCACCGGCGACACGGTGGAAGGGCAGATCCGTTCGCCCAAGGACGGCGAGCGCTACTTCGCTTTGCTGAAGGTCAGCCAGATCAACTTCGATCCGCCCGAGAACTCCCGCCACCGGATCAACTTCGACAACCTGACGCCGCTCTACCCCGACCAGAAGATCACGCTTGAGGTCGAAGACCCGACCATCAAAGATCTGACGCCGCGGGTCATCGACCTGACCGCGCCGATCGGCAAGGGCCAGCGCGCCCTCATCGTGGCGCCGCCGCGCACCGGCAAGACGATGATCCTGCAGAACATCGCCCAGTCCGTCGCCAAGAACCATCCGGAGATCTTCCTCATCGTGCTGCTCATCGACGAGCGCCCGGAGGAAGTGACCGACATGGACCGCTCGGTGAACGGCGAGGTCGTGAGCTCCACCTTCGACGAGCCGGCCCAGCGCCACGTGCAGGTTGCCGAGATGGTGATCGAGAAGGCCAAGCGCCTGGTCGAGCACAAGAAGGACGTGGTGATCCTGCTCGATTCCATCACCCGCCTGGCGCGCGCCTACAACACCGTGGTGCCGAGTTCCGGCAAGGTGCTGACCGGCGGCGTCGACGCCAACGCCCTGCAGCGCCCCAAGCGCTTCTTCGGCGCCGCGCGTAACATCGAGGAAGGCGGCTCACTGACCATCATCGCCACCGCCCTGATCGATACCGGCAGCCGCATGGACGAGGTCATTTTCGAAGAGTTCAAGGGTACCGGTAACAGCGAAATCGTGCTTGACCGCAAGCTGGCCGACAAGCGCACCTTCCCGGCCATCGACATCGGCAAGTCCGGCACCCGCAAGGAGGAACTGCTGGTCGACAAGGGGACGCTGTCGAAGATGTGGGTGCTGCGCCGCATCCTCATGCCGATGGGCGTCACCGATTCCGTCGACTTCCTGGTCGACAAGCTGAAGCACCAGAAGACCAACCAGGACTTTTTCGACTCGATGAACCAGTAAGGCGGCGGTTTCAACCTGCCGAAAGCAGAACGGGCCCGGTTCATCGCCGGGCCCGTCTTTTTTCAGCCTTTCGTTACGAGTCGCTTCAGCCGTCGCCCGGCTGCGGTCCGTCGTAGCCTTCGATGATAAGAATCTCCGCTTCTGAGGCGTTGGCCCGCAAGGTCAGGGCGTGCTGGTAGGCCGGCGAACGGTAGCACTTCAGCGCCGCTGCATAGCTCGGAAACTCGATCACCACGTTGCGGCTGCGGGACCTGCCTTCGACGGCTTCCTGATTGCCGCCACGCACGATGAAGCGGCCGCCGAAGGCCGCGAAGGGTTCGGCGTTGGCGGCGACGTAGTTCTTGTAGGCTTCGTCGTCGGTCACATCGACGCGGGCGATCCAATATCCCTTGGCCATGAACTTCCCTTCTTTTTCGGCTACGGCAGCAGCACCGTGGAGCCGGTGGTCTTGCGGGCTTCCAGGTCGCGGTGCGCCTGGGCGGTTTCGCTCAAGGGATAGGTCTGGTTGACCTCGATCTTCACCTTGCCGGAAGTGACCACGTCGAAGAGCGCGGCGGCCGAGGCTTCCAGCTCTTCGCGTTCCTTGTTGTAGACCATCAGGCTGGGCCGCGTCAGATAGAGACAGCCCTTCTTGCCGAGGATCGCCGGGTCGATCGGCGCGGGCGGGCCGGAGGCGGCCCCGAACAGCACCATGGTGCCGCGCGGTTTCAGACAGTCGAGCGAACCGTCGAAGGTGTCCTTGCCGACGGAATCATAGACCACCGGCACACCCTTGCCGTCGGTCAGTTCCTTGACCCGGGCGACGAAGTCTTCGTCGCGGTAATTGATGGTGTGATGGCAGCCGTGAGCCTTGGCGAGCGTTGCCTTTTCCGACGAGCCGACCGTGCCGATCACCGTGGCGCCGAGATGGTTCAGCCACTGGCAGGCGATGAGCCCGACGCCGCCGGCGGCGGCGTGGAACAGAACGGTGTCGCCCTTCGACACCTTGAAGGTGCGGCGAATGAGATATTCGACCGTCATGCCCTGCAGCATCATGGCGGCGGCGGTCTGATCGTCGATGCTGTCGGGCAGCTTCACCAGACGATGCCAGGGCATGACGCGCGCCTCGGCGTAGGCGCCGGGCGGCAGGTCGGCGTAGGCGACGCGGTCGCCGGGCTTGAAGGCGTCGACGCCGTCGCCGATCGTCTCGACCACGCCCATGCCCTCCATGCCGATGGTGGCTGGGTAGTCCAAGGGATAGGCGCCCATGCGGTGATAGACGTCGATGTAGTTGAGGCCGCAGGCCTTCTGCTGCAGCAGGACTTCACCGGCGGCGGGGGCCGCAATTTGGACGTCTTCGTAGCGCAGGACCTCGGGGCCGCCGGGCTCGTGAATGCGGATTGCCTTGACCATCAGGCGAGAGCCTCCTTGAAGAAGTTGATCGTGCGTTGGTTTGCGAGCTTTGCCGCTTCTGCGTTGTAGTGTTCGCCGCCCGGGCGCGCGAAGGCATGATCCTGTCCTGCATAGACATGGACTCGGGCCTGGGCGTTGCCGGAAAGGCCGTCCTGCACCTTTGCGATTTCCTCGGGCGAAGAGAAGCCATCCTTTTCGGCGATGTGCAGCATCAGCGGCTTGGTGATGTTGCCGGCCTCGCCGAGCAGGTCGCCGAGCCCGACGCCGTAGTAGCCGACATTGGCATCGGAGTCCGAGCGGGTCGCCATCAGATAGGCGAGTTTGCCGCCGAGGCAGTAGCCGACGCTGCCGGCCTTGCCGTTGCAGACCTCGTGGGCGCGCAGCGCGGCGAGCGTCGTCTTCATGTCTTCGATGCCCTTGTCGACGTCGAACAGGCCGAAGAGTTCGAAGGCGCGATCCCACTCCGCCTTGCTCTGGTCGGTGATGTCGATGCCCGGTTCGATGCGCCAGAAGAGGTCCGGGCAGACCGCGACGAAGCCCTGGGTGGCCAGCCAGTCGCAGGTATCGCGCATCACCTGGTTGACGCCGAAGATTTCCTGGGCGACGACGATCCCGGGCGCCGGCGGCCCATCGCCGTCATTGGGCGCTGCCGCGTAGACTGTGAAGCTGCCGTCCTTACCGTCGATGGTGACTTGACCCATGAGCCTTCCCCTTCGTTGATCTTGGTTCTTAGCGTTGAATTCTGCAGCCCTTCCGGTGGCCTGTCGAGTTGCCGGCGCAGGCAAAGTCAAAAAGTTCGCTCGCGGGTCAGCCGAGCGGCAGAGCGTGCTGGACTGGCCATGATCCTTCCAGGCTGAGCAGGAAGGCTTTGGTCTCGGCGCCTTGGCCGCCTGAAAAGCCGCCGAGGCCGCGGTCGGCGGCCAGCACCCGGTGGCAGGGAATGAAGATCGGGATCGGGTTGGCGCCGCAGGCGGTGCCGACGGCCCGCGCGATGCCGTCGGTCGCCTTGGCCAGATCGCCGTAGGACTTGGTCTCGCCGTAGGGGATCGCCAGCATCTGGTCCCAGACCGCCCGTTGGAAGTCGGTGCCCCGGGGTTTGAGGGGCAGGTCGAAGTCGCGGCGTGTTCCGGCGAAGTATTCTTGCAGCTGGGTGGCGGCGCAGCGCAGCAGCGGCGTGCCGTCTTCGTAGTGTTGCTGGGCGGGATCGCTCCAGGTGACGGCGACGATGTGTTCGCCTTCCTGGGTGAGGGTGACCGGTCCGGTCTGGGTTTCGACGGTGCGCCGTTGGCGGGTCATGGCTGGCCGGCCTTGATTTCGAGGGCAGCAATCAGGGCGACGGGGTCGGTGATCGGCAGGGAGCAGGAGGGGCCGTGGCAGACGTAGGCGGTGGCCTTGCCGTCGCGCTGCCCCTTGCTGGCGGCGGGATGGCCTGGCGGCAGGGCGTCCTGCGGGCCGATAACTTGCAGCACCCGGTTGGGCAGGCAAAGCTTGGTGACGGCGCGGATCATGGCCGCCGCATCGTCCGCCGCCCGGTCGCCGACGATGACCACCTGGGTTGCCGACATGAAGAGTTCGGCGGCGTTCAGGAAGCTGGCGAGCGGAAAGAAGTTGCGGGTCAATTCGCCGGAGAAGGCGGCGGTCAGGGCCTCGGCGCGCTCGCGGTAGGCAGTTTTGCCGGTCAGGTAAAAGAGGCGCGCCAGAACCGCCAAAGCGGTTCCATTGCCAGCGGGTGTCGCATTGTCGTAGGCGGTTTTGGTGCGCAGGATGAGGCCGGGAGTGTCGTCGGCGGTAAAGAAGTAGCCACCGTTCTGCGGATCCCAATAGTGGGCTTCCAGGACCGCGAGCCAGGCCTCGGCCTGCGCGAGGTAATCGAAAGTGCCCGTCGCTTCGTAGAGGGCGACGGCCGCAGCGGACATGTTGGCGTAGTCGTCGAGGGTCGCGGGGTGCTTCAGCTTGCCGTGGCGCCAGGCGTGATGCAGGCGGCCGTCGCGGATCATCTCGCGGCACACGAAGTTGAAGGCGGTCTCGGCCGCCTCCAGCCAGGCGGCCTCGCCGAAGACCGGCGCCGCCTCGGCGAGGGCGGCGATCATCAGCCCGTTCCAGTCGGCCAGCACCTTGTCATCCCAGCCGGGCCAGATGCGCTTGTCGCGGGCGGCACGGAGAATTTCGCGGCTGGCGGCGAGCCGCGCCTCGGTTTGCGGATCGGCCAAGGCCGGGGCGGCCGAGCGGTTGAGGATGGTCTTGCCTTCCCAGTTGCCCCGCGGGGCCACATCGTAGTGCTGTTTGAAGAGCTTGGCCTCCGCCCCGAGCAGCGCGTCGATCTCGGCTTCGGTCCAGACGTAGAACTTGCCTTCCTCGCCCTCGCTGTCGGCGTCGAGGGTGGCGGCGAAGGCGCCGGTCGGGGCATCGCCGCCGCCGTCGCCGTCGGCGATCATCTCGCGCAGCAGCCAGGCGACCGTCTCGCGAACCCGTTGCTCGTAGAGCGGGTTGGCGCTGTCCTGCCACAGCCAGGTCAGGATCTCGATCAGCTGGGCATTGTCGTAGAGCATCTTTTCGAAGTGCGGCACCAGCCAGTGCGCATCGACGGCATAGCGGGCGAAGCCGCCGCCCAGGTGGTCGTAGATGCCACCCTGCGACATCTTGGTCATGGTCAGCTCGGCCGCCGCCCGCAGGTCGGAGTCGCCACTGCGTTTCCAGGCGCGCCACAGCAGTTTCATGATCGCCGGCTGCGGGAATTTCGGCGCGCTGCCAATGCCGCCCTCCACTGGGTCGATCTCGCCGAGCAGATGCGCTGCCACCTGGTCGAGGGCGGCCACGGGAATGGCGCCGCCGGCCTGGTTGCGGGACAGCTTCGCCAGAGCGTCGCCCAAGGCGGCGGTATTCTTATCGATGCGGGCCTTGTCGTTGGCATAGATGTCGGCGACGCCCTGCAGCACTTGGGGAAAGCTGGGCCGGCCATAGCGCGGCTCCGGCGGAAAGTAGGTGCCGCCCCAGAACGGCTCGCCTTCGGGGGTCAGGAACATGGTCAGCGGCCAGCCGCCGTGCTCGCCGAGCAGGGCCAGGGCGGCTTGATAGATGCTGTCGACGTCGGGACGTTCTTCGCGGTCGACCTTGATATTAACGAATAACCGGTTCATTTGATCGGCAATGGCTGGATTCTCGAAGCTTTCGTGCGCCATGACGTGGCACCAGTGACAGGCCGCATAGCCGACCGAGAGCAGCACCGGCTTGTTTTCGGCCCTGGCTTCGGCGAAAGCGGACTCGCCCCAGGCGCGCCAGGCGACAGGGTTTCCGCGGTGCTGCAACAGATAGGGGCTGGTTTCTTCGCCCAACCGGTTGCCGGCGGCGGCGGATCTTCGCGTGGCGTCTGCCTCGGCCATGAAAGGCTCTTCCTCATTTGGGAGCGCGGCACGGCAACGCCCCTGAAAATCTGCCGCCTTGGGATTGCGGCAGCCCAGTGCTCGCATGTAGTCTCAAGCTTCCTATATGGGCCGTAGGTCCTTGGTGGCTCAACCATAAATGATGAATGGACTTGTTTCTGCGTGGTGCTGGCGGGAGCATTGCGGGCGGGATCTGCTTAGGAAAGGGCAGCGGCAATGAAGATTCACGTGGATGTCGACTGTACGCCGGAAGAAGCCCGGACCTTTCTTGGTCTGCCTGATGTGGCGCCAATGCAGGAAGCTCTCATGGCCGAGATGCAAAAACGCATGATGGCCAATCTCCATGCCATGGAGCCGGAGCAGTTGATGAAGACCTGGCTGCCGGCCGGCCTGCAGGGCTGGGAGCAGTTGCAGAAGGCCTTTTGGACCCAGATGGCCAAGCGCGGACCAGAGAAACCAGAAGGAAAGCAATAGGTTATGACGGAAGTCCTGGAGGATGCCGGGTCGTGCCAGACGGTCGAAATGGCTACGCCCGAGGATCCGGCACCTTACTATCGTTGCCATGTCTTCTGCTGCATGAACGAGCGCCCGCCGGGTCACGAGCGCGGCTGCTGCAAGGAGAAAGGCGCGGTGCGGCTGCGCAACTACCTGAAGGCGCGAGCCAAGGAGCTTGATCTGCAAGGGATTCGAATCAATCAGTCTGGCTGTCTCGACCGCTGTGAGTTGGGCCCGGTCATGGTGATCTATCCGGAAGGCGTCTGGTATCACTACCGCAGCGTCGAGGATGCCGAGGAGATTCTGCAGACCCATCTGGTCGGCGGCGGCCGGGTGGAGCGTCTCATGCTGCAGCCAAATGCTGAGACGCCACCGGTCGAGCAGGCGCGGTCCACTTTGCGGTAGCCCTGGTTTCTGGCCAAAGGGATGACGCAGGACACCATCTTTGCACCTTCGACGGCGCCGGGCCGCGCCGGCGTGGCGGTCATCCGCGTGTCCGGGCCGCGCACTGCCGAGGCTCTGACGGCACTTGCCGGGGCGCCTTTGCCGCCGCCGCGGCGCGCGGCCCTGCGGCAGGTCCGCGATCCGGTGGAGGGCGGGGTCATCGATCAGGGCTTGCTGCTGTGGTTTCCCGGTCCGGCCAGTTTCACCGGCGAAGATCTGGGGGAGTTTCATTTGCACGGCGGGCGGGCGGTGACCGCGGCCACCCTGGAGGCCTTGGCGGCCCGGCCGGGGCTGCGGCCGGCGGAGGCCGGGGAGTTCACGCGCCGGGCCTTCGATAACGGCAAGCTGGACCTCAGTGCGGTCGAGGGACTGGCGGACCTCATTGAGGCGGAAACCGAGGCGCAGCGGCGCCAGGCTGTGCGACAGCTCCAGGGTGGTCTTGCGCGCCTGACGGGCGACTGGGCGGCACGGTTGACCCGGGTGCTGGCGCATTTCGAAGCGGCCATCGATTTTGCCGAAGAAGATCTGCCGGAAAGCCTGGGGCAGGCGGCGCTGGTTCGGGCGGCGGCGGTCGCGCGTGAAATCGAGGCGGCCTTGAACGACCGGCACCGGGGGGAGCGTTTGCGCGAAGGGCTCTCCGTCGTGATCCTGGGCGCCCCCAACGCCGGCAAATCGTCGCTGCTGAACGCGCTGGCACAGCGCGACGTGGCGATCGTCTCCGAAACCGCCGGGACAACGCGGGATGTCATCGAAGTACACTTGGATCTCGGCGGCTATCCGGTGACCCTGGCGGACACGGCCGGGCTGCGCGCGATGGAGGGAGCGGAGGATCCGCAGGCGGCGATCGAGGCGGCGGGGATGGCCCGGGCGCGGCAGCGGGCGGCCAGCGCCGATGTGAAGCTCTTGCTGGTGGACATGGAAACGGCGCTCGAGTCATCGGCGGCGCTGGCGAGCGCGATGGGGCTCTACGACGCGAACTCCGTGGTTCTGCTGAACAAAGCAGACCGCTGCGCGGAGGGCGCCGTGCAGCGTCTCTGTGCGGAATTAAAAGAGTGGAATCCCATCGTAATTTCCGCCAAGACCGGCACCGGTCTCGACGCGGCGCTAAGGCGTCTGGTTGACCTGGCCGAGGACAGCTTCGGCGGCAGCGAAGCGGCGGCTGGGATCACGCGACTACGCCATCGTCGGGCGCTGGAAGACTGCCGGGCTGCGCTCGCGCGGGCCGGCGGGGCGGGGTTGACCGAGTTGGTCGCCGAAGAGCTGCGTTTGGCGTTGCGGGCGCTGGGACGGATCTCGGGCCGTGTCGATGTGGAAGACATACTAGATATAGTGTTTGCAGACTTCTGTATCGGCAAGTAGTGGGGGCTCCTACTAGATGTTTCACGTGAAACATCGGAGCCCATAGACAAGCGCCTGCGTCGTGGCGCTTGCTTGCCGCCCGGGCGTTGATATAACCCGCCAGGGGCTCGTGGGGCCTGACAAGGTGGCGCGAAAATGGACAAGACCGATAGCTATGACGTGATTGTGGTCGGCGGCGGGCACGCCGGCTGTGAAGCCGCGGCCGCGGCCGCGCGTCTCGGTGCGCGCACGGCGCTGGTCACCCATCGAAGCGATAGCATCGGGGTCATGTCCTGCAACCCGGCGATCGGCGGCCTGGGGAAGGGGCATCTGGTGCGGGAGATCGATGCTCTGGACGGCATCATGGGCCGGGTGGCCGATGCCGCTGGGATCCAGTTCCGCCTGCTCAACGCCAGCAAGGGCCCGGCGGTGCGTGGCCCGCGCGCGCAGGCCGATCGGAAGCTGTACCGCCAGGCCATGCAGGCAGCCTTGGCTCAACAACAAAACCTCAGCATCGTCGAAGCGGCCGTCGAGGATATCTTGGTCGATGCCCAGGGCCATTGCCGGGGCATCGTGACGGCGTCGGGCAGGAGCCTGTCGGCCGCGGCGGTGGTCCTCACCACGGGAACATTCCTGCGCGGCATGATCCACATTGGTGACCAGCAGTTTCCGGCGGGCCGGGTTGGCGAGGCGCCCGCGGTCGGCTTGGCGGCAACGCTGGCGCGGGCCGGCTTCGCCCTTGGCCGCCTGAAGACCGGGACGCCGCCGCGTCTCGACGGGCGGACCATCGATTACGACGGTTTGACCGCCCAGGCGGGCGACCTGGCGCCCGAGCCCTTTTCCAGCCTGACGACGTCGATCGTCAATCCGCAGATCGACTGCCACATCACCTCGACGACGGAAGCCGGTCATGCGCTAATTCGGGCCAACCTGGATCGCGCGCCCCTCTATTCCGGTCAGATCGAATCCGCCGGCCCCCGCTACTGTCCGTCGATTGAGGACAAGGTGGTGCGCTTCGCCGAGCGCGGCCAACACCAGATCTTTCTGGAGCCGGAGGGCCTGGACGACGATACGGTGTATCCCAACGGCATCTCGACATCTCTGCCCGAAGACGTGCAGCTGGCCCTGCTCGAGACTATTCCGGGGCTGGAACGAGCGGTGATGCTGCAGCCGGGCTACGCCATCGAGTATGACTACGTCGATCCCCGGGAACTGCGGGCGTCGCTCGAGACCCGGCGCCTGCCGGGCCTGTTCCTGGCCGGACAGATCAATGGCACCACGGGTTACGAGGAGGCGGCGGCGCAAGGCCTGATGGCTGGGCTGAATGCCGCCCTTCGCGCCGGGTCCGCCGGCGCGGAAGGGCCGCCGGCGGACTTCCGGCTCGACCGTTCGCAAGCCTATATCGGGGTCCTCATCGACGACTTGGTGACTCGCGGTGTCAGCGAGCCCTATCGCATGTTCACCAGCCGCGCCGAATATCGGCTGAAACTGCGTGCCGACAATGCCGACCAGCGCTTGACCGGCGTGGGTTTGGCCCTCGGCTGCGTGGCGGCGCCGCGCCGGGACGCTTTCGAAGCTCGCATGGCGGCGCTGGAGGTTGGCCGCGCCTTGACGGCATCGCTGACAGCGACGCCAAACGAACTGGCGTCTGCCGGGGTCGAGATCACCCAGGATGGCGTGCGGCGCAGCGCCTTCGAGCTGCTGCGCTATCCGGCACTGGATCTTAGCCGCCTGGGGGAAATCTGGCCTGAGCTCAACGGCCTGCATCCGGCGGTAGCGCGGCAGATCGAAATTGAAGGACGCTATCAGGGGTATATGGAGCGCCAGGAGGCAGACATCCGCGCTTTCCGGAAAGACGAGGCCCTTGAGCTGCCGGCCGATCTGGACTTCGGCTCGATCGGCGGTCTCTCGACCGAAGCGAAGCTGCTGCTGACCCGCGCGCAACCGGGAACTCTCGGCGCTGCCGCGCGGATCCCGGGCGTGACTCCGGCGGCGGTGATGGCGCTGCTGAGGTACGTCAGGAAGCGCGAACGCTCGGCAGGCGAGGTTTGTTCTCGTACTTCCGCCGCCTAAGCGCGTGCCGGCGCGGAACCGAAGCACCGGGCAGCCGGCGCCGATGACGCCACAAGACTTTCAGGCACGAGTCCCTGTTTCACGTGAAACACTGGATAAGTTCCGTGCCTATGCGGCGCTGCTCGCAAAGTGGAGCCGCGCCATCAACCTGGTCGGCCCGAACACTCTGCCTGACCTCTGGCGCCGTCATTTCCTCGATTCCGCGCAGCTGGCCGACTACTTGCCGCAGCCGGTGGCAGGGCGGCCGCGGATCCTTCTCGACGTCGGGGCGGGGGCCGGCTTTCCCGGCTTGGTCCTGGCGCTGCTCGGTTGCGGCCAGGTGCATCTGGTCGAGTCGGATCGGCGGAAGACCGAGTTCCTTCGGGAGGCATTGCGCGTGACCGGCGCCTCGGCCGAAATCCATGCCCGGCGCGTCGAGAGCCTGGCCCTGCCCCACGTCGACGTGGTGACCTGCCGGGCTTTTGCCCCGCTGCCGCGGCTCTTGCAGGTGACCGAGCCGTTTTTGCGCCCCCGCGAGGGCGAGGGGCAGCCGATCGGGCTCTTTCTCAAGGGCCGCCGGGTCGATGAGGAATTGACCGAGGCTGGCAAAAAGTGGAGACTGCGCGTAGACCGATTTGAGAGCGAGACCGACGCCAAAAGCTCAATCTTGCGTCTCAAACTTCTATCTCTTGGGGATGGAGCGTCTTGAACCTACAATATATTGAAGCGCCGTCGGAGCGTGGGACAGTCCCGCCGACAGCGATTGCGACCCGGGTGCTTGCTGTCGCCAACCAGAAGGGCGGCGTCGGCAAGACCACGACCACGGTCAATCTGGCGACCGCCTTGGCCGCTTGCGACAAGCGCGTCCTGATCGTCGACCTGGATCCTCAAGGCAACGCCAGCACCGGTCTCGGTGTGGCGCCGGATAAGCGCGATCACAGCGCCTACCAGGTGCTGCTCGACAACATGCCCATGGACGCGGCGGTCACCAAGACCCTGGTCCCGGGTATGGATATCGTGCCCTCCGGTGTCGATCTCTCGGGCGCCGAGCTGGAACTCATCGATGTGGCGCAGCGCGAATACCGCCTGCGCGACGCCATCACCGCGGTACGCGGGACATACGACTACGTGCTGATCGACTGTCCGCCGGCGCTTGGCCTGCTGACCTTGAACGCTCTGGTGGCGGCGGATTCGGTCCTGGTGCCGCTGCAGGCCGAATTCTACGCGCTGGAGGGTCTCAGCCATCTGATGCGCACCATCGACCGTGTACGCCGCGCCCTCAATCCGGCGCTCTCGCTGCAGGGTGTGGTCCTTACCATGTTCGATCGCCGAAACAATCTCTGCGAGATGGTGGCGGCGGATGTACGTGAATACCTCGGCGAGCGCGTTTACAAGACCATGATTCCGCGAAATGTACGGGTTTCCGAAGCGCCGTCCCACGGCAAACCGGTGCTGCTCTACGACATGCGCTGCGCCGGTGCCCAGGCTTATATCCGCTTGGCCCGTGAAATTCTGCAGCGCGAGAACGGCCTGGCCGGCGAACCCGCACTGGCGTCTTAAGATCGCCGCCGCGCCGGCAAGCAGATTGTTCCGCTAGTGGAATGAATGACCGGCAGGGTTCCCACCGGGCGGAGAGGACGGACTGGCGGATCCTGGTCGGTGAACGGCCTGCCACGGCAGGGGCGGCCGGAACAGGGAAGACGGAGAAATGACTGACGGGCCCCCATCGGATCACGCCAAGCGCACCAACCTGGGCCGCGGCCTGGCGGCCCTGTTCGGCGAAGATAACGAAGACTATGCCTCGCTGGACAAGGTGCGCGCGACCAAGACGATCCCCGTAGAGCATCTGCGACCCGGCAAATTCCAGCCGCGCCGCCATTTCGATGAAGCCGCCGTCGCCGCGCTGGCGGAGTCGATCAAGGCCCAGGGGATTCTGCAACCCATCTTGGTGCGTCGGGTCGCCGAGCGGCCGAATGAATTCGAGATTGTCGCCGGCGAACGTCGTTGGCGGGCGGCTCAGGTCGCCAGACTCCACGAAGTGCCGGTCCTTATCCGCGACCTCACCGATGCGGAATCGCTGGAGCTGGCCATTGTCGAGAATGTCCAGCGGCAAGACCTGACCCCATTGGAAGAAGCGGAGGGTTACCGGCGGCTGATCGAGGAGTTCCAGCACACCCAAGAAGACTTGGCGCGGGCGCTGGGCAAGAGCCGCAGCCACATCGCCAATACCTTGCGGCTTCTTGGATTGCCGGAAGGAATCAAGCTGCTGCTCGACGAGGGTAAGCTGACCACCGGTCACGCGCGTACGCTGATCGGCTGTGATGACGCCGAAGCGCTGGCGCAAAAGATCATCGGCAAAGGCCTCAATGTCCGCCAGGCCGAACGCCTGGTCCAGCAGGCGAAGTCGGCTCACAACTCTTCCGCGACGGCAAGAAAACACGCTGTAGATCTGCCGAAAGGCACCGATACCATTGCCCTGGAACGCGATCTTACTGCATTGCTCGGTCTCAAGGTCAGCATCAACTTCCAAGGCACTGGAGGATCGCTGACAATCCACTACAAGACCCTCGAGCAGTTGGACGACGTCCTGCACCGGCTCAATCAGATGCCGCCACCAAATATCTGATTCTTCGAAGTTTCCGAAAGTCACAGGCGCCCAAGCCCCAGCACCGATCCGACCATCTCAAGGAATTCAATCCGGGCGCCGGCGCCGGCCCGGTGCGTTGGCGGCAATTTCCAGCAGAACCCGAGAAGCCAGGGTCTCCGCCGGCGCGCCACTTCTCTTGCAGGCGGCCTCGGCCTCCAGCAACCGGTCCAGCGCCCGCGCCAGGTTGCGAGGCCGCCACGCCGAGGCCTGCGCCTTGAATGCCGGTGCCGCCTTCCAAAACACCGGCGGCCGAAGCCGCTTCATGGCGTCTTCCGCGGCCCCGCCGGCCCCGGCGACCGCATGGATGCGCTGAAAATGCCGGGCCACTGCGCGCAACAGGGTAATCGGAGAGTTTCCCTCGCTGAGGCTGCGCCGCAAGGCACGCTCCAACGCCGGCAGGTCCCCGGAACCCGTCGCCAAAGCCACGTCGTCAAGGCTGAGCAATGCCGAATCACCGACACAGGTCTCGGCATCTTCGAGAGTGATCTCGCCGTTGCCGCTGCCTTTGTACAGCAGCACCTTTTCCAGTTCGCGATGGGTCAGCGCCCGGTCGCCGCCAAGTTGCCCGGCCAAGAACGCCACGGCCTCCCGACTGATCCCGACGCCGGCCGCGGCAAAGAATCCCTGCACCACCGTCGCCAGACTCTGGCCATCGTCGTGATAGCACGCCAATGCCGCGGTCCGCTGATCCGCCTCGAAGAGCTTGCGCAGGGTCGAGCGCGCCGGCAGGTCGCCCCCGTCGAGGACCACGAAGGCCTCGCCAGGCGATTCCTTCAGGAAATCCTCCACGATGGCGGTGAGGCGGTCGCCGGCGTCACGTACGCGTACAAATCGCCGGCCGCCGCCAAACACCATGGCCGCCGCTTCATCCGACAGCCGCGCGGGGTCGTCCAGGATTTGACTTCCGGATAATTCCGTGACCGCGAAGGGATCATTCGGATCGGCCACGATCTTGGCCAACAAGGCCGCGCCGCGCTCCCGGCGCAGGCCGGCGTCGGGTCCATACAGAAGGACCGCGCGTACATCCGGTCCCGGCGCCTGGACAAAACGGTCCGCCTGCTTGGCGTTCAGCTTCATCGCCGCCTCGACCGATCCTCAGCGCTTGGAAAAATGGAGTGCCAGCCGCGTCTGGATGTCGTCCGCCAGTTCCCGTAGTGCGCGCTCGCGCGCATCGCCTTCGGAGACCGTCGTCGCAAATGGGTTCTCCAGAATGTCGTAGCTGGTCGTCGAGGTCGAGCGCCCGGACAGCAGCGCCACCTGCCCATTATAGTCGAGCAGCGCAAAATCAGCCTGCATGCGAAGGTTGGCGCGAGTCGCGGTCTCGTCGCGCCGCACCCCGGATTCGCTCAACGACTCGACGAGGGTCACCCGCAGCCGATAACTCGGCGACACCGGCTGCCCTGTCGGATTGAGCCGATCGCGCAAGAAATTGTGCATCTGCTGGCCGACCCGGTCCTGCAGGGGCTCAATGCGCACGGCGGCGAGATCGGCCACGACCTCGGCGTCGTTGTCCCGCTTGCTGTAGAGCGGCTGAAACCCGCAAGCGGAGAGACCCCCGAGCAGCCCCAACGCCGTCGCCCCCAGCGCGGCGCGGCATGTACTTCTCCTAGACCACGACATTGACAATCCGGTTCCTGACCACGATGACCTTGCGCGCCTCCTTGCCGTCCATCGCCCGCTGCACCGACGGCTCGGCCAGGGCCACCGTCTTGGCGCGCTCTTCCTCGGCATCGACGGGCAGGGTTATGGTAGCACGCTTCTTGCCGTTTACCTGCACCGCCAAAATGACCTGCTCGTCGCTGACCAATGCCGGATCGGCCGTCGGCCAGGGCTCATCGACAAGAAAATGCCCGTAGCCGAGTTGCGTCCACAACTCTTCACAGAGATGCGGCATCATCGGGCCGGCGAGACGCACCAGCAGCTCAAGACCTTCGCGCAACACCCAGGCATCGCCCGGCGCCACCGCCTTGAACCCACCGAGACTGTTGGCCAGCTCGTAAATCCGCGCGACGCCGCGGTTGAAGCGGAACTGTTCGAGATCGTCGCCACAGGCGGCGACCGTCTTGTGGACAGCGCGCCGCAGCTGCTGCGCCGCCGTGGACAGCGCGGCCGGCGGCGGCGCTTCCTTGGCCGGCAGCGCCGCCAGGTTCTCGGTGACGAGGCGCCAGAGGCGCTGAGCGAAACGCCAGGCCCCTTCGACGCCGGCATCGGTCCACTCCATGTCGCGTTCCGGCGGCGAATCGGACAGCATGAACCAGCGGGCGGTGTCGGCCCCAAAGGTGCTGATGATGGCCTCCGGATCGACCACATTGCGCTTCGACTTGCTCATCTTCTCGGCGCGCCCGACGGTCACAACAGCCCCGCTATCGAGCTGCTGCGCCCCGCCCTCGGTCGTCTTCTCGATTTGTTCCGGAAACAGCCACTTTCCCTCCGCGTCCTTATAGGTCTCATGACAGACCATGCCTTGGGTAAAGAGGCCGGCGAAGGGTTCGCTCACGCCGACATGACCGGTCGCCGCCAAGGCGCGGGTGAAAAAGCGGGCATAGAGAAGGTGCAGGATGGCGTGCTCAATGCCGCCGATGTATTGGTCGACCGGCAGCCAGTAATCCACCGCGTCGCGCTCCACCGGCGTCTCGGCACGCGGGCTGCAGAAGCGCGCGAAATACCAAGCGGAGTCGACGAAGGTGTCCATCGTGTCGGTATCGCGCTCGGCCGCGCCCCCGCAATTCGGGCAGGTGGTCTGTTTCCAGGTCGCATGATGGACCAGCGGGTTGCCCGGCCGATCGAAGGTCACGTCTTCGGGCAGGCGCACCGGCAAGTCGGCTACCGGAACCGCCTGCGGCCCGCAGCCGGCGCAGTGGATCACCGGGATCGGACAGCCCCAATAACGTTGGCGCGAGATCCCCCAATCGCGCAGCCGATACTGCACTTTGCCTTCGCCGTCGCCCTGTGCGGCCAGCTTGTCAATGGCGGCGCGCTTAGCCTCGGCGACCTCGAGCCCGTCGAGAAAGTCGGAGTTGAAAGCCCTGCCGTCGCCGGTGAAGGCTTCGTCGCAAATCTCGAACGTTTCGGCATCTGCATCCGGCGGCAGCACGACGGGCACCACGGCGAGGCCGTACCTGCGCGCGAAGTCCAGATCGCGCTGGTCGTGCGCCGGACAGCCGAAGATCGCCCCGGTGCCGTACTCCATGAGCACGAAATTGGCGATAAAGACCGGCAGCTTCAGCTCCGGCAGGAAGGGATGCTGTACCGCCAGCCCCGTGGCAATGCCCCTCTTCTCGGCCGTCTCGATGGCTTCCTCGCTGGTGCCCAGGCGATTGCACTCGGCGATAAAGTCCGCCGCCTGCGGGTTGCTCCGGGCGACCTCGGCGGCCAGCGGATGATTGGCGGCCAGGGCGCAGAACGAAGCGCCGAACAGCGTGTCCGGCCGGGTCGTGAAGACGCTCAGGCGATCGTCTCGGCCGACAATGCGAAACTGAACGGTCGCGCCCTCGGAGCGGCCGATCCAGTTGCGCTGCATCAGACGCACCTTCTCGGGCCAGCGGTCGAGGCCGTCCAGCGCCGCGAGCAGCTCGTCGGAAAAGGCGGTGATCTTGAAGAACCACTGCGACAGCTTGCGCCGTTCGATGGCGGCGCCGGAGCGCCAGCCTTTGCCGTCGATGACCTGCTCATTGGCCAACACGGTTTGGTCCACCGGGTCCCAGTTCACTGAGGATTCCTTCCGGTAAACCAGGCCGGCCCGCATCATGTCGACGAAGAGCCGCTGCTGCTGGGCGTAGTAACCTGGATGACAGGTGGCGATCTCGCGGTCCCAATCCAGGGAAAGTCCCATCAACTTCAGTTGGGCCCGCATGGTGGCGATGTTTTCGTAGGTCCAGCGTGCCGGATGCACGCCGCGCTCCATAGCGGCATTCTCCGCCGGCAATCCAAAGGCGTCCCACCCCATCGGATGCAGAACGTTGAATCCCTTGGCTCTTTTATAGCGCGCCACCACGTCGCCGATGGTGTAGTTGCGCACGTGCCCCATGTGAATCTTGCCGGAGGGATAGGGAAACATCTCCAGCACGTAGTACTTCTCGCGCGCCGGATCTTCCTTAACCGCGAAGCAGCCGGCCTCTTCCCATCGCTTCTGCCATTTTTCCTCGGTTTCCTGGGCGTTGTAACGGCTCATGTCGGGGTCGCAAATTATTGGGGGTCAAGGCCGCGCCGGGCGGATGGCGCGAGAAAGGCCGGAAGCTCTCGCCGCGACCGGGCCGCGCCCGGCCGCTCCAAAGCCCGCGTCGAGAGGAGCTCTCGGCAGGGCGGTGTTCCGGACTATTGGATCGAGGCGATGCGGAGCTGGCGCGCCCGCGTGAGAATGGCGTTCTCGACATCGGTCGGGGTCTGAGCCTCGATCGCCGCGTCGATCCAGGAGCCCGACTGGGCATCGCGGAGCTGCCGGAAGACCGCCGCCCTCACGCCGTCGGCCCGCAGGTCGCGGCCGAGAATGTAGACGTTGATCTTGAACCGCTCGTTGGCGGACTGCGGCGGAGAATACCAATCGGTGATGATAACGCCGCCAAAGGGGTCCGCCGAGGCCAGCGGCATGAATGAAACGGTGTCCAGGGAGGCGCGCCACAGATAGGAATTCACGCCGATGCCGGCATCGCCGCCGCTGGCATCCGGCCGCTCGACGCTGTCGTTGAGGCCGATGCGGTCGTCGCCGAGCAGCGAGCCACCGGTTTCCTCGTACTTTTCCGCCGTCTCGTCCCGGTACTTGGCTTCACCGCCAAGGCTGCAGCCGGACACGGCCAGCGCCAACGCCAGCGCCATCCAGCGCCAGCCGGCAGACCTCTTATCGAAGGTCGTTCCAATGGGCTTTGGTTCCATCGCTCTTACGTCCCTGCCTGGTGCCATTCGCGTTGCATTCGCCCGCTTGCGCGAAAGCCGCCGAACTGTTTCTGACGAGTAGATATCATAGGCCTCAGAAGCGGGCAAAAAGAAACGCTTGAATGAAAACGGGCACCTGGCCCCGGTCAAAGCGGCGAGATCGCAGCGGTTCGGGCAAAAAAATGGGGCGGCACCCGCGGGTGCCGCCCCATAAAACGACGCTATGCCGTGTGGTCTGACTTAGAAGGAGACCTTCAAGCCGCTGGTGACCGCCACGATGTCGTTGCTGCCACCGGCGCCAAGGTCTTCTTCACCGACGAAGCCGGTCAGGAAGACGCTCACGCCCGGCGCCAGATTGTAGCCGACGTTGGCCGAACCGGCGAGCAGCTCGTCATTGGAATCGTCATCTTCAGAGTAGATGCCGTTCACCGAGAAGCTCCAGGGGCCGGAAGCATAGCCGACGCCAGCGTCCCAGGCCCAGCCAGAGCCGCCATTGCCGTCGGCGTCGTCATAGACCGCGCCGGTCGCGATGGTGAAGCCGGCGAAGCTGACGGCGACACCGCCGCCGAGGCCGTAGACGTCGTCTTCCGGTTCCGCATCGGCTTTACCGATTGCGCCAACCAGGCCCAACTCGACGCCGACGCCGTTGAACTCGCCGTCGTAGCCGATGCCGATGCCGATGTGATCGTGGATGCCGGAAGAGTTTTCGCGGTTGAAGTCGTTGCCGTCGCCGCCGTCGGCGGTGTCCGGCGTGTAGCTGACGCCGGCGCTGAAGCCGTTGAAGTTCGGCGTGGTGTAGGTGATCTTCGTCGCGTCGGAAGAGTCGACGCCGTTGGCGAAGTCAGCCGAGGTCCGCGCATCACCCGCATAAGCCGAGGTCAGGAAGTTCGAGGTCGGGTTGCCGACGCCGCCGTAGTCGACGCCTGAGTTCGAGCCGTTGACCATGAAGGTGTCTTCGGCGCCGTCGTTGTTGCCGAATTCCAGCTTACCGAAGCTGCCCGACGCGAAGATGCTGTTCTCGTCGACGTTGTTGTCTTCGCCGGAGTCAGCCTCGAACTCGACACGGAACCCGAAGGTGATGCCGTTGTCGGCCATGATCGAGCCGTTGACGTGCAACTCGGTGTTGGTCGAGAACGCGAAACCACGATCCGAATCTTCGAGATCGGCGTCGCCGCCGGACGCCATGAACTGCTGGAAAGCCGAGAGCTTCAGCTCCTGAGCGGCAGCAGGGCTGGCCACCAGGACCGCAGCCCCGACAATGGCACTGCTAGCCATCAATACGTTTTTCATCCGAAAAGCTCCAAATACGGTGTCTATTGTGGGTACCCCAAGCCACGGGATGCGTAGTTGGTACTAGGCTGCGCTTCGGATCGCAAGGGGTGGCAGGGGTATTAAGTTGTTTTTCCGACACACTGTGCTTTTCTCGCAACAGTGACCGATTTCGCCGTGAAGCCAAGCACTTCCAGGTTCCAGCTGCATTCGCGCTGAAGAAGGAAAACACACGTATACGGCACTTATAACGCAAGATTGCGCTCCATAGGTGTGTTCGCTAAACCTGTCGTTAACCTTTTCAGGCGTCCGGCCTTGCAACGCCGCGGACATTTGCCTAGAGGAATGCTTCGGGATGAAACCCTGTCGGCGGCGCTTGCCGTTCCCTGCTTCGTCCCGGACACATCACCGATGTCCTTGGGTCTATGGCTTAGTATGTCCGGTATTCTCTGGCTCGCCTCCTATCCGAAATCCGGCAATACATGGATGCGCGTGTTCCTGGCGAACCTTATCCTCAACGAACCCGAGCCCCTGGAACTCAAGCGCATCAATGAGGTGTGCTCCAGCGAGCCCAACGAAGTCTGGTTCAAACCACTGACCAAAAGCCCGGTCGCAGACCTCAGCGAACGGCAGATCGCGCGCCTGCGCACCAAGGCGCAGGAGCGGGCGGCGCGATTGAACAAGAACATCATCCCGATGAAGACCCACAGTTTCCTCGGCAAGGATCACGGGGCCCCGACCATCTCGCTCACCGCCAGCATCGGCGTCATCTATATCGTGCGCGATCCGCGCGACGTGGCGGTTTCGGCCGCCGACCACTACGGCCTCACCCTCGACCAGACGATCGAGATGATGAACGACAAGAATGCGCGCGGCCGGGGCATGCCGGGCAATACGGTCTACGAGCGCATGGGGACCTGGTCCGACCATGTGAAATCTTGGACCAAGTGGACGCACAGCCCCCTGCAGGTTCTGCGCTACGAGGACATGCTGGCCGATCCGCTGGGGCAGCTCGGCGCCGTCGCCAGGAAGTTGGGCATTACCGAAGACGCAGCGCGCCTTCGCCGGGCGGTCGAGTTCTCCGCCTTCAAAACGCTGCAAGCCCAGGAAGCCAAGACCGGCTTTGCCGAGAAGTCGGTGAACAGCCAGCGCTTCTTCCGTTCGGGCAGTTCCGGGGCGTGGCGCGACACACTGGCGCCAGAGCAGGTCGCCGCCATCGAGCGCGACCACGCCGTTCAGATGCGCCGCTTCGGCTACCTGCCGAAGCCAAGCCAGCAAGCTGAAAGGGTTTCCTGACTTTGCCCGGTATCCTCTGGCTGGCGTCCTACCCAAAATCGGGCAATACCTGGATGCGGGCCTTTCTCGCCAACCTCATCCTGGATGCCGCCGAGCCGCTGCCGCTCAAGCGGATCGGGGAGGTCTGCCCCAGCGAGCCGGCGGAAATGTGGTTCCAGCCCGTCGCCAATAAAAAGGTCGCCGACCTCAGGTCGAAAGAAGTCGCCGCCCTGCGCGCCAAGGCCCAGCAGCGCGTGGCAAAGCTCAACAAGAACGTCGTGCCGATGAAGACGCACAGCTATCTCGGCGAGGATCAAGGCCATCCGATCCACTCCATGCAGGCGACTTTCGGCGCCATCTATATCATCCGCGATCCGCGTGACGTGGCGCTCTCCGCTGCCGACCACTTCGGCAAGACTCTCGACGAGATGATCGCCATGATGAACGACCCGCTGGCGATGGGCGCTGCCATGCCCGGTGTCATCGTCCACGAACTGCAAAGCAGCTGGTCCAATCACGTGGAATCCTGGACCAGATGGAATCACCCAGGCATCTTCGTGGTGCGCTACGAGGATCTGCTCGCCGACCCCCTCGACCAGTTCGGCCGCATCGCCAGGCATTTTGGGATTTCGACGGAGACTGTGCGGATCGAACGCGCCGTCGACCACGCGTCGTTCAAGCAGCTTCAGACTTTAGAGGCGGATCAGGGCTTCATCGAGCGATCCCTGCACAGCGAAAAATTCTTCCGCTCCGGACGGGCGGGCGGCTGGCGGGACAAGCTGGCGCCGTCCCAGGCCGCGCGGATCGAGAGCGATCATCGGGCGCAGATGAAGCGCTACGGATACCTTTAGCGGTTGAGGCAAACGGATGACCAATCTTTCCGGCGACAAGATTGCCGCCAATCTGGCTGACGTGCGCGCGCGCATCGCCGCCGCCGCCAAAGACAGCGGGCGCCGCGCCGAGGATGTCTCCCTGGTCGCGGTTTCCAAGGTGCACCGCGCCGCCGCGGTCGAGGCAGCACTGGCGGCGGGACAGACCCTGTTCGGTGAAAACCGGGTTCAGGAAGCCCAGGGTAAGTTTCCTGACCTGAAGGCGGCCCATCCGCAGTTGCGCCTGCATCTGATCGGGCCGCTGCAAACCAACAAGGTGAAAGACGCCCTCGCACTCTTCGATGTGATTGAGACTGTCGATCGGCCGAAGCTGGCCCGCGCCCTCGCCAAGGAAGCCGATAAACTTGGCCTCGCACCGGCCTGCTATGTTCAGGTGAACACCGGCGAAGAGCCGCAAAAAGCCGGCATTCTGCCGGCGCAAGCGGATGCTTTCCTCAGCGAATGCCAGGATCTCGGCCTCGATGTCAGGGGCTTGATGTGCATCCCGCCGGTCGATGAGGAGCCGTCGCTCCATTTCGCCTTCCTGCGCGAAATTGCCAAGCGCAATGGCCTTGCCGGGCTGTCCATGGGCATGAGCGGCGACTATGAGACTGCGGCGCGTTTCGGTGCCACCCTGGTGCGTGTCGGGACCGGCATCTTCGGCGCCCGACCGGCAGCGGGATAGGCCGATCGGCGCCGGTCAAACCGCCGCCTCAATCGCAGTTACGAAAAACGCAATCGTCGTCGGTAACGGGATTGCGCCTCGGCATCACCGCCCGGCCCAGCAGCCCGACGAATTTCTGGAAGCGCTCGCCCCGGATGTCCGGATTCGCCCCGGGCGAGCCTTCGCCATAGGCGACCTCGGTTTCGCCGCGGCAGAGGCCGGCCAAGGTCCGCGTCGAACCGGCGTCATTCTGTCCGCGGCCGGCCGCCAAAAATTCCGCGCTCATGTCCGGCCCGCAAAGATCCTGCCGATCGAAGGCCTTGGGCGCGCCGTAGGCGATGCGCAGGCGATAGGCGGGTCGTGGCGCGTCGTCGGGCCGGCCGGTATAGTTTCGCGGCATCCACGCCGGACCGGACTGCCGCAGTCCCGCCACAGTGGCCTCAAGGACGTTCTCCGGCGCCACACCCGGGGTCGGACTGCCGTAGGTTTCGACCAGCAGCGGATGTGCCGCCGCAAGGCTGTTGGGCACGTAGCCGGCGGTGAAGGCGGTGTAGTAGACAGTGCCGCCCCCTGTTCCTGTACCCGTACAGGCGCCGAGACCGAGCACAACCATCAGGGCAAGAGACCGCATTGGCAGGCCACGCCTGCTTGTCGCCGAACCTGCAGCGTATCGTTGCTTCTGCATGCTATGTCTCCAAGCTGCCAAGGGGCCTCTCTTCACTCTACGCGGCGAAACGCGATTTGGTGCCCCGCAGACAGTCAAAAAAAGGTGAGCACCCCGATGGGGCATCGGTCACGGCGCCAGAACCTCCACGGCGCTGCCGGGTCGGGCTTCTGCCAGCACGGTCAACAGGTTGGGCAGCGCCAGACCCACGCAGCCTTCGGTAGGTCCGTAGTCGTCGCGCGCCACATGCAAGAAAATCGCGCTGCCGGCGCCGGCCACGACGGGGTCGTCGTTGTGCCCCAGCACCACCACCACGTCGTAGAGCCCGTCGTCGCGGACCATGCGCTCGTGGCTGGCCGCAAAAGGCAGCTTCACCGGCTGGTTATAGGCCGCGTTGGCCGGGTCGTCGCACCAGCCGTCGTCTGCAAGGATCGGCGTACAGGGAAAGGCGGAGCGAGGCGCCTCGTGGCGATCGGCCCGATACAGCACCCGGCGCAGCGGCCAGCGCCCGACAGGGGTGGCCCCGTCGCCTTCTTCCTTGTGGCGGCTGAGGGCCCCGCGGCCGATGGCGCAGCGCCACGCCTGCCTGCCCCACTGTGCCCGGGCCCGGCCATTTTCCAGGGCAACACGCAGGTCGAGCGCGGTCTTGGAATCGAGATCAAGGCTCATGCCGGGCAGACTAAAGCCTTCTTCGGCAGGAGTGAATCACTTCCGTCCTCGGCCCGAAGCGATGCTCAGGAGTTGCCGGCGGCAGCGTTTGCAGGATCCGACTGCCAACGGGCCTTGTCTTTGGCGGCGGCCTCCGGGCCCTGCCGGGCCATGGTCCTGTACTTGTCCAAAGCCTGCATCATGCGGTCGGCGAGGCCGGCTTCACCGGCGCTTTGGGCGAAGAGCAGAGGGTGGGCCGCCACCGCTTCGCCGGGTTTCCCGCCAGCCGCCTGGGCGTCCGGTCCTGGCGGAGTCGCCAGCGCATCGGTCTGAGGCTTGGCCGCTGGGGCAGGCGCCGCGACCCGCGGTGGCCGGGGCGGCAGGGGATAGGATTTCAGTTCCGCTGCTTCTTGACGGCCCGCCAGCGGCAGGCCCGATGGCACGCTCTTGGCACTGTTACCGGCCACCGCCGCCGGCGGCCCAGCGCCACTTAGATCCTTGAAGAGCGCGTTCAAGGCATCCTGCCCGGTCAGCACTCCGTCCGCACTGCCGTTGGTTGCGGGCGTGCCCGTCGTCGAAGACGTATTGAGGGGCGGTGGCGCAGCGGCGGCCGGGCCGGCGGCCGTCGTCAAAGGCTCGGCAGAGGCGCCATCGAATGCCGGGG
The DNA here is from genome assembly GCA_040217155.1 of Kiloniellaceae bacterium. Lineage (GTDB taxonomy): Bacteria > Pseudomonadota > Alphaproteobacteria > Kiloniellales > Kiloniellaceae > Pelagibius. The sequence goes on from JAVJNS010000035.1 coordinate 172,641, forward strand.
CGGCGGCCGGGCCGACCTCAAGCGAAGCGGCTTCTCCGTCATCGGCCCCGGCGAACTGCGGTTCTGCGGCCGAGTCGTCGCCGGTAAACAGCGCCACCAGGGTCTCGCCGACGTCCCTGCCGGCAGCTTCATCGAAGAGTGTGTTCGCGGCAGCCGAGATGAACCCGGCTGGCCCGCCGAAGAGGGTGCCGCCGAAGATGCGGGCGTGCGGACTGATCTCGTCACCGGTGATCTGTCGATACAGCGTCGAGACGACGGGTATGTGCTGCAGCGGATTGATGATGTCGATAAAGTCGTCGAAGCTGAACTCGCCGTTGCTGGGGCCGTCGAAACCAAGCTCACGCTGCCGCGCGGTTAGCTGCTGCGGGTTTCGATAGTCGCCGACGAACTCCAGATCGATCATAAGCCCTCCACCTGCTCTTTCAGCAAGAAGCGGGCCAGGGGATGGGCCTAAGGAGAATCAAAGACTTACTGCGGAAGCGGCGGCCCGGCAGATGACGCCGGGCAGCTTCTGCCCGGCGGTCCCTGCCGTACTTCCGGCCGGATTTGCCGGCAATCCATCTAAAATAGATGGCCGAAGCGCGCCGCCTTGGTGGCCAGATAGAAGTCGTTATGGCCATTCGACGGGAAGCTGTGGCCGACTCGTTCCTCCACGGCAATTCCGAAGCGGCTGAGGGCGGCGACCTTCTGCGGGTTGTTGGTCATCAGCCTGACCTTGCGGAAGCCCAGGTGATGCAACATCTGCGCCGCCGGCAGGTAGACCCGTTCGTCAGCGTCGAATCCCAGTTGCTCGTTGGCATCCAAGGTATCGGAGCCGCGGTCCTGCAAGGTATAGGCGCGCAGCTTGTTGACCAGACCGATGCCGCGGCCTTCCTGCATCAGGTAGAGCACAACGCCGGCGCCGGCGTCGGCCATGGCCTGGATGGCGCCGCGCAGCTGGTCGCCGCAATCGCAGCGCAGCGATCCCAATAGGTCGCCGGTGAAGCATTCGGAATGCAGGCGCAGCAGCAGCGGTTGGTCGCCCTCGGGCTTGCCGACGATAATGGCGAGGTGCTCCATGCCGCCATCGTCGGGGCGAAAGGCGACGATGCGGGCCGTCTCGGCCCCGGCCAGCGGCACCGTGGCATCGGCGACCGGCGTCAGGCCGCGCGCCGCGGCGAAGCGGTATTCGGAAACACTGGCGGCGGATACCGCCATAAGGTCGCGGGCATCGGCCCAGGCGACCGGACTTTGCACCGGCTGGCCGGGCAGCGGCGCCAGCAGGGCGGCCGGCAGCAGCCGCGCCAGTTTGGTAAGTTCCACCGCGGCGATGTCGAGCCCCGGCGGCGCTGTCACGGCTTGGCCAGCCTGCAGCGGCGCGTTCTGCGGGCTGGTGGGGTCGGCCAGGGCGCGGATGTCGTCCGCTTCCTGCCTTTCCAAGGCCAGCGCCAGGACGCCGCCACTGGCGACCAGGCTTTCCGTACCGGGCAAGCCCAGGGCCTGGGCCCGGCGCGCCGTTAGCAGCAGCATCGGCTCGGTGCCGGTCAGGGCGGCCAGCGCCGCCAGACCGGCGGGCGTGGTTTCCTCCGCGGCCTGCACCAAGGCGCCCTGGCCCGACCAGTTGTGCAATACCACGCTGGCGCCGCGGCGCAACTCGGCGAGCGCCCGCTCGACCGATTGAAGGACGGCGGCATCGGGGCCCTTCGCCCCTGGCCTCACGGTCCCGGGTTTCACGGCCGATTTCTGGTGTCTGGCGTTCTGCTGCATCGCAATTCAGGGTTATCGATAGCCACTTTACGGGCCGGGCGGCGCCGTGTCACGGTGGCGTCCACCCTGGCGCCCGTCGTCGACGAGGTGCCGCTTCACGCAACACTTAAGTGCCGCCACACCAAAACGCCAGCGTTTCGGTGGCGAATTGAAAAGGCTCATTGCCGGCCGCGCACCGTCAGTGGGGATTTGGACGAGGAGCACGTTGCATGACAAGCCGGCGGGGCAGCACCGAGGTTTTTCGCGACTACGATCAGGCGGCGCTCGACGGTGAACTGAATCTCCGCGCCCGCTGGCCCGACCATCCCGGGTTCTTTGAGCGCTGGGCGCGTGACAGCGCCGCGGCACGTACGCAGCTGGACGGCCATCTCGATCTGGCGTACGGCCCTAGCCCCTTGGAAAATTTGGACCTGTTTCCAGCGAAGGGCGATTCCCCCGCCCCCTTGCTGGCGTTCGTTCACGGCGGCTACTGGCAAGCTCTCGATAAGGGTGACTACAGCTACCTGGCGCCGGTCTTCGTCGACGCGGGCATTGCCTTTGCGAGCCTCAACTATGGCCTGGCGCCGGAGACCAAGATCGGTGCGATGATCGATCAGACGCGCCGCGCCCTGGCCTGGCTCCATCGCCGCGCCGGCGATTACGGCATCGACCCAACGCGCATCGTCGTCGCCGGGCACTCCGCCGGCGGCCACTTGGCGGCCATGGCGCTGTCGACCGACTGGCAGGGCCTGGACCCGACGCTGCCGGCGGACCTCCTGGCCGGCGGCTGTTCGATCTCCGGGGTCTACGACCTGGAGCCGCTGCGCCTTAGCTATCACAACAAGATCCTGCACATCGCTGAGCCGGAGGTCGCGCCCTGGAGCCCGCTGCATTGTTTGCCAAAGCGCGCGGCGCCCTTATTGCTTGCCGTCGGTGCGGAAGAAACCAACGAGTTTTTGCGTCAACACGCGGAATACGCTGCCGCCTGGCAGACCTGTGGCTTGCCGCTGCACGAAGTCGGCATGTCTGGGCTGCACCACTTCAGCGCCGTCGACGCGCTGGCGGCTCCGGATCACGGTCTCAATGCCGCAGTGCAGCAGCTGCTGCGCCAGGGGTCTGCTTGAACCCCGGGGGTTGCGGTGGTATCTGAGGAAATCACAGGTTTTGGGTGGGTTAAGGGATCGGACCTCGTTCATGACAGGCGCCAGCGGCAAGAAAATACTATTGATCGACGACGATGAAGCGCTTCGTCAGTCGCTGAGCGAGCAACTCCGGCTGCACGAGGAGTTCGATACGGTCGAAGCGACGACCGCCGCCGACGGAATGGATCAGGCGAAAGCCGAGTACTTCGACCTGATCCTGCTCGACGTCGGTCTTCCCGATATGGATGGCCGCGAAGTCTGCCGCTTGATGCGTCGCGGCGGCGTCAAATCACCGATCATCATGCTGACCGCCGCAGAGTCCGACGCCGACACGATCCTGGCGCTCGATGCCGGCGCCAACGATTATGTCACCAAGCCCTTTCGGCTCGGCGTGCTGCTGGCGCGTATGCGCGCCCAACTGCGCCAGCACGAGCAGAGCGAGGATGCCGTCTTCACCATTGGCCCCTACACCTTTCGCCCCAGCGCCAAATTGCTGACCCATGGGGAATCCAAGAAGAAGGTTCGGCTGACGGAAAAGGAAACCTCGATCCTCAAGTATCTCTACCGCAGCGGCGACGCGGTGGTCGGGCGCGACAAGCTGTTGGGCGAGGTTTGGGGCTACAACGCCGGAGTGACGACGCACACGCTGGAGACCCACGTTTACCGGCTGCGCCAAAAGATCGAAGAAGACCCCTCGGCGGCGGAGATCCTGGTCACCGAACCGGGCGGCTATCGCCTGGTGCCCTGAGGCGCGCGCCTCCAAGACGTTCAGTCGGTAGCGGCGCGCGTGGTCGCGAGGCGCTGTGCTTCGACGCGCGGCACCTTGAACAGCAGCATGACACAGAGGCCCACCGCAAGACTGGTGAGACCGGAAAACAGCAGGCTGGCGGCCAGCCAACCGCCGCTCAGTTCGACCGCCAGGGCCAGCAGCAGCGGTCCGCCGAGCACACCGAGATTGCGCCCGGTCATGGTGACGCCGAAGGCCCGCGCCGTCTCGCCCGAGCTGGTCACCAGATGTGTCGAGAGCGCGAAAAGACAGGTCGGTGCGATCCCGGCGGTGATCCCGTAGACCACCAGCGACGCGAGGCCGCTGGCGCCGCTAGTGGTGACCGGCAGCAGCCACCAGATTGCCGCCTGAACCGTGACGGCGCCCAGCAGCAGATGTTGGGGCCGCTGGCCGCGCTGCAAGAGCAGCCCGGTGGTGATGTTGAAAACGCCGACCAGCACGACGGGGATCAGGTAGCCGGCAAGGGCGAAGTCCATTGCCAGCCCCTGCACCTCAACCAAGTCCAGCCCCTGCACCTCAACCAAGTACAGCGGCAACCAGGTCATATAGGCGAGGTACTGGCCGCTCCACAGCATGAACACGCAACCGGTGAGCAGCAGGGCAATCCACTGATGCCGGGTCCAGGCCGGCGCGCTGGCGGCCGTATCTTCTCGCAGCGTCGTGCCGCGCGGGCCCAGGCGCATCGTCGCGAAGGTCCAGCCGATCAAGAGGCCGGCGAGCAGCAGGCCTACCCACCACAGACCTTGCCAGCCACTGGTTTTAAGTGCCAGCGGGCCGAGCAGCGCCGCCAGCAGCTGACCGCTGGGTATCCAGGCCGACACCAGGCCGATCACCAGGGCGTGGTGCCGCGGCGCGGCGTTCGCGGTAGCCAGCGCTGGCCCGGCAACCGCCAGGACGGCAAAGGCGGCGCCCTCCAGCCCGCGCCCCAGCAGCATCGCCGCGCCGGAAGCCGGGGCCAGCAGGCATAGCGTGGTGCCCAGTCCCATGACGGGCAGGGCGGCCATCACCAGCCGCAGGGCGCCGCGCCGGGCGACAGCCCGGCCGATGGGCACCGACAGCAGGATGCCGAAGACCGCGAAGATCGACATGAAGCCGCCGGCCAGGACCCGGTCATACCCATAGCTGTCCAAAAGGACGGGCAGCACAACCGGCAGTTTGAACTGGCTGTAGGCGGCGTAGACCACCAGCGCCAGGCCGAGGACGACCAGCATCAAGCTTGTGCGCCGAGGCCTGGTCACGCCGGCCCCGGCAGCGGGCGAATTTTCATTGGGGCCTTTTCGGACAAGAGGTTAGAGTAAAGCAATAGTCACAATGTATTTTCCTGGGCTGCCGGTCCTGCGGGTTTATATTGGCAAGCTTACATAGAGAGTGTGGGACCAAAGGGATACTGGCATTTGCAAAACGCGTCAGATTTTTTTGTCCGCTTTTGGGGCACTCGCGGTTCGATCTCCTGTCCTGGCGAAAGTTACTTGCGCTATGGCGGGAATACCTCCTGCCTGGAAATCCGCTGCGGCGAAAAACTGCTGATCCTTGATGCCGGGACCGGTTTGCGCCCACTGGGGCGGCAACTCTGCGAGGATGGCGCGCTTGAAGCCGACATCTTTCTGACCCACACACACCATGACCACATCGTCGGCTTGCCTTTTTTCGCGCCACTGTTCGGCAAGCGCAATCGCATCCGTCTTTGGGCCGGGCATCTGGTCCCCGAACTGACTCTTCACGACGTCCTGGTGCAGTTTATGAATGCGCCGCTGTTTCCGGTGCCGCCTAAAATCTTTGCCGCCAACGTCTCCTTCCATGATTTTACTGCCGGAGACGTGTTGGAACCAAAACCCGGCGTGCATCTGGCGACGGCGCCGCTGAACCATCCCAACGGCGCCACCGGCTATCGGGTGAACTTCGGCGGCCATGCCATCTGTTACATCACCGACACCGAACACATCGAAGGCAAGCAAGACCGCAACATCCTGGAGCTTATCGACGGTGCCGACCTGGTGATTTATGACAGCACCTACACCGACGAGGAATTCCCAAAGTATCGCAACTGGGGCCATTCGACGTGGCAGGAGGGTCTGCGGCTCTGTGAAAAAGCGGGCGCCAAGCAGCTGATCATCTTCCACCACGATCCCAGCCACGATGACGCCTTCATGCAACAGGTCGCCAAGGAAGCGGAGGCGGCCCGGCCCGGCACCCTGGTCGCGCGCGAGGGTATGGTTCTGCGTCCATGAGCCGGCCTCCCGTCCGTCGAGGCGTCCGTTTCACGCAGAAGTGACGTGCAGGTGATCAATCGAGATTGCCAAATGTCAGCATGACGCGCCGGGCCGTTTGGGCGGGCTGCGGTGCGAATACCTACAGGTGTTGAACATGTTGAACTGGTGGCGCAGAGACCCGGAAGCCGGTCTGCCGGAGCGGGTGCGCGTGGCTGTGCGCAGCCAGGAAGATGCGACGGAACGCGTCATCTCCTGGGTTCAACTCGGCATCGTGTTGACGTTTGGCACGCTCTATTTCATCTCACCAAAGCCCATGTCATCCGGTTTCGCACCGGTGCCCTGGGCTTTAGGCATCTACTTGGCGCTGACCCTGGTGCGGGTGGTCTGGGCGCACAAGGCGCGCCTGCCGGACTGGTCGCTGGCGGCTTCTGTTTTTTTCGACATGACGCTGCTGATGGTGCTGATCTGGAGTTTTCACATCCAGTACGAGCAGCCGCCGTCGTTCTACCTGAAGGCTCCGACACTGCTCTATGTCTTCATCTTCATCGCGTTGAGGGCTCTGCGCTTCGATGCCCGCTTCGTCGTGCTCGCCGGATTTCTTGCCGCGCTGGGCTGGGGCGTGCTGATGGCCTACGTGGTCTATGCCGACCCCGGCGACACCATGATCACCCGCGACTACGTTGCCTATCTCACGTCCAACTCGGTTCTGCTGGGCGCCGAGTTCGACAAGATCATCTCGATTCTGGTGGTAACGGCGCTCATTGCCGTCGCCCTCTATCGCGCCAAGGGATTGCTGGTGCGGGCCTTCACCGAGCAGTCGGCGGCGCACGAGCTGTCACGCTTCTTCGATCCGGAAATCGCCGCGCGCATCAAGGGGGCGGAGCAGCATATCCGCGCCGGCAGCGGTGAGATGCGCAAAGCGGCGATTCTCAATCTCGACATGCGCGGCTTCACCCGCCTCGCCGGCGCGGCACCACCGGAAGAGGTGATGCAGTTGCTTGGCGAGTACCAGCACCGCATGGTTCCGGTCATTCAGCGCAACGGCGGCAGCATCGACAAGTTCCTCGGCGACGGCATCATGGCGACCTTCGGCGCGGCGCAACCCTCGGAGCGTTATGCCGCCGACGCCCTGACAGCGTTGGAGGAGGCGATGGCCGCGGCCGAGGACTGGCGAAAGGAGTGCGAGGCCAAGGGGCGCAGCTGCCCGCGGGTGAACGGCGCCGTGGCAACGGGACCGATTCTGTTCGGTGCGGTGGGCGACGATACGCGCCTGGAATACACGGTTATCGGCGATGCCGTGAACCTTTCGGCCAAGCTGGAGAAGCACAACAAGGATCTCGGTGTCTCGGCGCTCTGTGATCGCGCGACCTACGACACGGCCTGCGCCCAAGGCTATCGCCCGGCGGAAGAAAAGCGCCGGCTGACAGCCCCGGTCGCCGGTGTTGACACGCCGCTGGACCTGGTTGTCGTCGCCCCCTGATTTTTAGAGACGAGTTTACCTGTAGGGATCCGCGGCGTCGCGCAAGCCGTCGCCCAGGAAGTTGAAGGCCAGCACCACCAGGAACAGCGGCACTACCGGCAGCATCAGCCAGGGATAGAGCGCCACCACGTTCAAGTTCTGCGCCTCGTTCAGCACCACCCCCCAGGAGGTCACCGGCGGTCGCAGTCCGATGCCGAGGAACGAGAGGGCCGTTTCGCCGAGGATCGCCGTGGGCACGGAAAGCGTCAGCGAAGCGATCAGGTGGCTGGTGAAACTGGGCATCAGATGGCGGCCGATTACGCGCGCGGGCGAGGCGCCCATTAGCTGGGCGGCCGTGGTGAAATCCTCCTCGCGCAGCGAGAGGATCTTGGCGCGCACGGCGCGCGCCAATCCCGGCCATTCAAGAAACCCTATGATGACCGATATGCCAGCGAAGACGCCGATCGGACTCCAGGTTACCGGCAGCAGGGCCGAGAGCGTCATGAACAGAGGCAGCTCGGGAAAGGAGCGGATGATTTCGATGGCGCGCAGCGTGAGCGCATCGACGAAGCCGCCGTAGTAGCCGGCGACACCACCGATGATGACGCCAAGGACGAAAGAAATGGCGACGGCGATCATCGCGATGGTCAACGAAATACGCGAACCGTATATGATACGGCTCAGCATGTCGCGGCCCAGCCTGTCGGTGCCGAAAAGAAAGGCAGTGCCGCCCTCGGCCGGGCAGAAGAGATGCAGATCGGCCTCGAACTGGCCCCAAAGGGTGTAGCCGTCGCCACGGCAGAAGAAGCGCAGCGGCTGAACCTTCTCAGGGTTTGGTTTGTAGGTGCGCTTCAAGGTCTCCATGTCCATGCCGGAGTCGTAGCCATAGACGAAGGGGCCGATGAACTCGCCCTCATGAAACAGATGCAGTGCCTGCGGCGGGGCGTGGATGCGCTGGGTGTCGCGGCTGTGCAGGTTGTAGGGCGCCAGGAACTCGCTGATAACGACGACGAGGTACATGGCGACCAGAAATGCGCCGGACCACACCGCGACGCGGTGGCGACGAAAGCGCCACCACATGATGCGCCATTCGGACGCCTGGTAGTAGCGTTCCTGCTGCGGCGTCAGCCGGTCTACCTTGTAGGGATCGAAGGGCGCCTCGTTGACGTGATGCTCCAGGCGCTCGCCGGGATGCCGGTCGCGCTCGGTCATTTGGTCGCTCCCTCGCCCAGGCGGATCCGCGGGTCCAGCATCGCCAAGAAGATGTCTGAGATGAAGACGCCGACGACCACCAGCACGGCCTCGAACATCAGGAACGCGCCGGCCAGATACATGTCCTGGCTCTGCAGGGAGCGCAGCAGCAGCGGCCCGTTGGTCGGCAGATCCATGACGATGGAGACCAGCGCGGAGCCCGACACCATGGCCGGCAGGATGCTGCCGATGTCGGCGATGAAGTGATTGAGCGAAAGGCGCAGCGGGTACTTGAGGATGGTCTTCAGCGGCGACAGCCCCTTGGCCCGTGCCGTTACCACGTACTGTTTCAGCAATTCGTCGAGCATGTTGGCGCGCAGCCGCCGAATCATCGCCGCGGTGCCGGAAGTGCCGATGACAATCATCGGAATCCACAGGTGGTTGAGGGTCGAGACGGCTTTGTCGAACGTCCAGGGCGCGTCGATATACTGGGGGTCCATCAGGCCGCCGATGGACAGCCCGAACCAGATGTTCAAGTAGTACATCAGGACCAGCGCGAAGAGGAAGTTCGGCATGGCGAGACCGAAGTAGCCGAACAGGGTAGCGGCGTAGTCGCCAAAAGAATATTGCCGGACCGCCGAGTAGATGCCGATCGGGAAGGCGACGATGTAGGAGAAGAGGGTCGTCGAAATGGCGAGCAGGGCGGTGAACCAGAATCGGTCGCCGATAACGTCGACGACCGGTAATTCGAACTCGAAGGAATAGCCGAGGTCGCCCTGCAGCAGTCCGAAGAGCCACCGCCAGTACTGTTCGATCAACGGCTTGTCGAGCCCGTACTGTTCGCGCAGAAAGGCAATGCGGGCCGAGTCGACGGTTTCACCCTGGGCCTGCAGTTCGGAGATCAAAGTTTCCAGGTAGTCGCCGGGCGGCAGCTGGATGATGACGAAGACCACCAGACTGATCACCAGCAGGGTCGGGATCATTACCAGGACTCGGCGGATGAAGTAACTCAGCATCGGGTCAGACTTCGGCCTTTTCACGGGGCGCTTGCGCCAGCTGTTCTTGCGGATAGCCGCGCACCAGATCCGCGGCGGCGTCGCCGGCCGCCCGGACCTGATGGCCGCTCCCCAGATCGACCATGGTCAGGCGGCTTTCGCCGTCGATGCGGAAGGGCGCCGGCCAGGCTGTGGGATCCGAGGCGCGGCCTTCCATCAAGGCCGTGAGGTCGAGGCGCTGGTCCAGGCTCGGCTCCGGCACGGCTGACAGCAGCGCCTTGGTATAGGGGTGCATCGGCGCGCGGAACAGCTGCTCGCGCGGTGCCACTTCGACCAGGCGCCCGCGGCACATGACGGCGATGCGGTCGGCGATGTAATCGACCACCGCGAGGTTGTGGCTGATGAAGATGTAGGTCAGGCCCATGTCGCGCTGCAGGTCCTTCAGCAGGTTCAGCACCTGAGCCTGGATGGACACGTCGAGAGCGGAGACCGGCTCGTCGCAGATCAGCAGTTGCGGCCTCAGGGCCAGCGCGCGGGCGATACCGATACGCTGGCGCTGGCCGCCGGAGAAGCTGTGCGGATAACGGCGAATGTGCTGGCGGTTGAGGCCGACGACGCCCATCAGTTCTTCGACAAATTCGCGCCGCTTCGCGGGTGTCCCGATGCCGTGAATGAGCAACGGCTCGGCCAGGATGTCGCCTACGGTCATGCGCGGGTTCAGCGAGGAGAAGGGATCCTGGAAAACGAACTGGATCTTTCGGCGAAACGCCATGAGCTCTTCGCCGCTGAGGGCCAGCACGTCGATTTCAGCGCCGTCATCGCCGCTGGCGAAGTCGGTAAAGGTGATGTCGCCGCTGTCGGGCCGCAGGGCGCGCATGATCATCTTCGACAGCGTGGTCTTGCCACAGCCGCTCTCGCCGACCAGTCCCAGACATTCGCCAGGCTTGACCGTGAAGCTGACGTCGTCGACCGCGAGCAGGCTGCTGGAATTGCCGCGGTCGAAGAGCCCCGACTTGCGGATGGTGAAACGCTTGGTGACATGCTCCACCTTCAGCAGCGGCCCGGGACCTTCGATGCGGTGCGGGGCGGCGGCACCGAGAAAACTGCCGGAGTCTTGCTTTTTGATTTCGCGGATCGGCACCAGGCGCTCGCCCGGCTTCATGTGGAAGCGCGGCACCGCGCGCAGCAGGGCGTTCAGGTAGGGATGCTCGGGCGCCTGAAAGATATCTTCCAAGGTGCCGCTCTCCATGATCTCGCCGTGGTACATCACCACCACCTCGTCGGCCAGGTTGGCGACGACACCAAGGTCGTGGGTGATGATCAGCACCGCCATGCCGAGTTCGGCCTGCAGGTCCTTGATCAGTTTCAAGATCTGCGCCTGGATGGTGACGTCCAGCGCCGTGGTCGGCTCGTCGGCGATCAGCAGGGCCGGGCGGCAGACCAGCGCCATGGCGATCATCGCGCGCTGGCGCAGGCCGCCTGACAGCTCGAAGGGGTAGGTTTTCATCGCCTTTTCGGCATCGGGGAAGCCGACCAGATTCAGCATCTCGATCGTCAAGGCCTTGCCCTCTGCTTTGCCGACCTGGCGATGCAGATGAAGGGCCTCGCAGATCTGGTTGCCGACGGTGTGCACCGGCGACAGCGAGGTCATTGGTTCCTGGAATATGATGGAGATGCGGCCGCCGCGGATGGAGCGCATCTCGGCGCTGTCCGGATCCTGGCCGGCAATGTCTATCATGCCCTCAGCCCGGTCGGCGGCCAGGACCGGATCGTGAAATAGGATGCGGCCGGCGTCGATGCGCGCCGTGCGCGGCAGGATGCCCATAATCGCCTGGCTGACCACGGACTTGCCGGAGCCCGATTCACCGACCAGGGCCACGGTCTTTCCCTCCGGAACGCGGAAACTGACGCCGCGGACCGCTTCGAGCCTGCCTTCCGGCAGGTCGAAACTGATTCGCAGATCTCTTATGCGCAGCAGATCCCGCACCGACTCGTCCCTGTTTTCCCTGGTTCGTTCTTCTAAAACAGCATGTCCGCGCTGCGTTTATAGGACGTTTGGCCGGGAATCGCACCCGTCAGATGACTGCCTTAGCGGGCAGGTTCCTTCAATTCGCCTACGGATTCACTCCTCAATCCGTACGTCACCCCCACCGGGATCGATGCCCAGCTCTATCAGGTTGCTCTGCGTGGCTGGATCGAGGGCCAGGCCCCTGGCGCGCATCGCCTCTGCCGCCTGGCCCGCCAGCCGCTCGAAGCCGTCGATGCTGGACTCGAATGTCATGGCCACTCCTGCCCCCTTCAGGGTGAGTTGCATGAAGCCGCGGCTTTGCGGCCGCCACTTGCTGCGCCGCGATCCGAAGTAGCGCAGCTTCATGGACTCGATTGCACGCCAAGGGATGAGTTTCGTGACAATTCCGCGGCAGGCGATCTCTTCCGGGGTCACTGCCACCCGCAGGAAATGTCGATGGGCGGTGCGCAGGCCAAAGATGGCGAAGAGCAGGGCGATGGATCCGAAGACCGCCCCGATGACGGGTCCGGGCGGTACCGCCAGCAGCACGCCGCCGCCGACGAACAGCCCGGCGCCGCTCCGCAGGTAGTCGCCAAGGAGTACCTGCGGCGGATAGCGAAGAACTAGCAACCTGCGGCCTCCTTCGTGCCCGGATCCGAAGTGAAGACCGCGGCGGCGGGCAGCAGCCGGACCGCCGGGTGGCGGGCGAGCCGCCGCAGCAGCCGGCCCAAGAAGTCCCAGGCGTCGTCGTCATGGACAAGATGATGACTGAGAATCCCGCTAGGCTCGTCCGGATCTGCATCTCCGCGCCGTTTGGCGGACAGGTGCCCGATCAACAGGTCGAGAGCGGCGGCGGTGCCGAGAAAGCGGCGCTCGGGCCGCCACTGCATGATGTCGACATGGCAATTGACCTGGACCAAGCCGGGTACCGCCGTCGCGCGCAGGCGCGGCTGGTAGGTCGAGAGACCGATAAAGCCGATCTCCGGCAGCCGCGCCGCAAGGTCGCTGGCGAGGCGGTTCCACGGCGGCACCAGGAACGGCCTGCTGCGCGCGCCGAACAGGGTCGACAGTCGCGTGCGGCCCAGGCGCAGTTCCTCGGTCACCGCCGGGCGCTGTGACGGACTCGTCAGTTCACACTTCTTGGCGCCCGCCGCCGCGTGATTGGAATGGGCAAAGCCGTGCTGCAGAACGGTGGCGTCGGCGGGGTGGTTTGCCAACAGGTTGACGAGGCCGGGTTCCGCTTTGGCGGGAATGACGGCCAGCGATAGCGGTGCGGCACAGTCGGCCGCGAGGTCGAGGAGCCGTGTCAAAGATTTGGACGGTCCCGCTGCATCGTCGTCGCGCCACCATACCAGCGCTTCCCTGTCGCTCTGCGCCCAGGCATCGAACTCCCTCTCCAAAGCTGTCCAGCCGCCGGTCACGCAGCCTGTTCCTCGAGCTTGGCGATGAGATACCGTGACGTTTCCTCGGCGCCGTCCAGGCTAAGCCGGAACCTGTGGTCCGCGTTGCCCAGCGCCAACGCGCTTGCGATGCCCTCGGCCAGATTATCCGGCGTGAGTCCTGCTTCATCGACGACGGCAATGAGGCCATGTTCGGCAAGCACCTTGGCGCGGTGGGTCTGTTCGGTCTCGCTGCCGCCGGCAAAAGGCACCACCACACCGGGCAGTCCGGCGGCCAGAATTTCCATCACGGTGTTGTAGCCGCCCTGGCTGATCGACAATCTCGCGCGGGTCAGCAGCTCGGCGAAATCGGGGCGCGCGCGCTCCACGATGACGCCGGCGGGCGCCGCCCTCGAGAGCGCGCGAAACTCCGTTTCCGGCAGGTTGGGGCCGATCAAAAGACGCCAGGACGCATCGGAGAGGGGCGACAGCGGCCGCGCCGCCAAGGCGGCGCGCAGCAGGGCATTTCCAACCGCCCCGCCGCCGGCGGAGACAATCACCTCGCCGCTGCCCGGCTGATCCGGGTCCGCCGTCCCGTCCCTGGCCCGCGCCCTGTCCCCGGCCCGCACCCTGTCGGCCACCCTGCCGGCTTCGGTGACGTATCCGGTATAGTGCAGCCGCTCGGCCATGACGGTGCACTCCGGGAAGCTGTCCTCAAGGCGATAGAACGCCGGATCGCCGTGCACGAAGAGAAGATCGAACTGGCGCGTGAAGCGGTCCACCATCCAGGCTGCCTTCTTGTCGCACTCCGGCCGGTTGACGATGTCACGCAGGGAGCAGGCGATGAGAACCGACGGATCCTCACTGCGCGCGGCATCGATAAGGGGCTCCAGTTCGAAACGCATCTTGCGTCGGCCGAAAGGATAGAGCTCGGTCATCACGACCCGGGGGCGACAACGCCTGTAAACGTCCAGCAGCAGGGCCCGGCGGCGCGCCTTCCAGGCGTCGTCGATCGGCTGGTCGTTCTCGTCCAGAATGACGGCAAAGGTCTCGTCCCGGCTCCGGGCTGGCGGCAGTTGGACCGCCTCGATCTCCTCCAGCCCAAGGCCTTTGACCGGCAGCCCGCCGGTCACGAGAACCACTTTCATGCCGCTGCGCTGGAAGGCGCGCGCCAACACGGCGGCGCGGCGGACATGGCCGATGCCGAGCAGGTGCTGCACGTAGAGCAACACGTCATAGCGACCCGTCAGGGGGTCTGGCATGAGGCCTCCAGCGGAATATTCAGAGTTTCGACGGCGGGCCGCCCGTCCGGCGACAAGGTGAAGCCCTGGGCGCAGCCGTTGCGCAGCTTCACAGATGGTCTGGCGCGCATGTCCCAGCCACTGGCCAGGGCATAGACCGCACGGATGACGCCTTTGTGAGTCACCGCAACGACCGTCCCGGCATCCTGGGCCAGGTCGGACAGCAGCGGCAGGATGCGTTGCTGAAGGTCGCGCGGGCTTTCGCCCCCGGGCGGGCGAAAATCGAGGCCGCGAGCCTCGTTATCCGCCATCTCAGTCCCCAGATTTCCGCGCAGTTCAGCCAGGATTTTGCCTTCCCAGTCCCCCCAGTCGGTTTCGATCAGGCGCACCTCGTCCGGGACCGCGGCGCCGTGCAGGATTTCGGCGGTCTGCCGCGCCCGGGCCAGCGGACTGCTCAGCCAGCGGGCTTGCCGTGCCGCTGCCGGCAGGGTCCAGGCCGCCACTGTGGCGCGCCCTGCCGGTGACAGCGGCGGGTCGCTGCGTCCCTGAATGCGTCCGTCTTCATTCCAAGCCGTAGGGCCGTGACGGATGAGCAGCAGTCGCCTCACCGCCGCCTCGCCGTATCCAGGATTGCGCTCAGGCGCTGCGCCGCGGCGGGCAGGCTGTGATGTTCGGCAACGACACCGGGCGCTCTCTCGCCCATGGCAATGCGGCTGGCTTTTTGCGACAGCATTTCGCGGACGCTGGCCGCGAAGGTGGCCAGGCCCGGGTCGCTCAAATATCCGGTCATGCCTTCGGCGACCACGGTCTCGACGCCAGGGTTGCGTCCGGCGATGACCGGAACGCCGGCGGCCTGCGCCTCCAACAAAGCCATACCGAAAGCTTCGTTGACGGCCGGCCAGACCAGCAAATCACAGGCGCTATAGAGCGCCGGCATGACCTCGGGCTGCACCAAGCCGAGGAAGCGCACCCGCGCCGGCATGGCCCAGGCGAAGGCCTGCACCACTTCATCGTAGGCCTGGCCCGCACCGGCCACGACGAGCTGCCAGGGCATGTCCGGAATGGCGCGCAGGGCCTGGGCCAGGATCTGGTAAGACTCCAACTTGTCGCCGGGTCGCATCATGGCGGCCGCGAGCAGCCAGGGCTGGTCCGGATCGAGGTGCTGCTCGCTGGCCAGAACTGCACGGTAGTCGTCGCGCAGGGGGCGCACCGCTTCGAAGGGCGCGGTGTCGATGAAGGGCTTCAGCCGTTGCACCTTGTCCTGGTCGGGGATCAGCCTGGCATCCAGCGGCGTCAAGGCGATGACCGCCGCGGCCTGATCAAGGGCCGCCAGCACGGCGCGGTGCGCGGCCCCCCACGGGCCTTCGGCGCGCTTGTAGGCGACCGAAGCCTCCGCCACCAGATACGGAATTTTCAAAGCCTTGGCGACCTTCGGGCCGATCCAGTCCGGCGCCTTGTAATAAAGGTGATAGGTAAACCAGATTTGTGGGCGCCGGCGCGCCGGCAAGGCCCGGTAGCGGCGAATCAGTCGGTCGGCAAGCTTCCCGCCGACCTGTTGCAGGCGGGCCAGACGCGCGGGATCGCCCGCGGCCTCGCGGCTGCGGAAGCGGCTCGCCAGGTCAACCTCGTGACCCGCCAGTTCCAACGCCTGGATGAACATCCGCGCCATCTGGCGGTCGCCAGAGGGATTGGAATGGTTCGGCGGTTTAAGCGGGGCATAGAACGCGATGCGCATGGTCGATCCAGGCAAACTCTCGTATCTTTCAGTAGGGTCTAATCGGCAGTGCGGCGGCCCGCTGCCGGGCAGAAGTGGTCCGTCAAGGCATCGATGCCGCCCTTCATATCAAAATCCGCGAAGATGCGCTGCTGTGCCGCAGCGCCCAGGCGCTGTCGTTCGTCCGGATCGGCGATCATCTCCGCCAGCGCCGCGGCCAGCGCCGCCGGGTCGTCCGGCGGCACCAGCCTGCCGTTGACACCTTCTGCGATGAGCTCAGGAATGGCGGCAACGCGGGTGGCCAGGCAGGCCAGACCCTGGCTCTGCGCCTCCATCAACACATTTGGCAGGCCGTCCCTGTCACCGTCGTCGGCAACCCGGCTGGCCAGCACGAAGAGGTCTGCGTTGCGGTACTGGATCAGCACCTCCGCCTGCGTCTGGGCGCCCATCCAAGTGATCCGCCCGGCCAGGCCGAGTGCCACGGCCTGGCGCTCCAGGGCCGCGCGCAGGGGCCCGCCGCCAATGTGTGTGAGCTGCCACTGCAGGTCACCGGACAGGCGGGCCAGCGCTTGCAGCACCACGCTGTAGCCCTTTTTCTCCACCGCCCGGCCGACCGAAAGCAGCCGCACCGGCGCCGCCGCCTGGCCGCCGTCACGCCGGGACTGACCCTGCCGAGTTTTCGGGGGCGGCGCCGCGAAACGCTGGAGATCGAGGCCATGATAGATAAGCGACACCCGGTTCGGGTCGGGTGCCAGGGCACCCAGGTGGGCGGCGCCGAAAGCGGTACAGGTCACCAGCCAGTCCGCTTCTGCCAGCTTCTCGCGCTTCTCCCACTCGGGCGTGATCCAGATGTCTTTGGCATGAGCCGAAACGGACCACGGGCGACCGGTCATCAATGACGTGTAACGGGCCACCGAGGCCGGGGTGTGCAGGAAGTGCGCGTGGAGTCGGGTGACTTCGTCCGGCAACTCGGCTGCGAGAACGCAGGCCTGGCCGAAACGTCGCACCCGATTCGGAGTGAGGTCGCGGCGCAGATCGCGCAGGAAAGCGCGGCGGGCAGCGGCATAGCCGGGCCGGCGGCGCGCGTACCGCCAGCCGCGCAGCACGCGCAGCGGTTCCTGATAGAGATATTCCGGCAGGTAGCTGACCGGCGCGCGGATATCGTCATGCACCGGGTGGCGCTTGCGGTCGGTGGGGTGGCGCAGGGAAATCAGGCGCAGATCGAAACCGCGCTGCTCGAGCGCCAAAATTTCCTGGGCGATGAAAGTCTCTGAAAGCCGTGGATAACCTTTCAGCACAACCGCGATGGCGCCCACCGCTCCCGGTCGCCCACTCCACGGCTGCCCACTCTGCGGCTGCCCACCCTGCGGTTGGGACTCGTGCGCCGCTGGCGGCGCACCGGCGTCAGAGTCGAGGGCGCGCTGCCGGTGCTGCGGCGTCACAGCCGTCCCTTGA
The DNA here is from genome assembly GCA_040217155.1 of Kiloniellaceae bacterium. Classification (GTDB taxonomy): domain Bacteria; phylum Pseudomonadota; class Alphaproteobacteria; order Kiloniellales; family Kiloniellaceae; genus Pelagibius. Next base: position 189,947 of record JAVJNS010000035.1, read on the forward strand.
TCGAGGTCCGTTCGGCAAGGCTGAGGCGGCTTCTGCCGTGCTCCAGCCAGTAGTCGGCCAAGCGCACCACGTTTTGCGGCCCATCCAGCAACCCAGGCACCACAACCTCCGAGGGTCGGCGTTGCTGAGTCAGGTTGCGAAGTGCCGTGGCCATCAGTTGGGCATCGCGCCGGCCGTCGTCACGCAGCATGCGCACCAGTCCCAAGTCCTGTGCCTGCGAGGCGCGAATATGTTGTTCCATACGCGGCATGGTGCGCGGAATCAGCAAGGCCCGTTTGTCGAAAGACAGGACCTCGCAGAAGGTGTTGTAGCCGCCCATGCAAACCACACCGATGGCACGGTCCATCAGGCTTTCCAGATGCGTTTCGAAGGTAACGGTCTCGACGTTATCGAGACGCGCCGCGCGGGTTTGGAAATCGTTCTGCTCTTCGCTGTTCATAAACGGGCCCAGCACCAGCAGCGCCGGATGGGGCAGTTTTGGATCGCTTTCATAGGCGCGCAGCACCCAGTCGATGATGGCCTCGCCGTCGCCGCCACCGCCAACGGTGACCAGCAGAAAGGGGTCGGAGATTTTTTCCAGGCTCAAGTGAGGCGCGACTTTGGGCAGATGCCGCCTGAGATAGCCGGTATAGGTCATCTTCTTACGTACGGAATCCGGCAGATCGATGCCCTCCAGGGGATCGCAGATCTGCGGCAGACCATAGACCCAGATGTCGTCGAAATAGCGCTGCAGCGCCGGCACCACCTGCTTTCGCTCCCACTCCGGCGCCAGAAGGGCCGGTTCGTCCATGACGTCGCGCAGTCCGAGTACGCAGGGCGTGCCGCGCTCGCGCAGCATCGCCAGCGTGCCTTCCACTTCGCCGCGCAGACCCAGCGGTTCCTTGTCGACAATGAAAAGGTCGGGGTCGAAAACGTCGGCGGTGTGCTCAACGATCGAGGCCCGCATGGCCATGGTTTGCTCTACGTCGATATGCAGCGCCAGAGACGTGTAATCGCCGTTGCGCAGCTTGATGACGCCGGGCACACGGACGAAATCGACGCGCGATCGAAAATCGAAGGATCCGATGATGGGTGATCCGGAAAGGATCAAGACGGATAGCGAGCTGTGCGCCTCGGCTAGAGTATGGGCGATCTCGCGGCAACGCCGCAGGTGGCCCAGGCCAAAGCTGTCGTGGCTGTATATGAGGACTCGCTTGCCCTTGCGGCTGTCTTGCATGCCGCAGTCTCCCTCTTGGCGGTCTGCCGGGGCGACTATGACACAGGGGCGTCCGGGCCGGAAGAGCGGTCTCGCCGGGCCTTTTCCGGCTGCCGAAGGGCGATGCCGGGGCTGTCTCAAGGTGTTTCATTTCCGGCAAATCTTGCTCTAAGTTGCGACCTAGGCCTCGGTTGCGCGATTCCAAAGGCTGGCGAGCGCGCGCCGGGGCCCCGCCGGAATGAGCCGGTGCGAGGGGTCATGGAACCGAACATCTTCAAGTATGTGTGGCGGCACAGCCGGGCAGAACAGGTCGTGATCCTGCTGCTGGTGTTGCTGTCGCTGCCTTTCTACTATTTCTCGCTCAACCTTCCCAAACAGATCGTCAACGAAGGCATCCAGGGGCAGGGTTTCGAAGGCCCCGGCGCGACACAAAGCTTTCTCAGCTTTGACCTTCCTTACGGCGAGGCCGTGTTCGGCGCGCCGATCAACCTGTTCGATGGCTTCTCGCTGGAACAGCGGGACATGTTGCTGGCGCTCAGCTTCTCGTTCCTGGCGCTGGTCATGGTCAACGGCATGTTCAAGCTGGTCATCAATACCCGAAAAGGCCGCATGGGCGAGCGCCTGCTGCGCCGCCTGCGCTTCGAGCTCAGCGACCGCATCCTGCGCTTTCCGCTGCCGCACCTGAAGCGGGTCAAGCCGTCGGAAATGGCCACCATGATCAAGGACGAGGTGGAGCCCTTGGGGGGGTTCATCGGAGACGCCTTCGCCACGCCGCTGTTTCTCGGCGGGCAGGCGGCAACGGCGCTGCTGTTCATCATGGTGCAGTCGTTCTGGCTCGGTCTCGTGGCGGCCGCCGTGGTGATGTTCCAGTCCTTCCTGATTCCACGCTTGCGGCGCCGTATCCTGGTGCTCGGCCGCGAACGCCAGCTCACGGCGCGCCAGTTGGCCGGGCGGATCGGCGAGATCATCGACGGTGCCGTCGAAGTGCAGGCGCACGATACGACCAACTTCGAGCGCGCCGACCTTGTCGCGCGCCTGGGGCGGATCTTCCGAATTCGCTACGAGATCTATCAGCGTAAATTTTTTGTCAAATTTCTCAATAACTTACTGTCTCAACTCACGCCCTTTGTATTCTATGCCGGCGGCGGACTGCTGGCGATTTCCGGCAATCTCGATATCGGTGCCCTGGTGGCCGTGATTGCGGCTTACAAGGACCTGCCGTCGCCGATCAAGGAACTGATCGACTGGGACCAGCAGCGCCTCGATGTGCAGATCAAGTACGAGCAGGTTATCGCTCAGTTCCAGCCGCCGCACCTTATCGACCCGGCTTTGCAATCGCCCGACAACGAGCCCGGTCCACCGTTCAGCGGCGCGATCAGCGCCTCGGCGCTGACGCTGCTCGACGATAGCGACCAGCCGCTGGTGCGCGCGGTCAATTTCACCCTGCCGGTCACCGGGCACGTCGCCGTCGTGGGTCCGGGCGGCAGCGGCATGGAGCAACTGAGTTATATGCTTGCCGGCCTGCTGCGGCCGAGTTCCGGCTCACTGCGGATCGACGGCCGCGACATTGAGCGCCTGCCCGCCGCGGTCACCGGCCGGCGCATTGCCTTTGTCGGGACCAATTCCTATCACTTCGCCGGATCGCTTCGTGACAACCTGCTCTACGGTCTGAAACATCGGCCGCTACGGCCGGCCGATCAGGACCGGGCAATAAGCCCGGAGGACTTGGCCGAGGCCAAGCACGCCGGCAACCCTTTGCTCGACATCAATGCCGACTGGATCGACTACGAAGCGGCCGGCGCCACCGGCGCGGCGGACATCAACGCGCGGCTGTTGGACGTTCTTACGGCGGTGGATCTGAAAGGCGACGCCTACCGCTTCGGGCTGACCGGCACCATTGATCCCGAGGCGCGGCCCGACGTGGCCGAAGCCGTGCTGAAGGCGCGCGCGGCGCTCATCGACCGCCTGGCCACCGGCGGCAATGAGGATCTGGTCGTGCGTTTCGCGGCCGACAGTTACAACCACAACGCCAGTGTGGCGGAAAACCTGCTGTTTGGGACGCCGCGGGTGCCGGACTTCGCGACCAGGGCCTTGGCGAAGAACAGTACCGTCGCCAAGGTGCTGCGCGATATCGATCTGACCCAATCCTTCGTCGACATGGGCGTGACCATCGCCAGCACCATGGTCGAAATCTTCGCCGATCTGCCGCCGGGCCACCCCTTCTTCGAGCAGTTCAGCTTCATCAGCGATGACGACCTGCCGGAGTTCCGCACCATCGTCACGAGAGTGGAGACCGCCGGCGTCGGGGCGCTCGACAAGGCCGCGCGCGAATTGCTGCTCGGCCTGCCATTTAACTATGTCGAAGCGCGCCACCGTCTCGGCTTGGTCGACGAAGCCATGGCGGAGCGCCTCGTGGCGGCGCGCCACAGCCTGGCTGAGTTGCTCGAGCGGGAGGCGCCGGATGCCGTCGAGTTCTATCGCGCCGATGCCTATAACGCCGCCGCCTCTTTGCAGGACAACATCCTCTTCGGACGGCTTGCTTTCGGGCAGGCCGGCGCCGAACAGATTATCGGTGACGCGCTCGCGGAGATGCTCGACGACCTCGGGCTGCGCGAGACCGTGATCGAGGTCGGGCTGGACTACAACGTCGGCATCGGCGGCGGCCGCCTGAGCTCAGTGCAGCGTCAAAAACTGGCATTCGCGCGCGCTTTGTTGAAGCGGCCGGATATCCTGGTGATCAACGAGGCCGCCTCGGTACTCGATGGCGCCGGGCAGACGCGTCTGGTGGAGCGGATTCTGGATCTGCGTGAAGGACAGGGTGTGATCTGGTCGCTGCAGCGCCCGGAGCTTGCCGCACTTTTTGACACCATTCTCGTGATGCAAGATGGTCGACTTGTCGAACAGGGCAGCTATGGCGATCTCACGAAGAGCGACTCGGCCTTCAAAGGCCTGATCGCCGCGGAATAGGACCAGCATGGACCAGCAGATTGCCGGATCAGGCGGCACGGCAACAGCAATGGCAGGAGGGAGCGGGGTATGAGCATCGACCAAGAGGTGGAGATACTGCGGCGTATTCCGATTTTTGCGCAGATCGAGCCGGCGAAGCTGAAACTCATGGCCTTTGCCAGCGAAAGGGTGACCTACAAGCCGGGCCAGGTCCTGTTCAAGGAAGGCGAGCGGGGCGACGCGGCCTTTATCGTGCTCAAGGGCACGGCAGACATTCTGATCAGCGGGGACAGCGGGCCGCTGCATGTTGCTTCGCTTTCGGAAAACGAGATTGTCGGCGAGATCGCCATTCTCTGCGACATTCCGCGCACGGCCACGGTGCAGGCGGCCACTGAACTCACGACCCTGAGGATCACCGCCGAGCTGTTTTTCCGGATGCTCATGGATTTTCCGGAAATGGGTGTCGAGGTGATGCGCGTTCTGGCGCACCGCCTGGAGCAGACCACCGCGCAGCTGCGCCGCGCCCAGGCGGGACATTGAGCTCCCGAAAGCCGAGGTCCTTCTACGTCTTGCACAGATTTCAAGCGATTCGGGTCGTTTTATGAGCCGGCTGGACAGCTTCCTGCGGCGCCTGCAGGCGCAGCGCGACTGCCTCAACGCCGCGGTCAGTCTGGTCGCTGACCGCCCTGGGCCGATCTTCGAGTTGGGCCTGGGCAATGGGCGGACCTACGATCACCTGCGCAAGGCCTGTCCGCGGCGGCAGGTCTTCGTCTTCGAGCGCAAGGTCTCCGCCCACCCGGACTGCATTCCGGATGCCGAACATCTGTTCGAGGGGCGGATCGAAGACACGCTCGAGGCCGTACGGGATCGCTTCGCCGGGGCGGCTGCCCTGGTTCATGCGGATCTGGGCAGCGGACAGGCGGCGCGGGATGCGCGCACTGCGGCGCTCGTCTCCAAAAAACTGCCGCCTCTGCTGGCGCCCGGTGCCGTGATCGTTTCGGATCAAGAACTAAATATGGAGCCTGCCGCCGCCCATCCCTTGCCCCCCGGCGTACAGCCAGGCCGCTATTTCATGTATCTCTGGCCAAGGCAGCGGGCTTGAGGGTCCACAATTGGCCACTGGCAATCATTTCAGATCCAGAATGACCGGCACGTGGTCTGAGGGTTTCTCCCAGGTCCGGGTATCGCGCGCGATTTCAATGGATCTCATGCGCTTGCGCAGGGGCGGCGTGACCAGTACGTGATCCAGGCGCCAGCCATAGTTCTTGGCAAAGGCCTGCGGAAAGCGGTATCCCCACCAAGTGAAAAGCTGTTCCGGTTCCGGAATAAAATGGCGCGGCGCATCGATGAGGTCGGCGGCGGCCCAAAGTCGGCCCATGTGTTCGCTCTCCACGGGCGTATGGCCGACATTGCGGCGCAGGCGCTTATGGTTCCAGACGTCATTCTCAAGGGGCGCCACGTTGAGATCGCCGACGATCACGGCCTTGCGCTCGCCCAGTTTGTCTTGCTTGGCCCAGGCCGCCATCTCAGTAAGGAAACGGAGCTTGTGGGCAAACTTGTCATTTCGTTCCGGATCCGGAATATCGCCGCCCGCAGGCACATAAAAGTTATGCAATTCGATGCCCCCGACATTGGCCGCGGCATGACGGCAGTCGTCGCGGTCGCACCATATCTCCTTGCGCGGCGCGGTCAGCCGCCGCCGCGACAGGATGGCCACGCCGTTGTAGCCCTTTTGGCCATGCACCACGGCGTGCGGGTAGCCGAAGGCCTTGATCCGTTCCAGTGGGAACTCGTCGTTCGCCACCTTGATTTCCTGCAAACAGAGGACATCGGGCTGGTAGATCTCGGCAAAGCGCTGCAAGTGGCCGAGGCGCTGGCGGACCGAATTCACGTTCCACGTGGCAATCCTGAGGGGCATGGAATCTCCAAAGATCAAAAGGCGATATCGTTTCAAGATCGAAATGAATAGCCTAATTCATTTCGGGTAAGCAACGTCTCCACGGCGCCGGTCGAAGAAGGTAGAGCCTTTGCGCCAGCGGATGAAGGGCGGTGTGGCGCGATGCGAAGATTTTTCGGGGAAAAGACGCCGCGCCGCGGGGCGCAGCGTGACCGACCGGGGGCCAGACAGAGAGGAACGCCCGGTCGGGGGGGATCCGGGCGCTCCATTTCTCCGCGGAGAAGCGAAAGGAAGGCAGGGGAATGCATCCTTCCGCAGTGGCCGGCGCTTTTGCGGCACCGGCTCTTAAACACTAATTTAGGACTGATCGGCGGCTTTACAATCTCACATCTTCGTGGCGGCCGCGGATTGAAGATAAACCCCAAATCCCCATGAAAATTGCGGGTTTGCTTGGTTTGGCGGGTTTTCTCGCGTTGGCTAACGCGGCTTTGCTCCGCCGGACGGGTCAGCCTCGGCCCAGTACGGCGCGCGGCGCGTCTTCCGCGACCGCAGGCGCCGCCGCACGGACGCGCGCCGCGGCGCCGAAAGCTTCAAACAACTGGCTCGAAAAGGGATCCTCCCAAGCCTTGTACTCAGGATGCCACTGTACCCCCAGCGCGAAAGACTTGGCGTGCGTCACGCTGACCGCCTCCGGCGTGCCGTCCTCGGCCTGCGCCTCGACGATCAGGCTGTCGGCCACCCGGTCGAGTCCCTGCCAGTGCAGCGAGTTCACCATGAGGTCGCCCTTGATTCCCGCCGCCGTGGCCAAGGCCGCCAGGGGGCCGCCGACACGCAGGGTGACCGGGTGGCTCGGTCCATACTGCACATCGAGATCGGGATGCTTCGGGCGCCGATGGTCCCGGCGTCCGGGCAGTTCGTGCACCCGGGCGTGCAGCGTGCCGCCGAGGGCCACATTCAGTTCCTGGAATCCGCGGCAGATCACCAGCAACGGCACGGCTTCCTCGAGCGCCAGGCGAATCAGCGCCAGGGACGTGTCGTCGCGGGCCTGGTCGAACGGCTCGGCTTCCGGCGATTCCGCCTCGCCGTAGTGGCTCGGATGAACATTCGAGGGGCTGCCGGTCATCATCAGCCCGTCGAGGCTCCGCACCAGCCGGCGCAGGTCGACGAGATCGGCGCCCAGCGAGGGAATCATCAGCGGCGCCACACCGGAGGAGACCGCCAGGGCGCGGACGTACTTGTCGCCGACCGTATGAAACGGCTGGCCGTCGACATCGCGCACGCAGGCCGGCAGGCCGACCAGCGGCAAAGGGGTGTTTTCGTTCATGGCAGAGCACGCCTCCTTGCTTCCTAGGTAGCCCCGACGCCGGTTCCTGACAAGCACCGGGCGCGCAGGGCTGGATTGCAAGGAAACCTCGCAGCGCCGTGACTTGCCGGACCCTGCCCCGCCTGCCATATCTGCGTCCATGGTAACCGATGCGGAAAGCCTTTTGGCCTGGAAGGGTGCGGCGGTGCTGGCGTGGCTCGTCGTTTTCTTCCTCGCCGAACGTTGGCGCCCTGCAGCCCGGCCCCGGACGATCGAGGCGTCGCTTGATGGCGCAGTCGCCGGCGGCTGGCACCGCCTGGCGCGCAACCTCGGCCTATGGCTGGCGGTCTCCGCGCTCTCGCCGCTGATCGTCCTGCCGCTGACCTACTGGGCCAGCGGGCAGGCACTTGGCTGGCGGCCGGAGTGGTGGGGCGGCGGCCTCGGTCTGGCGTTCGATATTCTGCTGCTCGACGGGCTGATCTACTGGTGGCATCAGGCCAATCACCGGATCGCATTTCTGTGGCGCTTTCACGAGGTGCATCATCTCGATCGCTTTCTCGACACCACCTCGGCGCTGCGCTTTCATTTCGGCGAGGTGCTGCTGTCCGCTCTGGCCCGCGCCGGCATCATCCTGCTGCTGGGATTCCCCTTCACTTCCGTACTGGTGTTCGAGACGCTGGTGATCTGCGCCGCCGTCTTTCACCATTCCAACGTGAAGCTGCCCGCGAGGCTGGAACGCAGGCTGTCGCGCGTCGTCATCACGCCGTCGATCCACTGGGTGCATCATCACGCGCTGCGGGCCGACACTGATTCGAATTACGGCACCATTTTCAGTTTCTGGGATCCGCTCTTTGGCACGCGCAGTCCGCGGCAGCGCGACCCGCAAATGATCATCGGCACCGAAGGGCGCGATGAAGAGGGACTCGTTTCTCTCTTCCTGCGCCCCTTTCGGCGTTAGCGGTCCGGATTCTTGTTGTAGACTTCAAGGTCCCCGTATTTGAACAAATCCGGATCGACCGCCTCGCCGTAGACGGGGTTGACCAGGGAAACCTGGGTCTGGATGCCCTGGGCGTCGGTCAGCTCCCACTTCCTGAGGGTCAGGGGTTCATCGCTGAATACCAGGGTCACCGTGCCGCCGTCCGGCGCATCGGGGTCGCGCAGCGTCATGCGCAAAGTGCCTAGCGCCTCTTCGATGGCGAGGATGTCGATATTGTCGTCGAGCCGCACTTCCTCGCGGATCAGGAACCACAACGGCGTTTCCCACAGCGGCAGGAAGGTCGCTTCCTTCAACTCCTCGTCGTAGTAGAGCAGCGTCAGTCCGTTGGCGATGATCAGCACCGGGGTCGGTGGGTCGTAGTCGAAGCGCATTTGCCCCGGACGGTCGATAACGACCTCGCCTTCGGCATAGGCGCCGTTGGACGACACCTGTAGGAAGCGCGCTTTCATCGTTTTGATGTCGTTCAGATAACGTTCGACCCGCGTGACCGCGGCGACGTCGTCGGGCGAAAGCGCCACCGTTTGCTCGCGGCCGTCTGCCGCCAAGGCCGGCGGCGCTGCGGCGAGCAGGCCGGTACAGAGACCGCTCGCCAGCGCGATGAGCAAACCTCGCCGCCAGTTTCTGAGAGCCCGGATCATGCCTCGCCGCCGCCCGGCGGCAGGACTTCGCGTTTGCCCACGTGGTTCGCGGCGGAGATCAACCCTTCTGCCTCCATACGCTCGATAATTCGCGCGGCCCTGTTGTAGCCGATCTGCAGATGCCGCTGCACGAAACTGGTCGAGGCCTTGCGGTGTTGCAGCACCACGCCGACCGCGCGATCGTAGAGGTCGTCGCCGCTGCCGTCGCCGCCCAGGCCACCACCGCCGCCAGCGCCGTCGAACTCGGCTTCGCTGTCTTCGGTGATGGCTTCGATGTAGGAAGGCTCCCCCTGCTTTTTCAAGAAGGCGACCACGTCTTCGACTTCCTGGTCGGTGACCAGGGGGCCGTGCACACGCAGAATCCGCCCGCCCTGGGCCATGTAGAGCATGTCGCCCTGGCCCAGCAATTGTTCGGCGCCCTGTTCGCCCAGGATGGTGCGGCTGTCGATCTTCGAGGTTACGTGGAAGGAGATGCGGGTCGGAAAGTTGGCTTTGATGGTGCCGGTGATGACATCGACCGAGGGACGTTGGGTGGCGACGATCAGATGGATCCCGGCCGCGCGTGCCATCTGCGCCAGGCGCTGGATCGCCGCTTCGACGTCCTTGCCGGCGACCAGCATGAGGTCGGCCAGTTCGTCGACGATCACCACGATGAGCGGCAGCGGATCGAGGTCGAAGGGTTCCTCCTCGTGGACCGGCTGGCCGGTCTCCGGATCGAAGCCGGTCTGCACCTTGCGGGTCAAGACTTCGCCTTTGCGTTGGGCTTCCTCGACGCGCGCGTTGTAGCCTTCGAGGTTACGTACGCCGAGGCGCGACATGGCGCGGTAGCGCTCCTCCATTTCGCGCACTGTCCACTTCAGGGCCACCACCGCCTTCTTGGACTCGGTCACCACCGGCGCCAGCAGATGCGGGATGCCGTCGTAGACGGAAAGCTCCAGCATCTTGGGGTCGACCATGATGAACTTGCACTGGTCGGGGCCGAGGCGATAGAGCAGCGACAGGATCATGGCGTTGATCGCCACCGACTTGCCGGAACCGGTGGTGCCGGCGACCAGCAGATGGGGCATGCGCGCCAGGTCGACCAGCGAGGGATTGCCGCCGATGTCCTTGCCCAGGACCAGCGGCAGCTTGCCGCCATTTCTTTCGTACTCCTCGGCGGCCAGCAGTTCACGCAGGTAGACCGTTTCGCGCTTGGCATTGGGCAGTTCGATGCCGATGACGCTGTCGCCGGGCACCACGGCGACGCGCACTGAGACCGCGCTCATGGAGCGGGCGATGTCATCGGCCAGCCCGACCACGCGGCTGGTCTTGGTGCCCGGCGCCGGCTCCAGTTCATAGCGGGTGACCACCGGCCCGGGTCGGACTTTCACGATCTCGCCGCGCACGCCGAAGTCTTCCAGCACCGTCTCCAGCAGGCGGGCATTCTTTTCCAGGGCGTCGCGGTTGAGGCCTTCGCCCTTGCCGTTCCCCTTGGGCAGATCGAGCAGGCTGAGCGACGGAGTCTCGTAGACGCCCGTCGGGCCGAGATCGAGGCGGCCCTGGGCGGCCGACTGCGCGCGCTTGCCCGGCTTGCTCGCCTTGCGCGGCTTGGCCACCAGCTCGGCGTCATCGTCGCCCGCCTGCCGGTCGGCGTTGCGCAGCGCGGCGGAAAGCGTGCCGGTGTCTTCCTCGCCTTCCTCCCCTGCATCTTCATCGAGCACCGGTTCGACACGCTGGCGCTCGCGGCGGGCGGCGCGGGCCTCGCTGGGTTCGACGGCGCTTTGGCGCTCCATGGCGCTGATGATGCCGCGCCGCGCGCCGCCAAAGACCCAGGCGACGCCACCGCGCAGCACACGCCATTCGGCGCCGGTCAGACCCAGGGCGAAAAACAGCGCGGCCAGACCGAGCGGAAAGGCGATGAGCGCCAGCAGCCACAGCGGCAGGCCCGTGAGTCCGCCTGTTTGCCACAGCAGGAGGTCGCCGACGAAGCCGCCCAGCTTGTTGTCGAGCGGCCAGGTGGCAGGGCGTGGCAGGGCCTCCAGGGCCATGGACAGCAGGATCAGGCCGATTGGAAAGGCGGCCAGGCGCCACCACCAGCGGCTCGGCAGTTGGCGCTCGCGCAGCAGGCGCCAGCCCCAGGCAAAGAGCACCAGGGGCGCCAGCAGGGCAGCCATGCCCAGCGACTGCATCATGACATCGGCGCTGTAGGAGCCGAACAGTCCCAGGGGGTTGCTGACCGCTCCGGAGGTGGCGTCGTTCCAGGACGGGTCCTGAGGATTGTAGGTCAGGCAGGCGATCAGCAGCGTGAAGGCGAGCAGCGCCAGCAGGCCGCCGACCAGTTCGATCGCGCGATTGCGAAAGAAATCCTGCGTGCCGCTGGGCAGCAGGGTGGTGCGCCCGTCGCGCGCGCTGCTGTTGCTGCGCATGGCCATCTAGCCCTCCGCTGCCGCGGCCGCCGGCGCGGTTCGCAGTGCGTGATCGTCGTCGCCCAGCACCCGCACGATGCGGTTGAGGGCTTCCTCAGTGATGGCGGCATCGTAAACCAGGGCGACCCGGATGTAGCTTGCGCCGGGACTGAAGCCGTCGGCCGCGGGCTCGCACATGTAGGCCCCTGGCACCACGCGTACACCCGCTTCGCGCCACAGCTTCAGCGCCGCGGCCTCGCCGTCGCCGACGTTGAGCCAGAGGAAGAAGCCGCCGTCCGGTTTGCGGAAACCGAAGCGGTTGCCGAGGATGCGCTCGGCCAGGGCGAAATTGCGCCGGTAGTAGTCGCGGTTCGCCTCGACATGCCGCTCTTCGCGCCACAGCCGTGTGCCGGCGGCGAGGATCGGCAGGCCGACGCCGGCGCCGCCGACGCGCAGCGCCATATCCAGATCATCGATGAGCTTCGCCTGCCCGGCGGCGAAGCCGCAGCGCAGCCCTGGCGCCGAGGAGCGCTTCGAAAGCGAGTGGAAGACGAGGATGTTGTCGAGGCGCCCGTCCAGGGCCGCGGCCGCCTCCAGCGCGCCGACCGGCGGCGTATCGGTGTAGATCTCGGCGTAGCACTCGTCGAAGCCGACGGTGAAACCGTGCTTGCGCGCGAGGCCGACAAGGCGTGTCAGGTATCCGAGGTCCGCCGCGGAACCTTGCGGATTGGCCGGCGAATTGAGGAAGCAGAAGGCCGCGCGGTCGAGGATCGCCGGGTCCAGAGACTCGTAGTCAGGCAGGAAGCCGGTCTCCGCCGTCGCCGCCACGAAGACCGGTTCGGCGCCCAGCGAGACCGCCGCGCCGGCGTAGACGTGATAAAACGGGTTTGGCATCAGCACCAGCGGGCGCCCGGCGCCGCCGTGGTCTTGAACCGCGGCCATGACGGCGAAATAAAGCCCCTCGCGGCTGCCGGGCAAAGGCAGCAGGTGACGCTCTGCGTCGATCATGCCTTGCGGCAGGGCGTAGCGGCGCGCCAGCCAGTCGGCCGCCGCCTGGCGGTATGCCTCGGTGCCGCGCGGCGGCGGGTAGCTCGACCACTTCGCGGCGGCGCCGGCGATTTCCCCGGCGACGAAGGCCGGCGGCTGGTTTTTCGGCTCGCCGATCGACAGCAGGATCGGCGTTTCGTCGCCGGCCGGATGGGCGTCGAGCAGGCGGCTCAGCCGGGCGAAGGGGTGGAAAGACTGAAAGCTGCGGCGATCGGGCAAGACGCGACGGTTCCGAATTGTTCCCTGAGCTTTTCCAACGGGAAAAGGTCGTCTGGATCGTCAGGTTGCGGGCTGCTGCAGGCGGCTCCTTCTCGCAGCGGTACAAAACGCAAACGACTCGGCGCGAGTCTATCTGCGCCGCCGGGGCGCGACAAGCCTTGGCCCGAGGGACTCTGCCTGGAGGTCAGGGCACCAGGCTAGGCCCGAAATGAGGCAAAAAAAGGGGCCTGGGAGCAACGGCTCCCAGGCCCAGTCTTGGCAGAGGATAACCGCGCTCCCGAAAGTGAGCCCGATTACCAGGTTGGTGTCAGAGGCCGCCGATCAGATGGACTGCGATCCGTGGCCGAACTCAGGGTAGGCTTCCATCCCCAGTTCCGCCTTGTCGAGGCCCATTTCCTCGGCTTCCTCATCCACCCGAAGCCCGACAGTGAGCTTCAAGGCATACCAGACGAGGGTGCTGGTCACGATCATGAAGGCACCGACCGCGGCGATACCGACGATCTGCACGACCAGATCGCCGCCGCCGAAGATGCCGACCGCCAAAGTGCCCCAGATGCCGGCCACCAGGTGGGCGGAGACGGCGCCGACCACGTCGTCGATCTTCAGCTTGTCGAACAGCGGTACCGCAAAGACCACCAGGGCGCCGCCGATACCACCGATAATCAGGGTCACCCCATGGTTCTGCAGGTCCGGGCCGGCGGTGATCGCCACCAGGCCGCCGATGGCGCCGTTGAGGGCCATGGTCAGGTCGATTTTCTTGTAGATCAACTGAGTCAGGACGATCGCCGAGACCACGCCGGCGCAGGCGGCCAGGTTGGTGTTCACGTAGACGATGGCCATGTTGGAGGCGCTGGCCGCAGAGCCGAGCGCCAACTCCGAGCCGCCGTTGAAGCCGAACCAGCCGAGCCACAGAATGAAGGTGCCCAGGGTGGCCAGCGGCAGATTGGCGCCCGGCATCGGGTGCACCGAGCCGTCGGCGCCGAACTTGCCCTTGCGGGGGCCCAGGATGATGGCGCCGGTCAGGGCCGCCCAGCCGCCCACCGAGTGGACGATGGTCGAGCCGGCGAAGTCGGAAAAGCCCATTTCGGTCAGCCAGCCGCCGCCCCAGGTCCACGAGCCCTGGATCGGGTAGAGGATGGCGGTCAGCACCACCACGAAGATCATGAAGGGCCAGAACTTTATGCGCTCGGCCAGGGTGCCCGAGACAATCGAGGCGGCGGTCGCCACGAAGACCATCTGGAAGAACCAGTCGGACATCACCGAGTAGCCGTTGTCGACCACCGCGTCGATCATCTCCGGCGTCGCGTCGGCACCGATCAGGGCTTTCTCGGCGTCGCTGGTGTTGTAGAGCAGGTCGAAGGAGCCGATGAATCCCGAGACGTCGACGTACATCAGGTTGTAGCCGATCACATAGTACATGATGCCGGCCACTGAATAGAGCGCGATGTTCTTCAGGCAGATCGTCGCCGTGTTCTTGGTGCGCACCAGGCCGGATTCCAGCATGGCGAAGCCGGCGGCCATCCACATGACCAGGAAGCCGCTCACCAGGAACGAAAAGGTGTTGAAGACGAAGGCGGTCTCGGCGGAGACCTCCGCGCGGGCCGGCGCGCTGACGGCCAGCACCGTGGCGACGGCAAGGCCGGCAAGGCCCAGCTTGCGGCCGTAAGAAGTGCCGATAACTTTCATTTCCCTGATTTCCTTCTACAGCGCCTCGGCGTTGGTCTCGCCGGTGCGGATGCGCACGGCGTGGCCGACGTCGAGAACGAAAATTTTTCCATCGCCGATGCGGCCGGTGTTGGCCGAATTCTGGACGGTCTCCACGACCTGACCGACGCTGTCGTCGGTCACGGCAACCTCGATTTTCACTTTGGGAAGAAAGTTCACCGAGTACTCCGCGCCGCGGTAGATCTCGGTTTGGCCTTTCTGCCGGCCGTATCCTTTCACTTCGCTGACCGTGAGGCCCTCGATGCCAATTCCCGTGAGTGCTTCCCTCACATCATCCAGCTTGAACGGCTTGATGATGGCCATGACCATCTTCATAGGCCGGTATCCCCTTTCCCGCGCGCACCGGTGCCGATCAGACGCCCCCCGGTGCAGTTGAGCCGCCTGCCGGACCCAACGGCCCGGAACCCTGCCGCCGCTCTGAAGCGCCGGCTTTCGGCTCGTACAGAGTCAAGAAGCGTGCCAAGTCGCGCCACTTGGCTGAAAACTGCAGAATTCAGCGGATTCAGAACATAGGCCAGAGATCGGGCGCCTAAGTTATGATCGTTCGCGGGCGCCTAATATTTAGGCAGACTCCAATAAGGGGCCAAAACTTGTGCAGTGCGGCAGGACTCGGCGAGGCCGCGCTGACGGTTCCGGGATTTCGGTGCGCCGTCACGCGACCTCTGCGACAAGCTGCGGCTGGACAAGCCCACCGGCCGCGGTAAAGCTGCGGTTCTGCAGCGCACGGAAGGACGGCATGGCGAAAGCGGAAGAAGCGGAAATCCTGGTGGTCGGCGCCGGCATGGTCGGCCTGACCTTCGCGACGGCCCTGGCGGACGCCGGGCTCGCGGTAATGGTGATCGATCATATGGATCCGGCGGCCTTTCGCGACGAAGCCTTCGACGGCCGCTCTTCGGCCATAGCCCGGGGCTCCAGACAGGCGCTCGAAGTGCTCGGGCTGTGGGACGGCATGGCCCCTGCCGCGGCGCCGATCCTCGATATCCGCATTTCCGACGGCCAGCCCTATGAAGGCCGTTTCGGCGGCCCCCTGAGGCGTGGGTCCGCCTCGGCGCTTCACCTGCACTTTTCCTGCGAAGACGTCGCCGAGTCGCAGAGGGAAGGCCGCCCGGCGCCGCAGCCGCTCGGTCATATCGTCGAGAACACGGCGGTGCGGCGCGCCTGCCTCGACCGCGCCCGCGCCCTGAAAAAAATCGACCTGCGCGCGCCAGCGCGGCTGGTCGAGGTGACGCGGCGCCCGGGCGGCGTCATCGCGCGTCTCGACGACGGCGCGGCGGTCTCTGCACGCCTGCTGATTGGTGCCGAAGGCCGCCGCTCGGCGCTGCGCGCCGCTGCCGGCATCAAGGTGATGGAACTCGACTATCCGCAGACCGGCATCGTCGCCACCGTGGCCCACAGCGAAGCACACCGGGGCGTGGCCCATGAGCACTTCCTGCCCGCGGGCCCCTTTGCCCTGCTGCCGATGACGGACGCGGCCGACGAGTCGGGCAACCCCGTCCATCGCTCCTCGCTGGTGTGGACGGAAAAGCGGTCGCTGGCGCCGGCCATGCTGGCCCTCGACGACGTCGCCTTCGCGCAGGAACTGCAGCGCCGCTTCGGCAATTCCCTCGGCGAACTTTCCTTGTGGGGCGGGCGGCGCTGGTCCTACCCGCTATCGCTGCTGCATGCGGAGCGCTACATCGACCAGCGCCTGGCGCTGATCGGCGATGCGGCGCACGCCATTCATCCCATTGCCGGACAGGGCCTCAACCTCGGCCTGCGCGACGTCGCCGCGCTGGCCGAATGCATCGTTGACGCGCGCCGTCTCGGCCTCGACATCGGCGGTGCCCCGGTGCTGGAGCGCTATCAGCGCTGGCGGCGTTTCGACAACATGGCGCTGATCGCCGCCACCGATTCCCTGAACCGCCTGTTCTCCAACGATCTGCCGCCGGTCAGGCTGCTGCGCGACCTGGGCCTGGCCGCGGTCCACCGGATGCCGCCGCTTAAGCGCTTCTTCATGCGCCACGCCATGGGCCTGGTCGGTGACCTGCCGCGCCTGGTCAAGGGCGAGGCGCTTTAGATTTCCCAGCCCAGCAGGGTTTCTTCGAAGGGGAAGGTCGAGAGTTCGCGCGGGCCGTTGTCGGTGATCACGACCTGCTGTTCCAGCTTGATGCCTTCATGGCCGCCTTCCTCGCCGATGTAACTCTCGACGCAGACCGCCATGCCGGCTTCGAAGACGCCGTCGTAGCCGTAGGCGTCATAGTCCTGCAGATAGACGACGCTGGGGTACTCGTCGCAGAGGCCGACGCCGTGCACGACCACGGAGTATCGGTTGGCCGCGCAGCTTGCCGGCAGCTGCCAGGAACGCTCGGCGAGTTCGCGGAAGCCGAGGCCGGGTTTCAGCAGCGCCATGTTGAACTGGATCTGCTCCCACGCGAGGCGGTAGAGTCGGCGCTGGTCGTCGGAGGGCTTCACCTCGCCACAGAGGAAGCTGCGCGAGACGTCGGCGCAGTAGCCGTTGGGGCCGATCATGTCGGTGTCGAAGCTGACCATATCGCCGGCCCCGATGATCCCTTCACCGCATTCGTGGAACCAGGGATTGCTGCGCCCGCCGGCGGCCAGCAGACGGGTCTCGATCCACTCGCCGCCGCGCGCCGTATTCACCTGGTTGAGGATCGACCAGAGTTCGTTCTCGCTCATGCCGGGGGTCAGGGCAGCGCGCATGGCGCCCATGGCCGCGGCGCAGACGTCGACCGCCAACTCCAGGCAGGCGATTTCCTGCGGCCCTTTGATTCGCCGCGCGCGCTCCAGCACTTCCTGGCCGTCGAAGACCTCGATGCCCTGCCGGCGCAGCGCGTCAGTGCCGAGGAAATCGCACTTGTCGACGGCGAGGCGGCGGTTGCCGCCGCCGTGCTGCGTCACCAGCTCCGCGATCTCGGCCGACCAGCGCGCCGCCAGCTCCGCGGCGCGTCCGCCAGCGGCGAAGAAGTACCAGGCGGTTGCCGGGCGCACCTCGGCGATCGCCTCGTTGCCGTCGGACAGATGGGCGCAGTTGTGGAAGTCGAAGAGCACCACCGGTCCCTCGGTGGGCACGAAGACATAGCGCACCGCGTTGTGCAGGCACCACACCGCCATGTTGCGGCTGTCGCAGGCATAGCGCTGGTTGATCGGGTCGTAGAGCAGGGCGCCGGCGTAGTCGCGCGCCTTCAACTCGTCGCGCAGCCGGGCGAGGCGCCAGGCGCGCAACGCGGGCCGGTCGATGGTTGCATATTCGAGGTTGGCGTTGACGGCGGCATCCGGTGACATGGCCCGTTCCCAAAGACATGCGGCCAGCCAGCTTGGCACAGCCGGAAGCCGCGTCTTGCCGCGCCGCGACGCTGGAAATGGCGGTTTTGAGAAAAGCGCGCGTTGCGGCGGCAGTCCCTCAGGGGTCCCGGCTGAGGCCCTTGTCCGCGAGGCGGTCGAGATAGGCCTGCCAGAGTTCACCCTGGTTTCGGCCGATCTTGTAGAGGTACTGCCAGGAGAAGATGCCGCTGTCGTGCAGGTCGTCGAACTTGAGCCGCACTGCGTAGTTGCCGACCGGCACGATCTCCATGATGCCGACGTGGCGGCGCCCGGCGACGGTCTGCTTCTGCCCGGGCCCGTGGCCCTGCACTTCCGCCGAGGGGCTTTCAACGCGCAGGAACTCGGCCGGATAGGTGAAGCTCTCGCCGTTGTCGAAGGTCACCAGCAGTTGCTTCTCCTTGGAGAGATAGCGGATCTCGCCGGGCCAATGCGCGGTGTCGAAGCCCTGTGCGGACTCTTCCTGAATTGTCTTGCCGGTCATCGCGCGGTCTTGTCCTTCCACATCAGTCGTCAAGCTGGCGCGCTTCGTCGACCAGCATGATCGGGATGCCGTCGCGAATCGGGTAGGCCAGGCCCGCCTGCCGGCTGATCAGTTCCTGTGCCTCGGCGTCATACTCCAAGGGCGCCTTGGTGAGCGGGCAGACCAGAATCTCCAGCAGTTTCGGATCGACCGTGTATTGGTTCATGGCGGCTATCCTCAGTGACGCTTGGTCTCGGCCTCGCCGTCGCTGCCGTGGGTCGCCATCTCCATGATGGCGGTCAGCGCTTCGGCGCGTTCTGTCAGGCTCATGGATTCGAGCAGCGCCTGCTTCTCCGGCGCGCCCAGGGGGCAGATCATGGCCAGGGAGGTGACCAGGCGCTCGTCGCTGGTCTGCTCGATGGCTTCCCAGTCGCCCTCGATCGAATTGGCCTCGAAGTAGCTGTTCAGGACTTCGATCAGACGCTCGCGATCGATCGCGCCCTTGTCCTCATCCACATCGTTTTTGAAGCGCGTGTAGTCCGGCTCCACCAGGCGATAGCTGCCCGGCGGCAGTTCTCTTGTCACGTCGAAGCGGAGCAGGCCGGAGAGCGTCACCAGATAGCGCCCGTCGTCGGTCTCGTTGAAGGAGGTGATGCGCCCGACGCAGCCGGTCTCGTAAACCTTCGGCGTGTCTTCCTTACGCTGCCCCTCGCAGGGCTGGATCATGCCGACCAGTCGGTTGCTCGCCATGGCGTCATCGAACATGGCCAGATAGCGCGGCTCGAAGACGTTCAAGGGCAGACGCCCGCCGGGCAGCAGCAGCACCCCCTCCAAGGGAAAGATCGGCAAAGCCCGAGGCAGATCCTCGAAGGCAGGATCGAAGGCGGTACGGCTCATGCGAACAACAGCGAAGACAGCCGGCGTCGGGTGTCGATGGTCAGCGGATCGGTCGGTCCCCAGGCTTCGAAGAAGGTCACCAGTTGTTTGCGCGCGCCTTCTTCGTTCCAGTTGCGGTCGCGGCCGATGATCTCCAGCAGCGCCTCGGCCGCCTCCTCACGCTTGCCGGCGCCGTGCAGGGCCATGGCCAGCTCGAAACGCGCCTGATGATCGTTGTGATTGGCGGCGACTTTTTCCAGGAGCAGCGGAATCTCGCCGGCGTCGGCCGCTTGCTCCTGCAGATCGAGCTGGGCGGCGACGGACGAGAACGCCGCGTTGCCGCGCAGCTTGTCGTCGAGGCCGTCATAGACCTCGCGGGCGGTCTGGGTGTCGCCGGCGGCCAGGTAGCAACCGATCAGCCCGGCCAGGGCTTCGGCATTCTCGGCGTCGTGCTGCAGCACCTGTCCGAACAGCGCCGAGGCGGTCTCGCTGTCGCCGGCTTCCAAGGCGCCCTTTGCCTGTTCGATGGCCTGCTCGATGGGGCTTGGGCCCTGGCCCGCGGCGCCGGCTTCGCGCAGACGCTCGACAAAGGCCTTGATCTCGCTTTCGGGCTGCGCGCCCTGAAAGCCGTCGACCGGCTGGCCCTGGAAGAAGGCATAGACCGTGGGGATCGATTGGATGCGCAGCTGGGCCGCCAGCTGCTGGTTCTCGTCAATATTGATCTTGACCATGCGCACGGCGCCGCGCGCCGCCTTGACGGCGGCCTCCAACTGCGGGCCGAGCTGCTTGCAGGGGCCGCACCAGGGGGCCCAGAAGTCGACGATGACCGGCACCGTCATCGAGGCTTCGATGACGTCCTGCGCGAAGGCCTGCTGGTTGCTTTCCTTGATGGCGTCGGCGCCGCCCTGGGCTGCGTTGTTCTGGCCGCTGACGCCGCCGATGATGGGTTCCATGCTGCTGTTCCGTTCGCCTGCTGAAAATGGCTCCACCGGCGCGCTCCGGGCGTCCCGGCGGCCGTGGGGATGGTTCTACGCAATAAATGGCGGCTTTGGCCCCCTAGGGCAAGCCCGCCACGGGAAATGGCGCGGGCCCGGGTTCAGGCGCCGCCGGCGGCCCCGGCGGCCGGGTCCATGTCGAGCATCAGGGGCGCATGCCCTTCCGCCTCCAGGAAGTACCGCAGATCCGCCGGCGCGACGGCGGTCGTCATGGTGTTGACCAGCGGGTGACAGTTCACCGGTCCGGCCGCCATGACGCCGCTGTCCAGCACCATGGTGACCGCCCCGCCCTTGTCGTTGATCACCGCGAAGGGTGTGACCGAGCCCGGCAGGACACCCAGGTAGGTCATCAGCCGCTCGGCGCTGCCGAAGGAAAAGCGCCCGGCCTCCAGCCGGTCGCCCAGGCTCTTGAGGTCGATCTGGCGATCTTCCAGGCAGGTGACCAGCCACATCCTGCCCTTCTTGTTGCGCAGGAAGAGATTCTTGATGTGGGCGCCGGGCAGCTCGCCGCGCAGCGCCTTGGCTTCCTCGACGGTGAAGACCGGCGGATGCGTCACCGCCTGATAGCTTATGCCCAGCTCATTCAGACGGGCGTGCAGGGCCTCTGGCGAGGTCGGCAAAGCCGTCGCGTCGGCGGCGGAGTGGGACATTATCTCTGGCCTCGTCTCTAACTTCGTCCTGGGACCGCGATCCACGCCTGGGGCCGTAGCATCCCGGGCCGGTTTTGTCACCCCGCGCGGCGCGTCCCGGCCCGCCCGGCCGCGCCTTAAGGCTTGAGTAGCAAAGGCGCTTTAATCTAACCCCAGGCGGCGGGGCGTACCGCGCGCAATCCAGCCCTTCGCGCGCCAAGGGGGGCTTGCATTGTGCGGCGAAAGCAGGTATTTCCCCGCTCTCCGGTGCGGGCGTAGCTCAGGGGTAGAGCACAACCTTGCCAAGGTTGGGGTCGTGAGTTCGAATCTCATCGCCCGCTCCAGATTCCCTCCTTCGGGCGGGGCAGACGCAAAAAGGCGGCCATTTCGTGGCCGCCTTTTGCCGTTTCCGGACCCTGGCCGGTTCAGCTTCCGTGGCGCAGGTGGAACGACTTGGGCCGGGTCAGCATCTCGTAGCCGACCTGCGACAGGGTGGCGCCGCGCCCGGTGTCCTTCACGCCGGTCCAGGCCAGCATCGGGTCCAGGTAGTCGGCGCGGTTCATGAACACCGTGCCGGTCTCGACCTCGCCGCCGATGGCCTCGGCCGCCGCCAGGTCATTGGTCCAGATCGAAGCGGTCAGGCCGTAAGCCGAATCGTTCATCAGGCGCACCGCCTCCTCGTCGCCGGAGACCTTCATGATGCCGACCACCGGGCCGAAGGACTCCTCGGTCATCACCGACATGTCGTGGGTCACGGCGGTCAGCACCTGCGGCGCCATGTAGGGCGTGCCGCGTTCGTCCCTGGGGAAGTCCTTGGGGTCGATGTGGGCGGTGGCGCCGGCCTGCACGGCGGCGTCGACCTGGCCGCGCACGAAGTCGGCGGCCTCGGCCTTGACCATCGGGCCGAGGCTGGTGGCCGGGTCCAGAGGGTCGCCCAGAACATAGCCGCGGGTCAGTTCGACGAAGCGTTCGACGAAGGGCGCATAGAGGCTCTCGTGCACATAGATGCGCTCGATGCCGCAGCACGACTGGCCGGAATTGAAGAACGCCCCGTCCATGATGTTTTCCGCCGCGAAGTTGAGGTCGGCGTCGGCGCGCACATAGGCCGGGTCCTTGCCGCCCAGCTCGAGGCCGAGGCCGATGAACCGGCCGGCCGCCGCCTGCTCGATGGTCTTGCCGGCGGCCACCGAGCCGGTGAAGTTCACCTGGTCGGCCCAGCGCGCGCCGATCGCCTTGGAAACCTGGGCGTGGCTGAGGCAGAGATTGGTGAACAGCCCCTCCGGCAGGCCGGCCCGCTCGACGGCTTTCTGGAAACGCTCGCCGACCAGCAGGGTCTGTGCGGCGTGCTTCAGCACCACGGCATTGCCGGCCATCAGCGCCGGGACGATCGAGTTCACCGCGGTCAGATA
Source organism: Kiloniellaceae bacterium (assembly GCA_040217155.1). Taxonomy (GTDB): domain Bacteria; phylum Pseudomonadota; class Alphaproteobacteria; order Kiloniellales; family Kiloniellaceae; genus Pelagibius. The sequence continues at coordinate 211,988 of JAVJNS010000035.1, forward strand.
GGGGAAGTTCCACGGCGCGATGGTCAGGACGACGCCCAGCGGATCGCGGCGGATGTAGCGCTTGAAACCGCTCTTTTCCGCCGGAACGACTGGCGCCAGGGCGCTCTCGGCCAGCGCGATCATGCCGCGCGCCCGCTCCTCGAAACCGCCCAGCTCGCCGCCGCCCGACGCCACGGGCCGGCCCATCTGCCAAGCCAGCTCCGGCACGATATCGTCGCGCATGGCCAGCATGGCATCCACCATGGCGTCGCAGAGCCGCGCCCTTTCGGCCAGCGGCAGGCGCGCCCAGTCGCGCTGGACCAGTCGGGCGCGCGCGAAGACGGCCTCCAGTTGCGCGTCGCTGGCGACGGGGCGGCGTGCCACCTCGCTGTTGTCGACGGGGGAAATGCAGATCGTTTCGCTCACGGGGGAAACTCCTTGGCAGGGCGCAACCGGCCACTCGCCGGCACGGAGATGCGGCGGCTTCGATAGCACGACTTCCCGAAGCGGTACACCGGGGATGTCGCGGCGCGAAGGATCTCAGTCGAAGCGAAAGGCCGAGATGGTCGTCTCCATGACGCGGTCGGAAAAAATACGCCGTCCCTGGCCGCCGGCGCCGGCCGCCACCATCAGGGGCAGCAGGTGTTCCTCCTGTCCTCTGGGGTGCGACTGCAGGCCGCCCGGCGCATCGGCCCAGGCCTTCAGGCCGGAATCGCGCGCCGCCATGTCGTCGGTCTCCAGGGTCTCGGTCAGCCAGCTGTCGAAGATGTCCGACACCGGGCCGAAGCGCGGGTCACCGTAGCCGCGCATGTTGTGGAAGCTCATGCCCGATCCGACGATCAGCACGCCGTCGTCGCGCAGCGGCGCCAGGGCGCGGCCGGCGGCGAGGTGGGCGTCGGGGTCGAGGTCGGCGCGCAGCGACAACGGCACGATCGGTACCCCGGCTTCGGGAAAGATCAGCTTCAGGGGGATGAAGACGCCATGGTCATAGCCCCGTTCGGGGTTCTCGCCGGCGTCCAAACCGGCCTCGCGCAGCAAGGCCGCGGCGCGGCCGGCCAGGGTGGGGTTGCCCGGCGCGGCGTAGGTCAGCCGATAGGTGTGATCTGGAAAGCCGTGGTAGTCGTAGATCGGTTGCGGCCGCGCCCCGCTGGCGAGGGTAAAGGCCGGCGCGGCCCAGTGGGCGGAAACCAGCAGGATCGCGCTTGGGCGCGCCGGCAGGTCCGCGGCGAGATGCTGCAGGAAGCCAGCCATCCTTGTCCAGGTGTCGGGCGGGTTCCAGTCCATGAAGAAACACGGCCCGCCCCCGTGCGGCAGAAAGAGGCTCGGTTGGCGGGCGGGGTTAGACTGGCTGGCGGGCATGGCGCATCTCACTTTCCAATCTGCCATATGGGCGTCGGCGCCGAGAACGACAATTGCGGCAATTTGACAGGCCGGGGAAAAGAGTGATCAAACTTCAATCGTCAGCAGGATCAGGAGCCGTCACATGCAACAACGCCTGCCGCTCTGGCAACGTCTTGTCATCACCGTGGTGGTCATGCTCGCGGCCAGCTACGTCGTCGGCTTGATCTGGGAGGCCGTCTTCGGGCTCGTCTTGCCCAGCTATGTCGCCGGGCTGGTCGGCGGACTGTCGGCGATCCCGGTCTGGGACATCCTGCAGCGGATCCAACCCAAGCGCTGATCGAATGCGGGGAGAGTGCAATGCCTGAGACTGTTCTGGTCGTCGGCGCGGGAGCGGGGCTCAGCGCCTCGGTGGCGCGGCGTTTTACCCGTGACGGCGCGGCCGTTGCGCTGGTCTCGCGCGACCCCGGCAAGCTGCAGGATCTGGCCACCGAGATTGGCGCCCGCACCTATGCCTGCGACGTCACCGATCGCGCCGCCGTGGCGTCCATGATGATGGCCGTCAGCGCCGATCTTGGGGTGCCGGACGTGGTCATGTTCAATCCCTCGGCCCGTGCGCGCGGGCCCTTCACGAGTCTCGACCCGGAGGCGGTGAAGCAGGCGCTGCTGGTCACCTGCTACGGCGGCTATCTCATCTGTAACGCAGCGGTCCCGCCGATGCTGAGGCGCGGCAGCGGCACGCTCCTTCTGACCGGCGCCTCGGCCAGCGTGAAGGGCTACGCCCAGTCGGCGCCCTTCGCCATGGGCAAATTCGGCCTGCGCGGCCTTGCCCAGTCGCTGGCCCGCGAACTGCACCCCCAGGGTATCCACGTGGCCCACTTCGTCATCGACGGCGGCATCCGCTCGGCGTCGCGCGCCGATGACGGCAAGGACGCGCTGCTCGACCCGGACGCCATCGCCGAAACCTATTTCCAGATCGCTCGGCAGCATCGTTCGGCCTGGACCTGGGAGGTGGCGCTGCGCCCCTGGGTCGAGACCTTCTAGCGCCATCTCCCGTCGCTCTAGCAGGTTGCTGAAAAAGTCGCCGGACGAAGGCGGTCGTGCAAGAAAAGAATCTAACACGACCCGGAACGGACGGAATCGAATCGCAATTGGCATGATTGCGAATCATGATTGCGCAAATTCGAGCCTAAAATAGTTTTTCAGCAGCCTGCTAGGCGGTGAATCCGCCGTGGATGGCCTCCAGCTTGTTGCCATAGGGATCGCGTACGAAGGCCGCATAAACCCCGGGCTTCGGATAGTCGGGGCGCTCGCCCGGCGCGCCTTCGTCGCGGCCGCCACCCGCCAGGGCCGACTTGGCGAAGTCATCGACCGCGGCGCGGCTGGGGGCGGCAAAGCAGAGGTGTGTGCCGTTGCCGGCCGTCGCTGGATTCTTATCGAAAGGCAGAATGATGACGAACTGCGGCACCTCGCGGCCATAGGCGGCAAGGCGGTCGGTCGCCGCCAGACAGGTGGCACCGAGGGTCCGCATCAGCGGGTCGTAGAATTTGCGCGCTTCGGCGATGTCGGGCACACCGACGCTGGCATGGTCGAAGAGACTCATTGGTCCGTTCCTCTGATTGGCTGGTGTTGTTCGGGTCAAGGCGCGGCGACGGTGATTTCGCCGCGCATGTGAGGATGAAAAGCGCAGAAGTAGAGGGCCGTTCCCTCGGCGCTGAAGCGCTGGCGGAAAACCCCGCCGCGGGACAGTTCGCCGCTGTCCCAGTCGCCGCTTTCGGCGCTGGCGGTATGGGGGGCGAGGTCCCTGTTGATCCACTCGACGATGTCGCCGGGCCGCAGCTCAAGCCGTTGCGGTTCAAACGCGAAGCGGTCGATCACCACACGATGAACGGCCGGTCCGGCGGCGTCGCCGGCGGCCTGGGCGGAACCCGAGGGTCCGCCCAAGAGCCAGCCGGCGAGGGCCACGGCGAGCCATGCCCTGGGGGCAGAGCGGGACATGGTTCAGCCGCAGTTCAAGGACTTCACCATGCCTTCGGCATGGCCTTCATGAACCTTGAAAGTGACCAGCGCGTCGCCGAGCAGATCCTTCAGCTCCGGCACCGTGACCGCCGGGATGAAGTTCTGCTCGACGGTCTGGTTCACCACCTGGTGATAGCCCAGTTCGTTGGCGGCATAGGCGCAGTCGAAGGCCTTGCCATCGAGGCCGCCCAGTTCGGCGCGTTTCTCGACGGCGCCCGCGACCAGGGCGCGGCTCAGGTCGTTGTCCTGCGGGGTGACGTTCAGCTTGGTGATCAGGGCGACGGCCGCGTCGTTCACCGCGCTGTGGTCGCGGATCATGGTGGCGGCGAAATCGCGCACCGTCTGGTTTTCCGACACCGCCAGGGCCAGGTGGGCGTAACGGATGTCGAGGTTGCCGGCGGTGTAGGCGGTGTGAGCGATCTCCAGATCGTTCATCGCCTTGGCGCCGCCCGTTCCCTCGGCCGTGGCGCCGGCGGCGGCGAAGGCTGAGAGGACGGCGGCGGCGGCAATAGTAAGACTGCGGGACATGATCGTTTCCTTTTTGCCGCGAAGACCATGACTGCTTCCCCGGTCGGCATTTGGCGGGGCGGGCCGTCTTCGCAATTTGCGGGGGCAAGGGGTGCGTTGCCGACAGGCCGAAACTGGCGACTTCAGGAGGAACAATCAATATATGGGCAAAAATATGAGACGAATCGCAGATTGCATGGGACGATCTGCAAAAAGAAGACTTTATTGTGGTTAGGCTGTCTGCCGGCGATAGGCGGAGGGGGGGACGCCGAACTTGCCGGCGAAGGCGCGGCTGAAGGCGGCCGGCGACTTGTAGCCGGCCCGGTGCGCGATCTGTTGAACGCTGAAGTGGGAGCGGTCGAGCAGCGCCAGGGCCTTCTGCAGACGCCAGTCGGCGAGATAGGCCATCGGACCGCTGCCGATCAGGTCGCGGAAGCGTTCGGCAAAGCGGCTGCGCGACATGCCGACCGCGCCTGCCAGGCTGTCGACCGTCCAGCCGTCCGACGGCTTTTCGTGGATCAGCTGCAGCGCCCGGCCGATCTGGCCGTCCTGAAAAGCGTCGATAACGTGCTTCAAGTCTTCGCACTGGCCGACCCCGGCACGCAGCAGTTCGATGAATACGACCTCCGACAGCCGGGTCACCGCGGCGGGCGAGCCGATCTCTTCGGCGAACATCTTGCGCGCGATGAGGCGCAGCATTTCATCGAGCCAGGGTTGGCGCGCCCGGATGGCGGCGGTGATCACCATATACTCCGGCAAGGCGCGCAGCAGCGGATGGTCGGCGCCATCGCGGAAGCTCAAGTGGCCGCAGATCATCTGGGTGGCGGCCTCGGGGTCGCCCTTGCCCAGGGCCAGGACGCCGTCGCCGCGATAGCCGCTTTGCGAAATCACGGTTTCCAGGTCGGCTGGCCGTGTCGCCTCGGAGTCGGCGAGCACATGGCTGCGCCCCCAGGGGATCAGCACCAGGTCGCCAGGACCGAGCGCCGCCTTGGCGCCGGAATCGAAGCCCACGTGGCAGGTGCCCTGGACGACCAGGTGGAAGCGCGCAGCCCGGCTGTATTCTGGCACGGTCACCGACCAGGGTTCGGAAAAGTCGGTACGGAAGTAGAGGACGCCCTTCAGATCCAGGGTGTCGAGAATATCGTCGAGGACGTCCATGGTCGGGAAAATCACCTGTTCTGTTTGCTTAGCGTCCAGCAAGATCAGACGTCATGTGATAAATATAGAGACTCGACCGCAAATGGGAAGGCCGGGCCGTGGGCGCGCTGCGCTCTCAGCCGGCTACCTGGGGGCGCTTGGGCTGCGCGTTGCGGGTGCTGGCGCGCAGATTGAGGCGGAATCCCAGGTCGACGACCTTCTGCGCCGGCGGCTCTCCGGCGATGGTCCGGGCGATCATGTCGAGGGCCGTGGCCCCCATCTCATAGCGCTCTGTGGCGACACTGCTGATCGGCGGTTCGGCCGCGGCCATCATCTCGAAGTCGTTGAATCCCGCGAGGCCGAGTTGTTCGGGGATCGCTACGCCGAGACGCCGGCATTCGAAGAGCGCGCCGAGGGCGATGTCGTCATTGTTGCAGAACACCGCATCGATGTCGGGCCGGCGGGTCATGATCTCGCTTAGCAACTCGCAGCCGACGCGAACCGAAGACGGTGCCGTCGTCTGGACAATCAAGTCGTCGTCGTCCAGGCCGGCTTCGGCCATGACCGCGCGGTAGCCGGCCATGCGCCGGATGCTGCGCGGGTCCAGCCGCGCGGCGAGAAACCCGATGCGGCGGTAGCCGGCCGCCAGCAGGTGCTCGGTCATGGCCCGCCCGGCGTCGAACTGCGACAGCCCGACCATCATGTCGAAGGGGTCGGGGCCGAGCTCCATGATCTGCACAATCGGCAGCTCGGCCTTACGCAGCAGGCGCGCCGCCGCCTCGGTCTGGTCGATCCCAACGACGATCATCCCGGCCGGCGACTGGCTGAGGAACAGCCGTATCAGGCGTTCTTCCTCGATGGGGGAGTAGCGCGTGTTGGCGAACTGGACCTGCAGATCGGTCTTTTCGGCCCGGTCGTGGATCCCGCGCAGCACGTCGGCAAAGACGGTATTCGTCAGCGACGGCACGAGAACGCCGATCACGTTGGTCCGGGCCGAAGCCAGGGCGCGGGCGTGCTGGTCGGGCACGTAGTCGAGATCGCGCACCGCGGCATCGATGCGCTCGCGCAGCGGGCCCGATACCCGGGCGGGCTCACGCAGCGCCCGCGACACGGTTATCGGGCTGACGCCCGCTTGCGCCGCCACATCGGCAATGGTTGTCCGGCCTTTTTTTCGTCGCGCCATGCATGCCCCTCTCGATGGCGCCGCGTCGCACCACTTTCGCGCAGGATTGGCCAAGCTGCTAGCGCTATCATACGGCATCCGACGGTTGCCGTCGCGGCCCTTTTGCCGGCGCCGGGATGGCCGGTCGTCCAAGCTTTCCACGTGGGCCCGCCGGCCGGAAAAACGGGCCCCGTTGCGCTGCCGAGATGAACCCTGCTCGCCGGCCCGGCGCCCGTCGGCCAGGCATCCACCGGTCTGCAGCCGGCCCGGCACCCGCCGGTCGGCGGTCGGCCAGACAGATCCAGACAGATGACGTCATTGTTCCTATGTAGTCTGCGTTACGATGTAATCTGCGCGCCGCGTTCCGACATCGCTTGCGAACCCTACCTTGCGGCGACGGAATGGTTTAGCGTGTAATCCAGGTGATCAGATTCGCGTGTCCGCGGTTTTCTGCGGTGGCCTGGTCATGTGGCAGAGCAAACTCAACACCGGCTAAGCAGGTTTTCAGAGAAGCTGCGGCAGGGGGAAATCTTTATGGCAGACAAGAGCGCGCAAGCGCGATCCCGACTCATCGGCCAGATCGTCCAGGCGGTAGGCAAACGCCTCACCGCCGCCAAGGCCAAGCGCGCGGAAGTTTTTGTGCGGCAGTTCTTCGCCAACGTGCCGCCGGACGACCTGCGCGGCGAGTCCGCGGACAACCTTGCCGGAGGGGCACTGGCGCTTTGGGACAGCCTGCAGATGCGGCGTCCCGGCAAGGCGAGCCTGCGGGTCTACAACCCCGATCCGGACAAGGACGGTTGGGAATCGCCGCACAGCATCGTTGAAATCATCAACGACGACATGCCGTTTCTGGTCGACTCGGTGGCCGCGGAGATCAACCGGGTCGAAGCCGAGGTACGGCTGGTGATCCATCCCATCATCAATCTGCGCCGCGACGACAAGGGCAAGCTGCTCGAACTGGCCGATTCAAAGACCAGGTCCACGTCCGGGACACGCCAGATGAGCGGCGAGTCGGTCATGCAGTTTCAGATCAGCGAGCAGACTGAAAAACAGCTCGCCGAGATCTCCAAGGGCATCGCCGCGGTGCTGAGCGACGTCCGTGCCGCCGTCGAGGACTGGACCACCATGCGCGAGCGCTGCCGCGAGGTGATCGCCGAACTCGAGACCCAGCCGCCGGTCTTGCCGGTGGCGGAGATTTCCGAGGGCCTTGAATTCCTGCGGTGGATGAACGACGACCACTTCACCTATCTCGGCTACCGCGAGTTCAGCTTTCACGGCAGCGGCGGAAATGCCGTCACCAAGATTCACAAAACGCGGAGCATGGGTATTCTGCGCGATTCGGAGGTGCGCGTCTTCGACGGCCTGCGCAACCTGGGAAAGCTGCCGGCCGAAGTGCGCGACTTCGTGCGCCAGCCTCATCTGCTGCGTATTACCAAGGGAAACCGCCGCGCTACCGTGCATCGCCCGGTGCATCTCGACACCATTGCCGTGAAGGTCTTCGACGCCAAGGGCAAGGTCACCGGCGAACGTCTTTTCGTCGGCCTCTTCACGTCCATGGCTTATTCGCGCTCACCCAGCGAAATCCCCCTGTTGCGCCAGAAGGTCGAGGCGGTGCTCAAGCTTTCCGGCTTTTCGCCGCGCAGCCACGACGGCAAGGCGCTGATGCACATCCTCGAGAACTATCCGCGCGACGAATTGTTTCAGATACCCGTCGCCGAACTGCACCAGATCACCCTTGGCATCTTGAATCTGCAGGAGCGTCAGCGCACTGCGCTGTTCACGCGCCACGATCCTTTTGAGCGTTTCGTATCCTGCATGGTGTTCGTGCCGCGCGACCGCTACGACACGGCTCTTCGACGCCAGATTCAAATCATCCTCTCCGAGGCGTATGACGGTCACTGCGCAAACTTCTCGGCGCAGATGAGCGACGAGGTTCTGGCGCGTCTTCACGTCATCATCAAGACCAAGCCCGGCAAGATCCCCAAAGTCAACTTGACGAAGCTGGAGGAGCGTCTCGCCGAGGCGGCGCGGTCCTGGGCCGACCTGCTCGAGGAAGCGCTGATCAAGGCGGCCGGAGAGCAGTTCGGCATCCGCGCCTTGCGGCGCTACGAGCGCGCTTTTCCACCCTCATTCCAGCGCGATTTCGACGCCACTACCGCGGTGGTGGACATTGGCCACATCGAAGAGGCGATTGCCGCCAACGACCTGTCCATGGACCTCTACCGCCCGGAAGGCGCGGCGCCGGAGGAACTGAACTTCAAGATCTTCGTGCTCGACGAACCGGTGCCGCTTTCCGACATTCTGCCGATGCTCGAAAACATGGGGCTCAAGGTGATCGGCGAAGTGCCGTACGACGTCGATCTGCCGGGCCGTGAGGCCCCAGTCTGGATTCACGACTTCAGCATGGTGGCCGAGGGCGCCGCGGCGATCGATCTGGACGGCGTTCGCGAAGCCTTCCATGAGGCCTTCGCGCGTGTCTGGCACCGGCGCATGGAGGATGACGGCTTCAACAGGCTGGTGCTGCATGCCGGCCTGACGGCCCGGGAAGTCATCGTGCTGCGGGCCTATTGCAAGTACCTGCGCCAGGCGCGCATTCCCTTCAGCCAGGCCTACATGGAAACCACGCTGGCGCGAAACCTCAAACTCACGCGCCTGCTGGTCGACCTCTTCCTGGCCCGCTTCGACCCGCGCCTGGCCAAGGACGCGGCAAAGCGCAGCAAGAAACTTGCGGCCGAAATCGAGGCCAGTCTGGAACAGGTCTCCAACCTCGATGAAGACCGCATCATCAGACGCTATCTCAATCTGATCCTCTCGACCTTGCGCACCAACTTCTTCCAGCCGGCCGAGGACGGCGGCGAGAAGGTCTACTGTTCATTCAAATTCGACTCCCGCGCCATCGAGGAACTGCCGCAGCCGCAGCCGCTGCGCGAAATCTTCGTTTACAGCCCGGCGGTGGAAGGGGTGCACCTGCGTTTCGGCATGGTGGCCCGCGGCGGCCTGCGCTGGTCCGACCGGCCGGAGGACTTCCGCACCGAAGTGCTGGGTCTGGTGAAGGCACAGCAGGTCAAGAACACGGTCATCGTACCGGTCGGATCCAAGGGCGGTTTCGTCATGAAGCGGCCGCCGCCGCCGCAGGACGGGCGCGACGCTTTCATCGCCGCCGGCATCGAGTGCTACAAGACCTTCATCCGCGGCTTGCTCGACATTACCGACAACCTGAACCGCGGGCGTCTGGTGGCGCCGAAGAAGGTGGTGCGCTACGACCAGGACGATCCCTATCTGGTGGTCGCCGCCGACAAGGGCACGGCCACTTTTTCGGACATCGCCAACGGTGTCTCGGCGGACTACGGATTCTGGTTGGACGACGCCTTCGCCTCCGGCGGTTCGGCGGGCTACGACCACAAGAAAATGGGCATCACCGCGCGCGGCGCCTGGGAGTGCGTGAAGCGTCACTTCCGCGAGCTCGGCAAGAACATCCAAAAAGAGGACTTCACCTGTATCGGCTGCGGCGACATGTCGGGCGACGTCTTCGGCAACGGCATGCTGCTGTCCAAGCACATCCTGATGGTCGGGGCCTTCAACCACATGCACATCTTCGTCGACCCGGCCCCTGATCCGGCGCGGACCTGGGAAGAGCGCAACCGCCTCTTCGCCCTGCCGCGCTCATCCTGGACCGACTATAACCAGGAGCTGATCTCCAAGGGCGGCGGCATCTTCGAGCGCAGCGCCAAGTCGATCAAGGTGACGCCGGAGATGAAACAACTCTTCGATATCGCCAAGGACAGCGTGACGCCGAACGACCTCATTCAGTCAATGCTGCTGGCCGAGGTCGAACTGCTGTGGTTCGGCGGTATCGGGACCTACGTCAAGTCAGCCGAGGAAAGCCACCTGGATGTCGGCGACCGCGCCAACGATGCACTGCGCATCAATGGCAAGCAGTTGCGCGCCAAGGTGATCGGTGAAGGCGCCAATCTCGGCGTCACCCAGCTCGGGCGCATCGAGTTCGGCGAACAGGGCGGGCGCTGCAACACCGACTTCATCGACAACTCCGCCGGCGTCGACTGCTCCGACCACGAGGTCAACATCAAGATCCTGCTGGGCGATGTCGAGCAGGCCGGCAACATGACCCGAAAGCAGCGCAACAAACTGCTCGAGAAAATGACCGACGAAGTCGGCGAGCAGTGCCTGCGCGACAACTATCTGCAAAGCCAGGCGATCTCTGTCACCCATCAGCTTGGCGGCCATCTGCTCGACCGCTTCGCGCGCTTTATGCGGGCTTTGGAAAAAGACGGGCAGCTCAACCGCCGCATCGAGTATCTGCCCGACGATGAAGAAGTGCTCGAACGCATGAAGCGCGGCGAGGGCCTGACCCGGGCGGAGATTGCCGTGCTGCTGTCCTATTCCAAGCTGGTGCTCTACGACGAACTGCTGGCCTCGGACCTGCCGGACGACGGCTACTTCGCGGCGGATCTGACAAAGTATTTTCCAAAGCCTCTGCGCGAGCCCTACGCCACCCAGATCGGCCGCCATCGGCTGAAGCGCGAGATTGTGGTCACTGTGGTCAGCAACGACCTGATCAACCGGGTCGGCATCAATTTCGTGCACGAAGTGCGTGAGAAAACCGGCATGCCGCCTGACGAAGTGGTGAAGGCCTATATCATCGCCCGCGAGATCTTCGGCATGCGCGATCTCTGGGCGGAGATCGAGGCACTCGACAACAAGGCGCCGGCGTTGCTGCAGTCACGCATGCTGGCGGAATGCGGCAGACTGGTCGAGCGTGAAACCGTCTGGTTCCTGCGCGAAATGGGCATTCCGCTCGACATCGCCGGAGAGATCGAACGCTACGGCGAGGGTGTGGCCACCTTGATCGCCCGCATCGAGTCCCTGCTCTCCGCGGCCGACCGCGAACTGCTCGACCGGCACAGCACACTCTTCGTCGAACAGGGGGCGCCGCCGCAACTCGCCCGGCGCATCGCCAGCCTGCCAATGTTGGCGCCGGCCTGCGATGTGGTGCGAATCGCCTCGACCCTGAAGTTGCCGGTAGAGAAGGTGGCGGAAGCCTACTTCACGATCGGCGAGCGCTTCGGCTTCGATTGGTTGCGCCGCTCCGCTGGCTCGCTCCCCACCGATACCGCCTGGGACAAGCTCGCGGTCTCTGCCATCGTCGACGATTTCTACGGCCATCAGAGCGAACTCACCACCAGGGTGCTCGACGGCGGTGGCAAAAGCAAAGCCGGTGCCGTGGTAACGCAGAAAGTGATCGACAACTGGTCGGCCGGCCGTGCCCCCTTGGTGACCCGAACCGAGCAGCTGCTGGATGAGTTGAAGGCGTCGGCCAATCCAGACTTCGCCATGCTGGCGGTGGCCAACCGGCAGATCAAGTCGATGGTGGCGGGTTAAGACCTATGCTCGCGGTTCAAACCCTGGCAACTTCGACGGCGAGGCCGCGGGCAAGGGAATTGCTGACGGTCGATGTCGCCTTCGCCTGGGTGATGACGGCCTGAATGTCGGCTTCCGCTTCCGCCGCCGTGGCGTTGACCGCCATCCGCGCGGCAGTGGCCAACGGGGGATCACCGGAGAGTTCGAGGGTGACGTCCACCGACAGGCTGGTCAGTTCGATTCCCTGGGCCGTAGCGACATAGTGCAGGTCGTTGCAGAAGCAGCCGCCGATGGCCAGGGCCAGCAGTTCGCCGCCGTTGAAGCCCAGGCCGCCGCCACGGGCGACGCCTGGTGGGCGGTCGACGGTCAGGCTATGCGGACCGGACCAGCCGATCGCTGCGGCGGTGTCCGGAACGCTGCGCAGCTTGATGCTTATTTCGGGCAACTTCGTGCTCCTTCTCTTGCCGGGCTATTCGATACGCACGGCGGTGCCGTTGGCGGAGACCATCAGCATGGACTCGCCGACCACTTCGTAGTCCAGGTCGACCGCGACAACGGCATTGGCGCCCAAGGCCTCGGCCTCGCCGATCATATCCGCGATGGCATGCTCCTTGGCGCCGCGCAGGGCCGCTTCGTAGCCTCCGGCGCGGCCGCCGACGACGTCGCGGACCCGGGCGAAGATGTCGCGAAAGACGTTGGCCCCGACAATGGCGTCCCCCGAGGCAATGCCAAAGTACTCCACGATCCTCCTGCCTTCGATACCATCGGTCGTGACGATCAGCATAAGGCCCTCTTGTTCGCATGACGGATCGTTCAGCGTACACTGCTTGAGCCCCTGTGAGAAAGCTGCTAGCCCGCAAGACAATCCGGGCGGCGTGGCGTCCCGGTATCGATGGCCGGTGATGGCCGTTGAGGAGAGAATCGATGGCCGCCGATCCGACGTCCGCTGCCACGGCCCCGCCGCCACGCCGTTCCTGGCAGGGTCCGCGTGGACCGGCACTGGCCTGGTGCCTCTACGATTGGGCGAACTCATCCTACCCGACGGTCATCGTCACCTTCGTCTTTGCGGCTTACTTCACCCAGGGTGTGGCGACCTCGCCGGCGGAAGGCACCGGTCAATGGGGGCTGATGCTCAGCCTGTCCGGCCTCGCCCTCGCGGTCTTGGCGCCGATCTTCGGGGCGATCGCCGACCAGGGCGGCGGACGCAGGCCGTGGGTCGCCGTCTTCACGGCCGTGGCCGTCGCCAGCGCCACCGGTCTGTGGTGGATCGAACCCGATCCGCGTTTTATGTTTGCGGCTTTGCTGCTGGTCGCCGTCGGCAACACCGCCTTCGAGTTCGGCCAGGTGTTTTACAACGCCATGCTGCCCGAGATAGCGCCGCCCAGCCATCTCGGGCGGCTTTCCGGCTGGGCCGGCGGCATCGGGTACGCCGGCGGCTTGGCCTGTCTGACGCTTTGCCTGCTGCTCTTCATCCTGCCGGCGGTGCCGCTCTTTGGCCTCGACAAGCAGCAAGTCGAGGAGGTGCGCATCACCGGCCCCTTCGTCGGTCTGTGGTTCGCGGTCTTTGCCCTGCCGCTGTTTCTCGTGGTCCGCGAGCGACCGCAGGATTTCCGGCCGGGCAGCGCTGTTCGCGACGGCCTGAGCAGCCTGTGGCGCACTCTGAAGCTACTGCCGCGCCACGGTCAAAGCGGACAATTCCTGCTGGCGCGGATGCTCTACACCGACGGCCTGAATACGCTCTTCGCCTTTGGGGGTATCTATGCCGCCGGCAGTTTCGGCATGACGTTCCAGGAAATCCTGATTTTCGGCATTCTGCTGAACGTCACCGCCGGACTCGGCGCCTTTGCTTTCGCCTGGATCGACGATTTGGTCGGCGCCAAGTTCACCATCCTGTTTTCTCTGGCGGCGCTAACCCTGCTGGGCTGCGCCATTCTGCTTATCGAAGACCAGGTCTGGTTCTATGTGCTGGGCTGCGGCATCGGCGCCTTCATCGGCCCGGCACAAACGGCCAGCCGTTCCTTCATGGCGCGTATCGCGCCGCCGGACCTGCGCGCAGAATTCTTCGGTCTCTATGCGTTGTCAGGCAAAGCGACCGCTTTTCTCGGGCCTGCCCTGGTCGGTTGGGTCACAGTCTGGGCCGACAGCCAGCGTCTCGGCATGGCGACGATCCTGGTGTTCTTTCTGGCCGGATTCGCCCTGATGCTGCGGCTGCAAGACCCGCAGCGGCGGCCCGCCGGGAGCGCCGCTCAGCAGCAGGGCTGACGCTGTCCAGCAAAGCGCAGACTGCGCAGGCTGCAGCCGCCGACCAGATAGCGGAACGCGCGCTGCAGGCCGGCGCGCATGGCTTGGCTCTGCAGCAGCCGTCCCCGGTTGATGAACGTATCGATGTCGGCCCTGGTGAGGTCCGAGCCTTCATATCCGATGGAGGTCATGTCCTGTCTCCTGGCTTGGTAAGAATGGCGACCTTGTTTGACGAGGAATCTATGACCGTTCCTTTCGATTGATAATTCGGCAATACGGCATATGATTTGTGCCTTGTGGGATAAGAAGGGCGGCGATGGACGCTATCGAAGGGCTTCCGGTCTTTGTCCGCACCGTGCGGGAAGGCAGTTTCTCGGCCGCCGCCCGGGCGCTCGACCTCACGCCCTCGGCGGTCAGCAAGCAGATCGGCCGGTTGGAGGATCGCCTCGCGGTGCGGCTGTTCAACCGCACCACCCGCCGGCTCAACTTGACCGAGGAGGGGGCGGCGTTTTACGAGCGGGCCAGCCGCATCCTGGCCGATCTGGAGGACGCGGCGGAAGCCGTTTCCAGCCTCAAGGCGGTTCCGCGCGGGCGTCTCAGGGTTACCATGCCGACCGCCTTTGGCATTCTCCACCTGTTGCCGGCGCTGCCGGGCTACCTCGACCGCCATCCGGAGGTGACGCTGGAGATCGATCTCAATGACCGTTTCGTAAACATGATCGAGGAAGGCTTCGACCTCGCCCTGCGGATCGGCGACCTGGAGGACTCCAGCCTCATCGGCCGCCGCCTGGCGGCCAACCGCCGGGTCATGGCCGCCGCCCCGTCCTATCTGGCCGGGCGCACGGCGCCCGCCAGCACGGCCGACCTGGCAGAGCACAACTGCCTGATCTACACCTACCGCGCCCAGCGCCACGACTGGCACCTGACCGACGACAAGGGGCGCCAAAGCGTGGTCACCGTGAAGGGCAATCTGGAAACCAACAACCCGATGATGCTGCGCGCCTCGGCCCTGGCCGGCCTCGGCGTGGCGTTGCTGCCGCTATGGATCATCGGGCCGGATATCAAAGCCGGACGTCTGGTCCAGCTGCTGCCGGACTACCACTGGCCGGACAGCGCCATCCACGCGGTCTATCCGCCGGGGCGCCACCTCTCCGCCAAGGTGCGCAGCTTCGTCGACTTCCTGATCGCGCAGTTCGCGGAGTAGGAACGGCTTAACGCACTTTGCGCCCAATTTGAACCATTCTGCCGGAGCGGATTTGCGAGCGGCGGGCGCCCACTGCGTCGGCAGGCTTGCCCGATGCGCCGCATCGCCCGGGGAACTTCAGGGGGCGCCTGCCTCCTGACGGATCGCCGCACCGCTCAAAAACAGAATAGAGTCAAATTGGGCGCAAAGCGCTTTAGTGCCGGAAATGGCGCATGCCGGTAAAGACCATGGCGAGGCCGGCCGCGTCGGCGGCGGCGATGACCTCATCGTCGCGCATTGAGCCGCCCGGTTGGATGACCGCCGTGGCGCCCGCCTCGACCGCCGCCATCAGGCCGTCGGCAAAGGGGAAAAAGGCGTCCGAAGCGACGACGGCGCCCCGAGTTTTCGGCGCCGCGCCTTCGGGCGTCGCCTCGCGCGCCTTCCAGGCAGCGATGCGTGAGGAGTCGACCCGACTCATCTGACCGGCGCCGATGCCGACCGTCGCGCCCTCGCGGGCGTAGACGATGGCATTGGATTTCACGTGCTTGGCGACGCGGAAGGCAAAAACCATGTCAGCCAGTTCCGCCGCGGAGGGTGCGCGCTTGGTAACCACATTCAGGGTGGCCGGATCGACGCGCCCGTTGTCGCGGCTCTGAGCCAGAAAGCCGCCGGCCAGCGGGGTCATGACGACACCTTCTGCGGCAGGGTCCGGTAAGCCGCCGGTCACCAGCACGCGCAGGTTCTTCTTGGTGGCCAAAACGGCATTGGCATCGTCTTCGATCGCCGGGGCGATCACCACCTCGGCGAAGAGCTTGGCGACCTCCTCGGCAGTCGCCGCATCGAGGCTGCGATTGACGGCGATGATACCGCCGAAGGCGCTGACCGGATCGCAGGCCAGCGCCTCGGCATAGGCCGCCGGCAAACTGCTGCGGCTCGCCACGCCACAGGGATTGGCATGCTTGATGATGGCGACCGTCGGTGCGTCGAACTCGGCGACCAGCTCGAAGGCGGCGTTGGTGTCGTTCAGGTTGTTGTAACTGAGCTCCTTGCCCTGCAGCTGCGTGGCGGTGTTGACTCCCGGGCGCGCGCCGCCGCTGCTGTAGGCGGCGGCGGCCTGGTGCGGATTTTCGCCATAGCGCAGCACCTGCTTCCGGCGCCCGGCGAAGACCAGGCGCTCGGGAAAGGTCTCGCTCTGCTCTCGCGCCAGCCAATCGGCAATCACGGAGTCATAGCTCGCGGTATGGCTGAAGGCGGTCCGGGCCAGGCGGCGGCGCAAGGCCGCGCCGACCGCCCCCTTGTTGGCGGTCATCTCGGCCTCGACCGCCGCATAGTCGGCGGGATCGGTAACGATGGTGACGAAGTCGTGGTTCTTGGCCGCGGCCCGCACCATGGCCGGGCCACCGATATCGATGTTCTCGACGCAGGCATCGTAGCCGGCGCCGGAGGCCAGTGTCGCCTCGAAGGGATAGAGGTTGGACACCACCATGTCGATGCCGCCGATGTCGTGCTCGGTCATGGCGGCAACGTGGTCCGTGGCATCACGCCGGGCCAGGATGCCGCCGTGGATCTTGGGATGCAGGGTCTTTACCCGACCGCCCATGATTTCCGGAAAGCCGGTGTGGGCAGCGACTTCGACGATCGGGATGCCGGCTTGCGTCAAGGCTTTGGCCGAGCCGCCGGTCGAGAGGATCTCAACGCCCTGGCCGGCCAGGAAGCGGCCAAACCCGGCGAGACCCGACTTGTCGGAAACCGAGACGAGCGCGCGCTTGATGGGCATGGGGGCGTCGACTGGCATGACGGGGCAACTCCACTGGGTAGCGGTGGGCCGAGCCGAATTGGACGGCACGGCTATCTGGGACAATGCGGCTTGGAAGCGGGCTTAGTAGGCGGCGCCACTCTCAGCGTCAAGGGCCGGGGCATCGAAGACATCGAAATCAGGCGCCGGCGATGACGCTGCGTTCCTCGGCCGTGACGCCGCGATACTCCGGCACCAGCCGCAGAAGCAGACGCAAAGCCTTGTCGCGTTCACCTTGCTGCACCAAGGCCGCCAGTTCGTCGAGACTGCGCCCCAACAGTTCCGCATCGGCGGTGCGGGGGGCCGCCAGCTTGAGGCCGGGGTGGCTGGTCGGCATCAGCTCCTCGCCGCGATGGAACAACTCCTCGTGCAGCTTTTCACCGGGCCGCAGACCGGTGAAAGTGATCTCCACTTCCTTGTCGGGACGCAGGCCGGCGAGGCGGATCATCTGCCGCGCCAGGTCGACGATCTTCACCGGGTCGCCCATATCCAGCACGTAGATCCGCCCGGCTTCTTCCGGCGGACTCTCGGTGCCCAGGGCCGAAGCCTGCAGCACCAGTTCGACGGCTTCGCGGATGGTCATGAAGTAGCGCGTCATCTCCGGATGGGTAACCGTCAGCGGCCCGCCGCCGGCCAGCTGTCGCTGGAACAGCGGCACCACCGAGCCGGTTGAACCCAAGACATTGCCGAAGCGCACCGTAATGAAGCGCGTGCCGCTCGCGCCCGGCTGGCGCCCGTTCGACTGGCGCAACAGATCCAGTGCCTGGCAATAGCTCTCGGCCAGGCGCTTGCTGGCGCCCATCACGTTGGGCGGGTTGACCGCTTTGTCGGTCGACACCAGAACCATGGCCGCCACGCCCGCGCGGCGGCAGGCATCGGCGACGTTGCGCGTGCCCAGCACGTTGGTATGCAAACCCTCGAGCGGATTGTATTCGACCATGGGCACATGCTTCAGGGCGGCTGCGTGGAACACCAACTCGGGTCTGGTTTCGGCAAAGAGGCGCTCGACCCGGCGGCGGTCGCGGACGTCGCCGATCAGCGCCGCGCGCGGCAGCCCGGCGAAGCCTTCGCCCAGTTCCAGGTCGATGGAATAGAGATTGAACTCGGAACTGTCGAAGAGGCTGAGCTGTGCCGGCGCGAAGGCGGCGATCTGGCGCGCCAACTCCGCGCCGATGGATCCGCCGGCGCCGGTCACCAGAACCCGGTGGCCCTCGATCAGCCGCTGCATGGCCGGCCGGTCGAGCTTGGTTTGCGTGCGGCCCAGCAGGTCTTCGATGGCGATGGGGCGGATCTGCAGGCGTTCCTCGACACCGCCGCTGAAGTCCGTCAGGCGCGGCAGGCGGGCGACGGTGGCGCCCTGCGTGTCGGCCAGATCGAGGATATAGTCCACCTCGTCGCGCTCCAGCGGCTTGGTGAGGATCACGCGCTGCGGCTTGCGTTCGCGCCTGGCCAGGCGCTTGAAGACCTCCGGAAGATCCTGCAGATGGCCGAACACCGGGACGCCGTGGATGTTGCGCCCGATGCGGGTACCCTTCTCGTCGATCACGCCGAGGATCTCGAAGGCTCCGTCCCGGTCGCGTGCCATCTCGCGGATGAAGGTTTCGGCGGCGTCGCCGGCGCCGACCAAAAGGACCGGCACACGACGGTGGCGGTCGCGCTCCAGCAGGTGGCGGAAGCCCTGATCCTTGAACACGCGATACAGCATGCGCGGCGCGCCGAGCAGGAAGATCAGCACGAACCAGCTGATCACCAACCAGGAACGCGGCAGGCTGTCGAGGCGCGTGACCAGGAAGGTGACGGGCAGAAAGACCGCGAGCGACAGACTGACCGCCTTGATGATGGCCACCAGGTCGTTCATCGAGGCATAGCGCCAGACGCCGCGGTAGAGGCCGGTACTCAGGAACACCAAGCCGCAGACGGCCATGAACAGCAACATCGACGGCCAGAGAGTGGCCACCAGGGACGCCCAGGCATCGTTGCCGAGGCGCAGCAGCAGAGCGATGAGGAAGGCCGCTGCCGCCATGGACAGGTCGTGCAGGAAGGCAACGATCTGCCGGGGGAATCTGGAAGAACCCAACTTCATGAGCGCAAAAATCCGGACACTAAGCTCGCAGGCCGTCGAGGTGACCGGCGGCGCGCGGTCATTTCTGGCGCGGTGGCGCGGCCGGGGCCCTTTGTCGGGCCAGAATAAACAGAAGAATGATAACCGCAAGCAGGGCGAGCAGAAGACTCAGCCGGATGATATCTACGGGAGAAGCTACGCCACCGCCGCGGCTGTGGGCCGCGGCCGCCAGCAGCGCCAATCCTACCAAAACGACGTTGCACAGCAGGATCCGGCTGGCCACCGCCGCGTGACTGAAACCGCGCTGCACCGCGCGCTGGTAGAAGTGTTCGCGATGGGCGAGCCACAACTTTTCGCGGCGGATCAGCCGCCTGGCCAAGGTCCAGCTTGCGTCAGTCAGGTAATAAAGCGGCAAAATCAGGGCGGCCGCCCAGAAACCGCTGCCGGCGGCGCCGATCAGCAACCAGCCAAGCAGATAGCCCAGCGGCACGGAGCCGACGTCGCCGAGAAAGATGCGCGCGGGCGCCCAGTTCCAATAGAGAAAGCCGAGCGCGGCGGCGGCGGGGACCGCGGCGGCGAAGCTGACTTCGGGCGCTCGGCCGGCCAGGGCCCAGACCGCCGCCAGGCCACCGCCGATGGCGACGGTTTCCACCGCTGTGATGCCATCGATGCCGTCCATGAAATTGAAGAGATTGATGAACCACAGCCACAGCAGGGCGGTCAGCAGGCGGTCGACCGGCAGCGGCAGCAGGCCCTGGAACACCAGTATCGAGGGCGCCAGGCTCCACAGGCCGATGGCGACGGCGGCGACCTGCACCCCGAAACGCAGACTGGCCGGGCGCGGCTTCAGATCATCGGCCCAGGAAATCGCCCCCAGAACTACCGCCCCGGCGATGACTTGCCAGACTGCGGGGCTCGCCGCCGGGGTCGATACGGCAAGTGTGACCCAGGCGGCCAGCACCACGGCCACGACCGCCAGCCCGCCGCCGCGCGGCTTGGCTTCGGCGTGACTGCTGCGATGGTTGGGCTGGTCGTAGACCCGCCAGGCGATCAGCAAGCGCAGGATTGCGCCGCTGGCTGCCCAGCTCGCCAGGGCCACGAGGCCGAGACCGACGCCCAGATACCAGGGGTTGAGCACCCAGGATGACATCTCAGCGTGCGCTTTCCATGCGCTGCAGGGCCCATTTCACGGTAGTCGTGGTGTCGCCGATAGCGCCGCTGAGAACGATCTGTTGGCTGCGCCGGACCTGGCCGGGTTGGCCCAGATAGATGCTTTGCTCCAAGGCCAGTTCGGCGCCGGCACAGCGCAGGCGCCAGCCGCCGCCCTTGGGCAGGCGCAAGAAGACCGAGCGGCCGTCCTGGGCGGCCATGGCCCGCACCTCGGGGTGCAGGTGAAAGCGCAGGGCGAAGTCGAGCGCCTTGCTCTGCCGCGGCGCGACGGCGCGGACGCGGGCAAAGCTGTCCTCGCCGCGCAGGTCCTCGCCGTTGGCCGAAAGGTAGAGCCGGCGATGGTGGGTCAAGCCGAAGAGCTCCTGATAGCCGTCGTGGCTCGCTTCCAGCCAGATGCTGCCGTCGTCTTCATCGCGCCGGCAAGTGACGCCGGCCCGGCGCCGGCCGAAGCCGCCGCCAGCGAAGAGTTGCGACGAATTTGTGTCGGCGATCACCGCGGTCGAATGGGCCGCGGTACTGCGCTGGGCCTTGCGCCAATCCCCGGCGCCGCTTCCGGCACCGCTTTGGGCGCCGCAGTTGACGATGAGGCGCTCGCGGCCGACCGACATTTCAAAGCTGAGCGTGCCGGCGTGGGCCAGGGCGTCGTAGCCCGGCGGCGGCGGCCGGCCGCTGTCGACGAGCACCAGGCTGCGCCCCGCCTGCAGCCGTTGAAAGCCGCCGGCCGGCGCGCTGTGCAGCGCGCCCTTGCCGCTCGCGGCGCGTTGCAGCACCAGCCCGATCTGCAGATCCTCGCCTTCATTGCTGCCGTTGAACAGGGCGAGGCCGCCGTCGCCGTGCAGCAGCAGGCGCAGCATCGCCGCCAGGCCTTCGATTCTGAGGTTGAGATCGCTGGGAACCTCCTTGCCGGCGGCGAGCAGCGCCGCGCGCAGATCGATGCAGTCGCGCAGGATCGACAGCAAACGGCCGGGCGAGCGCTCACGCTGACTGCCGTCAGACAGAATCTGCGCTTCCAGGGTCTCGGCCATCAGGGTCATCCCGCGACTCAGCCAATCCGAGCCGCCGGGCAGGCAGAGGCCGGCCATGCAAAGCCCCTTGGCCCCGGCCACCAGTGCGCCGCCGCTAAGCCCGGCCGGCAGCACGGCCGCCAGGTGGCCGGCCTGACGCGCGGCCGAGGCCAGCATGGCCTGGCGAAACGCGACATCGGCGCTGGCGGCGAAGAATTCGTACTGGCTGAACCAGTGGGACAGGCGGTTGGCGGTCACCACCGGATGCCAGGCAACGGGCGCCCAGGCGCTGTTGGCCTCGATCCAGTCGGCCAGCAGGGCGCGCGCCTTGCGCCGGGCGTTGTCACCGCCCACCGCGCGCAGGTCGCGCAGCCAGGAGAATCCGTGCAGGGCCTGCAGCCAGGCGGGCTCGACGCCGACCGGGTCCCAGCGCGGTGCCGGCTTGGTCAGGCTGTGGCCGAGAAAATGAAAACAATCATCGAGGATGTCCGCGCCGCGCTGAGCATTGCCGGGCCAGGGGTCCGGCGGCGTCAGGATCACACCTGCCGGCGGCGTGCCGCGCCAGAGCCGGGAAAACGCCGGCAGCGCGAAGAGCGGCCGCTTCAGGGCGTAGGCCAGGCGCCCCCATGCCAAATCGCCGGGCAGGGCGCGCCAGGCCCGCAGGCGCTCGAGTTCTCCCGCCAGCGGCACCCTGCGGCCCGGCTGGCGTCTTGGTCTATCGTTGCGCAGGCTCTTGTCGCCGGAAGTCATGCCAGCCTTCGCGTTGCGCTCCGCGTGGCTGCCGTCCGCCATCAGCCCTCGCCGCGCAGCCGCCGGATATTTCCGGCGTAGGCTTCTGGCCCGCCCTTGAAGGTGGCGGTGCCGGCGACCAGCACATCCGCTCCCGCGGCGATGGCCTGCGGGGCGGTTTCCAAATTGATGCCGCCGTCCACTTCCAGATCGATGGCGCGGCCGCTGGTGTCGATCTTGCGGCGCAGCGCCTCGATCTTCGCCAGGCTGCCGGGAATGAAGCTTTGGCCGCCAAATCCGGGATTGACGCTCATGCAGAGAATCAGGTCGACGTCGCCGAGAACCGGGTCGACCACCTCGACCGGCGTTGCCGGATTCAGGGATACGCCGGCCTTCTTGCCGAGGCTCCTGATCAACTGCAGCGTGCGGTGCAGGTGGGCGCCGGCCTCCGGATGCACGGTGATGATGTCGGCGCCGGCCTTGGCGAAGGCCTCGATATAGGGATCGATGGGCGAAATCATCAGGTGCACGTCGAACACCTTGTCGCTGTGCGGGCGCAGCGCCGCCACCATGTCGGGCCCCAAGGTGATGTTGGGCACGAAATGCCCATCCATGACGTCGACGTGGATGTAGTCGGCGCCGGCCTCCGCGACGGCGCGGACCTCCTCGCCCAGGCGGGCGAAATCGGCGGCCAGGATGGAAGGAGCGATCCGGACGGCTTGCTGCATGGGGCGCGGGTTCCGCTTCGGTTCAAGGTTTTGGCATGAGCCGCTCCTAGGTATCAGCAAGCCTGCCGCCCCGCAAGCGAGAGCCCGGGCCGCGGCAACTCAGACCCGCAAGCGGCACGAAAAAGGGGCTGTGTCGACGCAAGTCCCGCATTTCCTCAGGTTCTGCTATGATTGCGCTCCTGCGGGGCTTCGGGGGTGTCAGGCCATGGGTGTGCGAAAGTTTTTCTTAGCCGTATTGATGGTGCTTTTCTTTGCGCCGGGAAGCGCTGGAGCCGCCGATGAAAAGCGGGACAGCGACCAATCCGAGGATCGCGACGGCAAGTCACGCAACGAAACTGGTCAGCTCAACCACATCCCGGTGGTCGGCGAAGGCGGCACGCTCCGGATCAACCGCATCGTTATCATTCAATCCCGGTTCATCCACATCGCGAATACCGATGCCGGGGTCGACTTCGATAGCCTCGACAAGGCGGATGTCAGCGACATACCGCTTCTCGGATCGGTGTTCGGGCCGTCGGTCACCGCAGACGATCTCACCGACGAGACCCGGGTGGGCGCCGTCTACACCGCTGGCGACAATACGCTCGCGGTGGTGGTCAGCGACGACGTCGACGTCGGCAAGACCAAGGTCTCGGTGGTCAACGGCAAGGGCCGTTTCGAGATCCGTGTCGAGCCGCGTCTGATCGAGGTGAATTCCCTGGATCTGGGAAGTTTCGGGCATGTGGAATCGGTGCGCGAAGTTCTCACCGGCGCGGCGCAGCCGGAAACGACGACCATGCTTGCAGGGTTGAACCCCTCCGCGACAGAGGAGACGGAAAGCAAGGTCCCCTGGATGTCCGATGTCCCGCTGCTGGGGACCCTGTTTAAAGGCACGACGCACAAGAAGGAAAGAAATCTGATGGTGTTTATACGGCCATCGATCGTGGCCGGAGACGAGTCCTAGCACAGGTTGGTCCTGGCACTGGCTGGTGCGGCGGCGTCGCCCGGGGGTCGGCCATCGCCGCGCCACGATGCGGGACTGTTTTGCATTTTGGGAAGAGGATGGAGCATGTTTGGAAAACGCATTGCGGTGGCGGTGTTGACAGCGGCGATGATCGCATTCGGTCCGGCGGGGGTTCAGGCCACGCCGCAAAAGGATCGCGATCAGTCGGAAGACCGTGACGGTCAGTCGCGCAATGAATCGCAGTCTCTTAGCCATGTGCCGCTGGTGCTCAGCAGCGAAGACACGATGCGGGTCGCGACCATCGTCATGATGACCCAGGTCCTGACCTACCTCACCTTCGCCAATCTGGGTGTCGACGTGGTCAGCCAGAACCGGGTCGGGCTCGACGGGCTGGGTGTCATCAGCGGGCTGTTCAACAAGACATACGACTCCGACGATTTCACCCCGGCCAACGACGTGGGCACGGTATTTCGGGCCGGCGACGACAAGCTGGTGATCGCGCTGAAGGGCGATCTCAAGCTGGAAGACTACAAAGTCATCATTTTCAACACCGACAACGAGTATCAGGTGCGCGGCCGGCCGACCATCGACCAGATTCCGCCCGACAATCTCGCGACCTTGGGGGGCATTGCTATTGTCAACCGGTTGCTCCTGCACACCATCGCGCCTCAAGGCATGGCTTTCCTCGGCAACTTCAATGTCGATCCCACAGCCGACGCGCGGACCGCGCAGGACGTCGGTGTCGATGTGGCGACGGAGATGCCGTCGCTGCAGGACGCCGTGGTCGGGCGTGCCTATCTCGGCCCCAACAACACAATTCTGGTCGTCGTCCGTCCGGCCAGTGTCGTGGGCGACGCGCGTTAGCGGCGCTTCAGGCGGCAGGCGTAGAAGCCGTCGAGACCGCCCCGCTCCGGCAGGTGGCTGGGCAGGGTCCGCAGGTCGCCGTCGGGCGTGACGGCATCTTCCAGGCCCGGCAGTTCCGCCCTGGCCAACGGCCGACGTTCGAAGGGTTGGTCTTCGGACAGAAATTTGGCGATGCGCTGCGGCCCCTCCTCGGGCTGCAGCGAGCAGACCGCGTAGACCAGCAGGCCGCCCGGCTTCACCATCTTCGCGGCCTGGGCCAGCAACCTGTCCTGCACCTCGATCAGGCCGGCGATTTCCCCGGGGCCTTTGAGGCAAGCGATGTCCGGGTGGCGGCGCAGAGTGCCGGTGGCGGAGCAGGGTGCGTCCAGAAGCACCGCATCGGCAGGCTCCGGCGGCAGCCAGGCGGTGGCATCGGCGGTCACGCTCGCCGCCTTCAGGGAGAGCCGCTGCAGATTCTCCCGCAATCGCTTCAGGCGCCCCTCGGCGCGTTCCACGGCGATCACCTCGGCGCCGCCCGCGGCGAGCTGCGCGGTCTTGCCGCCCGGCGCGGCGCAGAGGTCGATCACGGTTTTGCCGGCGATCGCGCCGAGCAGGCGCGCGGGCAGGGCTGCCGCCGCGTCCTGTACCCACCAGGCGCCCTCGGCATAGCCCGGCAGGCGCGCGACATCGCCCTGGCCGGCGGGCAGGCGCAGGCTGCCCCCGGGTAGGACTTCGGCGCCCAACTTTTGCGCCCAGCCTTTCGCGTCGGACTTGCAGGTCAGATCAAGCGGCGGCTCGGCCAACTGCGCCGCGGCGATGGCACGGGCGGTGTCCTCGCCATAGGCGCTGCACCACGCCTGCCACAGCCAGTCCGGCGTGTTGAGGCGCGCGGCGTCCTGCTCGGCGACCGCCGCCTGGCCCTCGCGCGATAGACGGCGCAGCACGGCGTTCAGCAGGCCGCGCTGCCCCGCCAGACGCGGCCCCTTGGCCAGGTCCAGGGCGGTGCTGACGGCGGCATGAGGCGGGGTCTCGAGGAACAGTAGCTGCACCGCGCCGAGACGCAGAATGTGGCGCAGCACGATGTCCTTGGCCTTGATCGGCCGGTCGAGGCAGAGGTCGAGGGCGGCGTCGATCTGGCCCAGGCGGCGCAGGGTGGTCGCCAGCAACAGGCGGGCGAAGGCGCGGTCGCGCGGCGCCAGCTTGGCGAAGTGGCTGTTGCGGGCCAGCGCCTCGTCCAGCGGCCGTCCGTCGTCCAGCACTTCGCGTAGCAGGTGGAGCGCGGTCTTGCGGGCGTTCAGCCCGCGCACGTCGAGGTTCTGCGGGACCGAACCCTTGCGGCTTTCCTTCATGCTCCTGGCTGTAAGGCGAAGGCAGCGGCGCTGCAAGACTTTCCGGGAAACAGCAAAGCGAATTACGGGGCGGGCGTGCGATGCGGCTTCAGCTTCGCCTCGTCGAAGACCACGCCGGTCCCCGGCACGTCCGGCGCCACGGCGAGGTGGTTCTCCACGACCAGAGGCCGGGCGGTATAGGCGTCGATGGGGAAGCTGTGCACTTCCAGCCAGCCGGCCCGCGGATCGTCGGGGGCGGCCTGTGCGGCCAGAAGGCTGACGTGCAGCTCCTGCATGCCGTGCGAACAGATCGGAATGCCGGCGGCTTTTGCCTTTGCCGCGACCCGCAGCCAGGCCGTGATGCCGCCGCAGTTGCCGGCGTCCGGCTGAATGTAGGACAGCCGGCTTTCGGCAAAGGCGAGGTCGAACTCCTGCAGGGTATGGAGGTTTTCGCCCATCGCCAGAGGCATGCCGGTGGCCTCGGCAATACGGGCGTAGCCGCGGTAGTCGTCGGGAATGATCGGTTCCTCGAACCACAGCAGGCCGAACGGCGTGAAAGCCCTCGCCGCGGCGATGGCCTGCTCGACGCTCAGCGCATAGTTGGCGTCGACCATGAAACTCACATCCGCGCCGATCACCCCGCGCACCGCCGCGACGCGTTCCACATCGACCGCCAAGTCGCTGTGCCCGACCTTGATCTTCACGCCATTGAAGCCGTCGCCGAGATAGCCCTCGACGCTGGCCAGCAGTTTCTCCAGCGGAAAGTTCAGATCGATGCCGCCGCGATAGGCCTTGGCGGTGTTCTCTGTGCTTCCGTTTCCGGCCATCTGCAGAAGCGATTGGCCGCGCTGCCTGCCGCGCAGGTCCCAGAGCGCGATGTCGACGGCTGAAATGGCGAAAGCGGCAATGCCGCCGCGTCCGACGTAATGCAGGAGGTCGCTCATGAAGTCGAACAGCTCTTCGACCGGCGCGGCATCCATGCCGCTCAGGGCCGGCGCCAGATCGTGTTCGATGACCGCCTTGATCGCATGGCCGCCGCGCCCGCCGGTGTAGCAGTAACCCGCGCCCTCAAGCCCGTCTGCCAGTGCGATACGGACAACGATGAGTTCGAAATGCGTGTGATCGCCGTGCTTGGCGTCGCTCAGGACTTCGGCCA
This sequence comes from Kiloniellaceae bacterium, assembly GCA_040217155.1. Taxonomy (GTDB): domain Bacteria; phylum Pseudomonadota; class Alphaproteobacteria; order Kiloniellales; family Kiloniellaceae; genus Pelagibius. Next base: position 238,691 of record JAVJNS010000035.1, read on the forward strand.
GGGGGATCGCAAAATGATCGACCTCGACGCATCGGATCGGCGATCCGGCCATGGCTTTCCCCCTTGTGCTGTTGTCAGTGGCACAGGTTAGCCGATTCACCGGCCTGTGTATAAGGCGGTTTAGCCCCAGGGGCGTGGGTCGGGCTGCCCGGCCTGACGCATTTCGGCCGCCAGTTGGCGCAGCCGCTGAACGCGGTTCTCGGTGGTCGGGTGGGTGGTGAAAAGGCCGTCCATCTGGTTGGCGTGCAGCGGATTGATGATAAACATGTGGGCCGTCGCCGGGTTGCTCTCGGCGGTGCGGTTGTCGATGCCGCGCGCCGTGCGATCGATCTTTTCCAGGGCCGAGGCCAGCCACAACGGCTGCCCGCAGATCTCGGCGCCGGCGCGGTCGGCGGCATATTCGCGGGTGCGCGAGATCGCCATCTGCACCAGAGCGGCGGCCAGCGGCGCCAGGATCATGATCAGAATGGCGCCGACGATACCGAGCGGGTTGTTGCGTCCGCCGCCGAAGAACAGGCCGAAGTTGGCCAGCATGGAAACCGCGCCGGCGATGGTCGCGGTGATGGTCATGGTCAGGGTGTCGCGATTCTTCACATGCGCCAGTTCGTGCGCCATCACCCCGGCGACTTCTTCGGCGGTCAGGCGCTTCAACAGGCCAGTGGTTGCCGCCACCGCGGCATTTTCGGGATTCCGCCCGGTGGCGAAGGCGTTGGGCTGCTCATCGTCGATGATGTAGACCCGCGGCATCGGCAGGCCGGCATTGCCGGCCAACTGCTCGACGATGCCGACCAGGCTGGGCGCCGAGCGCCGGTCGACCTGGCGCGCGTTGTACATCCGCAGCACCATCTTGTCGGCGTTCCAGTAGGCAAAGGCGTTCATGGCAATGGCGATCAGCAGGGCGATCACCATGCCGCCGGTGCCGCCGATGAAAAAGCCGATGGCCAGGAAGAGGCCGGTCATGGCGGCCATCAGGATGCCGGTGCGCAGGCTGTTCATTGTCGTGAAATCCGCGGAATCACTGAAGTTTACTGTCAGATTTGCCTCCATCAGGTAGGCGGGATGGGCACCGTCTTCAAGACTTGGCGAGCGGCCCCGGCGGTGCCATATAAAGCGGGATGTTCGCGAGATTCACGTCCCGAAAGCCCAAGCCGCGTGCCGCGGCCGTGGCGCCCCTGCAGGAACCCCAGGCGGCGCCCGCTGCGGGGCCTGCTGCGACGACGCCAGGGCAGGAGGGGCGGACTGTTGCCAAGTCCTCGGGGGCCGCGCAGCCTAAGGAACTGGGCGGCCCCAGCGGGCCCGAGCCGACGCGCTACGGCGACTGGGAGCGCAAGGGCATCTGCGTCGACTTTTAGGGTCGTTCTAGGTCGGCGCCTTCTAAGTAGGCGCCTTGAGCCGGTTGGCCTCGCCGCCCCGCTTTTCCAGATTGACCAGCGCGACGCCGGCCACGGTGACCACCATGCCGACGAGGGCGAGCGGCCCCAAGGTTTCGCCGAAGACCGGCCAGGCGACCAGCGCGGTGACCGGCGGCACCATGAAGAACAGGCTGGAAACGCGCGAGGCCTCGCCGCGGCGAATCAGCCAATAGAGCAGACTGACGGCGCCGACCGACAGCAGCAGCACCAGCCAGGCCAGCGCGAAGATCAGTTCGCCGGTCCAGTCGACCCGCTGCTGCTCGAGCAGCAGCGAGCCGAGGCCGGCGACGCTGCCGGCAGCGGCGTATTGGATCACCGAGCCGCTGCGCAGGGGAACGGTATCGCAGAAGCGCTTCTGGTAGATCGTCGCGGCGGTGATGCCGCAGAGGCCCAGCAGACAAAGCGCGATGCCTTCCGGGGTGCTGAAGCCTTCTGCCAGCTTGCGCCACACCACCAGGGTCACACCGACGACGGCCAGCGCCAGTCCTAGCCACTGGCGCCGCGTCACCCGCTCACCCAGCAGCAGGCCGGCAAAGGCCGCCACCAGCAATGGCTGGGTACTGACGATGAGGGCCGAGAGTCCCGCTTCGATGCCGCGAGACATGGCGACGTAGACGCCACCCAGGTAGATCGCGTGCAGCAGCACGCCGGCCACACAGAGGTGCAGGATCTGCATCGGGTCGTGCGGCCAGGGCGCGCGCGTCGCGAGCGCGAAGGCAAGCAGCAGGACGGTTGCCAAAACGAAGCGCAGCGCCAGGAAGGTCAGCGGATCGGCATGAGGCACGCCGAGCTTGGCGCCGATGAAACCTGTGCTCCACAGCAGGACGAAGAGCGCGGCGGCGCCGAGCCCCCGCAAGTCCCTGGGCTGTCCGGTTGAGGCCCCGCCGGCGGGCGCGGTCATCTGGCTTGGCTCGGTCATATGCGCTGATAGCCGGTTGCGGGCGCGGCGGCAAACGCGCATATCACATAGGAGGCTCCCGTTCGCCGGGCCTACCCGATACGGATGGCGGTGAGGTTTTCCGGCTGGCCGATGCCCGGTTTAAGGTCTGGGTCATCCTGCGGCGTGCCGATCTTCGTCTGCATCGGCACCACACCGGCCCAGATGTCGAGGGCATAGTCCTCCGGCTCGTCGATCGGCGGGCCACTGCGGATCTTCGCCGCGACCTCCTGCAGCTTCAGCGAGACCACCGTGGTCGCCTTCAGTTCCTGCATCGTCGGCGGTTTCAGGCTGGGCCAGCGGCCGGGCACGATGCGCCCCATCATGTCTTCCAGGGCGGTCAGTTTTTCGGCAGGATCGTCGACCAGTTCGGCCGCGCCGAAGGCCATCACTGAACGGTAGTTGACCGAGGTATGGAAGCCGGAACGCGCCAGCACCAAGCCGTCCATCAGCGCCACCGTGAAGCAAACCCGCGGTCCGCTCTTCAGGTGGCGCAGCATCTTGCTGGCCGAGGAGCCGTGCCAGTAGACCCGGTCCTCCCGGCGCCAATAGGCGGTCGGCGTGACGTAGGGCTGGCCGCCGATGACGTAGCCGACGTGGCACATCAGCCCGGCATCGAGAATGGCGTGCACCGTCTCCCGGTCGTAGTGGGCGCGCTCGTGGGACCGCTTGATACGGCTGTGTTCGCCGGGTGGGAAGTCGATCTGGTCGATGCTCATGGCTGGTCCGAAAAACTCGCGAAATGCCGGATTTTGGCTGGATCGAATCGCAGGCTAGGGCGATAGTGGTTTCGTAGAAAGGGCCGCTTCTTGAATTTTCTAAGGACCACTTCTCGAAACCGGCCGCCGCCATGAGCGGCCCGGCTTCGCTGCCGGGCCGCCGGCGCACGCCACTGTTGGGGCTGGCATTGGACCGCCGCGCCGAGACATCATTGCAGCGGCAGATCTACGATCAGGTGCGCGGCGTCATCCTGGCCGGCGGCCTGGCGCCGGGCACCCGCCTGCCGTCGAGCCGCGCCCTGGCGGGAGAACTCGGGTGTTCCCGCAACACCGTGGTGACGGCCTTCGATCAGTTGTTGAGCGAGGGCTATCTCGAAGGCCACGCCGGCTCCGGCACCTTCGTCAGCCGGGTGTTGCCGGAGGAGTTGCTTGGGCTGGCACGGGATGAGGTCGAACGGGTCGCCGCCGCAGAACCCGCCCCGCCGGCACGGCTGTCCCGGCGCGGCACGGAGATTGCCGATCTGCGCCGCCGCCAGCACGGCGACGAGCGCGCCTTCACGCCGGGCGTTCCGGAGACCGACGACTTTCCCTTCGATGTCTGGTCGCGGCTGCACAGCCGCCTGTGGCGCCGCCCATCCGCGGCGCTGCTGCGGCTCGGCGCCCCGGCCGGTCTCCACGGCCTGCGCGACGCCATCGCCCGCTACCTCACCACCTTCCGTGGCCTCAACTGCGACTGGCGCCAGGTCATCATCACCGCCGGGGCGCAGCAGGCCATCGACCTGGTGATCCAGATGCTGCTGGAGCCGGGCGACGGCGTGTGGATCGAGGAGCCGGGCTATTCCGGCCTGCGCGGACCGCTGATCGCGGCGGGCGCCGTGCCGCTGCCGGTGCCGCTCGACGACGAGGGACTCTCGGTCGCCGCCGGCCGCCGGCTTGCGCCCGCTGCCCGCGCCGCCATCGTCACGCCCTCGCACCACTATCCGCTGGGCACCACGCTCAGCCTGGCGCGCCGCCTCGAACTGCTGGAATGGGCCAGAGGGAGCGGCGCCTGGATCCTGGAAGACGATTACGACAGCGAGTACCGCTATGCCGGGCGGCCGCTGGCCTCGCTGCTCGGCCTCGCCGCCGGCCGCGAGGAGGCCGGGCGCGTCATCTACATCGGCTCATTCTCCAAAGTGCTGTTTCCCTCGCTCCGCATCGGCTACCTGGTGGTGCCGGAGAACCTCATCGATGCCATGACGGCGGCGCTCTCGGCGCTCGGCGCGCAGCCCACCGCGGTGATCCAGCCGGTGCTGGCCGCCTTCATCGACGAAGGCCATTTCGCCACCCATGTCCGGCGCATGCGGCGCCTCTACGCGGCGCGCCAGGCGGCCCTGGTGGCGGCGGCGCGGCGCCATCTCGGCGACTATCTCTCGGTGGCCCCCGACGATGCCGGCCTGCACCTCATGGCCTGGCTGAAACCGGCGCTGGCCGAGCGTCTTGGCGACCGCGGCGCCGCCGAAGCGGCCGCCGCCGCCGGCATCGCGGTCTCGCCGCTCAGCGATTTCTTTGTCGATGAGCCGACCCGCCAGGGGCTGTTGCTCGGCTACGCCGCGGTGCCGGAAGACGAGATCGAGAGTGGCGCGCGGCGCCTCGCGGTGGCGCTGCGACGGGCGCTTTAGGACGTGCGGTTAGATGGTGCCAATGGGGCGCTTGGAGAGTTCGCGGCGGTAGTTCTCGCGGTTTTCCACCGCCTTAAGTGTCGCCAGGAAGCTCAGCAGCACTTCCCGTTTCGGCAGCTTCCCGCACAACAGAACTTCGACAAGGGTATCGACGGACTCCGGCTCGCGCTCGACGCTGGCGTAGTCGACCAGCCGGTAGCCGATGCGGGCGACGAAGCAGTCTTGATGGTAAGGCGCGCCGGCGGCCAGGGTGTAGAATCCCAAAGTATGCGGATCGCCGTTCTCGAAGCGGCTCACTTTTCCCACCTCCAGCTTGTCGCCCGGCGGCACCGAGAGGTTGCTGGCGAAACGATGAAAATCGCCGCTCCTGCGCAACTCGTTTGAAACGTTCGTGGAGAAGTGGCCGAAGGCGACGCGCGAAGTTCGGATGTAACCCTTCACCTGGTGAAAGCTGTAGTAGTTCTCGAAGATCTGGCCCTCGCCGACACGCTTGCGCACCGTGCTGATTTCCAACGGGCTGGTCAGCGGCAGGGTGAGGTCGGTCTCGGCCAAGTCGATGGTCTGCGCTTCCTGTGCGAAGACGACGAAGCGTTCGCCGCCGTCCGCCGAGGGATCGGCGGCGCAGGCGGACAGCCCCAGCCCTAAGACCGCGAAAGCGGTGCGAAGCGTTTTCCGCAAAACCGAAGTGCCGAGGCGGGCGGTCATGTGGCTTGCTTTCCCCTGGCTCAGAATCGCCAAGATAGCAAATGCGCGCGGGGCTGAGAACTAGGCGGGCGTCAAGAAAACCGGCCCCGCGACGGGGCCGGTTCCTGCCGAACGAGCGCCTGCCGGGAAACGGTTCAGGCGCGGTTCATGCGGTTGTTGATCAGGTCGTCGACCACACCGGGGTCGGCCAGAGTCGACGTGTCGCCCAGGTTGGAATAGTCGTTCTCGGCGATCTTGCGCAGGATGCGGCGCATGATCTTGCCGGAGCGGGTCTTGGGCAGGCCCGGCGCCCACTGGATCAGGTCCGGCGAGGCGATGGGGCCGATCTCCTTGCGCACCCACTGCACCAGTTCCTTGCGCAGGTCGTCGTTGGGCTCCTCGCCGGCGTTGAGCGTCACATAGGCGTAGATGCCCTGGCCCTTGATATCGTGCGGATAGCCGACCACGGCGGACTCGGCGACCTTCTCGTGGGCGACCAGGGCGCTCTCCACCTCGGCGGTGCCCATGCGGTGGCCGGAGACGTTGATCACGTCGTCGACGCGCCCGGTGATCCAGTAGTAGCCGTCGGCGTCGCGGCGGCAGCCGTCGCCGGTGAAGTACTTGCCGGGATAGGTGGCGAAGTAGGTCTGGATGAAGCGCTCGTGGTCGCCGTAGACCGTGCGCATCTGGCCGGGCCAGGAATCGGCGATGCAGAGATTGCCCTCGGTGGCGCCTTCCAGGTGCTTGCCTTCGGCATCGACGATCACCGGACGCACGCCGAAGAAGGGCCGCGTGGCGGAGCCCGGCTTCAAGGGGGTGGCGCCGGGCAGCGGCGTGATCAGGATGCCGCCGGTCTCGGTCTGCCACCAGGTATCGACGATCGGGCAGCGGCCGTCGCCGACCACGTTGTGGTACCACAGCCAGGCTTCCGGATTGATCGGTTCGCCGACGCTGCCGAGCAGCCGCAAGGAGGAGCGGTCGGTTTTCTTCACCGGGCCTTCGCCTTCGCGCATCAGGGCGCGGATCGCCGTCGGCGCGGTGTAGAAGATCGTCACCTTGTGCTTGTCGCAGACCTGCCAGAAGCGCGAGGCGTCGGGATAGTTCGGCACGCCCTCGAACATCAGCGTGGTGGCGCCGTTGGCCAGCGGGCCGTAGACGATGTAGCTGTGCCCGGTCACCCAGCCGACGTCGGCGGTGCACCAGTAGACGTCACCGTCGTGATAGTCGAAGACATACTGGTGGGTCATCGAGGCGTAGACCATATAGCCGCCGGTCGAGTGCAGCACGCCCTTGGGCTGGCCGGTCGAGCCGGAGGTGTAGAGGATGAAGAGCGGAGTCTCCGCCTCCAGTTCCTCGGCCGGGCAGTCGTCGGAGGCGGCCGCGCAGGCCTCGTGGTACCAGACGTCGCGGCCGTCCCGCCACTCGATGCTGCCGCCGGTGCGGCGCACCACGAAAACCGTGTCGACGCCGGGGCATTCCTTCAGCGCCGCGTCGGCGTTGGCCTTAAGGGGCACCTTGCGGCCGCCGCGCAGGCCCTCGTCGGCGGTGATGACGCAGTTGGACTTGCAGTCGATGATGCGCCCCGCCAGGGCGTCGGGCGAGAAGCCGCCGAAGACCACGGAGTGGACGGCGCCGATGCGCGCGCAGGCCAGCATCGCGTAGGCCGCCTCCGGGATCATCGGCATGTAGATGGTGACCCGGTCGCCTTTCTTCACGCCGCGCGCCTTCAAGGCGTTGGCGAAGCGGCAGACCTCCTCGTAGAGTTCGCCGTAGCTGATGTGCTTGTGGTCGGAGGGGCTGTCGCCCTCCCAGATGATGGCGGTCTCGTCCTTCTTGGCCGGCAGGTGCCGGTCGATGCAGTTGTAGCAGGCGTTGGTGGTGCCGTCGGCGAACCACTTGATGCTGACGTCGCCCGGGCCGAAGTTGACGTCCTTGACCTGGCCGAAGGGCTTGAACCAGTGCAGGCGCTTGCCGTGCTCTCCCCAAAAGGCCTCCGGGTCGGCGATGGACTGCTCGTAGAGCTTGAAGTAGCCCGCTTCGTCGCACCAGGCGTTCTCCGCGGTTTCCGCGGGTACGGGAAAAACTGAATTGTCCGACATCGCTCGACCGGCCTCCCTCAAAGAAACAAATGAACCTACCGCAAGCTAGGTTGGGCGGCGCGCTGCCCTACTGCCGCTTTCTCGAAACCTTGCCGCGATTATTTCCGCTACGCGGCCTGAAAACAAGGCTTTGCCCGTGGCGGCTCAGACCGTCGTTTCGGTTCAACCGCCGCCGGGAAGGGCCGTGCGGCCCTGGAAGCGGAGCAGCCCGTCGGGGTCGCGGCTGAGCCGCGCCGGCAGCAGGCTGGCGCCGAGGCAGGGGCCGGCCACACAGAAGCCGTCCTCGAAACGGAACTCGGCGCCGTGGGTGGCGCAGAGAATTTTGCCGCTGTCGGCGCTGACGAAGCTGCCGCCGGTGCCGTCGAAGCCGCCCCAGTCCAGCGGCGTGCCCATGTGCGGGCAGCTGTTCATGTAGGCGAAGGCCCGCGCGCCGTCGCGCACCACGAAGAGAGCGACCTCGTCCGCGCCCTCGCCCAGCACGAAGCCGCGGCCCGCGCCGTCCTCGATTTCCGTGAGGCGGCACAGCGGCGCTCCGGCGAGAGGATGGCTCACTTGCAGCTCACGTGATGGTTCCTTACTTGGCGGGGGTCTTGCCCATCTTGCAGATCAGCGTCCATTCCGGCTGGCCGACCGGCAGCACGGAAAGCCGCGACTGGCGCACCAGCGCCAGATCCTGCAAGCGCGGCTCGGCCTTGATGTCGGCCAGGGTCACCGGCTCGACGAACGGCCGCACGGCTTTCACCTCGACCATGCCGAAGCGCCCGCTCTTGTCGGTCGGATCGGGGTGGTAGAGTTTCGACACCTCGACGATGCCGACGATCCGCTTTTCATTCACCGAGTGATAGAAGAAGGCGCGGTCGCCGAGCTGCATGGCCTTCATGTTGTTGGAGGCCTGGTAGTTGCGCACCCCGTCCCAGCCGGTCTTTTTAGCCTTCACCTGGTCGTCCCAGGACCAGGTGCCCGGTTCCGACTTGATCAGCCAATAGGCCATCAGGGCAGGACCTTCTTGAACGGCTTGACGGTCACGCTCTCGAACAGGCCGGCCTTGGCGTAGGGGTCGCCGGCGGCGAAGGCTTCGGCCGCCGCGCGGTCCGCGGCCTCGACGATGATGACGCTGCCGATCGGCGCCTGACCGTCCTCGGTCGTCATCGGCCCGGCGATGACGATGCGCTGCAGGTTGCTTTTCAGGTAGTCGAGATGGGCCGGGCGGTTCTCGGCCCGGACGTGGCCGTGGTCGGCCTTGTCGACGCAAAACAGAACGAAGTTCATCGGTGACTCTCCGTGGAAGGTAATTCGGTCGAGCGGCTGACCGCATCCAGCCGGCATTTGACGCGCGACACTATGCCGAAAAGCCCTCGGCCTTGAAAGGCCGGCCCAACAGGCTGGCGATGGTGGCGTCGAGGTCGGCGCCGCCGTTGACCACGGCGTCGACCGCCGCGCAGATCGGCATTTCGACGCCCGCGCGCCCGGCCATGGCGGCGACGGCGGCGGCCGAAAAGCGGCCCTCGACCACGCCGCGGCTGGCGGCCAGGGCGTCGTCCAGGCTTCGGCCCTCGCCCAGCGCCAGGCCGAGGCTGTAGTTGCGCGACTGCACCGCGGTGCAGGTCAGCGTCAGATCGCCGAGGCCCGACAGGCCCATCAGCGTCTCCAGCCTGGCGCCGCGCGCCAGGGCGAGGCGGGTCATCTCCGCCAGGCCGCGGGTGACGAGCGCCGCCCGGGCGTTGTCGCCGAGGCCCCGCCCGGCGACGATGCCGCAGGCGATGGCGAGCACGTTCTTCACCGTGCCGCCGATTTCGGCGCCCAGGGGATCGTCGGAAACGTAGGGCCGAAAACTACGGCTGCCGAGCGCTTCGGCGAGGCGCGCCGCCAGCTCGCTGTCGCGGCAGGCCAGAGTGACGGCGGTCGGCAGGCCGCGCGCGACCTCACCGGCGAAGGTCGGGCCGGACAATACGGCGAGCGGGCGGCCGGGCAGGGCTTCGGCGGCGACCTCGGTCATCGTCAATCCGCTCCCGGCCTCGATCCCCTTGGCGCAGAGCACCAGCGGCACAGCGCCGCCGATAACCTTCGCCAGTTCCACGGCGACGCCGCGCAGAACCTGGGCCGGCACCACCAGCAGGCAGGCTTGGACGGCGGCCAGCTGCCCCAGGTCGGTGGTCGCGCGGACGTCAGGCGCCAGGGCCGCGCCGGGCAGGTAGCCGGGGTTTTCGTGCTTTGCGTTGACGGCCTCGACGACGGCGCCGTCGCGGCCCCAGAGGACGACATCGCGCCCGGCCTTGGCGCAGCTGCTGGCCAGGGCCGACCCCCAGGCGCCGGCGCCGACCACGCCAAGGCTGTGCAGCGCCTCAGGCACGGGCCGTGAGAGATTCCAGCGGCCAGCGCGGGCGCGCGGCAAAGTCCAGCGGGTCGGTCAGCCCGAGGCCGAGGCGCTCGACGCCGGCCCAGGCGATCATCGCCGCGTTGTCGGTGCACAGCTGGATCGGCGGCGCCACCAGGCGGCTGCCGGCGGCGCCGGCCACCTGCTCCAGTCGGGCGCGCAGAAATCGGTTGGCGGCCACGCCGCCGGCGACGACCAGCGGGCCGTTTGCCGCGTAGTCCCCGGCGAAGGCCCCCAGGGCCTTGGCGCAGCGCTCGGCCAGGATGTCGCCGACGGCGGCTTGAAAAGAGGCCGCGAGATCGGCGCGGGTTTGCGCCTCGCCTCCGCCATTGAGCACACCGGCTTTGTCGGCGGCCTGGCGTACCGCCGTCTTCAGGCCGGAGAAGGAAAAGTCGAGGCCGTCGCGGCCCAGCATCGGGCGCGGCAGATCGAAGGCCGCCGGATTGCCGCCGGCGGCTTCCTGTTCCACCGCCGGGCCGCCTGGAAAGCCGAGCCCCAGCAGCTTGGCGGTCTTGTCGAAGGCTTCACCCACCGCATCGTCGATGGTGCCGCCGAGCCGGCGATAGCGGCCGACGCCTTCCACCGCCAGCAGCTGGCAGTGGCCGCCGGAGACCAGCAGCAGCAGGTAGGGAAAGTCGAGGTCGTCGCTGAGGCGGGCGGTCAGGGCATGGCCCTCCAGGTGGTTCACCGCCAGGAAGGGTTTGTCCCAGGCCAGCGCGATGGCCTTGGCGGTCATCACGCCCACGAAAACCCCGCCGATCAGGCCGGGCCCAGCCGTGGCGGCGATGCCGTCCAGATCCCGGAAAGCCAGACCGGCCTCGCTCATGGCGTCGCCGACGAGGCGGTCGATGTGGTCCATGTGGCTGCGTGCGGCGATCTCCGGTACCACGCCGCCGAAGGGGCTGTGCTCGTCGATCTGCGACAGCACCAGATTGGCGCGGATCTCCCCGGCGGCCGTCACCACCGCGGCGGCGGTTTCGTCGCAGGAGGTCTCGATGCCGAGAACGGTCAAGTCATCGCGCTTTGTCATGGCGCCGGACCATAGAGCCTTTTCCGGGCCGTTTGAACCATTCTGACGCGGCGGCCCCAGGGAGCGGTTTTATTCCGGCGGTCCATGCTCTAATTCTTGGTCCCATGATCGCAAAACCCCTCCTGCGCCTCGGTACCCGGGGCTCCCCGCTGGCACTCGCCCAGGCTGACGAGGTGCGCCGGCGCCTCGGCGAGGCCCACGGCGAACTCGCCGCCGAGGGGGCCGTTGCCATCGTTGTCATCAAGACTACCGGTGACCGCGTGCAGGACCGCGCCCTCTCGGAAATTGGCGGCAAGGGGCTGTTCACCAAGGAGCTCGAGGTGGCGCTCCTGGCCGGGCAGATTGATGCCGCGGTGCACTCCATGAAAGACGTGCCGACCTGGTTGCCCGATGGCTTGGTCGTCGAGCATCTGCTGCCGCGCGAGGATCCGCGCGACGCCTATTTCTCGCCGCACGGTCCAAGCCTCGCCGATTTGCCCCGGGGCGCGGTCGTGGGCAGCGCCTCGCTGCGCCGCCAGGCGCAGGTGCTTGCCGCCCGGCCGGATCTCCGGGTGGTGACCTTTCGCGGCAACGTGGCGACACGTCTGCGCAAGCTGGCCGCCGGCGAGGTGGATGCCACACTGCTGGCGGTGGCGGGCCTGCGCCGTCTCGGCGAGGCCGACGTGATCACCGCCGCGCTGGCGCCGGAAATCATGCTGCCGGCGGTGGGCCAGGGCGCCATCGGCTTGGAGATCCGCGCCGATGACGCCGCGACCCGCGGTTTGCTCGACGCCATAAACTGCGCCGAGACCAACCTGAGGGTCGGCGCCGAACGGGCTCTGCTGGCCGAGCTGGACGGCTCCTGCAAGACCCCCATAGCCGGTCTGGCGGAGCTCTCCGATGGCGGCAAGGTTCTGCGGCTGCGTGGCCTGGTCGCCCTGCCCGACGGCAGCCGCGTGCACGCCGCCGAGCTGACCGGCCCGGCGCGGGACGGCAGGCAGTTGGGACAGGCGCTGGGCGAGCGTCTCAAGGCCGTCGGCGGGGCCGAATTTTTCGCGGCCATCACGGGACATTGACAACCGTCATGCGCGTTCTCGTGACCCGGCCGCGCGAAGACGCCGTTTCTCTCGTCGCGGCGCTCGAGGCCCGTGGTCACGACGTGCTTGTGGAGCCGCTGCTCACCATTACGCTGCGCCAGGATGTCGACTGGCCGCCGGGTCATTGGGACGCCCAGGCCCTGCTGGCAACCAGCGCCAACGGGGTGCGGGCCTTCGCCCGGGTCGACGGGCGGCGCGGGCTGCCGGTTTTCGCGGTCGGCGATGCCAGCGCCGCGGTGGCGCGCAGCCTCGGCTTCGGCGAGGTCGTCTCGGCGGCCGGCGATGTGGCGGACCTGGCGGATCGGGTGATCGAGCTGCTCGATCCGGCGGCCGGACCGTTGCTGCATCCGGCGGCTTCCAGCCTCGCCGGAAACCTGCAGGCGAGCCTGGGCGCCGCCGGTTTTTCGGTGCTGCGGGCGGTGACTTACGACGCAGTGCCGGCGACGGCGCTGACCGACCGGTGCATCCTGGCCTTCGACAACGGGCTGATCGATGCCGCGACATTCTTCTCGCCGCGCACCGCCGCCGCCTTTGCGCGCCTGATCGAAGCCGCGGGGCTGTCCCAGGCGTGCCGACGCGTGGTGGCCCTCTGCCTCAGCGAGGCGGTCGAGGCGCAGATTGCCGGGCTCTGCTGGCGCCGGATCGCGGTCGCGGCGCGGCCTGAACAGACGGCACTGCTGGCCGAATTCGATGCCATGCTGTGAAAAGACGCCTGGACAGCGCGATCTTTGCACTGCAACGTACGTTCGAGAGGCGTACAATGAAACGTACAAGTCCTTGCGGCTTCCCGCCGTGAAGGCAAAACTGGAACTGGGCGCTCGCGCGATGGGACGATGACAGCATCTGACGGACAGGGCGGCGACAAGCACGCCGGATCGCAAAAGGACGGTGCCGGGGCACAAGGTACGGCGGCGGAAGCGCCGGCCCTGGCGATTATCGATGCCTTCGGCGGGATTCGTCCGATGGCCAAGCAGCTTGGCCTGGCGGTGTCGACGGTGCAGGGCTGGAAGGAGCGCGGCGCCATTCCCGTCAACCGTCACGACCAGATCCGCGACGCGGCGCGCAAGAACGCTATTGAACTCGACACAGCGGTGCTGCGCGCCTCCGCCCCCGCGGAGGCGGCGGCGGCACAGCCCCCGGTTATAGAGGGCAAGGCGGCCGCAACGGCAGGGGGCGCAACGGCAGGGGCCGCAACGGCAGGGGCCGCAACCGCCGGGGCCGCAACCGCCGGGGCCGCCGGGCCGAAAACCGCGAAGGACACGGACAAGCAGATGCCCCCCGGTTCAGCCGCGTCGGCCGCGACCATGGTCCGCAAAACAAGCGCCAATTCCGACACGCCGGAGGCGTCGCCGCCAACTCCCTCCGGAAGCAGGGGAATTCTGCCGGGCGTGGTGTTGGGCGTTGTGCTCGCGGCCGTGGTCGCCGGCGGCACGGTCTATACCCAGCCGTACTGGGCGCCGCTCTTTGCGTCCGGCGGCGCCGGCGAAAACGCCGCCGTCGTCACCGCGTTGAACGACATGGAAAGCCGCCTGGCGGATCTGCAGGCCTCTCTGCCGCCGGACAATTCCGCGGCGCTTTCGTCGCTCAATGCGCGCTTGGCGACCGCTGAGGCGGCGCTGTCGCAAGGCGGCGCGCAGGATCCTGAGACCCGCGCCGCCCTTGAATCCCTGAACAGCCAACTGGCCCGGCTCAGTGACCGCTTGGCAGCGCTGGAACAGGATGTCGCGGCGGTGCGCGGAATTGCCGGCGCACCGTCGGCGGAATTGACCAGCCGACTCAGCAGCGAGGCAAAACGCCTCGATGAAATGCTGGCGGCCCAGTCCGAACTGGCGGCGCGTCTGGTCGAGGCTGAAACGAACTTGGACGCCACCCAGGCGGCGCGCGACGCCGCGCCGGGCAGCCGCGAAACCCTGATGCTTTTGGCGACCCTGCAGCTGCGCGATGCGCTGCGCGGTTCCGGCCCCTACGACCAGCCGCTTACGATGCTCCGCAATCTGGCCGCTGAGGATGCCGATATCGGGGCCCTGATCGTGCCGCTGGAGCGTCGCGCGACGGTGGGTCTGCCGAGCCTGCGCGAGCTGCAGGCGAGCTTCCCAGACTCGGCACGCCGCATCGCCGCCATCGAAATCGGCGAGGAGGGCGAAGGGTGGTCTGCCGGCGTGCTGCGCCGGATCTCCGAGGCCGTGAACCTGCGCCCGGTTGGCCTTGTGGAAGGCGCTGCGCCGACCGCCGTTGCCGCGCGGGCCGAGGTAAAGCTGAACGACGGCGACCTTGCCGGGGCCCTGGCCGAGCTCGACAGCCTCGATGGTGCCGCCGCCGAGGCCGTTGCGAACTGGCGTGCCGAAGCCGAAGCCCGCCTCGCGGCGGACCGGGCGGTCAGCGCGCTCGGTGCCCAGATGTCGCAGCGCTTCATCGCGATGACAGGCGGCTGATCCATGCGCAGAGTCATTGTCTTCGCGGTTCTGGCGGTCGCCGCCATCGTTGCGGCTTTCTGGTTGGCGCAAAATCCCGGCTACGTTTCCATCGAGTGGCTGGGCTATCGCATGGAGCCGCCGATCAGCTTCCTGGTGCTGGTCGCGATCGCCTTTTCCATCGCCGTCGTCCTGCTCTACCGGATCATTCGCGGCATCATCGGCGCGCCCGGGCGCATCGGCCAGGCCCTGTCCTCCAGCAGGCGCAAGCGCGGCTACAAGGCCCTCAGCCAGGGCATGGTGGCGGTCGCCGCCGGCGACGCGCAGGAGGCCGCGCGCTGGGCGCGGCGCGCCGACGATCTGCTCGAAGACCCGCCGCTGACCCTGTTGCTCTCCGCCCAGGCCGCGCAGTTGGGCGGCGACGACAAGGCGGCTGAGAAGTATTTCAATGCCATGCTGGAAAAGCCGGAAACCCGTTTCCTCGGCCTGCGCGGACTTCTGATGCAGGCGCTGCGCGAGGGCGACGACCAGCGCGCGCTGGGATATGTGCGCCAGGCCCATGCCATGCGGCCGAAGACGCCTTGGGTGGTGACCAACCTCTTCGAGTTGAGTGAGCGCAGCGGCGACCTGGACGGCGCCGCCGCGGCCTTGAAGCAGGCTGTGAAGATCAAGGCTCTGGACAAGCCCGCCGCCGAGCACAAGGGCGCGGTGATCACCCTGGCCAAGGCCGAGCGCCTGCTGGCCGAGGGGCGCAAGGACGAGGCCTTCACCGAGTCGCGCCTGGCCGACCGGGCCGCTCCCGACTTCTTGGCGGCCGCGCTGCTGCATGCGCGTCTCGCCGTGGAGCGCAAGGCCTACCGCGAAGCCGCCAAGGTGGTCGAGCGCTCCTGGCCGCGCACGCCCAGTGCCGAACTGGCGGCGCTCTACCGCGCCGCGGCGCCGCAGGCCAAGCCGCTGGAACAGGTGAAGCGCTTCGCAAAGCTGGCGGCGCTGAATCCCAAGCACCGCGAGAGCCACCTGGCGCTGGCCGAGGCCAACCTGGAGGCGGAACTCTGGGGCAAGGCGCGGCGGCATCTGGCCGAACTGGTCGACCTGGAGGGCGAGGATCCGCCGCGCGCCCAGGTTTGCCGGCTGATGGCGCGCCTCGAGGAGGCCGAGCGCCGGGACGCCGTCGCCGCCCGGGGCTGGCTGGAACGCGCCGCCGTGGCGCCGCCCGATCCCACCTGGGTCTGCGGTACCTGCGGCGCCGTGACCACGCGCTGGAGTGCCGATTGCGGTGCCTGCCACAGCTTCGACAGCCTCACCTGGCGGGTGCCGCGCCACGTCGGCACCCTCAGCCTCGCCGCCGCCGGCGGCGAGCGGCTGCGGATCACGGCGCCGGTCGCCGAGGAAGCGGCGCCGCCGGCCGCCGCGCCGGCCCCCGGTTTGCCGCCGGTGGCGCCGCTGCCCGGCCCGCCGGACCGGGTAAAGCCCGCCGGGCCGACCGCCAAAGCGGTTGCGGTGACCGCCGCTGCGGGGGACGGCGCCGCGCCGCTGGCCGGTCAGAGCATCCGCGCCGAAGCGGACGATGAGGACGAAGCCTCGGCGGTCGAAAGCTACGTGCCGCCGCGCGCCTGAGCCCCCTCTGGCCCCTTGGCCGCCCGTTTTTCTTGCCGGTCGAGGCGGTTGCTTATTAACCCTGGCTTAAGGCGCAGGCCTTAGCTAAGGGGGCGCCCGGCGGCCGCCGCCGGGCCTTGCGTCGGGCACGGCTTCGCCGTAATGTCCGCGCGCGAGGAACCGCCGGGTTGTTTCATGGTTTGACGGCCCGGCCGCAGTGCCGCCTTAGCTCAGCTGGTAGAGCATCGCATTCGTAATGCGAGGGTCGGGTGTTCAAGTCACCCAGGCGGCACCATTCCCGCTGCCCCAGCCTACCCACCTCCCAGATAGTCCTTCATCCGGGCCTTGTAGCCATCGTCGCCGGTCAGGCGCTGCATCAGCTCCGGCGCGGCGATGCCGGCCAGTTCTTTGGGCGGCGTGCCCTCGCGCAGCGCCTTCAGCGTGTCGTAGACCGCCTGCACCGCGGCCATGAAGGGCGCATGGCTCTGCAGGCAGAGCCTGACCCCCATGCCGGAGAGATAATCCAGGTCCACGATCTCCGGGCCGGCGCCGCCGAGGATGAGCGGCAGGTCAACGGCGGCGCGCAGAGACTCCAACTGATCCCTGGTCTTCACCCCGATGAGGAAGATGGCGTCGACCCCGGCGGCCTCGTAGGCGGCGATGCGCCTCGCGGCATCGTCGACGCCGGTCACCGCGACCGCCGAGGTGCGTCCGGCGATGATCAGCCTGGGGTCGCTGCGCCCGGCCAGGGCGGCGCGCATCTTGCCGGCCCCTTCTTTGAGCGAGATGAGCTGTGTCTTGTCGAGGCATCCGAAGGGCTGGGGCAGAACCGTGTCCTCGATCGACAGCCCGGCAACGCCGGCGGCCTCCAGCTCCTCGACCGTGCGTGTCACGTTGAGGGCGTTGCCGTAGCCGTGGTCGGCGTCGACCATCAGCGGCAACCCGGCGGCGCGATTGATGCGATAGGCCTGGGCGGCGAACTCGCTCAGCGTCAGGACGATAAGATCGGGCGCGCCCAGCACGGTCAGTGAGGCGACGGAGCCGGCGAACATCCCGGCCTCGAAGCCGACCTCCTCGGCGATGCGCGCCGACAGCGGATCGAAAACGGAGCCGGGATGGACGCAGCGGTTTGCGGCGAAAAGGGCGCGAAAGCGTTCGCGGCGCTCGGTCCAGCGCATGGTGCCTCCCTTCGAGATGTTTCCGGCTGACGTTCCCGGTCGCTACAGTAGAGCACAACCGCCTGATCCGGTTCCAGGAATTGCCCGCAACGATGCAATTGACGTAACGCGTCTGTTTTTTTGCGTGGGGGGCCCGGTGGTGCTTTAATGCGCTGGGCTCTGGCCTATAGGGGCAAGCGGGAGCCGCCCAGCTTTCGGGGGATCGAGGAAAATGCCAGCCGGATTGATGTTAGCCAAAACCGCAAAGCCGGGAGTGTTCCTGGCCTTCTCGCTCTTGGCGCTTCTCACCGCCTGCGGTACGCCGGGCGGCGATTACGACGATCTTATGGCTGACCGGCGGGCCGTCGGGGCCAAGCAGGACTCGTTCAGTATCTGCCACGGCCACGGTTGCCGCCTGCGTTCGCAGGTCGGCATCACCGAACTGGAGTGGGATCCGGTCGCCGACCTCTTTGCCGTACCGGCCGCCAGCGCGGCGATCGAACGCGGACGCATCGCCACGGCCATCGGCCTCATTGAGATTGTCGTCGGGAAAAAGACCGGCACCTCGGAAGACGAAGGCGGCACCCTGAACGCGGTCAGCGGCAACCGCCAGCTCGACTGTGTCGACGAGACCACCAACACCTCGATCTACCTGACGCTGCTGGCGCGGGCCGGCTATCTCAAGTGGCACAAGATCGAAGGCTGGGCCGGCCGCGGCCTCCTGATCGACGGCTCCTGGCCGCACCAGACCGCCGTCATCGTCGAGTTGCGCGGCAAGACGCCCTATGCTGTGGACAGCTGGTTCGAGCACAATGGCCGCGCCGCCCATGTGGTGCCGTTGGCGGCTTGGCGTGACGGCTGGAAGCCGCCGGGATTCAGCGACAACCTCCTGTAGGGCCGTTCCAGTCATCGACGGGCCGGCGCGCTCGGCCAGCACGGCTATGTCAGGGGCGCCATTTTAGCGCTGCGGCCCTTTGGGCGCAGGCACCGCAGGACCGTGCTTTAGAGAGGATAAGAGAATGCGGCTTCAGGGCAAGGTTGCGGTGGTGACCG
The DNA here is from genome assembly GCA_040217155.1 of Kiloniellaceae bacterium. Classification (GTDB taxonomy): domain Bacteria; phylum Pseudomonadota; class Alphaproteobacteria; order Kiloniellales; family Kiloniellaceae; genus Pelagibius. Next base: position 256,900 of record JAVJNS010000035.1, read on the forward strand.
GCGCGGGGTCCGGCTTCGGTGCCGGTATCGCCCGGCTGTTCGCCGCTGAAGGCGGGCGCGTCGTGCTCGCCGACATCAATGGCGAGGCCGCCGAGGCCGTCGCCGCCGAGATCGACCAGGCCGGCGGTGCGGCGACCGGCATGCGCGCCGACGTGACCGACCGGGCCGACGTGGCGGCGATGATGCGCGCCGCCCTGGACACCTTCGGGCGCCTGGATGTGCTGGTCAACAATGCCGGCGTCGCCCACCGCAACAAGCCGATGACCGAAGTGACGGAAGAAGAATTCGACCTGATCTACGCGGTCAACGTGAAGGCCATCTACCTGGCGGCGCTGGAGGCCATTCCGCTGCTGCGCGCCCAGGGCGGCGGCTGCATCATCAACACCAGTTCCACCGCGGCGCTGCGCCCGCGCCCCGGCCTCACGGTCTACAACTCTTCCAAGGGCGCGGTGAACGTGATGACCAAATCGATGGCGGTCGAACTGGCGCCCGACAACATCCGCGTCAATGCGATCTGTCCGGTGATCGGCGAGACGGCGCTGATGGAAACCTTCATGGGCGTGAAGGACACGCCGGAAAACCGCAGGAAGTTCGAGGCGACCATTCCCCTGGGCCGCTTCTCCACACCCAAGGACATCGCCCATGCCGCCGCCTTCCTGGCCTCCGACGAGGCCGCCTTCCTGACCGGCGTGACCCTGGCGGTCGATGGCGGGCGCTGTATCTGATCCTCTGGCCAAGGCGCGCCAAGCAAAAGGCCCGGGACTTGATCCCGGGCCTTTGCCTTTTCGTGCGCTTTTGGCGGCGCTTAGTTGCGGTTGCCGAAGAGCTGCAGCAGGAAGAGGAACATGTTGAGGAAGTCGAGGTAGAGGCGCAGAGCGCCCATGATCGACTTCTTGGTCACCACCTCGCCGCTGTCGGCGGCGTAGTACATGTTCTTGATCTGCTGGGTGTCGTAGGCGGTGAGGCCGGCGAAGACCAGCACACCGACCACCGAAATCACGAACTCCAGCGCCGGCGAGCCGAGGAAGATGTTCACGATGGAAGCCAGAATCACACCGATCAGGCCCATGAACAGGAAACTGCCCATGCCGGACAGGTCCTTCTTCGTGGTGTAGCCGACGAGGCTCAATCCCGCGAAGGCGCCGGCGGTGATGAAGAACACCTTGGCGACCGAGGCGCCGGTGTAGGCGAGGAAAATGTAAGCCAGCGACAGGCCCATCACCGCGGCAAATATCCAGAACGTGATCTGCGCCGTGCTCGCCGCCATCTTGTTGACCCGCATCGACAGGAACAGCACGAAGCCGATCGGCGCCAGCATCACCACCCACTGCAGCGGCGTGCCGTAGATCGTCTGCAGCAGCGCCGGGCTGTTTGACGTCAGGTAGGCGACGAGGCCCGTGATACCCATCGCCACGGTCATGTAATTGTACACGCCCAGCATGTACTTGCGCAGGCCCTCATCGTACTGCGCAGCGCCTGCTTGGGTTTGCGTCTGTGACATGTATTTGCGGTCACCGAGAGCCATCAAGACACCCTTTCATTCATGCGCGCGGAGAAAGGGCCGCGCTAACCCGGAAATCTCGCCCTTAATATTGGACGGCAAGGCGATTGAATCAACCTTATTTTCGCACGGCCTATGCGTAATTTTGGTAAAGAATTCAAGCCGCTGAACAACAGACTTTGCCTGTGGTATGGCGGATCTCGGGCGGCCGGCGGCTATTCGTTGCGCAGCAGCGGCGCCGCTTTCTGGCCAAGCGCCCGCCAGGTGCCGACGAAGCCGAAGCCGACGGTGATCGCGGTGGCCAGCAGCGCCGTGACGATCACCGCTTCGGGCAGGAAGACGAAGTCGGCGCGCATGATCTCGGTCAGCACCAGAAAGGCCGCCAAGGTGCCGATCGCCGAGGCGATGGCGGCGGTCACCAGCCCGAGCAGGCCGTATTCCAGCAGGAAGGCCTGGGCGATGCTGCGCCGGGTGGCGCCCAGCACCTTCAGCACCACCGAATCGTAGACCCGCCGGTGATGCCCGGCGGCGACCGCCCCGGCCAGCACCAGAACGCCGGCGACCAGGGCGACGGCGGCGATGGCGCGCACCGCGATGGCGATCTGGCCGATCAGGTCGCCGACCTGTTCCAGCGCTTCTTTCACGCGGATTGAAGAAACGTTGATAAACCTATCTGTGACAGCAATTTCCAGGGAATCCTCGGTCTCCGGATCGGCCTTCACCGTGGCGATGTGGCTCTGCGGCGCCTGCTCCAGCAGCCCCGGTGAAAAAATCATCACAAAATTCATCGAGAGGCTGGCCCAGTCGATCTCGCGCAGGTTGGCGATGGTCACCTCGACGTTGCGCCCCAGGATGTTGATGGCCAGCGTGTCGCCGGGGCCGATGCCCAGGGCGTCGCCCACTTCGTCGTGCAGGGAAACCAGCGGCGCGCCGGCGTAGTCGGGCGGCCACCACGCGCCGCTCGTGATCCTGTCGATGTCGCGGGGCGCGCGCATCCAGGTCAGCCCGCGGTCGCCGCGAAACACCCACTGCACATCGGAGGGAATGTCGAGTTCTGACGGCGGCACGCCGTTCACCGCGGCGATGCGGCCGCGCAGCATCGGCATCTGCTGGACCTCGGTGACGCCCGGAAAGCTCTCCACCAGGGCGTCGAAGGCGGCCACCTGATCGGGCTGGATGTCGATGAAGTAGAAGCCGGGCGCCTCTTCGGGCAGGCTCTGGCGCACCTGGCGCGACAGGTTGCCTTCGATGAGCGCGATGGCGACCAGCACGGTGAGGCCGAGGCCGAGCGACATCACCACCGAACCGGTCGGCGCGCCGGGGCGGTAGAGGTTGGTGACGGCGAGACGCAGGCCGGGCCGCTTTGGCCGCGGCAGGCGCCGCGCCAGGGTCATGATGGCCAACGCCGCCAGGCGGAACAGCAGCAGCGCTGCGATGGCGCCGACCACGAAGTAGACCGCGAGGCGCCGGTCGGCGGCCGTAAAGATCGCCAGGGCGGCCAGCAGGCCCCCGAAGACCACGAGGCCGAGCAAGGTGCTGCGGGTCACCTGCGCCGCCGCCGGGGTGATCAGGTCGCGGAACAGGCTGGCGGCCGCCACGCTGCGGGCGCGGCCCAGCGGCCAGAGCGAGAAGGTGATCGCGGTCAGCAGGCCGAAAGCCGCGGCGGTCGCCAGCGGCAGGGGATAGAGGCCCAGTTCGGCGCGCCAGCCCAGAGCGTCGCCGATCAGCCCGGCGGCGACGTAGGGGGCCACGGCGCCGAGGATCAGGCCGATGACGATGCCGACCGCCGCCAGCGCCAGGATCTGGGCCATGTAGACCTGAAAGATCAGGCGCCCCGGGGCGCCCAGGCATTTCAGCGTGGCGATGGTCGCGGTCTTGCCGTCGAGATAGCTGCGCACGGCGTTGCCGACACCGACGCCGCCGACCAGCAGGGCGGTCAGGCCGACCAGGGTGAGAAACAGGGTGAGGCGATCGATGAAGCGGCCGATGCCCGGCGCCGCCTCGGTGGTGTCGCGGATGCGCCAGCCGGCCTCCGGAAAGGTTTCGCCAAGGTCGGCGCGCAGGGTCTTCGCGGTCACGTCGGGATCGAGACGCAGGCGGTAGTGGTTCTGGATCAGGCTGCCGGGCTGGACCAGGCCGGTGTCGGCCAGGCTGGCGCTCGCGACCATGAAGGTGGGACCGAGGGTGAAGGCGCGGGAGGTGCGGTCCGGTTCGCGCTCCAGCAGGCCGGTGATGCGAAAGTCGATTTCGCCGACCCGCACCAGATCGCCCGGCGCCACCTGCAGGCGGCGCAGCAGCCGAGGATCGATGACCGCTCCCCAGTTGCCGTCGCGCCGCGCCAGCAGGCTCTGCAGGCCGTCTCCCCGCAGGGCCTCGGCCGCGTCGATTTCGGCGGCGCCGAACAGCGGATAGAGGTCGTCGACGGCGCGCAGTTCGACCAGCACCCGTCTGGCGTCGTCCCCCTGGCCGCGCGCCATGGCGCGCATCTCGGCGACGCGCGAGACGTCGGCCCGGGAGTCCAGGAAAGCCAGTTGCTCGGCGCTGGCCGCGACGTGGGTGAGGCGCAGTTCCATGTCGCCGCCCAGCAGGATGCGCCCGTCGCGCTGCAGCCCGGTCAGCATCGATTCGGAAACCGATCCGACCCCGGCGATGGCGGTGACGCCAAGCGTCAGGCAGGCGAGGAAAATGCGAAAGCCCTTGAGGCCGCCGCGCAATTCGCGGCGGGCAAGACGCAAGGCCAGCGGCCAGCCGCGGCTGTACCCGCCGACCGCCGCCGTTCCGCCGCTGTGAGCCAGCGCGGTCACAGTGCCGTGGCGGCCGCCGGCTTGGCGGTTCCCGACCCGTTGACGACGTCGTCGACAATGAGGCCGTCGAGCAGCTTCACCGAACGGGCACAGCGCGATGCCAGCTGCGGGTCGTGGGTGATCAGTACCAGGGTGGTGCCGTGTTCGGCCTGCAGGTCGAACAGCAGGTCGATGATCTGCTGGCCGGTTTCGCCATCGAGATTACCGGTGGGCTCATCGGCCAGCAGCAGATCGGGGGCCGGGCCGAAGGCACGGGCCAGCGCGGTGCGCTGCTGCTCACCGCCGGAAAGCTGGCCCGGGTAGTGGGTCAGGCGATGGCCGAGCCCGACCGCTTCGAGGCATTCGGCGGCGCGGCCGAAGGCATCGGCACGGCCGGCGAACTCCAGCGGGATGGCGACGTTTTCCAGGGCGGTCATGGTCGGCACGAGGTGGAAGTCCTGGAACACGATGCCGACGGAATCGCGGCGGAAGCGGGCCAGGGAGTCCTCGTCCAGGCCGGCGAATCCGGTGCCGCCGACGCTGACCGTACCTTCGCTGGCGCGCTCCAGCCCGGCGATGATCATCATCATCGAGGACTTGCCGGAGCCTGATGGGCCGACGACGCTCACCGTTTCGCCGCGGCTGACCAGCAGGTCGAGGCCGCGCAGAATGTGCACCGGACCGGCCGCGGAGGGCAGAGTCAGTTCGACCCCTTCCAGCGAGATGATCGGTTTCGGAGAGTGGGCGCCACCGGAGGCGGGCTTCCCCGCCGTTGCGGGAGACGATTCGCTGGAGGTCATATGTCACATCTATGGTTCGATCTTGAAGGAATATGGCCCGTTTGCCGGACTTTTCAACGCGTTGAGCGCCATTTTGGCGGCCCTGCGGCAGCGCTGCCGGGCAATGGCTCCGATTCGGGCGGCTTGATCCCCCGGCGCCAAGCCCTTACCTGTTGAAAAGACGGGGTTCCCCTCTTTCGGGCCCATGACGGGGCCGCCACCCACAACAGGTTGCCGGATGCGTTTATCCAGACAAATACTTTGCCTGCGAGCGATTGGCCGGCTGTTGATGCTGTTTGCCGTTCTGGGATCTGTGCCGGCGGCGGCGGCGGCGGCGGCGGCGGCGCCCGTGCGCCTCATGGCTTATGGCGACAGTTTAACCCATGGCTACGGCCTGCCGGCGGGCGAAACCTTTCCCGAGCAGTTGGAAGCGGCGCTGCGCGCCGAGGGCCTGGATGTCACCGTGATCAACGCCGGTAACTCCGGCGACACCACGGCGGGCGGCCTCGCCCGCCTCGACTGGGCGCTGGCCGACGATCCCGATGCGGTCCTTCTGGAACTGGGCGCCAACGACGGTCTGCGCGGACTCGACCCCGCAGCTACCTTCGACAATCTGGATGCCATCATGGCGCGGTTCACCGCGGAAGGCCTGCCGGTGCTGATTGCCGGGATGCTGGCGCCGCCCAACCTGGGCCGGGAGTACGGCGAGGCCTTTGACGCGATCTATCCGCGCCTGGCCAAGAAATACGAGGCGCCGTTCTATCCCTTTTTCCTCGACGGCGTCGCCATGGAGCCGGCGCTCAATCAGGCGGACGGCATTCATCCCAATGCCGAAGGCGTGGCCGAGATCGTCGAGCGCATCAAACCGCATGTCGTGCGCCTGCTTGAAGCCAGGTCGCTGGCAGAGCGTCTGGAGGCCGGAGGCCAGGGGCAATGACAACAGCGCTGCCAGTGGAGAGCGGGGCGCTGCGCGCCGGGCGCTACAAGGCCGCGCATGCGGCGCTTGGCGAAACCGGCGAGCCGCCGGCTGCCGGCGCTTGGGGCAGTCTGGCCAAGAGTTGTCTCGAGGCGCTCGGCGCGTTTCCGGAAGGCGCCAACCTCGGCTTCATCTATGTGACCGACGTCCTGTCTCAGGACCTCGGCAGCATCGTCACCTTCTTGCGGGAACGCAGCGGTATCGAGTGCTGGATCGGCACCGTTGGCGCCGGGGTGGTGGCCAATGGCGTCGAATTTTATGACCGTCCGGCGCTGTCTCTTTTGGTGGCCGCCTTGCCGGAAGACGGCTTTCGCGCTTTCGCACCGATCAGGGGGGCGTTGCAGACCGGCGGTTTCGACGAATTCAACGGCGCGCATGGCGCCTGGATCGCGCAGCATCGGCCGATCCTCGGCGTGGCGCATGGCGACCCCCGGAATCCGGCGATTATTGAAATCATCGAAGGCCTCGCCGAGGCGGCTTCCTGCTTCCTGATCGGCGGTTTGACGGCGTCCAACGGGGACTTTCCACAGGCGGCCGGCCCCAATTCCGCCACGCCACAGGGCGCCGGGACGATTGGCGACGGCGGCCTCTCGGGCGTTCTGTTCAGTTCCGAGCAGATGGTCGTCAGCGGTCTTTCGCAAGGCTGCACACCGATCGGTCCGGGTCACCTGGTGACCGAAATCGAGGGGCCCGGAATCATCCGGGGCCTCGACGGCCGCCCGGCCCTGGAGGTGCTGCGCGAGGACGTTGGGGAGTTGCTGGCCCGCGATCTGAGGCGTATCGGCGGCTACATCTTCGCGGCCCTGCCGATACCGGGCAGCGATACCGGCGACTACCTGGTGCGCAACCTCATCGGTTTGGATTTGGAGCGCGGCCTGCTGCAGATCGGCGCCGAGGTAGAGACCGGGGCGCGCCTCGGCTTCTGCCGCCGCGATCACCAGACCGCGCGCGCCGATCTCAAGCGGATGCTGGAGGAACTGCGCGAGCGCGCCGGCGGCGCCCCGCGCGGCGCCCTCTATTTTTCCTGTGTCGCGCGCGGACGGCATCTCTTCGGCCCGCACAACGAGGAGTTGGCGTTGATTCGCGCCACCTTCGGCGATATGCCGCTTACCGGATTCTTCGCCAACGGCGAGATCTGCAACAACCGGCTCTACGGCTATACCGGCGTGCTCACGCTGCTCCTCTAGGCCTGTCTTAGGTGAAGGAAAGTCTTATGGATTACCGTCCGCTCGGGCGCAGCGACATCAAGGTCAGCGCCGTCTGCCTGGGCAGCATGACCTGGGGCATACAGAACACCCAGGACGACGGCTTTGAGCAGATGGACTACGCCGTCGACCAGGGCGTGAACTTCATCGACACAGCAGAGATGTATCCGGTGGCGCCGCAGGCGGAGACTTACGGACGCACCGAGGAAATCATCGGCAATTGGATGGAAGCGCGCGGCAACCGCGACAAGCTGGTCATCGCCACCAAGATCGTCGGGCCCAACGCCAAGCGCTTTCCCTACATCCGCGGCGGCGAAACCCGCTTCAACAAGCAGCACATCGCGGCGGCGGTGGAGACCAGCCTGAAGCGCCTCAAGACCGACTATATCGATCTCTTTCAACTGCACTGGCCCGACCGCGCCACCAACGACTTCGGCAGTCTCGGCTATCACCACCGGGAGGGCGCGGAGGAGACCGCCTTCGACGAGGCCCTGGCCGCTTTGGGCGACGTGGTGAAGGCCGGCAAGGTGCGCGAGGTCGGCGTCTCCAACGAAAACCCCTGGGGTACGATGCGCTTCCTGGCCCTCGCCGAACAGGGCAAGGGTCCGCGCATGGTCTCGATTCAGAACCCCTACAGCTTTTTGAATCGCAGCTTCGAGACACGGATGGCCGAGGTGGCGATCCGGGAGGATGTCGGCTTGCTGGCCTATGCGCCCCTGGCCGCCGGCACCTTGACCGGCAAGTACCTGAACGACCAGTGGCCGGCCGGCGCCCGCCGCACGCTCTGGCCCGACAACACGCGCTACCAGGGCCCGCAGGCCGACGCGGCAACGGCGGCCTATGTGCAGCTCGCCAGGGACCAGGGGCTCGATCCCGCGGAACTGGCCCTGGCCTTCGTGCTGTCGCGCCGCTTCGTGACCGCGGCGATTGTCGGCGCCACCTCCCTGGCTCAGTTGAAGACCAATGTCGGGGCTGCCAAGGTGAGCCTCAACGAGGAGACGCTGCAGGCCATCGAGGCGATCCACAAGGTCTACACCTATCCCTGCCCCTGAGATCCTGCGCTAGTACAACAGGCTTCGCTCCGATCATGCGACTCTTCGTAGCTCTCTCCCTGCCCGACGATCTGCGCGGCTGCCTCGGTGCGATGGCCTGCGGCCTGCCGGGCGCGCGCTGGGTGGCGCCGGAAAATCTACATCTCACCTTGCGGTTCATCGGCGAGGTCGGCGGCCACGAAGCCGAAGACGTCGACGCGGCGCTCTCCGGCCTTCGCTGCAAGCGCTTCTCTCTGACTCTGGCCGGTGTCGGGGAGTTCGGTGACGGACGGCGGCTGCGATCGGTCTGGGCCGGTGTCGAGCCTAATGAAACGCTGGAGCGCCTGCAGGCCAAGGTCGAGCAGGCGGTGCAGCGTGCCGGTCTGCCGCCCGAGCAGCGCCGGTTCAAACCGCATGTCACCCTGGCGCGTTTCAAGTCGCACCCCGGCGACCGGCTGATGGACTACTTCGCCGAACGCTCCCTGTTTCGCGCCCCGGCCTTCGAGGTCAACGCGTTCACGCTGTTCTCCAGCTTCCTCTCCCACCAGGGCGCGATCTACTCGCCCGAGGCGGTCTACCCCTTGGAGTGATGCGGCCGGTGAAGCCGCGAGGCTAAGCTGTCGGCCCCATCGGGCCCGGCATCGGCTGCACCGGTTTGATCTCCGGCTTGCGGGTCTCGCGGTGCAGGATGTAGAGGCCGCTGGCGATCAGCAGGGTCGCGCCGAGCCATACGTTGGGACCGGGGATGTCCTGCCACAGAATCCAGCCGAAAATCACGCCCCAGAGCAGCACCGAGTAGTCGAAAGGCGCGATCACCGCGGCCGGCGCGTGGCGGTAGCCCTGGGTGATCAGCGCCATGCCGAGGGTGCCGATCACGCCCATGAACAGGAACAGGCCGGAATCGGGCAGAGTCGGGGTTTGCCACTGCAGGGGCATCAGCACCGCCATGGCAGCGATGGCGGCCAGACTGGGCCAGAACATGATGGCGGCGGTGGAGAGCTCGCGGGTCAGCTTGCGGCCGACCAGCATGGCCACGGCATAGGAGAGGGCGGCACCGAGCGGCAGCAGGGCGGCGACCTGGAAGCTGTCGCTGCCGGGCTGCACCACCACCAGGACACCGAGGAAGCCGACGATGACCGCGGCCCAGCGGCGCACGCCGACCTGCTCGCCCAGCACCGGCACCGATAGCGCCGTGATGAACAGCGGCGCGGCGAAGGCGATGGCGAAGGCGTCGGCCAGAGGCAGGTAGCGCAGGCCGGAGAAGAACAGATAGGCGGCGCCGACGTTGACGCCGCCGCGCAGCAGCAGCAGGCCGGGCCGGCGCGGGCGCAGGCGGCCGAAGCCGCCCGGCGTGAGGGCGATGAAGAGCAGCACGGCCAGCGCGCCGACGGCATTGCGGACCAGCACCACCTGGCTGATGGCGTAGCCGGCGCCGAGCAGCTTGGCGCAGGTATCCATGACCGCCATGCCAAAGAGGCCGACGAGGGCGCAACCGATGCCGAAGCCGATGCGTTCCGCGGCGGCGGGGCGGGCGGAAAATCCAGTCATTACTCTACCTAAAGCACTTTGCGCCCGATTTGAACCATTCTGCCGGAGCGGATTTGTGTCAGGACCAAGAGGATTTGGCGCCGGGCATAGCGGCGCTATGGTCAAGCCAAAGCCCGCCGGTACTGGCGCAAAGCCGCCCGGCCCCCAAAGGCCGCCCTGGCGGGTTTCCGAGCGGCGGGCGCCCGCGGCGTCGGCAGGCTTGCCCGATGCGCCGCATCGCGCTTCGCCTGCCTCCTGACGGATCGCCGCACCGCTCGAAAACAGAATTGATTCAAATTGGGCGCAAAGCGCTTTAA
>JAVJNS010000036.1:0-269511 GCA_040217155.1 Kiloniellaceae bacterium
GGTCGGCGCGCAGCGAGGCGATCTTCTCGTTGAGCTCGTCGCCGACGAAGGGAATCGCGGCATAGGGCTGCTCGGGCGACAGGGTCAGGGTCTTGGAAGCGCCGGTGAAGTCGGCGCCGGTGAAAAAGGTGATCCCGGCGGGGGCGGGGGCGCTGCCTGCGGCCGGCGGCTGCGCGGCGTTCTGCGCCGCCGCCGCGGCAGGCAGCAGCACCGCCAGGCTCGCGGCCGCGGCGAACCGCTGGCACGCCCCGCTGCGACGGGCAGACTCCCTGCGCGGGCCGGTGGCCCCGGTGTCGATAATTCGCTTTGCGCGACAACGCATCATATGACGTCCCCTGTTCGCCGGGCTTGCGTGCCCGTCCTTCGACATTTCGTGCACCAACCGGCCCGTCCCGGAGGAGGGCCACTCAACCCCCTATGACCTACTGCGTCCAGCCGATTCTTGGCCAGCAGATATGGACAGGCCGGGCTCGGATCCGCAGACTGCCGCGACCGCCAGCACTCTCGCCAATTCCAGCCCTAGCCGCAAGACCATGACCGTCTCAAATCTGCCGCCTGTCACCCTGGTTCTCGGGGGCGCCCGATCGGGCAAGTCCGCCTACGCCGAGCGGCTGGCCGAGCGCCGGCCGGGCGCCTGCATCTACCTGGCAACGGCGACAGCCGGCGATCCGGAAATGGCGGCGCGCATCGCCGAGCACCAGCTCCGGCGCGGCGAGCGCTGGCGCACGGAAGAAGCGCCGCTGGACCTGGTCGGCGCTCTCAAGGACACGGCATCGGTCCAAGGTGTCGTCTTGGTCGATTGCCTTACATTATGGCTTTCCAATATTTTGCTGAGAGACCTTAATGTGGAAGATGAATGTGGAAAACTTATCGAAGAGCTGCCGGCACTGGCCGGGCCGGTGATCTTCGTGTCCAACGAAGTCGGCCTTGGCATCGTACCCGACAACGCCTTGGCGCGGCGTTTTCGCGACGATGCCGGGCGCCTCAATCAGGCCGTGGCGGCGGCCGCCCAGTCGGTGGTTTTCATGGCCGCCGGTCTGCCTCTGGTGCTGAAGACCGCCGAGTGAGGCGGAATTCCGGCGCAAAGCGCTTCAAGGTGCCTCAAGCGAGCAGCAGCGCCGCCATGACCGCGGCGAAAAGCAGCGCCCCGGCGGCCAGGTAGAGATCGAGCACTCGGGCGAGATCCGCCGCCGTCACGGCGCTGCGGCCGTCGCCCATCCAGTGATCCTCCACCGGTTGCCCGCCGTAGTGGCGCGGCCCTGCCAGGGCGAGGCCGAGAGCGCCGGCCAGGGCGGCTTCCTGCCAGCCGGCGTTGGGCGAGCGGTGCCGGGGCGCATCGCGCCGCATGGCCCGCCAGGCGCCGGCGGCGCTGGCGCCCGGCAACAAGAGAGCGGCGAGAACGATCAGCAGCCCCGCGAGGCGGGCTGGAACGTGGTTCACCGCGTCGTCGAGGCGCGCGGCCACCTTGCCGAAGGCTTCGTAGCGGGCATCGCGGTGGCCGATCATGCTGTCCAGGGTGTTCACCGCCTTATAGGCCAGCAGCCCCGGCAGGCCGAGCAGCAGGAACCAGAAGACGGGCGCCACGAAGCCGTCGGAGAAGTTCTCGGCGGCGGATTCCGCCGCCGCCCGGGCGACGCCGAAAAGGTCCAGGCTGGCCGGGTCGCGGCCGACGATGTGGGCGACGGCCGACCTGGCCGCCTCCAGGCTCTCGGCCAGGGCCCGCGCCACCGCCCGCACCGCGTCGTAGAGCCCGCGAAAGGCCAGCAGGCTGCTGGCCAGCAGGCCCTCGACGATCCAGCCGAAGGGCAGGCCGGCGAGCAGGCCGTGCAGCACGACGCCGAGGCCGCCGGCAGCGGCGACGACGAGGGCCGTGCACACCGCACCGAGCAGGATCCGCCGCGCGCGCGGCAGGTTCTGGCGGTTAAGGCGCCGGCTCAAGACGGCGATGCCGCCGCCGATCAACGCCACCGGATGCGGCACCAGCCGATAGAGCCACTTCGGATCGCCGACGACCAGGTCGGTCGCCATGGCGAGCAGCAGTACCGCCAGTATCGGGGCGGCACCCTGCCAAGTTACGCCAGTCAGGAGATCGAGCAGCACCGGATCAGCTTTTACCTGGCGTCTCCGGCGCTTGTCCGGCGACGTTCCTCTTGCGGCGTTCATGGGCGGAGATCAGCTTGCGAAACAGCACGCCGAAGGACTCCATCGTTTCCGGGTCGTCGCGCCGTTGAAATTCAGCGAGGTCGACCCTGCCCAGTTCGCCCGTAGCGGTGGCTTCGACCATTGCCAGGCAAAAAGCTGCGTCGGCATCTTCTTGCGGCACAGCGAGCAACCCGGAGATCAGCGGAGCGAGTGAAAAGTCGGCCGCGTCACTTCCATAGATGACCTCGCAATAGGCATCGGCAACGAATTGGTTTTCGGGGTTTTCGCGCACATCATCGAGCACGTGTTGGAGACCTGACGCTTCGCGGTCTTGGCGATCGTTCGTTGTCTGCAAAGAACCCTCGGGCTGAGCGCAAGCAGTGAGTAGAACGAACAGCAACGCTGAGGACGCCCTAGCAAGGGGGCCGGCGATCGCGTTTCCACCTGCTGTCACCAGCGTCATTGGTCGACGCCATTCGGCTCGTTCATCTCGGACAGCTCGCGGTGCGCAAAGTAGACGGCGCGCATGAAGCGGCCGAACTCGTAGCTCACAGCGTCTAGGTTGCTTCCCAAGGTCAATTCCCGGAAGCCGGAGGCCGAGAATCTTCCGGCGCCGACGGCCGTGACCAGCGCCTGGCACGTCGCGGTGACTGCGTCGTCGGGTTCGACCTGCAACAAGCCTGCCATCGTGTATCGCATGGTCCGCGCGTCTCTGATCGCCGCCATGTACCCCACGCAGGCGCCACTTGCGCTGGAGGAGTCTCGTGTGCCGAACTCGACCGCTGAGAGCGTGTCCACCAGTTTCTGCTCTGCCGAGCCAACTTCGGCCGCGTCTGCTGACGGTGCTAGGATCCAACTGACAGCAAATGTCGCAAACACAAAGGCGTAGAGCCCTTGTCTATTCACCGTCATTCAGCTTCGTCCTCCTCGAATGAACAGGTGCCTCGGCAGGTCGAGGCTGACAGATTAGCAGGATTCGCGAGCGCGCGGAATTCGGCGTTGCCTTTGATCCGAGCGAAAGGATCATAGCTTTGCCGGTCGCGGGTCGAGGCCACGAAAAGTCCGGTCTCCAACCAGCTAGAAGACCGCCAAGCGGTTCTCGCGCAGGCGCATCACTTGCTGGGAATTGAGGCGCTCGTGAGCGTAAAGCAGTTCTTTCAGCAGCTTGCCGAATATTGTGTAGTCGCGGATATCCTCGGGCGCGTCGAAGGCCATCAGTTCTTCGTCGGTCATTCCACCGGACACCGCCACCTCGATCACCGCTTTGCAGAAGGTCAGGCCCGCCACTTCCTCCGGCACGCTGAAAAGCGCTCCGAAGAAAGCCTCGTAACGGAACTCCGGGTTGTTCTCGGCCTGCAGGGCGGCGGCGCAGAGAATTGCTCCCGGTCTGCGCATCTGCGGGTTTTCGCGCATCGCCAGAATGGCTGCGATGAGACTGCCGTCGCCGAGGTTCACGTCCGGCGCCGCCGGCTTTGCGGGTTCCGACTGACTCGCGCAGGCAGCGAGGAGGAGAGAGAAAAGACCGGCCAGGGCCAGGGCGCGTGGCGCGTGGCGGCCGGTTCCGGAACGCGGCCGGCCGGACAAGACGGTCATCAACTGGGTCCCCCTCGCGCCTCGCTGCGCAGCAAATCTTCGTGGGCATAGAACACTTCGCGGATCACGCGGCCGGCGGCCAGGCTCTGTTTGTAGTTGTCGCTGTCGTCTAAGAAGAGCCGAAAATCCGCCGCCGTCAGCCGATCGCCGACCACGGCCTGCACGAGCGCGCGGCAGAACACCCGAAAGGCCGCCACCTTGGCGACGCCCAGCAGGCCGGCGACGGTTTCACGGATCTGCCGGTCGCCGTCTTCTCTGTAGAGGTCGAGCACACAGCCCTGTTCGACCTTTTCCCTTTTCGCTTCCACCGCCTCCGGCGATCCGTTTTTCAGGTCTGCGATGGCATTCAGCCAGGCTTCGTAGGTGACCTGGTCCGAGGCCCGCTGGGCGTAGGAGGGCGCCGCGGCAAGGGCGGCGCAGAGCGTGAGTGGCAGCGCCACTCGCTTGAAGCTGGATCGGGACATACCGGCACTCTTCGCGATCGTTCAATCCGAGTTTCAGCAAGCTAACAAAGATGGCCGCGGTCCGTTACGTTAATCTGCATCGTTGTCGAAGACGGAGCGGTAAGGGAACAGGGCGGGGATGCCGCCGGTGTGGAGGAAGACCACCGTTTCGCCGGCGCTGAAGCGGCCGGCTTCGATCAGTCCCAGGAGCCCGGCCATGGCCTTGCCGCTGTACACCGGGTCGAGCAGCAGGCCTTCCAGGCGGGCGCAGCGCTCGACCGCTTCACGCATGGTCCCGGTCGGCAGGCCATAGGCCTCGCCGGCGTAGCCGACTTCCAGGATCACCGCCTCTTGCGGGAAGCTGCCCGGCAGTCGCAGCTTTTCCCAGACTTCGCCGGCCAGCCGGGTCGCCTCCGCGGCGACCGCCTGGGGATTGGCATCGACATCGATGCCGACGACCCGGACGGCGGGCGCCAGTGCGGCGAAGCCGGCTGTCAGGCCGGCCTGAGTGCCGCCGCTGGAGCTGGCATGCACCACCGCTGCGATATCTTCGCCCTGGCTGGCGGCCTGCGCGGCGAGTTCCCCGGCGGCGGCGGCATAGCCGAGGGCACCGACGGCGTTGGAGCCGCCGGTCGGGATGAGATAGGGCCGCTTGCCGGCGCGCTTCAGACTCTCGGCCAGGCTCTCCATGGCTGCGGTGCGGTCGGTGCCGGCGTCGTACAGGTGGACGCGGGCCCCGAACAGGCGGTCGAGTTGAATGTTCCCCGAGAGCTCATAATCCGCCCCGCCCCAAGGCACCACGCGGGTCAGCACCAGTTCGCAGGCGAGACCGAGTTTCGCGGCCGCCGCGGCGCTCTGGCGCACGTGGTTGGACTGAACGCCGCCGGTGGTGATCACCGTGTCCGCACCTTGCGCCAGTGCCTCGGCCAGGAGAAACTCCAGCTTGCGGGTCTTGTTACCACCCAGGCCCAGGCCGGTGCAGTCGTCACGCTTCACCAGGAGCCGCGGCCCCCGGAGCGCCGCGCTGAAGCGGGTAAGCGGCTCCAGAGGAGTCGGCAGGTGGGCGAGGGAGCAGCGGGCGATGCCATCCAGCGCCGCGAGGTTGTCAGTCATGGACCGGGTCCTTAGAGCCTTTCATAGTTAGATTGCAGCAATTCTGTTTTCGATCGGCGCGGCGATCCGTCAGGAGGCGGGAGAAGGGCGATGCGGCGCATCGGGCAAGCCTGCCGACGCCGCGGACGCCCGCCGCTTGAAAACCCGTAAGGGCCGGGCGGCTTTGCGCCAATGCCTTCGGGCTTTGGCTTGGCCATAGCGCCGCTATGCCCCGCGCCAATTCCCCCAAAGCACCTGGGATCTTGGCACAAATCCGCTCCGGCAGAATGGTTCAATCTAACTATCAAAGGCTCTAATTGCCGGCCTCGGCTTGGATCGCCTTTTCGATCATGCGGCAGGCTTCGTCCGATTCGCCCCAGCGTTTGATCTTGACCCACTTCGCCGGCTCCAGGTCCTTGTAGTGAGCGAAGAAGTGGGCGATCTGGTCGAGCAGAATTTGCGGCAGACCGCGATAGGATGACACGTTGGCATAGTAAGGATGCAGTGCGTCGACCGGCACCGAGAGCACTTTCTCGTCCTCGCCGGCTTCGTCTTCCATGATCAGCACGCCGATCGGTCGCACCCGGACGACGGCGCCCGGGATGACCGGGATGGTGCTGGCGATGAGGATGTCGACCGGATCCCCGTCGTCGGCGAGCGTGTGCGGAATGAACCCGTAATTCAGCGGATACTGCATCGAGGTATGCAGGAAACGGTCGACGTAGATGGCGCCGGATTCCTTGTCCATCTCGTACTTTACCGGCTGTGCGCCCAGGGGAACTTCAACAATAGCGTTCAAATCCCAAGGGGGATTCTTGCCGACCGGGATTTTGCTGATATCCAACGTTTTCTCCTCAGTTTTCGGGCGCTTTGCCTCATTTTTCGCACCGCAATGGCGCCGCCGTCTTTACCAATTGTTAACGCCGCGAGCCTATTAATAAACCGTTAGCGCGAAGATTTCCGCGACAAGGAAGAACAAGCTAAACAATTGAAAAACAATATAATAATTGATGTTCCCTCGCTTGTTCGCTGCGGCTGAAAGCAGGGAACACCTGTCTGAGGCGGCAGGAGGGTACGACGAGCTATTAACTCTGGGTCTATGGCCTCTTTGCGCGGTTTTGGCAAGGCGGCAGAGCAATGGGAGAATCCCGGCGGATGGCATCCGGGGACGCCCCGGGGATGCAAATTGATGCAGTGTGAGACGGCATGACCATAGAGGACGGTTCAAAACGCAGGCTTCTGTCGCGCTGGCCCGCCGCGTTCATCGCGGCGGTGCTGATCGGCACGACGGCTCTCGTCCTCTATGTGGAAGCCAGCATCACCAAGCTGAAGCAGGTTCTGCCTGTCGATGTCCTGCGCCAAGAGCGTGAAGTGGTTTTCATGATCGACGACCTGGCGGCGCTGCAGCAGGCGATCCGCGAGGCGCGGGGACGCCCCAGCGCCGAGGGACGGCAGGTCATCATCGATCGGATCGAGCTCGTCGAGCGCCGGGTTTCAAAACTGACGGAGAGTTATTCCTTCAGCAACCAGATCGGCATCGCGTCGATGCATGCCGCGCTGCGGCCGGCCACCGCCGACCTGAAGCTATGGCTCAGCGACGGTGTGCAGGGTTTGTCGCCGGATTCCGAAGTGGTTCTCGATCTTGCGTCGGAACGCGTCGCGGCGGCACGTCATGAAATCGTCAAGCAGTTCGGCGACGCCAACGCCGGCGCGCTCTCCATGTTGCAGGAAGAGGCGACGGATCTGGAGCGGTTTCGCGGTGCGCTGATCCTTGTCGTCATCGCCGTGGCGGCCCTGACCATCGTCCTCGTTGCCTTCATCTTCCGCGAACGCCGCTCCGAGTTGGCCGCGGCGGCAGCCCAGCAGCGCCTGCGCGAGTCCATCGAATCTCTGGCCGGCGGTTTTGCTCTCTTCGATGCCAATGAGCGCCTTGTGCTGTGCAATCGGCGCTACGGCGATCTCTATGCCGGGGTCCGCGACATGCTGGTTCCCGGTATGCGCTTCGAGGAGTTGATCGCAGCGGCATCGCGCTCGGGCACATTTCCCGAAGCCAATGAGAACGCAGACTACTGGGTCGACAAGCAGTTGCAGCACTTTCGCAATCCCGGACGCCCCTTCGAGATCGAGCTGCGCGACGGCACCTGGTTTCGCGTCGCCGAGCGGCGTACCGCCAACGGCGGTTTCGTGGTGATCAGCACGAACATAACCGAGCTGCGGCGGCGCGAGTCCGAACTGCGCAGCATCGGCGAGGAACTGCGTCACAAGAACGTGCTGCTGGATGCGGCACTGGACAACATGGCCCAGGGTCTTGCCATGTTCGATGTGAACCAGCGCATGATCATCTGCAATCAGCGGTTTCTGGACCTCTACGGTCTGCCGGGCGGCATGGCCCAACCGGGCACCGAGCTGTCCAAGATTCTCGACCATACCGCTGAACTGGAAAACCTCTCCACGGAGCAGACGCGGATGCTGCGTCATCGCCGCCAGTCGACGGCGGCCAGCCTGGAAGAGACCACAATGCAGGATTTCCTCCCCAACGGCCGGGTGATCAGCGTGGTGCACCGTCCGATGCCGGGTGGCGGTTCGCTGTCGACTTACGACGACGTAACCGGTAGCTACAGCGCCGAGCGCCAGTTGCGAATCGCCAAGGAAGAAGCGGAGCTGGCGAGCCGCGCGAAGTCGGACTTCCTGGCCAATGTCAGTCACGAACTGCGCACGCCGTTGAATGCGATCATCGGTTTTTCCGAGATCATCAAGAATCAGCTCTTCGGCCCGATGGGCAACCAGCGCTATCGCGAATATGCCATCGATATCCACGACAGCGGGACGCATCTGCTCAGCCTGATCAACGATATCCTCGACCTCTCGAAAATCGAGGCCGGCAAGTTCGAGCTGCAGGAGGAGCCGCTCGACCTGGAGCGGGCGACCAAGGCCTGCTTCCGGATCATGCGCGACCGCGCGGAGGAGGCGGGAGTCCATCTCGAACAGCGCTTCCCGGCGCAGATGCCGCGCCTCAAGGCCGATCAGCGCGCGGTCAAGCAGATCCTCCTGAATCTGCTGACCAACGCCGTCAAATTTACCGGCCGGGATGGGCGGGTGCTGGTCTATTCCAGCATCAATCAAGAGGGTGCTCTGGTCCTGCATGTCGAGGACACGGGCATCGGCATTGCCGAAGCCGACATTGCCAAGGCCATGGCGCCTTTCGGCCAGGTCGACTCTTCCTTGAGCCGGAAGTACGAGGGCACCGGCCTCGGGCTGCCGCTGACGCGCCATCTGGTGGATCTGCACGACGGCGAACTGACCCTCAGCAGCAACACCGGCCAGGGCACCCACGTCTCCATCATGTTCCCGCGGCAGCGCGTTTTAGCCTGCGAAGCACCGTTTCTCCCGGGCACCGCCCACCGCCGGATCGCCGGAACCTCCGCCTGACGGCGGGGCCGGCTTTCCTGCTCAAAGCGACAGCGGGTTCCGGTCCGGCTCAACCCCTGCTTTCGGGGCCTGTTAAGAAATGGCTCGCTAATCACACAATATATGGTATGTTTGCTGCGATTTAGGGGTAGATCAGGGGGCTGGCCGTGGCAGAGGCTTTCGATCCGGCACTGCTGCCGGACAGTAAGCTGCAACGCTTGTACCACTACTGGCTGACGCAGTGCCGGAGCGGGTCGATCCCGTCGCGGCGCGATATCGATCCCCTCGAAATCCCCGACCTTCTGCCTAACGTTTTCCTGCTCGATGTGGTTGGCGACGCGGAAGATTTCGTCTTTCGTCTGGCCGGCAGTCTGGTCGAGGATGCCTTCAACATGTCGCTGCGCGGCAAGTCGATTGCCGACATCCAAAAGGCGGCGGGAACCCCGATTCCAGTCGCCCATCATGTGGAAGTCGCCCAGGGTGCCGGTCCGCGCTACCGCGAGGGCATGATGCAGGTGGCCGGGCGCGAGCATTGGAAGACTCACCGTCTGCTGCTGCCGCTGTCGAGCGACGGGCGACATGTGGATGTGCTCTTGGGGGGGGCGATTTTCCTGCTTGGCAGCCGGATCAACGAACTTACCGCCGAGCCCTGGAGCTACATCCCGCTGGCGACCGACCCGCCGGTCGGGTTTTAGTCTTTTCCCCGAAGGAATTTCCAGGCATCCGGCAGCTCTCTGGCGGGCTGCTGAACAAGTGCTCATGCCGTCTCGCGGCACCCCTCGAGACGCCGCTTCGGGTCTCCTCCCATCGAAGACGGGCGGCTGAATCATCGTGCGATGGTTTGTGCGGGAGCGGAGGCGGGCCCGGAGACGCCTCGGGCAAGGCCGTTTCAGGCCGCCGCCAGCCGCCGCCAGATTTCCGATTGCACGCGGCGATAGCCCGACGTTCTTACCTTGATGTGCGGCGCCAACTGGCGATCGGCCCGCGCCAGGGCGTGGAACGGCAGCGCTGGGTAGGCGTGATGCGCCGTGTGCCGGTTCATGTGCCAGCACAGCTTCTCGACGACCCGGTTGGTGACCGTCGTGCGGCTGTTCGCCAACATGTCGTCGACCTGTGGACAGCCGGTGTGCTCGGCCAGGAGAAAGAGCCGAAGCGCCGGCTGTCCGAGCAGTGCCGGCACAACCCATAGCCACAGCAAAAGCGAACTGCCAACGGCGAGACTGCCGGCGGCAAGCAGCGCATAGACGGCGAGATGGCCGCGCGCCTCGCGCCGGATCGCCGCGCGGTGCCGTTCGGGAAGGAAATCTTCCGTCACCCGGCCCAGGGCGTGACGGCAAGTGGTGAACAAACGCTCCCGCCAATAGGGCAGGCCGGAGACGTGCAGCAGATAGTCCCGATGGTTGCGCAGTGGTCGGCCGGACAGTTCGGGGTCGCGCTGCCGGTCCTGGGTGAAGCGGTGATGGCGCAGGTGAAAGGCCCGGAAATATTCCGCCGGCAGCAGCAGCAGCGCGCCGCAGACCAGCGCCACCGCGTCGTTCAGCCGGCGGCTGCGGAACGCGGTGCGGTGGATGCACTCGTGCAGCGGGGCGAAGAGGAAAATTAGCACGATGCCGTGGCCGAGCAGGGCCGGGGCCAGCCACGGGCTGCTGCGGCTCCACAATACCAGGGCGCCGGTCAGGGACAGCAGGCCGAGGTGGGTGGCAAGCTGTATCGATCCCTTGGCGTCGCTGCGCCGCGACAATGCCTTCAGGCCGCTAATGTCCAGGGCAGTGGCTTCAGGGGGCTGTCGGCTGGCGCCGTCGTCCATGGCCGCTCCGTCGCGTCATCCGCGGAGAACTTTGGCGTGGTGACGCAAATGATCCTCGATGAAGGTCTGGATGAAATAGTAGCTGTGGTCGTAGTCGGCCTGCAGGCGCAACTCGAAGCGCTGACCGACCTCCTCGCAGGCCTCGACCAGCAAGTCCGGCAACAACTGCTCGCTGAGGAAGGGGTCCTCGGCGCCCTGGTCGATGAACAGCAAAGCGTCCGACGGCTGGCGGCGGATCAGGGCGCAGGCGTCATAGTCGAGCCAGGTCTCGTCGTTCTTGCCGAGGTAGCCGTTGAAGGCCTTGCGCCCCCAGGGGCATTGGCTCGGCGCGCAGATCGGCGCGAAGGCGGAGACCGATTTATAGGTGCCGGGGTTCTTCAGGTGGATGGTCAAGGCGCCGTGCCCGCCCATGGAATGACCCATGATGCCCTGGTGGGCGGTATCGAGCGGAAAGTGTTCGGCGATCAGCGCCGGCAGTTCCTTGGTCACGTAGCTGTACATGCGGTAGCGCGCCGACCAGGGCTTCTCGGTGGCGTCGAGGTAGAAGCCGGCGCCGCTGCCGAAGTCGTAGTCGTCGTCCTCGCCCTTGTAGCCGGCGCCGCGCGGCGAGGTGTCCGGGGCCAGCAGCATGATGCCCAGTTCCGCGGCCACGCGTTGGGCGCCGGCCTTCTCGGTGAAGTTCGCCTCGGTGCAGGTGAGGCCGGAGAGGTAGGTCACCAGCGGCACCGTCTCGCCGCCCTTGGCCTGCGGCGGCTGGAAGACGGCGAAGTTCATGGTGCCGCCGCAGATCTCCGACTCATGGCTGTAGAAGCCCTGTGTGCCTTCAAAGCAGCGTTGCTGACTGTTGACCGTAAGATCCATAACCACCCCTAGCATTGCGATCTCGCGAGAGACCGGGGAACGGCAACCCCACTGTCCGTTCCCCGAATCGCGCCATGATACTGCTTTTTCCCGCCGTCCTGAAATCCTGAGACCGCTGTCCGGCCTCAGTACACCACCACCGAGCGGATGGAAGTGCCCGCGTGCATGAGGTCGAAGCCCTTGTTGATGTCGTCGAGGGGCAGGGTGTGGGTAATCAGGTCGTCAATGTTGATCTTGCCGTCCATGTACCAATCGACGATCTGCGGCACGTCGGTGCGCCCGCGCGCGCCGCCGAAGGCGGTGCCCTTCCAGACCCGCCCGGTGACCAGCTGGAAGGGCCGGGTGGATATTTCCTGGCCGGCGCCGGCGACGCCGATGATCACCGAGACGCCCCACCCCTTGTGGCAGCACTCCAGCGCCTGGCGCATGGTGTTCACGTTGCCGATGCACTCGAAAGAGTAGTCGGCCCCGCCGCCGGTCAGTTCCACCAGGTGGGCGACGAGGTCGCCCCCGTCGCCACTCGGGGCCACGTCCTTGGGATTGACGAAATGGGTCATGCCGAACTTCTCGCCCAGCGCTTTCCTGGCCGGGTTGAGATCGACGCCGACGATCTTGTTGGCGCCGACCATCCTGGCGCCCTGGATCACGTTGAGGCCGATACCGCCGAGGCCGAAGACGACGACGTTGGAACCGGGTTCCACCTTGGCGGTGTTGACGACCGCGCCGACGCCGGTGGTGACGCCGCAGCCGATGTAGCAGATCTTGTCGAAGGGCGCGTCCTCGCGCACCCTGGCCAGCGCGATCTCCGGCAGCACGGTGTAGTTGGCGAAGGTCGAGCAGCCCATGTAGTGCAGGATCGGCTTGCCGTCGATCGAGAAGCGGCTGGAGCCGTCCGGCATCAGGCCCTGGCCCTGGGTGCCGCGGATCGCCTGGCAGAGGTTGGTCTTGGGGTTGAGGCAGTAGCCGCACTGCCGGCACTCGGGCGTGTAGAGCGGGATCACGTGGTCGCCTTTTTTCAGCGAGGTCACCCCCGGGCCGGTATCGACCACGACGCCGGCGCCCTCGTGGCCCAGGATCGCCGGGAACAGCCCCTCCGGATCCTCGCCGCTGAGAGTGAAGGCGTCGGTGTGGCAGATCCCCGTCGCCTTGACTTCAATTAGAACCTCGCCCGCTTTGGGCCCCTCCAACTGTACCGTCGTCACTTCCAGCGGTTTGCCCGCCTCGAATGCCACCGCCGCGCGCACGTCCATCTGCATTCCCCTAAAAACTGCTGTTCGTCAGAATTGCATCGAAGGGCGGCAGTCTAAGCACCCGGAGGGTTTACCGCCACCCTGGGAGGCGACGTTATTTTTGCCTGGAGGCTAGGCTCAAGGGGCAAACAGCCGGTAAGATGGCGCCGGTTTTGTGAAGGAGTGATGTTAATGGACGACTCGTTGACCCAGGCGCGCATCGATCTGGCGGCGGCCCTGCGCCTGGCGGCCCGCTTCGATCTCAATGAGGGGATCTGCAACCATTTCAGTTTTGCCCCGGCGGAGCGCCCGGACGCTTTCCTGGTGAATCCTTTCGGCAAGCATTGGTCGCAGTTGACCGCCGGTGATCTGTTGCTGGTCGATCACGACGGCAAGGTTCTCGAAGGCGAGGGGGAACTGGAGGTCACGGCGTTTTGCATCCATTCGCGGATTCACCGCGACCATCCGCGCGCGGCCTGCGTGCTGCACACCCACATGCCCTATGCGACGACGCTGACCTCGCTGGAGGACACACCGCTGGAGCCGATCAGTCAGAATGCCCTGCGTTACTACAATGACGTCGCCTATGACGACGGCTATAACGGCATTGCGACAGAAGTGGACGAAGGCGAGCGCATGGCCAGGGCCCTGGGCGACAAGAAGGTGCTGTTCCTGGCCAACCACGGGGTCGTCGTCGTCGGCCCCAACATCGCCAGCGCCTTCGAGGATCTCTACTACCTGGAGCGCGCCTGCCAGCTGCAGGTGCTGGCCCATTCGACCGGCCGTCCCTTGCGCCGGATCAGCGACAACATCGCCGGCGCCACCTTCAAAGACCCTGACAAACAGCAGCACTACGCCGACATGCACTTCGCGGCCTTGAAGAAGCTGCTCGACGCCGAAGACCGCAGCTACGTCAGCTGACGCCCTCCGACCACCAAGGAACCGACATGCACAAAAGTCGCCTTGCCGCGCTGGTCATCGATTGCGAGACCGACGACCTGCCGCGCGATGCCGCCTTCTGGGGCGGCGCGCTCGGCCTTTCCGTGAAGCCGCCCAAGAGCGAGGCCGGCGAGGAGAATTACCTCGATCTGGAGGAAACCGAAGGCCAGCCCTTGATCCTGCTGCAGAAGGTCAAGCACCCGAGCCGCATTCACCTGGACATCGAGACCGATGACATCGATGCCGAGGTGAAGCGCCTGGAAGGCCTCGGCGCCCGGCGCGTGGCGCAGGTGCGCGACTGGTGGGTGCTGGAGGCGCCCAGCGGTCAACGTTTCTGCGTGGTATCGCCGCAGCGCGCGGACTTTCCCGCCGGAGCGAACGACTGGCCATAAAGCCGCCCGCTTACGGTCCGTCAATCGTTTTCTGTTATTCCTGGACAGGCGCGAATTGAGGAAGTTCCTGATGACTTGGCTATGGGGCGCTGCCGGCATCTATGCCTTTATCGTGCTGGCGATGTTCCTGGCCCAGCGCAGCCTCATCTATCCGGCCCCGGCCGTGGTGCCGCGGCTGGCCGATCACGGCCTGCCCGGCCTCGTCGCCGTGCAGACCGAGCCGGAGCCGGGCCTGAGGCTGACCCACTGGTACCGGCCGCCGGCCGACGCGGCGCAGCCGGTCATCGTGTTCTTCCACGGCAACGGCAGCGATCTGAACAACGCCGTCGCCAAGATGCGCCCCTTCCTGGCCGCGGGCTTCGGCCTGCTGGCCGCCGGCTATCGCGGCTACAGCGGCAATCCGGGCAAGCCCAGCGAGGACGGCCTCAGCGCCGATGCCCGCTCGCTGCTCGACTGGGCGGCCGGGCAGGGCTATGGCCCCGAACGCCTGGTTTACTTCGGCGAGTCGCTGGGCACCGCGGTGGCGGTAAAAATGGCCAGCGAGCGCCCGCCCTCGGCCTTGGTGCTGGAGGCGCCGCCCAGCTCGATCGCCGACGTGGCGGCCGCCCACTACTGGTATCTGCCGGTGCGGGCGTTGATCCGCGATCCCTGGGATTCGCTGTCGCGCATCGCCGCGGTACGGGCGCCGGTGCTGTTCCTGCACGGCGAGATGGACCGGGTGGTGCCGATCCGCTTCGGGCGCAAGCTCTATGAAGCGGCGGCGGAGCCCAAGCGGGCGCTGTGGCATCCCGAGGCCCAACACACCAACATCATGGACTATCCCGGCGTCACCGAAGAGATCATCGACTTCATCCGCAACCGCTAGCGGTCTGCCCGCCTTGTCACCAGGTATCGTTCACGCGGTAGCCCTGCGGCCAGGGATCGTCCGGGTCCAGCATGTGCTGATGGGTGCCGGTGATCCACGCGCGGCCGGTGATTTCCGGAATGATCGCGGGGCGCCCGCCGACGGTTGCCGTTTGCGCGATCCGGCCGGTGAAGCGGGATTCGACGATCGAGGTCGCCGTCAGGCTTTGCCCCGGCAGCATGCGTCCCTGGGCATGCAGCAGCGCCATGCGCGCCGATACCGCCGTTCCGGTGGGCGAGCGGTCGATCTTGCCGGGCTTGACCGCCACGGCGGAGCGGGCCCGGTAGCCTTCCTCGACTTTTTCCAGGGCGCCGGCGAATAGGCAAAAGGAGATGTGATCCCAATCGGGATTCTCGGGATGGCTGAAGCCCAGCTGCGCGTTGGCCGCGTCGGTGATGCGGACGCCTAAACCGGCCATATCGAGGGCCTCGTCCGGGGCGATGGCAAAGCCCAGGGCCGCCGCATCGACGATGACGAAGCTGTCGCCGCCATAGGCGGTGTCCACCTTCAGCGTGCCGATCCCGTCGACCTCAAGCGCGGCGTCTTGACGGTCCGCGAAGGAGGCGAGGTTGCGCACGGTGATATGCTCCGCCTTGCCGTTTCGGCAGGCCGCGCGCACTTGGACCAGCCCGCCGGGCGCCTCCAACACCATCTCGGTCACCGGTTCTTCCATCGGCAGGATCCCGCCATCCAGCAACACCGTCGCGACGCAGATCGAGTTGGAGCCGGACATCGGCGGCGTGTCCTCGGGTTCCATGATGATGAAGCCCATCGCGGCTTCGGGACGCTTCGGCGGCACCAGGAGATTGACGTGGCGGAAGACACCGCCGCGCGGCTCGTTCAGGACGAAATTTCTGAGCGTATTGTCGCGGGCGATGAAGCTGCGCTGTTCCCACAGCGTGTCACCCGGCGGCGGCGCTACGCCGCCCACGATCACGTCGCCGACTTCGCCTTCGGCATGGGCCGAGATCACGTGGATGGTTTTGCTGCTGCGCATCGCCGCCCCCTCAATGAACTTCCAGCACCGGCTTGCCCAGGACAGCGAAGTCCGGATCGATGCCGAGGCCGGGCCGGTCAGCCGCCGTCATGCGGCCGTCGACGCGTTGAGGCGCGCCCTTTGCGATGGTGACCGTGCCGTAGGAATTGAAGTCCGTCGCCGAGAAGGAGAACTCGGCGGGCGTCGAGCGCGCCAGGTGGGCGATGGCCGCGGTGGTGATGTCGCCGCCCCAGGTGTCCTCGATGGTCATGGGGATGCCGGAGGCCACGCAGAGGTCGCGCATCAGCCGGGCACGGGTCAAGCCGCCGACCTTGGAGATCTTGAGATTGATGACGTCCATGGCGTCGGCGGCGAGCGCCCGCACCAGGCTGCCGGCGTCGTCGATGACCTCGTCCAACACGAAGGGGCGGGCGGTGCGCCGGCGAATGGAAAGGCACTCCTCATAGGTCATGCAGGGCTGCTCGATGTAGACGTCGAGGTCGCGCACGGCATCGACGACGCGGGCGGCTTCGTGCCGGGTCCAGCCGGTATTGGCATCGGCCACCAGGATATCTCCGGCGGGCAGCACCGCCCGCGTCGCCCGGATCCGGGCTATGTCGTCGTTCGCTTCGCCGCCCACCTTGAGCTGGAATTTCCGATAGCCTTCGGCGCGGTAGCCCTCGATCTTGGCCGCCATGGCCTCGGGGCTCTCCTGCGAGATGGCGCGGTAGAGCGCGACGTCGTCCTGCGCGGCCCCGCCCAGGAGGGTATAGACCGGCTGCCCCGTGGCCTTGCCGAGCAGATCCCAGCAGGCGATATCGACCGGTGCTTTGGCGTAGGCATGGCCGCGCAGCGCCGCATCCATGCGGCGGTTGATGTCACCCAGGTTGCACGGGTCGGCGCCGAGCAGGTGCGGTGCCAGTTCGCGCAGGCCGGCGCGCACCCCTGCCGCATAGGCCGGGAGATAGGCCGAGCCGAGCGGGCAGCACTCGGCATAGCCGGTGGCGCCGTCGTCGGTCTCGATGGCGACGACAGTGCTGTCGAAGACCTCGACGAAGTTGCCGTTGGACCAGTTGTAGCGCCCCTCTTTCAGGGGCAGGTCCACCTGCCAGGCACGGATGGCGGTGATCTTCATTTCAAAGCTTCCTCATTCAAAGGCGGTGCCCGGAGCGGTGCTTTTCCGTACTGAAAGCGGCATCAGCGCCAGCGGCAGAGCCGGCCGGTCTCACAGGGCGGGCAGTTCGGGGCGGTTCTCGATCGCGTCGCGCACGACCTTCTCGACACGGCTGCGGTGTTCGCCGCGCAGCGGCAGGCGCGGACCGCGGACGCGGTCGTTCGAGCCGATCTCCACCACCTCGGCCAGCTTGATCTGCTGTACGAGATAGGTCGAAACGTCGAGATCCAAGAGCGGACGGAACCAGCGGTAGAGCGCGCGCGCCTCCTCGAAGCGGCCCCTCCGGATCAGCTCGTAGATGACCACGGTCTCCCGCGGAAAGGCGACGACGAGGCCGGCGATCCATCCGACGGCGCCCATCATCAGCGCCTCACAGGCAAGGTTGTCGACGCCGGTGAAGACGTCATAGCGATCGCCGTGGGCGTTGATGACCTCGGTGGTGCGCCGGATATCGTCGCAGCTTTCCTTGATCGCGACGAAGCGCTTGTCGTCGGCGAGATCCGCCATCATCTCCGGCGTCACGTCGACGCGGTAGCCCACCCGGTTCGAATAGATCATCACCGGCAGGTCGCCCGCTTCGGCGATCGCGCGAAGGTTGGCAAGGGTCTCGTCGCGGTCGCTGAAGTAGATCGGCGACGGCACGATCATCAGCCCGTCCGCGCCCGCGGCGGCGGCTTTCTTGGCGAAGTCCGCGGCCTCGCGGGTGCCGGCTTCGGAGATCGTCATGAGGGCCGGTTTGGTTCCGGTCGCCTGCTTGCACAGCTTGAGTACCTCAAGGCGCTCCTGTGGAGACAGCATGTTGCCTTCGCCCAGCGTCCCGCAGGCGATCAGGCCGTGGCATCCCGCCTCCATCTGATAGGCATAGCAGCGCTCCATCTCGGCGTGATCGAGACTGCCGTCTTCCTTGAATTTGGTGGTGACTGCGGGGATTACGCCCTGCCACATGACTGGGTCCTTTCTCATCGATTGAGATTGCGGTTGGTCTAGCGAACCTTCGCCAGAAATTTGCGGGTGTGCTCGGACTGTGCCTGGCCGAGCAGTTGCGCCGGCGGCCCGATCTCCTCGACCACGCCGTCGTGAAAGTAGGCGACACGGTCCGAGACATCTCTGGCAAAGCCCATTTCGTGCGTGACGCACACCATGGTCATGCCCTCTTCGGCGAGAAGGCGCATGGTGTCGAGGACCTCGCCGACAAGTTCGGGGTCGAGGGCCGAGGTCGCCTCGTCGAACAGCATGTAGCTGGGTTCCATGGCCAGCGCCCGGGCGATCGCCAGCCGCTGCTGTTGACCGCCGGAGAGCGCGTTGGGATAGCTCTTCAGCTTGTCGCCAAGACCGACATGCTCCAGCTGCTGGGCGGCGATCTCGCTCGCCTCCGCCTTCGGCTTCTTGCGCACGATGCGCAGCGCCAGCATGACGTTCTCCAGCGCCGTCAGGTGGGGAAAGCTGTTCCACTGCTGAAACACCATGCCGAGATTCTGGCGCAGCCGATTGATGTCGGTGGCCTTGGCATGGACGTCGACGCCGTCGACCAGCACATTGCCCTGCTGGATCTGCTCCAGCCCGTTGATGCAGTAAAGCAGGGTGGACTTGCCGGAGCCCGACGCCCCGATGATGCTCAGCACCTCGCCTTTCTCGACGTTCAGGTCGATCCCCTTGAGAACGTGGAGGGATCCGAAATACTTGTGGAGTCCGCTTATCTGGATCATTGGGTCCACCGCTGTTCGAGCCGCGCGGCATAGCGCGAGACCGGAAAGGACAAGGCGAAGTAGAAGGCCCCGGCGATGGCCAGGATCAGGAAGGGTTCCTGGGTTCGCGTGATGAGGATCTGCGATGCCTTCAGAAGTTCGACATAACCGAGCACGGAGACCAGGGCGCTGTCTTTCATCACGCCCAGCGCCACGCCGACCCAGGCGGGCAGAACGGCGCGCAGGCCAATCGGAAAGACCACGTAGCGCAGGTCCTGCCAATAGGTCATGCCGAGGCTGCGCGCCGCGCGGCGCATGGGGCGCTCCACCGCGGAGATGCCGCCGCGCGCGACCGAGGCCACCAGGGCCGCACAGTAGACGGTGAGCACCACGGTTCCCGATATGAAGGGGTCGAGGTTCAAGCCGACTATCGGCGCGAAGTTGTAAAACAAAACCAGCTGAATGATGAGTGGAACCGAGCGAAAAATGTCGAGGATGGGCCCGAGAACCACAACGGCCCAGAGGCGTCCCTCGCTCAGGATCCAGCCGAAGATCAGCCCGGCGATGCTTCCAAGCGCGATCGACAGTGTCGAGATCAGCAGGGTCCGGCCCGCGGCTTCGGCCAGAAACCACAGATCGTTCAGCTGGAAGCCGGTGAAGAAGACCACGCTCGGTTCCATCGTCTCCTCCCTCTCAATACCGGAACAGGCGTTGCGCCAGAAGGCGCGACGCCCCGAGGATGACCTTCACGATCACGTAGTAGATCACCGCCGTGACGGCGAAATACTCGAAGATCCGGAAGGTGCGCGACGCGAAGAACTGCGTCTCGCCGGACAGTTCGCGAAAGCCGACGAGCATGCCCAGGGACGACATCAGAACCGCCCACACCATTTGATTGGTCATCGGGAAATAGACGATCCGCAGAAGCTGCGGGATGATGACCCGGCTGTAAGCCTGCGTGGCGGTCATGCCGAGGCTGCGCGCCGCGCGCATCTGGGTATCGGGAATCGCCTGGAACCCGCCGCGGAAGTTCTCCGCCAGATAGCCGGCGTTGTTGAAGGTCAGGCCCGACAGGACGATCAGGAAGGGGGACAGGTGCAGCCCGAAGGCGCCCAGCCCGAAACCGAAGAAGAACAGCTGGAACAGCGCCGGCGTGTTGCGGGCCAACTCGATCCAGGCGTTCGCGAACCAGCGCAGCGGGCCCCTGCCGTTCATCTTCATCAGCGCCAGCACCAGCCCGGCGATGATCCCCAGGATCATCGACAGGGTCGCCACCTCTAGCGTCAGGAGGCCGGCCTGCAACAGGTCTGGCAACTGACGGAGCACCGGGCGCCAGTGAAAATTGTAGTCCATGGCAATTGTCCCTGGCGCGCGCAGCCCCGCTCCGGCGTCAGCCGGAACGGGGAGGCGGGATCATGTGGTCAGTACAGCACGCCCGGAATGCGCAGTTCGGGAGCGTCGCCGCCGACATACTTGCCCCAAAGCTCGGCATAGCGGCCCGATCTCACCTGATGCGTGATGAACAGGTTCAGGTAGTTCAGCCAGGTCACGTCGAGCCGCGGGCCGACCACGGAGGTGTAGTCCGTCGTCCACGGCATGCGCGGGCCGGCGATGATCGTTTCGTATTTGTCGGCAACCGGCTTCACCGCGGTATTGGTGGTGATGCCGACATCGGCCTTGCCCTGGGCCACCGCCAGGAAGACTTCGTTCTCGGACTGATATCCCTGGTAGAGATCCTCGGTGCCCCATTGCTTGGCAAACTTGAGGAACTCCTGCTCCGGCACGGTGCCGACCGCCGCCGCGACGCGCTTGCCCTTCAAGTCCTCGAATTCCTTCACGCCGCTGTCTTTGTGCACCACTGCCTGGGCGTAGTAGATGGCGTAGGGGATGGTGAATCCGACGGTCTTCGCCCTTGCGAGTGAGTCGGAGGTGGCGCCGAAAACGACGTCGGCGCGGCCGGTGACGATGGACGGCAAGCGCTCGGCCCAGGTCAGCGGCAGGATCTCGTAGTCGACCTCCAGGGCCGTGGCCAGGTCCATGCAGTAATCGACGTCGAAGCCGGCCGGCTCGTTGTTCTGATCGCGATAGCCGATCGGTGGAAAGTCGAGCACCACCCCGCATCGCAGGGTTCCCGCGTCGATTACGTCGTCCAGTTTGTCCGCGACCGCCGGCGAGACGAAACTCAGCGTCAGTGCGAGCCCAAGGGCCGTTTTGCCAATTCCCATAGGTAGCCTCCCAATTTTTTTGTTCTTGCCGGCTGACACCGACTGTCCGATCATTAAATGAATTGGATCCAATCTACAATATGCAATTTCTCTCGATGTGGTAGATTTGGGGGCTGGCTCGACGGCCGAGGTGTGATCAGGAGCCTTTGATGGGCATTGAAGCGACAGACATTTCAACGACAGCCTCGGCGGCCGCGATCGTCTTCGAAGCGCTGCGCAAGGCAATCATCGAGGGCGAGCTGAAGGACGGCGCCCCGCTGCGCCAGGACGAGATCGCCCGGATGTTCAACACCAGCCGGATTCCGGTGCGCGAGGCCATCACCCGCCTTGAACAGCAGGGACTTGTGAAAACCAAGCGCTTCAAAGGCGCCGTCGTGGCCGGGATCTCACCGAAGGAGGTCGGCGAGATCTTCGATTTCCGGAGCTTGTTGGAGGGCGAGGTGGTGGCGGCGGCGGTCCCGCAGATGACCCGGGAAACCCTGGCTTCGGCGCGGGAGTACTGCGAACGCTTTTCGAAGTCGGCCGATCCGATGGAATGGGGAACCTTGAACCGGCATTTCCATTTCGCGCTCTATCGCGACAGTCATCTCGCCTATCACCTGGGGATCGTCGAGAACTCCCTCGACCGCATCGACAGGTACCTGAGGGCCCAACTGGCGCTGACCGACGGCATGACCCGCGCCAATAAGGAGCACATGGCGATCCTCGTGGCCTGCGAAAAGCGGGACGCCGCCCTGGCCGCGCGCCTCACCCGCCAGCACATCCAGGGGGCGAAGAAGACTCTGCTCGCCTACCTGGACCAGAAAAATTAATTCCCGGGACCACCGGGTGAGTCTGACTGTTCGACCGTTGCCGCTTGGTTGCCGACGCGGGCGATAGGAAGCGTCGGCTTGGAGGGCGGCGCCCTGGCGGGCCCGCCGTCAGCTTTCTCCGCCGTCAGGTATCCCCGGCCGGCGACGTGCCGCGCCGCCGCCACCTGAGGAACAGCGGCGCCAGCCAGATCGCGATGGTGACCACCCCGAGGAAGGCGGCGACCGGCCGCTCGAAAAAGGCGATGAACTCTCCGTTAGCCTTGATCATCGAAGTCATGAAGCTGTCTTCGAGCAGGCCGCCGAGGACCAGGCCGAGGATCGCCGGCGCGATCGGAAAGCCGTTCTCTTCCATGAGATAGGCGAGGAGGCCGAGCACCAGCATGACGCCGATCCCGAAGACGGTATTGTTGATCGCGAAGGTGCCGACGATACAGAACAGCAGGATGATCGGCATGAGGATGTTGCGCGGCACGCGCAGGAGCTGTTTCGATGACTTGATCGCCGCGTAGCCCAACGGCAGCAGCAGAAGGTTGGCGATGAAGAACGAGATGAACACCGCGTAGATCAACTGGGGTTGCTCAAGGAAGACCGTCGGACCCGGATTCATGCCTTTCACATAGAGGACGCCGATGACGATCGCGGTGATCGAGTCGCCGGGGATGCCGAACACCAGGGCCGGCACCCAGGTGCCGCCGAGCCCGGCGTTGTTGGACGCCCCGGCGTCGACGATGCCCTCGACATGGCCGGTGCCGAACTTATCCTGATCCTTGGAGAATTTCTTGGAGACGGCGTAGGAAATCCAGGCGGCGATGTCCGAGCCGGCGCCGGGCAGGGCGCCGACCAGCGTGCCGATGACACTGCCGCGCAGAAGATTCACCTTGTAGCGGTACAAGACGCCGCCGAGCCCGGCGAAGATGTTGCCGATGTTGGATTGCTTGACCTCGGGTGGCGGCCTGGTGGCGGTCACCGTGCGGAAAATCTCGGCCAGGGCGAACATCCCGATCATCGCCGGGATGAAATTGACACCGCCCATCAACTCGACGCTGCCGAAGGTGAAGCGCGGCTGGCCCGACATCGGATCGAGCCCGACGGTGGCGATCAGGAGGCCGACGAGCAGGGAAAGCGCGCCCTTGACCGGCTGATCGGTGGAGATGAACGCGGCGCAGGTGAGGCCAAGGCAGGCGAGCCAGAAATACTCGTAGCTCGAGAAGTTGAGCGCGAACTTGGCGAGGACCGGCGCGGTGAAGGTCAGCACGATGGCGCCGAAGAGCCCGCCGACCACGGCGCTGGCGAGGCCGGTGCCGAGCACCAGTTCGGCCTGGCCCTTGCGCGTCATCGCGAAGGCCTCGTCGGTGTAGGCGGCGGAGGCCGGTGTGCCGGGAATACGCAGCAGCGCGCCCGGCAGATCGCCGGCGAAGATCGCCATGGCGGTTGCCGTGACGACGGCGGCGAGCGCCGGCACCGGCGGGATGAAAAACGTGATCGGCACCAGAAGCGCCGTCGCCATGGTGGCGGAAAGGCCCGGAATGGCCCCCATGAAGAGCCCGAAAATGCCCGAAAGGAGAATGACCGTCAGGACGTAGGGGTCGAAGACCAGCGGCAGAGCCTCGATGAAAATGTCCATTGCCGCGTTACCAGGCGTAGGCTTCGAGAAGGCCCCAAGGCAGCGGCACGCGCAGGAACTGACCGAAGAACTGCTGCATCACAATCATCGAAACGAGCGATATAAGCGCAGACGAGGCCCAGAATTGACCGCCGCGGAGCCACAGCAGGAGGGCGTAGAGCGTGATGAAGGCGGTGATTGCGAACCCGAGGCCGTCGGAAACGAGGATGTAGAAGATCAGCGCCGCCAGCACGAGGGCGAAATTGGCGACGTGGCGCGGCGAGCGCATCCAATCGAACGTCTCGGCCCAGGGCCGGCCGTTGCGTTCTCGGATCCCCTTGGCGATCAGGGCCGCGCCCAGAAGGGCCATGATGACGGCAATCGTGCGCGGAAAAAACGCGGCGCCGTAATCCTGCCCCGGCATGGCGCGAAAGTGGGACGTGAAGAAAAAGATCAGACCGGCCACCGCGACGAACAGCGCGCCGGAAATGGCATCATTGACTTTCACGGCGATTGCCTTCTTCAGATTGCGGAATGAGATGCCGGCCCGGCATAAGGCGCCGGGCCGGCATGTCGCTGCGACGCCGGTCAGTTCTTGAGGCCGGCCTTCTCCATCACCACGCCGAAGTCGGAATCGGCCTTCTCCATGTAGGCCGTCGCATCGTCGCTGGAGCGCCAGAGCAGGCCGAAGCCGCGGCCTTCCATGAAGTCCTTGTACTCCTTGCTCTCGTAGGCCTTCTTCAAAGCCGGGATGAGGACCGCACTGACTTCATCCGGAATGCCCTTTGGTCCGGCGAGCATGCGCCATGCGCCGACCGTCCAGTCGGAGCCGGTGGCTTCCTTCAGGGTCGGCACGTCGGGGAAGATCCCGAGACGCTCGTCGCCCATGTTGGCGAGGGCGCGCACTTCGCCGGCCTCGATCAGCGCCCGGCCTTCGGCCAGCGACGAGGTGACGAAGTCGACGCCGCCGGCAACCATGTCTTTCAGCGCCGGGGCCGAACCCTGACTCGGAACCCACGGAGCAACATTGGGGTCGACGCCCTCCGAGAGCATCCAGCCCGCGTAGCCGAGATGCCAGATACCGCCCTGGCCGGTGCCCGATCCCTTGAAGGTGCCGGCCGGCTTGGCCTTGATGTCCGCGAGGAGTTCGGCCGCCGTCTGATAGGGCGAGTCGTTGCTCACCATCAGCCCGCCGGGATCGAGGTTCACCTGGCCGAAGACCGTATAGTCCTTATAGGAGATGTCGGTCAGGCCGACCCAGTGCATCATCACGATTTCGACGGTGATGATGCCGATGGTGTAGCCGTCCGGCGCCGCCGTCGCGATGGCCGAGTGACCCACCACGCCCGAGCCGCCGGTGCGGTTGACGACGTTGAAGGGCTGGCCGAGTTCCTTTTCCAACAGGCTCGCGAGGATGCGTCCGACCGCGTCGGTGCCGCCGCCCGCGCCCCACGGCACGACCACGGTGACCGGGCGTTCGGGCCATGCGGTCTGGGCGGCCGGCGCGCCGAAAGTGCCGACCACCATAGCGGCGGTGGCGGCGGCCAGGCTCGCAAGTTTGACAAACGATCGTCTCTTCATGCGTCAACTCCCTAATTTGCTTCAGCGCCGAGCGATCGCCGGCGCGCCCGTGTTCGGACTTGTTTCTTTGGTCGTTGGACAGCGCAGGGCCGTCCATTCACCTGAGATGGGAACCTTCTTTCTGAACTCTCCCAACGACTTGAGCGTGACTCGAAGCCGTCGGAAAGGCAACAAGCTGGTGAAGTGCGCGTTGCATCCGGCAGAATGGTTCAGTTTGGGCGCAAAGTGTTCTAGGCTGTCGACATGAGACGGGTGCGCTTGGCGCGCGTCGAAGAGATGAGAGGGGGACATGATGGCTTTCAATCTGAAGCCCCTAGGTCTTGTGTTCGTCGGCATCGTCGTAGGCGTTTTCAGCGTCCAGGCGTTGCACGCGCAAGGACAAGTCGACCGGGTCGAACTGCACAAAGGCGATCTGACCGGTACCAGCGGCACCGAAGTCATTATGGCGACGCTGGAACTCCAGCCGGGCGCCACTGTGCCGAGGCATTTCCACAACGGCGACGAATTCCTCTATGTGCTTGAAGGGGGATCGTTCCAGGCGCCGGGGCAGGACCCGGCGGCCTTCACAGCCGGGGTGGCATTGCAGTTCCCGCGCGAGGCGCCGCACGGCGGCTTTACCGTCGTCGGCGACAAGAACCTGAAGGTTTTGACCGTTCACGTCGTCGACAAGGGCAAACCGCTGGTCGAACTGGTCAAGTAACCGAAGCCACTGGATAATCGCGCCACTATGCCGAGGCGCCGGAGGGGGTCGCACGGCGTGCTATATCCGCGCCACCCGCACGCCGCGCGTCAGCCGGACGAAGCCTCGAACTCGGCCAGGGCTTCCGGCGTGTCGATGTCGAGCAGCACCGCGTCGTCGTCCATCGGCACCTCGCAGACCGTCTCGGCGTGCTCGCCGATCAGGGCGCGGGCGCCGGTGTCGCCGGCTACCTCCAGCATCTCGGGGAAGAAACGCCGGGCGAAGAGCACCGGATTGCCGCGCTTGCCCCGCCAGGTCGGCACGCAGATGGCGCGGCCTTCCAGGGGATTGAAGGCGGCGATAAGACGGTTGAGGATCGCCGGCGTAATCCGCGGCATGTCGCCGAGGCAGACCAGCACGCCGTCGATGTCTTCCGGCAGCGCGGCGAGCCCGCGGCGCAGCGACGACGACAGGCCGCTGGCATAGTCGGGATTGTGCGCCAGGGTGAAGCCGCCGCCCTCGCTTGATCTTGGCGGCAGCACCGCCTCCACGGCGGTATAGTCGTGGCCGGTGACGATGGCGAGGGGCCGCGCCTGAGACGCCTGCAGGCTTGCGACGACGTGGCTTACCATCGGCTGGCCGTCGACCGGGGCCAGCAGTTTGTTGTCGCGCCCCATGCGGCGCGACTGACCGGCGGCCAGCACGAGGCCGGCGATCTTCGGCGCGCGCGGCGCGCCGCTTTCGGCTTCCACCGCTTCCGCGCGGGGCAGGGGACGGCTGGCGATTTCCTTCAGCAGACCGCCGGCGCCCAGGCGCATGACATCGGCTGGCGTGACCTTGAGACCGGCGACCAGGCGCTGCAAGACCCAGTCGAAGCCATTGAACTTGGGCGAGCGCGCGCAGCCGGGCAGGCCGACCACTGGGCGTCCGCCGAGTTCGCCGAGCAGCATGAGGTTGCCGGGGTCGACCGGCATGCCGAAATGACGGACCTTGCCGCCGGCCGCTTCCAGCGCGGCGGGCAGGACGTCGCGGCGGTCGACGATGGCCGAGGCGCCGGACATCAGCAGGATGTCGCAGTCCGCAGCCCGGAGGTCTCTCAGCGCCGCGGCCACCGCCGCGCTATCGTGCGCGCAGCGCCGCTCCGTGACGCCGGGACAGTCCAGCTGCGCCAGACGGGCGTTCATGACGTCGCGGGCCTTGTCGAGGACGCTGACCTTGGTGCCGCTCACCGAGGTCTGCACCAGACCGGCGCGCTGAGTCCGCAGCGGTGCGACGCGGAGCAGCGGCCCGCCGCCGCGCAGCACCGCCAGGCAGGCGTCCAGCGCCGCGCGCGGCACCGAAAAGGGAATGATCTTGATGGTCGCGGCCATCTGACGCGGCTCGACCAGGTCGTAGGGCGCCAGACTGGCGAAGGTGATACTCTCGTCGACCAGGTTGAAGGCGTCGATCCGCGCCCTGTCGGCGACCAGGATGCCGCGCTCCGCGACCATCAGGTTGCAGCGGCCGGTGAAGCTGGCGGACGCGGCGAGCCCCGCGCCGGTGGCGGCAGTGGCCAGTTCCGTCGCCGCGGCGTCCTCATGGACGTCGCCGGCTTCCAGGCGCGCGGCAATGACCTCCGCGATGCCCGCGGCCGCCAAGGCCGCGACATCCGCTGCCGAGAGCCGCCGGCCCTTCTTGAAGGTGAAACCGCCGCCGCGCAGCGAGTGGGCGAGGATGCAGTCCTCGGCGGCGCTGACGGCGGTCGGGCCGAAGATCACCGGGCAACCTCCCTGGCGGTAGTCTGCCGCGGCTCGACGCGCGGCAACGGCGCTGCGCCATGCAGCACCTGGGTGATCTGCGCCAAGATCGAGATGGCGATTTCCGCCGGCGACCGGCCGCCGATGGCCAGTCCGATGGGGGCATGGATGCGCGCCGTCTCGGCCTCGCCGAGGCCCTGCTCGCGCAGCCGTTCCAGCCGCTTGGCGTGGGTCTTGCGGCTGCCCAGCGCGCCGACATAGAAGGCGGGGGAGCGCAGCGCCACACCCAGTGCCGGGTCGTCGAGCTTGGGATCGTGGGTCAGCAGCACCACGGCGGAACGGTGGTCCGGCGCAAGGGCGGCCATGGCTTCATCGGGCCAGTCGTCGATCAGGCACACCGAGGGAAAGCGCTCCTCATTGGCCCAGGCCTTGCGCGGGTCGATGACGATGACCTCGTAGCCGGCCAGCTGCGCCATCGGCACCAGCGCCTGAGAGATGTGCACGCCGCCGACGATCAGCAGCCGCAGCGGCGGATTATAGACGTGAACGAAAAGCTCCGGATGATCTTGCAGGGGGCCGCTGCGGTCGCTTGCCACGGCCTCCGTCACCGCCGCGCGCTGCGCCGGCGTCAGCGTCAGGCCGCCCAGGCTGTCGCCTTCGATCCGCAATATCTGGCCGCCGTCGGTGAGGTTCGTCACCAGGGCCGCCGGGCGCTTCTCCGCCCGCGCCGCCTGCAGCCTGTCGAGGATGTCGCGCCTCATTCGACGCGCTCGACGAAAACCTTGATGGTGCCGCCGCAGGCCAGACCCACGTCCCAGGCCTGTTCGTCGGAGACGCCGAATTCCAGCAGCTTCGGCGGCGCCCCGGCCATGATGGCCTGGGCCTCGTGCACCACCGCGCCCTCGATGCAGCCGCCGGAGACCGAACCCCGCAGGCGCAGCTTGTCGTCGACGATGAGTTGGCTGCCGACCGGGCGCGGCGAGGAGCCCCAGGTCTGCACCACCGTCGCCAGGGCGACCGCATGGCCCTGGTCGCGCCAGCCGGCCGCCTCGGCCAGCAGATCCTCGGCAAGCGGATCCGCGGCGCGCGCCGCCGTCATGTTCCCGTTCGCCATGAGCTCATTCCTTCCTCGCGCCGCATCGCCGGCCGGCTCAGAACCTGCGACAGGTCGCCGAGGCTCTGCAGGTTGTGCACCGTCCTGAAGTCGTCGACATGCGGGATCAGCGCTTTCGCCCCAAGTGATTTGGGCTGATAGCCATCGTAGCGCAAGAGCGGGTTCAGCCAAATCAGCCGCCGACAGGACTTGTGCAGTCGCTCCACCTCAGCCTCGAGGCCCTCGGCGTTGTCGCGGTCGAGCCCATCGGAGATCAGCAGCACCACCGCGCCCTGGCCCAGGACACGGCGCGCCCAGGTGACGTTGAAGTCTTGCAGGCAGGCGCCGATGCGCGTGCCGCCGGACCAGTCGAGCACGCTTTCCGCGACTTTCTCGACCGCCACGTCCACGTCCTTGTGGCGCAGATAGCGCGTGATGTTGGTCAGGCGGGTGCCGAAGACGAAGCTGTGGACGCGGTCGCGGTCGTTGGTCACCGCATGCATGAAATGCAGCAGCATGCGCGAGTAGCGGCTCATGGAGCCGGAGATGTCGCAGAGCACCACCAGCGGCGGATGGCGGCGCAGCGGCTTCTTGAAGCGCAGGGGGATGGTGTCGCCGCCCTGGCGCAGCGCCGCCCGCATGGTCGCGCGCAGATCGGCGCGGCGCCCGCCGCCGGACCGGAAGCGCCGCGTCGGCACCTCCATGATCGGCAGGCGCATGGCCTGGATGGCGTGCCTGGCTTCGGCCAGCTCAGCGGCGGACATCTTCTCGAAGTCCATGCCCTGCAGTACCTCCTTGCTGGAGAAGGTGAGGGCGGCGTCGATCTCCTGCTGCTCCTGCGTCTCGTCGGGCTGCTGCCCGTCACCGTCCTTGGGGCGCATGGCGTCGGTCAGGCGGCGGCTCAGTTTCTCGGCGGCGTCCGGGCGCTGGCCCGCCTGCGGCGTGATGTCGGGCAGCAGCAGCGCCATCATGCGCTGCAGGATCTCCGGGTTGCGCCAGAAGACGTGGAAAGCCTGGTCGAAGACGTCCTGCTGGTCGCGCCGGTTCACGAACACCGCGTGCAGGGTCCAGTAGAAGTCGTCGCGCCGGGAGAGGCCGGCCGCCGCGACCGCCTTGAGGGCGTCCAGCACCTTGCCCGGGCCGACCGGCAAGCCGGCGGCGCGCAGGGTACGGGCGAAATAGACCACGTTTTCCGCCAGCCGGCCGGCGTCCGCCGGAAGGGCCGTTTCGAGCTTGTCCATGGCGGCGATCCTACCTCAGCGAAAGCCCTCCGCCCAGCCGTCCGGGCCGTTTAGGTCATTAGATTTTCTAATTTCTGGGATGAAAAGATGTCGTTTGTCGAAGGTTCCGACAAGGGGCACATCTACCCCCAGGAGATGAACGAGTGGTGGGCTCGCCGCGCCGGTGACACCCCGCTCTGGAATAGGAGAAGTTCCATGTCGACGTCAAATTGCTCTTCTCTCGGGCCCCGAGATATCCTGAGCCGGGATGAACTGATCCCCGCCGCCACGCGCGGCAATGGCTTTGCCGTCCGCCTCGCCGTCGCGGCGCTGGCGGGACTGGCCCTGGCGGTTCTCGGCAGCCTGCCGGCCGATCCCTCCAGGGTGGCCCCGCAAGCAACCGGTATCACCGTTCCGGGTAGCGCGCCGGCGCCGGCGATCGAATTCGACGGCCGTGGCAAGTGGAGCGGCTATAGCCGCTGATCTCCGCGATATCGGGATTCTATGCAAGCGCGCCGGCGCCCCCGCAAGAGGGCGCCGGCGTCGTGCTTTCCGCAAACGGCGTTATTCGGCCGCTTCGCTGGAGGTGTACTTGCGGATCTCGCCGCTCTTGAGGCGTGACCAGTAGGAGGTCAGTTCCGCCTTCACCACCGGGAAGAGGATGTAGAGGCCGATGATGTTGGCGATCGACATGGCGAAAATCGCCGAGTCGGAGAAGTCGACCACGGGGCCGAGGTTCATGGAGGCGCCGATCACCACGAAGATGCAGAAGATCAGCTTGAACAGCAGGTCCATGGAGCGGCTCTCCCCGAACAGGTAGGTCCAGCACTTGGCGCCGTAGTAGGACCACGACAGCATGGTCGAGAAGGCAAAGAGGATCACCGCCAGCGCCAGGACATAGGGGAACCAGGAGAAGGCGCTTTCGAAGGCCAGGGAGGTGAGTTCGACACCGCCCATGCCGCTGCCGGCCGTGTAGACGCCGGTGATGACGATCACCAGGGCCGTCATGGTGCAGATGACGATGGTATCGATGAACGGCTCGTGCAGGGCGACCAAACCCTCGGTGATCGGCTCCTTGGTGCGCACCGCGGAGTGGGCGATCGAAGCCGAGCCGATGCCCGCCTCGTTGGAGAAGGCGGCACGCCGGAAGCCCTGGATCAGGGCGCCGACGAAGCCGCCGGCCACGCCCTCGGGGCTGAAGGCGCCGCCGATGATCGCGCCGAAGGCCGCGGGCACCAGATCGTAATTCATGACGATGATGACCAGCGCCGCGGTGACGTAGATGATCGCCATGAAGGGCACGATCTTCTCGGTAACCTTGGCGATCGACTGGATGCCGCCGATGATCACGACGCCGACCAGCGCGGCGACGATCAGCCCGAACAGCCAGCCTTTGTCGGCCATGAAGCTGGCCTCGCCGCCGGTCACGTTGACGAATTGCTGGAACGACTGGTTGGCCTGGAACATGTTGCCGCCGCCGAGCGAACCGGCGATGCAGCAGATGGCGAAGAACACGGCGAGGAACTTGCCGAGCCCGCCCATGCCTTTCTCCGCCAGGCCCTTGCTCAGGTAGTACATGGGGCCGCCGGAGACCGTGCCGTCCTCGTATTCGTTGCGGTATTTGACGCCCAGGGTGCACTCGGCGAACTTCAGCGACATGCCGAGGAAGCCGGCCAGTATCATCCAGAAAGTGGCGCCCGGCCCGCCGATGGATACGGCGATGGCGACACCGGCGATGTTGCCCAGGCCGACCGTGCCCGACAGCGCCGTGGCGAGGGCCTGGAAGTGCGAGACTTCGCCGGCGTCCTTGGGGTTCGAGTAGTCGCCCTTGACCAGGTCGACCGCGTGACGGAAGGCGCGCACCGAGATGAAGTTGAAATAGAAGGTGGCGAAGGCGGCGGCGACCACCAGCCAGACCACGATGACCGGCAGTCCGACGTCGTCGGTGATCGGTACGGAATAGAAGACGATGCCGGCAATGGCGTTGGTGACCGGTGAGATGGTCTGGTTGATGCGCTCGTCGAGGCCCACGGCGCCGGCGGCGTCCTGGGCCCAACTGACCGGCGCCCAAAGGACCGTGGCGAAAAAGGCTGTCAGAAACAATCTCATGGAAGCCTCATCTGTGTTGTTTGCCGCCGCGCTCTTGCGTCGCGGCTTAGGGTTTCGGCTGCCACGGCGGACAGCCGGGCTGTCACGCGAAGGCGATCAGGGGATCACCGTGACGGGAACCGGAGACACCTGCACGAGGCTGCCGGCGACGCTGCCGAAGAGCATCGCCTTGAGCTTGGACATGCCGAGCCGGCCGATGAAGATCTGGCCGGCCTTGTGTTCCCTGGCGAGTTGGCTCAGCACTTCCGCGGCATGGCCGTGACGCACGACGCCTTCGGCATCGATGCCCTCGCCCTTCATGGCGGAGACCAGGGGCTGGATCACCTCGCTCTCGGCGCGGGTGATCTCCTCTTCGCGGCGCTTGTGGCGCTGCTCGTTTTCCTGCGGCGTGTTGAATGTGTAGGGCGACCATTCGATGACGTAGGCCACCACCAGTCGCGCGCCGCTTTCCTTGGCCCGCTTCGAGGCAAACTTGGCGGCGCGGGTTCCCCCCTCGCTGCCGTCGACCCCGACAAGCAAAGTATCTGCCATTTTCCCCGCCTCTGCTGTGGTGGAGGCCTTGCCGACTCCCCACCGATTTTTTCGATTTTACTTTGTAACCATGACAAGGATTACACGAAAAGATTGCGAGGGCCAGGACAAGATTCCCTGGTGCCGGCGCGATTATTGTGTCGTTCGGGATGAAGTCTCGGCGCGGGCCGCTATCGTCTGGCCGCACACCTTATAGGATTTCAGGCCAGCGCGATGGTGGAGAGTTCCGACTTCACTTCGTCGAGCAGACGCGCCGCCTCGCTGCCCTGGATCTTGGCGATGTCGTCCTGGTACTTCAACAACACGCCCAGGGTGTCGTCGACGGCCTGCGGGTCGAGCGCCACCTTGTCGAGCTGGGTCAGGGCGTCGGCCCAATCGAGGGTTTCGGCGATGCCCGGCGCCTTGAACAGATCGCGGTCGCGCAGCGCTTGCACGAAGAGCACGATCTGGCGCGACAACTCGGCGGGTACCCGCGGCGCCTTCACCCGCAGGATCTCCAGCTCGCGCGCGGCGGATGGGTAGTCGAGCCAGTGATAGAAGCAGCGCCGCTTCAGGGCGTCGTGGATCTCGCGGGTGCGGTTGGAGGTGATGATGACCACCGGTGTCTCGGCGGCGGCAATGGTGCCGAGTTCTGGAATGGTGATCTGGTAGTCCGAGAGCATTTCCAGCAGGAAAGCCTCGAAGGGCTCGTCGGTGCGGTCCAGTTCGTCGATCAACAGCACCGGCGCGCCCCGGGCATCGGGACGCAGCGCCTGCAGCAGCGGGCGTTCGATGAGAAAGCGTTCGTCGAAGATATCGCCGCTGAGCTGCGCGCGGTCCTGCGCACCGGCCGCCTCGGCGACACGGATTTCAACCATCTGGCGCGGGTAGTTCCATTCGTAGACCGCGGCGGAGACGTCGAGACCCTCATAGCACTGCAAGCGCACCAGGCGGCGGCCCAGGGTCGCGGCCAGCACCTTGGCGATCTCCGTCTTGCCGACGCCGGCCTCGCCTTCGAGGAACAGCGGGCGGCCGAGCTTCAGCGACAGGTAGAGCACGGTCGCCAGGCTGCGCTCCCCGACATAGTTGCCGCCGGCCAGCAGGGCAAGCGTGTCATCGACGGAGGTCGGCAGGGCGGGGGCCGGATCGGCCATAAAGGCTGAGCTCGCTGGTGTCTCTGGGAGGCGGGTGACGTCTGCTGGCGTTACTTTTGCCGCCATTCACCGTCGACTGTCAAAACCCAAGTGCCGCTGGGCACCTGCTGCAGGATCTCGTTGGCGTAGACCAGGCCGACCTGCTCCAGGGGAACGCCTTGCTTCGCGGCCTGTTCCTTGTAGATGGCCCGGCGCTTGTCGTTCACTTCCTTGACCTTGTCGGCCAGGTTTGGATCGCGCGCCACGGCGAAGCCGTCATAGCGCTCGCCGATTTTGCCGGCGGCCCGCAGATCGTCGAGGGACTGGGCCGCCGCCGGGCCGGCCAGCAGCGGCAGGGCCAGGCCGAGGGCCATGACCAGGGAGAGCAGGGAGAACCACCGTCGTGTCATGCTGAGATCCTTTG
Source organism: Kiloniellaceae bacterium (assembly GCA_040217155.1). GTDB lineage: Bacteria > Pseudomonadota > Alphaproteobacteria > Kiloniellales > Kiloniellaceae > Pelagibius. The sequence continues at coordinate 33,771 of JAVJNS010000036.1, forward strand.
AATCAGTCAGTTGGAGGGCTCCGCGAAAGCCGGTAAATCAGAAGATATCCGGGTTCTGTTTGATATCTTTGTCTGCTTGTTCCTCAATCTTTACACGCACTTCCGCATCCAACTTAACATTCAAGTTTATGGTGATCGGTTCCTTCGGTGCTTCCACCTGCACCGTCGGGGTGCAAGCCGCCAGGGCCAAGCCAAGCAGCAATCCACCAATTACCGCCCCGCGTCCGCCAAAACTGGTCAATTCAGGTCTCCCACTCTGTCGCCGGCCCGCCCCGCGGGGGGCCGAAGCTTTCTGCAGCATAGCTCTGCGCGGCGGGCGCTGCCATCCACCACTCGTGGATACTACGCAGACCGTGCCCCGTCCATCCCCATCCCCGGGACATCCAATCCGATCATGCTCTAGTTCTGGACCGTGCCCAGATCTCAGAGCGGGTCGACCGGCACTTCGTCCGGCCAGTTGGTGCGCCGGACTTCGGCAGTCCCTTCACCGACCGCCAGGGCGGGTCGGTCGAAACCGGCAGCGGCGCCAACAGCGGCGCCACCGTGCAGCGCGTGGCGCGGGACGGCGTGCCCCGCCAACGAGAAGAAGCCGATCTCGGTGCGAGCCCGAGTCAGCTTCGCGATGAAAGCGTCGCGGTCGGCATCGAAGTCGCGAAGGTCGAGGACGGGGACATGCTGCAAGGCGCTCGCGCTCAGGTGCCTGGCCGCATTGCCTGCCCGCAATTGCCTGCCCGGGGTGCGGTCAATAATGGTTCGGCCTTTGCGTCATGATGGATTATCTTGTGGCCGGGGCCGGTATCGGCGCGGGAGTGGCGGCGCTGCGCGCCAGGGGCCGAACGGAGGCAAGCTTGATTATGGGACAGACGCTGGCCGATGTCGTCAACCTGGAAAGATATCCCCTGGATAGCGAGGGTCTTCGGGCCGAGTGCAAAGACCGGCTGGACCAAGACGGCGCGCTGGTCCTGCGCGATTTCCTGACCCCTTCGGCGATCGCGTCCATTCAAAGAGAAGGTGAAGAAAACCGGCATCTCGCTTACTACACGGTCAGCGGCCACAATATTTATCTCGCGCCGCCTGACCCCGACTATCCGGACGATCATCCACGCAACCGGCAGGTAACTTCATCGAAGGGCTGCATCGCGACCGATCAGGTTCCGGCCGGGTCCGCCCTGCACACGCTGTACGACGCCCCCGAATTCCGTGAATTCCTGTGCGCCGTCCTCGATGAGGCCGGACTGTACGAGTATGCCGACGCGACCTCCTCGATCAATCTCCACTATGCCGGCGCGGGACAGGAGCTTGGCTGGCATTTCGATAACTCTTCATTCGCCACCACGTTGATGATCCAGGAGCCCGAGAGTGGCGGCGAATTTGAGTACGTGAAGGACGTGCGTGATGCCGACAGCGGCGACATGAATTACGCGCTGTCCGGTAAAGTTCTCGATGGCGAAGTGCCACGGAAAACCTTGTCGATGGATGCCGGCACGCTGGTTCTGTTTCGGGGACGGAATTCGATGCACCGCGTGACTCCGGTGACGGGTCATCGGAAGCGCATGCTGGTGGTGCTCGCGTACAACACCAGGCCGGGAATTCCGCTTTCGGAGTCGGCGCGGATGACCTTTTACGGGCGGCTTGAGTAGAGTCCCGCCGGAACCGCCAGCAGATACCGCGCGGCGCCCGGATCGCGTTCGGCTCGGCAAGAACGCTTTGCGCTCAAGACCCGGGACGTCCTGCTGCGATCCCACTTCCGCAACTCGGCGTGACCGTCCTGCCGGCCGCTTTACCGCTTCAATTGCCAGGCGCGGCGCAGGGCGTCGTCGGAGAGGCTGTAGCCCTGCTTCAGGGCATCGAGCACGCTGGTCAGGTTGCTCTCCAGGTTGATGTTGAACTGGAAGGGCTGGCCGTCGAGAACCTCGGGGTTCTGGCCCAGGGTCGACAGCCGCAGGGTGGCGTCGTTCTCGGCGGTCTTGGCGAGTGTCAACGAGAGGTTCTCGTAGTTGAAATCCTCCAGCGCTTTGACCGCCAGTTCGACGGTTTTGCCGCCGCCGGCGAGCGCCGAGCGCAGCGCCTCGAAGCGGAACGACAGCTTGCCGGGGCCCAGGGCCTCGAAGCGGCCGCCGTCGACGACAATGTCGTCGCCTTCGAAGGCGATCGGCAACCGGCCTTTCAGGGTGCCGCTGCCGGAAAGGCCGTCGACCTCGATCAGTTTGAAGAAGGTGGCGAGGTCGAGCGCCTCGGTGCCGAGCTCGATTGTGTTGCGCGCCGCGGCAGGCGCGAGCAGCGTCGGCGCGATATACCAGCGGGCGCCGCCGAGGCCGAAGCTGCCGTTGCGGATCTTCAACTGCGGTTGTGGCGCCTGGTCGAGGGAGAACTGGATCTCGATGGCGTCGACCGGCAGGCCGGCTTCCAGGCTGCGGATGGTGAGCCGTTGGTTCGGCGCGCTGGCGAGCGGCAGCAGGCGCTCCAAAGTCAGGTCGAGGTCGAGGCCGCTGACGTCGGCGGGGCCGGAGAAGGAGAGGTTGTTGAGAGTGAAGCGCCCGGCTTCCGCCGCGGGATCCTGCGGCCAGGCGAAGCTGGCCTTGCCGGTGGCGCTGCCTCGGACCTCTTCCAGTGCGGCCAGCAGCGGCGAGATCTGCGCCGGCTGCAGGCCGTCGGGCGAGAACACCAGCGCCCGGCTGACCGCCTCCAGGCGCGCCGTTCCATCGTCGCTGTAGCGTGCCGTGACATCGGCCAGCGCCGGCCCGCCCGCGAGGGCGAGGGCGGCGGCGATATCGTAGCCCTTTCCCTTGCGCGCCAGCTTGCCGGTCAGCAACAGCGGCGCCGCCAGCGGCGCGTCGCCCCCGAGTTGGAAGGGGCCAAGCCGGAAGCTGCTGCTCTGCGGCCCCAGTTCCCGGTCCAGCTTCACCGCGACGGCGGCGGCCTCGGTGGCAAAGGCGTAGCCGGGCAGGTCGAAGCCCGCGAGGTCGATGGTCAGGTCGGCATCGTGGCCGCTGTCCTCGGCGAAGCGGCCGTCGAGCTGCAGGGCGAGACTTCCGGCGCTCAACGCCAGGGGCTTAGCCGCGGCGGCGGCGATGGTCATGGTGGCGCCGTCCTCGGCCGCCGTGAGGGTATAGCTGTAGCCCGAGGCATCGGGCGCGGCCTGCAGTGCCAGGGCGCTGATCGTGAAAGTCAACGGCGCGCCGAGGCGCAGCGGCGCGCCCTTGCCGAACTGGCGGATGTTCAAGCGCCCGGCGCGGGACAGGGTCAGTTGCAAGCCTTCGGCGCCATAGGCGGCGGTGAGCGGCAGGCCAAGTTCTACTTCCTGGGACTCGCGCCCGCCGAGGGTGACACGCGGCGCCGCCGCCCGGCTGTCGATCTGCCCGGAAAAGGCCGCCAGCGAGAGGTCGCTATCCAGGCGCGCTTCTCCCGCGATCCCCGCGGAAATCCGCAGGCCCTGGTCGCTGCGGCCCTGAACGACGACGGCGACCTCGGCGTCGCGCGGCGGCCATACCGGTGACGTGGCGAGACGAAACGGCAGGTCGCCGCCCGCCGTCAAGGTCAACGACAGGCCGGAGGCGATGAGCGGCAGGACGTCGTCGGGAATGCCGAGGCTCTGCAGGCTGGCGCGCGCCGGCTGCTCAACCCGGACCTCGGCATCGTCGCTGAGGGTGACCGTCAGTTGATCGCCGGCGGTTTCCGCGATCAGCGGCAGGTGCGCGGAAATGTCCTTGGTGCCGTCGGCAAGGACGACGTCGCCGAGGATAGCGTCGCCCTTCAGCTTGAGCGCGCTGAGGGGCAACAGGGCGTCCGGACGGCGCTGGTCCGCCGGCAGGCTGCCCTCGCCACTTGCCTGCAGGACCAGGGTCCCCGCCGTCACCTCGGGGCCGGGCAGAGCGAGGAAGCGCGCCAGGCCGCCGGCGGTGCGCGCTTCGGCCTGGAGGGTGAGGGCGAGATCGCGTCGGGCGCTGTCGCGGCTTGAGCGGGCCTCGGCGGTCAATGAGAGATATTCGCGGCCGCCGTCCAGAACCACGGACAGTGTCGCGTCGTCGAGGCCGCCCTCGAGGTTGAGCCGGCCGCTGTCCAACTCTAGGGCCGCGCCCTCCGGGGGCGCGTAGCTGAGGCCGCCGAGTGCCAGAGTCGCGGCGACGCGCGGCGATTCCTGCGGCGCTTGATCGAATGACAGCTGGCCGCTGAAGGCCGTGACGCTGAAACCCTCCCAGGCGAGCCGCCCGTCGGCCAGCTCCGCCGTCAGGGCCAGGGCGCCCTCGGCGCCGCGCGATCCATCCAGCCGCGCCCGCAGGCGCCCCAAGGCGCTGTCGAGCGTGAGCTCCGCTGCGGCATTGAGGCCGCCGTCGGCGGCCGGCGACAGGCGGCCGCCGAGGTCCGCGGTCATCGGCCCGGAAGGTGTCGCGACGATCACCTGGGCATCGATCAGATGGAGCGGCGGTATGGCGAGGGGTTCGGCGGGCTCGGCGGGTTCGGCCGGTTCTTTGGCGGCCGCGGTGGCGTCGCTCTCGTCCTCGGCAGTGAGGCGCTCGAGCAGCGGTTGCAGGCTGCCGAGCAGGGGCGCGTCGCCGGTGACGTCGACCTTGAGGCGCAGCCCCTCGACCGTGATTTCTTTGACGGAGACCTTGAGGCCGTCGCGGGCCGGGACCGCCACGATGCGTTCGGCCGTGATCTCGCTGTTGGCGCCCAACGCCAGGCCGCTGATCTCGACGCTGCCCGGGGTCAGCCGCGTCACTTCGAGCCCACGCACGGCGACACCTTCCGCCTCCAGATAGGCGACGGCGGCGCGGCGGGCGATTTCCTGGCGCAGCAGCAGCGCCGCCGCGACGACCGCCAGCAGCAAGAGTCCAACACCGAGCAGCCAGCGGCGCAGGGGCCGGCGGCGCCTGGGGCGCGGGATGGAGTCGGGCTGCGACATGGGTGAAAGCTAACGCAGCACGGCGGTGAAGGCGAACCCCCAAAAAGAAGGAGGCCGCTCCTGCCGGAGCGGCCTCGGTTCTCTCTGCGGTCTGGTTGCCGGGTTTGCTACCCCGCGGCGGCGACGGCCCGTTTCAGCATTACCACGACCAGGTTGGCGCGGTATTCCGATGACGCGTGCAGGTCGCTGTTGAGGCCGTCGGCCGAAACGCTGATGTCCTTCACCGCGGCGGCGGAGAAGCTGCCGCCGAGCGCGGCTTCGGCATTGCCGAGGCGGTAGACGCTGGGCCCGGCGCCGGTCACCGCGACGCGGACGCCGGCCGGTCCGGCGCTCACCATGACGCCGACGATGGCGTAGCGCGAGGCCGGGTTGGCGAACTTGGCGTAGGCCGCCTTCTCCGGGATCGGGAAGGCCACGGCGGTGACGATCTCGTCGTCCTCCAGAGCGGTCTCGAACATGCCGGTGAAGAAATCGTCCGCCGCGATCTGGCGCTTGGTGGTGTGCACCGTGGCGCCGAGGCCGACCAGACCCGCCGGATAGTCGGCCGCCGGGTCGTTGTTGGCGATCGATCCGCCGATGGTGCCGCGGTTGCGCACCTGGGCGTCGCCGATGCCATCGGCGAGATCGGCGAGGGCCGGGATCTTGGCCTTCACCGTGGCGTCGCCGGCCACCTTGGCATGGGTGGTCATGGCGCCGATGACGATGTTGCCGCCTTCCTCCTTGATGCCCTTGAGGCCGGCGATGGCACCGAGGTCGATGAGGTCGGACGGGCTGGCGAGCCGCTGCTTCATGGTCGGGATCAGGGTCATGCCCCCGGCCAGGATCTTGCCGTCGCCGGCGGCGTCCAGGGCCGCCGCCGCGGCGTCCACGGAAGCGGGGCGCTGGTGGTTGAAGTCGTACATTTTCTCTATCTCCCCTTATTCCGCCGCCTGGGCATGCTGGTTGGCGAGGCGCCAGACCTTTTCCGGCGTCGCCGGCATGTCCATGGACAGGATGCCCAAAGCGTTGGTGATGGCGTTGATGGTGGCCGCCGGCGCCGCAATGGCGCCCGCTTCACCGCAGCCCTTGACCCCCAAAGGATTGTGCGTGCAGGCGGTCTCAGTCATGCCGACCCGGAAGGACGGCAGATTGTCGGCCCGCGGCATGCAGTAGTCCATGTAGGAGCCGGTCAGCAACTGCCCGCTGTCGCCGTCGTAGACGCAGTTCTCGAGCAGCGCCTGGCCGACGCCCTGGGCGATGCCGCCGTGGACCTGGCCCTCGACCACCATCGGATTGATGATCTTGCCGAAGTCGTCCACCGCGACCCAGTCGACGATCTCGGTGACGCCGGTCGCGGGATCGATCTCGACCTCGCAGATGTGCACGCCCGCCGGGTAGGTGAAGTTCAGCGGATCGTAGAAGGCGGTTTCGTCGAGGCCGGGCTCGACGTCCTCCGGGTAGTTGTGCGGCACATAGGCGGTGAAGGCGACCTCGGCGATCGACTTCTCCTTGTCGGTGCCGGCGACCCGGAAGGTGCCGTTGTCGAACTCCACGTCCTCGACCGAGGCTTCCATCAGATGGGCGGCGATCTTCTTGGACTTCTCGATGATCTTGTCGCAGGCCCGGGCGATAGCCGAACCGCCGACCGCCAGGGAGCGCGAGCCGTAGGTGCCCATGCCCATCGGAATCGAACCGGTGTCGCCGTGCACGATCTCGACGTTCTCGATCGGCACCCCCAGGGTCTGGGAGACCAATTGCGAGAAGGTGGTCTCGTGGCCCTGGCCGTGGCTGTGCGAGCCGGTGAAGATCGTCACCGAGCCGGTGGCGTTGAAGCGCACCTGGGCCGACTCCCAGAGGCCGACGCCGGCGCCGAGCGAGCCGACCACTGCCGAGGGCGCGATGCCGCAAGCCTCGATGTAGGCCGAGAAGCCGATGCCGCGCAGCTTGCCCTTGGCCTCGGAAGCCGCCTTGCGGGCCGGGAAGCCGTCGTAGTCGATCATCTCCAGCGCCTTGTCCATCGACTGGCCGTAGTTGCCGATGTCGTACTGCAGGGCGACCGGGGTCTGATAGGGGAACTGGTCCGGCTGGATGAAGTTGCGCCGGCGGATCTCCGCCGGGTCCAGCTTCATCTCGCGGGCCGCCACCTCGACCAGACGTTCGACCACATAGGTCGCTTCCGGCCGGCCGGCGCCGCGATAGGCATCGACCGGAGAGGTGTTGGTGAAGACCGACTTCACGTTGGCGAAGATCACCGGCGTGGTGTACTGGCCGGCCAGCAGCGTCGCGTAGAGGTAGGTCGGCACCGAGGTGGAGAAGCTCGAGAGATAGGCTCCCATGTTGGCCGTGGTGTCGACCTTCATGCCCAGGAACTTGCCGTTCTCGTCCATGGCCAGCTGGGCGTGGGTGACGTGGTCGCGGCCGTGGGCATCGGAGGTGAAGGCCTCGGAACGGTCGCCAGTCCACTTCACCGGCGCTTTCACTTTCTTGGCCGCCCAGGTGCAGACGGTTTCCTCCGCGTAGCAGAAGATCTTGGAGCCGAAGCCGCCGCCGACGTCGGGGGCGATGACCCGCAGCTTGTTCTCGTTCAGCCCCAGCACGAAGGCGCAGAGGATGAGCTTCAGCAGGTGCGGGTTCTGGCTGGTCGAATAGAGCGTGTAGCTGTCGGTGCCGCCGTCATACTCGCCGATGGCCGCGCGGGGTTCCATGGCATTGGGGATCAGGCGGTTGTTGATCAGGTCGACCTTGGTGACATGGGCCGCCTTGGCGAAGGCGGCATCGGCCTCGGCCTCGTCGCCCAGGACCCAGTCGTAGCAGAGGTTGCCGGGCGCCTCGTCGTGCAGCTGCGGCGCGCCGGAGGCCAGCGCCGCGGTTACGTTGACCGTCGCCGGCAGTTCCTCGTAGTCGACCTGGACCTGCTCGCCGGCTTCCTTGGCCTGGGCGTAGGTCTTGGCGATGACCACAGCGACATGGTCGCCGACATAGCGCGCCTTGTCGCGCGCCAGGGGGAAGTGCGGCGGCGCCTTGTGCGGCTCGCCGTGGCGGTCGGTGACGACCCAGCCGCAGGGCAGGGAGCCGACGTTGTCGGCGGCCATGTCGGCGCCGATAAAGACGGCGTGCACGCCGGGACTGCTCTCCGCCTTGCTCCTGTCGATGCCCTTGATCCTGGCGTGGGCATGCGGCGAGCGCACGAAATAGGCGTGCAGCTGGCCGGGACGGTTGATGTCGTCGGTGTAGCGGCCCTGGCCGGTGAGAAAGCGGAAGTCTTCCTTGCGCCGGACACTGGCGCCGATTCCTGTATCTGGCATGGTCCTAACCCCTCATGGTCTGGGCGGCCGACTGGATGGCCTTGACGATGTTGTGATAGCCGGTGCAACGGCAGATGTTGCCTTCAAGCCACTCGCGGATCTCGCCTTCGTCGGGGTTGGGGTTCTTGTTCAGCAGATCGACCGCCGACATTACCATGCCGGGCGTGCAGAAGCCGCACTGCAGGCCGTGATTCTCACGGAAGGCTTCCTGCATGGGGTGCAGTTCGCCGTTCTTGGCCAGGCCCTCGATGGTCGTGACCTCGGCGCCGTCGGCCTGCAAGGCCAGCAGGGTACAGCTCTTGACCGATTCACCGTCGACATGGACCACGCAGGCGCCGCATTGGCTGGTATCGCAGCCGACGTGGGTCCCGGTGAGCGACAGATTCTCACGCAGAAATTGAACGAGCAGGGTGCGGCCTTCGACGTCGCCCGTCACCGCCCGCCCATTGACTGTCATGGAAACGCTGGGCATGGAGTCTCTCCCTTTCTTGACCTCCGAACGAAAAACGTCCGGTTCTTCTTGTTGATTTCCGCGCAGCGCACCCAGAGTGCCATGCGGTCCGTGAATTCCTCGCAACGCGCAAGTCTGTTGCCGCGCGCGAGTCAGGTCAAGTGGCGCGGCCCGCGGGTGCGATTAAATCTTCGTCACCGGCCGCCGGCCGTCGGGCACCTGTCCTCACGCGGACGTCAAAGGGCGAAAACCGCGAGCAGCAGGAGGACGACCACCAGCAGGCCGGTGACCCAGACGCCGAGCGAGGCGCCGGCGCCCACATCGGCGTCGGGATCGGCCGCTTCGGCGACCGGCGGCGTCGCCGCGGCGGGTCGCCCGGGCGCGGGCGGCACGGCCGCCGGCGCTTCAGCCTTTGCCGCAGCTTTGGCCTCTGCGGCAGCCTCCGCCGGGGGCCCGCCGACCTGCGCGGCGAAGCGGGAGAAGAAGTCGTCGGCCATCTTCTTGGCGGTGCCGTCGATCAGGCGCGAGCCGATCTGTGCCAGCTTGCCGCCGACCTGCGCGTTCACCTCATAGTTCAGCAGCGTCGCCGCGCCGTCCTCCTCCAGGCTGACCTTGGCGCCGCCCTTGGCGAAGCCCGCGGCGCCGCCCTTGCCCTCACCGGAGATGGTATAGCCGTTCGGCGGGTCGAGGTCGCTGAGCGTGACGTTCCCGGCAAAGCGCGCCGACACCGGCCCGACCTTGGCGCGCACCTTGGCGGAAAACGAGGTGTCCGAGGTTTTCTCGATCTCCTCGACGCCGGGAATGCAGGCGCGCAGCACCTCGACGTCGTTCAGCGCCTCCCAGACACTCTGGCGCGGCGCCTCGATGCGGTATTGGCCGGTCATCTGCATGGTAGCTTGGTACCCTCTCCTGAATGGCGTTGCTTGTCGCCACCGCAGGATTGCCGCTCAGTGGCCCCGGTTCAAGCCCCGCTTTCGGTCCGGCAGGCGCCCCGGCAGGTGTCCGACAACCGCCGAGCCGGAGCGCTGTGGCTGTCAGATGCCTCGGGAGCGGCCGGCGATCTGCGCCTCGACCGCCGCGCCAACCGCCAGAAGCTGCCGGTCCCGGCCGTGGCGCATCATGATCTGCAGACCCGTGGGCAGGCCCTGGCTGTCGGCGGTGCCGGGGAGAGTGAGGCCGCAGAGGTCGTAGTAGTTCCCGGCGCGCGTCAGGCGGGACATGGGAATGCTGCTTTCGTCGACCTCGTCGAGCGGCGCGGCGGTGCGCGGCGTCGTCGGCAAGAAAATGGCGTCGACGTCGGCGAAAGCATCGTGGAATGCCGCGATATCCCGCCGCCGGCATTCCAGCATCGCGGCGTAGGCCTCTTGCGAGGTGTTGGCGCCGGCTTTGATGCGCGACCGAACGTAGGGGTCGAGCGGCAGGTCGGCGTCGTCGACCAGGCGATGCAGGCTGGCATAGGCTTCGTAAGACATGATGCCCCCGTTGCGCGCCTGGATCTCGGGCGGCTCAAGCGGAAAGCGCCGGGTGACGGTGTGGCAGCCGGCACTCGCAAGACATTCCAGCGCCTCCCGCTGGGCCGTTCGAATGCCTGGCTCCAGCGGTTCCAACTGACTTTCGTCGATCGTCGCCAGACGCAGGTTCGAAAGTTTCACGGGCTGAGCAGCGGGTTCGTCGCCGGCCAGGGCATTGAGGGCGAGACCGGCGTCCTCGACGCTACGGGTCAAGGGACCGATGGTGTCGAAGGTGTGGCTCAGCGGCGCGACGCCTTGCGTCGGCACCAGGCCGGTCGATGTCTTGAGGCCTACAAGACCGCAAAGCGCCGCCGGGATGCGAACCGAACCGCCCGTGTCGCTGCCGATGGCGAAGGGCGCCATGCCTGCCGCGACGGCGACGGCGGAGCCGCTGCTGGAGCCGCCGGCGGCGCGGGGCGTCGTCATATCGAGGGGGTTTACCGGGGAACCGAGGGCATGGTTGGTGCCCCAACTGCCGAAGGCGAACTCGACCATCTGCGCCTTGCCGATAAGGACCGCTCCCGCTGCGCGCAGGGCGGCGACGAAGGCGGCGTCGGTTGTGGCCGCGCCAGCGGCGTAGACACGCGAACCGAAGCCCGTCGGCTGGCCGGCGATATCGGCAAGATCCTTTATCGCCACGGGTATCCCGTGCAGTGGACCGCGCCGGCGGCCGTTTTGCAGCTCCCGGTCAAGCTTGTCGGCCTGCGCCAGGGCCGCGTCCGGAAAAACTGAGACGAAGGCGTGCAGTGCCGTATCCTTCTGCTCGATTGTCCGCAGGCAGGATGTGACGATGTCGCGCACCGAGGTCTCACGGCGCGTCAGCAGGTCTGAGAGCTTCTGAATTGTCAGGGAAGAAAGTTGCATCGCTCGCGGGCACCCGCTGAGTGGAAGAAGCGCCATCGGTTCTTGGCGCTACCTCTTATAGCTGTGGCGGCGGGATGACGCGGCCAGATTTTACCGCGCCGCCATTGAGCGAAATGGATGCAATGATGCGTCAATTAGCGTCAGGTCGGGTGCGGCTGCGGACTTGTCACGGCAGCCTGTCGTCGGACAATCACCTGCCGGTCGGGGGGCCCCGACCTCGCTTGTTCGGCGAGGTGGAATCCGGTTAAAGGTCAGACATGTCATTGCTAGCAATTTTCGAGCAGGCCCTGAACGGTCTGATCATCAGTACCCTCTACGCGCTGACGGCGTTGGGGCTGTCGATCATCTTCGGCGTGCTGCGTATCGTCAACTTCGCCCATGGCGAGATCTACATGCTGGGCGGCTACGTCTATTACTGCGCCGCTAGCGTCCTCGGGCTGCCACCGGTTGTCGCGGTGGCGAGTGCCGTCCTGGTGCTGATGGCCGCCGGCGCGCTCATCGAAAGGAGCCTGATCCGCCCGGTGCATGAGGGCAAGGTCGACCGGCCGGATGAGTACGCGATCATGATCACCTTCGCCCTCTCGGTTTTCCTCCTGAACTTCGCCAATTCGGTTTTCGGTCCCTGGCCGCAGCGCCCGGCGCCGCTGTTCCGGGGCAGGGTGGAGATCGGCGAGTTGATCATCAGCGGCGACCGGCTCGCCGCCGCCGGCGCCGGAGTGCTGCTGATCCTGACCACCGTGCTGGTGCTGCGCTACACTTGGTTGGGCAAGGCGGTGCGCGCCATCAGCCAGGACCGCGGCGCGGCAGAGATCTTCGGCGTCGACGTCAGCCGCTATTCGATGCTGTCCTTCGGCATCGGTACCGCCCTGGCCGCGGCGGCCGGCGCGCTGATCGGGCCGGTCTTCAACGTCACGCCGATCATGGGGGTGATCCCCGTCATCAAGGCTTACATCATCGTCGTGCTGGGGGGGCTGGGCTCGATCCCCGGCGCCATTGTCGGGGCCTTGATCCTGGGGCAGGTCGAAAGTTTTGCCACCATCCTGATTCCCGATACCAGCCGCGCCTTGGCCTATAAGGATGCTTACGGCCTTGTGGTCCTGGTGCTGATCCTCCTGGTCCGGCCGCAAGGTTTGTTCGGCAAGCGGGAGCGCCGGGCATGAGCGGCATCCTTCGCCATCGCGCGGCGCTGCCTTGCCTGGTCCTGCTGGCCGCCTTCGCGGCCCTGCCGCTCTTGGGGCTGCCGGACTATTGGATCTACACGACGACCATCGGCTTCTACTACGCACTGCTGACCGCGAGTTGGTCCCTGCTGGTCGGCTTCGTCGGGCGCATCAGCTTCGCGCAGACGGCCATGGCCGGCCTTGGCGCTTATTCCGCGGTCCTGTTGGGCCAACACCTGGGCCTGTCGATTTTCAGCGGCCTTGTGGCCGGCGTGGTCCTCGCCGCCCTGGTCGGGTTGGCCATTGGCTGGCTGACGCTGCGCCTCCATGGCGCCTACCTCGGGTTGACGACCATCGCCTTCGCCGAGATCCTGCGCATTGCCGTGACCGCCGAGCACGGTTTGACCAAGGGCAGCCTCGGCCTGCCGGCCGAGGCGCTGATTCCCAACGGGACGCGACAGAACTATTACTATCTGTTCCTCGCGGTGACCGTGGCTTCGTTGCTGGTGATGGCGGCCCTGCTGCGCTCGCGGGTCGGCCTGTTCTTCCAGGCCATCCGGGAGGATGAAGACGGCGCCGCTAGCCTGGGCGTGCGCGTGACCCTGTGGAAGACCCTGGCCTTCGCCATCTCCAGCGCTTTCGCCGGGCTCGCCGGCGGCCTCTACGCCCACTTCATCCAGCTCATCACGCCATCGATGATGTCGCTTCAGGAAATGGGCTTCGTCCTGGCCATGGCGGTGATTGGCGGATTCCACAATATCCTCTTCGCGGCCCTGGGGGGCGTCGGCCTGCAGTTCCTCCTGGAGTTGCTGCGCGAGATGGGAGAATGGCGTCTCGTCGTTTTCGGCGCCGTCGCCATCGCCATGCTGCGATTCGCGCCAAACGGCGTTTTCGGTCTGTTGGCCGGCGCTTTCTCGTCCAAGAGGGGTGACCGATGAGCGCGCAGTTGAAGATCGAAGGACTGACCAAGGCCTTCGATGGTCTGGTGGCGCTCGAAGCCATCGACCTGGCGGTCGAGGCGGGCGAGCTTCTTGGGCTGATCGGGCCCAATGGCTCCGGCAAGACCACCCTGCTGAACATCGTCGGCGGTTACTACGAGGCTTCCGGCGGTCGCGTCACCTTCAACGGTCGCCGCATCGACGGCAAGGCGCCGAGCTCGTTGGCGCGTCTCGGAATCGGCCGGTCATTCCAGGTGACCAAGGTATTCAAACGTCTCAGCGTCGAGCAGAATCTCATGGTTCCCGGCGCAACGGACTGGAGCGTCAGCCAGGCTCGGACGCGGGCGCGGGCACGGGCGATTCTGGCTGACCTCAACCTGGACAGCCTCGCCGCCGACCGGGCCAGCAGCCTCTCGGGCGGCCAGGCCAAGCTGCTGGAGTTCGGCCGCATCATGATGCTGTCGCCGGAGCTGGTGCTTCTGGACGAACCTTTCGGTGGCGTGCATCCCGAGCTCAAGGCCTTCATGTACGAGCGCATTCGCGACTGGAACGCCGGTGGCGTCACTGTGGTCCTCGTAAGTCATGATATGGGATCGATCTTCGATCTCTGCCGCAGGGTGGTTACGCTGTCCTACGGTCAGATCATCGCCGACGGCACGCCGGAGGAAGTCCGCAAAGATCCCGCCGTCCTGGATGCATACCTTGGGGACCACCATGCCGCTTGAAGTTACCGACCTTCACGCGGGCTATCAGCGTGACATCGACATCCTCCGCGGGCTCAACATCACGGCGCGTGACGGCCAGATCACCACCATCATCGGCGCCAACGGCGTCGGCAAGTCGACGCTGCTGAAGACCATTGTCGGCCAACTGCGGCCGCACGGCGGGCGGATGAGCTACAACGGCCTGGACCTTGCCAAACTGCCGGCAAAGGATCTGGTGCGCAACGGCATTGCCTACATCGCCCAGCAGCACGCGCTGTTCAAGGAGATGACCGTCGAGGAAAATGTCGAGATGGCGACCTGGAGCTTCAAGCACGACAGGGCGCGGGCGCGCCGGGCGCGGGAGCGCACTTATGAGCGGGCGCCTTACCTCAAGAACTTCCGCTCGCGTCGCGCGGGATTGATGTCGGGCGGCCAGCAGCGCCTCATGCAACTGCAACTGGCGATGATGAGCGATCCGAACCTGCTGCTCATCGACGAACCCACCGTGGGCCTGGACCCGAAGCGCGCCAAGGTCATCTATGCGCATCTGCGTCAGCTGGTCAGCGCGGAGGGAAAGACCGTCCTGATGGTCGATCAGAATGTGATCGCCGGCACCGATGTGGCCGACTACATCTACGTCCTGGAATTGGGGCAGAACAAACTGGAAGGCAGCAAGCGGAAGTTCGACGAGGTTTACCGCGAGACGATCGCCGACTGGCTCATCTGAGGTCAGGCTGTTTGCCGGGTTCCGCCTTTTTCCCGTGCCGACGCGGCAGGAATAAGCCCCGCCGGGGAAACCGGCGGGGCTGATTTGTAGACGCCGTGAAGCGCTTTAGGGTTTCATCACCAGTTCGTCGCCCGTCGCCTGCGCCCGGGGCCAGAGGATCGTCGCCTCGGCGGGCGTCTGGTTCGGCTTGGCGTACTGGATCACGAAGATCGGCACTTCCGGCCACTGCTGGAACTTCCACTTCGGCTCCTTGGTCTGGGGGAAGTGGATCTTGCCCCGGGTACCGTCCCATTCGAGCTTGCGCAGCGCCACCTGGATGGCTTCGCGGTCCGCCGAACCTGCCGCCTTGATGGCCTCGGCGATGACCATGACCCCGTCGTAGCCCTCCATCGCCACGGCATTGGCCGGGCGGCCGTAGGCGGCCTCGTAAGCCTTGCCGAAGGAGCGCGACAGCGGCGTGTCGGGTTTGCCCGGCAGGCCGGCCGGATTGCCGATGACATAGACGCCGTCATCGCCCATGACGTTCCAGAATTCCGGCTCCAGAACGTCCGCCCCGGCGGCGAAGATCGCCGTGTTCTTGGAGGGGGCGAGGCCCAGATCATAGGCCTGGCGCAGCATCAACAGCAGGTTTGAGCCGGTGAAGCCGGCGACAATGAGGTCGGGCACCGGGTCGGCCCGCTTCAATTGGAGCAGCTGAGGCGTGAAGTCGCTGACCGTGCGCTCGGCGGTGAAGGAGGTCACCTTGGCGCCGGTGTTCTCCAGGTTTTTGGTGAAGACATCGATCACACCGAAACCCCAGTCGGAGTTTTCCGAGATGATGGCGATGTTCTTGAAGCCCGCTTCCTTCACCCAGTCGGCCGCCACGGAATAGACCAGGGAGTTCGCCACGGTAATGCGGAAGACTTCGGGGATCTGCGCGGCGGTGACGCTGTCGGACCAGCATTCGCCGGCGACGAAGGCAGCTCCGTACTTCTCGGCGACGGGACCGACGGCGGCGCAGACGGCACTATGGGCGCTGCCGGTCACAGCGGCGACTTCTTCCTTCGACGCCAGGCGTTCGAAGGCGGCGACGCCTTTTTCAGGCACGCCCGAGGTGTCTTCGACGATGAGTTCGACCTTCTTGCCGAGCAGGCCGCCCGCCGCATTCAGTTCATCGACTGCGATCAGCATTCCGTCACGCAGCGATTCGCCGGTCTGCACGCCGCCCGGCGGCGAGAGCGGGGCGAGGCCACCGATCTTGATGGTTTCCTGTGCGCTGGCCGGTGCTGCCGCCAAGAGGGCCGCGACGGCGAGCGATGAGAGCCACGTGGATTTCATTCTCGGACCTTTCTCCGTTGATTACTGCTCGCTTCGATTGGATCGCATCGCCGGGCCGCCGGTTTGCGGTCCAGGTTGCGGCACTGAAGCGAACCTCCCTTGATTCGCCTTTGATTCTGGGGCGCTTTGCGTCACCTGCACAACAAAGTTGGCACTTGCGGTATGACGCACAAATGAAATAATAAGGCGTCAAATCGCGTCAGATTTCGGAGCGCGCCGCATGTCCGCCGACTTTACCGCCAATCTGCGGCTGCTGTGCAGCTACCATCAGTCGATTTCCGAAGTTTGCCGCAAGGTCGGCATCAGCCGCCAGCAGTTCACCAAGTATCTCTCCGCGAGCAGCTTTCCAAGCCAAAGGAACCTGCGTGTCATCTGCGACTTCTTCGGCGTCGATGACTACGAACTGCTGATGCCGCATGAGCAGTTTTCGAACATCGTGCGGCTGCGGCCGGTGCGTGGCGATGAAGGTCAGCCGTTGCCGCCCCGTCTCAATCGTCTGCTCACCACGGCGGCGCGGCGCGGCAACCAACTCCGCCGCTATCACGGATATTACTTCAAGTATTTCTTCTCGCTGACCGAGCCGGGCATGGTGCTGCGCTCGCTGGTGTACATCTATCCGTCGCAGGAATTTACCCAGTACAAGACGATCGAGCGCCTGCGCCGCTTCGGATCGCCGGCGGCGACCACTTACATCTTCAAATACGAGGGCATCTTGCTGCTGGTCGGCGACCGCCTTCATATGATCGACTACGAAACTGTGGTCGGCAACGAGATATCGCAGTCGATCCTCTATCTGCCGAGCCGCAACCGCTTGTCGCACCTCATGGGCCTGATGATCGGGGTGGCGGGCACGGAGGCACATCAACCTGCGGCGGTGAAGGTGATCCTGGAGTATCTCGGTAAGACGATCGACCGCAGGAGAGCCCTGGCACACTGCGGCCTGCTGCCGCCGGCCCATGGATCGATCGATGCGCAGGTTTACGACTACATCGCGCCACGGCGAGGCGAGGGCAGCGGCATCCTGCGTTCCGAGGTGCCGTCGTCGGGGCTCTCCTAGCGGAGCCTATGCATCTAGCCGCCGAGGAACAGGCGTCCGACTTCCGGGTCCCGCAGCAGGATATCGCCCTTGTCGGCCATGGCCAGTTCGCCGGACACCAGGACATAGCCGATATCGGCGAACTCCAGGCCCTTCTTGGCGTTCTGCTCGACCATGATGATGGTCTTGCCTTCGCCTCTCTGCAGATCTTCCAGGATCTCGAAGACCATGTCGATGAAGCGCGGTTCCAGGCCGATGGAGGGCTCGTCGACCAACAGCACCTCGGGGTCCATGACCAGGGCGCGGGAGATTTCCAGCAGGCGCCGTTCGCCGCCGGAGAGCACCTTGGCGGCGTGGCGCCGGCGCTCGGCCAGGCGGGGGTACTTGGTCAAGATCTCCTCGGCCTTTTCCTTGGCCTGGGACGGCTTGTCCATCAGGTAGCCGCCCATCCAGAGGTTTTCCTCCACCGTCATGCCGGGGAAGACCGACTTGTCCTGCAGGATGTAGGCGACACCGGCCGAGCGCAGCTTGTCCTTCGACGACAGCCGGGTGACGTTCTTGCCGCCGACGTTCACCGAGCCGCCGAAGATGTTGGTGAAGCCGAAGATCGAGTGCAGCACCGTCGACTTGCCGGCGCCGTTCGGGCCGATGAGGCAGAGCGACTGGCCCTTGCCGACCTGCAGATTGAAGTTGTGCAGGATCTGCATCTTGCCGTAGCCGGCCTTGAGGCCCTCGATCTTCACGAAGGGCTCGTTGCCGCAGAGGTCGGCCAGGCGGGTTTCCGGGATGCCGGACTCGGCCAATGCCGCCGCCTGGCGGTTCACATCCTCGACCGAAATGACGGTTTCGACGCCACCCTTGCCGTAGCCGCGGACCGGCTGCTTGCTGTTTTCCGGATTGCTCATCAATGCGCCCCAAGATAGGCGTCGATGACGCGCTGGTCGTTCTGGATTTCGTCCGGATTGCCTTCCGCCAGCATCTCACCATGGGCGAGGCAGTAGATGTGTTCGGCCAGGTTCATGATCACCCGCATGTTGTGCTCGATGACGAAGAGGGTAATGCCGAACTCCTCGTTGGCCCGCTTCAAGCGGTCGATCAGGCCGTTGATCAGCGTCGGATTGATGCCGGCGGTGGGTTCGTCCAGCAGCAGCACCTTGGGCTGGTTCATCAAAGCCATGGCGAATTCCAGCAGCTTCTGCTGCCCGAAGGAGAGGTCGCCGGAAATCAGGTGGCGCTTCTGGTAGAGCCCGACAAACTCCAGCAGGTGCTCGGCCTTTTCCTTCTGCTCTCGCGAATAGCCTTTGAACATGTCAGCCAGGGTCGCGTTGCGGTGCGGCACCGAGATCAGCATGTTCTTGACGCAGTCCATCTCGCCGTAGATCCGGGTCTGCTGAAAAGTGCGCAGCAGGCCGAGGCGCGCGATCTGCGGCACCTTGAGGTCGGAGATCTCGCGGCCCTCGAACTTGATGGAGCCGCCATCGATCGGGTGAAAGCCGACGATCGAGTTGAACAGCGTCGTCTTGCCCGACCCGTTGGGGCCGATGAGTCCGGTGATCTTGCCTTCCGGCACGGTGATCGAGACTTCGTGGTTGGCGACCACGCCGCCATAGGACTTCGATACCTTGTCGACGGCGATCATGGCGGTGTTCATCGGCCGCCCTCCTCGGCGCCGGCGGCGGACATCCGCTGGTCCACGGTGATGCCGAAACGTTCGGGCCACTTGCGTTGCATCCAGCCCATGATGCCTTCCTGGAAGAACACCACGTTGACGATGATCAGCAGGCCGAGGGCGACCCATTGCCAGCCGAGCAGATAGGTCCAGGTGACTTCCTTGACGATGTGGAACAGCGTGGCGCCGATCACCGGTCCCCAAAGCGTGCCCTTGCCGCCGAGCAGTGCCATGACCACCATGAAGATGCCGAAGGTCGCCACCGGGAAGGCGACCTCCAGGGGCTCGACGAAGCCCGTCATGTTGCCAAAGATCGCACCGGACATGCCGAGGAAGAAAGCCGCCACCGACCAGCCGACGAGCTTGTGGCGCAGCGTATGGATGCCCATGGCGTCGGCTTTTTCCTCGTCGTCGCGGATGGCGTTGACGGCGAGGCCGAAGCGTGTGGAATAGAGCCAGCGCACGCAGATAAAGGTGAGGAGAGCGAGCACCAGAAGGATGATGTAGAAGACCAGCGATTTTTCTCCCGGCGCGCCGGGATAGACCGGCATGGCGATACCGCTGCCGCCGCCGATCCACTGCCAGGTGCCGGCCAGTTCCCGGGCCGAAAGCGCGACGCCCAGCGTGCCGATGGCGAAGTAGGGGCCGCGCAGCCCGAAAACGATCTGTCCGAGGAGGATGGCGAAAACGACGCAGCCGACGGCTGCCAGGCCGGTCCCCAGGGTGATCCCCAGGAAGTAATCCCCGTAGTCGAGCACCAGTTGCTCGCCGCCGCGTGCCGAGGTGTAGGCGCCGACATCGGTGAACAGGCCGACTTGCACGACCGCCGAGATGTACATGCCGGCGCCGAAGAAGAAGATGTTGCCGAGTGAGTTGTAGCCCATCTGCCCGCCGGCGATGTCCCAGGTCAGGGCGAAGAGAATCATCAGCCACAGAATGGCGATCTGGGTGGTATAGGCCGGAACGACCAAGGGCGCGGCCACGGCAAAGACGATGACCGCCGCGTAGACGTACCAGGGCGTGGTGTCCGGATTGACGGCGAAAGCGCCATGGCAGCTTTCGACGCCGGCGGCGTCAGTCGCGGCGGCCGCACCGCTTTGCCGGAGGGTGTTGTCGCTGGTCATGGCCTATTGCACCACTTGTCGATGCCGGGCCAACTGCATCTGCCGCCATACCAGCACCACGACCAGCAGCATGACCACCGTGGCCTGTTGGAATTCGGCGCCGAGCACGAAGCCCGAATACTGCTCTGCGACGCCGAGCCCGAAACCGGTGATGATGACGCCCGGGATGTTCCCCAGACCCGCGGCGGTCACGATGACGAAGGCGCGGATCGAGTGCGTGATGCCATAGAAAGGCTGGATGATCCAGATCATCGAAACCAGCACGCCGGCGGCGCCGCAGATCGCCGCGTTGAGGGCGTAGGTGAAGGCATAGACCCGCTCGGTATCGATGCCCATGATTTTGGCGGCGCGTGCGTCCTGCGCGGTGGCGCGGATGGCCTGGCCCATGCGGCTCGTTTTCATGAAGATGATGACCGCTGTGGCCAAGGCGATGCAGAGGACGAAGGAGACGAATTTAACCTCTGCCACCGTCACCAGCCCGCCGAAGAAGGCGAGGGTGGAAAGACCGGAATCGGCGGTGCGCACCTCCGGTCCGTAGGCGAGGTTGAGGCCCTGCTGAACCACCAGCGCGATGCCGAATGTCGCCAGCAGAGAGGTGAAGAGGTCGCGCGTCACCACCCATTTTATGATCGCCAGGTAGGTCGCCCAACCGAAGGCGAACATGATGCCGAAGACGATCGGCAGGGAAAGGATCGGATGGATCCCCAAAGTGCTCAGGTGCCAGGCGAAATAACCGCCCATGATGACGAATTCGCCTTGGGCGAGATTCTTGACGTTCATCACGCCCCAGACCAGGGCGAGACCGTAGGCGGCCAGCACGAAGACGGCGCCGATGAACAGGCCGTCGAGAAGCAGTTGCACATTCAGGGCCGGCGCCAGCGTCAGCAGGCTGATATTGTCGAACATTTGCGTCCTTCGCCCGATGTGGTCCGCCGGCGACACCGGCGGAACGCAGCCCGGTCAGGGCAATAAAGTTATTGCCCCCGCCCGTTGTCGGGCGGGGGCAAAGCAGGGGCGAAAGATCAGTACATTGCCTCGCGCGGCCAGCTCAGCGGATGCGAGGCGTACTTGGACGGGGCGACGACATTGTACGTCCCGTTCTGGATTTGGCGCAACACCATCGGCTTGGCGATGTTGTTGCCGGCTTCCGAGAACTTGATCGGCCCGTAGAAAGTCTCCATGTCGGTGGCGGCGATCGCGTCGCGCACCTTCTGGGGATCGAGTGAGTTGGCCCGCTCGAAGGCTTCCTTCCAGACGATCACGGCCGCCGAGGCCTGGGCCGCCTGGTAGGGCACGTTCTTGTAGCCGTCAAACGTCGCCTTGAAGGTCTTGTCGTAGTCGGCGGCGGAACCGAAGTATTTGTCGGAGTAGCTGAGCGTCTCCGCCCACTGGGTCGGGCACAGCAGACCGTCCGCCGCGGCACCGAACTGCGCGACGACCTTGGCGCCTTCGCAGTGGGTCATGGCGACCATCGGCACCTGGACTTGCAGTTCCTGCATCTGCCGGGTGGCGGTCACCGCGCCCTTGTTATGGCCGGAAGCCAGCAGCACATCGGGTTTCAGTGCCTTGACCTTGGTCAGCGTCGCGGAGATGTCCGACAGGTCCGCCGGCATCTTGTCGTCCAAGATGACCTGCATGTCGTACTTCTTCATGTCTTCGAGCACGCCGGCCCGCACATCCTGAGAGAAGGCATCGTTCTCGAAGACCAGGGCGACACGGACGTCGGACGGCTTCTTGCCGTTCTTCTCGGCAACCTCCGCGGCCAGATCAACGGCGCTGCCGAGATACTGCTCGGAGGTCGAGAGCACGGCGAAGGTGTACTTGTAGCCCTTGTTGAAAAGCGCTCGCGAAGCGCCTTCGGCCTCGATCATCGGCACCTGGTACTTCTCGACCACTGGTGCGGCGGCGATGGTGGTCGCCGAGCTGTAGGGCCCAAGGATGTACTGCACGCCGTCTTGCTCGATCAGACGCTCGAGAAGCTGGGCGGTACGGGCAGGTGTCGATTCATCGTCGTAGTACTTGACCGCGAGCTTGTATTTCTTGCCGTCGACCGTGACGCCGCCCATCTCGTTGATCTTCTTGACGGCGATGTCGTAGCCGTTCTGGGTGTCGACGCCGTTGGAAGAATACTTGCCGGTCAGCGAATTCGCCGAGCCGAGGATGATGGTATCGCCCTCGACCTTGGCGTAGGCGGCACCGGCGGCGATCAGGCTGGCGGCGGTGCCAGCCATCACCAGGCTGGCAATGGTCCGGGCTCCGATGGATTTACGAGCCTCTGCAGGCATAGTGACGAAATTCATTTTTAGGCCTCCCTCGTTCCAAGCAGATTGTCCGCTTAGTTGAATTCTGCAGCTTGGGTGCAGTTGCCATGAATAATAGTGGGGTAGCGTCGGGACGCAAGCCTCGCAGCGGCTGCGGTGCCCCCAAGAGGACTGGAAAAAAGTCCAGTGATGTCAGGAAACCCGGCGGTTTCAGCTCTTGCTGCGGCGCGGCCCGGTCAAGGAATTCGGCTCGTCGTCGTCAGTGGTCGGCGGCGGATCGAAGCTGGCCCAGCCGAATTCGGTGCCGGTCTCCGGCAGACCCTTGCGGTCGGACATCCGCCTGTGCAGGTACGACTTGGCGATGAAATTGGCGGTAATCGGCGCGGTGAGGAAAAGAAACAGGGTGATCAGCAGTTCGTGGGTCGAAACCGTTCCCGTGCGCCACAGGAAAAAGGCCATGGAGGCCAGGAGCACCGCGCCGACGCCGAGCGTGGTTGCCTTGGTGGGGCCGTGCAGGCGGGTCATCAGGTCGGGCAGCTTGGCCAGGCCGTAGGATCCGGCCAGGCCGAAAACACCGCCAATGACGATCAGTGCCGAGATCAGGAGTTCGATGAGGATTTCCATGGCCGCCTGCCGCTATTCGATGATGTCGCCGCGCAGGATGAATCTGCAATAGGCGACGGTGGAGATGAACCCGACCATGGCGAAAAGCAGTGTCGCCTCGAAATACATCGGCGTTTCGCTGCGAATGCCAAACAGGATGAGCAGCGCGATGCCGTTGATCACCATGGTGTCCAACGCCAACACGCGGTCGGCGATGCTGGGGCCCCTGGCCAGGCGATAGAAGTTCAGCAGCAGGCCCAGGGCGAAGCAGGCGAAGCCGAAGAGCAGGGCATAGGCAATCATTCGAAAATCTCCTTCAGCCGGGCTTCGTAGCGCTGCTTGATGCCGCTGACCTCGCCCTCGGGGTCGCCGGTGTCGAGACAGTGGACCAGCAGGCTGCGGCCGTCCGCCGCGAGATCGGCGGACAGGGTGCCGGGCGTCATGGTGATGCTGCCGGCCAGAACGGTGATCGCCTCGGGGGAGTAGATCTCCAGAGGAATGGTGATGAAGTGCGGGCGCAATTGGCTGTTGGATTTGAACACGACCACGTAGGCGACGATGACGTTGGCGACAACGATGTCCCACAGAACCACCAGCACGTACTCGGCGATCTTCAAAGGCCGTCGGATCCGCGGGCGCTGCGGCCAGAAGGCGGCGCTGATCTGCGGCAGCGTGAGGCCGAGAAACAGCCCGAACAGCAGGCCGCCCAGCGAAAAGTCGTTCAGCAGCATCAGCCAGACCGTGGTCAGAGTCAGAGTCAGGAGCGGGTGCGGCAGGAAACGGGCGATGATCCGGGGCAAGCGGCTTCCTCCTATTTCGCGGCCGTGACATCGGGGCCGAGCACGGCCCTGATGTAGTCGACGGGGTCGTGGAGACCGGCGGACGTCGCCTCCAGGTAGCCGGTCACCGGCCCGGCAAAGATGGCGAGGCCGACCATACCGGCCAGCATCACACCGGCCGCGGCGATCGGCAAGACGGGGCGGGTCGCCGCCGCCGGATCCTGCGGCCCGGGGATCGCCGCGCTCTTCCAGAAGATCAGGCTGCCGGCGCGCGAAAAGCCGATCATCGCCAACAGCGACGTCACCAGGATCAGCGTCCAGATCGTCACCATGGAATCGGCGTCGCGGGCGCTGTCCAGCACCATGAGTTTACCCAGGAACCCGGTGAGCGGCGGCATGCCGGCCATGCCAATGGCGGCGAGGAAGAACATGACGGCCAGCAGGCCCGTCTGCGCGAAGCGCGGCGCCACGATCAGCCGGCCCTCCGCGCTGCCGCGGCGCTCCTTGATCAGGTCGGCCAGCAGAAACAGCGCCGCGCCGGCGAAGGTGGAGTGGATCAGATAGAACAGCGCCGCGGTGGTGGCGGCCGGGGTGAAGAGGGCGATCGCCGTCAACAGGGTGCCCATGGAGCTGATGACCGAGAAACACACCAGCCGCGTCAATTCCTTGGCGCCGAGAACGCCGACCACGCCGACGACCAGTGTCACCAGCGCCGCCGGCAACAGCCAATCGGCCGCCAGCCAGGCATCCTCGCCGGCGCCGGCGCCGAAGGCCAGGGTATAGACCCGAATGATGGAATAGGCCCCGACCTTGGTCATGATGGCGAACAGGGCTGCCACCGGCGCCGAGGCGTTGGCATAGGTGCCCGGCAGCCAGAAGTGGACCGGCACCAGCGCCGCCTTGACCGCGAAGACCAGCAGCAGCAGCAGGGCGCCGACCCGCAGCAGGGCCTGGTCGCCCTCCGGCACCAGCGGAACCTTCACCGCGAGATCGGCCATGTTGAGGGTGCCGGTGATGCCGTAGAGGGTGCCGACGGCGATGAGGAACAGCGTCGAGCCGCCCAGGTTGACGACAACGTACTTTACGCCGGCTTTCATGCGCGCGGCGCCGCCGCCGTGCAGCATCAGACCGTAGGAGGCGATCAGCAGGACCTCGAAGAAGACGAAGAGGTTGAAGACGTCGCCGGTCAGGAAGGCGCCGTTGATGCCCATGAGCTGGAATTGGAAGAGGGCGTGGAAGTGGCGCCCGCGGCTGTCCCAGCCGCTGGTGATGGCATAGATCACCACCACCACGGCGAGGATCGCCGTCAGCAGGACCATCAGGGCCGACAGCCGGTCGAGCACGAGAACGATGCCGAAGGGCGCAGCCCAGTTGCCCAACTGATAGAGCTGCGGCGGAGCGCTTGCAGCCTGGCTCAACAGTCCGATGGCGACACCGAGCAGCGCCACCGAGGCGACGGCCGAGAACACCCGCTGCAGCACCAGGTCATGGCGCATGGCCAACACGATGAACGGCGCCATCAGCGCCGGCAGGACGACGGGCACGACGATCCAGTGGTTCATGCCGCGCCCCCTCTGTCGGAAGGTCCGTCGCCCGGGTCGGTCCGGTCCACTTCCTCGGAGTCGACCGCGTCGCTGTCGGCTTCCAGGTAGGCGCGCAGGGCCAGCACCACGATCAGCGCGGTCATGCCGAAGGAGATCACGATGGCGGTGAGCACCAGCGCCTGGGGCAGGGGATCGGTGTAGCCGGTGGCATCGTCGGTGATCACCGGCGGTTGATTGACCACGAGGCGGCCGGTGGCGAAGAGGAAGATGTTGATCGCATAGGACAGCAGCGCCAGACCGATGATCACCGGAAAGGTGCGGCCGCGCAGCAGCAGATAGACTCCCGCAGCCGTCATGGCGCCGACACCGCTGGCAACGAGGACCTCCATCTACCCCTGTTCCTCTTTCTCTTTGCGGTCCCGTGGTTCCGGCGCGCCCAGCCCCGCTTCGCTGGGCTTTGGCCGGAAGTCCATCGGATCTTGCGAGATCGGCGCCTCCGTGCGGCGTGCGAGACGCGACAGGTTGGCCAGCGCCAGCATCACGGAGCCGACCACGGTCAGGAAGACGCCAAGGTCGAAGGCCGCGGCCGTCGCCAGCTCGTACTTCATCTCAAAGGGCAGATAGACATAGGCGAAATCGCTGGTCAGGAAGGGCCGTCCGGCCAGCCAGGCGCCCGCGCCGGTCAGTCCGGCGATAATCACGCCCCAGGCGATCATCGCGTGGTAGTCGATCTTCATGCGGCGCTCGGCCCAGCCGAAACCGCTGGCCATGTACTGCATGAGAAAGGCAATGGCGACTACCAGTCCGGCGATGAAGCCGCCGCCCGGTTCGTTGTGGCCGCGCAGGAAGATGAAGATGCCGACGACCAGCGACAACGGCAGCATGACCCGTGTCGCCACCACCATCATCAATGGGTGGCGGTCTTTGGCGCGCTCCTGATCGGGTATCCAGGAGGACAGATTCTTTGCCGCCGGGCCGTGCAGCGCACTGTCGAGCAGGGCGAAGATCGCCAGCGCGGCGATGCCGAGGACGATGATCTCGCCGAAGGTGTCGAAGCCGCGGAAGTCGACCAGGATGACATTCACGACGTTGGTGCCGCCGCCGCCCGGCACGGACTGGGCGAGGTGGAAGTCGGAGATCGAGGTGAAGTCGCGGGACATCACCAGGTAGATCAACCCGCCGACGCCGAGGCCGCTGGCGCCGGCCAGCACGGCATCGCGGACGCGTCGCGTGATCGAGCTTTCTACCGGCGTCTCTTTCGGCAGGAAGTTCAGCGCCAGTAGCAGCAGGATCACTGTCACCACCTCAACCGAGATCTGCGTCAGCGCCAGATCGGGCGCCGAGAGATAGATGAAGGCGATGGAGACGATGAGGCCGATGACCCCGACGATCACCAGGGTGAGCAGGCGCTTGCGATGGAAGAACACGATGGCGGCGCAGGCCCCAACCAGCAGCAGCCAGCCGAGGATCGGCACCAGTGGCGCCGGCGTCGCCGCCCGCAAGCCCATGGCGTGCTCGCCGCTTGTGAAGGCGGCGCCGCCGAGCGCCAGGGCGGCGGCCACGAAGAAGGCGAGGTAGCGGCGCAGGGAGCCATTGTGCAGACCGTCGATGACGACATTGCTGAGCGCCGCGAGACCGTCCATCGTAGCATCGAACATCGCCTTGGCTTCCGGGCGCGGCACCGCGAGGCGCAGCTTGTTGGCGGCGGCATGGCGCCACAGCAGAAAGGCGCCGCCGGCGACGGCCAGCGTGCTCATCCCGAGTGCCGGGGTGAGGCCGTGCCAGATCGCTAGTTCGAAGGCCGGCAGCGGCCCGCCAACCACAGCGCCGGCCACGACCTCGACCAGCGGCTGGGCCAAGATTGCCGGCAGCAGGCCGATGGCGACCACCAGCGCCGCCAGGAAGGCCGGCGGCAGATACATGCCGGGCGGCGGGTCGTGCGGGTGATGCGGGTAGTCGTTGCGGCGCGGGCCGAAAAAGACATGAAACGCATAACGGAAGGAATAAGCGACCGAGAACAGCGCGCCGAGCGTCGCCAGCGCCGGGAAGATCCAGGGGTTGCCGGCCCACAGGGTGCGGCTCGCTTCATCCAGCATCATCTCCTTGGAAATGAACCCGTTGAGCAGTGGCAACCCGGCCATGGAGAAGGCGGTGATGGTGGCGATGGTGGCGGTGATCGGCATCAGGGCCGCCAGCCCGCCGAGGCGCCGGGCGTCGCGGGTTCCGGCCTCGTGGTCGACGATGCCCGCGGTCATGAAGAGCGCGCACTTGAAGGTGGCGTGGTTCAGGATGTGGAACACCCCGGCGGCGGCGGCCAGCGGCGTGCCGAGCCCGAACAGCAGGGTCATCAAGCCCAGTTGGCTGACCGTCGAGTGGGCCAGCAGGCCCTTCAGATCGTCTTTGAAGAGCGCGATCCAGGCGCCGATGATCATGGTCACCAGACCGGTCGTGGCGACGATGTAGAACCACGCCTCGGTGCCGGCCAGGACCGGCCACATTCGGGCCATGAGAAAGACGCCGGCCTTCACCATGGTGGCCGAGTGCAGATAGGCGCTCACCGGTGTCGGCGCCGCCATGGCATGGGGCAGCCAGAAGTGAAAAGGGAACTGCGCCGACTTGGTGAAGCAGCCGCCGAGGATCAGCAGCAGGGCCGGAATGTAGCTTGGCGAAGCCTGGATCTCGGCGCCATGCTGCAGGATCACCGTCAGGTCGTAGGAGCCCACGATGTTGCCGAGGATCAGCATGCCGGCGGTCATCGAGAGGCCGCCGATGCCGGTCACCACCAGGGCCATGCGCGCGCCCTGCCGGCCCTCGGGCAGATGCTTCCAATAGCCGATCAGCAGGAACGACGAGAGGCTGGTCAGCTCCCAGAAAATCAGCAGCAGCAGCACGTTGTCCGACAACACAATGCCGACCATGGCGCCCTGGAAAAGCAGCAGGTAGGCATAGAACTGACCCATGGGGTCGTCCTTGGAGAGATAGTAGCGCGCGTAGATGATGATCAGCAGGCCGATGAAAAGAATCAGGCCGGCGAAAAAGAAACCGAGGCCGTCGACAAAGAAAGTGACGTTGAGACCCAGGGCCGGGAGCCAGATCCACTGCGCCTGAACAACTTCTCCGGCGAAGACCGCGGGGGCCTGGGTGAGCAGCAGGGTGAACGCCAGCAGGGTGACCGCGCCGGTGGTCAAGGCGCAGGCGTCACGCCCGGCGCGAATCAGCAGGCCGGGGAGCAGCGCGCCAAGAAACGGCAGCAGAACGATCCAGGCCAGAGTCATCTGCCGCGCTGCTCGCTGTTGGTCGGCCGGTAGAGTGAGATGGTGGCGCCCCGCATCGCTCGATTGTCGGTGATTGTTCTTGGCCCGATCCGGGCGGCCTCTATCAGACGGTCCGAGCCTACCGACCGAGCCGCGACGGTCAAGATAAACCGGTGAAATTCCGGCGGAATCAACCGCAAAGCGCGCTGTCACCGCCTGGCTGGTCTGCGGTTCCGACCGGGGCGCCCGATTCTGCCCGCCTTCCGGTCTGAGCACCGGACCTCAGGCACGGCGCGGCGGCGTCCGGCAGGCACGACGGGACAATCGATTCGCCGGCGGTTGCGCTCTGCCGCAGACCTTGGCCGCTGCACACTCTGGCCGCCGCAGACCTTGCGTGCGGCGGTTCTATGAGTCATCGCTGGACGCGCAACGCGGCAGCGCAGACCCGCCCCGCCGACCGAACACAGCAGGATCAGCGCCATGGCCGCTAGAGCGATCATCATCGACACCGATCCCGGGCAGGACGACGCCATCGCCATTCTGCTCGCCCTGGCCTCGGAAGAATTCGATGTGCTCGGGCTCAGCGTGGTGGCGGGCAATGTGCCGCTCGACCTGACCGAGCGCAACGCGCGCCGGGTCTGCGAGCTGGCCGGACGGCCTGACGTGAAGGTCTTCGCCGGCTGCGCCCGCCCGTTGGTGCGCCCCCAGGTGACGGCGGAGGAGGTGCACGGCAAGACCGGACTCGACGGGCCCGACCTGCCGGAGCCGACCATGCCCCTGCAGCCGCAGCACGCCGTCGACTGGATCGTCGATACCCTGCGCGCCGCCCCGGCCGGCAGCATCACGCTCTGCACCCTGGGGCCGCTCACCAACATCGCCGCGGCGCTGATCAAGGCCCCTGACGTCGCGCCGCGGATCGCCGAGATCGTGCTGATGGGCGGCGGTTTCTTCGAAGGCGGCAACGTCACGCCGGCGGCCGAGTTCAACATCTACGTCGATCCCCATGCCGCCCATGTTGTCTTCACTTCGGGTGTTAAGTTGACCATGCATCCGCTTGATGTGACGCACAAAGCCTTGATGACGCGCGCCTGGATTGAGTCCCTGCGCGGGCTCGGCACCAAGACCGGCGCCGCCGCCGCGGCCATGCTGGATTTCTACGAGCGCTTCGACCGGGAGAAATACGGCGGCCAGGGCGGTCCGCTGCACGACCCCTGCGTTGTGGCCTACCTGCTGCAGCCCGGCCTCTTCGGCGGCAAGGACTGCAACGTGCGGATCGAGACCGGCTCGGAGCTGACCATGGGCATGACCGTGGTCGACTGGTGGGACGTGACCCCGGCGCCGGCCAACTGTCGCGTCATCAACCGGATCGATGCGGCCGGCTTCTACGAGCTGATCCGCGGCCGCCTGGCGCGGCTTCCATAGCCGGCAGGGCACCAATGGCCCCGCGCTTCATCGGCAGCGACATCTATCGCCGGTCGACCTACGGCAGCCGCCATCCCCTGGCGATCCCGCGGGTCTCCACCTGCATCGACCTGTGCCGGGCCTTGGGCTGGCTGCCGGACTCGGCCTACATTGACTCGCCCATGGCGACGCCGGAGCAGTTGTCCCGCTTCCACGCGCCCGACTACATCGACGCGGTGCAGCGCGCCGAAGCGGCCCAGGCGCTGGCGCCGCAAGAACAGAACCGCTTCAATCTGGGGCGCAACGGCAATCCGATCTACGGCGAAGTGTTCCGCCGCCCGGCCACGGCCTGCGGCGCCTCCATCCTGGCCGGCAGGATGCTGGCCGAAGCACCCGGCATCATCCACAGCCCCGCCGGCGGCACCCACCACGGCCGCCCGGATCAGGCCAGCGGGTTCTGCTATTTCAACGATCCGGCACTCGGCATCCTGGCGATGCTCGACGGCGGCCTCACGCGCGTCTTCTATCTCGACGTCGACGCCCACCATGGCGACGGCGTGCAGGCCGCCTTCCACGACGACCCGCGGGTCTTCACCCTGTCGATCCACGAGGACCGGCGTTGGCCCATGGACGGCGGCCGAATCGGCAGCGTCGGCGACCGGGCCGGCGGCGCGGCGCGTAATCTGCCGGTGCCCGAGGGCTTCAACGACACCGAACTCGACTTCCTGATGACAGCGGCGGTGCTGCCGCTGATCGAGGGCTTCGCGCCGCAGGCGCTGGTCTTGCAGTGCGGCGTCGACGGCCTGGCGGAGGACCCCTTGAGCAAATTGGTGCTGTCCAACGGCGCCCTCTGGCGGGTCGTGGCGCGGGTCAGGGACCTCGCGCCGCGCCTGCTGGTGCTGGGCGGCGGCGGCTACAATCCGTGGTCGGTGGGCCGCGCCTGGGCCGGGGTCTGGGCGACCCTGAACGGCTTCGACATTCCGGCACGCCTGCCAGGCGCGGCGGAAGCGGTGCTGCGGACGCTGGAGTGGCGCCACAGCCGGGGGCGCAATCCGCCGGAGGCCTGGTTCACCACCCTGGCCGATGCGCCGCGCGGCGGTCCACTGCGCCCGGAGGTGCGGGCGCTGGCCCGGCAGGTGCTCGCCGCCTGACGAATTGTTCCTCTACGCCTTGTCTCGACTATCCGGCCCGGCTACATGTAACGCCATGAAACGGCTTCTGACTTCCTTCGTCCTAGTGGTCACGCTTTTGGCGGCGCCGGGCGCCGGCATGGCCAAAGACCAGCCTAGCGGGCAATTGACGAGTTTCGCGACCGACGCGCTCAGCATCGAGACCGCGGCCGGCACGGCGCTTGAGTTCACCGTGGAGATCGCCGAATCGCCCGAGCAGAGGGCCCAGGGCCTGATGTTCCGCCGCCAGATGGCAGCGGACGCCGGCATGTTGTTTCTTTTCGGCGGCAGCCGGGAACGGGCGATGTGGATGAAGAACACCTTCATTCCGCTGGACATGCTGTTCATCGACGAGAGGGGGAAGATCGTGCGTATCGAGCAACGCACCGTGCCGCAATCCCTGCGGACCATCGTGTCGGGAGGGCCCGCTTTCGCGGTGCTGGAATTGAACGCCGGGACGGCGTCGCGCCTGGGCATCAAACCCGGCGACCGGGTGATCTATCCCGCGTTCAACTGAAACAGGTTCCCGGGAACTCTCTTAAGATAACCGTCTTGCCGAGACTTCTCAGTCTCGAGGATCTTGAGTGCATCGACCTCACTAAAGAGTCCTCAACCGCCAGCCCTTGCCGGCGTCGTCACGGAAGCTGTTTTTTCAGGCTTCCGGGTCCAGAGCGATCTGCTCCATCGCGCGCCAGCCTTCGCCGGCCGCCACCAGGCAGGACATCCCCTGCGGGGTGGTCACGATGATCGACCAGGTGGTGCCGTTGCCGGTGCTGAGCACTTCGACAAGGCCACCGTTGTGGGTCACACCGAGAGCGACAGGGGCTTCTTTGTACTTCTGCTGCAGAACCTGCAGAACCGAGTCTCGCTGATCACACTGAGGCTGCGCCGTCGCTGTGCTGGTGCTGGCGATGGCAAGTCCAGCGCTGAGGGCTAAAATCTTCCACATGATAAGCCTCGTCCTTCGTTGTCCGGTCAGCGAAACTTTTCCGCCGATGAGATAAGCTTTTCATGCGCGGGTGAAGATGCTGTTAACGCGTGCTTAAGCATCGGTTAACGGCATCCATAAAGTTCTGACTAGGCAATCTACCCAGCCTGTTTACGAACCAGCGTGAGGCCATCGCCCAGGGCCAGCATGGAACAGCTAACGCGCTGGTCGGACACGATTTTAGCGTTGAGGGCGCGGATCGCCAGGGTGTCCGCGTCGGTGCTGGCGGAATCTATTACCGAGCCATGCCACAATACGTTATCGACGAGGATCAGTCCGCCCGGGCGCAGCAGCGTCAGCGCCCGTTCGTAGTAGGCGTCGTAGCCGATCTTGTCGGCGTCGATGAAAATGAAATCGTAAGTTCCGCCCGCACCTTCCGCGATCAAAGCATCGAGTGTCTCAACCGCGGGCGCCAGGCGCAGGTCGATCCGCTCGGCCAGTCCGGCTTCCTGCCAGAAGCGCCGGGCAATGGACGTGGTCTCTTCATTGATGTCGCAGGCGATGAGTTTGCCGTCTTGCGGCAGGGCGCGGGCGACGCAGAGCGCGGAGTAGCCGGTGAAAGTGCCGATCTCGATGCAGCGCCGGGCGCCGATCAGCTCCACCAGCAGCGTCATGAACTGCCCCTGGTCCGGCGAGATCTGCATGCCGGTGGAACCCTTCCAGGGCGATTCCTCGCGCAGGCGGCGCAGGATCTCCGGCTCGCGCAGCGAATGCCGCAGGAGATAGTCGTAGAGCGCGTCGGTCAGTTGGATACTACTTTTGGACAAGGGGAGCTCCTTTATCTCCTGGCACCGTCCCATTTACTTGCACGGAACGCCTTACAGCACTTTGCCCTCGAAGGGGTGGTGGCCGTCGCGGTCTTCGATCTCCACCACCCAGACGTCGGGATCACGCCGCACCGCCCGTTCGATGTAGGCGTCGGCCTCGGCCTCGGCCACCAGCGCGCCGCCGAGCGCCGGGATCCAGGCGATGTCGCCGTCCATGTCGCGGGTCTGGTTCAGCACCCGCACCCCGGCGTCGAGCTGGTTGAGCTTGAGGATCAGGGTGCCGCTGTTCTTTTCGCCGCGATGGACGACGGTCGCGAACTTGCCCTCGCTGATGCAGCGCCGGATGTGCGCCTTGATCCAGAGTTCGGCGGGCAGGCGCCCATCGGGCTGCAGGTCCATCAGGCGCGCCCCACTAGATCTGTTCTTTGGTTTTGAGGAACCGCAAGTCCGGGAAGTCCTCGGCGGCGCGGTCCAGATGCCAGGCGTTGCGCGCCAGGAAGACCGGCGCCGTGGTATGGTCGGTGCCGACCGCGCCCTGGTTGGTGTCGATGAAGCGTTTCAGCTTCAAGGGGTCGTCGGCCTCGATCCAGCGCGCGGTGTGCAGCGAGGTCGGCTCGAAGCGCACCGGCACTTCGTATTCGGTGCGGATGCGGTCGGCCAGCACGTCGAACTGCAGCGGGCCGACCACGCCGACGATCCAGTCTGCGCCGATGTTGGGTTTGAAGACCCGTGCCGCGCCTTCCTCGGCCAGTTGCTGCAGGGCGCGGCCCAGGTGCTTGGCGCGCATCGGGTCGAGCGGCCGCACGTTCTGCAGGTATTCCGGCGCGAAGGAGGGGATGCCGGTGAACTTCAGTTCCTCGCCCTCGGTCAGCGCGTCGCCGATGCCCAGGTTGCCGTGGTTGGGGATGCCGATGATGTCGCCGGGCCAGGCTTCCTCCGCCAGTTCCCGGTCGCGGGCCAGGAACAGCACCGGGTTGTGCACGTTGATGATCTTGCCGCTGCGCGAATGTTTCAGCTTGGCGCCGCGCTTGAAGTGGCCGGAGCAGAGCCGGAAGAAGGCGATGCGGTCGCGGTGATTGGGGTCCATGTTCGCTTGGATCTTGAACACGAAGCCGGTGACCTTGTCCTCGGTCGGCTCGACCAGGCGGTCCTGGGCCGGCTGCGGGCGCGGCGGCGGCGCCATGTCGCCGACACCCTGCAGCAGCTCGCGCACCCCGAAGTTGTTTAGCGCCGAACCGAAATAGACCGGTGTCATGCTGCCTTCCAGGTAGGCCTTCATGTCGAAGCGCGGGCAGAGCTCGCGCACCATCTCCACGTCCTCGCGCAGCTGGGCCACCGCCTCGGCGGGCAGCAGCCGGTCGAGCTTTGGGTCGTCGATGCCGTCGCAGGACTCGCCCTCGGCGCCGATCTTGTCGCGGCTGCGCTCGACCAGCAGCAGGCGGTCGCGCAGCAGGTCGTAGCAGCCGAGGAAAGAACGGCCCATGCCGATCGGCCAGGAAGCGGGGGAGACGTCCAGCGCCAGGCGCTGCTCGACCTCGTCGAGGAGCTCGAAGGGGTCGCGGCTCTCGCGGTCCAGCTTGTTGACGAAGGTGATGATCGGCATGTCCCGCAGCCGGCACACCTCGAACAGCTTCAGGGTCTGCGCCTCGATGCCCTTGGCCGCGTCCAGCACCATGACCGCCGAGTCCACCGCCGTCAGGGTGCGGTAGGTGTCTTCCGAGAAGTCTTCGTGGCCCGGTGTGTCGAGCAGGTTGAAGGTCCTGCCGGCGTAGTCGTAGGTCATCACCGAGGAGGCGACGGAGATGCCGCGTTCGCGCTCCACCTTCATCCAGTCGGAATGGGCGCGGCGCTGCTCGCCACGCGCCTTCACCGCCCCGGCCTGCTGGATCGCGCCGCCGAAGAGCAGCAGCTTTTCCGTGAGGGTGGTCTTCCCGGCGTCGGGGTGGGAAATGATCGCGAAGGTGCGCCGCCGCGCGACGGCTTCTGAAAGAGAGGTCATGTACTCGGATCTGAGGGCCTTAAGTTCCCGGAAAATGGGGCTTCTCAGGCGAATCTACAAGCTGTCGTGGGATCATCGCCTCCGCCGGCGGGGTTCCGGGCGTGGCTTATAGCTTGTCGTGGCGGCGATGTCGATGGATTGGCATCTGGTCGGCGCGCCGTCATTCTCAGGGCCGGGAGTTCCTCTGGTGGCCACTACTGCTCGGGCACCGTCGCGGCGGCCGTTCTTCTGTGGGTCGCCCGACCGCTGGTCTCTGCCTCTTGGAGGCTATCGCCAGAAGGAAACGGATACTGATCTTAAATCCAGCACGTGTCTCTCCTGTCGCTATTGAAATCTGTCACAGTAGCGTCTCTACCAACTTCAAGCCCGGCCAGCCAGGCTAGCAAACTCTGCCTTCTGAGCCGCGGCCGGGTGATGCAGGCTTGGCGGCGTTTGACTCAGGTCGATGGAGCCAAGACACGTCCTCGCCGTTTAGTTCTCCAAGTTTTCCAGAAGGCAACGGCCTGGAGACCTGCAACCAGCGTGACCAGTACGGCGAACGGCATCTGAAGCCAATTGGGGTCCGGCGTCTGTCTATGGAAATCCTGAAAGTGCAGATAGAGAAAATAGGCTGTATGGACGACAATCAGTGCCCAGAACACGTAAGCGCTCTGTTGCAGGAACTTCCAGACGGCGCCTCCAAGCAGATTCTGGCTTCGGTCATTCGAGGATGAAGCGAGGACAATGCCGTACAGGAGTGCCGCTATTCCCACAATGTTGGCTAGTCCAAAGCCGTGCTGAAGCATCACGTATTGGTCGAGAAGTGGGTGAAACTCATACCCGAATAGGCGGGCCAATTCCCACTGGACCCATCCGTCAAGGATAATCAGTGTGTGAATGACCGCGAGTAGGGTGCCCCAGACGCCTAGCTCCCGTCTCCAGGGCAGCCACCGCCGTGCCGAAGACCAGAGGCGCGCCGCGGGGCCTGCTGCCATGGCCAGCGATAACATCACGAGGCTCATGTCACCTACTGCCCTGTTCCAGCGGTGCATAGGGGACCACTCAACTCGAGACTCGGCGAATGCCAACACACCGGCGATCGCCAAGATTACGACCCAGACATTACGCGCCTTCCACCCGACGGTGGCTGCGGAACTGATATGCCTCCCAAGCTTTTTCACTCCACGCATTCGAAAAGTTTCCCATTGGTAGTGATAGTTTCGCTAAGGCGATTTGCAGACGTGTTCGCTGCAAGCCGCGTCACTCGGCGCTGGCGGCAGAAATGAGCAATTGGTGAGGGTCGCCGCTGGTGGCAAGAACCAGATGCCCGCCGGCTCGGGCCGCTGTTCAACCAGAGCCTTCTTCCTGCTGTTCCGGTAAGGGCCGTGTCCGGCCGCTTTGACGGCTGAATCGTAGCAGGTGCTTGAATCAACCGGAAGTCGGGACGGTGTAGGACTGGCATGTACTCGGATCCAACGGCCTGAAGTCCCCGGAAAATGGGGATCTTGTCGTGTGCTTGCAAGCGGTTCGGGCGCTTATAGAGAAAGCTGGGGGCCTTGTCGATGGGCCTGGCCGGCGGTTGCCGGGCCCGCAGCTTGGTGACACTGTGGCGCGAAAGCCAAGCAATTCGAGGATCGCCGGTTGTGCTGACCATCGAGCTGGACAGTGAGCGCGTCACCCGGGCCCAGAGCGGTTACCTGAGCGAGGCGGCCCGCCTGATGGCCCACATGGAGGTGGCCGACGCGGTGGCCGAGGCCCTCAACAGCTATGACGGCAGCCTGCGCGACCTGCAGAAGGCCAGCGGCCTCGACCCGGCCTTCGTCTCCAAGCTGGCCAGCGGCAAGGTCAACAAGCAGGGCGCCACGGTGGCCTCGCTGGCGCAGATCGCCCTGGTCATGGACAAGACCCTCAAGATCACCATCGAATAGGACGCCGCCCTTGGACCGTGCGGTGGTCATCCCCTAGCTCGGCTTCTTCGCCGATCTCATGCTGGCGGTGGCGGCTCTCTATGTCACCGGCCAGACGCTGCGCGGCTGGCGTCTGGAAGCTCAGGCGGAAGCCATGGTGGGGGACAGCGAACAAAACAGACAGATAAAGAACGAGAAGATCGCCGACGCCAAGACCTTCTATGCCATGGCCAGCCTGACCAAAGTCTGGGTGCTGCTGCTCATCTTCCTCGGCACGCTGATCAATGTGGGGCTCGGCATCGCTCAGGGTCCCTGGACCGGCTGAGGCTCCAGCCCCTGATCGCTCGACGCCATCGTCCGGAAGAAATAATCCCGTGCCGGCATGAATGCATCGCAGGCATCATTACACCCAGAGTAGTGACGCTTAATGTTCATCTAATAGCGCGTGAATTTCCTGTATGGGCCGGTCATTGGCGCGTTAATTATTCGTAAACCTTATAACTCATAAGAATCCGGTGTCTTCTATTTGGCGCCAACTGGCTTTTTTGTTTTCTCGGGGCGCCGGGAGGGGCGAACCTTGGGGACTATGACAGAGTCGCAGGAACCAGCGCCTCACGCTGGGGGGTCGGTTCCGGAGGAGGTTCCGGCCTCGCCGCTGTCGGCTGCGCCCGCGGTCGTCGGTCCCGCGCCCGAGTCGACAGTGCTTCTTCAACAGCTGGCGCTGCTTTCCCAGGGCCTCGCCGAGCGCCACGCGTTCCTGAATACACCACCGCTTGAACGGCTGCAGCTTGGCCAAGGCGATGCCGGCCTCATGGCCTGGGCCATCATGGCGAGCCGCCATCCGGAGCCGGAGACCCGATTGCTTCTGGCTGCCTGGCTGCGTGACGGGGAGGCGGGGGAACCGAAAGTCGCCGGCGGTCCCGACGCTCCGTCGTCTTCGGTCACCTTCGATGCGCTTGTGGAAGAGTGGACTTCGGCTCTGGCGCAGATGGCCCGCTCGGGCAGTCTTGAGCAGCGGCTCACAGATGCTCTGGCGATGGAGGGCGAGGCGACACCGGCGCCGTTGAGCGGCGGCGTGTCGGACTGGATCGAGCTTGCGGCGGTTCTCCACCCTCTGGATGCCTCCGTGCCGGTGAGCGGAGTCCTCGTGCCGGCACCGGGCACGCCGCACGGATCCGATGACGCCAGCGCCGTCGACTTCGGTCGCCCTTTTGGCGTGGACCTGGCGCGCGACGATATCTACGACAGGCTGCCGGCATCGATAGAGGCTGGCTTCGACGTCGACGAGGACGGCTTCTCCTATGCCGACGATGCCTTCCGCGCCACCGCGCAGCCGGGCTATGCGGATGGCGCCTACATCGGTGCCGGCGGATTCAGCGGCGGCGGACTGCGGGTCGTCCTTGGCGGCATCGACGACGTCGATATCCTCGGTATGTCCGGCGGCTGGCAGTATCAGCTCGACCTGACCGAGGCGAGCGAGGTCGAGGTCACCTTTCGTTACCAGCTGACCCATGCCGGCCCGCACGAGAACGACGAGTATGCGGAGGTCCTGTTCAGCTTCGACGGCACGCTCTACGGCAGCGGCGCCAACGACTACATCGCCCGCATCACCGGTGACGGCAATGCCGGTCCGGACCTGACCACCGGGTGGCAGAGCTTCACTGTCGATCTCGGCCTGCAGACGGCAGGGACATACAGCGTCGTCATCGGTGGCTACAGCAACAAGAAGACCTTCAACGACGAGTGGACCGAGGTGCTGGTCGACGAGGTGGACATCACCGTCGGAGGATCGCTGGTGGTGGCCGCCGTCGAGGGGGTGCTGGCCAACGACGTGGCGCGGAACGGGCTCGAACTGAGCGCCCTGCTCGACAGCGGGCCCGCCAACGGCAGCCTGAGCCTCGCTTCGGATGGCAGCTTCAGCTACACCCCGAATGTCGGATTTTCCGGCACCGATTCCTTCACCTACCGTGTCACCGACGGCCTGTTCTTCGACAGCGCGACGGTCCAGCTCGAGGTGGTGTGATCCCAGCGTTCCCGGCAGGAGAGCGGCCGCCCCGTTCTAACCTTGGTCGCGGAACGCCGCGATTCCCCTGATCTGCCGCCCCTCCGCATCGAAGTTCGCGGGGTCGAGCCAGGCTTTGTAGGCGGCTTTCATTGCCGGCCACTCGCGGTCGAGGATCGAGAACCAGGCGGTGTCGCGGTTGCGGTGCTTGGAGATCGTCGCCTGGCGGAACACGCCCTCGAAGGTGAAGCCGAGGCGTTCGGCGGCGCGCCGCGAGGCGGCGTTGAGGGCGTTGCACTTCCACTCGTAGCGGCGGTAGCCGAGTTCGTCGAAGACCCGGGACATCATCAGATACATGGCTTCGGTGGCGGCGGGGGTTCGCTGCAGCGCCGGGCCGTAATTTATGTGGCCGACCTCGATGACGCCGGCCGCCGGTTCGAGGCGCAGGTAGCTGGCCATGCCCAGCGCCTTGTCGCTGGCCTGGTCGACCACCGCGTGGAACAGCGGATCGGCGCCGAGGCAGGCCTTCTCCATCCAGGCCCGGAAGTCGCGCTGGGTCACGAAGGGACCGTAGGGCAGGTAGGTCCAGATGCGGCCCTCCTGGTCGGCGGTGAAGGCGCGGAAGAGATCCTCGGCGTGGAGGTCGGGGTCGAGCGGCTCGACCCGGCAGGCGCGGCCTTCGATCACGCTGCGCGGCGGGAGCGGGCGCGGCGTCCACCCGGGCAGGGCGTCGCCGATCGGCTGGCCCAGTTCGTTGACGGTGGATTTGCTGGCTTCTTCAGGCATGGGGATCTCACGATGGCAAGAGAGAGGCTACCTGATGCCCGCCGCCGGTCCGCTCGGCAAGGGCCAAATCCGAAAAAGCCACCGGACCAGTCGGCGTCACGCGGCGTTCCGGCAAGGCGGCCTTGCGGGCCGGGAGGCGGGGCCCTATGTTGAAGGCAGTCTCGACGGGGTGCCCGAAATGCCTGCACAGGCAATGGGCTGAGAGATCGGAACGGCGACGCCGCTTTCCGGACAACCCGATGAACCTGACCCGGGTAATGCCGGCGGAGGGATTTGAGCGACAGGCCCTCTTCAAGCCTTCGGTTTCTCAAAGCCAACCGCCCCATAACATTTATGGAGCGAAACATGCGCTTTACGACCTTCTTCTCAGCCGCCGCCTTCTCAGTTGCCGCGATGGGCCTTGCCGGGCTCGCCAGCTTGCCGGCCGCCGCCGCGGTCAAGACGCTCACCGTTTACACCTATGACGCCTTCACGTCCGAGTGGGGGCCGGGGCCGGCGATCAAGCAGGCCTTCGAGGCCCAGTGCGATTGCATCCTTGAATACGTGGCATTGGATTCCTCCATCGGGGTGCTGAGCCGCCTGCGCCTGGAAGGCGAGAATAACAAGGCTGACATCGTGCTCGGCCTCGATCTCAACGTCATGGCCGAAGCCAAGGAGACCGGCCTGCTCGCCGCTCACGAGGTGACCGTCCCGGCGCTGGCGCTGCCGGTCGCCTGGAACGACGAAATCTTTCTGCCCTTCGACTACGGCTACTTCGCCTTCATCTATGACACCGAGAAGCTGGCCAACCCGCCCAGGAGCCTGAAGGAACTGGTCGAGGCGCCGGACGACCTGAAGATCATCCTGCAGGACCCGCGCAGCTCGACGCCGGGCCTCGGCA
The DNA here is from genome assembly GCA_040217155.1 of Kiloniellaceae bacterium. Taxonomy (GTDB): domain Bacteria; phylum Pseudomonadota; class Alphaproteobacteria; order Kiloniellales; family Kiloniellaceae; genus Pelagibius. The sequence continues at coordinate 73,778 of JAVJNS010000036.1, forward strand.
TGCTGCTCTGGGTGCGCTCGGTCTACGGCGACGCCGCGCCGGCGGCCTGGGAGAAGCTGGCCCGCAAGACCGTCACCACCACCAAGGGCTGGAGCGAATCCTACGGCCTGTTCCTGGAAGGCGAAGCGCCGCTGGTGCTGAGCTACACCACGTCGCCCGCCTATCACATGATCGCCGAGAACGAGGCGCGCTATCAGGCGGCCGGCTTCGCCGAGGGGCATTACATGCAGGTCGAGGTGGCGGCGATGACCGGATCGACGGACACGCCGGAACTGGCACGGGAGTTCCTCGCCTTCATGGTGAGCCCCGGCTTCCAGAAGGAGATCCCGACCGGCCACTGGATGTACCCGGTGATCGATCTGGCGGAGGGTCTGCCGCCGGCTTACGACAAGCTGGTCGATCCGGCCAGGCCGCTGCTCTTCGCGCCGGAGGTCGTGGCGGCCGAGCGCAGGGGCTGGGTCGAGGAGTGGCTGCAGGCGGTCAGCCGCTAGCGGCGTCGCGCCCGCAATGCCCTGGTGGCTGCCCGCCGGCATCGCGCTCGCCCTGGTGGCGGCGGTCGTCGGCGGCGCGTTGTCGGCGCTCGGTCTGGCGGCGCCGGGGCTGGCGCTGGCCGACAATCTCGGCGACGCCTACCTGTGGCGCGTGGTCTGGTTCACGGTTTTCCAGGCCACGCTGTCGACGCTAATATCGGCGGCCCTGGCGGTGCCGGTGGCGCGCGCGCTGGCGCGCCGCCGCTTTCCCGGACGCCGTCTGCTGCTGCGGCTGTTCAGCCTGTCGCTGGTGATCCCGGTGATCGTCGCCATTTTCGGCATCGCGGCGGTGCATGGCCGAGGCGGCTGGGTGAACGACGGCCTCGCGCTGCTCGGTCTCGGGCGCGCTACCTATCTCTACGGCCTGACCGGCATCCTCATCGGCCATAGTTTCTTCAACATGCCATTCATCGCCCGCATCCTGCTGCAGGCGGTCGAGGCGGTGCCGCCGGAAACCTGGCGGGTCGCCAGCCAGTACGGCCTCAACGCCCGCGACATCTTTCGCCTCATCGAGTGGCCGGCCATGCGCAGCGTGCTGCCCGGAGCCGCCGGCCTCGTCTTCATGCTCTGTTTCACGTCCTTCGCCGTGGTGCTGACGCTGGGCGGCGGCCCCAAGGCGACGACCCTGGAGGTCGCCGTCTATCAGGCGCTGCGTTTCGACTTCGATCTCGGCCGCGCCGTCGCTTTGGCCCTGGTGCAGCTGCTGCTCTGCGGCGCTATCGTGCTGGCGATCCTGCAGTTCGCGGCGCCGGGCAGCCTGACGCTCACCGAGGGCCGCTTCTACGAGCGACCCGACCGTGGCGGCCGGGTCGGCCTCGCGGTCGATGCCGCCGCCATCGCCGTCGCCCTGGGCCTCGTGGTGTTGCCGCTCGCCGCCGTGGCGCTGGCGGGTTTCAATCCGAAAAGCCTGGAAGTGCTCGCGCGCCCGACGCTGTGGCGGGCCGCCGGGGTGTCCCTGGCCATTGCGGTTTGCGCCGGCCTCCTGGCGCTGCTGCTGGGCGCCGCCGTGCTGATCTCCAGCCGCATCCTGCGCCATCGTCTCGGGCGTCCCGGCGCGGCCGGGCGGCTGGAGCTCTCCGCCTCGCTCATCCTGGTGGTGCCGCCCTTCGTGCTGGCGACGGGCCTGTTCATTCTGCTGCGCCAAGTCGCCGACGTTTTCGCCCTCGGCATGCCGCTGGTTATTCTGATCAACGCGCTGATGGCGCTGCCCTTCGTGGTGCGCTTTCTGGGCGGGCCGATGATGGCGGAGGCGCAGCGCCACGACCGCCTCTGTCAGAGTCTCGGCATCGCCGGCTTGCAGCGCCTCAGGCTTATCGAATGGCCGGGGCTGCGCCGTCCCGCCGCCCTGGCCCTGGCGGTCGCGGCGACCCTGTCGCTCGGCGACCTCGGCGTCATCGCGCTGTTCGGCAACCAGAATTTCACGACGCTGCCGCTGCTGCTCTATCAGGCCATGGGAGGGTTCCGGATGAGCGAGGCGGCGGTCATCGCCGCGCTGCTGTCGCTGCTCTGCCTGACCCTGTTCCTGTTCATCGAAGGCGGGCTCGGCGGCCTCAGGAGACGCGCTCATGGCTGAGGCGCCCCTGCTCGCGGTCGAGGGCCTGCGCTTCCGCTACGAGGACATGGAAATGGTCTTCGACCTCGCGGTCGGCAAGGGGCAGTGCCTCGCGGTTCTGGGGCCGAGCGGCGCCGGCAAGTCGACGCTGCTCAACCTCATCGCCGGCTTCGAACGGCCGCTCGCCGGCCGTGTCGTCATTGCCGGTGAAGACGTCACGGTCCGGCGCCCGGCGGCGCGGCCGGTCACCAGCCTGTTTCAGGAACACAATCTCTTCGCCCATCTGAGCGCCGGTCAAAACGTCGGCCTCGGCCTCGATCCCGGCCTGCGCCTGGACCGGACACAGCGGCAGACGGTGGCACAGGCCCTGGCGCGGGTCGGCCTGCAGGGTTTCGCCGAGCGTCGCCCGGCGCAGCTTTCCGGCGGCCAGCGTCAACGCGTCGCCCTGGCACGCAGCCTGGTCCGGGACAAGCCGCTGCTGCTGCTCGACGAGCCCTTCAGCGCCCTCGACCCCGGTCTGCGTCTGGAAATGCTGGACCTGGTGCGTCAGTTACAGGAGGAGCGCGGCCTCACCGTCGTCCTGGTCACCCATAGCCCCGGCGATGCGCTGCGCATCGCCGGGGCCACCGCCTTTCTCAGCGCCGGGCAGGTGCTGGCCGCCGGGCCCACCCGAACGCTCCTGGAAGCCCGCGAACCCGCGGAATTGCGGGCCTTCCTGGGGCCCGAGCAAGGCTAAAGCGCGACCCTGCCTCGCTGTGGGTAACTGAGGGGACAATTGGGGGCTTGCCCTACCGTTCTCACCGGCGATGCTTTAGCTTGGCGGAACGGGGGAGCCCTGGCTTCCAGCACATGGAAAACGCAAGCCAAGCAAGGTGGCATGGGGTCGGCGCAAGCAAGAAAAGGTGGGAGAAGGGCGGCCGCCAGCGGTGGTGCGATTCAAGCGTGGCGCGCGCTGCTGCCGGCGCTTGTTTGCGCCGGGCTGCTCTTGCCGGCCTGGAACGCGCCCTTCGCCCAGACAAACCGGGCTTTGTCCGAAGAGTCCGCCACTGCCGACCTGACCTTCGCCGACCTGTCCTTCGCCGACTTGGAAGCGGCTTTCGCTCAGCTCGAGTCGCTGGGCCGCTTCTTCGGCGCCCTTGCCGAACGGGACACCAACGGCTTTGCGCGGGAGCGCTGGCGGCGCCTCGGTGTGAACTATCAAGGCACGGCAAAGATCCTGCGCGACCTCGCGGCGCGGGGAGACCTGATCCTCGATGACCTGCCGGAAGGCCGCAGCAGCGGCATCTTGGACGATCGCCGCATCGTCCTCGACCGCAGCCTCGACGGGCGCTGGCTGACCAGTCCCCTGCAGACGCCGGCAGTCGGCGGTCCCGCCGCGCGCCGTCGGGACATTCTGGAACCGGTCCTCATGCAAGCCCTGGCCCGGCGGTTGCCGTCGCAGGACTGGCCCTGGTTGAGCGACCACCTGCGGGCTGTCGGCGGTCTTGCCAAGGTGGCGCAGGAGCCCCTGGCGCGGCCGCTGCTCGCCAGCTTTTTCCATGCCAAGGACAGCTACCTTTGGCTGGCTCTGCGGCGTGTTGCCCAGGGGGACCCCGCCGCGCGCCAGGCCCTGGCCCGCCGCCAGGTCGCGACATTCAACACCCTGCGGACCCTGCGCGGCGACATGGCGGCGACCTTCGGCGCGGCAGTGGCCGAGCGCATTCAGCGGGACTGGGCGGCCTACGTAGCGCAGGTCGACGGGTTCGCGGCGACTCGCGGCTGGGTGCTGCTGGATCCGGCGTTGCGCCGCACGCAGGTCGGCGCTTTGGCCGAGGAAGACGCGGACGCCGTCGACCGTGCGGCGGCGAAGGTGGTGGCATCGGCGCCGCGTTCGGCGCTGGCGGCGGCGCGCGCCAGCGGCGACCCGCCGGCGAAGCTCGCCCCTGCCGGGCAGGAGGCGTGGTCCGGCAAGGTGCCCCTCAGCACCATCCTGGCCTTGGCGCAGAGCGGCCAGCCCGACCCGGCGGCCTTGGCCGCGCGTCTGCCGCTGGACACTCTGGCCCTGCGGCCGGAGGTGCCGGCGGCGGCCAATTCGGCGGCCTTCCGGGCCTTCGCGGCGCAGATCAAAGAGGCCCTGCGGCAGCCGGATCCGAGGCGGGCGCTCGCCGAGAAGGAAGCCGCGCTGGGCGCCGCGCAGGAGCAAGTCTCCGGCCTCAGGAACCGGGTCGGCGAGCTCGACCGCGATCTCGCGGACCGCGCCGCGGAGGCCGCCCGGCTGGAGGACGCCCTGGCGCAGGAACGCGCGCGCCTGGCCGCGGCGGAGCGGCGCGCCGCCGAACAGGCCGCCACGGCGGCGGGGCTCTCGGCCGAGGTCGAGGAACTGATCGCCCTGAAGTCCCGGGTCGGCGAACTCGACCGCGATCTGCAGGAAGAGCGCCTGCGCTTAGCGGAGGCCGAGCGGCGTTTGGCGGCGGAGCGCTCCGCCGCCCAGGCCGCGGCCGCGCAAGCTTCACCGGTGGCGGCCTCGGACGGCGGTGCGACAGCGCGCCCGGGCGCCGATGATGTGACGGCGCTGCTCTCGCGCATCGAGCAGCGCCAGCTCTTCATGATGATTGCTATCGCCGTCGTTTTTCTGATTGCGTTGCTTGTGCTGCTGCGGGGGCGCCGCCGCCCGGCGGCGGTGCTGGAGCCGCAGGCGCCGCTGCTGCTCACCGCGCCGCTGCCGCCGGTGGTTGGCTCGGGGGCCGATGCCGCGCCGGAGCGGCCGGTCATCGATGTCGAGGAAGCCCCGGCCTCCGAAGCGGATTCAGCGCCGCCGGGACCGGCGGAACGCGCCGGAACGGAGTCGCAAGAGCGGGCCGAGAGCGACGTGCCGCGTCCGCGCGGGCGGGTCAACGGCGTGATGCCGGAGACCGTGGAAGCGCGGGCCGCGATGAAGGCCGGCGCCGCCATCGCCGAGGCGGTCCGCGCGGCGGCCCTGGGCAGTGAAACCGATGCCGCCGCGCATCCCATCGTGCGCGCCCTGCGCAGCGGCAACCTGCCGCTCTTCGAGCTGCTGTTCAGTGAACTGACCGGGCTGCACTCGCCGCAGCTTCAGCGCATTGCCTACGGCGGCCAGGGCGAAGATCTGGCGATCGTCTGCCGGGCCGTCGGCGTGGAAAAGCTCCTGTTCGGTTCGATCTTCCTGTTGACCGATCAACTGCGTGGCGGTGATGCCGATGAAGATCCCTCGCGCGCCGCCGAGGTCCTGCGTATGTACGACCGCATGCCGCCGGCGACGGCGCAGAAGGTGCTGACCAAGTGGCAGCGCAACTGGGGCGAGGAGGCAAGGCGCCCGGAGGAGTCCGGTCTTGTCTAAGCCGCGGCGTGGCAAGCGCCCGGCGCGAAAAGCGCCCAAGCAACGCCGCTGGCCGTCGCTGCCGCGCCGTGGCGGCAAGCAGCGCCTGCGCCTACCCGCCGTCCCCGCGGGCTTGCGCCGGTGGTTCCGCAGGGCCGCCGTCGCTGTGGTCACGCTGTTTATCGCGCTGCCGCTGGGCCTCATCCTGCTGTACCGCTTCATGCCGCCACCGGTCACGCCGCTCATGGTGATCCGCCTCGCGGAGGGGCAGGGGTTCGACCGCCGCTGGGTCGCTTGGGACGAGATCGCGCCCGCCGTGCGCCAGGCGGTAGTGGCCTCGGAAGACAACCTGTTTTGCGATCACAGCGGTTTCGACTGGCAGTCCCTGGAAGCTGCGGCCAAGGCCTATGCTGCCGGCGAGCAGGCCGGCGGCGGCAGCACGATATCGATGCAGACCGCCAAGAACCTCTTTCTCTGGCCGTCGCGCAGCGTCATCCGCAAGGGCCTGGAAGTGCCGCTGACGGCTCTGCTCGAGATGCTGTGGCCGAAGCAACGCATTCTCGAGGTTTACCTGAACATCGCCGAGTGGGGGCCGGGCATCTACGGCGTCGAGGCGGCGGCGCGGCGCTACTTCAGGCGTGCGGCGAAGGACCTGACGACGCAGCAGGCGGCACAGCTGGTCGCCGTGCTGCCCAATCCGCTGGAGTGGCGGCCGGCACCGGCCAGCGAATTCGTGGCGCGGCGCGCCGGCACCATCCGCACCCGCATCCGGCAACTCGGCCCCATGCTCGACTGCGTCAGCGCGGCGAAGTAACTCAACGCGGCGTCAGACGCGCGTGTTCGCCTGCATGATCGCGAACATCTCCTGCTCCAGGTTGGCGCGGCGCCGGCGCAACCGATCATCGAGCTGCGCATCGCCGGGATCGACGGCGGGGTTCAGCTTGCGGATGTCGGCGGTCAGCTCGGCATGCTGCGCGCAGATGCCCTCGAAGTCGGCGTCCGAGGCCGAGATTCTTGTCAGCATGTTCTTCAGGCGGCTGGCGACGATATCGAAGGCCTTGCTCATGGCTTCCCCCTGTCTTTGCGCTATCCTATCAGGTCGTGCCTTCAGCCATAAAGTGCCATGTGGCGGCGCGCAGCACTGTCTCAGGAGCGGTATGCAGTGAAACCCCGAAGACGCTGCGGTGGCCTCGGAGGCGATTCAGCAGCCCGGCGGCCGCTGCACCAGGCCCCAGCCGAAAGTGCTGTCCCGGCCCGGCTCGCCGAGGTCGCGGGCATCACCCCGAAGGGCCTGGCGGATGGCATCGGGTGAAGCGTCCGGGGCGCCGGCCAGGGCGACGGCGGCGGCGGCCGAGACGTAGGGCGTCGCGAAGGAGGTGCCGCTGTTGTAGCGGCCGCCCTGAGCCCCGCGCGCCGACCAGACGTCGACGCCGGGTGCGGCAAGGTCGATGTAGTCGCCGCGGTTGGCCGACTGGTAGGGCCGCAGGGCGGCGTCGACGGCGGTCACCGCCATGACCGGCGCATAGCCTGCCGGGAACACCGGCGCGGCGTTGGGCCCTTCGTTGCCGGCGGCGGCAACCAGGATCATCCCGTTGGCGGCGGCGCGTTCCGCCGTCACCCGCAGGATCTGGTTGCCGGGGCCGGAGAGGCTGAGGTTGACGATCCGCACAGCTTCCTGACCCAGCCAGTCGACCGAGCGGGCGATGGCGTCGGTGGTACCGGCGATCCGCCCATCCTCTTGAGTGCTGAAGATCGCCGCCGCGTAAAGGCGGGCGGCGGGGAGCAGTCCGCCAACGGCCGACCGCGGCGCGCCGACGATGATCGCCGCCACGGCGGTTCCGTGATCCGGCGGTGCGGGCGGCACGCCGGCGGCGATGAAGCTTCGCGCCGTCACGCGGCGCGCCGCAAAGGCCGGATGCGACAGGTCGACCGCCGTGTCTATCAATCCGATCTGGATCTCGGCGTCGCAGGCCGTCTCCTCCGCCCGCCAGCCGATCAGCCCCTTGGCGTATTGCCGCGGTTCGGCGGCGGTTTGGCTGGCCGCATCCGGTTCATAGAGGGCATTGGCGTCGAAGAGTGTCGCCGGAAAAGCCTGGCGCAGAGCGGCGAGAGCCGTGGGCACGTCCTGGCCGCTCGGCAGGCCGAGGCGCAGCAGGGCGAAGCCCAGCGCCGGAAGTTCCTGCAGCGCGCGTACCGCGTAGCCGAGAGTCGTCACCTGCTGGGCGAGCGCGGTGGCGTCGGCCAGAGTGCCGACGATCGCGAGGACTTCGTCGGCCAGACGATCCGCATCGCCAGCGGCGGGCCCCGGCAGCGGCGGCGGTGCAATGCCCGGGGGTGTCGGACCTAGGGGCGTCGGACCGGGCGGCGTCGGACCAGGCGGCGTCGGGCGCTCGGTCTGGGGGGTGGGTCGGCGTGGCGGCGGACCGCCGGGGTCGCGCGGGCCCGGTCGGTCGACCCCGGCGCCGGCGTTGCCGTCGGCGTCGATCCCGGCCGAATTCTCAGCGCAGATCTGCAGTGGGCGGCGCTGCGCCGAAATCCAATCGCCGCTGCGCTTATCCTGGATCCCCAACTGGTACCAGTTGCCGGGGATCAGCTTCGGTGATCGGGGCACTGTCGCCGTGATCGAGCGGTCGGTCCAATTGCCGACCGGCAGTTCCACGCTGGCATTGGGATCGCGCAGCATCACCGCCCGGCCGCCGGCCCGCCCGAAGCCGCTGCCGCGCACCACGATGCGGGCCCCGAAATCGACGCAGCCGATCACCCCGATGCCGAGAATGGAGGGCTTGGGCGCCTGCTGTGCCGGCGCTTCCGCCGCTGAAAAGGCGACCACCAGCAGCCAGCAGAGTGCCGGCAAAGCGGATCTGCGAGACGCGAACATGAGCGGTTACTTCCGCTCCGCGAAGGTCACCACGTCGCCGCGGGCCCGGAGTGTGGCTAAAGCCTCTTCGATGGCGCCGTCGGCGGACTGCTGCAGTCGCAGGCCGTAGACGCCGAGGGCCGAGGGTCCGTCGGCGATGCTGGCGCCGGCGGACTGCAGGACTTCGCGAATTTCCCGCTCGGTCGCATCCGGGGCGAAGGTCACCTGCAGGACCGGAGGAACCAGTGCCACTTCGCCACCGGCGGGCTCGACGTCGCCGCCGGTACCGCCGGGCAGGCCGATCATGACGCCGGCCTGAACGACAACGGCAAGGCAGGCGGCGACGGCCAGCGGGCGCCAGAAGCTGGCGACGGTGACGGTTCTGCCGGCCAGCTTGTCGCCGCTGCCCTGGTCCTGCCGTTCGGCTTGCTCGATCTCGCGCTTCAGGCGTTGCAGGCCGAGTTCGCCGGGAGAATTCTCCTGCGGCTCTTCCTTGACCTGCCGGTGCAACTGACGCAGCAGTTCGACTTCGTCACGCGCTTGCGTGCTGCGTGCGAGATAGTCTTCGACCCGCTCCAGTTCATCGTCGCTCAGGGTGCCGTTTACGTACCACGGCAGCAGGAGGTCCAGAGCCTCATCTCTCGTTCCATTTTGTGCCATCATGACAGTCCCATCTCTTTGAGCCCCGCAAGGCACTTCATCAGCGCCTTTTTCGCGTGAAACATCCTCGTCTTCACCGTTCCCTCGGGGCAGCCGACGATGTCGGCGATTTCCCCGTAGGGGAGGTCTTCGAAGAAAGCCAGATGGACCACGCTGCGGTGCGCCTCCGAAAGTTGATCGACACAGCGCCGTACCTGTTCCGCGTCCTGGGCCGCCGAGAGCGTTTCTGCCGGGTTGGGAGAGTCGTCATCGGCAATCTCCGGATCCAGCTCCACACTCTCGCCTGGCTTGCGCCGGCGGATCCGGTCGATCGCTTTGTGGTGGGCGATACCGAGTACCCAAGTGCTCACCGACGATCGGCCTTCAAAGCGGCCGGCACTGCGCCAGACTTCGAACATGACCTCATTGAGTACGTCGGCGGCATCGAAGGAATCGTTCAATTTCGAGCGAATAAATCGGTAAACGCGTCCCTCGTAGGCCCGATAGAAGGCATCCATGGCGCTCTGGTCGCCGTTCGCCATACGGCTCAGCAGCTCTCGATCGTCCTCAGTCAAGAGTAGCCCCTGTCGCTGGCGGCGCCTCGGGCCCCATGGCGCCTAGGGTTTGTAGATTTCCCGCATGGAACTGGACCCGATGACAGCGCCATTAGCATCAAATGCGACGACCTGCCACAAATAGCTCCTTCGGGAGGGCAACTGGGCCAGGGTGGCAGCGTCCACAAAGGCTTCCGCGAGGCCTTCCGGGACAAAGATTCCGGTGATCGGCACGGCATCTGCCGCCATGCCCTCTCGCGCCATTCCCGGCGCCGCCTGGGTATCGCGCTGCGGGTCGAGGGGCGCGGCCGGCCCTGCCGGCAGGGCATGGAAAAGGAGCTGATAAGTTTTGGTGCCCTCCAGTTGGGTCCAGGAAAAACGGGTGTCCCGGTCGAGCACTTGGCCCGTCCGTGGCCCGGTCAGCAGGAACTCCCGCGCCGTCCCGGCCGCCGCCGCGGGGCGCTTCGCCGTGACGTAGTATTGCAAAGTCGGGGTCGCGTCGGCCGGACGCGGTTCGGTCACGCGGAAGCGCACATAGGCGGTGCCTTCCTCGCCGGTCGGCAGCTGCGGGCTGGTGATGACGCTGCGGCCGTTGCCGGCGACACCCTGGCGCACCAGGGTCAGGGGCCGGTAGATAGGCGCGTCGCCGACCGCGGTGCTGCTGGCCACTTCCCAGATGCCGGCGACCAGGCCGACGCCGGTGGTGTTGAGTTCGGCGATGACGCGCAGTTCGCCGTCCTTTTGCAGTACCCGGGTCCGGGTGCCGTCATCGAAGGTCAAGGCCAGCCGCTGCACGGCTACGGCTGCCGTACCGGGACCGCTCGGCGTCACCTCGTGCGACGCCACCTCGAAGGTGTCGTCGACGCTGTCGACAAAGCGGCGGGTCAGTTTCAGGCTGCTGCCTTGCTTCACGGCGCGGTAGACCAGGGCGCTGGGTATCCGGACCACTTCGCGGATCTGGAGCAGTTCGATCTGCTCGTCCCCGGTTACGCTGCGCGACAGGGACCGCGGCAAGGTAGCCACCAGGCTGCCGCCAATGAGGACGCGCAGGCTGTCCGAAGAAACCGTGCCCGGCTTAGGCGGGTCGATCGTCGTGCGCTGCACTTTCCAGTTCACGGTCACGGAGGCCGCGTCTGTGGCAGCGATGCTGGTGCGGTCTGGTGTGCTGCTGGTGGCGGCGATGATCGCTTCCGCGGACGGACTGGCCAGCGTGCCGGCGGCCAGCGCCGAGGCCAGCCCCGAGGCCAGCCCCGAGGCCAGCGCGGTGGCCTTGATGGCGGAGAATCGAGGTTTGCGAACACCCATGATCTGATTCCTCGGATGGTTGTTTGCGGGCGGCTGTTTGCGGACAGCTGTTTGCCCCGCCAAACTTTGGGCCAAAGGTTCGGCGCAACAGCAACCCTGCGAAAGCCTGCGGGCCGCTGGCATGCAGCCCGAAGCGGGACAACCGCTGCTGTTGCTTCAGGTCTGTCGCAGCCCGGCGGCCGAAGGTTCATTGTTCGGCCGCGGCGATCGCTTCCTAGGGCTTGTAGATTTCCCGCGGCGGGCTGACCCCCAGGAGAGTGCCGTCTTGGTCGATCGCCTTGACGGTCCAGAGATAGCGGCGGTCCGGCGGAAGGTGCGCGAGGCTGTAATCCTTCAGCCTGACTTCGGTGACAGCACCTGGAGCGACGATGCCGGTCAGCGCTTGCCGGCCCTGGACGCTGCCGGTGTCGGGTACCGGATCCAGCGGCACGCTGGACACGGTTTCGTCGTTTGCCACGATCTCGGCGGGGCCGGATGGCGCGCCGAAGAATTCCAGCTTGTAGAGATAGGTGCCGGGTACGGCCTGCCAGGCGAAGCGCGTTGTCAGGGTCAGGGGCGTCCCGGGCGAGGGCGCCGTCACCAGCATGAGCAGCGGTTCCTGCTTCTCGGGCAGCGGGCTCTTCGGCGTCACGTAGTATTGCAGCTCAGGCTCGTCGAAGAAGGGATCCGGATCTGTCAATCGCAGCCGCACGAAGGTGTTGCCCTCAAAGCGCGTCGGCAGCGGTGGCGAGACGATGGTCGTGCGGCGCCCGCCGGCAACACCCTGGCGAACCAATGCCAGGGGGCGGAACACCGGTGTCCCTGCGGTGGTGGACGCTTCGGCGATTTCCCACTGGCCCGAGATCAGCCCCGAACCGGTCGTGTTGAGCTCGGCTATTGCGCGCAGGCGGCTGCCCTTGGGTAGCACCTTGACCCTGGTTCTGTCGTCGAATTGAAGGTCAAGGCGGCTGACCGAAAAGGGCTCGGAGCCCGGCCCGGAAGGATTGAGGTCGACGCTGCCCGTGCCGCTGGCCGGGCCCGGCGGGACGCCGGTGTCGGTGAAGCTGCGCCGATAGACAACCGGAACTCCTGACTTGATGGCGCGGAAGGCGGCCGCCCGCGGGATGGTGATGGTCTCGGTGAAGACCAGCGATTCATTGGCAGGCGTCAAGCCCGGCACACTGCGCGAAAGGATGCGTGAAATGGTGCCGACCGTCGCGCCGTTGACGAGCAGGCGCCCATTCGGCGAGCTGACGGTTCCGGGATTTGGGTTGACGGTGCCGGGATTGCGGACCACCAGCCAGGTGACCGTGATGGTGCTCGGAGCCGTTGCAGAGATGGCGATCCGGCTTTGCGTGGTGTCAACGCTGACAATTCCTGCCATCGCCGGCGGGCCGGCGAAGAATGCCGCAAGACAGACGACAAGCGCGGCAGCGAGGGAGCGATGTCGCAGGATCATGGCTTCACCCCCTCAGTAGGCGACCGGCAAGGACAGCCGGAGTGTGGTGAATGCCTGGTACTGCATGTCGTCCTCGGAGTTGGAGAAATCGTCGTTCGTCTGCTGAACGAAGCCGGAGAACGCCAGCGCGATACCCAATTGATTGACCTCCGCCGGGCGCAGAGTCCAGACAACCTCGCCGTTGAGACTGCTCGTATCCGGTGTGTCGCCGTCGCCCATGCGGTGGTTCAAAGAGTAGTACATCGAGGCCGTGAGGGTTTCGGGAATCACTGTGATATCGACGCCGAGCCCGGCGACCAGGTTCTGTGCGTCGTCGCCCTCATCCAGATCTTCGAACATATCCCATTGGAGGCTGGGTGACAGGGCCAGCCAGTCGTCGACCAGAACATAGGCGCTGAGCGCCGTGGAGTTGTTCCGCGTGTCGCTGCTCAGATCGACGTGATCTTCAAACGAATAGATCGTGTGGGACAGGTTCCAGCTCCAGGTCTGGTAGTTGGAGCCGGAGCTGAGGGTCAGCGAGCGGGTGGTGTTGTCGGCATCGTCGTCGGGAAAGTCTTGCGAGTGTTCGACACGGTCGATTTCGTAGAGCGCGGCGGAAATGCCGAAGAAGGGTTGCCCGTACCACGGCATGGAACCGTCTTCGAGCGGTTCGACAAAGGGTGTGTAGGTCCCATTGAAGTAAGCGTTGATGTTGCGGTCGGTCGGCAGGAAATCCAGGTCGTCGACGTTGTTCAGCTGATGATCGAGGCGGAGTTGCGCCGCGAACTCGTCCCAAAAGAAATCGGAGTAGACGGTCGTCGTTTCCCGGTCGGGCTGCAGGGAGGGGTTGGCGAGGCTCTGAAAGAAGGTGTCGACCTCATCGCGTTGAACGCCGATGGTCCAGTTGAACACGCTGCCGTCCAGGGTGGCGCCGCGCAGCGGCTCCAGTGATGCCAATACCGAATAGGCGTTGGCCGTCTCGGGACTGAAGCCTTCATCCTTGCCGTCGAAATCGAACTCGGTCTCGGCGTATTCGCCGCGCAGCCGCAGGGCCTCGTCGAACCACAGGGTGTCGGCGGCAACCGACCAGCCGCTGCCGTCTTGAATCACTTCTTCCGTCCCGATGCCGAAGCCGCCGTCGCTACCCTCGCCGGTGTAGAAAGTGCCGGTCAGGACGATGTTGTCTTTCAGCGCCTCGATAGGACGGATGGCGACCGAGGCGCCTTCGACCCGGTCTTCTTCGTGGCTGATGCCGACCACGTGGCGGGTGCCAACCAGGGATTCGGTGCGCTGTACGAAGCCGGTCACGGTCAGCCGGTCGTCGGCCAGTCCGGCCCGAAAGGAGGCGCCGCGGCGGTAGAACCCGGACATGATCAGGTTGTCGATGCCGGTGTCATGGTCACCGACGGTCAGCCCGGCGAAAAAGTTCTCGTTCTCGATGTCGCCGTCGATCCGGTATTCGCCGATGTCGAAGTTGCGCTCGTCAAGACCGAGTTCCAGCTGGCTGTTGTAGAGGTAGTTGCCGCGGGCGGAGACGCGCCACTGTTCGTCGCCGGCAGCGGCTTCGACATTGCCGCCGCTTTCTCCGGTGACGTGCTGCGACGGGGTGGTGAGGCCGCGGTCGGCAACCCGCGCATTGATCTCGCCGGCGATATCGGCCGTAAGCGAGAGATCGCGAAGCAGTTCGGAATGGCGGATATCCAGGGTCCAGGAGCCGCGTTCCAGGATCGAGCCGTCGTCGCCACGTTCTACCAGCCGCAGGTGATGGGCGCCGCTCGACAGTGCTTCGGGGGGAGTCAAGACGAGACGCCCGGCCTCGACGGTGGCAAAGGCCGTCATGTCGAGGTCGTCGAGTTCGACCGCGAGTCTCGGATAGATTGCCGCGTCGAGATCGCTCGGCAGGGCAAGGACAATAGGGTCGTTGCGGTTTCTGCTGCCGTTTTCCGTCGACACCAATTCCGGCACCCAGTCGCCCTGGGCCAGCGCAGCTTCTCCGCTTGCGAGCAGTGCCAGCGTCACCGCGACTGCCGCAACTCCCGGTCGCGGCCCCGGCAGAATGCTTAAGCGGGAGCGGCCAGATACGCCTTCACAGCTTCCGGCGCCAGACCCGCCAGACTTGTCTTCCCACATTGGCCCCTGCCTTCCGGTCCACCCCAACCGGCGAAGAATTAAGGGCGACTCTCCCACGTTGCCGTTCCGTAATATCCTGAAAGCGTCGTCAAAGGAAGGATGTGCCTTGTGGTATCTCTTAATTTCATGGCTTGGCGGCGATGCGGTTTTGTGTGCGATAACGGGAGATCGCGGCGTTTGGGCAAGAGGCCAGCACGGAAAATGGCGGGAAAATCGGCGCAGAAACCAAAGTTTCGGCTTTGCGCGGTGAACATGAACAGGACCGTCGAAAGGACGGACTACGAGAAGCGGCTCAAGCGGGAGCAGCTGCTTCTGCGGCGGATTCAGCAAGCCTATCTGGCTTTCGGCGCTCGCGGGATCATCGTCTTTGAGGGCTGGGACGCCGGCGGCAAGGGCGGCGCCATCCGGCGCATGAGCGCCGTTATGGACCCTCGCGGTTTCAAAGTCTGGCCGATCGGCGCGCCCCGGGACAGCGACAAGGCGCGGCACTACCTCCATCGCTTCTGGGAGCGCTTGCCACCGGCCGGCGGCATCTCGGTCTTCGATCGCTCCTGGTACGGCAGGGTCCTGGTCGAGCGGGTCGAAGGCTTCGCGAGCGCGGCGGAGTGGGCGCGGGCGTATCGGGAGATCAATGAATTCGAGCGGATGCTCATCGACGACGGCGTCCGCATCGTGAAGCTCTTCATGCATATCACCCCGGAGGAGCAGTTGAGCCGCTTCGAGCAGCGCCTCAGCGATCCGTTGAAACGGTGGAAGCTGACCTATGAGGATTTCCGCAACCGCGATCGCCGGCCCGACTATGAAGCGGCGATCGAGGAAATGGTCGAGCGCACGTCGACGGAACTCGCGCCCTGGCACGTGATCGGCGCGAACGACAAGAAATATGCGCGCATCGAGGCGCTGAGCCTGATCACCGGGATCTTGGCGAAAGGCGTCGACCTGGAGCCGCGGCCGATGGACGAGGAAGCCAAGTCGCTGGCCCGCGCGCTCTTCGGCACACTGCCGAAGGATCTATGAAGGGGAGGCGGGCCGCCCGGCCGGATTCCGCCCAGCCGGATTCCGCCCAGCCGGATTCGGCCCAGCCGACCCCTGTGGGGCCAGTTCCCGCGCCGCCAGCAGAGCGAGGGGCAGCCAGAGAGTGATCCACTCGCGCCCAATGTTTTGCACCAGGCTGCGGCTGTCGAACAGCGATGCCGTCAATCCGAAAGCCAGGAGCACCAGATAGATCGTGGCGCCGTCCCGCGCCGCTTGCCCGGCGCGCCAGAGAGCGGTGCCGATTAGTGCCGCCAGGAGCAGCGTCGCCGGCAAGCCGCCGTAGAGCTGGTTGGCCAAGAGCAGATTGTGCGGCGAGCGCGACGGGCCGTTTTTTCCGGTGAAGGCGAAGTCCGCCAGACTGCCGAAGCCGAACCACGGCCGCGCGGCAATCGAATCGAGCGCTTCGCGCCAGATGGCGAAGTGGCCGCTCTCGCCGCGCGTGAAGAGCATTTCAAAGGGCCGAAAATCGGCGAGCAGGCCGATGACGAGGCCGGCGGCGAAGAGGCAGGCGACGGCAATGGCGATGCGGCGGTCGGCGATCGCCAGGCCGAGAACCAGGGCGGCGGCCAGGGCGATCAGCGGTCCGCGGCTGCCCGACAGCAGCATGAAGGCGGTGCAGAGGCCGATGACGCCGAGCCACAGCAGGCGCGCCGGCCAGCTCGCCGACCGCGGCAGCAGGACGAAGGCGCTGGTGAGCAGGACGAAGCCATAGAGCGTGGCCCCGATCACCGGATGGCTGGCGATGCCGAAGCCGCCGAGCCTGACTTCGTGGACGATGGTTCCGGCGAGCAAGGCCGTGAAGACCGCCAGCAGGCTTGCTCCCGCCACCAGGGAGAGCCAGACATAGAGGCGTCTCTCGAAGCCGCGGTCACGCAGCGCCAGCAGGCTGGCGGTGACGAAGAACAGCAGTGCCAGCAGCGTGACCCGCAGCAGGTTGCCCAGGGCCGGCAGGGTCAGGCCGTCGCTCCACAGCGCCGCGATGAAGAAGTAGCCGAGGTAGGCCAAGGCCAGCCGGGCGAGGGCGGAGCCCCACAGGTCGCGGTAGCCGAGCCGGGGCAGGCTCAGCAGGAACAGCGGCACGGCGGTCAGGTAGAAGAGGTTGCGGTGGCCCCGCGTCTCCAGCACGAAAGCCGCGCCGAGCGCGACGATGCAGACAGCGGCGACGACCTCGGTCTGGGTGACTAGGCCATAGAACTTTTTCGCGGCGCCGGCTGCTCTGTCGAAAAGGGGATTTCTGTCGGCCAAGGATAGGTCTCTGAAAGGGACTCGGCGAAACTCCGCTCCAGGATGTACTGCGCGATCAGATCGGAGGCAAACTTCGAATGCGCCGCCCGCCAGCCCGCTTCGGCGACCTGCCGCCGCGCCTGGTCGTTGCGGAGGAAGAAACCGGCCTTGTCGGTCAGTTCGTCGACATCGCCGTAGAAGGCCAGTTCGTTGTCGTCGAAGATCTCCTCAAATCCGCTGGCGCGGGAGAGGAAGGTCAAGAGGCCGTTGCCGAGCAGTTGGCTCATGCGGTCGGAGGCATAGAGATGGACGTCGTCCGGGCGGCTTATGCTGAGGCCCATGCGCGCGCCCGTCATCGCGTTGAGATAGTCGGCGCCGCGCACCGGCGGACTGCCGGGGACGCCGCGGATGTCGGCGCGCAACGCCGGCAGGCGCTGGCGCAGCGCCTGCGGGAAGCGCAGCCGCTCGTCACTGCCGTCGCCGGTGCCGACGGCGAAGAACAGGTCGAAGGCCTGGTCGCTGCGCGCGAAGCCCCGGCCGCTGTCGATCGCCGGGTCGACCGGATTGGGCATGTAATGGACCTGCGCCCGGCTGCCCGGCGGCACCCCGTGGATCGGCGCCGCGGCGGTCACGAAGATGGCGTCGACGACGTCGGCACGGCGGCGCAGGCGTGCGCGGTTCTTGGCGTCGGTCAGGGTGTCGACGTTGCGGTAGGCGATCCGCAGACCCGGAGTCTCCTCCCGCAAGGTTTCCAGCGTCGCATTGTCGATCGGCTCGCAATGGCCGAGCAGCACGAAGTCGGGCCGGAAGTTGCGGGCGGTTTCGATCAGCTTGCGGTTCGCCGCGGCGCGTCCGGCGCTGGTCGACAGCAGGGGCGTGGAGCCGCGCGCGACCTCGCGGTCGTTGAAGACGTGCAGATTGCAGCCCAGGCGGATGAAGCCGTGCAGCAGCTTGGGCATGATCATGTAGAACTCGTTGCCCATCTCGCGGCCGAACAGGTTGCCGACCAGCAGAATCTTGCGGCCGCTGTGACCGGCGTGGGACATAAATGCAGCACTCCTGAAAGCGGCCGGAGGGTCGCCGCGTCTAGATCGCGTTCAGCATGCCAATAAACGCCCCGGAGACAAGCGCTAGCTGCGCCCGCGCGCCGGTGCGGCCCGGCCGGGGCATTGGGAGGGGCCGGCTTCGTCGGATTTCCCCGGTTCTCCGGTTTCGTTCTTTTCCGGGCTTGCCGAAAGCGGCCTGAAAGCCTAGGTTTTCCGCGCGTCGGGGCGTAGCTCAGCCTGGTAGAGTGCCTGCTTTGAGACTAGAATTGTAGAGAAAATAACGTAACAATTTCAATTTATTAGTAATGCAGGTTCCTTTTTGGTGACTCTATGGTGACGCGTATCTTTGCGGGTAAATCAAGAGTGGGAATCTACATGATTCTCTATTTATAGGTTACTTGATCAAGCGCAGATTGACTTTTGCGGGTGGTGTTCGTCGACCTTCACCGTCGATGGTCAACATGGTCGCCAAACCAAAAAGCAACGCTTCCAACTCTTGCGTTGGGACACCGGTTTCTTGGGCAATTTTTGACTTGGTAATTCCCAACTGACGAAGGTCATCGAGTATCTGTTGCCATACATGGGATTGCTCACGCGAAATGCCATTGGGTTCGTTCTTCAGCCAACCACGGCGAGACATTTCGACATAAAGTGAATTGATGCGACTTTCACCAATCAGCCCAATTTCACGTAGTCTATAGGCCAAAGCAACAGCAGCCACACGCCAGCGCTTCTTGTATTGTAGCAAATCGTCAACGCTATAGATCGTCGACTTAACCACAGCCTTAAGGTCTGCCTCGGGCATGAGGAACGCGCCTGCGAAAGCATTCGCATCCTTCTCAATCTGGCTATTCTTATTATCGGCGGCAGCTCCTCCATGCTTATGAAGGCAGAGGTGAGCAAGCTCGTGTGCGGCGTCAAACCTACTGCGCTCTGCAGATTTAAACCGGTTTAAAAAAACATAAGGAACGTCATCGCGCCAAACCGAGAATGCGTCGACCTCTTTTGTATTCTCCGCAAGAGAATAAATGCGAATTCCTTTTGCTTCCAACAAATGGACCATGTTTTCAATTGGTTTGTCGCCCAAACGCCAATGCTGGCGGAGGAGCTTTGCGGCTAGCTGGGGTTTGAGTTCGGGGTCAATCTGAGGAAGGTCAAGTTCAACACGATTGTAGCGTTCTGAAACCCAGTCATCGAACAAATAAGCTAGCGCACCTGAAGCTAGCGCGGCGCCCATGATGCGCTGGGTCTTGCTAGCAAGACCACGAAAGCTGGCATTGTCACGCCGCGGTTGGTCAATATCGCCACCACTGAAGAACGAGATAGGAAAGTTGAGGACTGCAGACAATTTTTGGAGGTTTTCGTCAGAGGGGACGTGTTCACCAATCTCATAGCGATGAATAGCAATGGGCCTAACCCCGATGCTTTCAGCGACTCCTTTCTTGCTCATCGCCCGGCGTTCCCGAGCGATGGTAAAACGTCCTGGATTGAACATGTTTATCGCCTACGGACGACGGTCGGTTTTTCAATCTCGGCGAAGTCTTCCGGTACAGGGTCGGGAACACGGACTCCGTCCTTGTCGCCTGGTTGCCAGAGAATCACGCGTTCAGAAAAGTTGTCGACGATGCTGTTTGTCATGCCGATTGGGCGGGAAAGTTCGGCCGCGATATACTTATGACTGACATGTCCACAGAGATACCAAAAATCGTAAGTTAGAATTGGATCGACTTCGATTGGCACGGGTTCGATAAGCCAGGGCTGGAACACGTCGGAGTTCTGCTTGATCAGCTTCTCCGATATCGGGCCTTTCTCTGCAACACTATGTGGCATCTTTGAGATCATGCCGGTCCGCGCATCGGTGTTCATGAAAGCGATCTTCATCCTCAGGGAGTCGTTCCTGATTCCCTCTACCTGGCTGTGACGGCATGCCACCCAACCCAAGTCGAGGAGAACCGAAGACTCTCGAAGAAAGCGGGTGCTCCAGCGGCGCATCTCGATCCCGTATGTGCCGGCTGGATCGTTGGGATTTACGCTCGCCCATTCGCCAGCTGCCCGATCAAGAATGTCCTGTAATTCGTCCTTGGGCAGTCGCACTTGGCTTAGCCAAGCCTCGACTTCGTCTTCTTCGAATATTACAGCCTTTTTCCGCATCGTCGCTCCGGACGTTATGAAATCAGAAATTAATTAAACTCCGAAAGTGTAACGTATGTCAAGCGGGGTGATGGCTGTCGGTCGATTGTTCCATCGGGCAGTGCGCTTGGGAGATCCAAGCTTTGCCCTTATCAGGATTTCATTGGCCGCGAGCTGCTCGTGGGTGTGTCGGAAAGCGGTGACGTCGCTCGCACCCTTGTCAATCGGCCACTCCTTTGGATTGGCTGTGACGCGCCGGCCGCCGAACGCCTCGGTGACTCTGGTGACTCTATGGTGACGCGACCTGTCCTGAACGGTCCCCTTTTATCCTCTCGTAGGGTTTTTTGGGCTTGTGAAAAACGGCAGGAAAGCCTAGGAAATCTGCGGTCCGGGGCGTAGCTCAGCCTGGTAGAGTGCCTGCTTTGGGAGCAGGATGTCGGAGGTTCGAATCCTCTCGCCCCGACCACTCCTTTCACGCTCTGCCGCGCGTCCGGCTGAAATCGCGCGAAGGGGAGGCTTGCCGCTTGAGCGAAAATGCCGCCGTCGCCGCCTATCGGGCCGAGGCCGTCGCCGCCCTGGGGCTGCCGGCGGACAGCGCGACCGAGGCCTTCGCTTTCGGCGACGGCGGGGCTCTGGCGGACGAGCTCGTGGAAACCTTCGTCGCGCCGCTGCTGGCCGTCGATGACCGCTTCGCCTGGGACGAGGGCGAAGGCGATCGCACGCGAACCTGGTGGCTGGACGCGCACCGGCGCTATTTTGCCCGGCGCGCGGCGGCCTTGGGTCTGGCGTTCGACGAAGCCGCAAGCCCGCTGCTCTACGAGCGCTTCGAGATGGTGCACAAGGCGGGCCAACCCGGGCAACCTGTGCGCCGCAGTCTCAACATGTAAGCAGTCTGAACATGTAAGGAGCCGAGCATGCCCCTCGCCAAGCTGGACCACGTGAACCTGCGCACCGCCAATCTGACAGCCCTGCGCGATTTCTATATCGACGTGCTGGGGATGACCGACGGGCCGCGGCCGCCCTTCGGCTTCGCCGGCGCCTGGCTGTACTGCGGCGAACAGGCGACGGTGCACCTGATCGAGGTGCCGGAGCCGCCGGCGCCGGAGGGCGAGTTGCGGCTCGAGCACTTCGCCTTTTCCGCCGACGGGCTGGCCGGCTTCCTGGCGCGGCTGAAGGACCGCGGCGAGGACTACCGCATCGGCGTGGTGCCCGATTTCGGTATCATCCAGGTCAATATCCACGACCCCGACGGCAACCATATCCATGTCGATTTCGCCGCCGCCGAGGCCGTGACGGTGCCCGACGAACCGGCCCTGGCGTCTGTGTGACAGTCATCAAAGGCGTTGCGTGGGGCCGGTCAGCGGCTATCATGCGGCGCGAATCATCAGGCCGGGCCTCGTGGCCGGCCGGAACAGAGCTGACGTCGAGTTTCAGGAAGGGCGGGAGCCGCCATGCAAGTGCGCATCTTTCAGCCGCCGAAGACGGCGATGCAGTCGGGACGGGCCAGGGCCAGCCAGTGGGTCATGGAGTTCGAGCCGCAGGCGCCCAGATCGGTGGAGCCGCTGATGGGCTGGACGTCCTCGGCCGACACCCGCGCCCAGCTGCGCCTGCGTTTCGACACGCTGGAGGAGGCGATCGACTACGCGCAGAACGAAGGGCTCATGTATTCCGTCGAGCGGCCACGTGAAAGAAAAATGAAACCAAAGACTTACTCGGATAACTTCAAGTACGATCGCCTGGGCCGCTGGACCCATTGACGGGGCCGCCGGCCGCGCGCTCCGCACACCGCCGTATCAAGCCTCCCAGCGCCCGTAGCTCAGCTGGATAGAGCAGCGGACTTCTAATCCGCAGGTCGCAGGTTCGAATCCTGCCGGGCGCACCATTTCCTCTCCCGCTTCACCGAACATTCTTCGGTTTCCAGTCGACCGGGGTCCCGAGTTGCCTTAAAAGCAGGACGTTGTCGACTCGGCGGCGGATACCTGGACTCCTATGAAACTCGACGAACGCGACCTGCAGATCCTGACCATCCTGCAAGCGGAGGGGCGGATCACCAAGTCCGAACTGGCCGCCCGGGTCAGCCTCTCGGCGGCGGCCTGCTGGGACCGCCTGAAGCGTCTCGACCAGGCCGGGATTATCCGCGGCTACCACGCCGAGGTGGCGCTGGAGATGATCGCGCCGGTGTCGCGGTTTCTGGTGCAGGTCGAGCTCGAGAGCCACCAGGCCAGGGACTTCCAGCGCTTCGAGGAGGCCATCCAGCGGATCCCCCAGGTGACGCGCTGCGTGGCGGTCGGCGGCGGCGTCGACTACTTCCTCGAGGTGGTGGCCGGTGACGTCACCGCCTATCAGGCGCTGATCGACGAGATCCTGGAGAGCGGCATCGGCGTGAAGCGCTACTTCACCTTCGTAGTGACCAAGCCGGTGAAATCCGCGCCGCCGCCGCTGGCGCTGCTGCGCCGCCACGATCCCCTGGATGCCGCTGAGTAACCCTGGGCCGGGTAGCCCCGGGCCGAACACATCAGGACCGAATAAACTTAAGCTGGCTTGGCCGGGAACCTAGGAATCGTCGGCGCCTCCGGCGCAAATCCGTCCGACATTCTCCGTTGAGGCCTATAGCATCCGCGGCATTCAAGCGACTGTGGCCGCACGGCCGCGGCCAGGAGGAATACCGAATGACGCAAGGTGCCAAGCTCGACGTCCCGCCGGAAACCTTCAGCCTGCAGGATCCCGGCCTGCTGGCCGCGAGTTCCTACATCGGCGGCGCCTGGGACGCGGCGGCCGAGGCCGGCGACATTTCGGTCGCCAATCCGGCCAGCGGCGAGATCCTGCTGCGGGTGGCGGCGCTGGGCGCGGCCGGCGCCCGGCGCGCCGTCGACGCCGCCGATCAGGCCTTTCCCGCCTGGGCGGCGCTGCTGCCGCAGCAGCGCAGCGACGCCCTGCGCCGCTGGTTCACGCTGATGATCGATCACAAGGAAGACCTGGCGCGGATCATGACCCTGGAGCAGGGCAAACCGATCTCCGAGGCGCGCGGCGAGATCGACTACGGCGCCTCCTTCGCCGAGTACTTCGCCGAAGAGGCCAAGCGGCCGGACATCATGAGCGTCACCTCGCACCTGCCCTCGGCGGAGGTCGAGCTGTGGCGCGAGCCACTCGGCGTCGCCGCCCTGGTGACGCCCTGGAACTTCCCCAACGCGATGCTGACCCGCAAGGCCGCGGCGGCGTTGGCGGTCGGCTGCAGCGTGGTGGCGCACCCTTCCAAGGAAACGCCGCTCTCGGCCCTGGCATTGGCCGAGCTGGCCCAGCGGGCGGGCTTTCCGTCGGGCGTCTTCAACGTCGTGATCGGCGAGCCGGCGCCCATCGTCGGCGCCTGGACCGGCGACGCGCGGGTGCGCGCCCTGTCGTTCACTGGGTCGACCGAGATCGGCCGGCTGCTGTACGAGCAGTCCGCCCCCAGCATCAAGCGCCTCAGCCTGGAGCTTGGCGGGCACGCCCCCTTCATCGTCTTCGCCGACGCCGATCTCGACAAAGCCGTGGACGAGGCCATCGGCGCCAAGTTCGCCACCTCTGGCCAGGACTGCCTGGGTGCCAACCGCTTCTTCATCGAACGCCCGATCTATGAAGCCTTCTGCCGCCGCTTCACCGAGAAGGCGCAGGCGCTGAGCCTCGGCCACGGCCTCGACGATCCGGACATCGGGCCGCTGATGAACCAGGCGGCCGTCCGAAAGCAGAAGGACCACGTGGCCGACGCCCTGGACAGGGGCGCGCGCCTGCTGTGTGGCGGCGAGGGTCATGGCCTGGGTCCGCTGTTCTTCCAGCCGACCGTGCTGGCCGACGTGCCGGGCGACTCGAGGATCATGCACGAGGAGACCTTCGGCCCGGTGGCGGCGCTGGCGCCCTTCGATGGCGAGGCCGAGGTCGTCGAGAAAGCCAACGCGACCGAATACGGCCTGGTGGCCTACCTGCACACCAAGGAGCCGGCGCGCATCTACCGCCTCAGCCGGGCCCTGGTCTTCGGCATGGTGGCGGTCAACCGCACCAAGGTGACCGGCGCGCCGATCCCCTTCGGCGGCATGAAGCAGTCGGGCCTGGGGCGGGAAGGGTCGCGCCTCGGTATCGAGGCCTTTTCCGATGTGAAGTACGTGTGCCGCGACTGGTCCTAAAGGAGAATGACGATGCTTAAGAACGATCAATTGGAAACCTGGGACCGGGAATGCTTTTTCCACCCCTCGACACACCTTGCTCAATTCGCCCGTGGTGAGGCCGCGCAGCGCGTGATCACCGGCGGTGAGGGGGTCTACATCCGCGACCGCGAGGGCAACAGGCTGCTCGACGCCTTCGCCGGCCTCTACTGCGTGAACGTCGGCTACGGCCGCCAGGAGATCGCCAAGGCGATCGCCAAGCAGGCTCAGGAACTGGCTTACTACCACGCTTATGTGGGCCACGGCACCGAGGCCTCGATCACGCTGTCGAAGATGATCATCGAGCGGGCGCCAAAAGGGATGAGCAAGGTCTACTACGGCCTGTCCGGCTCCGATGCCAACGAGACCAACATCAAGCTGGTCTGGTACTACAACAACATCCTCGGCCGGCCTGAGAAGAAGAAGATCATCTCGCGCTGGCGCGGCTATCACGGATCGGGCCTGATGACCGGTTCGTTGACCGGGCTGGAGCTGTTCCACAAGAAGTTCGATCTGCCCTTCGCTCAGGTGCTGCACACCGAGGCGCCCTACTACTACCGGCGCCAGGACGACGCCATGAGCGAGGAGGAGTTCTCCGCGCACTGTGCCGCCGAACTCGACAAGCTGATCCAGGCTGAGGGGCCCGATACCGTGGCCGCCTTCATCGGCGAGCCGGCGTTGGGCACCGGCGGCCTGGTGCCGCCGCCGGCCGGCTACTGGGCGGCGATCCAGGAGGTGCTGGCCAGGTACGATATTCTGCTGATCGCCGATGAGGTGGTGACCGGCTTCGGGCGCCTCGGCTCCATGTTCGGCGCCGATCACTACGGCATCGCGCCGGACATCATTACCTCGGCCAAGGGGCTGACTTCGGCCTATGCGCCGCTGTCGGCCTCGATCATCGGCGACAAAGTGTGGAAGGTGCTGGAGCGTGGCACCGACGAGAACGGCGCCATCGGCCACGGCTGGACCTACTCGGCCCATCCCATCGGCGCGGCGGCGGGGGTCGCCAACCTGAAGCTGGTCGACGACCTCGGCCTGGTGCGGAACGCCGGCGCCACCGGCGCCTACTTCAAGAAAGCCATGACCAAGGCGCTCGGCGAGCACCCGAAGGTCGGCGAGGTGCGCGGCGACGGGCTGCTCTGTGCCGTCGAACTGGTCGAAGACAAAGCTTCCCGCAGGCTCTTCGAGCCGCTCGGCCAGCACGGTCCCAAGGTGGCGGCGGCGCTGGTAAAGCGCGGCGTCATTGCCCGCGCCATGCCGCAGGGTGATATCCTGGGATTCGCGCCGCCGCTCTGTCTTAGCGAAGCGGAAGCGGATATTGTCGTCGAAGCCATGCGCGAGGCGGTGAGCGAGGTCTTCGCCGGAGCTTGACGGACCTGTCAGCGGTCTCCAGTTTCGCGGGCAGCGGTAACGATCTGGAGGACTCATGACTGGCGTCAATTCGGGCGACTCGCTGCTGCCGGTTCTGAAGAACGAGATTCGCGCGGTGCGTACCGCGCTATGGTTTCGGCCGACCGCCTATTGCACCCTGGCGATTTTGTTGGCCGTCTTGGTGGCCACGGTCGACGGCTTTTTGCCGAAAGACCTTCTCGACTGGCTGCCGAAGGTCAAGCAGGCGACGGTGGAGGAACTGCTGAAGCTGCTCGCCGGCGGCATGCTCACCGTTGCGACGGTGACGCTTTCGGTCCTCATGCTCGTGCTGAGTATCGCCGCGGGCCAGGCCTCGCCGCGGGCGGTGCCGGAGGTCATGGCGGACCCCGTTACCCAGAACGCCCTCGGCACATTTCTGGCGACCTTCGTCTACGCTCTGACGGCGCTGCTGCTGTTCGGCGTCGGCGCGGTGGCCGGGCCCGGCGTCACCCTCATCTACTTCGGTGCGCTGCTGCTGGCGTTGAACGCCGTGCGCTACCTGGTGCAGTGGATCCACCACGTGGCGGACAGCCTGAAGGTCAATCGTATCGTGCATCGCATCCACCGCCAGGCAGCGTTGGTCCTGGATGGCTATCTGGAGGCCGAAGAAGAGGGCGGCCGGCGCGTAGCGGACCCCGCGGGAGCGGGCGACCAGGATGAGGTTACCGAGGTATTTCCGGAGGCCTCCGGCTATGTGCAACTCATCGACGCCAGCCAGCTCTCGGAGATTGTGCGGGGCCATGACCTGAGGCTCGAACTTTGCCTGCAGGAAGGCGATTTCGCTCACCCAAGGCGTCCGATGATGTTAATTCTCGGCCGAAAGGCAGCTGACGAGGAGGACCTTGCGGCACTGCGCGCCGCCGTGGTGCTGGGCTTCGAGCGCAGCCACAAGGGCGACCCGAGGTTGGGATTTGAACTCTTGGCTGAGGTGGCCTGCCGCGCCCTCTCGCCGGGCATCAACGACCCTCAAACCGCCTTGGTCTGCATCAACTATCTGGGCAGCCTGCTGACCCGCGCCGCCCAGACGCCGGCGAAAGACTATCCCGCCGGCGCTTCGTCCGACGGCCGAATTGGTTTCGTGCGGCCGGACTTCGGGGCTTTGTTGGAGCGCGCGGTGCGCCCGGTGATCCGCGAAGGCGCCGGCTCGGCGGAGGTGATCAACGCGGTTATGGCGGTATTGGCCGACCTCGTCCACCGCGCCGCGGCCGATCATCTCGATGTCATTATTAAAGAGGCGCAGCGCGCCGAAGACTTTGGGCTCGCGGTCTTGCAACTTGACGTCGACAAGAAGGCGCTGACCGACAGGGCGAAGCAGGTGCGAGAAAGCGCGGCGGATCGCCGCGGCTAGGAATCTCCACCGTTTCAATGACACGAGTGCCGCTCTGGTCCATTTGGCGGGCCGGAAGCTGTGTCTCATCTATGACCTCGGGCTGTACCAGGGAACGAATCTCCCGCTCTGCACGTTGAACAGGTAACTGTGAGTCAGCGAAAGGGCAGTGCCATGAATGACGAGTTGTCTAAGAAGCCCAACGAGCCCTCGATCACCGAGGATCTGGGAAAGGCCATCAAACGCGAGGGCCGGCAAATCGCCGGAGAGGCGAAGACCACCGCCCGTAAGATGGCCACCAGCCAGCGAGACGCCTTGGCGGACTATATCGCCGCCCTGGCCGCGGCGGCTGTACGAGGTGCCGAGGATCTCGAAGCCTCCGGTTATGGGCGAAGCGCCGCCACGGTAGCGCGGGCTGCCGATGACGTCGACGGGTTCGTCAACCGGCTGCAGGCGCGCGAGCCTGGCGATATCTGGGACGATGTCGAAGGATTTGCCCGTGACCATCCAGCGCTGCTGTTCGGGGCGAGCTTCGCCCTGGCTTTCGGCGTCACCCGCTTTCTGAAGAGCTCAGCCAGCCATGACGGCCCGCGATACAGCGAAGTTACGGCTGTGCATGGGAACAAGGTTTCTTCAGGCGGTGCATAAAGATGCCGGAAACCTCCCTGGGGCAGATGGTCGGTGAGTTGATCGCCGACCTCGGTCAACTGATCCGGCAGGAACTGCGCCTGGCTCAGTTCGAAGCTTCCGAGAAGTTGCGGCAGGCGGAAAACGGCATCTATGCCGTGCTCACCGGCGTGCTGGTCGCATTTTGCGCGTTGTTGATCCTTCTGGAGGCTGTGGTCGTGGCTTTGAGCAACGTGATGCCGCCTTGGGCCGCGGCAATGAGCGTTGGCCTGTTTCTCGCCTTGATCGCCTTTCTGTTGATCCGGCACGGCCGGAAAAATCTGAAAGCGCGCAACCTTATCCCTGAACGCACCCTGCGTTCCGTCAACAGCGGCAAGGCGTCCGCTGAGGAATGACATCAAAGAAACACCGAATGGAGAATGAGAATGGCGAACAATTCAGATGAAGCCGACAAGATCGAAGCCGACATCCGGGATACGCGGCGCAGCATTGACGAGAAGGTCGAACAGCTGCAAGGACGCCTGTCGCCCGGCGACATCGTCGAGGGCGTCGTCGACTTTGCGAGAACCAACGGTGGGGCGATCGCGGACCGTGTCGGCCGCGGTGTGCGGGACAATCCGGTGCCGGCGGCAATGATCGGTGCCGGGGTGCTCTGGCTGGCTTTCTCCAGCGTCAGTCGCCGGCGGGTCGAATCAGGAACCTTTGAAAGCGCCACCGATCAGGTGCAGCGCAAGGCTTCGGCTCTGCGCGAGAGTGTCGGTGAGCGCGCCTCGGCAGTGGCGGAGCGGGCCGGCGAAGCGGGTCGCGACGCTGCGGGGCAGGCGAAGCGCGCCGGCCAGGCGAGTGAACGCTCTATCAAGGATCATCCGTTGCTGGTCGGCGCCGCGGGCATTGCTTTGGGGGCCGCGGTTGCCGCGGCGCTGCCGCGCTGGCAACGCGAGGACGATGTCTATGGCGCGCAGAGCGACAAGATGAAGCAGGCTGCCAAGGAAGCCGCTTTGGAGGAGGGCCGCAAGGTTCAGCACGCTGCCAGGGACGCGGTGGAGAAAGCCAAGCAAGCGGCGGCGCGCGCGACGCCTGGAGGAGACGGCCACAAGCGTGATGACGATAGCACGGCCAAGGCGGCAGGCGGGTCGAAGCAGGCCACTACGCCCGGCACCACCGGATAATGCCGGCGATTGCTGACGTTTTTAGCGGGAAGGGCGGCTCCCCGTGCCGCCCTTCCTTGGTTCCTCACCCTGTCAGGAGGCGTCCTTTGCATAACATCTTCTATCTGATCGGCGTCGTTGTCGTGGTTCTCGCCTTGCTCTCTTTTCTTGGCATCGCCTGAACTCTTCGAAGTTTCAATCGAAACTTCGCGATGAAGCGCTCAATCGCTCACACTGTAAGTGGAGCGGTTGAGCGCTAGCGTGCTTCGAGCGCTTCACCAGCGGGATGGTTCAATCTGCCAGTGAAGCGCTCTATGTGGACGAGGATGGGGAGGACGACGTGGTCTCCGTCTTTGGCGGTACTGAACTCAAGAACTCGCCGATGACGTGAAGACGCCCAGTGTGATCGCAAAGAATCTTGAACACCACGAGCAGCGGAACTGCCAGGAGAAGACCGGCGATACCCCAAAGCCAGCCCCAGAAAAGCAGGGATACAAACACTACCACCGGGTTGATCGTGAAGCGTCGGCCCACGAGCGCAGGTGTGATCAGATTGCCCTCCAGTACTGTAATCGCCAGGAACGCCAGTGTCGGATAGACCGCGTCCACGGGAGCTGGAAAGGCCAAGAGAGAGGCCAGCAGGATAGCGCCAGTTGTCAAGATGGCGCCGGCATAGGGAATGAAATTGAACGACGCCGCCAGGACGCCCCAAAGCAGTGCATCGGGTAGCGAAAAGGCGGCCATGATCCCCGCCGTCACGGCGCCGAGTCCCAGATTGATGGCGGTAATGGTGAGCAGATAGCGCGAGACCTCTACCTGCAGGTCCCGGCCGATCTGGACCATGCGCTTCTTATCGCTGAACCTGGAGAGGGTATGGACTGTCTTGAGCAGGAACAGGTCGCCGTTGGCCAGCAGGAAGAA
This sequence comes from Kiloniellaceae bacterium, assembly GCA_040217155.1. GTDB lineage: Bacteria > Pseudomonadota > Alphaproteobacteria > Kiloniellales > Kiloniellaceae > Pelagibius. Next base: position 103,121 of record JAVJNS010000036.1, read on the forward strand.
CAGCAGGACGGCGGCGATCACAATCATCGTCAGCAGCTGGCCCGTGTTGGAGAGAAAGACCTGCGTCAGGTCCGGACCCTGCATGACGATGTTGCCTCCTTCCTTACCGGGCGAAAGACTGGCGATGTCCTCGGTAAAGTCCTTCACGTTCTCCAGTGCGCCAACGATCTCGCTGAAGGTATAGCGAAGGCGGATGATGGCTTCCGGCAGGCGGGCGAACCAAGCCGCTGCCGGCGCCGAGATCTGCGCTATCACGAAGGCGACCAGGGTTGTGGCCGATATCACCACGCCCCCCGAAGCCAAGGCCCTCGGCATCCCCGCCTTGCGCAGGATTCTTACGATCGGAGCCAGCACAAGCGCCAGAACGCAGGCCAGTGTTATGGGAATGAAAAGCGCGCGGGCGAAGTAGAGCACGGCGAAAACGCCGATGGTCGCGATAATGCTCGCAGCAACGGTGAGGCCGCGATTTTCCCCGTGAAGCATGGCCATATTCAGCGACCGGAATGGCGCCGCGGCAAACGCCCTTCGGCCCGGCGCCGATGTGTCTGGCAGCTCAACCCTGTCGTGGAAGAACGGCCGCGCCGGTTTGTGATCCCAGGCGGGGTGCGCGTCCCGCACCGGCCGGAATACCGAAGATCGCCAAGTGGGTGGAACATGCGCGGTCGATCTCCAATTGGCTTCCTTGCCCTGCTTTAGTTTTCGTCGGCGCCGTCCTGGATGGACTCGCCGGCGGATTCGATGTCTTCGCCGGCACCTTCAACCGTGTTGCAGGCGGACAGCGCCACGGCGGAAAGGCCGATTACGAAAACTGCGGCAAGGAGCCGGCTGTAGTGCGTCGAGGGACTGACAATTGCTTTGGTCAATTTTGCTCTCCTTTGTCTGACTGTGAATCGCTAGCGTCGGCCTTGCGCAGCGTGTGCCGGCACCCGACAACTACATACGCCCGCCGCGTCCGCGCACCAGGTGCAGGATCAAAGAGACGACCAGCAGAACCAGGAAAACGAAGAAGAGAATCTGCGCGATCCCGGCTGACGCTGAGGCAATGCCGCCGAAACCGAACAGGCCGGCGACAATCGCAACGATAAAGAACACCAGGGCCCAATAGAGCATTTCAAACACCTCGTTGGTTGTGGCGTCCGCCAGCATCTCGGCGGCTCGAAGAAGCCGCCGCCGTTGCCGACGGCACTCTCAGCTATGCTTTTCTTATTTGACAACGCGGGACGATGCCGTTCGGTTCCAATCGCACCCGGCAGGTTTTGATCAAGGCGCGGCGGCGGCTTCAGGGTCGATGGTGGAGCCTCGGTGGCTTCGGCCCACGTCTTCATGCTGCGTGCCGGTCCGCAACATCTCCGCGAGACGTCCGCGGCCGCGGTTAACCCGGCTTTTCACGGTCCCCACGGCGCAGCCGCAGATGCGCGCCGCTTCCTCGTAGGAGGTGCCGGATGCGCCGACAAGCGCCAGCGCCTCGCGCTGTTCGTTGGGTAATTTTGCGAAAGCGATTTTGAAATCCCGCAGTTCCAGGACGCTGATGTGATCGGGTGCGGTGGTCAGCCGCTCGGCGTGATGACCGTCGACATCCTCGACCTCGCGCTTGCGCTTGCGGAGTTCGGAGTAATAGAGATTGCGCAGGATGGTAAAAAGCCAGGCGCGCAGGTTCGTGCCGTTCTCGAACTTGTCGAGATTGTCGAGGGCGCGAACCAGGGCACCCTGCACGAGATCGTCCGCGTGGGCGCGGTTGCTTATCAGAGTTGCCGCGAAGGCCCGTAAACTCGGCAGGGCTTCGACAATGTCGTCGTGTAGTTCGGTCGTCTTCCTATTGCGGTCCGTCAAGGATCGTTCTCCTTGGTTTCGGTCGGCTTAAGGAGAGACAGCAGTCGGCCCGGGATCGGCTCTCGAAGCACATCGCCATAGGCTCGGCGCAGAAGTTTGCCGACCCGATCGTCCGCTTTGGTCGCAATGACCTTGCTCCGATGCCGCCGCACCAGCAAAGCGCACGGCATCGTCGTTCTCTCACCACTCATGACGTGTGAATCTCGGCGCTATTCCGTCGGCACTTGCTCGATCCCTCTACGATTCGCCCCCGATTGCGGGTTAGAGGGATGTGGTCTAGGAGCTGCGCGACTGCAGAAGGCATGGTTGATTAACGCTTGGCCACCACTTAGGGTTCCATGGCGTCCGATGCAACCCCCGGTCATATAGATGCCCCGGCAGCGACCGATTCCGGTATCAGGCTTCGCTCTCGCGAGGCCTCACGAGACAAGAACGTTTTCACAGCGTGAAACGCGCTGGGGGTTGCGACTGCCGTTGCAGTTCGGCGCCGTGCCCGCCACATTGGACTCCCTGTGCACTCCTGTGCGACGGGTCTCTGAGTCGATTCAGACAGCTTGCGCGCAGGAACGGAACGATCAACGAACGAGGATTAGATATCTATGGCAGCCTCCAGCGATAGCCTGCATGCGCCGCGTGAGCGGCTCAGCAAGGAAACCATTCACTTGCATCACGCCATCGTTTCTTTGATGGAAGAATTGGAGGCAGTCGACTGGTACCGGCAGCGTGCCGACGACTGCGACGACGAGGCGCTGACGGAAATTCTGCTTCACAACATGCGCGAGGAGATGGAGCACGCGGCCATGGTGCTGGAATGGATTCGCCGCAACAACAGCGATTTCGACGGACAGCTCCGCGAGTTTCTGTTCAAAGACGGTGACATCGGCGACCACTAGGAATGGCGAGCGGCCTGCCTGCCTCTCCTGGCAGGCCGCCGGCGCTCAGTCCCTCTGCTCTTCGCGCTCCCAGAACGGGCCGGAGCGTGGCGCGTCCGGATAGGCAGAGGAGTAGGAAGGCGGGCTGCAGGCGGCGATCACCTGGACGACTACCGCCAGGACCGCCAGACGGACAACATGCTTCATGACGTCGCTTCCTTTCCGGTACCGAATCGGAACGTGGCCGGCATCGACCTTCGCTCAATCAGGAACTGGGCCGGGCAGATGCCGCGGCAAGTCACGTTTCTGAGAATTGCCCGTGGCTTTGAGAATTACTTGTGGTGTCGCCGCGGTTTCGCGCCGGCCGGCGCGGCGAGCGAGCGTCGACGCCGGCGACCTTCGGGAGCGAAGCTCAGCGCGCGCCGCGCGCGGTGGCGGGGCGGGAGCGGGGACGCAGTACCTTGGCGGAGGAATTCTCCGAGGACTGCCAGTTCAGATCGACGCCCTGTTCCTTTAAGTAGGATTCCGCGGCGGCCCTGGCCTCGGCGTGGGAATCGGCGAAGCCCTGGGCGTAGAACCGCCCGTCCTTTTCATAAGACACCGTCCAGCGGAAGCCTTCGTTGCCCTTCTGGCTGCGCGGGCCCGGGTTGCCGCGCCAGGGTTCGATGAGAATATCGTGTTTTTTCATGATGGTAACGGTTGTTTCTACCAATCTAGTTAAGCAACCAATGGCGGCTGCGGATACTACAGCAGGCCGATCCTAAGGCAAGCCGGGGGTCTTGTTGACTCGGTTTTCAGACCGGCACGCCGAACCTGCAAATTCTTGTGACCTATTTACGCCGCGAACTCAATGGCGCAGGACCAGCAGGGCGCCCTCGATCAATCTTACGACGTCGCTCAAACCTTCGGCTGCCGCCAAATCCCGCGCCAATTCCAGCTTGGCGATACCCTCGTCCGGCGTCGTCGCCGGACGCGAAATGATCGCCGCATCCAACTGGCGGACCGTGGCCTTCGTCGAGCCCGGACCGAGGTGGTGGTGGTCGCGGAGCAGGCGGGCCCGAAAGATCGCGAGTTCATTCAAGGTGTGCATAGACATGATTAAACCTCGCACCTGGCTGGCCAGCTTGTGACAATTCGCGGCCACCTGCACACCGCGGCGCGCATCATACAGCAGGGGCGCGATTCTGTCGCGCCTTCAGTCGTCTTCGGCGAGAAACCGCTCTGCGCCGTCGCGCCGCCCGAGGGACTGGCGGTCGATGGCCACGCTCTTGATCAGCGCGTACACCTGGAGGCCGGGCCGCAGGCCCAGCGCGGTGCGCGACCGCGCGGTGATGCGGGACCAGATCGCGGCGCCGCCGGCATCGAGCTGGAGGTCGATCTGCGGGCTTTTTTCCTCCCCTATTGCTTTAATAACGCAGGGGATAATATTGAGAATACTGATATTTTCCGGTGGGGCAAGGGCGATGGACACGTCGCGGGCGCGGATCCGCACGCGGAGCTGCTGGCCGAGAGGCAGGCCCAGGTGCGGCACCCGCAGGCGGCCGCCGGCGAAGCGCAACTCGGTGAGGCCGAAGGTGCGGTCCTGGCCCGCCACGGTGGTGGTCAGCACGGCGCCGGCTTCGTAGCGCCCGGTGAGGGGGCGCAGGTCGAGCCGGCTGGTCACCTCCTCGAGCGGGCCGACCGCCTCGATGCGGCCGTTGGACATCAGCACCAGGGTGTCGGCGAGGCGCACGATTTCCTGCATCGAATGGCTGACATAGACGATCGGCAGGTCCAACTGGTCCTTCAATTGTTCGATGAAAGGCAGAATTTCTTCCTTGCGCGGCTGGTCGAGGGCCGCCAGCGGCTCGTCCATCAGCAGCAGGCGGGGGTTGGCGAGCAGGGCGCGCCCGAGGGCGACACGCTGTTTCTCGCCGCCGGAGAGGGCGCCGGGACGGCGCTCGAGCAGGTCTTCGATGCCGAGCAGCGCGACGACCTGGTCGAGCCCGACCGGCCGCTCGGCGGCGGGCGCCCGCTTGTAGCCGTAGGTCAGGTTGCGGCGCACCGAGAGGTGGGGGAACAGGCGGCCCTCCTGGAAGACATAGCCGAGGCGGCGTTTTTCCGGTGGCAGGTTGATGCCGCGCTGTGAATCGAACAGCGTCTGGCCGCGCAGCAGGATGCGCCCGCGGGCCGGCTGCAGAAGCCCCGCCAGGGTGTTCACCAGCGACGTCTTGCCGGCGCCTGAGCGGCCAAAAATCGCCGTGATGCCCGCCGTTTCGCAGGAGAACCTGGCCTCAAGCGCGAAGGTGCCGAGCTGGCACGTGACGTCGAGTTCGAGCATCGCCGCCGCGCCTCAGTCGCTGATCCGGGCGCGCAGGCGCCGGGCGATGGCTTCGGAGGCGCCGAGGGCGGCGAGCGACAGCAGGACGGAGAGAACGACGAGGCGCAGCGCCCCGGCTTCGCCGCTGGGCGACTGGATCAGGCTGTAGAGAGCGAGGGGCAGGGTGCGGGTCTCCTGAGGGATATTGGAGACGAAGGTGATGGTGGCGCCGAATTCGCCGAGGCTGCGGGCGAAGGCCAGCACCGCGCCGGCCAGGATGCCGGGCATGATCAGCGGCAGGGTGATGGTGACGAAGACGTTGGCGCGGGAGGCGCCGAGGGTCCGCGCCGCGGTCTCGAGCTTGCGGTCCACGGTCTCGATGGAGAGGCGCATGGCCCGCACCATCAAGGGAAAGGCCATGACCGCCGCGGCCAGCGCGGCGCCCTCCCAGGTGAACGCCAGGCTGACGCCGAAGCTGGCGTACAGCCACGCGCCGAGCGCGCCCTGGCGCCCGAAGAGGATCAGCAGCATATAGCCGACCACCACCGGCGGCAGCACCAGCGGCAGGTGGACCACGACGTTCAGCACGGTCTTGCCGAAGAAGTCGTAGCGCGCCAGCAGCCAGGCCACGGCCAGCCCGAAGGGCAGGCTGACGGCGACGCTCCACAGCGCGACGCGCAGGCTGAGGCCGAGCGCTTCCGTCTCCAGCGGTGTCAGTTCGAGCATCGCGTTTCCTGTCGCATGCCACGGCGGGCATCGTAAAGACGACCTGTCGTTTAGCTGCCCGGAGCGGGGCGCGTAAAGCCATGTTTGGCGAAGATGGCGGTGGCCGCATCGCTTCGCAGAAAGTCGTAGACCGCGCGCACCGCCGGACGATCGTGGCCGGCGACGATGGCGAGCGGATAGGCGATCTCCGGCGCCGCCCGGGCGGGGAAGGCGTCGACAACGCGCACCCGCGACGCGATGGCGGCATCGGTCTCGTAGACGATTCCGGCGGCGGCTTCGCCGCGGTCGACCAGGGCCAGGGCGGCGCGCACGTTGCCGGCCTGGGCCAGCTTGTCCACCACCTGGTCCCAGAGGCCCAGCGTCTGCAGGGCCTGCCGGGCATAGGTCCCAGCGGGCACGTGGTTGGGATCGCCGATGGCGAGGCGGCCGTCGCCGAGCAGGGCCGCGAGATCGATCTCCTCGGACAGCCGCAGTTGCAGCGGCGAAGCCGCCGGAGCGACCAGCACCAGGCGGTTGGACAGGAGGGCGACACGGCTCTCTGCAACGATCACCCGCTGCCCGGCCAGGAGATCCATCCATTCCGCGTTGGCCGAAAGATAGAGATCGGCCGGCGCCCCCTGGGCGATCTGACGGGCCAGGGTGGAGGAGGCGGCGACCACCGGGCGGATCGACCGGCCGGTTGCCGCGGCGTAGGCCTCGGCGATTTCGGTCAGCGCGTCGGTGGTGCTGGCCGCGGCGAAGATCGTGACGGCCTCCTCGCCGTTGCCGGCGCTGTCCCCGGCGCTGGTTGGCGCCGCGACGGTGAGGGCCAGCAGCGCGGCGGCCAGCAATGCCACACGGCGCGGCTTTGCGATCATGCTCTAGCTTCCGTAGAGGTCGCCGGGGTCGACGGTGACCGGCAAGACGTCGCGCAGGCTGCCGTCTGCGGCCACGGCGCGATAGAAACAGGCTCTCCGGCCGGTGTGGCAGGCGACGCCCTTCTGGTCGACGCGCAGCAGGATGGTGTCGCCGTCGCAGTCGACCCGCAGCTCCACCAGTCTTTGGGTCTGGCCCGAGGTCTCGCCCTTGCGCCACAGCTTGCCGCGCGAGCGCGACCAATAGCAGACCTGCCCGCTGGCCAGGGTTTCGGACAGGGCGGCGCGGTTCATCCAGGCGACCATCAGCACCTCGCCGCTGTCGTGCTGCTGGGCGACGGCGCAGACGAGACCCTGGCCGTCGAAGCTGACGGCCTGTTCCAATTCCAAGGGCAGCTCACTCATCGTCGGGTTCCGTCGTGATGGCGGGGTCTTCGCGCACCCGTCTTAACCGCTGCGGGCGCTTTGTCCATGATCAAATGCGCCAAGCCGCGCAAAGCCGGCCTCCAGGTCGGCGATGAGGTCGTCGCCGTGCTCGAGGCCGGCGAAGATGCGCAGCGTCGGGCCGTCGGGCCGCCAGCGGGTCGCGCTGCGCGAACTGTCGGGGTCGGTCAGCAGGATAAGACTTTCGAAACCGCCCCAACTGGCGCCGATGCCATAGAGCTCAAGACCGTCGATCATCGCCAGCACCGCGTCGCGCGGGCAGGGTTTCAGGGTCAGACCGAAGAGCCCGGAGGCGCCGGTGAAGTCGCGCCGCCACAGGGCATGCCCGGGATCGCCGGGCAGCGCCGGATAGAGCAGGCGGTCGACTTCCGGGCGCTGGCCGAGCCATTCGGTCAGGCGCAGGGCATTGGCCTGGTGCCGGTCGAGGCGCACCGCCAGACTGCGCATGCCACGCAGGCCGAGATAGACGTCGTCGGGCGCGGCCGAGCAGCCGAGATACTGGCTGGTGCGGCGCAGGAGCTCATAGTGCGCCGCGTGGCAGGTCAACACGCCCAGCAAGGCGTCGGAATGGCCGACCAGATACTTGGTGGCGGCGTGCAGGACGATGTCGGCGCCGAGGTCGAGCGGCCGGCAAAACAGCGGCGTCGCCCAGGTGTTGTCGATGACCGTCGTCACGCCGGCAGCCTTCGCGGCGGCGGCAATGGCCGGGACGTCTTGCACCTCGAAGGTGAGCGATCCCGGCGATTCCATGTAGATCAGAACGGTATTGTCGCGGATCAGCTCGGCGATCCCGGCCCCGAGGAGGGGATCGTAGAATGTCGTCTCGACGCCGAGGCGCTGCATCAGGCTCTCGCAGACTTTGCGAGCCGGGTAGTAGATCGTGTCCGGAATCAGGAAGTGCTTGCCGGCTTCGGCGAAGCTCATCAGCGCCACGGTGACGGCCTGCAGGCCGGAGGAGACGGCTACCGCGCCATAGCCGCCCTCCAGGGCGGCGACGGTTTCCTCGAAGGCGAAGGTGGTGGGCGTCCCACTGCGGCCATAGGAACTCGATCCTTTTTCAAGCTTGCGCTGCTGGACGTCTTCAAAGGCTTCCATGGTCTCCTGCAGCAGGGTGGAGGCGTGGTAGACCGGCGTGTTGACGGTGCCGAAATGGCGGGCCGGATCGCGACCCAGATGGGACAGCAGCGTTTCCGGGTGGCGCGCGGCGATTTTCTTCATATGAATCCGGGATCCAATTGCTAAAGCCTACGTCGGGTCCATTTTGTCCCTGTTCGGCAAGGTTCATTGATACAGGGTGATTAGCCAAGCCCAAACCGGCTGACAGAATCTATCGTATTGCCGGGCCGGCAAGCTAGTCACCGTCGGCAATCTCGGTGGGGGCGGGATGCCAGCTTTGTGACCTTTTTTTGTCATTCACCCGCCAGCAAGCTGTTGCCTTTCCACAAATACTGAGACATGGTTCGCGGGTGTGGCGCGAAAGTTCCCGTCGGCAAGCCTGTGGCCAAAGCGTTGTCGCAGGCCGTCATAGCCGGGAGCCGTTGCCACTTTGAAACAAGAAACTATGAACAGCAGGGAAGGCTTATCCATGTCTAAATTGAAGGTTTTGCTCGCGGCGGGCGCACTGACGGCAGTTGGCGCCACCGGGGCTGCAGCCGGCACCTTGGACGACGTTCGCGCGAAGGGCTTTTTGCAGTGCGGCGTCTCCACCGGTGTTCCCGGTTTCTCGTTCACCGATGACTCTGGCAATTGGCAGGGCTTCGATCCTTCGGTCTGCCAGGCGGTCGCCGCGGCCGTATTCGGCGACTCCAAGAAGGTCAAGTATACGCCGACCACCGGCAAGACCCGCTTCACCGCGCTGGCTTCCGGCGAAATCGACATGCTGGCCCGCAACACGACGTGGACGTTCAGCCGCGATGTCGATCTCGGCTTCACCTTCGTCGGCGTCAACTACTACGACGGCCAGGGCTTCATGGTTCCCAAAGCGCTCGGCGTGACCAGCGCCAAGCAGCTCAATGGCGCGTCGGTCTGCATTCAGACCGGCACCACGACCGAGCTGAACCTGGCCGACTATTTCCGGCTCAACAACATGGATTACGAGCCGGTGCCGATCGAGACCAACGAAGAGGCGCGCACCAACTATCTGGCCGGCCGCTGCGACGTCTACACGACGGACGCCTCGGGTCTCGCCGCCACCCGTGCCGCCTTCGACAAACCGGCCGACCACATCGTGCTGCCGGAGATTATCTCGAAGGAGCCTTTGGGGCCGCTCGTGCGCCAAGGCGATGACCAGTGGGGCGACGTTGTCCGCTGGACCTTGAACGCCATGATCAACGCCGAAGAGTACGGTGTCAGCTCCGGCAACGTCGATGAGATGGCCAAGGGCAGCGACAACCCGGAGATCAACCGTCTGCTGGGCACCGAGGGCGACCTTGGCGGCATGCTGGGCCTCGACTCCAAGTGGGCCTACAACGTCGTCAAAGAGGTCGGGAACTACGGTGAGGTCTTCGAGAAGTACATCGGCTCGAAAACCCCGATCGGCCTCGAGCGCGGCGTCAATGCGCAGTACAAGAACGGTGGTTTGATCTACGCACCTCCGATGCGCTAAGCAGCGAAGATCGAGGTTATCGATATAGATTGGGGTACGTCGGTCCAGCGCACCGGCGTACCCCAAATCTGTTTTTCGCCAGCTCCTCTCTCCCGGGTCGTCGCAGCGGGGTGACGCTATGGCCGCAATCGAACAGGATTCCGATAGCTTCCGACTAGGCATGCTGTGGTCGGACAAGCGCTATCGCGCGGTGGTTACACAGATACTGGTGGTCGCCGGTGTCTTTCTTTTCCTCTCCTATCTGGCGCTCAACGCGGTGCAGAATCTCGAGGCCCTGGGCAAGACCTTCGGTTTCGATTTCCTTTGGGCGCCGTCCAGCTACGACATCAACCAGACACTGATCCCCTACAATTCGCGCGACACGCATTTCCGCGCTGCGGTTGTCGGGATGTTGAACACCGTGCTGGTGGCGGTTGCCGGGTGCATCTTCGCGACCCTGCTCGGTTTCGTTCTGGGCGTGCTGCGCCTGTCGTCCAATTTCCTGGTCAACCGTCTCGTCTATTGTTACGTCGAGATCACGCGCAACGTGCCGGTGCTGCTGCAGATCCTGCTGTGGTACGGCATTATCGTCACCTCGCTGGACATACCTCGGAATGCCTACAATCCGACGGAAGGCGTCTTCCTCAGCAACCGTGGCTTCTACTTGCCGCGGCCGGTTTTCGAGGATGGCTTCTCGATCGTTGTGATCGCGTTCCTGGTTGCTGTCGTCGGTGCTGTGGTGTTCGGGCGCTGGGCGAAGAAGAATCAGGAAACGACGGGCCAGATTCTTCCGGTTCTTTCCATAAAAATTGCGACGATCCTGGGGCTTCCCCTGATCGCCTTTTTTCTTGCCGGCATGCCGGCCTCGCTGGAATTGCCGGAACTGAAGGGATTCAATTTTCAGGGCGGCATGGTGCTGAAGCCGGAATTCAGCGCCTTGTGGTTTGCGCTCTCGATCTACACCGCCGCCTTCATTGCCGAGATTGTCCGCGCCGGCATCCAGTCGGTCAGCCACGGACAGACCGAAGCGTCCTTTGCCCTTGGCGTCAAGCCCAGCTGGACCATGCGGCTGATCATCATTCCTCAGGCGCTGCGCGTCATCGTGCCGCCGCTGACCAGTCAGTATCTCAACCTGACCAAGAACTCCTCTCTGGCCATCGCCATCGGCTATATGGACATCACCGCGACATTGGGCGGTATCACGCTGAACCAGACGGGTAAGGAGATGGAGAGCATGATGATCCTGCTGGCGATCTATCTCACGATCTCGCTGCTCATCTCGGCCTTCATGAACTGGTACAACCGGCGCATCGCGCTGGTGGAACGCTGAGGGGGGGGACGCAACATGACTGATACGACTCAGGCTTACGAGCCCGGAACCCACCCTGACCTGCCACCGCCGATGGCGACCAGCGGTCCCATTGTCTGGATGAAACAGAACCTCTTTGGCTCGCCGCTCAATATCGTCCTCACCCTGGTCACGGCCTACCTGCTCTACATGATTGTGCCGGGGGTGTTGAACTGGGCGATTTTCGACGCGGTGATCAATGCCGGGTCCCGGGAAGAGTGCAAGGCGATCGGCGATGGGGCTTGTTGGGCTCTGCCCGCAGTGCGTTTCGATCAGTTCCTCTACGGCTTCTATCCGGACCACCTGCAGTGGCGAATCAACCTGCTGGCGGTGCTCTTTCTGCTGGCCCTGGTGCCGGTGCTTTGGGACAACGCGCCATACCGCCGCCAGTGGTTCATCTATTCGCTGATCTTTCCCGTGATCATGTACTTCCTGCTGGTCGGCGGGCTGGGTCTGGAGCCGGTGGAAACGACCAAGATCGGCGGCTTCACGCTGAATGTTGTCATCGGCGTTACCGGCATCGTGGCGTCGCTGCCCCTGGGGATTCTGCTGGCGCTTGGACGGCGCTCCCACATGCCGATCGTCCGCACGCTCTGCGTCATGTTCATCGAGTTCATCCGCGGCGTGCCGCTGATCACGCTGCTGTTCGTCGCCTCGACGATGTTGAACTACTTCCTGCCGCCGGGAACCACCTTCGATCTGATCCTCCGGGTGCTGATCATGGTGACCATCTTCTCCTCGGCCTACATTGCCGAGGTGGTGCGCGGCGGGCTGCAGGCGATTCCCAAGGGGCAGGTCGAAGCGGCCGACGCGATGGGGCTGAGTTACTGGCAGTCGATGCGGCTGGTGGTGCTGCCACAGGCGCTGAAGATCTCGATCCCAGGCATCGTCAACACCTTCGTCGGCCTGTTCAAGGACACCACCCTGGTGGTGATCATCGGCCTGACGGACGTGCTGGGTGTGGGCCGCGCCGCGCTGTCCGATGCCAAGTGGCAGGGACTGCCTGAGGAGGTCTATGTCTTCACCGCCATACTGTTCTTCGTCTGCTGTTTCAGCATGGCGCGCTATTCGATCTATCTGGAAAAGAAACTGCATACCGGTCACAAGCGCTAAGACGTGTTGCGGGCGACACAATTGAAGGCGCGGGCCGAACCAGGAGGCTAAACGGGATGTCAGAAGTCGCAGCTGCCAACCTTACGATTTCCGATGAAGTCGCGATTCAGATCGTCGGCATGCACAAGTGGTATGGGGATTTCCACGTCCTCAAGGATATCAACCTGACGGTCAATCGCGGCGAGCGCATCGTAATCTGTGGGCCCTCCGGCTCCGGCAAGTCGACGATGATCCGCTGCCTCAATCGTCTAGAAGAGCACCAGAAGGGCAAGATCTTCGTCGACAACATCGAACTGACGCACGATGTGAAGAACATCGCCGAGATTCGGCGCGAAGTCGGCATGGTGTTTCAGCACTTCAATCTCTTTCCGCATCTGACGGTTCTGGAGAACTGCACCCTGGCGCCGATCTGGGTGCGCAAGATGCCGAAGAAAGATGCTGAAGAGGCCGCTATGGAGTATCTCGACCGGGTGAAAATCCCGGAGCAGGCAAAGAAGTACCCCGGTCAGCTGTCCGGCGGCCAGCAGCAGCGCGTCGCCATTGCCCGTTCGCTTTGCATGAACCCGCGGATCATGCTGTTCGACGAGCCGACCTCGGCGCTCGACCCGGAAATGATCTCGGAAGTTCTGGACGTCATGGTGAACCTGGCCGAGAGCGGCATGACCATGCTCTGCGTGACCCACGAGATGGGTTTCGCGCGCAAGGTCGCCAACCGGGTGATCTTCATGGACGGCGGCGAGATCATCGAGGAGAACGAACCGGAAGAGTTCTTCAATAACCCGCAGTCGGCCCGGACCAAGCTGTTCCTGAGCCAGATCCTGCACCACTAGGGTTCAGTTGTCCGGAGGGCGCCACGAGTGGGGAGGCCGCTCTTGGCGCCCTTTTTCTGGCTAGAGCGCAAAGCGCTCCAGGGATTGTTGACCGTTTGCCGGCCCGTTTCTGTTAGGCTTCCGACCCGGCGGTTGTAGGGGCTTCATCGGTGGCAGAGCAACAGACTCCCGTATCTTTGGCCGTGGCCGGCCCGAGTGTTCGAAGCGACAGGGTCGTCTTCGCGCAGATCGAGCCGACCACGCGCTGCAACTTCACCTGCGGTTTCTGCTGCGGTCGCCAGATGGATCAGAGCGACTTCGACGCGGCGGATTTCGAGCGCCTGCTCGACACCTTTCCGGATCTCGAGCATATCGAGCTGCAGGGCGAAGGCGAGCCGCTGCTGCACAAGGGCTTCTTCGACATGGCCCGGCTGGCGCGCGCCCGCGGCATTCGCCTGTCGATGATCACCAACGGCAGCCTGTTCTCCGAAGAACGCGTCGCCGCCATCCTCGAAGTCGGCATGGAGGCGATCAACGTCTCGATCGAGTCGCCGGACGAGGCGGCATTTAAGAAAATCCGCGGCGGCAGCCTGCGCAAGGTCAAGGCCGGCATCGCCCGTTTCCTGGCGGCCCGCCGCGGCCGCGGACTGGAGCTGCCGAAGGTGGGTTTCTCGATCACAGTGCTTAAACACACGATCGACAGCCTGCCGGAGGTCGCCGAGCTTTACCGTGAACTGGGCATGGACGGCGGTGCGACGGTGCAGCCGCTCAATCGTATGGAGAGCTACAAGTCGGTTTACGGGCCGGAGATTTTCGAACAACTCCTGGGGCCGGAGGATCGGCAACGTCTCATGCAATTGCTGCGCGGCGATCCCAAGATGAGGTCGCTGCTGGCCGACGCACGGCAGAGCCATCACTTCTACCCCGAACTGTCGCGCCGTTTCGAACCCCTGCACGGTTGCCCCTGGGTGAAGGGTGGCGTCTACGTCGACCGTCACGGCGGGATGACGACCTGCTGCATGGTGAAGGATTCCAATGTTCACGGTATCGGCAAGCTGGGCCTGACGCCGCAGGAGGTCGTGCTGGCTAAGCGCCGCGACGTCGATGCGGCGCTGACGGCGGGACTGCCGCCGGCGCAGTGTGAAGGCTGCGCCTACTATAGGACGCCGCAGCAGCAGGAGGTCCTGAAACGCAGGATACTGGAGCGGCGGCGCCTGGCCGCGTCCGCCGCCGCGGCTAAGCCGGAATGACGCCGGTCAGCGCCGGGTCGATGATCTCCTGCTTTTCCTGGCGGTAGGGCACGAAGCCCATTTTCTGATAGAGCGGCAGGGCGCGCGGGTGATCCATGGTGTTGGTGTTGACCGTGAGGCGCTCGGGCTCGTAGCTCCAGGCCTGCTCGATCGCCGAATACAGCAGGAAGCGCCCCAGACCGGAGCCGACGCAATGTGGCAGGAGGCCGAAATAGGCCAGGTCGATGGTCGGCTCGTCGCGGCGGTCGAGCTCGAAGTAGCCTGCCGGGGCGCCGTCCACATAAAGCACGAAAACTTCGACGCGTTCGTCAGCGAGAATGGCGGCAAGCTCCTGGTCCGACATCTGGCGCCGGTACCACCAGCGCCAGTCGCCGCCCACCGAGTCGTAAAGAAAGCGGTAGAAGGCGACGGTCGGCCGCTTGGCCAGCAGGAGGGCGAACTTCGTCTTGATCGGCGGGTGCACCTGCGGCGTCGCGGGCCGCGCCGTCATTTCCAGGTAGGTGATGGTGAAGCGGAGCTTGGGATCGTGCCCCGCGGCCAGCGCCAGGTCCGGCGTCAGGTCGGCGTCGGCCGGCGGCGCCGACGGCAATTCGAGCCAGCGCGCCATGACCGCCCGCGGTGTGAAGGCGTAGCCCAACGCGGCGTAGAAACCGAGCACCGCGTGATTGGCTTCACGGACCATCAGTTGAACCTTCAGGATTCCCTGCTGGCCGAGCCAGGCTTCGGCATGGCGCACCAGGCGCCGGCCCAAGCCGGCCTTCTGCAACGCCGGATCGACCGCCACATAGTAGAGCCAGCCACGGTGGCCGTCATGGCCGCTACAGACCGTGCCGACGATTTCGCCACCGCGCTCGGCCACGAAGATCTCGGCGCAGTCGCTGCGCTGCCACAGGGGAATGTCGCGGCTGGCATCGTTGTACCAGGCGGTCAGTCCGCAGCGCTCCCACAGTGCGGTGCAGGCAGCGAAGTCGCCGCCGGCGTAAGGTCTGATTGCCGCCAGGTTCATGCCGGCCCGGTTTCGACCGGTGTGTCGCCGGGCTGACCCCACTCCGACCAGGAGCCGTCGTAGACCGAGACGTCCCGGTGCCCCAGGCGGTGCAGCGCCAGACTCAGCACGGCGGCGGTGACGCCGGAGCCGCAGGACGTCACCACCGGCCGCTTCAGGTCCACGCCGGCCTGCGTGAAGAGTTCCTTCAGGGCGGCGTTGTCGCGCAGGGTCTGGCTTGCCTGATCTATGGTGTCGGTGAAGGGCAGGTTGCGGCTGCCGGGGATGTGGCCGGAGCGCATGCCCTCGCGCGGCTCCGGATCGCGGCCCTCGAAGCGGCCCCTGGCCCGGGCATCGACCACCTGTTCGCGCCGGCTGGCGATGTTATCGAGAATCTGGCCGCGGTCGCGCAGGACCAAGCTGTCGATCCGCGGGGTGAAGTGGCGCTCTTCCGGGCGGGCGCCGCCGTCTTCCACCTTGCGGCCTTCGTCGAGCCACTTCGGCAGGCCGCCATCCAGCACCGCGACATCCTTGTGGCCGAAATAGCGGAAAGTCCACCAGGCGCGCGGCGCGCTCCAGATGCCCCGCTGATCGTAGATCACCAGGCGCAGGCCGTCGCCGAGGCCGAGTTTACGTACCTTGGAGGAGAAGATGTGCGGCGGCGGCAGCATGTGGGGCAGAGGGTTCGCCGGATCCTTGATGTCGTCGATATCGAAAAACACGGCGCCGGGAATGTGCTGCGCCTCGAACTCGCGGCGCGGGTCGAGCCCTTCGCCGGGCAGGTAGTAGCTGGCATCGACGACCCGCAGGTCGGGGGCTCCCAGGTTGTCGGCCAGCCACTGGGTGGAAACCAGGGCGTCGTTGTCGAAATCGACCATGGTGATGTTGTTTTCCTCCTGAGGGCCTGTGGCCGCGTTGGCGTTTTTTGGTTACGCGTCGTCGAACAGGATATTGATGCGCCGGTTCTGACGGCCCTTGTTCTCGATCTTGCCGACACGCACGCGGCCGATCTCTCCGGTCTGGCGCACGTGGGTGCCGCCGCAGGGCTGCAGGTCGACCCCCGCGATGTCGAGCAGGCGGACGCGCCCGCCTCCCATCGGCGGTTTCACCGACATGGTGCGCACCAGGTCGGGCTGTTCGGCCAGTTCGTCCTCGCTGATCCAGCGCGGCACCACCGGGTGGTCGGCGGCGACGAGGCGGTTCAATTCGGCGGTGATCTGCTCCTTGTCGAGCTGAGTGTCCGGCAGATTGAAATCCAGCCGGCCTTTTGCCTCGCCGATCTGTCCGCCGGTCACGTCGCCGGTGACCACGGCGCAGAGCAGGTGCAGGCAGGTGTGCATGCGCATGTGGCGATGGCGGCGCTGCCAGTCGATCTCGGCCGTCACCCTGGCGCCGGGGGCGGGCAGGGCGGCGCCATCTTCCAGCCGATGGACCACGTCGTCGTGAGTCGCGCCCTTGACCGCCTCGACGACGCGCAGGCGGGTGCCGTCTTCCAGGGTCAGGCTGCCGCTGTCGCCGGGCTGGCCGCCGCCGGTCGGATAGAACACCGTGCGGTCGAGGCGCAGGTCCTCCAGCCCGCCGCCGGTCACCGTCGCTTCGCAGGTCTTGAGATAGGGATCGTCCCGGAAGAGCAGTTCCATGGCTGTTTTGCGTCTCCTGTAGCGCGCCTAACCGCGCCAGGCCAGCCAGCCCGGCACCGGCAGGCCTTTCTCGCGCAGAAAAGCGGGATTGAACAGCTTGCTTTGATAACGCATCCCGCCGTCGCAGAGAACCGTAACGATGGTGTGGCCCGGGCCGAGCTTTTTGGCCATGCGCACGGCGCCGGCCACGTTCACGCCGCTGGACGCGCCGAGGCAGAGCCCTTCGTGCTCGAGCAGTTCGAAGACATGGGGAATGGCCTCGGTGTCGGGGATCTGGAAGGGGTCGTCGACCTCGAGGCCCTCAAGGTTGGCGGTGATGCGGCCCTGGCCGATGCCCTCGCTGATCGAGCTGCCTTCGGCTTTCAGTTCGCCGTGGGCGTAATAATGGTAGAGCGCCGCGCCCATGGGGTCGGCGAGGCCGACGCGGACGTTCTTGTTGCGCTCCTTCAGCGCCATGCCGACACCGGCCAGGGTGCCGCCGGTGCCCACGGCGCTGACGAAGGCGTCGACCTTGCCATCGGTCTGGTCCCAGATCTCGGGCCCGGTGGTCTCATAGTGGCCGCGGCGGTTGGCGACATTGTCGAACTGCCGGGCCCAGATGGCGCCCGCCGCGTGACTCTGGTCGAGTTCCTGGGCGAGGCGCTCGGAGACATGCACGTAGTTGTCCGGGTCGCGGTAGGGCACCGCCGGGACTTCCTTCAGTTCGGCGCCGGAGATGCGCAGGATATCTTTCTTCTCCTGGCTCTGGGTATCGGGAATGACGATGACCGTGCGATAGCCGCGCGCCCGGGCGACCAGGGCCAGGCCGATGCCGGTGTTGCCCGCGGTGCCCTCGACGATGATGCCGCCGGGCCGCAGCACGCCCCGCTCCTCGGCGTCCTTGATGATGGCCCAGGCGGCCCGGTCCTTCACCGAGCCGCCGGGATTGGCGAACTCGGCCTTGCCGAGGATCTCGCAGCCGGTCTCCTCGGAAAGCTTGCGCAGGCGGATCAAGGGGGTGTTGCCAATGGCGCCGACAAAGCCGTCACAGACGTCCATAGATTTGTTCCTTGCTGAGGACGTCCCGCCGGAGAGCGGGGCCGTCAGGCCGGCGAGATTAGCTGCCCCGGCCAAGGGGATTCAAGGGTCACGCGGCCAATTTAACACAAAGGACCGTAGATTACTTCCAAATACTCATCATTTCTGTGTAATTCAAGGCCAGCCATTGCAGAGCGACGACGGTGAAGAGGTTGGTGACCTCGCCGGCGGCCAGCCGGTCGAGCGCCTCCCGGCGGTCAAGGGGCAGCACGCGGATGTCCTCACCCTCGTGGTCGAGGCCGTGGATGCCGCCGGCGCCGCGGCTGTCGAAGCGCCCGCAGTAGAGATAGATGCTCTCGGAGGAACCGCCCGGCGTGGCCAGGAAGCGGCCGATGAAATGCAGGTCGCTCACGTCGCAGCCGGCTTCCTCCATGGCCTCGCGGCGGACCACCGTGTCCGGCGCCTCGCCGGGTTCGATGATGCCGGCAACGATTTCGAGGAGCCAGGGCTCCATCCCTGCGGCATAGGCGCCGGGCCGGAACTGCTCGATCAAGGCGATCCTGTCGCGCAGCGGATCGTAGAGCAGCACCGCGGCAGCGTGGCCGCGCTCGAAGATCTCGCGGCTCATCTCGCCGGACCAGCCGCCGTCGAACTTACGGTGACGCAGGCGATAGCGGTCGATCCGGAAGTAGCCCTGAAAGGGCGTCGTCTTCTCGATGACCTGGATACGGGAGTCGGCCGGTGGGTTGGCCGGGGAATCCTTCGCTGACACGTTCCTATCACCTCTCTGTTACATCGCAACCATAGTGCCGCCGCGATCTTGCCCTGGCTCCGCCGGCATGATCCGATCGGGCTTTGTAGCATTGTGCGGCGGTCTAGAGGGGAGCAGGCGGCGATGGCGGTCAAGAGCGAGAAGGTCACCTTTGTGGGCGCGGCAGGAGAGAGCCTGGCGGCACGGCTCGACCTGCCACAAGGCCGGCCGCGGGCCTACGCGCTCTTTGCCCATTGTTTCACCTGCAACAAGGACGTCTTCGCGGCGGCGCGCATCGCCGCTGGCCTCGCGGCCCAGGGGATCGCGGTGCTGCGGTTCGATTTTACCGGCCTGGGCGCCAGCGAGGGCGACTTCGCCAACACCAACTTCTCCTCCAATGTCGGCGATCTGGTGCGCGCCGCCGATTTCCTGCGCGAAACCTATGAGGCCCCGAAGCTGCTGATCGGCCACAGCCTGGGCGGGGCGGCGGTCCTGGCGGCGGCCGGGCAGGTACCCGAAGCCGTGGCGGTGGCCACCATCGGCGCGCCCGCCGATCCGGCCCATGTCGCCGAGCACTTCACCGGCGCCCGCCCGGAAATCGAAGCGGCCGGGGAGGCGGAGGTGCTGTTGGTCGGCCGACCCTTCCGCATCAAGAAACAGTTTCTCGAGGATATCGAGAAACAGAAGCTGGAGCCGGCCATCGCCGGGCTGAAAAAGGCCCTGATGGTATTTCATGCGCCGCACGACGCCACGGTCGGCATCGACAATGCCGGGCGCATCTTCATGGCCGCCAAGCATCCCAAGAGCTTCGTGTCGCTCGACGACGCCGACCACCTGCTGAGCCGCAAGGCCGACGCCGTCTACGTCGCCGAGGTGCTGGCGGCCTGGGCCGGGCGCTATCTCGGCGGCGCGGCGGCGGCGCCGGAGCTGCGCGCCAAGCCCGGCGAAGTGGTCGTGGAAGAAACCGGCGAGGGCAAGTTCACCCAGCGCATTGCCGCCGGCCCGCACGCCCTGCGCGCCGACGAGCCGGCGGACTATGGCGGTCTCGATTCTGGGCCGTCGCCCTACGACCTGGTGTTGGCGGGACTTGGCGCCTGTACTGCCATGACCCTGCGGCTCTACGCGGAGCGCAAGGGCCTGGGGCTGGAGCAGACGCGGGTGCGTCTCAAGCATGACAAGATCCATGCCACGGATTGTGCCAACTGCGAGACCAAGGCCGGCAAGATCGACCGTATCGAGCGGGTCATCGACCTGCGGGGCGACTTGAGTGCGGAGGAACGCAAGCGGCTCCTCGAGATTGCCGACAAGTGCCCAGTGCATCGCACGCTGGAAAGCGAAGTCCTGGTCGAGACCAGGGCGGCCGATTGACGTCGCCTCGCGGTTGGACCCTCTGGCGCCTCATCTGGCCGGTGGCGCGTCGCTCCTGTTCTACTGGCCGTCGCAAAGCTGCAACTCGCGGGTTTCGGCCAGCGCTAGAGTTTGTTAGGCTTGTCGTTGAAAAAAAACACAATAAGTCGATAGATCGCCGGTTTATGAGGCGGCGGCAGGGCAGAGAGACGTTTGAAATACTGGGAAAGCCAAGGGATCGCGGTGTGTTGCCGGCGTGCTTGATACGCGGCCCGCGCCAGCCTGCCCGATGGGGCCGGGTGCCTCGGTTCGGCTGCCAGGGTGCGCCACACGGAGCGGCGCAGCGCGGCGTGGGGCGGCCCGGCGGGTATTTCTGTATTTCCGAAGTTCAAGCAAGACACTGCGCGCATCAGCGTGCTCCGGACCTTCCCCTCAATCGGGGGAGCGAAGTAATTGAGGCGGAGCCGCAAGTAATCAAGGGAACGGGCCGTGATCTTCGCAGCAAGATGCTGCTGCCCGGTCGCCGGTAATCTCACAGGGAGACCTACACTCATGAAGAAAGACAAAGAACTCGAAACCATCAACAGCAAGGCGTTGCATCCGGGCGTGACGGAACTCTGCGAGCAGTACGAAGGCGGCAAGATGGATCGCCGCGAGTTCGTGCGCCTTGCCGCCTTCCTGGGCGTCTCGGCGGCCTCGGCCTATGCCTTCGCGGGCGACCCGACCGGCGGTGGCCTGGTGCAGGAGGCGAGCGCCCAGACTCCCAAGAAGGGCGGCACCCTGCGTGTTGCCATGCAGGTGCAGGAGATGGTCGACCCGGCGACCTTCGATTGGACCCAGAAGTCCAACCAGGCCCGCCATGTGATCGAGTATCTGACCATCACCGGCCCCGACAACATCACGCGGCCCTACTTGGCCGAGAGCTGGGAAGCCTCCGACGACCTCAAAACCTGGACCTTCAAACTGCGCCAGGGTGTCAAGTGGAGCAACGGCGACGACTTCAACGCCGACGACGTGGTGTTCAACTTTACCCGCTGGCTCGACCCGGCGACCGGTTCTTCCAACCTCGGCCTGTTCTCGGCCATGGTCGAGGAGTACGACACCGGCGAAAAGGACGACAGCGGCAACGCCAAGATGGGCAAGCGCATGACCGAAGGGGCCGTCGAGAAGGTCGACGACCACACGGTGCGCCTGCACCTCAATTCGGCGGCGCTGGCCATGCCGGAAAACCTCTATAACTATCCGACCGCGATCGTGCACCGGAACTTCACCAAGGACGGCGGCGACTTCTCCAAGAACCCGATCGGCACCGGCGCTTTCGAACTGGCCAAGTTCACCGTCGGCGAGGAATGCATCCTGCGCCGCCGCGATGGGGGCTACTGGGGCGGTGAGGTTTATCTCGACGAAATCCGCTACATCGATACCGGCGAGGATGACTCGGCGGCCATCGCGGCCCTGGCTTCCGGTCAGGTCGATGCGATCTATCGGCTCGGCATTCCGACCCTAGAGATTGCCGAGCGCATCCCCGGTGTCGTGGTTTCCCAGGCGGTGACTGCGCAGACCGGCGTGATCCGCATGAACGTCAACAACGCGCCTTTCGATAACAGGAAGGTGCGTCAGGCCATGGTGCTGGCTTCCGACAATGCCCAGAACCTCAAGCTCGCCCACCGCGGCATGGGGGCGATCGGCGAGAACCATCACGTCGGGGAGGTTCATCCGGAATACGCCAAACTGCCGGCGTTGAAGCGCGATGTCGCCAAGGCCAAGGCGCTGTTGGCCGAGGCCGGGTTCCCCAATGGGGTCCAGGTCACCTGCAACGTCGGCAACACCGACGGCACCTGGGAGCAGGATTCGGTCCAGGTGCTGAAGGAGAATGCCGCCGAGGCGGGAATCGACATCACCATCAACGTGATGCCTTCGGCACAGTACTGGGAAGTCTGGGACAAGGCGCCCTTCAGCCTGACGTCGTGGACCCACCGCCCGCTGGGCACCATGGTGCTGAGCCTCGCCTACCGCGGCGGCGTTCCGTGGAACGAGTCCGGCTACAACAATCCGGAATTCGACGCCGCCTTGGACCAAGCCGAGGCCATTCTCGACGTGGCCAAACGCAAGGTCGCCATGGCGAAGGTCGAAAAAATCCTGCAGGACGACGCCATCATGGTGCAGCCCTTCTTCCGTTCGGTCTTTACCGCGTCGAAGGACAACGTGATGGCCTATCGAACCCATCCGACCCGCTATCACCAGTTCAATACTGTCTGGCTGGGTTGAGTAAAGAGGGCCGCGGCGCGGGGGCGCCGCGGCCCTTTCTTCTTGCGACGGCGGTTCCCCGCCGCCAGGCCTTCGAGGACTTCGGCAGCACCGGGTGCCGCGAAGGCCAAGTAAATGCGCCGCAAGCCTATTGCGGGGACGGGAAGGCTAAATCGCGATGCTGATATTCATGACGCGGCGCTTCGGCACCATGGTTCTGACCATGCTTGTGGTATCGATTCTGGTGTTCCTGCTGCTGGAGATCAATGTCGAGAGCGTCGCGATCAAGGTTCTCGGGCCCTATACCTCGCTGGAGCAAAGAGAACTTTGGCTGGAGCGCAACGGCTACAACGATCCCGCCGTGTGGCGCTACCTGCGCTGGCTCGGCAACTTCGTGATCGGTGATTTCGGGCAGTCCGTACGATTCAAAGTGCCGGTCAGTGACGTCATGTGGCCGCGTCTGGCGAATACCGGCATCCTCGGCGGCATCGCGTTGCTCATCGCCTCGCTCATCGGTCTGACCCTCGGCGTTATCGCCGGTATGCGCGAGGGTGGCGTGCGCGATCGTACCGTATCGGTCTCGGCGATCCTCACGACCTCGGTGCCGGAGTTCGCCAGCGCCGTGCTCCTCATCGTGCTGTTTGTTTTCTACTGGCCGATCCTGCCGGGCACCAGCGGCATGGCCGATGGCTTCGATCCGGTGCAGTTGGTGCTGCCGGTTATGGTGCTGGTGATCTACGACTGGGGCTATATCGCGCGCATGACCCGCGCCTCCATGGCCGAGGTCATGATGACGCATTACATCCGCACCGCGGTGCTGAAGGGACTGCCCTACGGGCAGGTGATCCGCCGGCATGCCCTGCGCAATGCGCTGATCGCGCCCTTCACAGTGATCATGCTGCAGATCAACTGGCTGCTTTCCGGCGTCATCGTCGTCGAGGTGGCCTTTGCCTACAAAGGCTTCGGGAGCCTGCTCTATGAAGCCTCGCTCAACAGCGATATCTATCTGATCGAAGCCTGCGCCATGGTCGCCGTCTTCGTGGCGGTGATGACCCAGACCCTGGCCGACGTCGGTTACACCTACCTCAACCCGAGAATCAGATTCAGCTAGGAGGGCGCGCAATGACCGACCAAGCCGTTTCCGTGCCGCGCCGCGAGTCTCCGCTGCTGCGGTTCGTCAAGGGACTCGCCCTGATCCGTGAAAGCTGGGTTGGGATGACCGGCCTGGCGCTTGTCGCCTTTTGGGTTCTTATCGCGGTCTTTGCGCCGGCACTCGCGCCGTTCCCGCCCAATGCTCCGGGCGCGCCGATGACGTTACCGGGGGGGCCTTCGCTTGACGGTAGCAGCGTGCACTATCTGGGAACCGACCAACTCGGCCGCGACATCCTTTCGCGCATCATCGATGGTTCGCGCCAGGTGCTTTTCTACGCTCCCCTGGCGACACTCTGCGCCTACCTTGTCGGTATTCCCATGGGACTGGCCGCCGGCTATCGCCGCGGCATCACCGACGACCTGCTGTCCTTCATCGCCAACGTGATTCTCTCCTTCCCGGTGCTGGTGCTCTACATCATCATCATCGCCACCATCGGCGCCTCGGGCACCAACATCGTCATCGCGGTGACCTTCGCCTCGGCGCCGGGCATCATGCGCATCGTGCGCGGCCTGGTGCTGGACCTGCGCAACCGCGAATACGTCTTCGCGGCGGAGACCCGCGGCGAATCCGCCTGGCGGGTCATGCTGGTGGAGATTCTGCCCAACGCGCGCGGCCCGTTGATCGTCGACGCCTGCCTGCGCCTCGGCTAC
This sequence comes from Kiloniellaceae bacterium, assembly GCA_040217155.1. Taxonomy (GTDB): domain Bacteria; phylum Pseudomonadota; class Alphaproteobacteria; order Kiloniellales; family Kiloniellaceae; genus Pelagibius. Next base: position 127,040 of record JAVJNS010000036.1, read on the forward strand.
GTGGTGATCACCATCGGCACGCTCGGCTTCCTCGGCCTCGGCCTGCCGCCGCCGGATCCGGATTGGGGCGGCATGGTCTCCGAGACCCGGCAGTTCGCCATGTTCATGCCGCACATGGCGGTCTTCCCCTGCATCGCCATCTCGTCCCTGGTGCTCGGGTTCAACCTGCTGGCCGACGGCCTGCGCGAAGTCTCGCTGCGCGACTAAAGGAGAAGGCGATGTCGAGCCAAAGTCACGACTACGACGGGCCGGTGCTGGAATGCCGGGGCCTCTGCATCTCCTACTTCACACGGGCCGGCGAGATCCCGGCGGTCATCGACTTCAACATGACCCTGGAGCAGGGCGGCAGCATCGGCCTGGTTGGCGAGTCCGGCTGCGGCAAGTCGACCGTGGCCATGGCGATCATGCGCTACCTCGGCGGCAACGGCGCCATCGTCGGCGGCCAGGTCTTCTACAAGGGCCGCGATATGGCGACCTTCAGCGACGAGGAGCTGCGCCAGCTGCGCGGCAACGAGATCGCCATGGTCTATCAGGAGCCCATGGCCTCGCTGAACCCTTCCATGACGCTCGGCAGGCAGCTCATGGAAGTGCCGCTGTGCCACGAGAACATCAGCGAGGAAGACGCCTACAAGCGGGCGCGGCAGATGCTGGCCGACGTCAACCTGCCGGACCCGGACCGCATCATGTCGGTCTATCCGCACCAGATTTCCGGCGGTCAGCAGCAGCGCGTGGTCATCGCCATGGCGTTGCTGTCCAATCCCTCGCTGCTGCTGCTCGACGAGCCGACCACGGCGCTCGACGTAACGGTGGAGGCGGGCATCATCGAGCTGATCGGCCAGATCGCCAAGAAGTTCAACACCTCCATGGTCTACATCTCGCACAATCTCGGCCTGATTCTCGAGACCTGCGACCGGGTCAACGTGATGTATTCCGGCGTGGTGGTGGAAAGCGGCACGGTCGATGAGGTCTTCGATCACATGCGCCATCCCTACACCAAGGGGCTCTTCGGCTGCATCCCCTTGCCGGGCGCCGACAAGACCGCGCGCCCCCTGGTGCCGATCCGCGGCCAGTTGCCGCTGCCGCACCAGCGCCCGCCGGGCTGCTATTTCGGGCCGCGCTGCGATTTCTTTCAGGGCGGGCTGTGCGACAAGGAAGAACTCACCATGTCGCAGGTGCCCAATGAACCCGGCCACGACGTGCGCTGCCGCAGGTGGCAGGAGATCGATTGGGACAGCTATCACCCCGAAGGCGTCGGCGCCGGTGAGATGGAGGCCGGCGAGGTGGTGCTCTCCATCAACAACATGAAGAAGTACTACGAGATCGCCGACAACTCGATCGGCGCCATGATCTCCGGCAAGCGGGTGCGTCATGTGAAAGCCAACGAGAGCATCACGTTCGATGCGCGCTCCTGCCAGACCGTCGCCATCGTCGGGGAGTCGGGCTGCGGCAAGTCGACCTTCGCCAAGGTGTTGATGGGACTGGAGACGGCGACCGACGGCGAGGTGATGTTCAACGGCAAGGATATCTCCAACGAAGAAGTGCAGAAGCGCACGCCCGAGCAGATCGGTTCCATGCAGATGGTGTTCCAGAACCCCTTCGATACCTTGAACCCCAGCCATACGGTCGGCGCCCAATTGGCGCGCGTCATCCGCAAGTTCGGCGTCGAATCCAACGCCGACAGGGTTGAGCAGCGGGTGATGGAACTGCTCGACCTGGTGAAGCTGCCGCGGGAGTTCGCGCGGCGCCGTCCGCGCCAGCTCTCCGGCGGCCAGAAGCAGCGGGTCGGCATCGCCCGCGCTTTCGCCGGCAATCCCACCACCGTGGTGGCGGACGAACCGGTCTCGGCGCTCGATGTCTCGGTGCAGGCGGCGGTCACCGGCCTGCTGATGGACATTCAGAAGACCTACCGCACCACCCTGATCTTCATCAGCCACGACCTCAGCCTGGTGCGCTACCTCGCCGACCGCGTCGTCGTGATGTACCTCGGTCGTATCGTCGAGCAGGGCACCACCGACGAAGTCTTCGCACCGCCCTATCACCCCTACACCGAGGCGCTGTTGTCGGCGGTGCCGATCGCCGATACCTCGGTCGAGCGGACGCGGATCATCCTCGAAGGCAACCTGCCGTCGGTCACCTCGCCGCCCAGTGGCTGCGTCTTCAACACCCGCTGCCCGCGCCGGATCGGCGATATCTGCGAGGCCGAGGTGCCGCCGGTCGTGGAGCCGACGCCGGGCCACCAGATCGCCTGTCACCTCTCGATGGAAGAGCTCAGGGCAATGAAGCCGGTGATTGTAATGGCCGAGGACGCCGCGTCACCGGTGGCGGAGTAGCCGGCCGTTCACCGGGACGCGGCCTGAAAAATTCCATTCCGACTTACCGCTTTTGAACCCGATGGGCCGGACTTGAGGCCCTTGCCGAGCGGCGCAAGCGGTCGTACCTTCGGCTCATGGCCGTGGACAATTCATTAACCATATCAAGCGCCGAGGCGGGCAAGGGGACTTTTCGGCCGTGGCCTCTGCGGGCACCCGCGGGACTTGCCGCGCTGGCCTCGCTCGCTCTGGCCTCGCTCGCTCTGGCCGGCTGCACCATCGAGGTCGGACCACCGCCTGAGTCGGACCCGCCCTTGGTTTCCGAAGCGGCCAAAGCGCCGCCACCGCCGGCACAGCCGACAGAACCGCAAGCCTGGTCCCGGGACCTGGATCTTGGCGCCGGTCCGGCGGAGATCAATCGTGAAGTGCTGCAAGAGGGTCTGGTAGCGAGCAGTTCCGAGGCCGGCTACAGCCAGGAGCGCCTGACCTTCGAGTCCGCGGTGGTCTCCGAGAAGCCGAAGACCGAGGCGGAACTGGCCCGAGAACGGGCGCGGGAGCGGGCCGCCGCTGCGGGCCTGCCGGCGCCGCCGGTGGTGGCCGCCGCACCGGTCGAAAGCGTCAACGAGCAGCGCTTGCCGTCGGGCACGGTCGAGGCGGCCGTCGCGGCTTCGGCCCGCCGCGGGTCGAGATTGCCGCCGCCACCGAAGTTTCCGCCGCTGCCACCCAAGGACGGCGAGGCGGCGCAAGCGGCTGGTGGCGCCGCCGAGGCGGTTGAGCCGGCCCCGCCCGCTGAAACGCCGCCCGCTGAAACGCCGTCCGCTGAAACGCCGTCCGCTGAAACGCCGCCCGCTGAGACGCCGCCCGCTGAAACGCCGTCCGCTGAAACGCCGTCCGCTGAAACGCCGTCCAGGGAAACGGCGTTGGTGGCTCCGCCGGCCGAGGCTGTCGCAAGCGCGCCGGCCGACGCGGCGACATCGGCGTTCCTGGCGGACGCCTGGGATGCGCCGGCCGGAACTATTCTGGTTCAGGTCTCGGCGGTTCAAAAGAAGATCAATGTGCTGAATGAATGGGCACGGCTTAAGGGCCGCTTTCCCCAAGAGCTGCAGCCGTTGCGGCTGGTGATCGACGAAGCCAAGCTCGGCGACCGCGGTGTATTTTATCGGGTTCAGGCCGGCGCCTTCGGGTCGCGCGAAGTCGCCGCGGCGGCCTGCGACAGCCTGATCGGTCAGGGGCAGGCCTGTTTTGTCGTGGTGCGCTGAAGAACGCCGGTGGCCGCTCTTCGGACCGTGACGGCAAGCGGATTTGTTTCCGGCTTATTTAGTGAGTCTCGCGTATTTCGCTGTCGGTGACCGCTGCGAAGGGCATGCGCAGGGCCACCAGCTTCCATTCCGGTCCACGGCCTTCGGCCCAGTGGCGGAATTGTTGCTTGGCCCGGTGCACCACTTCTTCATCGGTCTGGTCGTGCGCAGAGATCACCTGTTGATAGATCTCCAGGTGAATCTGGTGTTCTTCGTCGTCCAGCTGAAGTTTGACATCGTACTTCGGCACGGATGTTTGGCTCCGGTATTGCGTGCATTTGACCGCCACAAAAATACGACAGGACCTCTTTCCCTTTCGTTAAGCAGTTAAAAGTCGCCCTATGGTAGAGTATGGTTAACGAACTGTTTTCACCGCGCATGCTTTAACGAGGTGAGGTCAGGTTTGTCAGAAGCGCGGCGATGCAGCAGATTGTCGATATGACGCTGGTGAATTGATGGAGTCCAGGCGGACCGGTGGATAAAGTAAAGAACCTCAGACCTGAGAGACCGGCTCTCGCGAGTTGGCATGCGGGGGAGCCGGCCGGCTTGATCGGTGATGCCTTGGACCAGCTTCCCGTGGCGGTGGCGCTGGGGTTTCAAGAACCGGGCCGGGGAGAGCCTCAGCTGTTTCAGGGCAATGGCGCGTTTGAGCGCTTGCTCGGCTTAAGTCTTTCGGAGAGCACCAGCAAGCGGTTAGGCGACCTGATTCTCGAACCGCGCGCCGCACGGCAAGAGCGCCGAGCAGGCGACCACTTCGCCCTGGCGCAGGCCTTCTCGGAGCCCGTCGTCGTCGCGGGAAGCGACGGCGTGGCGACCGAGGTTACCTGCGAATGGACGCCGTTGACGACGGCGGCGGGGGCCGGGTGCTATTGGACCGCCACCCTTACACCGATACAAATCGAGAGAGGGCTCAAAAGCGCCCTCAGCGCGAGCGAAGAGCGGCTGGCGGCGATCTTCGAGTATTCACCGGTCGACATCTGCCTGAAGGACTCCGAGGGTCGCTATCTGCAGGTCAGCAAGCGCTTCGAAGAGCTCTACGGCGTCACCAATGCGCAGGTGCGGGGTAAGCTGCCTTTCGACGTCGGCGTCGGCGTCGACTGGGCCAGCGGTGTGCGGGAGATGGATCTGAAGGTCCTGAAGAGTCGCCAAGCCCAGATCTATGAGGAAGTCGTGCCGTTCCGTCACGGAGCCACGGAATGCATTACGGTGAAGTTCCCGCTGGTTGATGCCGCCGGCCAGGTTCAAGGCATCGGTACGATCTGTACCGACATAACTGAGCGCAAGGCGGCGGAGCGCGCGCTGATTCAGAGTCAAGTGGAGACGGCGCGCGCCAATGAGCTTCTTTTCGAAGCCGTGGAGAACATGACCGACGGCTTTGTCTGGTTCGATACTGATGGCCGGCTCGTGCTTTGCAATCAACAGTATCGCGACCTTTATCCAAAACTGGCCGCGGAATTCAAGCCGGGCGCCCACTATTCCGACCTCATGAAACTTGCTTTCGCCCGAGACCAACTGACGGTTATGGCCGCCGATGAAGTGATGGTTCGTACTCTACAGGACCCGGATGTCGTGAAGGAGTTCCCGACTTTCCGCGCCAAGACCAGCGAAGGGCGATGGATCGAGGCACGCAATCACGCGCTTCAGTCCGGCGGCTTCATCGGCATTCGCTTCGATGTGACCGAACGGGTTGCGGCTGAAGAGGCGCTGCGGGATAGCGAGCAGCGGTTCAAGGACTTCGCGCAGTCGGGGCCGGGAGGTTTTTGGGAGATGGACGAGAGGCTGCGGTTTTCGTTGTTTCTGGATGTCCAGACCGAGTCTAGACGCCGCAGTTCGATGGCGGAAAAAGCGATCGGGCTCTCTATCTGGGAGTTCTTCGAGGCCGAGACGGAGGCCGACCCTGCCTGGTGTGGCCTGCGCCAGCACCTGGACGAAAGGCGCCGCATAACGGATCTGCGGACAGTCTATATCGACGAGGCCGGAGAACGCTCCTTCTGGCGTATCAACGGCAAGCCGAACTATGACAGGGCCGGCCGCTTCGCCGGCTATCGGGGCGTCGCCGAAAATGAGACCGCGGAGGTTGATGCCCGTAAGCGAGCGGAAGCGGCGGAGGAACGCCTGACGGATGCCATCGATTGCGTCTCCGGCGGCTTTGCTATCTATGATTCTGAGAATCGCTTGGTCCTCTGCAACGAGGGTTACCACGGCGGCCTCGAGGGAGGCGCCAATCACATTAAGCCCGGGATGACGTTTGAGGAGATCGTCCGTATCAGTGCCGAGCGGAACTTCGTCGTCGGCTTGGATGGCTCGGCAACCAAGGAAGCCTGGGTGCAGTCGCGCCTGGCCGCGCACCGAAGCGCTTCCGGCGACTTCGAGATCACATGGTTCGACGGGCGGAGCTATATACTGACGGAACGGCGCATGCATGATGGCGGAACCACAAGTGTCTGCACCGATATTACCGAGCTAAAACGAGCGCGTGAACTCGCTGAGCAGGCCAATCGGGCCAAGACACGCTTTCTGGCCGCGGCGAGCCATGATCTGCGCCAGCCGCTGCATGCTATCGAGCTCTTCATGGGCGCCTTGGAGGCCACCGTGGAAGGGGAAGAGGCCAAGAGCATTGTCGCGGACCTGCGCGAAGCCTCGAATGCCGCCGGGCGCTTGCTCAACGCGCTCCTTGATGTTTCCGAGCTGGAGAGCGGCAGGCTGGAAGGGCGCTTCACGGAGTTTCCGGTACAGCAGTTGCTCGATCGGTTGGTGCGGGTCTATTGCCCCCAGGCGCGCGAGCGCGGGCTGATTCTGAAAATTGTACCTTCAAGTCAGGTCATCTACAGCGATCCAAACTTGCTGGAGCGAATTGTCGGCAACTTGCTGTCGAATGCCGTTCGCTATACCCCGGATGGCCGTGTTCTTGTCGGCTGCCGGAAGCGGGGGTCCAAACTTCGGATCGAAGTCTGGGATACGGGTCTTGGGATTCCCGAGGCGGAGCAGGGGCACATCTTCGAAGAGTTTCATCAGTTGGACAATCAGGCGCGCGAGCGCCAGCGTGGTCTTGGCCTGGGTCTCTCAATCGTGCGCCGCCTCGCCAACGTCCTTGGCCATGAAGTATCCCTGCGTTCGGTCCCGGGCCAAGGCAGCGTCTTTGCCGTGGAGATCGACCTTATCGACAAGCAGGCCGAGGTCGCCCGCAAAGACCGTGAACCTTGCGGCGTCAAGCTGAAGGCCGACAGCACCGTGCTGGTGATCGACGATGACCGGCAAGTGCGCAAGAGCATGGTTCGCGCGCTCAAGTCCTGGGGCTGCCGAGTTCAGGCCGCCAGCGACTATGACGAGGCAGTTGAGATCGTCGCCGCCGCCGCGGCCGAGATCGATTTGATCATTACCGACTATCGGCTGCCCGGCGCCTATAGTGGTGTAGCCGCGGCGGGCCAGTTGCGAGTCCTCTGCGGGCGAAGCGTACCGGCCTTAATCGTCACCGCGGATCAGGGAGAAGCGGAGACTCTGGAAATCGCGGACCATGGGTTCCCATCCCTGCGCAAGCCGGTCGACCCAGAAGCGTTCAGGACCGCCGTTGCCGGTCTTCTCGAGGACGCCGTGCTTCGGGTGCCTGAGGGGGCCGACGTGTAGCCGCGCGACTTGGTGGCAGGGGTTGATTCGCCGATGATTGGTTGGCTTTCCGAAAACCTGCCGCTGGGTGTCGCCCTTCTGACCGCCTGCGTGTACCTGTCAGGCGCGGTCTCCGCCCTGCATGCGGCCGTGCGGACGCGCACGGCCCAGGGGGCGGTCGCCTGGTCACTACTGCTGTTGACCTTTCCCTACCTCGCTTTGCCGCTCTATTGGATTTTCGGGCGCGGCAAGTTTCATGGGTATGTCGCCGCCCGGCGCAGCGGCGACCTGGAGATTCATCACCTGGCGGCGGCCCTTCGCGACCGCTTTGCCGAGGACTACCGGACTGCCGTGCCCCCCGATGCCGTCAGTCTGCAGGTATTTCAGCGCCTCGCGGGCATGCCGTTTTCCCAAGGCAACGCCGTCGATCTGCTGAAGAACGGAGAGGAAGTGTTCGCGGCGATCTTCTCGGCGATCGAAGCCGCCAACGACTACGTTCTGGTGCAGGCTTACATGCTGCGGGACGACGATCTGGGCCGCGACCTGAAGGCGCGCCTCGTGCGCCGGGCGCGCGGCGGTCTGCGGGTTTATCTGCTCTACGACGAGATCGGCAGCTATGGCCTGCCGGAAGGCTTCATAGCGGCGCTCCGCTCGGCCGGCGCCAAGGTTCACCGATTTGGTACGGCGCGCGGCCCGGTCAACCGCTTCCAACTCAACTTCCGCAATCATCGCAAGGTCGTTGTGGTCGACGGAACGGTGGCCTTCGTCGGCGGCCTTAACTTCGGTGACGAATATCTCGGGCGCAATTCCGCATTCGGCCCCTGGCGCGACACCCATTTGAAGATCCGCGGACCGGTTGTGCAGGCGATCCAGCTGGCTTTCGTCGAAGATTGGTTCTGGGCGGCCCGCGAAGTTCCGCAGTTGTCCTGGGAGCCGCGGACGCTGGGTGAAAGCAATGTCGCCGCGCTGGCCTTGCCGACCGGTCCGGCGGACCAGAACGACAGTTGCGAGCTATTTTTTATCGAAGCGATCCGGAGTGCCACGCGGCGCATCTGGATCGCCAGCCCCTACTTCGTGCCGGACGAGCAGGTCATGGCAGCGCTTGAGCTCGCCCGCCTGCGGGGTGTCGAAGTGCGGGTTCTGCTCCCGGACATGGCCGATCATCTGGCGGTACATCTGGCGAGCTTTAGCTACTATCCGGCGGCAGAGCGCATCGGTTTGCAGATCTACCGCTATGAAAGCGGATTCCTGCATCAAAAAGTTCTCCTGGTCGACGACGAACTGGCCGCCCTCGGCACGGCCAACGTCGATAATCGTTCCTTCCGGCTGAACTTCGAGCTGACGGTGGTGGTTTGGGATCGCGGTTTCGCCAGTGCGGTGGCGGCGATGCTGGAGGATGATTTTGCCGAGAGCCGGCGTGTGACCGCCGGCGAATTGGATGACCAGTCCCTGTGGTTCCGGGTCGGGGTCAGTCTGTCGCGGCTCCTGGGCCCCGTGCTCTAAAGAGCGCGCATCGCATCCATGGTGCGCAGGGCCGCCGGGCCGATGAGGACGATGAACAGCGGCGGCAGGATGAAGAGGATCATCGGCACCGTGAGCAGAGCCGGCAGGCGGGCGGCCTTCTCCTCGGCCTTCATGGCCCGCTCCTCACGCGACTCCGCCGAGAGCACGCGCAGCGACTGCGCCAGTGGCGTGCCGTAACGCTCCGCCTGCAGCAGGGTGCCGACCATGCCGCGCAGGACCGTCAGGTCAGTGCGCTTGGCGAGGTTCTGCATGGCTGTGCGCCGGTCCGGCAGGAAGCCCAGCTCGAGTCCGGTCAGGCTGAACTCGTCGGAAAGCTCCGGCGCGGTCTTCTGCATTTCATCGGCGACCCGCATCAAGGTGGCATCCAGGCTCAGGCCGGCTTCGGCGCAGATGACCATCAGGTCGAGTGCGTCTGGCAAGGACTTGCGGATGGCCTCGCGGCGTTTCTGGGCGCCGTTGTACACCAGGATGTCCGGTATGTAGGCGCCGAAAATCGTCGTGCCCAGAGCCGATGCCGCCTTCCAGGTCGGCTCAAGGTCGTAGGCGTTCAGGCCATATAGCATGAACAGGGCGACGCCGCCGAACAGAAAGGGAAGGGAGAACTTGAAGAAGAAGAAGCGAATCATCGCGTCTTTGCTGCGCCAGCCTGCGCGCATCAGTTTGAGCTGGATCTTGTCCGCCTGGCTGCTGCGCAGCAGCTTCAGGGTTTCCACCACTCTGCGCATGACGGTCATGCTGGGCAAGTGGGCCTCACGCCGGCGGGGTCCCATGACACCGGCGCGCATGACACGGCGCTGATCGGCAATCGATTGCGCGCGTTTGGCCGCGACATCGCGGTGTATCAAGGTGAACCATACGGCCAGGATACTGATCATGATCGACACCGACGACATGATCACGAGCAGATCCTCGATCGACATACCTGGCGGGATGAGGTCGTCCAGCGTCATATCTCGAACTTCACCATTTTGTACATGACCCCGATGCCGACCGCGAAGCTGAGGAAGCCGAGGAAAACCAGGAAAGTTCCACGCGGGTCGGTCCAGAGGTCGGCGATGTATCCCGGGTTCACGATGAAGATCAGAATCGCCATGACAAAGGGCAGGGAGCCGATGATGTAGGCGCTGGCCTTGGCTTCGGAAGACAAAGCCTTGATCTTCAACTTCAACTGCCGCCGGCGGCGCAGCACGTCTGAAAGGTTCGACAGAGTCTCGGCGAGGTTGCCGCCGGTTTCCGACTGGATGGAGAGCGCCACCGTGAAGAACTTGAACTCCTGAATGCCCAGCCGCCGCGAGCAATCCCACAGCGCTTCATCGAGCTTCGAGCCGAGGCGCACGGAGTCGGTGATCCGCCGAAGCTCGATCCCGACAGGATCAAGGATTTCCTCACCGGCGGTGCGGATCGATTCGGTGATCGGCAGGCCGGAACGCAGGCCGCGGACCATCAGGTCGATGGCTTCGGGAAAGTATGCGATGAACTTGTTGCGCCGCCGGCGCATCAGAAAGCCGATCACGGCATGCGGCAGCATGATCGCCAGGAAGCAGCCGAAAAGTCCGGCGACAAGCGGCGTGACGACCTTGGTAAAGTACAGCACGCCAAAAACCGTCAAACCAACCAGGAGGCAGATCATTACATAGTTGCCCAGAGACAACTTCAAACCGGCACTGGTGAGGCGAAGACGCAGCAGCTCCGGGCGCGGCAGCAGGTGCTTGACCAGGCTGTCCAGAATGGCGATGCCGCTGTCATTGTTGGATCGCCGGATGGAGACAATCTCGGCCGGCGTCATCTGCGGCGCATTGTTGAGCTTAATACGGTCGACCCGGCGGCGCGTGTGCTTTAGGTCCGCATTGCCCCCGAAGATCAGGACAAACAGCATCAGGGCGACCAAGGCCGGCAGGCCGACGAGCAGCCATTCGATTGGCACCGCACCGATCTGCAGAGGCAGTTCCACCGTCATCCCATGGCCTCCAGCAACGGTTTGTCTAGGCTGAAATAGGCGGCTTTTGGAGCGAAATGGGGGCGCAACCCGGAGGACTTGAAGTCGCCGAGCAGCAGTCCGTCATTGCCCTCGCCCTGGAAGTTATAGGTGAACAGACTCTGCGTTGTGATGATCTCGCCTTCCATGCCCACGATCTCTTCGATGTGCGTGATCCGGCGCATGCCGTCGCGCATGCGCGAGACCTGCACGATCATGTCGATCGCCGAGGCGATCTGGGTACGCACCGCTTTGGCTGGCAGATTGATTCCCGCGAGGCCGATCATATTCTCAAGCCGCGTCAGCGCCTCGCGTGGCCGGTTTGCGTGGAGGGTGCCGAGCGAGCCGTCATGGCCGGTGTTCATGGCCTGCAGCATGTCGACGGCTTCGCCACCGCGCACCTCACCAAGGATGATTCGGTCGGGGCGCATACGCAGCGCGTTCTTCACCAGGTCGCGCATGGTGATTTCACCACTGCCTTCGAGATTCGGCGGGCGCGTTTCAAGGCGCACCACATGAGGCTGCTGCAACTGCAGCTCGGCAGCGTCTTCAATGGTGACGATGCGCTCGCCCGGGTCGATCAGCTGCGACATGGCGTTCAGAAGGGTCGTCTTACCGGAGCCGGTGCCGCCGGATATCAGAATGTTCAACCGGCTCCGGGCCGCGATCTTCATGACAGTCGCCATGGGACTCGAAATGTTGTTCTGACGCTGCATGACGTCGAGGGTGATGCCCTTCTTGGCGAACTTACGAATTGAGATTGTGGGGCCGTCGATCGCCAGCGGCGGGATGATGATGTTGACACGACTACCGTCCATCAGGCGGGCGTCGACCAGGGGTGTGGTCTCGTCGACGCGGCGGCCGATCTGGGAGACGATGCGCCGCGCGATGTTCAGCACGTGCTCGTCGTTCTGGAAAGTGACGTCAGTGACTTCAAGCTTGCCGCGGCGTTCGACATAGACCTGCTTGGGGCCGTTGACCATGATGTCGGTCACCAGATCGTCGGCCAGCAGCGGTTCCAAGGGGCCGAGCCCGAGCATATCGTCGAGCATGATGTCGACGATCGCCTGCTGTTCGGGCGCATTGAGGTTGAGCTTTTCGTCGACCACGATTTCGCGGACAATTTCGCCGATCTGGCGAGTCAGGTCGTTGCGCGGCAGCTGCGAGGCGGCAGAGACGTCGAGCCGCTCCATGACCAGAGGATGAACTTTGCTTTTTGCCGCCGCCACGGCGGGCGAGTGCGACGTCGCCTTATCTTTGCTTTGGCCTTCCGGCACCGTGACCGAGCCCGGTTGAGCCGCCGGCACCGAACTCTTACCGATGAGTTCGTCGCGCTCATCGGGCTGCATGGCATTGCACTGCAGGAGCCAGTCGATGAGGCTGGAAACGAGTTTACGGCGGTGCAGGAGGCCCAGCTTGGTGCCGCTGCGCTCGACTTCGTAGGTCAGCAGATTGCCGATCCGCAGCGCCAATTCCGGGCGCGGGATGGTCGAGATGTCGTCGTCGCCGAAGAGCGCCAGAACCTTTGGCTGGAGCTGACGCCGATGGGCGTCGAGGTTATCGTCGGCGACGCCCTGCTGGCTCGCCTCTGCCGGCCCGTCGTGGAGGACCCCCGCCACGGCCGTTAGCTCCGTTTGAAGAGGCTGAAGAGGCCCGATTTCTTCTGAGCCTGCCGCTTGCCCTTCATCTTGACCTTCTTGCCCGTGTTTTTGTTCTTGGCATCGCCTTCGGATTTTTCAGGCAGGTCGATGTTGGCGGCCAACTTGCGCAGCGCCTTGCATACCTTGGCCCGGCCATGGGTCTGCGCCAACGGCTTGCCGGTGTTGGCGGCGGCATTGAATGTTTTCGGTTCGTCGGGCAGTTGCAGCTCGACCTTGTGGTCGAGGGCTTTCTGAAAATCTCTCAGCTGCATCGCCTGTTTTGGTCCGGCGGCACGATTGGCCACCACGCGCACCGGGGTTTCCGGCGCCACTTCCTGAATCCCGCGCAGCAGGCGCAGGGAGTCGCGCAGGCCGGAGAGGTTTAGTTCGGTGACCAGGATCACTTCGGTGGCGGCTTCAAAGACCCGCCGGCGCACCGCGTAGGAAGGGCGCGGCAGATCGACGATGATGGCGTCGTTGGTGCGGCCCAACGCCTCGAAGAGTGCGTCGACGGCGTTGGGGTTGAACTGGACCTCGGAGGTCAGGTTCTCCTCCGTCGCCATGATCGAGAGATGCTCGGTCAACTTGGCCGTGGCGCTGGAGATAAAAAGCCCGTCCACGCGGGCGGGATTCTCCAGTGCCTCGCGCAGACCCCTGGTCGGTTCCAGGTCGAGTGACAGCGCGATGGTGCCGAACTCAAGATCCAGATCCACCAGTGCTGTCTTGTACTTGCGCTCCTCGCTGATAATCCACGCCAAGTTCATCGCCAGGGTACTGGCGCCGACGCCGCCGCGCGAGCCGATCACGGCTATCCGCGCGTTCTGTTCCGGCGCGCTCTCGATAGAATGAGTCTGCTGCGACTCCTCGGTGCGATTGAGCGCCGAGGCCAGCGCTTTCTCCGTGACCGGCTTGACCAGATAGTCGGACGCGCCGGAATCGACAATCTCGCGGTAGACAGCGATATCGTTCACGGCACCGATACCGATGACCTTGGTGCCTTCGGGAATGGCCGCACTCAGCGAGAGCATCGCGGTTTGTGGAGAAACTGCCTCGGACACGTCGACGATCAAGACCGAGGGCGGCACCGTGCCGCCAAGGTACTCGATCGCCTGGTTGGGGCCGCCATCGCGGACCAGGGGCTCGGCGAAGTACTCCTTCAGCACGGCGGCAACCACCGAGTGAGTCTGATTGTCGCCCACAAAGGCAACACACTCGGCGGCAACCGTCTCGCCTGGGTTCTGTTCCAAGATCCTATCCGCTACGCTCATTGAGACTTGGTTTCCTCTTCGAGAAGCGGCTTCGGTTCGCCAACACGGTAGCGTTGGACTGACAGGCTGGCGGCTTCGCCATCGGCGGGCTCGGTGGGCCGGCCGCGTTCCAGATCGGCGGGGTTGGCGACCATGACACCGAGATTGTTGGTGGTCGAGCAGCCGAACCCGCCGACGAAGTCCGGGGTGCTTGGCTCTAGCGGCTGCGGCTGATCGCAATCGGGCAGAACTGCCATCGCCTTGGCCAAGGTCAGTCCGATTTCGCCGCTGTCCAAGGCGGGAACGCGTCCGCTCTCACTGTTCGCCAGAGCGCTTGTATAACCGCGGTCGGCCAAAGCGACACGTACGGCTTCGAGACGCTGCAGTGCCAGGCGGTCGAGGGATGCCGGACCGCCTAGGTCACCCGCCGCGCTGAGACTGATCAGGCTGCCGGAAGCAGGCGCCGCCTCTTGTAAGAAACGCTCTATGGCGGCCCACCCGCCGCGGTCGAGGCTCGGCGCCGCCTCGGTGAAGGGAACGCGCTGTTCGAAGATGATGGTCTCGACGTGATTCTCGGGGGTTGCCGGGATCTGCCGCCATTTTCCGTGATGGAAGACGACGTTGATGGTGTCGGCCACGGCCTGCGCGTCGGCGGAACGTTCCGGATCGCCGGCGCAACCGGCCAGGGCGAGGCTCAGGGTGAAAAGGGCCGCCGCAGTCGATTTTGTGTGGCTCCGCATCGCAACGTTCCTAGTCAATGATAAAACCGGAGTTTTTGGGGGTGTCGCCGAGGTTGCTGGCCTGCGACGGGTTGATCGGCAAGGTTCGTCCCCTGGCGGATTGGCTGTCGCCCTTGGCGGCGGCGACCGGGGGCGCCCTGTAGGGATCCAACGGCGTGCGCAGTTCGTCGCCATCCACGGGCCGGACGATGTAGGGCGTGACGATGATCACCAACTCGGTCTCGTTGCGCTGGAAGCGATCGCTTTGAAACAGGGCGCCGAGGATCGGCAGGTCGCCGAGCCCGGGAATCTTGCGGTTTTCCTGACGCGAATTATCCTGGATGAGCCCGGCAATGGCGAAGCTCTGTCCGGAGGAGAGTTCGACGGTCGTCTCGGCACGCCGCGTCGTCAGGGAGGGAATCGACAGTCCGCCGGCGATCACCTGCACGGCGTTCGACAACTGGCTGACCTCCGGGCGGACCCGCATGGAGACCCGGCTGCGGCCCAGCAGGGTCGGCGTGAAAGCCAGGCTGACGCCGAACTGCTTGAACTCGACGGTGATGGTGTCTTCGTCCTGGGACACCGGGATCGGGAACTCGCCGCCGGCGAGGAAGCTGGCCGTCTCGCCGGACACGGCGGTCAAGTTCGGCTCGGCCAGGATCGTGACCAGGTTGTCTTCGGCCAGTGCGTCGATCAGAGCGTCGACCGACACGTCGCCGATGTTGCCGCCGGCGAAAACCGAGTTGATTCCGGCGATGGGATTCAACGATTGCAGGCCGAAGTCAAAGCCGGCATCGACGAAAATATCCCAGTTGAAGCCAAGTTGGTTGATGACTTCACGCGACACCTCGGCGATGCGGACACGCAGGTTGACCTGATTGGGCGCGGTCACGGCGAGGCGGTTGATGACCTCGCCGCCCTCGCCGACGAAGCGCGCCGCGAGTCGGCGGGCGTTCTCGGCTTCCGTTGCGGTCTCGACCGATCCGGAGAGAATGATCGCGCCGTCGACGGAGGAGGCGACGACCAGTCCGTCAGGCACCAGTTCTCCGAGCGCCGCTTGCAGGCGTGTCAGGCTGTGGCTCACGGTCACCGTCACATTGGCGATGACGTTGTCGTTGCCGTCGAGCGCAAAAAGGGTGGTGGTGCCGACCGCTTTGCCGAACAGATAAAGCAGCCGGTCGGACTTGGCGCTGACGTCGGCGATGCCGGGGTTGGCGATGAAGACCGACGACATCGAATTGTCGAGGCGCAGCAGCTGACCCTCGCCGATTTCGATGGCAATCGGATCGCCGTTTGTCGGCACCGCACTGCCCTGGAGAGCGGCGTGACCGCTCCCAGCCGTGACGGTTACCGACATCAGGATGGCTGCTGCGAGCCAAATCCTTGAAAACACGCGCATAATAATACCCATTCAGAAGCGCAGTTCTTGAACTTCATTACCACGCGTAATGTTAACAACCTTCTTATTGCCGCCGTTCTTGCCGGATCGCCTGCCGACCAGGCGGCTCACTTCGTTGTCCCAGGTATAGGTATCGCCGCGCTCCGGATCCGGCTCTTCGAGCGGTTCTTCGCCGGTTGCCAGACGCTCCAGCTCGGCGTCATCCTTGGCCAGGCTGCGCAGGCTGATGGAGAGACCGCCCAGTTCGCGCACCACGGAGATCATCTCGGCCTGCTTGGGTGTGACCTCCAGGGTGAAGTTCTTGGCGTAGTTCGGCTCGTTGTTGGTCTCGTCGACGGACTGATCGATGGCCAGGACACGGACGTTTTCGAGAACCGTTTCGCTGGCGCGGCGTTCGATCACCTCCTCGCCGGTGCGGTCGGAAATGCTGTGTGTCAAGATGATGTCAATCCGGTCGCCGGAAAACACCAGGCCGGAGACGCCGGAGGTGGCATTGACGCGGATCGCGATGGCGCGGTAGCCGGGGCGCAGCACGGCGGCGAGAAAGCCGCGCTCACCGGGGCTGATGAAGCGCTTGGGCGTAACCGGCTCGCCGGCGGAAAAGCCCCGGCGCACGACCGCGCCATGGATATCGTCCATATCCACTTCGTTTGATTCGACCTCTTCCTCGGTGATGTAGTTTTCCGGGATATTGTCGTCAGGCCAGATCTGCCAGCGCAGCTGCTCAGCCTGGATGAAGACGCCGGTCGCCAGCGGGACCTTGGCGACCAGCACCTTGATGCCCTTCGGCTCCGGCGCCATCTGAGTGATGACCGCAGGCTGCGCGCGTTGGCTGGCGATCCAACTGCGGGCCACGAATGTCGTGACCACGGTGATCAGCAGGGCCGCTGCGACGAGAATGACGTTCCTGATAGACATGAGTCAGTCCTCCGTGGCGCGATCGGTCCTTCCGATCCTGGCGCCGATGCCGGTACCTCCGGCTGCGGTGGGGGCATGGACCTGGGCGCTATGCATCTCTTAGACCCCCAACAAGAGCTGTAGCGCTACATAGAGACCGCCAACGGCGATGGCGACGGCGTAGGGCATGGGCTGCTTCGTATACCCAGCGTCGCCGGACGAAAAAGCGAGGGATGCGACCGGCGCTGTGTGGGTCAGCTTGTGGTGCAGCCACATGCCCACCGCCAACAGGCCACCGGACACCGTCGTGTAAAACAGCATCGGCACAAAGAACGCAGGACCCGCCCACAGCGCGACGACGGCGAATAACTTTACGTCGCCACCGCCACAGATGCGCAGTGTGAAGAGTAGAAAGCCGGCGGCGAAAGCCACGCCGGCATAAATCAGACTGCTCATCCAGTCGACGCCCCCGCCGGAGGCGAGGACGTAGGAAGGAAACAGCCCGGCCAGCGCCAGACTGTAGCTGTTCGGCACCGTCAGATTACGCCAGTCGCTCGCCGCGGCCGCGATGAGCAGACCGGCGAAAGCCAAGATCGTGAACTGCGTGGTACCTGCCGCAAGATCCATTGTTCTGCTTTCCGGCCTGACGACTCTACTCACAAAGTTTGATGGCCCGGGCGATGTCACAGTCTTCGCACAAGCCGCTGGAATGAAAGATAGGGCCACGAGGACGCAGCCCCGGGCCCTATCTCCACACTGAGAAATGGCGGGACCAGAGTGGTCCCGCCGTAAATTCCGTTAGGTAGCCGCGGGCACCGCATTGCTCAGCTCGCCGGCAACGCTGTTGAACATGATGCCCAACGAGTTACCCAGGGAGCCAAGCGCCGCGATGGCGGCAACCGAAACGAGGGCGGCGATCAGGCCATACTCAATAGCCGTGGCGCCGGATTCATCAGACAGAAAAGACTTGATCGTGTTGATCATGATTGCGACCTCCTTATTGCACGCATATCCGAGGCGAATAATCCGCTTTCCGCATTAACAAATAGTAAAACGAAAGCCCATTCGGTCTTGATCGGAGAAAAATAAAGCAACTGGATCATGCTTTTATTATTCTAATACTTCGTTAAATCGAAAGTATAATTGATTAAAATTCAATATGCTGGTTGAATTCATAGGAACGGCAAGAGCTTAGTATTTTTGGTGAGGTCTTAGAGCGCTCTAGAAAGCGGAACAGAAGGCGTATCTTCTTGCGCTGAGGATTGTTTCTCCGGCGCATTTAATTGCGGCGGGGCCGGCAGGTGCAGGTAATGCAGGCGTTTGATCTCACGTCTTCCATGCGACACGGAATCGAGAATCAGCCCGCAAGCCAGGCTGAGAGAGGCCAGGATCATCAGGGCGCAGACCAGCACGGCAGTAGGCAGGCGCGGTACCAAACCCGTTTCCAGGTAGGTGACGAGCAGCGGCAAGGCGAGGGTCACGGCGGCGAGCGCCAGAACCGCGCCAGCGGCCGAGAAGAAGGCGAGGGGGCGCTCTTCCTTGGCCAGGCGCAGAATGGTGCGCAGGATGCGGAATCCGTCCCTGAAGGTACTGAGCTTGCTCTCGGAGCCCTCCGGGCGTTCCTTGTAGGCTGTCATCACTTCGCCGACAGGCATGCGCAGTTCAAGGGCATGGACCGTCAGTTCGGTTTCGATCTCGAAGCCCTGGGCCAGCGCCGGGAAGGACTTCACGAAGCGCCGGGAAAAGACGCGGTAGCCGGAGAGAATATCGTCGAAGCGCTTGCCGAAGAGCGCGCTGACTAGCTTGGTAAACAAGCGGTTACCAAGCTGGTGGCCACGCCGATAGGCGTCATCGCTGGTATTGCGGCGCGCGGCGTTGATCATGTCGAGCTGGTCGCGGCAGAGAGTTTCGATCAGCATCGGCGCCGCGGCGGCTTCATAAGTGTCGTCGCCGTCGGCCAGCACATAGATGTCGGCGTCGATGTCGGCGAACATGCGCCGCACCACATTGCCTTTGCCCCGCAGAGCCTCGCGGACGACCATGGCGCCGGCCGCAGCGGCGACCTCGCCGGTGCGGTCCGCGGAAGCATTGTCGTAGACGTAAATGTCCGCCTGCGGCAGGGCCGCGCGGAAATCGCGCACGACCTGGGCAATGGCCGCTTCTTCGTTGTAGCAGGGCAGCAGGACGGCAACGCGGGGCGCATCGGGCTGCCAGGCCGCCGCCACGGCCGACTGCTGATCGTGAACCGGATTCCGCTGCATCATCGACTACCCGTAGTTTGCCGGGGCGATCCTTCCGCCCGGGCCGGCAGTGTCGCCGATGTCGTTCAAGATTTCCCTAACGGGCGCTTTACCTGATCACCCGGTAGAGGTCGGCTTGGCCGCGCAGAGCCGCGGGCAGCTCGACGGCGCGCAGCCAACTTGGCGGGCTGCCCTGGGCAAGGCGCTGATAGAGTGTACTCCGGCCCGTGCGGTCGGCGTAGAAGGAGCGCTCGGCCGGTGTCCGGCAGAGCAGCACGAGATCGACCCGGCGTTGCGTAACGAGGGCGAGGGCTGCCGTATTGTCGTCGGTCGCCAGCATTCGGTAGCCGTCGTAGATGCCGTCGCCGTTACGGTGGTAGGGCGTCCCGATGACGCTGTGCCGGGTGCGATAGAGCAGTTCCGGGCCGATATCCATGAAGGCGAGGATCGTCTGCGGCTCTGCCGACCAGCGCGGATCGGTTTCGAGATAGGACGCGACCTCGTTCACCTGGCAGCCTTCGAGGGACTGTCCCGCCGCGCCGGTCGCGTCGGCATCCTTGGCCATCATCGTGGCGCCGACCATGATCGGGCCGAGCAGCATAAGGCCGACGAAGCCGCCGCGCAGCAGGCCGCGGGTCAGGTCGCTATGAATGCGCTCGGTCCAGCGCAGATAGCGGTCCAGGACGACGGCGAAGGCCATAACAAAGCCGATTTCCGCGTAACCCGAGAACCGCATGTGCTGAAGGGCGACCAGGGTCAGCAGGAGACAGGCAATGGCGATGAAGAGATAAGGGAAGAAGCGCTTGGTGAAGCGCTCTTCGAGCAGGGTCTTGAGGAACAGCGGCGTGACCAGGGTGACGCCGCCCAGGTAGAAAATGAAGATGCCGAGCGTTTGCTGGTCGTACGGCAGCAAGGGGCGCATCTCCAGCACGCGGTCGAGCCAGATCGGCAGGATCCGGGGGTCGACTTCCACCATGAGTCCGGCAAAGAACAGCGGGTAGATGGCGTTGACCAACAACCCCGCGCCGCCACTGCCAAGCAGCGCCAGCGTTGCCCGCCCGATGAAACGCGAGGTATGACCGCCGCGCGTCTCAAATGTCTCGACCGTGCGCCAGAACAGTAGAATAATCACCGTCACCAGAAACTGTACGCTGGACACCCGGTCGTAACTCGGCTCGAGAAACCTGGCGATGGGCCGCTCGGTAAGGAGGGCGAGCAGCAGGACGCAGCATATCGCCAGGACAAACCATTTGCTCTGTCCGGCACGTTCGCGCTCGCCGAACAGCCACGGCAATCCCAGGGCAGCGAGGCAGAGACCCATGACCATGAGAAACTCGACCGACAGCCAGGTGCCGAAGCCGACCGCGATTCCGGCCAGCAGAGCGGGACGGGAATCCAGAGGATTGCTCAGGGCGCGCAGGAGAAACCCGGCGGTGACGACAAAGACCAGCAGCAAGAGACCGTGATGGTCGGCGCGCCCGAGAACCGAGTAGGCCAGCGCGCCAGGCTGCAAGAACAGCGCGATCACCGGCAGAAACCAGACTTCCGGACGAATCACCGGGCGCAGCGCCCAGATCAGCAGCAGGCCGGTGCTCAACTGCAGCAGCGGGGAAATCACGATACCGGAAACGTAGAGCGCCTGTTCCCAGCCGAAACCGAAGGACAGCGGCAGGGCGACCACTATCAGCAGAAGATCGAAGGGGCGGGTCCAGTGCAGGACGTCGCCATAGGGCGCGTTGGCCCGCGCCACACTGCTGTCGAACCAGTTCCAGCTCTGCAACAGCTCCGTCACCCGGTACATGCGCATGTAGCTGTCGGGACCCAGCAGACCGGTCTCGAAAACCGGAATGTCCCGGAACACCACCAGACTCGTGTGGACCAGTCCCCAGGTCAGGAACAGGGCGAGGTAGGGCAGCAAGCGGCCGAAGCCGGGTTCTCTTTTGTCAATGTAGGACATTCGCCCAAGGCGTAGGGTTGCTCGAAGAGCGCCAATCCTCGGCTCAAAGCTCTAAGGTTTGATTAAATCCGGTCAACCATGTCGGGGGTTCCGGCGGCGGCCGGGCGGCGCTCGCGGCAGAGGTGGTTGCTCAACCAGATCACCAGGACCGACAACGCTAGGCCGACGGGCAGGTCGATCAGGTAATGCCAGCGTGAGGCGACGGATTCGACGGTTACCCAAAGGCAGATGAACAGGAACAGGCCGAACAGCGGCGAACCGGCCCGCAGGATGAAGTAGGTCATGGTGACGGCTTGGGCGATGTGCAGCGACGGCATGGCCGCGAGTCCACCGGTGAAATAGCCGGATCCCGCCTGCGCAATCCAGGGCATGCCGTACTCGATCGCCTGCCGGTGCGCCCAATACATCACGGCCTGAGCCTCGGTGGCCTGCTGGTTGAGGCCCGCTTCGTAAATGAACGGTCCGACGGCCGGCGCCACCAGATAGGACAGGCCGCCGATGCTCAAGGTCAGCAGCACGCCAATGCAGAACTGCGGGTAGTAGCGGCTGCGGGTGATCGCCAGACTGCAGAAGCCGGTTATGAACATCAGCAGGAACGCCGCTTGGTACCAAGCATCGACGCCCGGCATCAGTTCGAAAATGTTGATCCGGATCCAGTAGAAGAGATCGAGGACCGGCTGCAGATCCTTGTCGATGGCGAAGTAGACATCGTCGTAGAGGCGGGGGTTGATGACCTGAACCCAGGTCTTGAGGCTGAAGTGAAAATACGTCGTCACCAGGAACAGGCCCATGAGGGTCATGTCCACGGCAATGGCCTGCAGCAGCGGGGGGTCTTTCGGGTCCAGCCGTCCGGTCAGGGATTTGTAGAACCGCAGGCCGGCATAGAGGGCCATGGCGAAGGCCACCGGCAGGACGGCGTTGAGGCCGAGGGCGGCGCTGACGCGCTCGCGCGGGATCGACAGCGGCGCCTTGTAAACCAGTGCGATGACCAGCACGGTGATGCAAAACAGGGCGGTGACGGTGATGGCGGCACCCAGGTGGCCGGGCAGGCCGCGAAGCCAGGACCGGAAGCGGCGCGGCGACGAAAACCACAGCGCGGCGCTGGCCGGGGAGGCCGGCGCCGCGCGTTCCATGCTTGCTGAACTGTCCATCGCCCCGGCTTTCCTGTCTCGGACTGACTCTGAGGTCGTGCGGTGGACAGCGCCGGAAGCGGACTTCGCCGGGCGGTTGGCCGGCCCACATTGCAGGCCGGAATTATCGATGGGAAGGCTTTAGTCCGCGTTAACGGCGGAAATCCAAGGCTCTAAGTCTCAGACGTGGAAGGATTCGCCGCAGCCGCAGCGGCCTTTTTCATTGGGATTGGTGAAGATGAAGCCGCTTTGGAACTTGTCGTCGACATAGTCCATCTCGCTGCCGAGCAGAAACATCACCGCCATGGGGTCGATGAAGATCTTCACGCCCTTGTCCTCGACCATATCCTCCAGCTGACGCTGTTCCTTGGCGTACTCGACGACGTAGCTCATGCCCGAACAGCCCTTGGTGTTGACGCCCACGCGCAGGCCGAGCACCGGCTCTTCGCTCTTGGCGATCAGCGTTTTGACGCGGTCAGCGGCCGCGTCGGTCAGGGTGATGAGGTTCGCAATAGCCATGGTTCAACTCAACTTTCTACCCGACAAATATAAGGATTCCCTGACGCCGGTAAAAGGGGTCCCATAACGTTTTGATTTTACTGGAACATCCAGAGCTAGAACATGCCCAACGCAAGCTTGGCGTCCTCGGACATGCGCTCCGGAGTCCACGGCGGATCCCAGGTCAGGGTGACCTGAACCTCGCCGACTCCCTCGGTGTCGGCGACCGCCTCGGCGACCTGGTGCGGCATTTCTCCGGCGACCGGACAGGCCGGGGCGGTCAGGGTCATCTCGATGGCGACCGAGCCGTCCTGATGGATGTCGAGCGTGTAGATCAGGCCGAGATCGTAAATGTTCACCGGAATTTCCGGGTCGTGCACCTGGCGGATGGCGTTCTCCACCGTCAGGCGGTCGGCGACCGGCGCGCCGGGCTGCAGGGGCGCTCCGGCCCGCGCCGTCAGGCCCTCCGGGGCCGCACTGATGCCGAAGTTGTCCATACCCAATGGATGGTCGCTCATGGCCTGTCGTCCTATTCGGTTGTCGCCGAACCGCCGCCGTCGAGGGCGGAGGTCATGGCGTGCCACGCCAGGGTGGCGCATTTGACTCTGACCGGGAAGGCGCGCACGCCCGACAGCACCTGCAGGCGCTCCAGCGCCTCCTGGTCTTCGGTGGCGGCCTGGTCGAGCGTGAAATCGGTCTCGGTGCAGAGCCGGTGAAAGTCGTCAAACAGCTGCCGCGCCTCGACTTCGGTTCGGCCGCGCAGCACCTCGGTCATCATCGAGGCGGAGGCGACGGAGATGGCGCAGCCCTTGCCCTCGAAGGCGACGTCGCGGATCCGCCCCCGGTCGTCGATTTCCAGGTAGACGGTCACCTGATCGCCGCACAGCGGATTGTAGCCGCGCGCCGAACGGTTGGCGCCCGCCGGATGCCGCAGGTTGCGCGGGTGTTTGCCGTGATCGAGGATCACTTCCTGATAGAGGTCGCGGAGCACGTCCTGCATGGCTTACCCGAAAATTTCCTGCACCTTGATCAGCGCCTTGGCCAGCACGTCGATCTCCTGGGGGGTGTTGTAGAGCCCCATGGAAGCGCGCGCCGTCGCCGGCAGGCCGAAGCGCTGCATCAGCGGCTGGGCGCAGTGGTGGCCGACCCGGATGGCCACGCCCTCGCGGTCGACGATGGTGCCGATGTCGTGTGGGTGAATGCCGTCGAGGGTGAAGGAAACGATACTCGCCTTTTCCTTGGCGGTGCCGATGATGCGCAACCCCTCGACCTGGCCGAGGCGCTCGGTGGCATAGGCGAGCAGGCCCGCCTCGTGGGCGGCGATGGCGTCCTGGCCGATGCCGTTCACGTAGTCGATGGCGGCGCCCAGGCCGATTGCCTCGACGATGGGCGGTGTGCCGGCCTCAAAGCGGTGCGGCGGATCGGCGTAGCTGGTCCCGGCGAAGCTGACCGAGCGGATCATGTCGCCGCCGCCCATGAACGGCGGCATGTCCTGCAACAGCTCGGCCTTGCCGTAGAGCGCGCCAATGGCAGTCGGCCCGTAGAGCTTGTGGCCGGTAAAGGCGTAAAAATCGGCATCCAGGTCGCGCACGTCGACCTTGCCGTGCACCACCGACTGAGCGCCGTCGACCAGCACTCGCGCGCCGGCCTTGTGGGCCAGGCGGATGATTTCCTTCAGCGGCGTTACGGTGCCCAGCACGTTGGAGGTGTGGGTGATGGCGACCAGCCGTGTCTTCGGCGTCAGCAGCGCCGCGTAGGCGTCGAGGCGGAAGCTGCCGTCGTCGGCGATCGGTGCGACCTTCAAGTCGATCCCGACGCGGTCGCGCAGCAGCTGCCAGGGCACGATGTTGGCGTGGTGCTCCATCTCCGAAATGATCACCTCGTCGCCGGCCGCCAGGCGGTTGCCGTAGCTGTGGGCGACCAGATTGATCGCTTCGGTGATGGAGCGCGTGAAAACGATCTCCTGGTCGGAGGCGGCATTGAGAAACGTCGCGATGGTCGCGCGTACGCCTTCGTAGCGGTCGGTCAGGTGCTGGCTGAAATAGTAGGCGCCACGGTGTACGTTCGCGTAACCATGGCGATAGACTGCGTCCATGGCGTCGAGTACGGCTGTGGGTTTCTGCGCCGAAGCGCCGCTGTCCAGGTAGACCAGCGGCTTACCGTGTACGTGTTCCTTGAGGATCGGAAAATCGGCACGTACGCGGTCAACGTCAAAAGCCTGGACGGAGTTGCTGCCCGCGGCGGGCGTACGCAGGGTTTCGGCGGTCGCCATATCAGAAATCTCCCCGGCGGTCTGCCAGCCAGTGGCCGATGGACGACATCAGTGCCGGGCAGAGCCCCTGGGCCGCGATGTTGTGGACGCTTTCGGCCAGGAAGGCCTCGATCAGCATGGCTCTGGCGGCGGTTTCCGGAATGCCCCGGGCGCGCAGGTAGAACAGCGCGTCGTGATCCAGGTCACCGGCGGTGGCGCCGTGGCTGCAGACCACGTCGTCGGCATAGATCTCCAGCTCCGGCTTGGCGTCGATCTCGGCCTTGTCGGACAGCAGCAGCACTTTGCTCAGCTGATGGCCGTTGGTGTGCTGGGCGTCGCGGTGGACGGTGATTTTACCCTGGAAGACGGCGCGGGCCTGGTCGTCGATGACCCCCTTGAAGATCTCGCTGCAGGCGGTGTCCGGCACCAGGTGGTCGATCCGCGTGGTGTTGTCGCAGTGCTGGTCGCCTCGCAGCAGGTAGGCGCCGTTCAGGTGGCAGTTGGCCCCGGCACCGGCCAGGCGCACGGCGATCTCGTTGCGCGACAGCTGGGCGCCGGTGGACATGCCGAAGGCGTCGTAGAGCGCATCGGCGGCCACGTCGGCGTGAACCGTCGCCGTGTGGAAGGCATTCGGTGCCTCGGCCTGCAGTTTGTAGTGATGCAGCACGGCCCCCTTGGCCAGCACCACCTCGGTGCCGCTGTTGGTGTAGTAGGGCTGCTCGCCCCTCTCCGTCATACCCAGGTGCGTGTGGTGCTCGATGAGAGTGGCCTGGCTGCCTTCCTCGAGGATCGCCAGGTTGCGCGGATGATAGGCCAGCGGCCGGTCGCCGGCGCCGCCCAGATGGACGACCTCGACCGGCTCGTGCAGTACCGTGCCCTTGGCGAGGCGCAGCACGAAACCGTTCATCATCATCGCGGTGTTGAGCGCCAGCAGCGGCTGGCCGCGCTCGAGCGCGGCGCTACCCAGCTGCGCTTCGACCCAGTCCGGGTCGCGGGTCAGCATCTCGCGCAGGGTGGTCAGCTCGGCGCCGTCCGGCAGTTCGCCCGGGGTCGAGAGGTCAGCGCGGTAGTGGCCGTCGACGAAGACCAGCCGGTGATGGTCGGAAGCCGTGGGCAGCAGGCTCGGCGCCCGGTCGATCGAGATGCAGGCGCGCGGCGCCCCGTCGACACCGAAGCCGATTTTCTCGATGGGCCTGAGGCTGGTGTACTTCCACGATTCCTGGCGCGGCGTCGGCAGGCCGCATTCGGCGAAGCGCTCGAGCGCGGACTCGCGCAGGCGACTGAGCCACGGCAAGTCCTGGCCGGGCAGGGCGTCGCGCAGGGCGCCCCAGTGGTCCACAAACGGATGTTCGGTGAAGCTTTCGGTGCTCATGGTCGCCTCACGCCGCGGCGCCGGCGGTGAACGCGGCGTAGCCGTTCTTTTCCAGCTCCAGCGCCAGTTCCTTGCCGCCGCTGCGCTGGATGCGGCCCTGGGCCAGCACATGCACGTGGTCGGGCACGATGTAGTCGAGCAGGCGCTGGTAGTGGGTGATGATCAGCAGCGCGTTGTCCGGCTTGCGCAGCAGGTTGACCGCGTCGGCGACGGTCTTCAGCGCGTCGATATCGAGGCCGGAATCCGTCTCGTCGAGGATCGCCAGGCTCGGCTCCAGCAACGCCATCTGCAGCGCCTCGTTGCGCTTTTTCTCGCCGCCGGAAAAGCCGACGTTCACGGCGCGCTTCAACATGTCGTCGTTCATGTGCAGCAGCTTGGTCTTCTCGCGCACCAGCTTGACGAACTGCATGGCGTCGAGCTCGCCCTCGCCGCGGTAGCGGCGCACCGAATTGAGCGCTTCCTTCAGGAACGTCGTGTTGGGCACGCCGGGGATCTCGACCGGGTACTGAAAGGCCAGGAAGACGCCTTCGCCGGCGCGTTCCTCCGGGTCCATGTCCATCAGGTTCCTGCCCTTGAACAGCACCTCGCCTTCGGTGATCACGTAGCCTTCGCGGCCGGTCAGGGCATAGGAGAGGGTCGACTTGCCCGAGCCGTTCGGCCCCATGATGGCATGGATTTCGCCGGCCTCGATCTTCAGGTCGATGCCCTTGAGGATTTCCTTGCCGTCGACGGTGGCGTGCAGGTTCTTGATCTCAAGCATTGCTTGCAGTGGTCCTTGATTTAGCTGTTGTCCTAAATTAGCCGACGCTGCCTTCCAGGGAGATGCCGACCAGCTTCTGCGCTTCGACGGCGAACTCCATGGGCAGCTGCTGCAGCACCTCGCGGCAGAAACCGTTGACCACCAGGGCGACGGCGTCTTCCTGCGACAGACCGCGCTGGCGGCAGTAGAACAGCTGGTCCTCGCTGATGCGCGAGGTGGTGGCCTCGTGCTCGACGATGGCCTTGCGGTTCTTGCTCTCGATGTAGGGCACGGTGTGGGCGCCGCACTTGTCGCCGACCAGCAGGGAATCGCACTGGGTGAAGTTGCGCGCGCCCTCGGCCCTGGCGCCGATGCGCACCAGACCGCGGTAGGTCGAGTCCGAGTGGCCGGCGGAGATGCCCTTGGCGATGATGCGCGAGCGTGTGTTCTTGCCCAGGTGGATCATCTTGGTGCCGGTGTCGGCCTGCTGGTGGTTGTTGGTGATGGCGATGGAGTAGAACTCGCCCACCGAGTTGTCGCCCTGCAGGATGCAGCTCGGGTACTTCCAGGTGATGGCCGAGCCGGTCTCCACCTGGGTCCAGGAGATCTTGGAGTTGCGCCCGCGGCAGGCGCCGCGCTTGGTGACGAAGTTGTAGATGCCGCCCTTGCCGTTCTCGTCGCCCGGATACCAGTTCTGCACCGTCGAGTACTTGATCTCGGCATCGTCCAGGGTGATCAGCTCGACCACCGCGGCATGCAGCTGGTTCTCGTCGCGCATCGGCGCCGTGCAGCCCTCCAGGTAGGAGACATAGGAGCCCTCGTCGGCGATGATCAGGGTGCGCTCGAACTGGCCGGTATTCTGGGCGTTGATGCGGAAGTAGGTGCTGAGTTCCATGGGGCAGCGCACGCCCTTGGGGATGTAGACGAAGGAGCCGTCGGTGAAGACCGCCGAGTTGAGGCAGGCGTGCTTGTTGTCGCCGTAGGGGACCACCGAGCCGAGGTACTTTTTCACCAGCTCCGGATGGTTCTTCACCGCCTCGGAGATCGGGCAGAAGATGACACCGACGTCTTCCAGGTTCTTTTTGAAGGTGGTGGCCACCGAAACGCTGTCGAAGACCGCGTCAACCGCGACGCCGGCCAGGACCTTCTGCTCGCTCAAGGGGATGCCCAGCTTCTCGTAAGTTTCGAGCAGCTTGGGGTCGACCTCGTCGAGGCTCTTGGGGGCGTCGTCCGGCGACTTGGGCGCCGAGTAATAATAGGAATCCTGATAGTCGATCGGCGGGAACCGAACCTTGGACCACGTGGGCTCGGGCATGGTGAGCCAGTGCCGATAGGCCTTGAGGCGCCACGCCAGCAGCCATTCCGGCTCCTGCTTCTTGGCGGAAATGAAGCGGACGATGTCCTCGCTCAGGCCTTTGGGCGCGGTCTCCGACTCGATGTCGGTGACAAAGCCGTACTTGTACTTGTCCAGAGCCCGGACCTGTTCGACAGTCTCAAGGGTGGCTGCCATTCACTCACTCTCCTGATAGGCGATCCGTTTTGGGCGAATGCTTGTCGGCGCATTCTTTTTTATTGTTCTCAGGCCATTCCGGCCTGACTTCCAGTACTACTGTTTCAACGCGGCGCGGCGCGGCGCAGTCTCCTCCGGCGGTCCCGCGGGCAGGCCGAAGGCCGGCGGCAGGGCCATCATGTCGGCCAGCTTCACTTCGCTCAGCGCCGCGCGGATCGCCCCATTGACCTTGTTCCAGTTGCCGCGCATCGGGCAGAAGGATTCCGAGTCGCAGGACTCGACCGCCCCGTCGACGCAGGCGGTGAGGGCGATCGGGCCCTCCATGGCCTGAATGATCTGGGCGACGGTGATCGCTTCGGGCGGCCCGCTCAGGGTATAACCGCCGCTGGCGCCGCGCTGGGAGACAACCAGCTTGGCATGGCCGAGCAGGTTCAGCAGTTTGGATACCGTGGGCAAGGGAACCCCGGTATCTTCCGAGATCTGCTGCGCCGAACGGGTCTCGCCGTCGCGCTGGGCCATCTGGGACATCACCACGACGGCGTAATCGGTCAGCCGGTTCAAGCGGAACATCTGGCGCCTCAATTCATACTAATATGGTATGGATTTAGATATATGATTTTTACGGGGAATCAAGCGGTTTCCGCAAATTTAAGTGCCGCCCGCCGCCGTCAAAGCAGCCGCCACTGCTGCCGCCACTGCCGCCGCCGCAGACACACAACCACCGGTGTAGCGGACAGTGTTCGCTGTGACCGGGTCAACCTGCGGCTTATTGTCGCCGGTGTCCGCAACAGAGCCCCGTCGCAAGGCGCGGGTCTTGCTTTTGCTCGGAAGCCATCCATAGTTTCTAGACGCCTGACTGTAAAGACCGGGGGCCACTGCCCCTGGCGAAAACCAGACCGGAGAGTGGATATGCGCGTAACGAGCGCCCTTGCGACGATTGCCTTCACCGCGACAGTAGCCCTTGTCACCCCCGCTTTCGCCGACGGCCACGCGGCCGAGGGTGAAAAGGTGTTCAGGAAATGCAAGGCCTGTCACGCCGTTGAAGAAGGGAAGAACAAAGTAGGCCCGAGCCTTTACAACATCGTCGGCCGTACGCCGGGAACTGTTGAAGGCTTCAAATACTCCAAGGCGATGGAAGCCTTCGGCGCCGACAACGTCTGGGACGAGGACACTCTGGACACCTATCTGGAGAAGCCGAAAGACCTGGTGAAGGGCACGAAGATGGCATTCGTCGGCCTGAAAAAGGAGGACGATCGCGAGAACGTCATCGCTTACCTGAAGCAGTTTTCCGAGTAAGCCTCCAACCTGACCGAAATCGCCGACGAGGCCGGGGCGGAACCCCGGCCTTTTGCTTCGTGTCAATTGGGCGCGGCGCCTCAAGCGCTTGTGAGGTGGAGTTGATCCTGACCTGCGCCCGCCTGCGGCAAGATAAAACTTGGTTTCTGTAAGCCGGGGTTGATTTTGGCGGGAGGCGAGAATGCGGGTTTTTAAAGCGCCGTTTTGTGCCGGTGGTCCGGCGTCGGCGGCGATGTTTCTTTTGATCGCGGTCGGCATCCTCAATCCGGCCTTGAGCCAGGCCCCCGATCTGCTCCAGCCCAAGCAGCATCTGACCATCGATCGGCCGGGTTTGCTGTCCGATGCGGAGTCGATCGCCCTCTACGAGAACATCCGGAAGCAGATGCATGCGGGTTATGCGCGCGCCAGGCTCCCGGACATTGCGCGTTTTGGCGAGTGGCGCCGCTACAATTCAGCGCCCTACGTTTCCGCGACCCACGGCCAGCGCTACGTCAACAACTACGCCAACGGAATCGCGCGGAACTACGGGCGTTACGAGGAATCGGGCCCGCTGCCGGTGGGCAGCATTCTGGCGAAAGACTCCTTCACTGTCATTCGCGGCGGAGACGTTTTCGCCGGCGCGCTTTTTCTGATGGAAAAAATGCCTGCCGGCTTCAATGCCGCCAGCCACGACTGGCGCTATACTATGATCATGCCGGACGGCAGTTTCTTCGGAACGACCAAGGGGGAAGGCAGCGAGCGCGTCGGCTTCTGCATCACCTGCCACGAGGCGGTGCCGGAAGAGCATCACCAGATGTTCTTCGTCCCGGAGGCGTATCGTGTCAAACGGCTCAATCCGCAATAGGCAAATCCGGTCCGGTTCCGGTCCGGTTTCGGTGATCGGCAGCCGTACTTCTCAACCGGCATCTCGCTTCGTTTCATCCCGCCAAGGCACTGAAGGCAGGTCGATAACGCGGTCACGACAACGTGAGAGGCCGTGACTCTACAGAATCCCGACTCGGTCTTAGGCTGAATGGACTGCGACGGCGTGACGACGAAGCACGCCCGCGCCGAAATAGTTTCCAGTTTCCGCTAAGTTGTCCGGGAGGGACGGATGAGATCGAAAAAAAACCTGCTGCTGTCGACCACGATGATTCCAATGATCGTATTGGGTGGCGTTGTCGCAGGTGGCATGGCGCTGACGGGTCAGACGGTTCTTCCTGCCGCTCAGGCAGCCAGCAATCCGTGCAACCCCTGCGCGGCGGCGAACCCGTGCAACCCCTGCGCGGCGGCGAACCCGTGCAACCCCTGCGCGGCGGCGAACCCGTGCAACCCCTGCGCGGCGGCGAACCCGTGCAATCCCTGCGCCGCAGCGAACCCGTGCAATCCCTGTAATCCCTGCGCGGCCGGTGGTGGCGCCTCGGTGACCGCCTGTGCGGTGCCGCGGTTGCGGACGGCGGCCTTAGCCAACCCCTGCGCGGCGGCGAACCCGTGCAACCCCTGCGCGGCGGCGAACCCGTGCAACCCCTGCGCGGCGGCGAACCCGTGCAACCCCTGCGCGGCGGCGAACCCGTGCAACCCCTGCGCGGCGGCGAACCCGTGCAACCCTTGCGCGGCGGTGAACCCGTGCAACCCCTGCGCGGCGGCAAATCCCTGCAATCCCTGCGCGGCCGGCGGCTCCGCGGAGTTGACCGACGCCGAAGCCTTGAAGGTCTACGACTGCCTCTTCCCGACCATGAAAGCGGCCTACGCGAAGTCGGACAAGGGCGACGCATCGGGCTACTCGAACTGGCGGCGCTACAGTATTCAGGCTTATGTGTCGGCGACCCACGGTGGCCGCTATGTGCAGAACTTCGCCAACGCCAGCGCCAAGGCCTATGGCAACTATGAGAACGCTGGCACCTTCCCGGCCGGCGCCAAGCTCGGCAAGGACAGCTTCATGGTGAACGCCAAGGGCGATGTTTCGGTGGGACCGCTGTTCCTCATGGAGAAGATGCCGGCCGGTTTCAATCCCGACAGCGACAACTGGCGCTATACCCTGGTGATGCCCAACGGCGCGGTCGCCGGGACCACGAACGGTGAAGGCTCCGCCAATGTGCAATTCTGCATCGGCTGCCACATGGCGGTGACCCCGGAGCAGGACAGCGTCATGCTGCTGCCGGAAGAATACCGCGTGAGGTAACAGCCATGCCGGGCCGTTCGCGGACTGGGTGTTCATCCGACCGCCGTGGCGTCCTGTGGCTCGTTACCCTGCTGGCTGCCTCGGGGCTTGTTCCGGGGCAGTCGGCTTTTGCGGGTTTCGCCGAGGGAGTCGCCGCCTATGACGGCGGCGACCTGCGGGCCGCTTACGAAGAGTGGCTGCCCTTGGCCGAGGCCGGGGACAACCGGGCAAGGGTGGCGCTCGCCGGCCTGCTTGAGTCCGGAGCCCCGGGCGTCCCGCGGGATATGGCGACGGCGGCGCGGTGGTACCAGCGCGCCGCCCTCGACGGCGATGCGATCGCCCAGATGAACCTCGGCGAACTCTACGCGCGGGGCGCTGGCGTGCCGCGCGACCCGGTGCGCGCCCTGGCATGGCTCAGCCTGGCGGCGGCGCAGGGGCGGCGTTGGGCGGCGCGGCGGCACGCGGCGCTGGCGGACCGCTTGACCTCGGAGCAGCGCGCCGCGGCGGCGGCCCTGGCCGAGACCTGGCGCCGGAAAAACTAAGACCCGAGACTTGCGACAACAGCCTCCGGCCCGGTCACGGACTGGAACAAGACAAAAAGATAAGCCGAATAGCCGCCCAGCAGGATGGCCCCCTCCCAGCGTTCGACTACGGATTTCGTGGTTGCGAAAACGATGATCAGCGCCGCGGCGCCGAGCATGACCCAGCCGTCGAACCGCAGAATCGCCGCCGGGACAGCCATCGGATGAACCAGGGCGGTCACGCCGAGAATGCCCAGGATATTGAAGATATTGCTGCCGACCACGTTTCCCAGCGCCACGTCCGGCTGGCGCCGGACGGCTGCGATCACCGAGGTGGCCAGTTCCGGCAGGGAGGTGCCGACGGCGACGACGGTGAGGCCGATCACGGTTTCCGATACACCGAGTTGCCGGGCCAGGACCACGGCGGCATCGATCAGCAGGTCGGCGCCGAGCACGATGCCGAGCAGGCCGGCGGCGGTCAGAACGCCGTAGAGCATCAGCCGAGCGTGACGCTGTGGAGCGGCCTCCACCATCGACGGCAGTTGCGCCACGGCGGTGCCGTCGTGGTCGTGCCGTCCGCGCCGGTAGGCGGTGACGGTGTAGCCCAGCAACAGAAGAACGAAAACAAGTCCCCACCAGCGGCCGATAGATCCGAGGAAGAACACCAGGAGAGCGAGCAGGCTGACGCCGATCAGGACCGGCCCGTTCAGGCGAAACGCTCCGTCGCTGACGGCGATCGGGGCGATAATCGCCGCAAGGCCGAGAATCAGAAGGACGTTGGCGATGTTGCTGCCGACGACATTGCCGACGGCGATTCCAGGCGATCCGATCCGCGCGGCCTCCAGACTGGCGACGAGTTCCGGCAGCGAGGTGCCGAAGCCGACCAAGGTCAGTCCAATGACCAGCGGTGAGACACGGAAGATTTGTGCCACGCCGACGGCGCCACGCACGAAAAAATCACCGCAGCCCAGCAGCAGGCAGAAGCCGGCCAGCAGTTCAAGGTAGATCATGGATGCGGCCGCGCAGGGCGGCGATATCGACCGAATCCAGGACGCGGGCCTCGATCAGCGAACCGCCGGCATGGTCGACGCCCAGGTTGAAGCCGAGACCGAGGATCGCGCCCTCAGAAACGAGCGTGAGGAGTTGGGTGAAAGAGAACGCTAACTTGCGCCAACGCATGAAGCGAAAGTGCGTCTGGTCGGGTATAAGGCGCAGGCGGCGCACGATGAGGTGCCCCTGAAGAGCGCTTGAAGGCCGCCCGAACCGGCAACGGACGCTGCCGCGGCCGGGGGTCTGAACAAGATTGCCAGAACAGGTGGAGATGGCGCCCGCCGAATTCTAGCCCCCTGGTGATTAATTCAGCCAATCCCGCCCGTCCGGTCTGGCGGCCCGGGCGGTTTCCGGTTGCGCGCTTGGGACCGAGCCGACCTGCGGTTGGGGGAAACGCTTCGCGCGAACTGCCGCCGCCTCAATCCTGACGGCCGGCACTCCGCAGGCGGGCTAGCGTTGACGCGCGCGGTGAAGAGGCTCGACAGAATCGCTTCCGTCTTCTAACTAAGCCCAAGCGACAAGCTCCTCGGCCCGCTGGCCCCCGGGGCTGGCCCCCGGCCCCCCGGGAATGAACATCGAGACGCAAAGAAAGAGCAGGGAAATGCAGAAAGACGTCACCACCGTCGATCACCCCCTGGTGCAGCACAAGCTGACGATCATGCGGAACAAGAATACGGCCCTGCCGGATTTCCGCCGCCTGCTGCGGGAAATCAGCCTGCTTCTGGCCTACGAGGTGACGCGCCGTCTGGAACTGAAGTCCGTCGAGGTGGAGACACCGGTGGCCAAGACCTCGGCGCCGCTGCTGGCACGGCCGGAGCCCTGCCTGATCACCATTCTGCGCGCCGGCAACGGCCTGCTCGACGGCATGCTGGACTTGATCCCCTCGGCCTCGGTCGGTCATGTCGGACTCTACCGCGACCCGAAGACTCTGCAGCCGGTTGAGTATTACTACAAGGTGCCGCGGGACATGGGCGGCCGCCTGACCATCGTCGTCGACCCCATGCTGGCCACCGGCCACACGGCGGTGGCGGCCCTGGATATGCTGAAGAAGGACGGCGCCAAGGACATCAGTTTCGTCTGCCTCGTGGCGGCGCCCGAAGGCATCGCGGAGCTGCGCCGGAACCATCCGGACGTGCCGATCTTTACCGCCGCGGTGGACGAGAAGTTGAACGAGAAGGGCTATATCGTGCCAGGCCTCGGCGACGCCGGAGACCGCATCTTCGGCACCAAATAGGCCCGTCAGACGGCTTCCGCCCGGCGCCGCAGGACCAGCACGAAAACCAGCCCGGCGGCGGCCAGGGCGATCGCGGCCATGGCGAGAAAGGCCCGGCCCGGCGCCGCTTCATAGAGCCAGCCGGCCAGCAGCATCGCGCCCCCCATGGCGAGTCCGCCTGAGAGCGCCGAGTAGAGCGACTGCATGGACGCGGAGAGCGCCGGCGGCGTGGCCCGGGTGATGTAGTGCATCGCCGCCAGGTGGGTGACCGTGAAGGTCGCCGCATGCAGGCCCTGCACCAGGACCAAGACAGGGAGATCGGTGCTCATCGCCAGCACGGACCAGCGCAGACCCCCCAGCAGGCCGGCGGCGATCAGCAGCGTTGCCGGCGAAATGCGCCTGGTGATGCGGCTGCTGACGGCGAAAAACAGCACCTCCGCGACCACACCCTCGGCCCACAGCAAAGCAATGGTGGTCTCTGCGATGCCGCTGGCGCGCCAGTGCAGGCTGGAAAAACCGTAGTAAGCCGCGTGGCTCGCCTGGATCATCCCGGCGGCGAGCAGGAAGGCCGCCAGCCCGCGTTGCCGCAGCAGGCCGAACAGCTGCTTCAGGGAGCGGTCTTCGGCGCCCGATGGCTCCGGCGGCGCGGCGCGTTGGCCCGGCAGCAGCGCCGCGGCGAGGAAGGTCAGGCCGAGGGCGGCGAGGATCAGCCACAACACCCAATCGGCGCTGAAGGCCCCGACCAGGCGGCCCGCGCCGATGCTGCCGGCGATGAAAGCGAGACTGCCCCAGAGGCGGATGCGCCCGTAGTCGAGGGAATGGCGGTAGACCGCCGCCATGGTCTGGCTCTCGCCGAGCGGCACCAGCAGGGGAAAACTGGCCGCGACCGCCAGCTGCACCGCCAGGATCCAGGCAAAACCCGAGGCCGGCAGGAAGGCGGCGAAGGTCAGGAAGCTGAGCCCGGCCAGCAGCACGATGCTGCCCTTGCGCCACCCGGCCCGGTCGGAGAGATGGGCGAGCGCGGGACTCGCCACCAGCTTGACCCAGGCGGCCAGGGCCAGCAGCAGGCCGATCTCTGCGGCGGTCAGACCACGCGATTCCAGCCACAGCGGCCAGAACGGCAGGTAGCAGCCGACCGCGAGAAACACGGCGCCATAGTAGAAGGCATAGCGCGTCGAGAGGGCTTGAGGTGACATGCGGAACCGGGGGTCGGGAGTGCTGCCCCGCTGCTATCGCCTGCACGGCGGGGGCGCAAGCCGAAAGCGCCTCCGCCGAGCCGTCCGGCGGCTCCTGCCAGCACTATGTCAGCAATCGGCGAGAGCTCACGTTTGTTTGATGGCGGACGCGCGAGAACGCACCTATATCTCATAGAATTCAACACCATAACGCCGGGGGGCGATCATGGAGAGGAGTCTTTCATGGCGTTCCACAGGCCGCTCGCCGCCGCGTTCGTCGCTGTCTTCCTGGGCCTTCTTGCCGTGCCGGCGGCGGCACAGCTTGGTGTAGCATCGGGAGACGAACTGGCTGAAACGCAGGGCCAGCGTTTCAGCGGCCCGCCGGAGCAGCCGCGCCGGCACTACCGCGTCCAGAACCCCGCCGGTCTTTCGGCGTCGCAGGCCGAGGCGGTCTACGACGATCTCCGTGGGGCTCTGGCTGAGCGCTATGCCCAGAGCGGCGACGG
The DNA here is from genome assembly GCA_040217155.1 of Kiloniellaceae bacterium. Lineage (GTDB taxonomy): Bacteria > Pseudomonadota > Alphaproteobacteria > Kiloniellales > Kiloniellaceae > Pelagibius. Next base: position 163,249 of record JAVJNS010000036.1, read on the forward strand.
CAATGCGCGGTCGTATCAGACCTGGACCCGGCACAGTGCCGCGCCTTATCGCTCGATGACCCACGGGCGGCGCTTTGTGAACAACTACGCCAATGACGCCGCGCGCGACTATGGCGACGGCGACCTGGCAGGCCCGCTGCCGCCCGGCGCGGTGATCGCCAAGGACAGCTTCGTGGTGACCACCGACGGCGAAATTTCACCCGGACCCCTGTTCGTCATGCAGAAGATGGCGCCGGGATTCAACTACGTGACCGGTGACTGGCGCTATTCCATGATCACCGCCGACGGTGAGTTTGCCGGCGAGACCCTCGGCGCCGGGGCCGAGCGCGTCGAGTTCTGCATCGCCTGTCATCTGGCGCGGGAGTCGGACGACTTTCTGTTTTTCGTGCCGCCCGGCTTCCGGCCCGGTTCCTGAACTCTTGAATGCGGCCCTTGGATATCGTTGCACGCGGCACGCGGCGCGGGCAAAGATGACGCATGGACTTTCACCTGATCCGCTATGCGCCGGGCCTGCGGGGCTATCTTGCCGAGTTCCGCCCCGGCCGCGACAACGGCGAGCGCTGGTCGGAACGTTCCGTCTACATGGACGGTGACGTCTTCGAAGCGCTGGTTTTCCTCGTCGGTCCCTTCAGCATGAAGCGGCCGGTGACCGTCGAGGGCGAGGGCCTGGGGAATCTCGCCGAGGAATTGGAGCACGTCGCGCGGCAGGTCTCCCATGCTGACAGCCCCAAGGCGATCTGGCCTTACACGGCCGGTTACGGCTACACCCAGTTCAACTCGGTGCGCGACTGGCCGGCCGAGCGCCAGGCCTTCACCGTCCTGCTGCGTGACCTCGGCGCCTGGATGAAGGCGCGCGATGACGACGGCGAGCCGATCACCATCCGGCACGGGTGAAGCGCTCTAGGAAAAGGCCTTGAAACCGATGAGAGTGAAGGTGTCCTTGATGCCGGCCAGGGTCTGGATTTTCTCGTTCACGAAGTGGCCGATATCCTTGCCGTCGTCCAGGTAGCACTTGATCAGCAGGTCGTACTGGCCGGAGGTCGAATGCACCTCCGAGACCTGCTCGACGTCCTGGACCAGTTCGTCGGCCACCGCGTAGGCTTTCCCGAGATCGCACTTGATCATGATGAAGATGGTCTGCATGGCACCCCGTCGTCTTGCGCCCCAAGGCCGGGGAGGGCGATTCCCCTGGGTGTCATAATAGCCCTTTGTCTTTGGTCTTCGCCACACCAAGGCTGTCGTCCCGGGGCTTGACCCTACTGGATTCACACATTTCGGATGGTCCAGCCGTGTTTGATTGCCTGGAATTGAACGAGGCCATGGAGCATGACGACGGGACCGGGTTTGCCATAGTAGCCGGTCCATCCGCCGAGGCGGGCGAAGACCCAGGCGGCATAGGCGAGCGACCCTCTGGGGTGGGGGTTTTTCTGGCGCGCCGTCTTGCCCTCGAGGCTTGCCGAGACGGCTTCGAGCACCGGTTGGTCGTCGGCATCGAAGGCATCTTCGAGAGGGCGTTTGGCCGTCCCGTCGCGTTCGCGCACGAGCTGGAGCACGGTGGTGGCGGCGACGAGGCTTGCGGCGACGAGCTTCTCAAAGGGGCCGCCCTCGGCCAGACGCAGGGCCTCGACGTCGAAGCCCTTGGTCTTCATGGTGCGGAACAGTTGCTCGATGATCCAGCGCTCGCGGTAGAAACCGACGATACGTCGGGCATCGGCGGCATCAGCCACCTGATGGCTGGTCAAGAGACGCCAATGGGCTGCCGGCTGGCCCGGCGGCGGCGACACCTCCACAGCCTCCACCAGGTTCAACTCGACCGAGGTCGGAAGGGCGTGGAACTCCGCAGTACCCTTGCGGCTCGTCGGGCGGGTGATCTCGACCCGACAGAAGCGCAGGGCGAGGGTCGCCTGACGCGCCCGGCGGCCCGGCGCGGCCGGCAGGTCGACAGTCATGCGCCCGCCCTCGGCGAGGCTCTCTGCACGCTCGAACAGACGCGTGCCGCCCTTGAGGGCGCGGTCCTGGCAGGCCCGGATCAAAACTTCGGTCCCGGCTGGCCGGAAGGCGAAGTCCTCGTAGATGTCGCTCTCGCGGTCGGCGACGACCGTAACGCAAGCCGCGCCACAGGCCGCCAAACCGGCAGCGCGCTCGGCGCCATCGAGCCAGCGCCGGCTCTCCTTGTCGGTGAAGGCCTTGGTCTTGCGCGCCGCCGCCGTGGAGCCGTGGCGCAGGAAGAAACGCGCATCGACAAGCCCCAGAAGGGTGCCCTCCACCGCGTCGACGGCGATCACCGGATGCAAGGCTATGCAGCGGCCTTTTGCCTCCGCGCGAACCGTTGTGGTGTCCTGGATCGCAAGAACATGCCGTCCGCCCACGCGCCGGCTCGTGCGCGCCGCCGCCGTCTCGACGATTTCCTCCAAGCTCACCGCCGGATTGCGCAGAAACCGCGTGATCCTGATCTCGCCGGCCCGGCAACCGCCAAGCCGGCGTACACTGACCCCCCGGCAGCCCACCGCAACCAGCCGCCCGTGCAGAAAGACCCCCCTTTTTCTAGCCGCCGGTCGCCAAACCGGCCCACGGAAAGTTCCTCCATCAAACCCTCCCGAAAAGCCAATCGATGCCATCAGGGAGTCAGACAAACGAACCTTCCGCAAGAAAGATGTGTGAATCCAGTAGGATCAAGTCCCGGGACCCAATGTCCTGGCCGGCCAATCGGCCTACGACCTGATAGGGCTCGCTCTTGAGGCAACGCCAATGGATCCCGGGGTCAAGCCCCCGGGATGACACGTGAGCGTTTTGAGAGTGTTGGCGATTGTCCCGTGCGACGCGTAGAACCCGTAGGGTTGCTCAGGCCACCTTCGCCGGGCGCAGTAGGAAGGCCGGGATGTGATCGCCGAAGGCGGTGTCGCCAGGTCCCGGCGCGTCGTCATCGTCGTCGGCGGAATTCCGACGGGTGCGGCGGGGACGCTTTTCGGCCTTGTCGCCGCCGCGTGCTGCGGCCGGCTTTTTCTCTTCCTCGCGCTGGCGCTCGAAGGGGACGACGTCCTGGTGATCAGCGGTGGCTTCCGTCTCGGCAGCGGCCTGCACTTCGGTGTCGGTCTCGGCCTGGGGCTTCGGCGCCTCGGCAGCCGCTTCCGTGGGGCGCGATTCACGTCTTGAGGAACCGCGTCCCCGGCGACCGTCGTCGCTCTTGCCGCCGCGGCGGCGTCCGCCACGGTCGCGTCCGCGCCCGTCGCTCTTGGCTTCCGAGGTTGACCAGTTTTCCGCTTCGCCCAGTGTCACCTGGGGAATTTCCCCGCCCAGCATTGCGAACACGTTGGCCAGGTACTTGCCTTCCTCGGGCAGCGCCAGGGTAAAGGCCTTGCCGCTGCGTCCGGCCCGGCCGGTGCGCCCGATGCGGTGGACATAGTCTTCAGAATTGGAGGGTACGTCGAAATTGAAAACGTGGGAGACCGCGGGAATGTCGAGGCCGCGGGCGGCCACGTCAGAGCACACCAGCAACCGCACGGCGCCGTCCTTGAAGCGTTGCAGGGTCTCCATGCGGATCGGTTGGGCCATGTCGCCATGCAGGGCGGCGACGGAGTAGCCGTGGCGCTCCAGTGAACGGAAGACGATGTCGACGTCGCGCTTGCGGTTGCAGAACACCAGCGCCGACTTTACTTCTTCGCGGTCGATCAGGCCGCGCAGGGCGGCGCGCTTTTCCTTGGCGGCGCCGCGCAGCTTGAGCAGCGCCTGGGTCACCGTCTCGGCCGCCGAAGCCGGCGGGTCGACGGAGATCTCCTTCGGGTTCATCAGGAACTTGTCGGCCAGGCGGCGGATCTCCGGCGGCATGGTGGCCGAGAAGAACAGCGTCTGGCGGATCTTCGGCAGCAGGCCGACGATGCGCTCGACGTCGGGCATGAAACCCATATCCAGCATGCGGTCGGCTTCGTCGATCACCAGGATCTTCACGTCGGCCAGCAGGATCTTGCCGCGCTCGAAGAGGTCGATGAGGCGGCCCGGCGTGGCGATCAGCACGTCGACGCCGCGATCCAGCTTCTGCTCCTGCTCGACGAAGGAGGAGCCGCCGATGAGCAGCGCCATGGAGAGCTTGCCGTGCTTGCCGTAGAGCTCGAAGTTTTCGGAGACCTGGGCCGCCAACTCACGCGTCGGCGCGATGATCAGCGAGCGCGGCATGCGGGCACGGGCCCGTCCGCTCGACAGAATATCGATCATCGGCAGGGTAAAGCCGGCGGTCTTGCCGGTGCCGGTCTGGGCGCAGCCGAGGACGTCGCGCCCCATGAGCACCACAGGGATGGCTTTTTCCTGAATGGGGGTCGGCGTGGTGTAACCCACGTCCTGAACGGCCCTAAGGACCTCTGGACTCAGTCCAAGATCTTCGAACGTCATGCAATCCGTTTTCGGTTTGAAGTCGCGGTGTCGATTGATCTACTGGCAATCGAACTTGGCCGGGATGATAGGTTTCAGGCCTGATTTGTCAATGACAACTGCCAATTAACTGGAGAAATTCTTTGGCGGAACATCGCGTCACCATTGGCCGTGAAATAATGTTCCTATATCCTGCGACTTAAATGGTTAATATTTCGACACAGGATGTAGTGCATCCGATCGGCACATACAAGGGGGCGGCTCTTCTTCTGGTCGATCTCCAGGGGTGCCTGGCCCTGGCGATCCCGGAAACGCCCCGGGTCGTGCCACGGATTGCCCGCCTCATCGAAGAAGCCAGACGGGCCGGACTGCCGATACTTGCCACCGAACAGTATTCGCGGGGCCTGGGACCCACGGTGCCGGAACTGCGCCTGGGCCTGGCAGCCGAAGAGATTATTGAGAAGATCCATTTTGCCGCGACCCGCGAAGCCGGCTTCGTGGCGGCGCTGCGGGCGCGGGGTCTCAGGCATTGCTTCGTCGCCGGCATGGAAGCGCATGTCTGCGTGCTGCAAACCGTGCTTGGATTGCTGGCGACGGGCGTCGCCGTTACCGTGCTCGGCGATGCGGTCGCCTCCCGGGCCGATCTCAACCGTCGCGCAGCCCTGGCCCGCATGGCCCGGGCAGGGGCCGCGATCACCGACAGCGCCAGCCTGTCGGCCGACCTGCGCGCGGCGGTTGCCGCGCCGGCCGGGCATTGTTCTCCTGAGTTCTTTCGGCCAGAGTAGGCCGCTCACCTGCCGTTCGCTTTCTTTCACCACCGCAAGCGACCATGACCGACAAAGCACCCCTCGCGCTGCTGCCTGGCCTGCTCTGCGACGCCGCCCTGTGGCAGCCGCAGGTCGCCGGCCTTTCCGATATCGCCGATTGCGAGGTCGCCGACTTCACCACCCAGGCGACCGTCGCCGCCATGGCCGAGAGCGTGTTGGCGGCGATGCCGCAGCGCTTCGCCCTGGCCGGCCTCTCCATGGGCGGCTACGTCGCCCTCGAGATCATGGCGACGGCGCCACAGCGGGTGACCCGCCTGGCCCTGCTCGACACCCGGCCGCAACCCGACGGCAAGGAAGAGCTGTCGCGCCGCCGCGGCCTCATCGAGCTGGCGCAGAAGGGCAGGTTCAAGGGCGTGACGCCGCGCCTGCTGCCGCTGTTCATTCACGAGGGCCGCCTTGGCGACAAGGCGCTTACCGATACGGTGATTGCCATGGCGGAGAACGTCGGCAAGCAGGCCTTCGTCACTCAGCAAAAGGCCATCATGGGCCGGCGCGACCAGACCCCGACGCTGACCGCCATCCGAGTTCCGACCCTGGTGCTCTGCGGGCGCCAGGATGTCCTGACGCCGCTGGCCGATCATCGGGTCATGGCCGCCGGCATCGCCGGCGCGCGCCTGGAAGTGATCGAGGACTGCGGTCATCTGTCGTCTTTGGAGCGCCCGGCGGAGGTGACCGCCGCGCTGCGCCGCTGGCTGCTTGCGGATCGCTGAGGGCTGAGTTTCTCCCCGCTGCCGTCAGTTGGCGGGCGGTGTTTCGGCTGGCTTGTCGGGCGGGCGGCCGGGCGGGGGTTCGCCGTCGGCCAGGGTATCGACGGTGGAGACGGTCTGCGCCAGGGTCATCGATTCGGAGAAGGCGACATGCTCCTCCTTTGGCGCCGGGGCGCGCTTGCGCATGCGATGCAGGGCGAAGGCGGCCAGGAAAAGCTGCGACCCGGCGGTGGTCGCAAAGAGCGCGTCCGGGCCGAAGAAGCGGATCAGCGTCGAGGTCACGACCGGACCGGCGACGGCTCCCAGGGCGAAGACCAGCAGCAGGCCGCTGGCCGCCTCGACGTAGCCGTCGGAGGCCACGTAGTCGTTCATATGGGCAACGCAGAGCCCGTAGACCGGGAAGGCGAAGAGCCCGAAGCAGAACACCAGCGCCAACAGAGGAATGCCCGAGGGCGGCGATAAAATCACGATGGCCAGGCCGGCGAGGGCGGCGCCGCAGGTGGCGGCGATGATGACGCGGCGCCGGTCCATCTTGTCGGACAGCCGGCCCAGCGGATACTGCCCGAGGGCGCCGGCGATGACCGCGACGCTCATGAAGACGGCGACGCCCCAGGTCGAGGCGCCTTTGTTCTGGGCGAAGACCGGGGCGAGGGCCCAGAAGGAGCCGTTGGCGAGCCCCACCACCAGGCAGCCGGTGACGCCGACCGGCGATAGTTTGTAGAGATGCTTCAGGCGGATCTTGACGGACTGTACCGGGGCCGGGGCCTCGGCCGTGGTCAGGGCGATCGGCACCGCGGCCAGAGACACCAGGATCGAGGCCAAGAGGAACAGCGGAAAGTCTTCCGGCCGGTCGAGGCCGAGCATCAGCTGGCCGATGGTGATGACGGTCAGGTTGATGATGGTGTAGAGCGAGAAGACGAAACCGCGGGTCTCGTTGGTCGACTTTTCGTTGAGCCAGCTTTCGATGACCATGTAGAGCACGGCGAAGCAGAAGCCGGTCGTGGCGCGCAGGCCCCACCACAGCACCGGGCTCAGGAACAGCGAGTGCAGCAGCACCACGCAGGAGGCGATGGCGACCAGCGCGGCGAAGGTGCGGATGTGCCCGGCGCGGCGAATGAGCCGCGGCCCGAGGATGCAGCCGGCGGCGAAGCCGCCGAAGTAGGAGGAGCCGAGCACGCCGATATCGATTGCCGAGAAAGCTTCGATATTGGCCCGCACCGGCAGCAGGGTGCCCTGCAGGCCGTTGCCCATCAGCAGCAGCGCGACGCTGAGCAGCAGGGCGGTGATCGGGGCAAAGGCTTTGGTCATCGCCAGCTAACGGTCATCGGGCCGGGTCGGTTGAGGGTCGTGCCCGTCTAACACATCCGGGGCGCGCTTGCGAGCGGCGGAGTAAAGGTCTTTGCGGCCGGTGTTTTTGGCCTACACGTCCAGGTCGTGGGCGAAGCGGGCGTTTTCCTGGATGAAGGCGAAGCGCATTTCCGGCTTGCGGCCCATCAGGCGTTCGATGATGTCGGCCGCCTTCTTCTCCTCGGCGGCCGGGTTCTTGTCCTTGTCGCCGACGATGGTGACGCGCAGCAGGGTGCGCTTTTTCGGGTCCATGGTGGTGTCTTTCAACTGCCTGGCGGGCATCTCGCCGAGGCCCTTGAAGCGGCTCACCTCGATCTTGCCGCGGCCCTTGAAGTGCGACTTGGTCAGCTTCTCGCGCTCCTTGTCGTCCATGGCATAGACGCTGTCGCCGCCCTGGGTCAGGCGGTAGAGCGGCGGCTGCGCCAGGTAGAGCCGGCCGCTCTCGATGAGCCCCGGCATCTCGCGATAGAAGAAGGTGATGAGCAGCGCGGCGATGTGGGCGCCGTCCACGTCGGCGTCGGTCATGATGATGACGCGCTCGTAGCGCAGCTTGTCGGGATCGAAGCTGCCGCGGGTGCCGCAGCCGAGCGCCAGCGAGATGTCGGCGATCTCCTGGTTGCCTTTCAGCTTATCGGCCGAGGCGCTGGCGACATTGAGGATCTTGCCGCGCAGGGGCAGCACCGCCTGGGTCTCGCGCGAGCGCGCCTGCTTGGCCGAGCCGCCGGCCGAATCGCCCTCGACCAGAAAGATCTCGGTGCCTTCCGAGCGGTTGCGGCTGCAGTCCGACAGCTTGCCGGGCAGGCGCAGGCGCCGGGTCGCGGACTTGCGGCTCTGTTCCTTCTCCTCGCGGCGCCGCCGCCGCTCGTCGGAGCGCTCGACGATGCGCTCGAGCAGCAGGCGCGCGCGGTCCGGATGGCCCGACAGCCAGTGGTCGAAGTGATCCTTGATCGAGGTCTCGACCAGCTTGGTGGCCGCCGTCGTGGCCAGCTTCTCCTTGGTCTGGCCCTGAAACTGCGGGTCGCCGATGAACAGCGACAGCATGGCGCAGGCGCCGCCGCAGATGTCGTCGGCGTTCATGTTGCCGGCCTTCTTGTTGCCGACCAGATCGGCGTAGGCCTTGATGCTCTTCAACAGGCCGCTGCGCAGGCCGGCTTCGTGGCTGCCGCCTTCGGGCGTCGGCACGGTGTTGCAGTAGGAATTGAGGAAACCGTTTTCGTCCAGCGGCCAGGAGATCGCCCACTCGACGCGGCCCTGTTCGCCGCTGAACTTGGCCTCGCCGACGAAAGGCTCGGGCGTCAGGGTCTTGCGCTTGTCCAGGGTCGCCGCGAGAAAGTCGGAGAGACCGTTGGGGAAGTGGATGTTCTCCTTCTCCGGCGTCGCGTCGCCCTTGGCCAGCAGACTCTTGTCGCAGGACCAGCGGATCTCCACGCCGCGGTAGAGATAGGCCTTGGAGCGCGCCATGCGATAGAGATGCGCCGGGCGGAAGGCCGCGTCCTTCTCGAAGATCGACGGGTCGGGGTGGAATTGGATGGTGGTGCCGCGCCGGTTCTTCACCGGCTTGCCCTTGGTGAGTTTGGTCTTGGGCTTGCCCTTGCTGTAGCTCTGCTCGTAGAGCTTCTGGTCGCGCGCCACCTCGACGGTCATCTCGTCGGAAAGCGCGTTGACCACCGAAACGCCGACCCCGTGCAGGCCGCCCGAAGTGGCGTAGGTCTTCTGTGAGAACTTGGCGCCGGAATGCAGCGTCGTGAGGATCACCTCCAGCGCCGACTTGGTCTTGAATTTGGGATGCGGATCGACGGGAATGCCGCGCCCGTTGTCGCTGACGATGACGACGTTGCCGGCTTTCAGCTCCAGTTCGATGCGGCTCGCGTGACCGGCCACCGCTTCGTCCATGGAATTGTCCAGCACCTCCGCCACCAGGTGGTGCATGGCGCGCTCGTCGCTGCCGCCGATGTACATACCGGGGCGCCGGCGCACGGGTTCCAGGCCCTCCAGGACCTCGATGTCCTTGGCCGAGTAGCCGGATTGCTGGGCTGACGATTTTCTGGGTGCCGATTCGAAGAGGTCCGTCATCTTGGCCTGTGCTATCAACGAAGCTGTGGTGTCCGGAGGCCGGCTCCGGACGCAGGCGACTCGGGACAAGAGAATCGCCGATGGAGTAGGGTAGCCTATATAGAGGCCCGACACCCAGTTAGCGAGAGGTCTTCTTTCCATGTTTTGCAGGGATTTCGATGACCGCTGACCACGATCAACCGCGCGGCGAACTGGCGACTCGAACGCTTGCCATGCCGGGCGACGCCAACCCCAGCGGCGACATCTTCGGCGGCTGGGTGCTGTCGCAGATGGATATTGCCGGCGGCATCACCGCGGGGCAGCGCGCCGCCGGACGGGTCGCCACCGTGGCCGTCGACGCCATGACCTTCCACCGCCCGGTCTTCGTCGGCGACGTGCTCTGCACCTACGCCGACATTCTTCGGGTCGGGCGCAGCTCCATCGCCATCCATATCGAGGCCTGGGCGCTCCGCGGGCGCCACGGCGAGCGGGTCAAGGTCACCCAAGGCACCTTCACCTTTGTCGCCATCGACGAGGCCGGCAAGCCGCGCCCGGTGCCGGAGGAAGCCGAAGGGTTGGTGTTTCACGACAGGGAAACAGCCCCATGAAACGGATCGCCGCTGCCTGTCTTGCGCTCGCCCTGCCCAGTGCCGCCGCCCTGACCAGCGCCGCCGTCCTGTCCAGCGGCGCCGCCGTGGCCGGCGAAGCCGACGTCATGGGCGCCGAGGCGGCACGGGAAAGCGACGGCACCTGGCGCTTTCGCGTAACCGTCGCTCATGGCGACGAGGGCTGGGATCACTATGCCGACCGCTGGCAGGTGGAAACGCCGGAGGGGCGCGTGCTCGGCACCCGGGTGTTGCTGCATCCCCATGAGAACGAGCAGCCCTTCACCCGCGCGCTCGGCGGCGTGGTGATCCCGCCCGAGGTGCCGGCGGTCGTCATCCGGGCGCACGATTCGGTACACGGTGACGGCGGCGCCAGCTTCCGCGTCGAGCTGCGGCGGTGAGACCCGGCGCTGCCGCAAGGTCATCGCTGTGGTTTCACTGCTGGCCTCGACCATGGTCAACGATGAAGGGCAGGACAATGGACGTTACCTTCCGCTTATCGCGCTTGGCGGCATTGCTGCTGACACTGCTGTGCTTCGGGCCGTGGGCCTCCGGGGTCGCTCTCGCCCACAGTTTCCGTGTCGCCCTGGTGGCGCCGGGCGGGCCCGACAGCGACGCGGTTCTGGCCTCGGCCTATCGCGGGTTCCGGCTGGCGACACGCGAGCGCGACGGACACGCCAACGAGGAATCGGACGGCCACCTGGGCGGCCTGGACGTCTACATCGGGATGGTCGAGTTTTCCGCCGAGGCGGCGGCGGCTCGGACGCCGGGGGGCGAGGTCGGGGCCGCTGCGCCCGACATTGTGGTCGCCATCGGCGTGCCGGCGGAGCTTGCCCCGCTGCGCGCCGCCGGCGGCGGAGACGCCGTCCTGCTGGAACCCGGCAAGGTACCCAACGCCGCGGCATGGCGGCAGGAGCCGACGTTGGGCGGTGCCGCCGGCAGCTTCCAGCAGCGGTTTTCCGATGCCTACGGCAGCGCGCCCGACGGTTGGGCGGCGCAGGGTTACGATGCGGCCAGACGCATCGATCTGGCCATTCGGCCCCTGGGCGGCGTCGCGGACAGGGCGGCGCTGACGCGCGGCCTGGCCGCGACGCAGGGCGGCATTCGCTGGTGATGCTCCGTCAGACGGTCAGATTGCGCCACAGCAGGAAGGGCGCGCCGGGCTCTTCACGGGCGACCCAGCTGTAGGGCAGGGCGCGCCAGGGCGTCACCCGGTAGGCCAAGTTGTCCATCACATAGACACCGCGGTCGCTGTGCACCAGCAGCACCGCGTGGCCCCGGCCGCTCTCCAGGCGGCAGGCCGCGAGGGTGAGGGCGCCCCGGGGAAAGCCATGGCCCTCGACCAGGACCTGGAGCTTGCGGATCGCGTAGTCCTCGCAATCTCCCTCCCGAACGCCGACCTGCCAGAGATCGGCGCCGCGCGTGTCGTCGCGGAACGTGATCTCCTTGTTGACTTCCTTGTTCACCTTGACCAACTGAGCCGCGCGGGCGACGGAAAGTTGAACCGGAACGAACGGCGCCTCTTTCGGGGCGAGCTCGGGGTGGCGGCGCAGCAGGCTGAGCCAGGCGGCGGGCGCCGGGATCAGTTTGCCGGCGGACATGGTGGAAGAGGACGGCAGGGGACCTTGCAGGCCAATGATGGCCGATTGCACTGGGTTGGGGGCTACAAGGCCGGCGGCGAGGCCGCCGAGGCCCAGTACAAGGTGTCGTCTTGACAGCACAAGCTACTCCGAAGGTGGCAGTTCGATTGATCGGAATGTAGCCTGTTACTTGAGATTCAGGCGTGTTCTATTGAAGGCGTTTGTATGACATCAAAAAGAGAAGAAGGGGATATTTGGAATATTTTAATAATTAATTAGGAATTTCGGAATAATCAGATTTGATACTTCACTTTTCATAAATAATTATTGATGAATCGTTTCTTCTTCGCGCCGCGCCGCGCCGCCATCGGCAACCGGCGGCGCACCTTACAGAGCTGTTCCGATTCGGAGTTGTGTTGGCTGCGTGATCGCTTCGCGGCGAGATTGTGGTGGCATTGGACCGCTTCTGTGATCTCCGCGATCGATTTACTGTTTGTTAATCAACCCGGGTCGCGGCGGCGCGGCGAATGGGCCAAGAAAAAGCCCCGCCGGCGTGTTGCCGGCGGGGCGCTTTCCATGGCGCGGCGGCGAGGCCGCGGCGTTGGGTCAGACCGAGTAGTACATCTTGAACTCGACCGGGTGCGGCGCGTGCTCGAACTCGTAGATCTCTTCCCACTTTAAGTCCATGTAGGAGTCGATCTGGTCCTGGCTGAATACATCGCCGGCCAGCAGGAAGTCGTGGTCGGCCTCGAGGGCCTCCATGGCTTCGCGCAGGGAACCGCAGACGGTCGGCACGCCGGCCAGTTCTTCCGGCGGCAGATCGTAGAGGTCCTTGTCCATCGGATCGCCCGGATGGGTCTTGTTCTTGATGCCGTCGAGGCCCGCCATGAGCATCGCCGCGAAGGCCAGGTAGGGGTTGGCGGTCGGATCCGGGAAGCGGACCTCGACGCGCTTGGCCTTGGGGCTCTCGCCGTAGGGAATACGGCAGGAGGCCGAGCGGTTGCGGGCCGAGTAGGCGAGCAGCACCGGCGCTTCGAAGCCCGGGATCAGCCGCTTGTAGCTGTTGGTCGAGGGGTTGGTGAAGGCGTTCAGCGCCTTGGCGTGCTTGATGATGCCGCCGATGTAGTGGAGGCAAATTTCCGACAGGCCGGCATAGCCGTCGCCGGCGAACAGCGGCTTGTCGTCCTTCCAGATCGACTGGTGGGTGTGCATGCCCGAGCCGTTGTCGCCGGCCACCGGCTTAGGCATGAAGGTCGCCGTTTTGCCGTACTGATGGGCGACCTGCTGAACCACATACTTGTAGATCTGCATGTGGTCGGCCGCGGTGACCATGGCCTGGAACTTGGTGCCCAGTTCGTGCTGCGCGGGCGCCACTTCGTGGTGGTGCTTTTCGACGGCCAGGCCCATCTCGGCCATGACCTTCAGCATCTCGCCGCGCAGGTCCATCGATGAGTCGACCGGCGGTACCGGGAAGTAACCGCCCTTGATGCCCGGACGGTGGCCCATGTTGCCTTCCTCGAAGACCGAGCCGGTGTTGTAGGGCCCCTCGTCGGAGTCCAGGAAGTAGAAGGTCTGGTTCGACGAGACATCGAAACGCACGTCGTCGAACACGAAGAACTCGGCTTCCGGTCCCCAGAAAGAGGTGTCGCCGATGCCTGTCGCCTTCAGGTGCTCCTGCGCGCGCACCGCCGTCGAGCGCGGATCGCGGTTGTAAAGCTGGCCGGTCGAGGGCTCGACGATGTTGCAGAAGAGAATCAGCTGCGGAAGGTTGCAGAAGGGATCGACGACCGCGGAGTTCAGGTCCGGCCGCAGGATCATGTCGGACTCGTTAATCGCCTTCCAACCGGCGATCGACGAACCGTCGAACATGATGCCTTCGCTCAGGGCGTCTTCATCGACCGCGTCGACGTGCATGGCAAGGTGCTGCCACTTGCCGCGCGGATCCGTGAAGCGGTAGTCGACGTAGACGATGTTCTTCTCTTTGATCATCTCTAGGATAGTTTTGGCGTCTGACATGGATGCTCTTTCCGTTTTTCAAATACCGTGATTGATCTTGGACCCGACCGGGAAGTCCCGGTTCCTTGCCGGGCCCCCCGCACCGTCCTAGACGGCGGCCGCGCCGCGCTCCCCGGTGCGAATGCGGATGGATTCCTCGATCGCGCTGACGAAGATCTTGCCGTCGCCGATGCGCCCGGTGTGGGCGGCTTGTTGAATGGCCTCGACGGCGCGCTCGACGAGGTCGTCCTCCAGGACCACCTCGACCTTCACCTTGGGCAGGAAGTCGACGACATATTCGGCGCCGCGATAGAGTTCGGTGTGGCCCTTCTGGCGTCCGAAGCCCTTGGCCTCGGTCACCGTGATGCCTTTGATGCCGACCTCGTGCAGCGCTTCCTTCACTTCGTCGAGCTTGAACGGCTTGATGATCGCTTCGATCTTCTTCATCGCGTGTTTGGGTCCCGTGGATCTGAAATGGGTGTATCGAACTGGATGCTGCTCACTCGAATATCTGCCAGCCGGTCCGCGAGGGCCGGCGAAGCAGTATCCACTCTCGCGTAAGCACGCGCCGTGCCAAGTCCTCCTATCGTGGTCTGGTCCCGAGCATCGGCGGAAACATCCCGAGCCTGACGGCTCAATGTCGGCCGACGCTGCACAAGAACTAAGCAGTTTGCACGCAAACTAATCAAGCGGAACGGGCCTCCCGTTCCGCCAGGTGCTCGGCGATGCGGGTCAGGGCCTTGCGGATGTTGTCCTGGGAATTGGCATAGGAGAGCCGCAGATAGCCTTCGCCATGGCGCCCGAAGGAGGTGCCGGCGATGGTCGCCACGCCGGCCTTTTCCAACAGCTCGACCTCGAGGGTCTTGGCCGCGATGCCGGTGCCGGAGATGTTTGGGAAAGCATAGAAGGCGCCCGCCGGCTCGATGCAGGAGATGCCCGGGATGTCGTTGAGGGCGCGGTGGATCGTGCGCCGGCGCATGTCGAAGGCCGACATCATCTCCGCCACCGCGTCCTGCGGACCGCGCAGGGCGGCGATCCCGGCGTACTGGGCCGCGGCGTTGACGCAGGAATGGCAGTTGATGGCAAGGCGCGTGGCGATCTCCACCAGGGCCTTGGGCCAGACCGCGAAGCCCAGCCGCCAGCCGGTCATGGCGTAGGTCTTGCTCCAGCCGTCGAGCATGATCACCCGGTCGCGCAATTGCGGATACTGCAGCAGACTAACGTGCTCGCGCCCGTCGTAGAGCATCTGGCTGTAGATCTCGTCGGACAGGATGGCGACCTGCGGGTGGGCCTCGAGCCCGGCGACGAGGCGGTCGACCTCTTCGCGTGGCACCACCCCGCCGGTCGGGTTCGCCGGGCTGTTGAGGATGATCAGGCGGGTGCGTGGCGTGATCAGGCTCAGCACTTCCTCGGCGGAGAAGGCGAAACCGCTGTCCTCGCGCAGTGGGATCGGCACCGCCGTGGCGCCAGAGAAGTTGATCACCGACTCGTAAATCGGAAAGCCCGGATTGGGGTAGAGGATTTCGGCGCCCGGCTCGCCGAACATCAGCACGGCGAAGAACATGGTGACCTTGCCCCCGGGCACCACGACCACGTTGTCCGGACTGACCGCGACCCGGTGGCGCAGTTCCAGGTCTTCGGCCACCGCCTCGCGCAGCTCCAGGATGCCGTTGGCCGGCGTGTAGCCGTGATGGCCGTCGCGCAGGGCCTGCGCCGCCGCCTCGACGACATGCCCGGGGGTTTTGAAGTCCGGCTGGCCGATGCCCAGGTTGACGATGTCCTGGCCCTTGGCCTCGAGCTGCTTGGCGCGGGCCAGCACCTCAAAGGCGCTTTCGGTGCCGAGCCGCGCGATCGCGGCCGCGGTCTTGAGCATTTCCGCCCCTCCTGACTTGTCCCTGTGTTCGGAAATTTTGCTGAGACTAGGTCACCGGGGGCGCCGCCCGCAAGCTGCCAGAAAATCGAAACGCCGCGGCCGAGCGCGCTCTTGACGGCTGCCGGTCCGGGGTCTAAACACGCCCCTCCGGCGTCCCGCCAAGCCGAGGCACGGCGGTATTTTCTCTGTGGTGGCTGTAGCTCAGTTGGTTAGAGCGCCGGTTTGTGGTACCGGAGGTCGCGGGTTCAACCCCCGTCAGCCACCCCAAGCTTCCGTTTGAATGGTGAAATTCGCCTCCGCGCCGTGGCGCGGCGGCGACGCGAAGCTTGCCGCTCAAATTTGAAATCCAGCCCTGCCGCATGACCGCTCCGGTTGACAATGCGGCCCTGGCGCATAAGCTTCGGGTCTACCCAAAAACGCCTTCACCCCGCGTCCGTGACAGAGTTCGTGGCCGCCACTGCCGTTTTGTGAGTCCAATATTCTCAGGAGGATACGTCATCTTCAGCGAGCGACACGAGACCAGCGACATCGACCAGTCAGACACCATCGGCGGCCGCATCGGGCGGGCCCGCGAAGCCTCCGGCTTCAGCGTCGCTCAGGCCGCCCGCCGGCTCGGCGTCAAAACGATAACTTGGCAGGGCTGGGAGAATGACCGCTCCGAGCCGCGCTCGAACAAGCTGACCATGATCGCCGGCGCCCTCGGAGTGAGCCCCACCTGGCTGCTGACCGGATTTGGCGAGGGCCCCAGCGAGGCGATTGGCGATGAAGTACAACTGCTGCGGCAGGAACTGAGCCTGATCGCTAACGAGATAGCCTCCGCCCAGAACCGCCTGAATACCGTGCTGAAGCGCCTGGAGACCTTTCATAGCTATCATCATGTCGAAACCGCCTGAGGCGCGTCTTCGAAAGCGGCGTCGCAGGGTCTAATCGCCCGCGACCGTCTGGTTCAGGGAGAGGAAGCCGGGCCGCGGCGCCGTAGCGGCCCGCAGGTCCGCCAGCATCGACGACAGGCGCCAGGCGGACGGCGCCGGAGTCGCGCCCAAGTCCAGTGTCACACTCACACCGATACTGTAGGCCCCCAGGCTGTCGGCGGCGACGTCTGTGGTCAGGCGGAACGGGCCGACCGTCCGCCGCAGTCCGACGCGGGCCTCTGAGACCGCGGTCAGCGGGCGGTGTCCAACGCTCACGAGGGCGGCACCATCGGCACCAAAGCGCCAATCGGAGTTGAGGCGATAGGCGGTGATCTGGGCGATGGGCGCGGCATCGTACTCGACGATACCCTCCTGGACTCCTCCGAGGAAATCGAACCCCAGAGCCAGTTGTCCCGTGCCGCTGCGGTGGCGCTGCCCGTCCGCCGCGAAACTGGTGGTGATCGTCAGGCGGTGATCGATCGCCAGACCGGGCAGGCGAAGCCCACCGCGCCCGGTCATCCGCAGATCGAGCGCCCCGGATTGCCATTGCTCCACGGCGATGCCGAGACTTAGGGGCATTTCAAGTTCCGAAGCCAGATCCACGGCGGCCGTGCTTTCGAAATCGCTGCGGCGCTGCAGGGGATTCTCCGGTTTGTCATCCTTCACATAGGCGCGGTTCAGATAGGTCAGGTACTCGCGGTGGCGGGCCGACAAAACGACACCCCCGACATCGGCCAGGGCGGAGAACTCGCCAAAGGGAACCTCGCTGCCCTGCACGGCGACGTCGAAGTTTTCGGCTAAGGCGGGCCCGGACGAGATCAGGAGGGCGAGCAGGCCCGCGGCGGCACGGCAGCGGCGGCGACCCTCATGCCACCGGGCGGGTATGGAGTAGATGACTTGAGGAAGGAGTCGGGGCGCTCGGATCGAAAAACGCACGTGAACCGCGGGCCTCTTCAAGGCGTTAATCAGGGATTAAGAAAACATAAAGTAAAAAACTTAATATTCCGTAAAGCAAATCTACGGGTCGGCGTTTCACGTGAAACAGTTTACTTATAAAGGATTAAAATATTTCTTTGCCATAAAGAACTACAAATAAATAAATAGAAAATGGTCGTCGTATTTTTTGTTTTCTGGAAGACGCCAAGTAGCGACGTTCATGAATCGCGCCTGTGGCATGCTTGTGGCCATGAAACGATTCCAGTTCATTACCATCTACATTCAACTTTTGTTTGGCTGCGGCGGCGGCACGGCGGGGAGGGCCGCCGTAGATGTTGCTGCGCAAGAAAAACTCCACGAAGACCTCTCTGCCCGGCGACCGTCACAGGCCGGCGCCGCCCGGACGGCTCGGCCCTATCGCGGCTTGACCGCTTGCGGCTAAGCTGGCGCCCGCAGACCGCCGGAAAACGGCGCGGGATGAACCACAGGAGGATAGAGGCGCGGTGACCCAGTCATTGAAGTCGAGGATGCGGTCCGGATTGGCCGCCAACGGGTTCTGGTCGGAACTGTTCAGCCCGGCCGCGGCGGAGGTCATGGCGGCGGCCGGCTACGACTGCGCCATGATCGATCTCGAGCACGGCGCCGGCGACCTTGGCGACGCCATCGCCGTCATGCGGGCCATGTCGGCCGGCGCCTGTACGCCACTGGTGCGCGTACCCGCCAACGACCCGGCCTGGATCAAGCGAACCCTCGATGGCGGCGCCCAGGGCGTCATGATCCCGGCGGTCAATTCGCCGGCAGAGGCCGAGGCGGCCGTGGCGGCCTGCCACTATCCGCCGCGCGGGGTCCGTGGCATGGCCGCGCCGATCGTACGGGCCTCCGGCTATGGCCGCGACTGGCGCGGCTATGTACGCGATATCGCCGAGGACCTGCTGGTGATCTGCCAGATCGAGACCGGCGCCGCGGTCGAAGCGGCCGCCGGAATCGCCGCGGTCGGCGGGCTCGACATGATCTTCATCGGGCCCTTCGATCTCTCCGCCAGTCTTGGCCACATGGGCGAGCCCGACCACCCGGACGTACGCGCGGCCATCGCCGAGGTCGAGCGGGAGGCCAAGGCCGCGGACCGCCTGCTGGGCGCCATTCCGACACCCGAACGCCCGGCCAGGGCCCTCTACGAAGCCGGCTATGACCTGGTGCTGGCGGATGCCGACATCGTTTTCCTGCGTGACGGCGCGCTCGCCGGTGTCGCCGACCTGCAGGCGGCGGCCGGGCGCCCATGAAAGCGGCCGCGCGGCCCAGCGATCTGGCGGTCCTGACGACGCAGCAGATGTACCAGGCCGACAGCCTCGCCGTGGCCGCGGGTAAGAGTGGCCAGGCACTGATGGCGGCGGCGGGGGCCGCCGTGGCCGGGGCGGTCATGGACCGGCGGCGGCCCTGCCCGGTGCTGGTGCTCTGCGGTCCGGGCAACAACGGCGGCGACGGCTTCGTGGCGGCCCGCCACCTCACGGCGGCCGGCTGGCCGGTGCGTCTGGCCCTGCTGGGTCCGGCGGCGGCGCTGCAGGGAGATGCCGCGGCGGCGGCGCGCCTGTGGCCGGGGCCGGTCCTGCCCCTGGTCGACGTGCAGCCGGCACCCGGTGAACTGGTGGTCGATGCGCTGTTCGGTGCCGGGCTGTCCCGTCCGCTTGACGGCCAAGCGGCGGCACTGGCCCGCCTGACCCGGGAGCTCGAGCTGCCGGTGGTCGCCGTCGATGTGCCGAGCGGGCTGCCGGGCGATGCCGCCGCGCCGCTCGCCGGACTGGCTTTCGAGGCGCAAAAAACAGTAACCTTTTTTCGCAAAAAACCGGCGCACCTCCTTGTTCCTTCGCGATTTTACTGTGGAGAAGTGATTCTCGCGGACATCGGCATCCCCGCGGCGGTGCTCGACCGGATGGGCCCTGTGACGGCGGAAAACGGGCCGGCCCTCTGGCGCGCCGGTTTTCCGTGGCGCCTGCTCGATGCGCACAAGTACGACGCCGGCCATCTTCTGGTCTCCGGCGGCGTCGAGACGACCGGCGCCGCGCAGCTGGCCAGTCGTGCCGGCCTCAGGGCCGGTGCCGGACTCGTCTCCGTGACCTGCGATGCCGCCAGCCTGCCGATCTACGCGGTGTCCAATCCCGGGGTCATCACGCTCGTACTTCCGGCGCCGGGCGATTTCGCCGCTGCCTTGGCGGACCGGCGGCGCAACGCCGTCCTGATCGGGCCGGGCAATGGTGTGACCGCCGAGACCCGAAAGCGCGCCGTGGCGGCGGTTGAGGCGGGGCGGCGTGTGGTCCTCGACGCCGATGCGCTGACCGTGTTTCAGGACGACCCCGCGGCGTTGTGGCGCGTGATCGCCGGCGCGCCCGAAGCTGCGGTGGTGCTTACCCCCCATGACGGCGAATTCCACCGCCTGTTCCCCGATGTCGCGGGCAACCGCCTGGAGCGCGCCCGGGCCGCCGCCGAGAGATCCGGCGCCGTGGTGGTCCTGAAGGGGGCCGATAGCGTCGTGGCGGCGCCGGACGGCCGGTCCTCGATCAACGCGTCGGCGCCGCCGTGGCTGGCGACCGCGGGCAGCGGCGATGTGCTGGCCGGCATGATCGGCGGGCTGCTGGCTCAGAAGATGGCGGCCTTCGAGGCGGCTTCAGCCGCCGTCTGGATGCACGGCAGCGCGGCGGAACTGTGTGGAGCGGGGCTCGTTGCGGAAGACTTGCCGGAGGCCCTACCTGAGGTTTTGGCCGGACTCTAGGAATTTCATCCGAAGCCTGTGGGCGATTCCAATTTATCTAACAATTTTAGATAGTTCCGAGATAATCGTTAACGGAAGCTTCACTCCTGTCAGGCAGACTACACAATCGTAACAGGCGAGGACTGTTAGCTCGGGGGCAGGCCTTGATTGAAAAGGTATTGAGATCATGCTCGCAGAACACTGGTTTAAATCACCGTTGAAGGCGGACTGCATAAAGGTCGGTTCCGTCTACAAATTGGCCCATGAAGGCAATATCGTCGAAGTCGCCAAGGTGGTCGATGTCGGCCCCGATGCCTTGGGCATTCCGCACGTGACCTACGATGTCTCGGTCGAGCGCGCGCGCCTCGCCAAGTACGAAGAGCGCCGGACCCTCGGCCTGGAGACCTTCACCGAGCGCTTCCGAGACGCCATTACGCGCGAAAAGCCGGACGCGTGACCGGCGCCGCCTCGCCAAGATCTGCAGCGGGACGTCGGGCAGGGTGGTTTCCAGAGATTAATCCTATGTCAAAGATTTAGCCCTAAAGTCTCGGACATCATGTTGAACACGCGGCAAATCAAAGATCGGTCGACGGCGCAGACGCCACAGCGCGCCACCGGCTTTTGGCAGTCGCTGTCCGGCGCGCTCAGCGGCCAGGGTGAGCGCCGCAGCCTGTTCTCGCGCAAGGGCGCCAACCCCACCGAGATCAGAGCCGGCCGGATGTTCCGCTACGACAACGGCAGCGGGCGCCTCGAGACGGCGACGGTCATCGGCCTTTGCGAGATCCTCGGCATGACCCATGTGCGCTATGACCTGCGCATCGACAAACCCGGCCATCGGCCGTTCGAGGACGGTCCCCGGGTGCTCGGCATGAAGTGCTTCCTGGAGCACTTTCGCGAGCCGATCGGCTCATAAGCTTCCGACCGGAGCCTCAGACCGGACCGAGGTTCGGCTCCCCCTGACCCCGCTTTTCGTGCAGTCCCGGTTCCACGGCCCCGCAGGCCCGGCTTTCCCAAAGAGTTTCGCCGCGCCGGCGCTTTGCCGTTGCTATTGCGTGACCGGCTGCGATGTTATACATCGGCCCTCCGCGGTAGGCGCGGGCGTGGCGGAACTGGTAGACGCGCTGGTTTTAGGTACCAGTGGAGCAATCCGTGGGGGTTCGAGTCCCTCCGCCCGCACCAGCGCCAGGCGGGGTTTAAGAGTTTCTCCCACGGAACATTCCCAGAGGAGCGTTTCCCGTCACGGCGGCCCGTTGGGCAGCAGGGTTTCCCCTCGAACCACCATTTCAAGACAAGGCTGAGAAAGGCCTAGCCGAACATGCAGGTCACTGAAGTTAGCAGCGAAGGCTTAAAGCGCGACTTTAAGATCGTCATTGAAGCCAAGGAAATTAGTGAGAAAGTCGAGAACCGGCTTCGCGAACTCAGTGTGCGCGTGAAGATCCCCGGCTTTCGCCCCGGCAAAGCGCCGATCAAGCTGTTGAAGCAGCGCTACGGCCCCTCCGTGATGGGGGAGGTCCTGGAGCGCGCGGTGACGGATTCCTCGGCCCAGGCGCTCAACGAGCGCGGGTTGCGGCCGGCGGTGCAGCCGAAGATCGAGATCGACTCGTTCGACGACGGTAAAGATCTCGAATACAGCATGGCCATCGAGCTGTTGCCCGAGATCGCGCCGATGGACTTTTCCAAGATCGAACTGGAGCGCGTGAAGATCGCGGTGCCGGACGAAGAGGTCACGTCGGCTTTGACCCGCCTGGCGGACAGCCGCAAGGAGTCCAAGCCCCTGGAGACGCCGCGCCCGGCGCAGACCGGCGATGTGCTGGTGATCGATTTCAAGGGCACCGTGCACGGCGAGGCGCTGCCGGGCATGGCCGGCGAGGACCACCACCTGGAACTCGGCTCCAACTCCTTCATTGCCGGCTTTGAGGAGCAGTTGATCGGCGCCGAGGTTGGCGATGAGCGCACGGTCAATGTCACTTTCCCCGAGGGTTACGGCAACGAGAAGCTGTCCGGCCAGCCGGCCGTCTTCGAGTGCAAGGTCAAGGAGATCCGCGAGTCCGTGGCGGCAGAACTGACCGACGAACTGGCCAAGTCCATGGGGGCCGAAGGGCTCGACGACCTGCGGGACAAGGTGAAGGAGCGTCTTGGCCAGGACTACGACGGTTTGTCGCGCATGCGCATGAAGCGCGAGATTCTCGATCAACTGGCCGAGGGCCACGACTTCGAGGTGCCCGAAAGCATGGTCGATCTGGAGTTCGACGCCATCTGGCATCAGGTCGAGCAGGACCGTGAGCAAGGCCGGATCGACCCGGACGACGAGGGCAAGGACGACGAAGCGGTCAAGGTGGAATACCGCGAGATCGCCGAACGCCGGGTGCGTCTCGGGCTGCTGCTCTCCGAGGTCGGCCGCATGAACCAGATCGAAGTCGCCCAGGACGAGGTCAACCGGGCCCTGTTCCAGGAGGCCCAGCGCCATCCGGGCCAGGAACAGCAGGTTGTCGAGTACTACCAGAAGAATCCGGAAGCTCTGGCCCAGCTGCGGGCGCCGATCTTCGAGGACAAGGTGATCGACTTCATCATCGACCTGGCCAAGGTGAGCGAACGCGAAGTGTCGCCGGACCAGCTCCGCGAGGAAGAAGAAAAAGAGGCCGCGGCGGCGGCCAAGCCGAAAAAGCCCGCCAAGAAGCAGCCGGCGAAGAAGGCCGCGGCCAAGGGCAAGGCAAAATCCAAGGACGAGGCCGGCGGCCAGGACGCGCCGGCCAGCGGCGGCGCGGCGGACAAGGAAGACTCCTGAGCGGCGGGTGAGGGAGGCTTTTCGTGGCGGGCGACTCCACGAGAGGCTTTCCCTGGGCGCTTTCAGTCCTTAAATGTGCTTACCAGACTTGATTCGAGCGTTCTTAGCAGCAAGGAATGTCCATGAGCGATCTGCCTGAAACGGTCATGAATACCCTGGTTCCCATGGTCGTCGAACAGACCAGCCGGGGCGAGCGCGCCTACGACATCTATTCGCGGCTGCTCAAGGAGCGCATCATCTTCCTGACCGGGCCGGTGCACGATGGCGTCGCCAGCCTGATCTGCGCGCAGCTGCTGTATCTCGAGTCGGAGAATCCGACCCAGGACATCTTCTTCTACATCAACTCGCCGGGCGGCGTGGTGACGGCGGGCCTCGCCATGTACGACACCATGCAGTACATCCGCCCCGACGTGCAGACCGTGTGCATCGGCCAGGCGGCCTCAGCCGGTTCGCTGCTGCTGATGGCCGGCGCCAAGGGCAAGCGCTTCGCGCTGCCCAACTCGAAGATCATGATCCATCAGCCTTCGGGCGGTTTTCAGGGCCAGGTAACGGACATTCAGATCCACGCCGAGGAAATCATTCGCACGCGCCAGCGCCTCAACCAGCTCTATGTTCAGCATACCGGCCAGGACATGGACACCATCGAGAAGGCCATGGAGCGCGACAACTTCATGGATTCGGAGCGGGCCAAGGCTTTCGGGCTGATCGACGAGGTGGTCAGCGAACGCCCGGCGGCCGAATCGCCGACCCCGGCCGGCGGCAAGAGCTAGCTCTTTAGATCGCCGCGGCGGGCCGACCGTTTGGCGCGCCGCCCGATCCGCCGCCGGCACGGGGACGGGATGAAAAGGAACTAGGTAAGGCTTTCGTTAATAGATTGTTGAGCCCTTCGAATTAGGCTCAAATTGCTTTGTTGGCCAAGGAACCGGGTGACGCCGCCCCGGATAGTCCAAGCCCCGCGGTTTTTGTCATT
This sequence comes from Kiloniellaceae bacterium, assembly GCA_040217155.1. Lineage (GTDB taxonomy): Bacteria > Pseudomonadota > Alphaproteobacteria > Kiloniellales > Kiloniellaceae > Pelagibius. The sequence goes on from JAVJNS010000036.1 coordinate 186,942, forward strand.
GTGCGGGTACGGGCCGGTTGACTAACATTGCCTTATTAGGAACAGGCGCTTAGTTGTAGCGGTATGACAAAGTCAAGCGGCAGCGATTCCAAAAATACCCTCTACTGCTCGTTCTGCGGCAAGAGCCAGCACGAGGTGCGCAAGCTCATCGCCGGTCCGACGGTATTTATCTGCGATGAATGCGTCGAACTGTGCATGGACATCATCCGCGAAGAGCACAAGACGACCCTTGTGAAGTCGCGCGACGGGGTGCCGACCCCGCAGGACATCTGCACGGTTCTCGACGACTACGTGATCGGGCAGAACCACGCCAAGCGGGTGCTTTCGGTCGCGGTGCACAACCATTACAAGCGTCTGGCGCACGGTGCCAAGTCGGCGGACGTGGAACTGGCGAAATCGAATATTCTGCTGGTCGGCCCGACGGGCTGCGGCAAGACGCTGCTGGCCCAGACCCTGGCGCGAATTCTCGATGTGCCCTTCACCATGGCCGACGCCACGACCCTGACCGAGGCCGGCTATGTGGGCGAGGATGTCGAGAACATCATCCTCAAGCTGCTGCAGTCGGCCGATTACAATGTAGAACGCGCGCAGCGCGGCATCGTCTATATCGATGAAGTCGACAAAATCAGCCGCAAGTCCGACAACCCCTCGATCACCCGGGACGTGTCGGGCGAGGGCGTCCAGCAGGCGCTGCTGAAGATCATGGAAGGCACCGTGGCTTCGGTGCCGCCGCAGGGTGGCCGCAAGCACCCGCAGCAGGAGTTCCTGCAGGTCGATACCACGAATATCCTGTTCATCTGCGGCGGCGCCTTCGCCGGCCTCGACAAGCTGATCGCCGGCCGCGGCAAGGGCACCTCCATCGGCTTCGGCGCCGACGTGCGCGGCCCGGACGACCGGCAGACCGGCGAGGTCCTGAAGGACGTCGAACCGGAAGATCTCCTGAAATTCGGCCTGATTCCCGAGTTTGTCGGCCGCCTGCCCGTGGTCGCCACCCTGGAAGACCTCGACGAGGGCGCCCTAATCGAGATTCTGACCCAGCCCAAGAACGCCCTGGTGAAGCAGTACGAGCGCCTCTTCGAAATGGAGGACGTGCGGCTGGATTTCACCGAGGACGCCCTACGCGCGATTTCGCACAAGGCGATTGCGCGCAAGACCGGCGCGCGCGGCCTGCGCTCGATCATGGAAAGCATTCTGCTGGAGCCCATGTTCGATCTGCCGGGACTGGAAAACGTCGAAGAGATCGTCATCAATCGGGAGGTCGTCGAGGGGCGCGCGAAGCCACTCTACATTTACACCGATCGCCGCGAAGACGTGGGAACGAGCGCGTAAGCGGTTGTTTTGCAAGCGCCAATCTCAGGTCCTGCGCTGGGGCCTTGAAGTTCGGGCGGGAATCTACAATTTTTAAAGCAGATTCTTGTATTCTGGGACGTCCGGTCACCAGGCGTCTGTCGTCACACGTCTGCATACGATAGTACGTCCCTCCGTTTCACACGAGGTAATATGTTGGAACTTGCTCGCGGTAACCTTTTCCCGGTGCTGCCTCTGCGCGACATCGTGGTCTTCCCGCACATGATCGTGCCGCTTTTCGTCGGCCGCGATAAGTCGGTACGTGCCCTGGAAGACGTCATGAAGGACGACAAACAGATCCTTCTTGTCACCCAGAAGAATGCGGCCCAGGACGATCCGACGCCGGCAGACATCTACTCGGTCGGAACCATCGGCACCGTGCTTCAGTTGCTGAAGCTGCCGGACGGTACCGTGAAGGTGCTGGTCGAAGGCGGCCAGCGCGCGCGGCTGACCAAGTACGCCGACACCGAGGACTTCTTTCAGGCCTATGCCGAGGCCGTCGAGGACGATGCCGGCGACGACCGCGAACTCGATGCCCTGGCGCGGACCGTGGTCTCGCAGTTCGAGCAGTACATCAAGCTCAACAAGAAGATTCCGCCGGAGGTGCTGGTCTCGATCAATCAAATCGATGACTTCAGCAAGCTGGCCGACACCGTCGCTTCTCATCTGGCGCTGAAGATTCCCGAGAAGCAGGAACTGCTCGAGAGCGGAACCGTCAGCGACCGGCTCGAGAAGGTCTATGCCTTCATGGAAGGTGAGATCGGCGTGCTGCAAGTCGAGAAGCGCATCCGCAACCGCGTGAAGCGCCAGATGGAGAAGACTCAGCGCGAGTATTATTTGAACGAGCAGCTGAAGGCGATTCAAAAGGAACTGGGCGAGGGCGAAGACGGCCGCGACGAGATGGCCGAACTGGAAGAGCGCATCAAGGCCACCAAGCTGACCAAGGAAGCCAGCGAGAAGGCCCTGGCGGAGTTGAAGAAGCTGCGCTCCATGAGCCCGATGTCGGCGGAAGCCACCGTAGTGCGCAACTACCTCGACTGGATTCTGTCGATTCCCTGGAAGAAGCGCACCAAGATCAAGCGCAACATCAAGCTCGCGCAGGACGTTCTGGATGCCGATCACTATGGCCTCGAGAAGGTCAAGGAGCGCATCCTCGAATATCTCGCCGTGCAGCAGCGCATGAAAAAGGTGAAGGGTCCGATCCTCTGTCTCGTCGGCCCTCCGGGCGTCGGCAAGACCTCGCTCGGCAAGTCGATCGCCAGGGCGACGGGCCGCAACTTCGTGCGCATGAGCCTCGGCGGCGTGCGCGACGAGGCAGAGGTGCGCGGCCATCGCCGCACCTACATCGGCTCGATGCCCGGCAAGGTCATCCAGTCGATGAAGAAGGCGAAATCTTCGAACCCGCTGTTCCTGCTCGACGAGGTCGACAAGCTCGGCGCCGACTGGCGCGGCGATCCGTCTTCGGCTCTGCTCGAGGTTCTCGATCCGGAGCAGAACAGCAACTTCAACGACCACTACCTGGAGGTCGATTACGACCTCTCGGACGTGATGTTCGTCACCACCGCCAACACGCTGCGCATGCCCGGGCCGCTGCTCGACCGCATGGAGGTAATCCGCATCCCCGGTTACACCGAGGACGAGAAGGTGCAGATTGCCCAGCGCTACCTGATCCCGAAGCAGAAGAAGGATCACGGCGTCAAGGACGACGAGTGGTCGATCTCGGAGCAGGCCCTGCGCGACCTGATCCGTCTCTACACCCGCGAAGCCGGGGTGCGTAACCTGGAACGCGAGATCGCCAATCTGGTGCGCAAGGCGGTCAAGGAAATCGCCATCGGCAAGTCCAAGATCGTGAAGGTGGACCGGCGCAACCTCGATAAGTTTGCCGGGGTGCCTCGCTATCGCTATGGCGAAGCGGAACTGGAAGACATGGTCGGCGTCTCCACCGGCCTGGCGTGGACCGAGGTTGGCGGTGAGATGCTCTCGATCGAGGCGGTCATGCTGCCCGGCAAGGGCAAGGTGACGTCCACCGGCAAGCTCGGCGACGTGATGAAGGAATCGATCCAGGCGGCTGAATCGTTCACCAAGAGCCGCGCCGTCTCCTATGGCATCAAGCCGACACTGTTCGAGAAGCGCGACATTCACGTTCACGTGCCCGAGGGCGCGACCCCGAAAGACGGTCCTTCGGCCGGCATCGCAATGGTGACGGCGATCGTCTCGGTGCTGACCCAAAATCCGATCCGCGCCGAAGTGGCGATGACGGGCGAGGTGACGCTGCGGGGCCGCGTGTTGCCCATCGGCGGCCTGAAGGAGAAGCTGCTGGCGGCGTTGCGGGCCGGGATCAAGACCGTTCTCATTCCACAGGAGAACGAAAAAGATCTGGCCGACATTCCCGACAACGTGAAGCGCAAGATGGAGATCATCCCGGTCTCCAACTGCGACGAAGTCCTGGCACATGCTCTGGTGAACGAACTGGTGCCGATCGAGTGGAACGAATCGGATGAGGATGTGCAAACGACTCGGGCGCCCAAAGGCGACGATGAGCACTCCGGCGTGGTCACGCACTGATCCAAAACAGACAATCTTCGAGTCGTTTTGGAAAAGCAGGGGGTCTTTAGCCTAATAATGGCTAAAACCCTTGCTTTTCCGCCGTTCTCACGTTGACGCCCCGTCGCGCCGCGATTTACAATTCGCACCTCCTCGGAGCGGTTTCTTTATCTCTCTGCACATCCTGTCCCTACTTTAGGAGGGGGGTTTAACGTGAATAAAAATGATCTGGTAGCAGTGGTCGCCGACAAGACGGGCCTGTCGAAGGCCGATGCAACGAAGTCGGTCGATGGTGTCTTCGACGCGATCACCGATTCCTTGAAGTCAGGTGAAGAAGTTCGCCTGGTCGGTTTCGGGACCTTCAACGTTACCCGGCGCGCAGCCTCCCAAGGCCGCAATCCGCGCACGGGTGAACCCATCCAAATCGCAGCGTCGAACCAGCCGAAGTTCAAGGCCGGTAAAGGTCTCAAAGACGCCGTGAACTGATACGAGAAGCATGTTGCTTCAATGGACCGGCCGCCCCCGTTGATTCGGTGGCGGCCGGTGCTATTTTAGACGACCGCGCCGTTGCGGGAGTTGTTCTTCTTGAGGGCGGTTAGCTCAGCTGGCAGAGCATCGCGTTTACACCGCGAGTGTCGGCGGTTCGAACCCGTCACCGCCCACCACTTCCTCACAGCCCTTGTCGTATCCCCTGATCCGGGCGTCTGCGGATTCCGGCCACGGGCGTTTTCTTCGCCTTAAGCATTGCCGTGGCATGGTCCTGCGGTATTGGAGCCCCTGCGAGGTCAGTGCGGCTTTGAGCCGGGCGCGTCCAGCAGCTCCAGGCGGCGCCGGGGCAAAAAAGCGGCCCGGCCGACCCCGCCACCGCTTGACACCCTGGGGGTGGTGGAGTACATCACCGCGTCCCGGATACGGGGGTGTAGCTCAGTTTGGTTAGAGCGCCGGCCTGTCACGCCGGAGGCCGCGGGTTCAAGTCCCGTCACTCCCGCCATTTCCCCAGATGACGACCTTGCCACGCCACGCTGGCCGCAAGCTGTCCAGTGCAGCCGCCGGGTTTGCCGCCGACGCCGGCAATCTACCGCCGCGCGAGCGCGGCGACGGCCTCCCGTTCCCGTGAAGACGCGCCGCGCGAGTCATAAGCTATTGGCGCTTTTCCGGGTTTTCCTTCCGCACTATATTCCTAGGCACAGATCCGCTGCGGGGTTGGCGTCAATGATTGACCTTGCATTGCAGCACACCATGCGGCAGTAAACGAACGCCGGTTTGGACTTGCCGAAAACCCAAATGAACCGGCGAAACGACACGCCACCAAAGGCGGGTTAGGAGAGTGACGCATGGATGCCTTGCTGGCTGAGTACCTGCCGATCCTGTTCTTCCTCGGCATCGCCGTCGGACTCTCCGTGCTGATTGTCGCCGCATCCTACCTGGTCGCGCGCCAGCGCCCGGACTCCGAAAAGGTCTCCGCCTACGAATGCGGCTTCGAGGCCTTCGACGACGCGCGCGGGCGCTTCGATGTGCGCTTCTACCTGGTCGCCATCCTCTTCATCATTTTTGACCTCGAGGTCGCTTTCCTGTTTCCCTGGGCGGTGGCGCTGGGCGACATCGGCGTCTTCGGGTTCTGGTCCATGGTGATTTTCCTCGGGATCCTGACGGTCGGCTTCGTCTACGAATGGAAGAAGGGGGCGCTGGAATGGGAGTAGATACCTTGGAAGGTTCCGCCACACCGCTGGCTCCGGGCGAACGGCAGGACGCCGTGCTGAGCCGTGTCGCGACGGAGATCTCCGACAAGGGTTTCGTGGTCGCCCAGATGGACAAGCTGGCGGCCTGGGCGCAGTCCGGCTCGCTGTGGCCGATGACCTTCGGCTTGGCCTGCTGCGCGGTGGAGATGATGCACACCGCCTGCAGCCGCTATGACCTCGACCGTTTCGGCATGGTGTTCCGGCCGTCGCCGCGACAGTCGGACGTGATGATCGTCGCGGGCACGCTGACCAACAAGATGGCGCCGGCGCTGCGCAAGGTCTACGACCAGATGCCCGAGCCGCGCTGGGTCATCTCCATGGGATCCTGCGCCAACGGCGGCGGCTACTATCACTACTCCTACTCCGTCGTGCGGGGCTGCGACCGGATCGTGCCGGTGGACATCTACGTGCCGGGTTGCCCGCCGACCGCCGAGGCGCTGCTCTACGGCGTCATTCAGCTTCAGAAAAAAATCAGGCGGAGCGCGGCAATTGCGCGCTGATGGCTCGATGATCGCGACCAGAACACAAGCGGAAGTCCGATGACCGAAGCGCTGCGAGACCTTGGCGACTTTCTTGACGCCGCTATGGCCGACAATCTGCTCGGGGTCGAAATCTCCAACGGCCAGTTGAGCCTGCAGATCACCCGCGACTCGCTGATCAAGGTCCTGACGCATCTGCGTGACGATCAGAACTGCCAGTTCAAGCAGCTCGTCGATGTGACGGCGGTCGACCATCCCGATCAGGCCGAGCGCTTCGAGGTGGTCTACAATCTGCTGTCGCTGAAGCACAATCAGCGCATTCGCGTGAAGCTGACCACCGACGAACGCACGGCCGTCGCATCTGTCTCCGGGGTGTTCTCCTCGGCCATTTGGCTGGAGCGCGAAGTCTGGGACATGTTCGGCATATTCTTCTCGGACCATCCGGATCTGCGCCGCATCCTCACCGACTACGGTTTCGAGGGGCATCCGCTGCGCAAGGACTTCCCGCTGACCGGCTTCAAAGAAGTGCGCTACGACGAGGAACAAAAACGCGTGGTCTACGAGCCCGTGAAGCTGACCCAGGAGTTCCGGCGCTTCGATTTCATGAGCCCCTGGGAGGGCATGCTGCATCTGCCGGGCGACGAAAAGGCGGAAGCGAAAAAGAGTGACGAGGGGGGCGCCTGATGGCCGAGGTACAAATCAAGCCGCTGACCTTGAACTTCGGCCCGCAGCATCCGGCCGCCCACGGTGTCCTGCGTCTGGTGCTGGAGATGGACGGCGAGGTGATCGAGCGCGCCGACCCGCACATCGGGCTGCTGCACCGGGGCACCGAGAAGCTCATCGAGTACAAAACTTACCTTCAGGCGGTGCCCTATTTCGACCGCCTCGACTATGTCGCGCCGATGAACCAGGAGCATGCCTTCGCCCTGGCGGTGGAGCGCCTGCTCGGCATCGAGGTGCCGAAGCGCGGCCAGTACATCCGGGTGCTCTACTGCGAGATCGGCCGCATCCTCAACCACCTGCTGAACATCACCACCTTCGCCATCGACGTCGGCGCCATGACCCCGATCCTCTGGGGCTTCGAGGAGCGCGAGAAGCTGATGGAGTTCTACGAGCGGGCCTGCGGCGCGCGGCTTCATGCCGCTTATTTCCGCCCGGGCGGGGTGCACCAGGACCTGCCGGCCGGCCTGCTGGCGGACATCGCGGCGTTCTGCGAGACCTTCCCCCAGGTCATCGACGACATGGAAGGCCTGCTGACCGAGAACCGCATCTTCCGCCAGCGCACCGTCGACATCGGCGTCGTGAGCAAGGAGGAGGCCAACGACTGGGGGTTCTCCGGCCCCATGCTGCGCGGCTCCGGCGTGCCCTGGGACCTGCGCAAGTCGCAGCCTTACGACTGCTACGAAGAGATGGAATTCGGCATTCCCATCGGCAAGAACGGCGACTGCTTCGACCGTTATCTCGTGCGCATCGAGGAGATGCGCCAGAGCCTTTCCATCATGAAGCAGTGCATCGAGAAGATGCCCGGCGGCCCGGTCCAGGTCGCCGACCACAAGATCACACCGCCCAAGCGCAGCGAGATGAAACGCTCCATGGAAGCGATGATTCACCACTTCAAGCTCTATACCGAGGGCTATCACGTGCCGCCGGGCGATACCTACGCAGCGGTCGAGGCGCCCAAGGGCGAGTTCGCCGTCTATCTGGTCGCCGACGGCTCCAACCGGCCCTACCGCTGCAAGATCCGGGCGCCGGGCTTTATCCACCTGGCGGCGATGGACTATATGTGCCGCGGCCATATGCTGGCGGACAGCGTCGCCATCCTGGGCTCCATGGATATCGTCTTCGGGGAAGTCGACCGATGAAGATCACCAGCTACCCCGAGCCCCAGCCGGCAGATTTCGCCTTCTCGGCCGAGAACGAGGCGCGCGCCAAGACCCTCTGCGGGCGCTACCCGGAGGGCCGTCAGGCCAGCGCCACCATCGCGCTGCTCGACCTGGCACAGCGCCAGAACGGCGGCTGGCTGTCGACGGCGGCCATCGAGTATGTGGCCAGCTATCTCGACATCGCCTCGATCCGCGTGCACGAGGTGGCGTCCTTCTATTCGATGTTCAACACCAGGCCGGTCGGTAAGTACTTCATCCAGGTCTGCCGCACCACGCCGTGCTGGCTGCGCGGTTCCGACGGCATCACCGAGGCCTGCAAAAAGAAGCTCGGCGTCGGCCTGCGCGAGGTCAGCGAGGACGGCTTGTTCAGCGTCATCGAGGTCGAGTGCCTGGGCGCCTGCGCCAACGCGCCGATGGTGCAGATCAACGACTTCTACTACGAGGACCTGACGCCGGAGCGGATGGGCGAGATGATCGACGAACTGCGCAGCGGCGGCGCGGTCAAGGTGGGCTCACAGACCGGACGCCTCGCCTCGGCGCCGGAAGGCGGCCCGCAGACCCTGCTGCAGGTGCCGCCCGCCGGCAAGGCGAAGGCAACGCAGGCTCCCGCCAACCCGGGGGAGGGCGACTAGATGCTGCACGACAGGGACCGCATCTTCACCAACCTCTACGGCCAGGACGACTGGGGCCTCGACGGCGCCCGGCGCCGCGGCGTCTGGGACGACACCAAGGCGCTGCTGGAACGCGGCCGCGACAGCATTATCGAATCGATCAAGGAGTCGGGGCTGCGCGGGCGCGGCGGCGCCGGCTTCCCGACCGGCCTGAAGTGGTCCTTCATGCCCAAGGAGCGCGGCGACCGGCCGGCCTATCTGGTGGTCAACGCCGACGAGTCGGAGCCCGGCTCCTGCAAGGACCGCGAGATTCTGCGCAACGATCCGCACCGCCTGCTGGAAGGCTGCTTGGTGGCCGGTTTCGCCATGGGCGCGTCGGCCTGCTACATCTATATCCGCGGCGAGTACTTCCACGAAGGCTCGCAGGTGCAACTGGCCATCGAACAGGCCTACGCGGCGGGCCTGATCGGCAAAAACGCCTGCGGCAGCGGCTACGACTACGACATCTATCTGCACCGCGGCGCCGGCGCCTACATCTGCGGCGAGGAAACCGCGCTGCTCGAGAGCCTCGAAGGCAAGAAGGGCCAGCCGCGCCTCAAGCCGCCGTTCCCCGCCGCCGTCGGACTCTACGGCTGCCCCACCACCATCAACAACGTCGAGACCATCGCCGTGGCGCCGGAGATCCTGCGCCGCGGGGCCGAGTGGTGGACCGGCCTCGGCCGCCCCAACAACACCGGGACCAAGATATTTTCCATCTCCGGCCATGTGAACAAGCCGCTGAACGTGGAAGAGGAGATGGGCATCCCGCTGAAGGAGCTGATCGAAAAGCATGCCGGCGGGGTCATCGGCGGCTGGGACAATCTTCTGGCGGTGATCCCGGGCGGCTCCTCGGTGCCTTGCCTGCCGGCCAGCATCTGCTCCAACATTCTGATGGATTTCGACTCGCTGCGCGAAGCGCAGTCCGGCCTCGGCACGGCGGCGGTCATCGTCATGGACAAGTCGACCGACATCGTCGACGCCATCGCCCGCCTGTCGCACTTCTACATGCACGAGAGCTGCGGCCAGTGCACGCCCTGCCGCGAAGGCACGGGCTGGATGTACCGGGTGATGACCCGGCTGGTGCGCGGCGAAGCGGAACTGGAAGAGATCGATACGCTGCTCGACGTGACCTATCAGGTCGAAGGCCATACCATCTGCGCGCTCGGCGACGCGGCGGCCTGGCCGATCCAGGGCCTGCTGCGCCACTTCCGGCCGGAGGTCGAGCGGCGCATCAAGGATTACCAGCAGTCCATGGCGGCGGCGGAGTAGGGGGAAAGCGATGCCGAAGCTGACGATTGACGGCAAGGAGATCGAAGTCGCGGACGGGCTTTCCGTCCTGCAGGCCTGCGAGCTTGCCGGCGTCGAGATCCCGCGCTTTTGCTATCACGACCGCCTTTCGGTGGCCGGCAATTGCCGCATGTGCCTGGTCGAGATGGAGCGGGCGCCCAAACCGATCGCCTCCTGCGCCATGCCGGTCGGCGACGGCATGGTCGTCAAGACCGACACCGACAAGGTGAAGAAGGCGCGCAACGGCGTCATGGAATTCCTGCTCATCAACCACCCGCTGGACTGCCCGATCTGCGACCAGGGCGGCGAGTGCGATCTGCAGGACCAGGCCATGGCCTACGGCTTCGACCGCAGCCGCTACGACGAGAACAAGCGCGCGGTGTCCGAAAAGTACATGGGACCCCTGATCAAGACGATCATGACCCGCTGCATCCAGTGCACCCGCTGCGTGCGCTTCGCCACCGAGATCGCCGGGGTCGAGGAGATCGGTCTCGTCAATCGCGGCGAGCATGCCGAGATCACCACCCTGGAACAGGCCATCGATTCGGAGTTGTCCGGCAACCTGGTGGATGTCTGCCCGGTGGGCGCGCTGACCTCGAAGCCCTACGCCTTCGTGGCGCGGCCCTGGGAGCTGCGCAAGACCGATTCCATCGACGTGCTGGACGCGGTCGGCTCCAACATCCGGGTCGACACCCGCGGCCGCGAGGTGCTGCGCGTGCTGCCGCGCCTGCACGAAGAGATCAACGAGGAGTGGATCGACGACAAGACGCGCCATGCCTGTGACGGCCTGTCGCGTCAGCGCCTGGACCGGCCCTACCTGCGCAACAACGCCGGGCGTCTGGAAGCGGTCTCCTGGGATGTCGCCTTCAAGGCCATCGCCGAAAAGCTGAACGGGCTGGACGGCGGCAAAGTGGCGGCGCTCGCCGGCGACCTCTGCGACGCCGAATCGATGCTGGCGCTGAAGGACCTCATGGTCGGGCTCGGGTCGCCGAACCTGGACTGCCGCCAGGACGGTGCCAAGATCGATGCATCCAGCCGCGCCGGCTACCTGTTCAATACCACCATCGCCGGCATCGAGGCCGCCGACGCGGCGCTGATCGTCGGCTCCAACCCGCGCTGGGAGGCGGCCATGGTGAACGCCCGCCTGCGCAAGCGCGTCCTGCAGGGCGGCTTCAAGGTCGGCCTCATCGGCCAGCAGGTCGACCTGACCTACGGCTACGACTACCTCGGCGCCGGGCCGGAGAGCCTGGCCGAAGTCGCTGAAGGGAAGGGATCTTTCGCCAAGGCGCTGGAACAGGCGGAGCGGCCGATGCTGATCCTCGGCATGGGCGCCCTGGCGCGCCCGGACGGCGCCGCCGTGCTGGCCGCCGCGCGCAAGATCGCCGAGCGCTACGGCATGGTGAGCACCGAAAAAGGGGACGGCGGCTGGAACGGCTTCAATGTCCTGCACCGGGCGGCGGCACGGGTCGGCGGCCTGGACCTCGGCTTCCTGCCTGGCGCCGACGGCCGCGACACCGACGCCATCCTTGCGGGTTGCGAGGACGGCGCGATCGAGGCGCTCTACCTGCTGGGCGCCGACGAACTCGACATGGGCCGCCTCGGTGACCCGGGCAAGGGGCCCTTCGTCATCTACCAGGGCCACCACGGCGATGCCGGCGCGCATCGGGCCGACGTGATCCTGCCGGGCGCCGCCTATACCGAAAAGAACGCCACTTACGTCAACACCGAGGGCCGGGTGCAACTCGGCCGCATGGCGGCCTTCCCGCCGGGCGAGGCGCGCGAGGACTGGACCATCCTGCGGGCCCTGTCGGAGACGGTCGGCAAGCGCCTGCCCTATGACAACCTGGGCCAGGTCCGCCAGCGTCTCATCGAGATCAACTCGGTCTTCGGCGCGGTCGACCAGGTCGAGCCGGCGACCTGGGGCAGCTTCGGCGGCGGCGGTCCGATGGAGGCCGCGCCCTTCGTCTCGCCGGTCGGTGTGTTCTACATGACCGACCCGATCAGCCGGGCTTCGGAGACCATGGCGCAGTGCGTCGAGGCCTTCTCGCTGGGCGTGAAGCGGGGGACCGGCACCCATGGCTGATATGTTCGATTCCGTCGTCTACTGGCTCTACAACGATCCCCTTGGCCAGGGGACGTTCATCATCCTCAAGATCCTGGCAATCCTGCTGCCGCTGCTGCTGTCCGTTGCCTACCTGACCTATGCGGAGCGCAAGGTCATCGCCGCCATGCAGCTGCGCAAGGGCCCCAACGTGGTCGGCCCCTTCGGCCTGTTGCAGCCGATCGCCGATGCGGTGAAGCTGCTGTTCAAGGAAACCATCCTGCCGTCCGGCGCCAACCGCATCGTGTTCCTCATGGCGCCGATGCTGACCTTCGTCCTGGCGATGATCGGCTGGGCGGTGATCCCCTTTGACGCGGGCATGGTGCTGGCCGACATCAACGTCGGCATCCTCTACCTCTTTGCCATCTCCTCGCTCGGCGTCTACGGCGTCATCATGGCCGGCTGGGCCTCCAACTCGAAGTATCCCTTTCTCGGTGCCCTGCGCTCGGCCGCGCAGATGGTGTCCTACGAGGTCTCCATGGGCTTCGTGATCATCACCGTGCTGCTGCTGGTGGGTTCGCTCAATCTCTCCGACATCGTGCTGGCGCAGAAGGGCGATTACGGCCTGTTCTCGTGGTTCTGGCTGCCCATGCTGCCGATGTTCGTGATCTTCTTCGTCTCGGTCCTGGCGGAGACCAACCGCTCACCCTTCGACCTGCCGGAAGGCGAGTCGGAACTGGTGGCCGGCTTCTTCGTCGAGTATTCGGCGATGACCTTCGCCCTGTTCTTCCTCGGCGAATACGCGAACATGATCCTGATGAGCGCGATGACCTCGATCCTGTTCCTCGGGGGCTGGCTGCCGCCGGTGGACATCGCGCCGTTCAACTGGATTCCGGGGCCGATCTGGCTGTTCGCCAAGATCGGCATAGTGCTGTTCGTCTTCCTCTGGGTGCGCGCGACCTTCCCGCGCTACCGCTACGACCAGTTGATGCGCCTGGGCTGGAAGGTGTTCCTCCCGTTCTCGCTGTTCTGGGTGGTGCTGACCGCCGGCGTGCTGGTCGCCTTCGACATGGTGCCGCAGCCATGATGGCGGATATGACGGCAGGAGATAGGATGCAGGAGATTAGACAATGGGCATGATCGACCGCGGTCTGCGCAGCCTCTTGCTCAGCGAACTGCTCTCGGGCATGTCGTTGACCCTGCGCTATTTTTTCAAGCCGAAGGTCACCCTGAACTACCCGCATGAGAAGGGGCCGCTGAGCCCGCGCTTTCGCGGCGAGCATGTGCTGCGGCGCTATCCCAACGGCGAGGAGCGCTGCATCGCCTGCAAGCTCTGCGAGGCGATCTGCCCGGCCCAGGCGATTACCATCGAGGCCGAGCCGCGCGACGACGGCAGCCGGCGGACCACGCGCTACGACATCGACATGACGAAATGCATCTACTGCGGCTTCTGCCAGGAAGCCTGCCCGGTGGACGCCATCGTCGAAGGACCGAACTTCGAATTCGCCACCGAAACTCGCGAAGAGCTTTTCTATAACAAGGAGAAGCTGCTCGCGAACGGCGACCGCTGGGAACATGAGATCGCCCAGAACCTGGAGCTTGATGCGCCGTATCGTTAGGGCCTTTGCCGCTGCGATCGCGGGGCAGCGGCCTAATCTTGGGGGAACAACCGTGCGTGTGATTGAAGAGGCCGGAGCCAAGTCCGGCCAGTGGATTGCGGGGAGGGCCGCGGCATGATCATCCAGGCCCTGGCATTCTACCTCTTTGCCGCGGTGGCGGTGGCCGCCGGCGTCATGGTGGTGAGTTCGCGCAATCCGGTCCATTCGGTGCTGTTCCTGATCCTCGCCTTCTTCAACTCGGCCGGGCTTTTCGTGCTGATGGGCGCCGAGTTCCTGGCCATGATTCTGGTCGTCGTCTACGTCGGGGCCGTGGCGGTGCTGTTCCTTTTTGTCGTGATGATGCTCGACATTAACTTCGCGCGCATGCGCGAGGGTTTCCTGCAGTACCTGCCCCTGGGCGCCATGATCGGGCTGATCCTGCTGGTCGAACTGATCATGATCGGCGGCGCCTGGATCGTCTCGCCGGCGGCGGAAGTGGCGGCCAGCCACCCGGTAGCGCCGGCCGGCGACATGCACAACACCCGCGCCCTCGGCGGCCTCATCTATACCGACTACATCTATCTCTTCCAGGCCTCTGGTTTGATCCTGCTGGTCGCCATGATCGGCGCCATCGTCCTGACCCTGCGCCAGCGCGAGGGCGTGCGCCGCCAGTCGATCGCCAGGCAGACCGGGCGCACGCGCGAAGAGTCGATCGAGATCAAAGAAGTGCCAAGCGGAAGCGGGGTGTAGCGCAATGTTCGAAATCGGCCTTGGGCACTATCTGACGGTCGCCGCGGTTCTCTTCACCCTGGGAATCTTCGGCATTTTCCTGAACCGCAAGAACGTCATCATCATCCTCATGTCGATCGAGCTCATGCTGTTGGCGGTGAACATCAACTTCGTCGCCTTCTCGACGCATCTGCAGGATCTGGTCGGCCAGGTTTTCGCGCTCTTCGTGCTGACGGTGGCGGCCGCCGAGGCGGCCATCGGTCTCGCCATCCTGGTGGTCTTCTTCCGCAACCGCGGCTCTATCGAAGTCGAAGACGTCAACATGATGAAGGGCTAGGACAGGCGCTATGGATCAACTTATCGTCCTGCTGCCGTTGCTCGGCGCCTTCATCGCCGGTTTCTTCGGGCGCTTCATCGGCGACCGCGGCGCCATGTGGGTCAGCAGTGGCGCGCTGCTGGCTTCCGCGGTGCTGTCCATCGTCGTCTTCTACGACGTGGCTCTGGGCCAGAACGCGCGGGTGACGGAGCTTTTCACCTGGATCGATTCCGGCAGCTTCGAGGTCAGCTGGGCGCTGAAGGTCGATACCCTGACCGCGGTCATGCTGGTGGTGGTCACCGTGGTGTCTTCCATGGTGCACGTCTACTCCATCGGCTACATGGCGCACGACCCCTACAAGCCGCGCTTCTTCGCTTATCTGAGCCTCTTCACCTTCTTCATGCTGATGCTGGTGACGGCCGACAACTTCGTGCAGATGTTTTTCGGCTGGGAGGGCGTCGGCCTATGCTCCTACCTGCTGATCGGCTTCTGGTACGAGAGGCCCAGCGCCAATGCCGCGGCGATCAAGGCCTTTCTCGTCAACCGCGTCGGCGACATCGGCTTTGCGCTGGGCATCGCCGGAACCTTCGTGCTGTTCGGCTCCGCCGGCTTCGACGAGGTCTTCGCCGCCGTGCCGAACTATGCGACGGCCGAATTCGAGGCTTTCGGCATTTCCGGCCACGCGCTGACCATCATCTGCATCCTGCTGTTCATCGGCGCCATGGGCAAATCGGCCCAGCTCGGGCTCCATACCTGGCTGCCGGACGCCATGGAGGGGCCGACCCCGGTTTCGGCGCTGATTCATGCCGCGACCATGGTCACCGCCGGCGTCTTCATGGTGGCGCGCCTCTCGCCGATGTTCGAGTTCGCGCCCACGGCCCTGGAAGTGGTCACCTATGTCGGCGCCCTGACCGCCATATTTGCCGCCTCGGTGGGGCTCACCCAGAACGACATCAAGCGGGTCATCGCCTATTCGACCTGCTCGCAGCTGGGCTACATGTTCTTCGCGCTCGGCGTTTCGGCCTATTCAGCGGGCATCTTCCATCTGATGACCCACGCCTTCTTCAAGGCGCTGCTGTTCCTCGGCGCCGGCGCGGTGATCCACGCCATGTCCGACGAGCAGGACATGCGGAAGATGGGCGGCATCTACAAGCTGATCCCGGGAACCTGGATCCTCATGTGGATCGGCACCATCGCGCTGCTCGGCATCGGCATCCCGGGGGTCTTCGGATTTGCCGGCTTCTACTCCAAGGACATCGTGATCGAGGCGGCTTTCGCCGATGGATCGCCGCACGGCAACTTTGCCTTTGCCATGGGCGTGATGGCCGCCTTCATGACCGCCTTCTATTCCTGCCGCCTGATGTTCATGACGTTCCATGGCAAGCCGCGGGCCTCGAAGGAAGTCATGGCCCATGTGCACGAATCGCCGCAGGTGATGCTGATCCCGCTCTACGTCCTGGCCTTCGGCGCGGTCTTCGCCGGGGTGGCGGCCTATCCGTACTTCGTCGGCAGCTCGATGGAAGAGTTCTGGGGCGAGGCGCTGAAGGTGCTGCCCGGCAACAACACGGTCGAGGCCGCCCACGGCGTGCCGCTGTGGGTCAAGCTGTCGCCTCTGGTGGCCGGGGTCGGCGGCATCGCTTTGGCCTACGTGTTCTATATTTCCGCTCCCGAGTTGCCGGCCAGGACTGCGCGGGCGCTCAGGCCGCTCTACCTCTTCTCGCTCAACAAGTGGTACTTCGACGAACTCTACGACCGGCTTTTCGTGCGGCCGGCGCGCTGGCTGGGCGTTGGCCTGTGGAAGGGCGGCGATGGTGCGGTCATCGACGGCTTCGGGCCGGACGGCGTGGCCTCGACGACGCAGTCCGCGTCGCGGCGCACCTCGGCCCTGCAGAGCGGCTATCTCTACCACTATGCCTTCGCCATGCTGATCGGGGTGGTCGTCCTGGTCACCTGGTATGTCTTGAGCCGTTTGGGGTGATCCAGAGATGAGCAACTGGCCGATTCTTTCGACGATCACCTTCCTGCCGCTCGCGGGCGCCTTGTGGATTCTGTTTTTCGTGCGCCACGAGGACGAGGCCGTGGCGGCCAAGAACGCTCGCTCCATGGCGCTCTGGTCCTCTCTGGTGACCTTCGTGGTCTCGCTGTTCCTGTGGTTCAATTTCGACCGCTCGAGCGCCGAGTTCCAGTTCGTCGAGCGCGTCGACTGGATCCCCGCTTTCAACATCAGCTACCATTTGGGGGTCGACGGCATCTCGATGATGTTCGTCTTGCTGTCGACGCTGTTGACGCCGCTCTGCGTGCTGGCCAGCTGGGAAGCGGTGACCACCCGGGTCAAGGAATACATGATCGCCTTCCTGGTGCTCGAGACGCTGATGGTCGGCATGTTCAGCGCGCTCGACCTGGTGATCTTCTACGTCTTCTTCGAGGGTGTGCTGATTCCGATGTTCCTCATTATCGGGATCTGGGGCGGCGGCCGGCGGGTCTACGCGGCCTTCAAGTTCTTCCTCTACACCCTGGCCGGCTCGGTGCTGATGCTGCTGGCGATCCTGGCCATGTACTACGACGCCGGCACCACCGATATTCCGACGCTGCTGGCACACGGCTTTCCGGCCTCGATGCAGACTTGGCTGTGGCTCGCTTTCTTCGCCTCCTTCGCGGTCAAGGTGCCGATGTGGCCGGTCCACACCTGGCTGCCGGACGCCCACGTCGAGGCGCCGACGGCGGGCTCGGTGATCCTCGCCGGGGTGCTGTTGAAAATGGGCGGCTACGGCTTCCTGCGGTTTTCGCTGCCGATGATGCCGGAAGCCTCGGCCTTCTTCACGCCCTTGGTGTTCGCGCTCTCGGTCATCGCGGTGATCTACACCTCCCTGGTGGCCCTGGCGCAGGAGGACATGAAAAAGCTGATCGCCTATTCCTCGGTCGCGCACATGGGCTTCGTGACCATCGGCATCTTCGCCGCCAACCAGCAGGGCGTCGAGGGCGCGATCTTCCAGATGCTGTCCCACGGCGTCGTTTCGGCGGCGCTCTTCCTCTGCGTCGGCGTCGTCTACGACCGCCTGCACACCCGCCTCATCGAACGCTACGACGGCCTGGTCAACCGTATGCCGGGCTATGCCCTGGTGTTCATGCTCTTCATGCTGGCCTCGGTCGGGCTGCCGGGCACCAGCGGCTTCGTCGGCGAGTTCCTGGTGCTGGTCGGCGCCTTCCAGGTCAACACCTGGGTCGCCCTGCTGGCGGCCAGCGGCATGGTGCTGGGCGCCGCCTACATGCTCTATCTCTACCGCCGGATCATCTTCGGCAAGATGACCAAGGAGGATATCATGGCGATCCTCGATCTCAATTGGCGGGAAAAAGCGGTCTTCGCACCGCTGGTCCTGCTGGTCCTGTGGATGGGGATCTATCCCGCGTCCTTCATCGACGTCATGGCGCCCTCGGTCGAGCGGCTGGTCGACGGCTACGAGGCGGATCTGGCGCGCGCCGAGGCGCCGCTCTTCGCCGGCCTCTGGTCCGGGCGTTAGGAGAGGCGAGACGATGTCCGATCTGAATATCACCGCCGCACTGCCCGAGCTGTTCCTGGCCTGTGCCGGGATGATCCTTCTGATGCTGGGGGTGTTCCAGGGCAATAAGGGCACCCGCCTGGTGCTGACGCTGACGGTTGCCTGCTTCGCCCTGGCCTTCGTCATCGTCGCGGTTTCCATGGGGCGTCATGAGACGGCGCTCGGTGGCCTGTTCATCGCCGACGGTTTCGGCGATTTCATGAAGCTGCTGGTCCTGGCTGGTTCGGCGGTCACCCTGATCATGGCGCTGCGCTACATCGAGCGCGAGGAGATGGCGCGCTTCGAGTTCCCGGTGCTGGTGCTCTTTGCGACTCTCGGCATGCTGCTGATGATCTCGGCCAACGACATGATGTCGCTCTACCTCGGCCTGGAACTGCAGAGCCTGTCGCTCTATGTGGTGGCGGCCTTCCGCCGCGACCACCTGCGCTCCAGCGAGGCGGGCCTCAAATACTTCGTCCTCGGGGCGCTGTCCTCGGGCATGCTGCTCTACGGCATGTCGATGATCTACGGCTTTGCCGGCACGACCTCTTTCGAGGGCCTGGCCGCCCAGTTCGCCGACGACGCGGATGTTTCCATCGGACTCATCGTCGGCATCGTCTTCCTGTCGGCGGGCCTGGCGTTCAAGATCTCCGCCGTGCCCTTCCACATGTGGACGCCGGATGTCTACGAGGGCGCACCGACCCCGGTGACCGCCTTCTTCGCCACCGCGCCCAAGGTGGCGGCCATGGCGCTGATCGTGCGGGTCATGATCGGCCCCTTCGGCGACCTGGTCGACCAGTGGCAGCAGATCATCTGGTTCATTTCGGTCGCCTCGATGATTCTCGGCGCCCTGGCGGCGATCAGCCAGACCAACATCAAGCGCCTGATGGCCTACAGTTCCATCGGCCACATCGGCTATGCGCTGATCGGCCTCGCCGCCGGCACCCAGGAGGGCGTCAACGGCATCCTGCTTTACCTGACGATCTACATCGTCATGAACCTCGGCACCTTCGCCTGCATCCTCTGCATGCGTCAGAAAGACGTCATGGTCGAGCGGATCGAGGACCTGAAGGGTCTCAGCAAGACCCATCCGGCCATGGCCATGGCTTTCGCCATCTTCATGTTCTCGATGGCGGGCATACCGCCGCTGGTCGGCTTCTTCGGCAAGTTCTACATCTTCCTGGCCGCCATCCAGGCGGAGCTCTACGCGCTGGCGGTGATCGGCGTGCTCAGCTCCGTCATCGGCGCCTTCTACTATGTGCGGATCGTGAAGCTGATGTACTTCGACGACCCCATCGAGGTCTTCGACCGGCCCATCGGCCGCGAAATGTCGGCCATTCTGGCGGCCACCAGCTTGCTGATCATCCTGCTGACGGTGGCCATCGCGCCGCTGCTCGACGGGACGGCGGTGGCGGCCGCTTCGCTGTTCCGGGGATGACTGCCGCGGCCGACCGGCCCCGCGCGCCGCGTGTGCCGCCGGCTTACCGTCTGGTGGTCCTGGAAGAGGTCGACAGCACCAACAGCGAGGCCAAGCGGCGGGCCGAGGACGGGGCCGAGGATGGCACCCTGGTCTGGGCGCGACACCAGACCGCCGGCTATGGCCGCCAGGGCCGGGACTGGGCGAGCGACTCGGGCAATCTGTTTCTTTCTCTCATCGTGCGGCCCGACTGCTCACTGGCCGAGGCGGCGCAATTCAGCTTCCTGCCCGCCCTGGCGCTCGGCGAGGCCATCGGCAGCGTCGGCCCGGCGCTCATCGAGGTCACCTTCAAGTGGCCCAACGACGTGCTGCTCAACGGGCGCAAGGCGGCGGGCATCCTGCTGGAATCGAAGGCCGGCCCGGACCAAAGCCTGGAGTGGCTGGTGATGGGCATGGGCGTCAACGTCAGTTCCTTTCCGACGGAAACGCGGTTGCCGGCAACCTCGCTGCATTTCGAGGGCTGCGCCGTCAGCGTTACCGCGGTTGATCTCTTGGAGGCCTTTACGCGGCATCTGCTGTCTTGGATCAACGTCTGGGTCGAGGACGGCTTCGCGCCGGTCCGCAAGGCCTGGCTGCGCCATGCACAGGGCTTGAGCGAAGAGATCGAGGTGCGGCTGCCCAAGGAGACCCTGCGGGGAACCTTCACCGATCTCGACGAGACCGGTGCCTTGATCCTGACCCTGCCGGGCGGCGGCGCGCGCAAGATCGCGGCGGGTGAAGTCTACCTGCCGGGCGAAACCTGAGACGCGGAGGGAGTAGAGTCGCAATGCTCGTCGCCATCGACGCCGGCAACACCAATGTGGTCTTCGCGATCTTCGACGGCGAGAATCTGCGCGCCAAGTGGCGGGCCTCCAGCGACGCCAAGCGCACCGCCGACGAGTATGCGGTCTGGCTGACCCAGTTGATGGCCCTGCAGAATCTGAAACCGGGCGACATCACCGGCGCGATCCTGGCCAACGTGGTCCCCGCGGCGACCTACACCCTGACCACGCTGTGCAGCGAATTCTTCAAGACCGAGCCCATGGTCATCGGCGATCCCAAGATCGACCTGGGCATCGAGGTCCACATGGATCACCGCGAGAATGTCGGCGCCGACCGCCTGGTGAACGCCCTGGCCGCGCATCGCGCCTACGGCGGCCCCCTGATCGTCATCGATTTCGGCACCGCCACCACCTTCGACATCGTCGGACCCGACGGGGCCTATGAGGGCGGCGTCATCGCGCCCTCGGCGCAGCACTCCGTCGAGGCGCTCTACCGGGCCGCGGCGCAGTTGCCGCGAGTCAAGATCGAGCGCCCGGAACAGGTCATCGGCAAGGACACCGTACCGGCCATGAAATCGGGAATCTACTGGGGCTATGTCGGCCTCATCGAGGGCCTGACGGCGCGCATCCAGGCTGAATACGGCCATCCCATGCGGGTTATCGGCACCGGCGGCCTGGCCACGGTCTATGCCGAATCTGCACCGGTCATCGAGACCGTCGACACGGATCTCACACTGCGGGGACTGCGCTTGGTCCACGCGGCGAACAGTATGGCCAAGGTGGGCAAGTAACCTTATGAGCAGGGCTTATTCCGCGACGGACCTCGGCGCCGAGGACCTGTACTTCATTCCGCTCGGTGGTACCGGCGAGATCGGCATGAACCTCAACCTCTACGGCCACAAGGGGGCCTGGTTGATGGTCGACCTCGGCATCACCTTCAGTGACGGCAAGCTGCCCGGCGTCGACGTGCTGATGCCCGACCCGTCGTTCATCGAGGAGCGCCGCGACGACCTGGCCGGACTGATTCTGACCCACGCCCATGAAGACCATATCGGCGCGGTGCCCTATCTGTGGCCGGAACTGCGCTGTCCGATCTACGCGACGCAGTTCACCGCCGCGCTGCTGCGGCGCAAGCTTGCGGAGGCCGGCCTGCTCGACGAAGTGCCGCTGACCGTGGTGCCGCTGTCCGGCAGCTTCTCGGTCGGACCCTTCGAGATCGAACTGATCACCCTGACCCACTCGATCCCCGAGCCCAACGCCGTGGTCATCCGCACCGCCGCCGGCACCGTCCTGCACACCGGCGACTGGAAATTCGACCCCGATCCCCTGGTCGGCGACAACTACGACGAAGAGCGCCTGAAGGCTCTGGCCAAGGAAGACATCCTGGCCATGGTTGGCGATTCCACCAACGCCATGGTGAAGGGGGAGGCCGGCTCCGAGTCCGACGTGCGCGAGCATCTTCTGAATGTTGTCGGTGGCCTGGAAAACCGGGTCGCCGTGGCCTGCTTCGCCAGCAACGTGGCGCGCCTGGAAACCGTGATCCGCGTCGCCGAGGAATGCGGCCGTCGGGTCTGCCTGCTCGGCCGCTCCATGCATCGCATCGTCGAGTGCGCCCGCGAGAGCGGCTACCTGACCGGGCACCGGCCGTTCCTGTCGGAAGAGGAGATCGACTTTCTGCCGCGCGGCGAGGTGCTGCTGCTGTGTACCGGCAGCCAGGGCGAGACGCGTGCCGCCCTGTGGCGCATCGCGCGCGGCGATCATCCCCACGTCGGGCTGTCGAAGGGCGATGCCGTGGTGTTCTCTTCGCGGGTCATCCCCGGCAACGAGACGAGCATCTTCGAGCTGCAGAACTCGCTGGCCGAGTCCGGTGTCGAGGTGATCACCGACGACGACCACGACATCCATGTCTCCGGCCATCCGGGCCGCGGCGAGCTGGTACAGATGTACCAGTGGGTGCGGCCCCGGATCGCGGTGCCGGTGCACGGCGAGGCGCGCCACCTGGCGGCCCACGCGCAGATCGCCAAGGAATGCCAGGTGCCCCAGCAGATCGTCGGGCGCAACGGCGCGGTGATCCGTCTCGCTCCCGGCGAGGCAGGGATCGTCGATCAGGTGCCGAGCGGGCGGCTGGTCTACGACGGCCGGCGCCTGCTGGCGCAGGACAGCCCGGTGATCAAGGGGCGTCAGAAGATGGTGTTCAACGGCGCCGTCGCCGTGACCCTGGTGGTCGACGGCCGCGGAGAGCTCGACGGCGAGCCGGAGATCTCCACCATCGGCCTGTTCGAGCCGGGCGAGGAGGAAGAGGATCTGGCGGCGGTGGATCTGGCGATCCGCGAGGCGGTGAAGCGGCTCGGCCGGCGCGAGCGCAAGGACGACGACGCCCTGGAAGAGACGGCGCGCCAGGCGGTGCGCCGCTGCATCAACCGCCTGCTCGGCAAGAAGCCGATGACCATGGTGCACGTCATTCGTTTCGACTAGGAAAGTCCCAGGGACTTGCAGCGCCTGAGGGCGGAGGCCAGATAGGAACGGTAAGAGGAGT
This sequence comes from Kiloniellaceae bacterium, assembly GCA_040217155.1. Lineage (GTDB taxonomy): Bacteria > Pseudomonadota > Alphaproteobacteria > Kiloniellales > Kiloniellaceae > Pelagibius. Next base: position 209,865 of record JAVJNS010000036.1, read on the forward strand.
GACGATGCGAGAGGAGATTGAGGCATGATCGGCAAACTGAACCACGTGGCCATTGCGGTGCCGGACCTGGCGGCGGCGGCGGGGGTCTACCGCGGCCTGCTGGGAGCCGAGGTTTCCGAGGCGGTGCCGCAACCGGACCACGGGGTCACGGTGATCTTCGTCAAGCTGGCCAATACCAAGATCGAGCTGCTCGAACCGCTGGGCGAGGCGTCGCCGATCGCCGCTTTTCTGGAGCGCAGCCCCGCCGGCGGCGTCCATCACATCTGCTACGAGGTCGACGACATCATCGCCGCGCGCGATCATCTGAAGGCCGAGGGCGCCCGCGTGCTGGGCGACGGAGAGCCCAGGACCGGCGCGCACGACAAGCCGGTGCTGTTCCTCCACCCCAAGGACTTCTGCGGCACCCTGATCGAGATCGAACAGGCGTAAGAAGAACAGGCGGGCGCAACTCATGTCTTGGTTCACCGGAATTCTCGTTTACGGCATGGTGTTCATGGTAGTGCTGCTGACGGTGCTGCCCTGGGGCGTGCGCCCGACGGCAGCGCCGGAGGCCGGCCACGAGCCCGGCGCGCCCGAAAAACCCCTGCTGTTGAAGAAGTTCATCGTCACGGCGCTGATCTCCCTGGTGGTCTGGGGCGGCATCTACGTGATCATCGACCAGGGATTGATTTCGTTCCGGGATTCCGTCGAGCCGTTCAGCAAGCCGGCGGCGGGCGAGGGCGCGACATGAGCGCCACCGCATGAGTTCCTATTGCGACTACGCCCCGGGAAATCCGATCCACGCCCACTATCACGACGAGGAGTACGGCTTTCCGGTCACCGACGAGGCGGTGCTCTTCGAGCGCCTGATCCTGGAGATCAACCAGGCCGGCCTGTCATGGGAGCTGATGCTGAAGAAGCGCGACGGTTTCCGCCAAGCCTACGACGGCTTCGACATCGACAAGGTGGCGGCCTATGGCGAGCGCCAGCGCGCCCGGCTGCTGAACGACGCCGGCATCATCCGCAACCGCCTGAAGGTCGGCGCGGCCATCGCCAACGCCCAGCGCATCGTCGAACTACGCGCCGATCACGGTTCTTTCAAGGGCTGGATCGACGCCCACCATCCGCTCGACAAGGCCGACTGGGTGACGCTGTTCCGCAAGACCTTCAAGTTCACCGGCGGCGAGATCGTCGGCGAATTCCTCATGAGCACCGGCTATCTGCCCGGCGCCCACCGGCCGGACTGCCCGGTATTCGAGAAGATCGAGAAACTGGCGCCGCCCTGGATGCGGGTCGCCGGCAGGCCGCGCGGCAAAACGGCAAAAAAATAAGGCAAGCCGCAGCTTGCCCTCGCCAGTTCCCTGTTCAGCTGAATTCCGGCCTGTTTCTCAGGCTCTTATGCGTGTTCACGGTTCTTGAGACCGTTTGAGGCGTGTCCACCCTAAACTTGGGCCGTGCCGCGCTGTCTCGCGCGGTTCTTACGGTCCAGATTAGTATCCGAAACCGGAGGAGGCGTCACTCCTTTTCTAACAAAGTTATTCAATTACCTCATGTTGCATTGCAACAATTGCGCGGAGCACCAAACCAGGGTGGTTTCCCCTCAAGTGGCCTCGCGCCTCGGTTGACCTTCCGCCGCGGCGGCGCTTATCGCTTTGTTAAACGCCGGCCTACTAGGGTCCATGACATGAAGCACCGGACCTTCGCGATCCTGTCGTTGACGGCGGGGCTCTTGGCCGCCGCCGCGCCGGCCGTGGCACAGACCGGCTACCTGACCATCAGCAAGGCCGACTGCGCGCGCCTGGCGATCCATCATTCCGCCGCCGACGTCGCCTTCCAGCCGGGCCGCGACGTGCGCGGCAGGCCGGTGGCGCCGGCGGACTTTGACGGCGGTTCCGGCCTCATCCTGCCCGAGGCCGTCGTCATCCCCATCGAAGTCGATCTCTTCGAGCGCTTCGGCATCCCGGCCAACGGCGCCACCTTCACGGGCGACGTCTTCGTCGGCGAGGTGGTGGTCGATGTCGCCAGCGGCCGCGCCATCTTCAACGGCCAGCCGCTGCAGAGCGAGACCGAGGCCGACCTCGCCGCCCGCTGCCAGCGCATTGTCCGCGACCGCGACCCGGCAGGCTGATCCGCGCCCGCCGCTGGGCCCGGGCGCCAGGCCCCGTGGGCCCCGAGGCAGCGTCCGTGGACAAGGCCGTCGCGCTTGCCTATACACCTTAGCGATAGGGTGACGCCCGCAGGCCTTGCGGAACTGCGGTTTCCCGGTCATTTTCTCTGCCTCAAAGCCGGGATCGGCTCCAGCAGCAGCTATTCACGCGAGTATTTCCATGCGCCTCACGCAGTATTTCATGCCGACCCTCAAGGAAACGCCGAAAGAGGCGGAGATCGTCTCGCACCGGCTGATGCTGCGCGCCGGAATGATCCGCCAGGCCAGCGCCGGGATCTATTCCTGGCTGCCGCTCGGCTACCGGGTGTTGCGCAAAATCGAGCAGGTGGTGCGCGAGGAGCAGGACGCCTCGGGGTGCCAGGAACTGCTGATGCCGACCATCCAGTCGGCCGAACTGTGGAAGCAGTCCGGGCGCTACGACGACTACGGCAAGGAGATGCTGCGCATCACCGACCGCCACGACCGCGAGATGCTCTATGGGCCCACAAACGAGGAGCTGATCACCGAGATCTTCCGCAACGGCGCCAAGAGCTACCGCGATCTGCCCAAGGGCCTTTACCACATCCAGTGGAAGTTCCGCGACGAGGTGCGGCCGCGCTTCGGCGTCATGCGCGGGCGCGAGTTCCTGATGAAGGATGCCTATTCCTTCGACATCGACTACGCGGCGGCAAAGCGCGCCTACCAGCGCCAGTTCGTCGCCTACCTGCGCACCTTCGCGCGGCTTGGCCTCAAGGCCATTCCCATGGAGGCCGATACCGGGCCGATCGGCGGCGACCTCAGCCACGAGTTCATCGTACTGGCCGAGACCGGCGAGTCGGCGGTGTTCTGCGACCGCGACTTTCTGGACTACGACCTGCTCGGCTCGGACATCGACTACCAGGACGACGCCAGCGTGCAGAAGGTGGTCGACTACTTCACCAGCCTCTACGCCCGCACCGACGAAAAGCACGACGCGGCGGCCTTCGAGGCGGCGGTGCCCGCGGCGCGGCGCCACACCGGACGCGGCATCGAGGTCGGCCATATCTTCTACTTCGGCACCAAGTATTCCGAGCCGCTCGGCGCCTTCGTCACGACGCCGGACGACGACACCGTGCCGATCCACATGGGCTCCTACGGCATCGGCGTGTCGCGCCTGGTCGGCGGCATCATCGAGGCCTGCCACGACGACAACGGCATCATCTGGCCGGATGCGGTGGCGCCCTATCGGGTCGGACTGATCAACCTGCGCGCCGCCGATGAGGGCTGCACCGCGGCCTGCGACAAGCTCTACGGGCAGCTGGCCGAGGCCGGTGTCGAGGTGCTCTACGACGACCGCGACGAGTCGGCCGGCGCCAAGTTCGCCTCCATGGACCTCATCGGCCTGCCGTGGCAACTGGTGGTCGGGCCGCGCGGTTTGAAGAACGGCGTTGTGGAGATGAAACGCCGCGCCGGCAACGGCGAGCGCGAGGAACTGTCGCCCGAGGCCGCCATCGCCAAGCTGGTTTCCTAAGAATGGCTTTCAACGCCTTCGAACGCATGGTGGCGCTGCGCTACCTGCGCCCGCGCAAGCAGGAAGGCTTCGTCTCCATCATCGCGACCCTCTCGATGCTGGGGATCGCCATCGGCGTGGCGGCGCTGATCATCGTCATGGCGGTGATGAATGGCTTTCGACAGGAACTGCTGGCGCAGATCCTCGGCGCCAACGGCCACCTGACCGTCTTCGCCGACGGTTCGCGGATCGACCGCTACGACGACCTGGAGCGGCGTCTCGCGGCGGTGCCCGGTGTGGTCGAGGTGACGCCGCAGATCCAGGGCGAAGTGGTGGTGACCGTCGACAAGTCGGCGTCCGGCGCCCTGGTGCGCGGCATGACCATGGCGGACATCGAGGCGCGCCCGATCCTGGCCGGCAGCATCGTCGCCGGCAGCTTCGACGACTTCGCCGGCGACGGCGTGCTGGTGGGGGCGCGGCTGGCCAGAAAATTCGGTCTGCGGCCCGGCGATCCCATCCGCCTGCTCTCGCCGTCCGGCAACACGACCGTCATGGGCAGCGTGCCGCGGCTGAAGACCTATCGCATCGCCGGCCTCTTCGAGCTCGGCATGGCGGTCTACGACGAGGGTTTCATCTACATGCCGCTGCAGGCGGCGCAGGTCTTCTTCCGCCTGCCGGACTCGGTCAACGCCGTCGAGGTCTTCGTCGAAGACCCGGACAATGTGGACGCGGCGCAGCAGGCGCTGTTCCGCGAGCTCGGCCCCGGCTACCGCATCGTCGACTGGCAGCGCTCCAACGCCAGTTTCTTCAGCGCCATTCAGGTCGAGCGCAACGTGATGTTCATCATCCTCTCGCTGATTATCCTGGTGGCCTCCTTCAACGTGCTCTCGGGCCAGGTCATGCTGGTGAAGAACAAGGGCAGGGACATCGCCATCCTGCGCACCATGGGGGCGACGCGCGGCACCATCATGCGGATCTTCTTCGTCACCGGCGCCACCATCGGCCTGGTCGGCACGCTGCTCGGTTTCGCCTTCGGCCTCACCTTCGCCGAGAACATCGAGACCATCCGCCAGTGGGTGCAGGACCTTCTGGACACGACGCTCTTCCCGCCGGAGATCTATTTCCTCACCCGCCTGCCGGCGGAGGTCGATTCCTTCGAGGTCGCCCTGGTGGTGCTGCTCGCCCTGGTGCTGTCGTTCCTGGCGCCGCTCTATCCCGCCTGGCGGGCGGCGCGGCTCGATCCGGTCGAGGCCCTGCGCTATGAATGAGGGCGCCACGAGTAAGGGCACGCAAAGCCGCATCGGCAGCAAGAACGGGCAGGGGCTGGAACTGCGCGCCGTGAAGCGGGTGTTCAAGCAGGCGCGCAGCAGTCTCGAAGTGCTGCACGATGCCTCCTTCACGGTCTCCGGCGGCGAGATCGTCGCCCTGGTCGGGCCGTCGGGCGCCGGCAAGTCGACCCTGCTGCACATCGCCGGCCTGCTGGAGCGTCCCGACGCGGGCGAGGTGCTGATCGACGGCGAGGCCTGCCTCGCCCTGTCGGACGCCCAGCGCACGGCGCTGCGCCGCCGCGCCATCGGTTTCGTGTACCAGTATCACCACCTGCTGCCGGAGTTCTCCGCCCTGGAGAACGTCGAGCTGCCGCAACTGATCGCCGGGACGGCCAAGCCCAAGGCGCGCGCGCGGGCCGCCGCCCTGCTCGATTCGGTGGGTCTCACCGAGCGCGCCGACCACCGCCCGGCGCGGCTTTCCGGCGGTGAGCAGCAGCGCGCGGCGATCGCCCGCGGCCTCGCCAACGATCCCTCGATCCTGCTCGCCGACGAGCCTACCGGCAACCTCGACCCCGACACCGCCGACGGCGTCTTCGCCGAGCTGCTCGGCCTGGTGCGCGGTGGCGGCCTGGCGGCGGTCATCGCCACCCACAACATGGACCTGGCCCAGCGCATGGACCGCGTCCTGCGCCTGGAGCACGGCCGCATCGTCGAGGCGTGAGCTCGCCGCCGGCAAGCGCTCTGCAGGATGATGGTCAGCCGACGGAAGGTGCTTCGTGGCGAACGCCACGCCGCTGGAGCCCTGGCCATCGGTCCGCGCAAATCTATCGGGATGGCTTGGATGGAGGCGAAGTCATTCCTGCTCGCATCGCGCTCGAGCAAGGCTATCGGTCGCGCAGATCACCCAACTATGCTAGGATTCACCGATCTCGGCCGCCAGGTGGGCACCTCATGGTTCCGCCGCGATCACTGTCCTGACTGGCAATATCGTTCCGGGAGACGCGCCGGCAGCAGACTCGTGAGATGGCAAGGAAACCCATGTCTGAGATCTGGAACTTTCTTACCCAACCGGAAAACCGGGAAACGCTCTCCTGGCTCGGCGGCGGACTGGCCGTGGTCTGCGGCGGACTCTGGGCCGCGCTCAAGTTTCTCCTGAACGGCGCCCGCGGCGGGGGCCGTTCATCCGGTGCCGCATCGCCTGCGCCTTCTGTCCTGGCGGACCGTGGCGGCCTTGCCGCGGGACGCGATGTGCGGATCGACAATCGATCCGGTATGCCGGCAAGCCATCTTGCGCTGCTCATCCTCGCATTCGTCGGCGCGATCCTGTTCGCCGTGAGCCAGGCCGGCAACAGTGTTTCCGTCAATAACGGCGTTGGGATTGGCGGCAACGTAGAGGGTTCCAGTATTACGAATCAATGACGCTCGAGGCCGCCATGCGCAGAACGAGCTTCGCGATCCTTGCCGTCTCCCTTCTGACCGCCGGGCTTTATCCGGATACTGCCGGGGCCAAGCTGCTCGGCAACGCGGCGCAGGCGAATGACTGCGCCGCCGCGATCGGGGGGAACGTTACGGACAGCAGCGTGACGGTGGTTTGCGGCATGCCCAATGAGCAGGTCGTCGCGCTGGTGACGGGGCTGACCTCGCCGGATCCGACGCTGAAGTCGCAGGCTCTCGAACTGCTGCGGGCGCGGCTGCCGGACACCACCCAGTTTCGGATAGAAGCCATCGCAAAGTTCTTCGAGATTCTCGGTCAGGAGGGAGTCGAGTCTGAAAAACTTGCCGATACCTTCGCGCGGATCGCCGAAGAACACCTGAAGCTGCGGGAGCGTCTGCGCGCGTTTCAAAGCAACGACACGGAAGTCGGAGCGCTTCGCGCGCAGGCGGCGGAAGCCCTGGAGCGCGCCGACCACGACAGCGCCCGTCAACACCTGGAAGCGGCGCGGCAGGTGGTCAAGGCGAAACGCGAGGCGTTGCAGGCGGCTCTGGTCGAGCAGACCCGGGAGGAGGCCCAGCTGATCGCCGAGCAAGGCGACGTCGAGCGCGCGCGCCTGGCGCTCGGGGAGGCGGCGACTCTCTACGACGAGGCTGCAAGCCTGGTCGCCCTCTTCGACGCGCGGGCGGCACTGGATCATCTCGGTCGGGCGGCCGAAGCGTGGTACCTGCGGGGACGCGACAAGGGCGACAATGCCGCCCTGGAGACCAGCATCTCGCGCTGGCACAAGGTGCTTGAGCAACGCGACCGCGGCACGGCGCCCCTCGACTGGGCCGCGGCCCAGGACAGCCTCGGCAGCGCGCTGGTGAGCCTTGGGGGGCGGGAACGGGGCACCTCCCGCCTGGAAGAGGCGGCTGCCGCCTTCCGGGCCGCCCTGGAGGAGCGCACCCGCGAGCGTGTGCCGCTCGAGTGGGCCCGGACGACAAACAACCTCGGCTTCGCGCTGTGGATCCTGGGCGACCGGGAAAGCGGCACCGCCCGCCTGGAGGAAGCGGTGGCCAGCTTCCAATCCGCCCTTACAGAGGCGACGCGGGAGCGCGCCCCGCTCGACTGGGCCGAGAGTCAGAACAATCTCGGTCTCGCACTGTGGACGATCGGCGAACGCGAAAGCGGCACCGGCCGCCTCGTGGCGGCGGCCGCCGCCTTTCGCGCCGCCCTGGAAGAGCGCACACGCGAGCGCTTGCCGCTTGAATGGTCCGACACCCAGAACAACCTTGCCGTCGTATTCTGGAAACTCGGCGAGCGGGAGAGCGGCAGCGCCCGGCTGGAGGCGGCGGTCGTCGCCTTTCGCGCCGCCCTGGAAGAACGCACCCGTGAGCGCGTTCCCCTCAAGTGGGCACAGACCCAGAACGACCTTGGGATCACACTGGCACGCCTCGGGCTGCGTGAAGGGAATGCCGCCCATCTTGAACAGGCCATCACCGCCTTTCGCGCGGCCCTCGAGGAACGCACCCGCGAGCGCGTTCCCCTGCAGTGGGCCCAGACTCAGAACAATCTCGGCCCCGTCCTCGTGACCCTCGGCGAGCAGGAGGCGGGTAGTGTCCGCCTGAAGGAAGCGGTGGAAATCTACCGCGCCGCCCTGGAGGAGCGCACCCGCGAGCGTGTGCCGCTCGACTGGGCCCTGACTCAGGGCAACCTTGGCGTCGCCCTGTGGCGGCTTGGGGAGCGTGAGGACAGCTCTGCCCGCCTCGAGGAGGCGGTGGCTGCCTTTCGCGCAGCCCTCGAAGAATATATCCGCGAGCGCGTTCCCCTGCAGTGGGCCGAGACCGAGAACAATCTCGGTACCGTGCTTGCACGTCTCGGCCAGAGGAAGGGCGAGGATGGACTGCTCGAGCAGGCTGTCGCCGCCTATCGCGCCGCTCTGGAGGAGCTGACGCGTGAGCGCGTTCCCCTCAAGTGGGCGCAGACTCAGAACAACCTCGGGCGCATCCTGTTGGAACTCGGCAAGCGCCAGCAAAACGCCGATTATCTGCGAGCCGCGCTAGACGCTTTCAATGGTGCTCGGGAAGTCTTCAAGGCGACCCAAACGCCGTACGACGACTATTTCAAGTCGATCATTGCCCGGACCCGCGCCGCCCTGGACGACCTGCCCTAGAGTCTTTCAAAGTTAGATTGAATCAATTCCGCCTGCGAGCGGTGGAGCGAACAGTCTTCCATCGCTAAAGACGCTGCGCGCTGTTGATGCCGCTGCCCGGCATCTCAGTTTCAAGACCGCGGCGAGCGAACTGGACGTGACCGTCGGTGCAGTAGGTCAACAGGTGAAAAAAGCTCGAAGCCTCGCTTGCCTTTGACGGTTTCCATCAGCCTGCCTCCGCGTGGGTCCTGTCTGCAGTCATCGTGTCCATTTTCAGGGCCTTGGCCTGAGCGAAGCGGATTTCGGTGGGCGGCGCAAGCCCTCTCGGGGCCCCGGCGACTTACCGCCAAAAGCGACTGAGCCCTAAAAACTGACTTTCAGATCCCCTTCAACGATGTTCACGTCATTGCTTCGTTTGAGCCAAAATGGTCTCGATGGCACGGACGATCTCCTGCGACTTCCGGGCATCGAGCGCATCGGGATGAGGCGCGGCAAACCGGCCTGAGTCGTTGTCGAAGTACTGGCCGGACATCGCCGCGAAGTCGTCCGCCAGAGCCGCGCGGCAGAGTATTTCGGCACCGATGCGGATGTCGCCGCCGGCCACGCCGAAGGCCTGTTTCACCATCTTGCTGCCCAGCATCGATCCGGGATTGACCGCGATGATCGCCGGCCCGCGATCTTTCAGAGAAAGCGCCAGAACGCGCGACCACATGGTGAGTGCCAGCTTGCTTTGCGCATAGGCCGCGCCGCCGGGCAGGCGGACCAGCCCGGCCAGCGCCTTGGGATCGACCGGAGACTGCGCGGCAGAGGATAGGTTGATCACCCTTGCGGCGGTTCCGAACAGCGGTAAAAGGCGCTGCGTGAGCAGATAGGGCGCGATCGTGTTCACGGCGAAGCGGACATCGAGCCTGGCCTGCGTGACAGGATCGGGGGCGCTGTAGACGCCGGCATTGTTGATCAGCACATCAAGTTTGGCATGCTTGTCGGCCACGGCCTGCGCGAGCGCCTCGACATCGGCCATGGCCGACAGATCGGCGACGTAACTTTCAACGCGTCCGCCGCCGGGCAGTGCAGAGAGCGCTTTTTCCGCGTCCTCCAGTTTCGATCGGCTGCGCCCGTGCAGCAGAACGTGGTGGCCCAGCGAGACCAGCATCCTGGCCGTTTCCGACCCGATGCCGTCCGTCGAGCCCGTCACGAGAATTGTTTTTTGCATGGAGTCTCCGCTCTCACCTGGAAAAGGCCGGCAGAATGTCGTTGGCCAGACATTTCAGTGTCGTCTCGATATCCGCCTGGTTGAAACGCAGATTCAGCGCCACATGGTTGACGCCGATTTTTTCCCGCGTCTTCAGATAGGCCCGCAGCGGGCGCGCCCCCAGTCGGAACCCCAGATGGATCGGCTGCGGCGGTGTCTCGGGGTCTTCGGTCAAGTCGACATAGAGCGGTTGCATCACCGGTTTGGCGGGGCCGCCTCCAGCCCTGACCCGCGCTCGCCAGTCGCCGATGATTTTCGCCTGCTGTACGGTACTGCAGGGATAGGTCATCCAACCGTCGCCGTTCCGGGCGATCCAATCGGGGTCTTGCTGGCTGCGTCCCGTAATGAGCAGTGGCAGTTTTCCGGATGCCGGTTTGGGCAGCATGTCCATACCGCTACTTGGGCTGCCATACATGTTCTCGAACGTCGGCGCTGTCTCGCCCATGCGCCTGATATAGTCGAAGCTCGCGCGGAACCGGGCGCCGCGTTCGCCAAAGGGGAGGTTGAGCGCCGGATATTCCTCCGGGCGGTCACCCGAGGCCACACCGAGGATCAGCCGCCCGCCCGACAGCGCGTCGGCGCTGGCCGCCGCCTTGGCGACATGTGCCGGATGGCGCAGCGGCAGAACGATACTGGCGACGCCAAGGGCGATCCGCTCGGTCCGGGCGGCCAATAGCCCAAGGTAGACAAATGGATCGAACAGCTGACCGGCATCCCCAAAGGACGGCACGTCGAACGGCACGTCGCGCAACCAGACTGCGGAGAAGCCGAGCGCTTCGGCCAGCTGGATGCGTTCCACGTGCCGGGTCATGGTCGGTACCGGACCCGTTGAATAGGTCTCCAGCGGCACCACCAAGCCGAGGCTCAAGCGATCAGGTCGAAACACGCTGTTGTAGCCCCGATTGATGGGCTGGAATTTCGGATCCTCCACTTGTTTGAGCATTTCAACTCCAATCGGCGGCGTGCGGCGCAGATCCAGTCCTGACGAGGTGTAGGACCGCGAATGGCTTTACTGGAACGGCCGCGATGCGCCGCGAGCAGCCAAGCGCGTTGGCCCGCCGGCCAAGCCCTTGCCCGTCAACAGCAGCGGACCGTCCCGCGACCGGACGCTTGCGAGTGAATGTACTTTTTGGTAATCACAATATAAACAGATGATTTAGTAATCGAGAATTCGCTATTTGGATATAATGGATGGACACAGAATGCGTGCGCCTCTTCGTCCTGGCGGCAGAAAAGCTCAACATAAGTGCGGCCGGCCGGGAGCTTGGCTTTGCCCCGGCCGTGGCCAGCGCCCGACTCGCGAAGCTGGAAAACGCCCTGGGCGCGGACCTGCTGCACCGTTCGACCCGAAAGGTGGCTTTGTCACTGGAGGGGGCTGAGTTTCTGCCCTACGCCAAAGAAATCCTCGCCCAGGAAAGCGCAGCCTGCGCCGCATTGGGGTTGGGGAGTCCGACAGCGACGGGCACGTTGCGGTTCGCCGCGCCCAGCACCTTTGCCCAGCTCTACGTCGCGCCGCTGCTGCCGGAATTCTTGAAGCTGCACCAGGGTGTCAGCCTCGACCTGAGACTCTCGGATACGCAATTCGATCTGATCGAAGGCAGCTTCGACCTGGCACTGCGCAATTACGTGCTCGAGGACAGCAGCCTCAAGGCTCGAAAACTCGCAGATGACGTGCGCATCCTCTGCGCGTCGCCAGATTATCTCGAACAGAACGGAACGCCTCAACATCCCGACGACCTTCGGAAACACCAGTTGGTCGGTTTTCAGGGACAGTTGCCGAGACGGTTGTTCGACCGTGAGGGGCGAGCAGCGCAATTCGACCCCCGCGGGGCAGGATGCCGCGTGGTCGTTGACGACGGATTGAGCCAGAAGATCGCGACAATCGCGGGGGCGGGAATTTCGATGAATTCGCTGTGGAGCGTTCACAAAGAGATTCAGGACAGTTCTCTTGTGCGGGTCTTGCCTGACTACAAGGTCGACGTCCAATCTGCGATTTGGCTCGTCTACCCGAAGTCAAACGTCCTGACCGCGAAGGTTCGGGTCTTTATCGATTTTCTTTTGGCGAAGATTGGTGATCCGCCGATCTGGGAAAGATAATGGCGCGATGAACGATCCGGAAGTATTTGAACGGTCAATGACACAAGCCGGGCTGGACGGGCTCCACTTTCCCGCGCGTTGCCAGTGGGTGTGACGTCAAGGCCGGGTTGTACGCCAATGCCGCGACCACGGTCGCACATGGCATCTTCGGTATCCCCACATTCTTTGTTGGAGGCGAAATGTTCTTTGGGAAGAGGTCTCTCAGCCAAGTAGAGGAAGAGACCCTCATCCAATCCTGAGCGGCGTGTGTGCGGGCAAACTCGAGAAAGAACTTTCGCCGACCTAGAGTTTTTTTAGACTCTTGAAGAGCTACGGTCGACTGAACCGCTGGGCCGCTTAGCCACCACATCGCGACACATTCACACACCTATCTCATCGTTCGCTGCCCAGGTGCACCGACTGCCTTCTCCTTTATTATATCGATATGCGAAAAAATGTTTTCTGAACCGGACCATTTATATTCTTACGATATATTATACCTTAAGGACTAACCCAATCCCGCTCAGGAGAAGTCCGATGAAAGCAATGGTCCTGAATGAATATGGCGACAATGCCAAATTCAATTTGGCCGAGTTATCTCAACCCTTGGCCAAGGCTGGACATGTTGTGGTGCGCGTCGCCGCGACCAGTGTGAACACGGTCGATACCATGATCCGTCAAATGGGGCAGGAAAACCTGCCGCTTGCGCCTGACTTTCCAGCGGTGCTTGGCATGGACTTTGCCGGTACCGTAGAGTCGGTAGGTGAAGGCGTGACCAATTTTGCCCCGGGCGATGAGGTCTATGGCTGCGCCGGGGGGCTCGCCGACCTCCAGGGCGCGCTCGCGGAATACATGCTGGCCGACGTCAGACTGATTGCCCTGAAACCGAAGTCGCTTTCAATGCGGGAGGCGGCGGCGCTGCCGCTGGTCGGCATTACCGCCTACGAGGGCCTGCAACGTGCGGGCCTTCAGGCCGGCCAGAGAATTCTGGTTCACGGCGGCGCGGGCGGCGTCGGACATGTTGTCGTGCAATTGGCCAAGCATTTCGGCGCCGACGTCTACGCTACGGGTACTGGCGAGAAGCAGATTGATGTGATCGAACGGTTTGGGGCCACCGCCATCGACTTTCAGACCGAAAAGGTCGCTGACTATGTCGCGAAGTATACCGGCGGCGCAGGTTTCGAAGTCATTTTCGATTCGGTTGGCGGGGCCAATTTGGCGAACTCCTTCGATGCAGCCGCATTGAACGCAAACATAGCCACCACGGTATCCTTGCTGGAGTTGGATTTGGCGCCGGCTCACTTCAAAGGCTTGTCGCTGCACATCGTCTTCATGTTGATCCCCATGCTGCACAACCATAAGCGGGAAGAACACGGTGCTGTCCTGGCCAAGCTTAGCGAGTTTGTGGACGCAGACGCAGTGCAGCCGATGCTCGATGAAATGCGGTTTGGCCTTGCCGAAGTGGGGAAAGCGTACGACCGCCTGACCAGCGGACAAGCCGTTGGAAAGGTGGTCATAGAAATCTGAGGAATTGCCAGAGTTGGGTATCAGGGGAGCGGGCAGTTCTTCACATAAGAACGAGCACAGATCTGCTTGCTCCCGCCGGAAGCGGCAAATCGGCAATCCAACCAGAATAGTGAGACTTAATCGAATTCTCTGCAGAGACGGGCCCATTGCGGTTCGTTGCGCACAGCCCTTTTGCCCAAATCTACGTCGCGCCACTGCTGCCGGCATTCTTGAAGCTGCACACCGGCATCAGCCTAGACCTGAGACTCTCCGATACGCAATTCGCTCTGGAGCGTTCACCGCGAAATCACGATTGGCTCGCTGGTTCGGGTCTTGCCGGACTACAATGTCGTCTCTCAGTCGGCCTTGTGGCTCGCCTATTCAGAATCGAATGTTTTGGCCGCAAAAGTCAGAACCATCATAGACTTCTCACTGGGCAAGATCGGCAAGTCCCCGGTGTGGGTCGAGCCATGATGGCGCGCGCCAGCGCTTGCCGACGGAACGGCGCCGATGAGGGGCCGAAACGTCGCTACCCAGACATGACTGGGTCGCCGGCGACTTACCCCCAAAAAAGGCGACCTATGCACAGCTCTTCGCCCGTGACTCGACTCGCCGCTTGGGGGCAGACTCCGCCCATGCCGCGCGCCGATTTCGTCCATCTCCGAGTCCACTCCGCCTATTCGCTCTCGGAAGGCGCGATCCCGGTGAAGGCTTTGGCCAAGCTGTGCCGGGAGCAGGCCATGCCGGCGGTGGCGGTCACCGACAGCGGCAACCTCTTCGGCGCCTTGGAATTCGCCCAGACCGCGCAGAAGGCCGGCGTGCAGCCCATCATCGGCTGCCAGTTGCAGGTTTCCCGGGCAACGGCGGAACCGCGCAGCGGCACCGCGCCGCCACCCGACCAACTGGTGCTGCTGGTGCAGAACCAGATCGGCTACGAGAACCTCATGCGCCTGGTCTCGCGCGCCTTCCTGGAAAGCGCGCCCAGCGAGGCGGCCCAGGTCAGTCTCGCGGTGCTGAAAGAGCACGCCGAGGGCCTGCTGGCGCTGACCGGGGGGGCCGGCGGTGCCGTCGGGCGCCTGCTGGCCGACGCGCAGGGCAAGGCCGCGGCGGCGGAACTGGCGCGGCTCGCCGCCATCTTTCCCGGCCGGCTCTATGTCGAGTTGCAGCGCCACGGCCTGCCGGCGGAGGAACTCATCGAGCCCGGGCTGCTGGAACTGGCCTATGCCCACGACCTGCCGCTGGTCGCCACCAACGAGGCCTTCTTCCCGACCGCCGCCGATTACGAGGCCCATGACGCGCTGCTGTGCATCGCCGAGGGCGCCTACATCTCGCAGAGCGACCGGCGCCGCCTGACCCCCGATCACGCCTTCAAGTCGGCGGCGGAGATGCGCGCGCTCTTCGCCGACCTGCCCGAGGCGGTCGACAACACCCTGGTGGTGGCGCAGCGCTGCGCCTACTTCCCGGAGTTCGTCAGCCCGATCCTGCCGCCCTTTACCACCACCGAGGGGCGCAGCGAGGCGCAGGAACTGCACGCCCAGTCCGAGTCCGGCCTGCAAGCGCGCCTGGAAAAGCAGGTCTTCACCGCGCAGATGGACGCGGCGGCGCGCGAGGCGGCGGCCAAACCCTACATCGATCGCCTGGCCTTCGAGCTCGGCGTCATCGAGGAGATGGGTTTCGCCGGCTACTTCCTCATCGTCGCCGACTTCATCAAGTGGGCCAAGGGGGAGGGCATTCCGGTGGGGCCGGGGCGCGGCTCGGGCGCCGGTTCGGTGGTCGCCTGGGCGCTGACCATCACCGACCTCGATCCGCTGCGCTTCGGCCTGCTGTTCGAGCGCTTCCTCAATCCCGAACGCGTGTCGATGCCGGACTTCGACATCGACTTCTGCCAGGACCGCCGCGACGAGGTGATCCGCTATGTGCAGAACAAGTACGGCGAGGACCGCGTCGCCCAGATCATCACCTTCGGCAAGCTGCAGGCCCGCGCGGCGCTGCGCGACGTCGGCCGCGTGCTGCAGATGTCCTATCCGCAGGTCGACCGCATCTGCAAGCTGGTGCCCAACAACCCGGCCAACCCGGTCACCCTGCAGCAGGCCATCGACGGCGAGCCGCAGTTGCAGGAGATGCGCCGCGACGACGAATCGGTGGACAAGCTGATCACCATCGCGCTGCGCCTCGAGGGGCTCTACCGTCACGCTTCGACCCACGCCGCCGGGGTGGTGATCGGCGACCGTCCGCTCGACCGGCTGGTGCCGCTCTACCGCGATCCGCGCTCCGACATGCCGGTGACGCAGTTCAACATGAAGTTCGTCGAGCAGGCCGGTCTGGTGAAGTTCGACTTTCTCGGCCTCAAGACCCTGACGGTGCTGCAGCGCGCCTGCGAACTGCTGGCGCGGCGCGGCATCGACATCGACCTGACGCTGATCCCGCTGGACGACAAAAAAGCCTTCGAGATGATGAGCCGCGGCGACACCGTCGGCGTGTTCCAGTTTGAATCCTCGGGCATGCGCAGCCTGCTGCGCGAGGCGCGGGTCGACACCTTCGAGGACATCATCGCCCTGGTCGCGCTCTATCGGCCCGGCCCGATGGAGAACATCCCCAAGTACGTCGCTTGCAAGCACGGCAACGAGAAGCCGGAAGTCCTGCACGAGACCATCGAGCCGGTGGTCAAGGATACCTACGGCGTCATCATCTACCAGGAACAGGTGATGCAGATCGCCCAGGTCTTCGCCGACTACTCGCTGGGCCAGGCCGATCTGCTGCGCCGCGCCATGGGCAAGAAGATCAAGGCGGAGATGGACGCCCAGCGCGACATCTTCGTGAAGGGCGCCATGGACAAGGGCGTGACCAAGGAGCGCGCCAACTATGTCTTCGATCTGGTCGACAAGTTCGCCGGCTACGGCTTCAACAAGGCGCACTCGGCAGGCTATGCGCTGGTCGCCTATCAGACCGCCTATCTGAAAGCCAACTACCCGGTGGAGTTCCTCGCCGCCTCGATGACCTACGACATGGGCAACACCGACAAGCTGAACGTCTACCGCCAGGAACTGCAGCGCCTCGACATCGATCTGCTGCCGCCGGACATCAACCGCTCTGCGCCCGACTTCGACGTCGAGATCGCGGCCGACGGCACGCCCGCCATCCGCTACGCCCTGGCGGCGCTGAAGAACGTCGGTGCCAACGCCATGGCGGCGGTTTCCGCCGAGCGCCGCGCCAACGGCCCGTTCAAGAGCCTGGCCGACGTCGCGCAGCGGCTCGACGCGAAGCTGATCAACAAGCGCCAGGTCGAGAACCTGGCCTGCGCCGGCGCCTTCGACGGCCTGAACCCGAACCGGGCGCAGGCCTACCACGCCGCCGAGACCATCGTGCGCCACGCCAGCGCCGCGGCCAGCGAGCGTGACAGCGCGCAGGTCAGCCTGTTCGGGGCGGCGGGCGAGGCCGGGCCGGCGACGCTGCCGCTGCTGCCCAGAGAAGACTGGCCGGGCATGGAGCGGCTGGATCACGAATACGCCGCCATCGGGTTCTTTCTCTCGGCCCACCCCTTGGACACCTACGGCGCCACGCTGGAGAAGGTGAAGGCGTCGACCTACGCCCAGTTGAAGGACAGCAAGGCCTCCGGCCTCCACACCCTGGCCGGCATCGTCCTCAGGAAGCGCGAGATCAACAACCGCAAGGGCCAGCGCATGGCCTTCGTGGAGTTCTCCGACGCCACCGGGGTCTACGAGGTGACGCTGTTCTCCGAGACCCTGGCCCAGTGCAGGGATCTGCTGGAGAGCGGCCAGAGCCTGCTGCTGCGGGTCTCTGCCGAGCACCGCGACGGCGACGAGCCGCGCCTCACCGCGCAGTCCCTGGAGCCGCTCGACAGCGCCGCGGCCAGGGCCTCCAACGGCCTCGACATCCACCTGAACTCGCCCGGCCCGCTGGAGAGCATCAAGACCCTGCTGGCGCGCGAGGGCAGGGGGCGTGGCCAGATCCGCCTCGTCCTCGCCCTGGAAGACGGGCAAGAGGTCGCCTTCGACCTCGGCCAGCGCTACCGCCTGTCGCCGGAGGTCCGCCAGGCCATCAAGGCGGTCCCCGGCGTGGTCATGCAGGATCGCTAAGCGGCCCTGCGGGCCAAGTCAGTGGTTTGCCGATGATGGGGAAGACCGCGCCCGTTCGGGATAGCGGCGCCGAACCTCTCGCGTCATTGAATTCTTGGCGGATATCTCCTATATATTTGCCCTAGGTATTGCATTTGTCTGGTGCTGCCTGCATGGCCGGTACACTGATCGGCTGCGTTCTCCCCCGACGATGTGAGCGTTAAGCCGAGCGCGCCGACACCTTGAGTGTGACGCGAATTCAACATTTATGTTAGAGGCAATGACGATGGCAACTGGTACCGTAAAGTGGTTCAACCCGACCAAGGGCTTTGGCTTCATCGAGCCGGAAGATGGATCGAAAGACGTTTTCGTCCACATTTCGGCGGTCGAGCGCGCCGGGTTGAGTTCGCTTGGCGAGGGGCAGAAGGTTTCCTATGAGCTTCAGACCGGACAGAACGGCAAATCTTCCGCCGAGAACCTGTCGGTCAGCGAATAGCAAGGTAGCGCCTCCAACGCCGGTCGTGGCGCAGCGTCGGCGCCGCGGCCTTCAATGATCGTTCGACGGGCCGAAGAGAGCGGGCGGGCTGCTCCGCCAGCGTTCCTTCGACAGCGTCAGAGGCGAGGAACGAAAGCAATAGACGGCGCGCCGTGGACAGCCGTGCGCGGTTTCGCGCGCCCTCCGGTGGATCCGCGCCTGGCCAAGAAGGCGGCCGACAGGATTAAGGAAGACGATGGCCAGAAAACCAAATTACAATTTCGAACGCAAAGAACGCGAACGGCTGAAAGCGGAAAAGAAGGCCAAACGCGCCTTGGAAAAGAAGGAAGCCCGGGAGGCGAAATCCGGGCAATCCGAAGCCTCCGGGCAAAGCGACGGCCAAGACCCGCTGGCACCCACGGCCGAGTGACCGGGCGTTAGTGCCGTCGTCCAAAGTCCGAGTCTGCGGCCCCACGGCTGATCCGGCTTCTCGGCAACCATAACCACAGCCAGTGACGCGCCCGGCGACGCAGCGGGCATTCATCGGCAACGCCGCCGGCGTTCATCGGCAACGCCGCCGGCGTTCAAGCGGCCTGACGCTTACTCGGCCATATACGGAGACGGAGCGATGGCTCGTAAAAAAACCAAAGGCAAGGCTGTCGGATTCACAATGTTCAACGTCACTTACGAAGACGGGACGGTGACGTCCAACCGGCGGGTGGCGAACGAACTGCTCGATCAATCCTTCGGTGACGATCTCCTGGACCTGGCGCGCACCGCGATCCAGGACCAGGACAATGACATCGCCCAGCGCTCCAATCAGCGCCGCGCCAAGGTCAAGGCCCTGACCAAGGCCTGATCGCGCAGGCTCCCGCTGCCTCGAGAGGAATGCGGGTTTGGCGGGCTTGGGGATCTCCGGCGCCCCTTTTCCCCTTGCTTTCCGGCCCCCCGGGGGGTATCACCCGCGCACTTTCAATCTCACACGCGGGCAATGCGGCCTTCGGGGAGACATCCCGACAGTCGCTCCGGTGTCTGAAATCTCAAGAATTCCGTGGATTTGCACGGCAAACTTGAGACCAGATGACAGGCTCGCGGTGGACCAACCGGAGAACATACTATGGCGCTTCCGAGCCCCTCGATGCGTCAGCTGTTGGAAGCTGGCGTTCACTTTGGACACACCACCCGTCGCTGGAACCCGCGCATGGCCCCCTACATTTTCGGGGTCCGCAACGGCGTTCACATCATCGATCTCGAGCAGACGGTGCCGCTGCTGAACCAGGCCCTGGTCACCGTGCGCGACATCGTCGCCGGCGGCGGCCGCGTGCTCTTCGTCGGCACCAAGCGCCAGGCCAGCGATAAGGTCGCCGAGGCGGCCAAGCGCTGCGGCCAGTATTACGTCAACCACCGCTGGCTCGGCGGCATGCTGACCAACTGGAAGACCATTTCAAATTCGATCCGCCGCCTGCGCGTCGTCGACGAGCAGCTGGCCGAGGAGAACAGCGGCCTGACCAAGAAGGAACTGCTGGTGCTGACCCGCGAACGCGACAAGCTGGAGCGCGCGCTGGGCGGGATCAAGGAGATGGGCGGCCTGCCCGACGTGATCTTCGTCATCGACACCAACAAGGAGCACATCGCCGTCGGCGAGGCGGGGAACCTTAACATTCCGGTCATCGGCGTGCTGGACTCCAACTCCAATCCGGACGGTGTGACCTTCCCGGTGCCCGGCAACGACGATGCGCTGCGCGCCATCGGCCTGTTCTGCGACCTCATCGCCGATGCCGTGCTGGACGGCATCCAGGCCGAGATGACCGCCAGCGGCACCGACGTCGGCGAGTCGGTCGAGGTGCCCGCCGAGACCCTGCCCGCGGAAACCGCGCCCGCCGCGACCCCGCCGGAAGAAGCCGCGAGCCAGGCCGATGCGACGCCTGAGGCCGACGTCAAGGCCGCGGCCGCCGGCGAGGCGGCCAGCCAGGCCGAGGCCAAGCCCGAGGCCGGCCAGGACAGCACGGCGCCGGTCCAGGGCTGAGCCCGCGCCAACGAAAAGGGAGCCGGTCGCCGGCCGGCTTCCCGAACCGCGAATATTCCTCTGTAGACACGTTCCCGGGCAGGCCCCGGAGACGTTCCAGACTTCAAAGAAAAAGGGT
The DNA here is from genome assembly GCA_040217155.1 of Kiloniellaceae bacterium. GTDB lineage: Bacteria > Pseudomonadota > Alphaproteobacteria > Kiloniellales > Kiloniellaceae > Pelagibius. The sequence goes on from JAVJNS010000036.1 coordinate 229,842, forward strand.
TCCGTCATGGCTGAAATCACAGCGGCGCTGGTCAAAGAGCTGCGCGAGTCCTCCGGCGCGGGGATGATGGATTGCAAGAAGGCGCTGACCGAGTCCGGCGGCGACCTGGATGCCGCGGTCGACTGGCTGCGCAAGAAGGGCCTCGCCGCCGCCGCCAAGAAGGCCGGCCGCGTCGCCGCCGAGGGGTTGGTCGGCGTCGCCGCCGAAGGCACCAAGGGCGCGGTGGTCGAGGTCAATTCCGAAACCGATTTCGTCGCCCGCAACGAGGCCTTCCAGGGTTTCGTCCGCGGTGTCGCGCAGATCGCCCTGGAGCAGGGCGGTGACCTGGAGAAGATCCAGGCCGCCGGTTACCCGGGCGCGGGCCACAGCGTGGCCGAAGCGCTGACCGGCATGATCGCCAAGATCGGCGAGAACATGGCGCTGCGCCGCAGCGCCGGCCTGTCGGTGAACGACGGCGTGGTCTGCTCCTATATCCACAACCAGACAGCCGCCGGCCTCGGCAAGATCGGCGTGCTGGTCGGCCTCGAGTCGACCGGCGACAAGGCCAAGCTGGAGGCCCTCGGCCGCCAACTCGCCATGCATGTCGCCGCTGCCCAGCCGCAGGCCGTCGACCGCGACGGCGTCGATGCTTCCGCCCTGGACCGCGAGCGCGACGTGCTGAGCGAGCAGGCCCGGGCCAGCGGCAAGCCGGAAGAGATCATCGCCAAGATGGTCGAAGGCCGCCTGCGCAAGTTCTATGAAGAGGTCTGCCTGCTCGAGCAGGTCTTCGTCATCGACGGCGAGAACAAGGTCGGCAAGGTGCTGGAGACGGCCGCCAAGGATCTCGGCGCGCCGGTCGCCATCGCCGGTTTCGTGCGCTTTCAGCTCGGTGAGGGCGTCGAGCGCGACGAACAGGATTTCGCCGCCGAAGTCGCCGCCACCCTCGGCGGCTGATTTCCCGGTATTGCCGCAGGGCCGCCGTCTTTCCGCCCCATCGCCCGGACAGTGTCAAAAGGCGGCGGCGGCGCGGCAGGGGTTTCGGCCTGCTGGCGCAATGCGGCCGGGCGGATTAACATGTGCGCGCTTTCACCGGCCGGCGGTTTCTCCTGCCGGTTTCCGCCGCCAGACTTCGTACCGCCAGACCTTGTACCGCTAGACGTCAAAGGGGCATATGTCCGAATCTGAGACCCGGGTCGCCAGCCTCCCGCAATATAAGCGTGTGCTTCTCAAAATTTCGGGCGAAGCCCTGATGGGAAGCCACGAATACGGCCTCGATCCCGACATGGTGGCGCAGATCGCCGCCGACGTCGGCAAGGTCAGGGCGCTGGGCGTCGATGTTTGCCTCGTGGTCGGCGGCGGCAACATCTTTCGCGGCGTCTCCGCCGCCTCGCGCGGCATGGAGCGCGCCTCGGCTGACTACATGGGTATGCTGGCGACGGTGATTAACGCCCTGGCGCTGCAGAATGCGCTGGAGAACGCCGGGGTCGACACCCGGGTGCTCTCGGCGATCCCCATGGCCACCGTGGCCGAGCCCTATATCCGCCGGCGCGCCGTGCGCCACATGGAAAAGGGCCGCGTGGTGATCTTCGCCGCCGGCACCGGCAACCCTTTCTTCACCACCGACACGGCGGCGGCGCTCCGGGCCTCGGAGATGGGCTGCGACGTGCTGCTGAAGGGCACCAAGGTCGACGGCGTCTACGATTCCGACCCGGAGAAGAACCCCGGGGCGACGCGCTACGACAGGCTCAGCTACATGCGGGTGCTGACCGAGGATCTCGGCGTGATGGACCATGCCGCGATCTCGCTTGCCCGCGAAAACGCTATCCCTATCCTCGTGTTCTCAATATACAGACCCGGAGCTTTCGCCGAGGTCTTGTCCGGCAAGGGCTGTTTTACATTGGTGCAGAACGAGGAATGACCCGTGGCAGATCCTGATCTCAGCGATATCAAGCGCCGCATGGACGGCGCCATCGAAGCGCTTCACAAGGAGTTCACCGGCTTGCGTACCGGCCGCGCCTCGGCCGGGCTGCTGGAACCGATCCAGGTCGATGCCTACGGCGCCAGCATGCCGATGAACCAGGTGGGTTCCATCAGCGTGCCGGAGCCGCGCATGGTCACGGTGCAGGTCTGGGACCGCGGGCTGGTCGGCGCGGTGGAAAAAGCGATTCGGGAGTCCGGGCTGGGCCTCAATCCGGCGACCGACGGCCAGTTGATCCGAGTGCCGATTCCGGCGCTTTCGGAAGAGCGGCGCGTGGAACTGACCAAGATCGCCGGCAAGTACGCCGAACAGGCGCGGATTGCGGTGCGCAACGTCCGCCGCGACGGCATGGACATGCTGAAGAAGATGGAAAAAGACCACGAAATCTCCAAGGACGAGCACCACCTCTGGTCGGAGGAGATACAGTCTCTGACCGATCGCCATATCAAGGGTGTGGACGATGCCCTGGCCCAGAAGGAAGAAGAAATCCTTCAGGTCTAGGGCGCCAATCCGGCTCTTCAGTTCCGCTCGGCGAAGGCAATGGACGACGCACGTTTCTCTCCGGACCAGGTATCCCCACGGCACGTCGCGATCATCATGGATGGCAACGGCCGCTGGGCCAACGCGCGCGGACTGCCGCGTGCCCTGGGCCACCGCCAGGGCGCCGAAGCCGTGCGGCGCTGCGTCGCCGGCGCGCTGGAAATGGGGATTCCCTTTCTCACCCTGTTCGGATTTTCCTCGGAGAACTGGCGCCGCCCGATGACCGAGGTCGAGGACCTCATGGGGCTGCTGCGGCGCTATCTGCAGAGCGAGATCGCCGAATTCCATAAGAACGGCATCCGGCTGCGGGTCATCGGCGAGCGTGGCCGCCTGCCGCCCGACGTCGTGCGCCTCATCGACGATGCCGAACGGCGCACCGCGGAGAACCAGGCGCTCGACCTCGTGATGGCGCTCAGCTACGGCGGCCGCCAGGAGATCGCCGCGGCGGCGCGCGAACTGGCGGCCGCCGTCGCCGCCGGCGAGCTGACGCCCGCGGACATCGACGAAGACTGCTTCGCCGCCGGCTTGCTGACCGCCGGCATCCCGGACCCGGATCTGCTGATCCGCACTTCGGGGGAGCAGCGGCTCAGCAATTTCCTGCTGTGGCAGGCCGCCTACAGCGAGTTCATCTTCGTCGACAAGCTGTGGCCCGACTTCGACAAGGGCGACCTGGCAGCGGCGGTCGCCGAGTTCCGGCAGCGCGAGCGCCGTTACGGCGCGGCAGCCGAATCGCTTTAGGCATCCATCCCTTTGCTGCGCACCCGCATCATCTCGGCAGTGGTCCTGGCGCCGCTGGTGCTGCTCGCCATCTGGTTCGGCGGCCTGTGGTTTGTCGCACTGGTGGCGCTCGCCGCTGGCCTCATGGGCTGGGAGTGGGCGCGGATGTGCAATGGCGGCCAACTCGGCTGGCCCGGTTGGATCGTCATCGCGACTCTTGTGGCGGCCACGCTGGCTTTCGCTCTGGTCCAGACTTTCGCGGTCTTCTCTCTACTCTTTGGCGGTGGCATTTTAAGCGCCGCTGTCACCGTCGCTCGGTTCAATCGTCGCGAACCTTTCCTCTTCCTGGTGTTTGGCACCGCCTACATCGGCATCGCCTGCCTGGCGTTCCTGTGGCTGCGCCAGGTGCCGGCGCAGGGCCGCGACCTGGTGTTCTGGCTGCTCGCGGTGGTCTGGGCGACCGACATCGGGGCCTACTTCGCCGGGCGCGGCATCGGCGGGCCCAAACTGGCCCCGGCGATCAGCCCCAACAAGACCTGGGCCGGGCTCATCGGCGGCGCGCTGGCGGCGGCCCTGGTCGGGATTATCGCGGCAAGGTTGCTCGGTAGCGGTGCTATCCCTCTGGCGGTTGGGGGGATGGCCCTCGCCGTGGTCGCGCAGGGCGGCGATCTTCTGGAATCGTGGTGCAAGCGCCGCTTCGGGGTGAAGGATTCAAGTCACGTAATCCCCGGTCATGGTGGTATCCTCGACCGCGTGGACGGGTTGCTGGCCGTTTTCCCGGCCGCGTTCCTCTATTTCTGGGTTGTGGGGGTTCCTTTCTGACATGTCACTGGCCTCGACCTCACCGAAAAGCGCCAGCCAGCCGCGGCGGCTGTCGATCCTCGGGTCGACCGGTTCGATCGGCTGCAGCACCCTCGACCTCGTCGAACGCAATCCCGACGCCTTTGACGTCGAGGTCCTGACCGCCAACCGCTCGGTGGCCCGCCTGGCCATGCAGGCCAAGCATTTCGGCGCCCGCCTGGCGGTGGTCGCCGACGACAGCGCCTACGCGGATCTGAAAGACGCCTTGAGCGGAAGCGGCATCGAGATCGCGGCCGGCGCGGCGGCGGTGGCCGAAGCCGCCGGGCGGCCGACCGACTGGGTCATGGCGGCCATCGTCGGCGCCGCCGGCCTGGCGCCGACGCTCTCGGCGATCCGCCAGGGCACCGTGGTGGGCCTGGCCAACAAGGAAACCCTGGTCTGTGCCGGCAGCCTGATGACCGCCGAGGTGCGGCGCTGCGGCGCCCAGCTGCTGCCGGTCGATTCGGAACACAACGCGATTTTCCAGGTTCTCGACCTGGAGCGGCCCGAGAGCGTCGACCGCCTGGTCCTGACGGCCTCGGGCGGGCCATTTCGGACTTTCAGCCGGGCGGATATGGCCGCGGTCACCCCGGCCCAGGCGGTGGCCCACCCGAACTGGGACATGGGGGCCAAGATTTCCGTCGATTCCGCCACCATGATGAACAAGGGCCTGGAACTCATCGAGGCGCATTTCCTGTTCGACATGCCCGAGCCGCGCATCGACATCCTGGTGCATCCGGAATCGGTCATTCACTCCATGGTGGCCTATGTCGACGGCTCGGTCCTGGCCCAGCTCGGTCAGCCGGACATGCGCACGCCGATCGCCTACGCCCTGGCCTGGCCGGAGCGCATGACAACGCCGGTCGACCGCCTCGACCTGGCGGCCATCGGCCGGCTGACCTTCGAAGCGCCGGACGAACGGCGGTTCCCGAGCCTGAAACTGGCGCGCGCGGCCCTGCGCGCCGGCGGCACGGCGCCGATCACCCTCAATGCCGCCAATGAGGAGGCCGTGGCGGCTTTCCTCGCCGGGCGGATCGGATTTTTGGAGATCCCCGAGGTCGTGGAGCGCACCTTGGAAGTCCACCCCTCGACCGCCCTCAGCGGCCTGGAGGAGGTCGAGACTTTCGATGCCGTGGCGCGGCGAACCGCCAAGGGCTTGCTTGAAGCCCGGGCCGCCGGCGCCTAGATCCTTTAATTGGTAACCATTTTGCGGTAATTAGCTGCTAACTATTGGGCAGACGAAGACCGCAGGGAATGGCATTTGTCCCCGGGACAAACCCGGAGATTCTCCTGAACGAAGCGGGATACCGCTCCTTCCTAATAAGATAAAATAGGATTGCATCGTAAGTCATGGATTTTTCTGGTGGATTTTACGGTTTCGGGTTGCCGTTCCTGGCCGTGCTCACGGCCTTGGTTTTCTTTCATGAACTGGGCCACTATCTGGTGGCGCGCTGGAACGGCGTGCGGGTCGAGGTCTTTTCCATCGGTTTCGGGCCCGAGGTCTTCGGCTGGAACGACAAAGCCGGTACGCGCTGGAAGTTCAGCCTGATTCCGCTCGGCGGCTACGTGAAGATGTTCGGCGACGCCAATGCCGCCAGCATGCCCGGCGACGACGGCGACAAGCTGTCCGATGCCGAGCGCGCCGTCGCCTTTCCGCACAAACGCCTGGGTCAGCGCGTGGCCATCGTTTCCGCCGGCCCGATCGCCAACTTCATCCTCGCCATCGTGATTTTGGCAGGGCTGTTCAGCCTGATTGGCCAGCCCTTCACGCCGGCGGTCGTCGGCGAGGTCATGCCCGGCTCCGCGGCCGAAGCGGCGGGATTCGAGGCCCAGGACGAGATCACCGCCGTTAACGGCCAGACGATCGCGCGTTTCGAAGAGCTGCAGCGCATTGTCGCGCTGCGCCCCGGCGAGCAACTGGCGATCGCGGTCGTGCGCGGCGGCCGGGAGTTCGTGTTGCAAGCGACGCCGATGGCGGTCGAAAGCACCAGCGCGCTTGGCGAAACCCAAACCATCGGGCGCCTTGGCATTCAGCGCAGCGGGCGGGAGTTCGCCCGCCACGATCCGGCGACGGCGGTGTGGCAGGCGGTGCGCGAGACCGGTTCGATCATCACTCAGACCTTCACCGCGCTCGGCCAGATCATTCGCGGCGACCGTGGGGCTGACGAACTGGGCGGCCCGATCCGCATCGCCCAGTTGTCCGGCCAGGTGGCGGAGATCGGCATCTCGGAACTGCTGTACTTCGCCGCCGTGCTGTCCATCAACCTTGGACTGATCAATCTGTTTCCGATTCCGATGCTGGACGGCGGCCATCTGCTGTTTTACGCCGTGGAGGCAGTGCGGGGACGGCCTTTGGGCGAAAGGGCGCAAGAATACGGTTTCAGGATCGGACTGGCTCTGGTATTGACGTTAATGGTCTTCGTGACCTGGAATGACGTGGTTCGGATCTGGGTGGACTTCACAGTTTAGTCAGTATCGTCAATGGCCTGGGCAAGTGAAGACCCAGCGCCGCGGGGGAAGGACAAGGAAACGTGTGTCGCGGACGGTTGCTCGTCGTCGTCTTGGCGTATCTGCTGTCCAGTGCAGCGTGGCTGGGGGTTCCCCAAACGGGGTTTGCACAAACGATCCTGTCCGGGGGGCGGATCGAGGCGATCCGCGTAGAGGGCACGCAGCGTATCGAAGCGGCGACCGTTCGCTCCTACATGCGCGTCAATCCCGGAGATCCCTTCGATCCGGTTCGCCTTGACAGCTCGCTGAAGAATCTCTTCGCGACCGGCCTTTTCGCCGACGTTCGCCTCGACCGCGAAGGCGACGTGCTGATCGTCGTCGTCGACGAAAACCCGATCGTCAACCGCATCGCTTTCGAAGGCAATCAGCGCATCGACGACGAGGCGTTGCAGCAGGAAATAGAACTGCGGCCGCGCGTGGTCTTCACCCGCGCCAAGGTGCAGAGCGACACCAATCGCCTGCTTGAAATCTATCGCCGCTCCGGCCGCTTCGCCGCGACCGTCGAGCCCAAGGTCATCCAGCTCGAACAAAACCGCGTCGACCTTGCCTTCGAGATCGACGAAGGGCCGCTGACTTCCATTCGCTCGATCAACTTCATCGGAAACCGCGAGTTCTCGGATTCTACTCTGCGCGAGGAAGTGACGACCCTCGAAGCGTCGTTCTGGAACTTCTTTTCGACTTCCGACACCTATGATCCCGACCGTCTGACCTTCGACCGTGAATTGCTGCGCCGCTTCTATCTCAACGAGGGCTACGCCGACTTCCGCGTGGTTTCGGTCATCGCCGAGTTGACTCCCGACCAGCAGGATTTCATCGTCACCTTCACGGTGGAAGAGGGGCCGCGCTACACCTTCGGTCAGATCGGCTTGGAAACCGGCCTGCGCAATCTCGACCCGGAGACTCTGCGCGGTGAGGTGACCACCGAGGAAGGCGACTGGTATGACGCAGGCGAAGTCGACAGGACCATCGAAGCCTTGACCGACGCGGTCGGCGATCTCGGCTACGCTTTCGTCGACATTCGCCCGCGCGTGCAGCGCGACCGCGACAACCTGACCATCGCCATCGTCTTCGACATCCAGGAAGGCCCGAAGGTCTTCGTCGAACGGATCGAAATCGAAGGCAACAGCCGCACGCTTGACCGCGTCATTCGCCGCGAGTTTCGCTTGGTCGAGGGCGACGCGTTCAATACCTCGAAGCTGCGCCGCTCGCGCCAGAGGGTGCAGAACCTCGGCTTCTTCAAGACAGTGACGGTTGAGAACGAGCCGGGCAGCGCCCCGGACCGCACGATCGTGAAGGTCGAGGTCGAGGAACAGTCGACCGGCGACGTGACCTTCGGCGCCGGCTTCTCTTCTGCCGACGGCCCGATCGGCAACATCGGCATCCGCGAGCGCAATCTGCTCGGCCGGGGTCAGGACCTGCGCCTCGGCTTCACGCTGGCGGGCGAAGCCAGCCAGCTCGATTTCAGCTTTACCGAGCCCTATTTCCTCGATCGCAATCTTGCTGCGGGCATCGATCTCTATCGGACGACCAATGACCGAAGCGACGAAAGCTCCTTCGAGGAAGAACGCATCGGCGGCTCGCTGCGCGGCGGCTTCAATATCACCGACGAGGTCCGCAACGTCGTTCGCTACACACTCGAGAACAGGGATATCACCGACATCGACGGCGGCGCTTCATTGCTGGTCCGGTCGGAGCAGGGCGCGACCCTGCGCTCGGGGATCAGCAACGAAATCACCTATGACACGCGCGATTCCCGTTTCGACCCTCGTGAGGGAATCATCACCAGTCTGCGCACCGAATTCTTCGGACTCGGCGGCGACGTGACCTTCGTGCGCACTTCCGTGTCCGCAGGCTACTACTACACAGTCTATGAAGACTGGACGCTGAGCCTGCGCGGTTCTGGCGGCACCATCGCCGGTGTCGGGGAGGACACGCGGATCTCCGACCGTTTTTTCCGCGGCGGCGGCAACCCGCGCGGCTTCGAGTTCGGCGGCATAGGACCTCGCGATGCCAGCACCGGAGACGCCCTGGGCGGCAAGCACTACTATACCGGCACGGTGGAAGCGGCCTTCCCCTTGGATCTGCCCTTCGACCTGGATGTTCGCGGCCGCGTGTTCACCGATATCGGCGCGGCCTGGAACATTGATGACAACAGCATTCCCGTCAGTTTGCAGGATTCGAGTTCGCCGCGCGTGACGGTCGGTACGGGTATATCCTGGAATTCGCCCTTTGGCCCGCTGGTCCTCGACGTTGGCTACGCCGTCATCAAGGAAGACTTCGACGAAACTGAAATCTTCAGCTTCAGCTTCGGAACGCAGTTCTAGAGCATGATCGAGTCTGGAGCATGATCGGGTTCTCTGGAGTCGGTCCGATGGCGACAGGCGGCTCATTCGGCAAGGCGGGAAACGATTCCAGTCAAATGGTTCCAAATAACCTGAACATGCTTTAGGCCCCATGAAGAGGCTTCGCCGCTGGTCGTTGTATCTTGCCGCAACGTTCTTCCTGCTTGCGGCTCCGATCGCTGCGCCCCTTGCCCAGTTGGAGCGCTCGCCGATCATCGGCGTTATCGATATCCAGGCGGTATTGCGCGAAGCGGCGGCCGTTCAATCCCTGTCCAAGAAGATCGAAGCGCAGCGCCAGGCAACGAGAGAGGCGATGGAACAGCGCGAGGAAGTCTTGCGCGCGGCGGACATCGACCTTGCACAGCGGCGCGCCACGCTGTCTCCAGAGGACTACGCCAGGGAACGCGGGGAACTGGAACAGGAAGGCGTCGCCCTGCAGCGCCAGGCGCAGGAGCAGCGGCGCTCTCTAGACCTGCTTTTCAGCCGCGGCATGTCGCAGGTGCAGCAGGTACTGGTGCGGATTTCCCAGGACATCGCGCGTGAGAACAATCTTGACCTCGTGCTGGCCAAGACGACTGTTATTATTGTCCGCTCGGAGTTCGATTTTACCGACCTGGCCTTGAGGCGACTCAACGCCCAATTGGCGGACGTGGTGCTCCCGGCGACACCGAACTGAAGGTTCTTACTGAAGGTATTTCATGGCTGATCGCAGATTCTTCGACAATGTGGGGCCCTTCAGCCTGTCGGCCCTGGCAGAGATCGCAGAGGCGGAAGTGGCTGACGGCGTGGACGCCGCCAAGTCCTTTTCGGACGTCGCGCCGCTGGGTACCGCCGGCCCCGACGATGTCAGCTTTCTCGACAACCGGCGCTATATCGGCCAGTTCACCGAAAGCAGGGCCGGGGCCTGCATCGTCGATCCGGAATTCGCCGACCGCGCCCCGGCCGGCATGCTGCTGCTGCTGACCAAGCGGCCTTACCGCGGCTACGCCAAGGTGGCGCAGGCATTCTATCCCCTGCCGCCCGCCAGACCGGGCGTGCACCCCAGTGCCGTGGTCGATGCCGGCGCCAGCCTGGGCGAAGGCAGCGAAGTCGGCCCCGGCGTGGTGATCGGCGCCGCCGCGGTCATCGGGCGCGGCTGCCGGATCGAGGCCAACTGCGTGGTCGGCGATGCGGTGATGATCGGCGACGGCACGGTGGTCGGTCCGAATGTTTCGCTCGCCTACTGCACCATCGGACGGGCTTGCCAGATCCATGCCGGAGCGCGGATCGGCACCCGTGGATTCGGCTTTTCCATGGATCCCGAGGGTTTCGTCGATGTGCCGCAGCTGGGCCGGGTTGTGGTCGAAGACGGTGTGGAAATCGGGGCCAACACGACCATTGACCGTGGCGCCGGGCCGGATACCGTGATCGGGGCCGGAGCGAAGATTGATAATCTGGTGCAGATCGGGCACAACGTGCGCATCGGGCGTGGCTGCGTGCTGGTGGCTCAATCCGGCGTCGCCGGCAGCAGCGTTCTGCAGGACTTCGTCGCCGTGGCGGCACAGGCCGGCATTTCCGGTCATCTGAAGATCGGCACGGGCGCGCAGGTCGGGGCCAAGGCCGGCGTGATGCGCGACATCCCGAGCGGGATGACGGTACTAGGCAGTCCCGCGCGGCCGGTGCGGGAGTTTTTCCGGCTCTGTGCCATCTGGGAACGGCAGTTGAAGGCAAGAGGCAAGAAGAAGGATGAATAAGGAGACCTCGGAGCAGCAGGCAGCCACTCAGTTGAACGTCCATGACATCATGGAGTTGCTGCCTCATAGATTCCCGTTCCTGATGATCGACCGGGTCGAGGACATCGTCCTTGGCGAAAGCGCCACCGGCATCAAGAACGTCACCATCAACGAACCTTTCTTTCAGGGCCACTTTCCCGAACAGGCGGTGATGCCCGGTGTGCTGCTGATCGAATCCATGGCGCAGACCGCCGCGGCCCTGGTCATGTACACCCTGGGCAAGGAAGCCCATGGCAAATTGGTCTACTTCATGACCGTCGACGAGGCCCGCTTTCGCAAACCGGTGGTGCCCGGCGACAGCGTCAAGATCAAGGTAACGCGCGTTCAGAACCGCCGCAGCGTCTGGAAGTTCAAGGGCGATGCCCTGGTCGAAGGCACCCTGGTCGCCAATGCCAGTTTTGCCGCCATGATCGTCGGTTACTGATGGCGGAGGTCCATCCGACCGCCGTCGTCGACCCCGCCGCGACCATCGGCGCGGGTTGCGCCATCGGCCCCTACTGCGTGATCGGACCGCATGTGGTGCTCGGCGACGAGGTCAAGCTGCATAGTCACGTGGTGATCGACGGCAGGACCACGGTCGGCGCGCGCACCCAGATCTATCCCTTCTCCTCCATCGGGCAGCCACCCCAGGACCTCAAGTACAAGGGCGAGCCCTCGGAACTGCGCATCGGCAGCGACAACGTCATCCGCGAGCACGTCACCATGAACGCGGGCACCGAGGGCGGCGGCATGGTCACCGAGGTCGGCAAGGGCTGCCTCTTCATGCCGGGCAGCCACGTCGCCCACGACTGCAAGCTCGGCAACAATGTCATCATGGCCAACAACGCGACACTGGCCGGCCACGTAGTGCTGGAGGACCATGTCATCATGGGGGGCCTGTCGGGCGCCCAGCAGTACGTGCGGATTGGGCGCAACGCCATCATCGGCGCCATGGCCGGCGCGAAGAGCGACGTGATCCCCTTCGGCATGGTCATGGGCCGGCCCGGCCTGCTGGCCGGCCTCAACATCGTGGGCCTGAAGCGGGCCGGGGTCGGCTCCAAGGAGATCCAGGCACTGATGAAGGCCTACGACCACCTGTTCGGCAAGGAAGGCACCTTCGCCGAGCGCATCGAAACCGTGGAGAAGACCTACGGTGGCCAGCGCACGGTCGATGCCCTGCTCGGCTTCCTCAAGGCCGAGACCTCCCGCCCCATCCTGCAGCCGGAAGACGGCTAATGACCGGGCCGCTCGGTATCGTGGCCGGCGGCGGATCGCTTCCACGCCGGCTGGTCGAGGCGTGCCGGACATCGGGGCGCGGCGCTTTCGTCATCGCCATCCAGGGGCACACCGAACCGAAGACGGTCGACGGCGTGGATCACCTGTGGATCCGCATCGGACAGAGCGAAAAGGCGGTGCGCGCGCTGCAGGACGCCGGCGCCCGGGAATTGGTCATGGTCGGCGCGGTGAAGCGGCCCAGCATGACCGAACTGCGCCCCGACCGTAAGACCTTCAAGTTTCTCGCCAAGATCGGCTTCAACAGCCTGGGCGACGACGGCCTGCTGGGCGCCGTCGTGAAGGGCCTGGAGGCGGAGGGCTTCACCCTGCGCGGCGTCGAGGAGTTCCTCCACGACCTGCTGGCCGAGGAGGGCTGCTTCGGCCAGGTCGAGCCCGACGAAGCGGCGTGGCGCGATATCCGCCGCGGCATCGCCGTGGTGCGGGCCATGGGCGCCGCCGACGTCGGCCAAGCGACGGTGATCCAGGACGGCCTGGTGCTTGGTGTCGAGGCGCTTGAGGGCACCGATGCCCTTTTGCAGCGCTGCGGCCCACTGCGCCGCGAAGGGCCCGGCGGCGTCCTGGTGAAACTCAGCAAGCCGGGCCAGGAGCGCCGCGCCGATCTGCCGACCATCGGCGTGACCACGATGGAAGGCGCCGCTGCGGCCGGGCTGCGCGGCGTCGCTGTCGAGGCCGGCGGCACCCTGGTGGTCGATGCGCCGGCGGTGATCGATACCGCCGACCGGCTGGGCCTGTTTCTCGTCGGCTTAAAAAGCCATCCCGAGACGGAAGCGGCGGTCGAATGAGCGGCCCCGCACCCGGCGAGTCCGCCGCTACGGGGCCGCTGATCTTCCTCATCGCCGGGGAGCCGTCGGGCGATCTGCTGGGCGCCAGGCTGATGGCCGCCCTGCGGGAAGAAACCGGCGGTAAGGTGCGCTTTGCCGGGGTTGGCGGAGAACTCATGACCCGCGCGGGCCTGACGAGCCGCTTTCCGATCCGGGACCTGGCGGTCATGGGCTTCCTCGAAGTGCTGCCGCATCTCGTTACCATTCTGCGGCGCCTGCGCCAGACCGTGGCCGCGGCAAAGGATTTGCGGCCCGACGCGGTGGTCACCATCGACTCGCCGAGTTTCACGCTGGAAGTCGCGCAGCGCCTGAAGGGACAGGGTTTTCCCCTGATCCACTACGTTGCCCCGCAGGTCTGGGCCTGGAAGCCGTGGCGCGCCAAACAGATGTCCGGCTACCTCGACAGCCTGCTGGCGCTGCTGCCTTTCGAGCCGCCTTATTTTCAGCGTCACGGCCTGTCGGCGCATTTCGTCGGTCATCCCGCGGTGGAAGCCGCCGGGCCGCAGAGCGCGGTGTCGGGCGAAGACGACCCGCCCACACTGGTCGTGCTGCCGGGCAGCCGCCGCGGCGAAGTGAACAAGCTTCTGCCGGTCTTCGCCGAGGTCGTGCGCGCCCTGGCGGCGCGGCACCCGGATCTTCGCGTGATCGTTCCGACCGTCGAGACGGTCGAGGATCTGGTCCGCTCGCGGGTCGCCGGTTGGCCGCTGCCGGTCGCGGTGGTGCGCGGCGCCGAGGCCAAGGCCGAGGCCTTCGCGGCGGCGACGGCAGCGCTGGCCGCCTCCGGCACGGTGGCGCTTGAGTTGGGCGTGGCCGGCGTGCCGGCGGTGGTCGCCTACCGCTTCGCCGGCTTCGTCGGCTTGATGCCGATCTCGTGGACCGGCGCGCCCTTCGCCAGCCTGGTGAACATCATCGCCAAGCGCGAGGTGCAGCCGGAATTCCTGCAGCGGCAATGCCGCGCCGACCGCATCCTGCCGGCGGTCGAGCGCCTGCTGATCGATCCGCTGGCCCGCGGCGAACAGCGTGCCGCCTACCTCGGCGTGATCGCGGCCCTGACGCCGCCGGAGGCTTCGCCCAGCCGCGCCGCCGCCCGACGTATCCTCGAGACCCTCACGGCCGAGCGTTCCAGGCCGGCTTCCGAGCGGCGAATTGAATAAGGGCGCCACTGCCGTCGCAGGGCGCCCTTAAAGCACTTTGCGCCGGGTCTCAGCGCTTGTCGAGCGGCACGTAGGGGCGCTCGGTATAACCGTGATAGAGCTGGCGCGGACGGCTGATGCGCTGCTTGGGGTCTTCGATCATCTCGCGCCACTGGGCGACCCAGCCGACGGTGCGCGCCACGGCGAAGAGCACCGTGAACATCGAGGTCGGAAAGCCCATGGCCTTGAGGATGATGCCGGAATAGAAGTCGACGTTGGGGAACAGCTTCTTCTCGACGAAGTAGGGATCCTCCAAGGCGATCTTCTCGAGTTCCACGGCGATCTCCAGCAGCGGGTCGTGATCGACGCCCAGTTCGCCGAGCACCTCGTGGCAGGATTTCTGCATCACCTTGGCGCGCGGGTCGTAGTTCTTGTAGACCCGGTGGCCGAAACCCATGAGGCGGAAGGGATCGTCCTTGTCCTTGGCGCGCTCGATGAACTCCGGAATACGGTCCTTGGAGCCGATCTCGTTGAGCATCTGCAGCACCGCCTCGTTGGCGCCGCCGTGCGCCGGCCCCCACAGCGAGGCGATACCCGCGGCGATGCAGGCAAAGGGATTGGCGTTGCTCGATCCGGAAATGCGCACCGTCGAGGTCGAGGCGTTCTGCTCGTGGTCGGCGTGCAGGATGAAGATGCGGTCCATGGCGCGCGCCAGGATCGGGTTGATCTTGTAGGTCTCGCAGGGCACCGAAAACATCATCTGCAGGAAGTTTTCGGCGTAGTTCAGGTCATTGCGGGGATACACGAAAGGCTGGCCGCAGGAGTACTTGTAGGCCATGGCGGCGATGGTCGGCATCTTGGCGATGAGCCGGTGCGAGGCCACCATGCGCTGATGCGGATCGTTGATGTCGGTGGAGTCATGGTAGAAGGCCGACATCGCCCCGACCACCCCGACCATGATCGCCATGGGGTGCGAATCGCGCCGGAAGCCGCGGAAGAAATTGTTCATCTGCTCATGGAGCATCGTGTGGTAAGTAATTGAATTTTCGAAAGACTTTTTCTCGACCTTCGACGGCAGTTCGCCATGCAGCAGCAGGTAGCAGACGTCCATGAAGTCGCTGTGCTCGGCGAGATCGTCGATCAGGTAGCCGCGGTGCATGAGGACGCCTTCCTCACCGTCGATATAGGTGATGTTGGAATCGCAGCTCGCGGTGGAGGTGAAGCCCGGATCGTAGGTGAAGTATCCGGTCTCGGCGTAGAGTTTGCTGACATCGATGGCGCGCGGGCCGACGCTGCCCGCAAGGATCGGCAGTTCAAAGCTTTTGCCCGTCGTGTTGTCCGTCAGGGTAACGGTTTCGTTGATTCCGGTCGTCGGCTTGGCGTCGTTCATATTCCCGTTCCCTCGACTGTAAGAGTTCCCGCTGGCGTTGCGCGATGTTGTGCGCGAGCATAGTGAAACCGAGCGATTCAATCAATTACCGCGGCGCAGCATAGAGGCCGCTACAGCACGGCCTGATCGGCGATCCGGGCCAGCGATTCTTCGCGGCCCAGCACCGCCGCGACTTCGAAGATGCCCGGCGAAGTATTCGATCCGCTGAGCGCCGCACGCAATGGCTGGGCGACGTCGCCGAGCTTGCAGTCCTCGGCCTCGGCGAAGGCGCGCACGGCGGCCTCGACGCCGGACTCACTCCAGTCCGGCAGTTGGCTCAGACTGCCGTGCAGACGCCCCAGACGGGCCCGGGCCTCGGGGTGGAGGATCTTGTCAGCCTTGGCGTTCAATTTTAGCGGCCGATCAGCGACATAAAATACCGCGTTTTCAGCCAGTTCCACAAGGTTTTTCGCGCGGGCTTTGAGGCCCTCCATGCCCGCTTCAAGGCGGGCGCGGGCGGTCGCCGACAGGGGCGCGCCGAGCTGTGCTTCCAGACGCGGCGCCAGGATCTCGGCCAGACGCCCCGAAGGCGCCTCGCGCATGTAGTGGCCGTTCAGGTTCTCCAGCTTCACGAAATCGAAGCGCGACGCCGACTTTCCCACATGATCGAGGTCGAACCACTCGACGGCCTGTTCGGTGGCGATAATCTCGTCGTCGCCGTGGGCCCAACCGAGCCGCAGCAGATAGTTGCGCAGCGCTTCCGGCAGGTAGCCGAGGTCGCGGTAGGCCTCGACGCCCAAGGCGCCGTGCCGCTTGGAGAGCTTGGCCCCGTCCGGCCCGTGGATCAGCGGGATATGGGCGAAGTGCGGCGCTTCCCAGTCGAGCGCGCGGTAGAGCTGGGTCTGACGAAAGGCGTTGGTCAGGTGGTCGTCGCCGCGGATCACGTGGCTCACGTCCATGTCGTGGTCGTCGACCACCACGGAGAGCATGTAGGTCGGGGTGCCGTCGGCGCGCAGCAGGATCATGTCGTCGAGTTGGTCGTTGCGCACCGTGACCGGGCCCTGGACGAGGTCCTCGATGACCGTTTTCCCCTCCTGCGGCATCTTCAGGCGCACCACCGGATTGATCCCGTCCGGCGCTTCCGAGGGGTCGCGGTCGCGCCAGCGCCCGTCGTAGCGCATCGGGCGGCCCTCGGCCCGGGCCGCGGCGCGCATCTCCTCGAGTTCCGCCGGCGAACAGTAGCAGTGGTAGGCCCGGCCGCCGGCCAGGAGATCCCGTGCCAGGGCCGCATGCCGCTCGGCGCGGGCGAATTGATAGACCACATCGCCGTCATGATCGAGCCCGAGCCAGCCCAGACCGTCGAGGATCGCGGCGATCGCCGCCTCGGTCGAGCGCTTGCGGTCGGTGTCTTCGATGCGCAGGCGGAACCTACCGCCGTGGTGGCGCGCGAACAGCCAGTTGAAGAGCGCGGTGCGGGCGCCGCCGATGTGCAGAAAGCCGGTGGGCGAGGGCGCGAAGCGCGTCACGACGGGACGGGTGTCGGTGGTCATGGACAGGTGCCGATAGCTGAAAGGATGGCCAGAAAGGGTAGCGCGGTTTAGCACAGCCGGTGGAACCTCGGCAAACCGCGCCTGCGCAGCCTTTGCGCGTGTCGTCGCTGGGCTATAATCGCAGCGGTTATCGAACCTGCGAAGGGCCGCCATGTCGATTGCTGCCGGTGACGATGGAACCGCCGCGCCCCGCGATCCGGTCGCGCCGGCGGCGCGGTTGCGCGACTGCCTGCTGGCCGAGCGTGGGCGCTGGCCGCTGTGGGGGCCGGTGCTGCTCGGCCTCGGGGTCAGCGCCTACTTCTGGAGCCCGGCCGAACCGCCGCTGTGGCTCGGCGCCGCTGCCGCGGTGGGCCTCGGGCTGCTCGCCTGGAGCCTGCGCCGGGCCGCGGGCTGGCGCCTGGCGGTCCTGCTGTGCCTCGCCGTCGCCGCGGGCTTTTCCCTGGCGCAGGCGCGCGGTCATCTCGTCGCCGCGCCGGTGCTGGAGCGCAACTGGGGGCCGGCGCGGCTGACCGCCGTGGTGCTGGCCAGCGAACCGCAGACCCGCGGCTTCCGGCTCTATCTGCAGCCGCTCGACATGCCGGGGCTTGAACCTGGCGCGCTGCCCGCCAGGCTGCGGGTCACGGTGGCGGGCAAAATGACAGCGCCGGCGCCGGGCAGCCGCATTTCGCTGCGCGCCGCACTGCGGCCGCCGAGCCCGCCGGTGCTGCCCGGTGCCTTCGACTTCGCCCGGCAGGCCTATTTTCAGCGCCTGGGCGGCATCGGCTTTGCCTACGGCGCCGGCCGGGTCGTCGCGCCGACGGCGGAAGGTCGGGGGCTGCAACGGTCCTGGGCGCTGTGGTGGGCGGCGGCGCGCCAGACCATCGCCGACAGGATCGCCCGCCACCTCGAGGGCCAGCGCGGCGCCGTCGCGGTGGCTCTGATCACCGGCCAGCGCGGCGCCATCGCCGAAGCCACGCGCGACGACATGCGGGCGGCCGGCCTGGCGCACCTGCTGGCCATCTCGGGCCTCCACATGGGGCTGGTCGCCGGGCTGCTGTTCTTCGCCCTGCGCGCCGTCCTGGCCCTGATCCCAGGCCTGGCGCTGCGCCGCCCGATCAAGAAGTGGGCGGCGGTGGCGGCCGGCGCGGGGGCCTTCGTCTACCTCAACCTGGTGGGCGCCAGCATCCCCGCCCAGCGCGCCTTCCTGATGGTCGCGGTGGTGCTGCTGGCGATCCTGTTGGAGCGCCGGGCGCTGTCGCTCAGGCTGGTCGCCTGGGCCGCGGCGGCCATTCTCGTGGTGGCGCCGGAAAGCCTGATGTCGGCCAGCTTCCAGATGTCCTTTGCCGCCGTCACGGCGCTGATCGCCGCCTATGAATTCTGGGAGCGGCGGCGCAGTCCCGACAGCCTGCGGCGCGGCACCGGGTGGCGGCTCACCGGCTACTTCGCCGGCGTCGCCGCGACCTCCGTGATCGCCATTCTCGCCACCAGCCCCTTCGCCGCCTACCATTTCCAACGCCTGGCGCTCTACGGCCTGCTCGCTAACCTGGTGGCGGTTCCGCTGACGGCGTTCTGGATCATGCCCTGGGCGGTGCTGGCGGTTCTGTTGATGCCCTTCGGCGCCGAGGCCTTCGCTCTCATTCCCATGGGCTGGGGTCTCGATCTGCTGCTCGGTCTGGCGGCGGCGGTGGCGGACTGGCCCTCGGCCAGCCTGCGGGTGCCGCCGATGCCCGACTGGGGCCTGGGTCTCGTGGTCCTCGGCGGCCTCTGGCTCTGCCTCTGGCAGGGCCGGTGGCGCTGGCCGGCGGTGGCGCTGATCCTCGCCGGTGCGCTGTCACCGCTCGGCTTCGATCCGCCGGATCTCATGGCCAGCGGCGACGGCCGGCAGGTGGCGATCCGCGATCCGGAAGGGCGGCTGTGGGTCGCCTCGCGGCGGCGCGGCGGTTTCGTGCTCGACACCTGGACGCGCCACGGCTTTGCTGAGGAAACCCGCGCCTGGCCGCTGTTGGCGCCGGCGGCGGGCGGGCGGTTGCGCTGCGATCCCCTGGCCTGCTTCTACCGCGACGGCGCTCAGACCGCGGCGATCCTGCTCGACCCGCGGGCCGCCGAAGACTGCGCCCTGGCCGATGTGGTGATCAGCCTGGAGCCGCTGCGGCGCCAGCCCTGCCGCGCACCGCGCGCGGTGATCGACCGTTTCGATGTCTGGCGCGCTGGGGCCCATGCGGTCTGGCTGGGGCCGGCGGGGCCGCGCATCGAGACGGTGGCGCGGCAGCAGGGCGCGCGGCCCTGGTCGCCCTATCCGGCGCGGCAAAGAATGTTCTAGTAACGCCGCAGAAGCCCGACCAGGCGGCCCTGGATGGTCACCCGTTCGGGCGGGAAGATCCGCGTTTCATAGGTCGGGTTGGCCGGCTCCAGCGCGATGGCGCCGCCCTTGCGGCGCAGCCGCTTCAGGGTGGCTTCCTCGTTGTCGACCAGGGCCACCACGATGGTGCCGTTTTCGGCGCTCTCGCAGCGCTCGATGATCACCGTGTCGCCGTCCAGGATGCCGGCGTCGATCATCGAATCGCCGTCGACCTCGAGGGCGTAATGCTCGCCGCTGCCCATGATGGCGGCGGGAACATCGACGTAGTTGGAATAGTCGCGCAGCGCCTCGATCGGCGTGCCGGCGGCGATCCGGCCATAAAGCGGCAACTGGATGGCCTCGCTGTCGTTGGCGGCCTGGGCGCCGGGCAGAGAGGAGGAAAACCCGCCCCGGATGACCTTGGGGGCGAAACCGCCGCGGGTATCGCCGCGCGGCGCCTCGGCCTCGCCGGCCGTCTCGCGGGAGGTTGTCGTAGCGGCCGTGGCGTCGGCGGGGGCCATGTCATTGGGCAGGCGCAGCACCTCCACAGCGCGTGCGCGATGCGGCAGGCGGCGGATGAAGCCGCGCTCCTCGAGGCCAGTGATCAGGCGGTGGATGCCGGACTTGGACTTCAGCGCCAGCGCGTCCTTCATCTCGTCGAAGGAGGGCGAAACCCCGTTCGCGTTGAGGTGACTGTGGATGAAAAGGAGAAGCTCGTGCTGCTTTTTGGTGAGCATGGATCGCCGGACCCCCAGGGTGTCGTCTGCCGTCATGGCAGTGACACAAAATATGGAACAAAACAAAAACCTGGGTACATGTTCTAGTTTGGTTCTCCCCCGCCGTCAAGGGGCCTGTCCAGAACTTGTCAGGGTCACTGCCGGATCCGGGGTCAGAGACCCGGCACCAGGTCCGCGAAAGGGAGTACCTCCACCAGATCGCCCTTGGCCGCCGCCGGGGCATGGGGCGGGCGGACGATGAGGCCGTCGGCGCTGGCCAGCAGCGCCATCATCGACGAATCCTGGCGGCCATAGGGTGTCGCACGGCGCCGCCCGTCGCCGTTCACCGCAATGGTCGAGCGCAGATAGTCCTGGCGCCGATCGTTGGGCCGCAGATCGGCCCCCAGCACCATGCGTTCCAGCGGGTGCGCCGGCACGTCGAGGCCGAGCAGGGCGTTCAGGGCCGGGCGGGCGAAAAGCAGGGCGCAGACCAGGGCGGACACCGGGTTGCCCGGCAGGCCGAGCATCGGCGTGCCGCCGAGATCGCCGAACATCAGCGGCTTGCCCGGCCGCATGGCGATCTTCCAGAAATCGAGCTCCAGGCCCTGGGCGCCGAGGACTTTCTGCACCAGGTCGTGATCGCCGACCGAAGCGCCGCCGGCGGTCAGCAGCAGGTCGGCGCCCTTGGCGCCGGCGGCCAGGGCGGCCAGCTGGTCTTCCTTGTCCGGGGCGATGCCGAGCTGGATCGGATCGCCGCCGCAGGCGCGCACGAAGGCGGCCAGGGCCAGCCCGTTGGAGCTGACGATCTGGCTCGGCCCCAGCGGCTCGCCGGGCATCACCACCTCGTCGCCGGTCGAGAGGATGGCGACGCGCGGGCGCTGGCGCACCGCGACCCAGGGATGGTTCATGGCCGCGATCAGGCCGACGTCGCGGGCGTTGAGCAGGCGTCCGGCGCGGGGCCCCGGATCGCCCTTGGCGAAGTCCAGGCCGGCGGGCCGCACGTAGGTGCCGGACGTGCAGGTCTCCTTGACGGTGACCCTGCCGTCGCCGGCCTCGGTATCCTCCTGGATGACGATGGCATCGGCGCCCGCGGGCAGGGGCGCGCCGGTGAAGATCCGCACCGCTTCGCCGGGGCCGAGCCGGCCGTCGAAAAGGCTGCCGGCGGGCACCGCGCCGATCACCTTCAGGCCGACCGGCACCTGCGCGACATCGGCGGCGCGCACGGCATAGCCGTCCATCGCCGAGACCGCGTGGGGCGGTTGCGTGACACGCGCCGCGATGTCTGTCGCCAGCACCCGGCCGAACGCCTCGGCGAGGCTGACGGTCTCCGCCGGCAGGGGCGCGAAGCCCTTCAGGATCCGCTCCAAGGCCTCGGCGACCGACAGCATCACGGTGCCCCGCCCATCATGGCGCCTCGTAGGTGCCGGACTTGCCGCCGGCCTTGTGGGTCAGACGCACTTCGGTGATGCGCAGGCCGCGATCCACCGCCTTGCACATATCATAGACCGTCAGCGCCGCCACCGTGGCGGCGGTCAACGCCTCCATCTCCACGCCGGTGCGGCCTTTCAGCTTGCATCTGGCGGTGATGTCGACGGCGGAGCGCGCCTCGTCGAGGGTCAGGTCGACCGTCACCGACGTCAGGGCGAGGGGATGGCACAGCGGGATCAGGTCGGGCGTGCGCTTGGCGCCCATGATGCCGGCGAGGCGCGCCACCGAGAGCACGTCGCCCTTCTTCACGGCACCGTCGCGGATCATCGCCAGGGTTCGCGGCTGCATGATCACCGAGGCTTTGGCCTCGGCCTCGCGCTCGGTCACCGCCTTGTCCGAGACGTCGACCATGACGGCCTTGCCCTCGGCGTCGAAGTGGGTGAACTCGGCCATCGCTCTAAGCCTGTGCGGTCCGCGCCGCGACGCCCCGGCCTCGCGCCAGTCCGGCGGTGGCGGCGCTGACGTCGTGCTGGCGCATCAGAGATTCGCCGATCAGGAAGGCCCGGGCGCCGGCGGCGGCCATGCGCGCCAGGTCGGCCGGCGCGTGGAGGCCGCTTTCCGCGACCAGCAGGCGGCCGGCCGGCACCCGCGGCGCCAGCGCCTCGGTGACCGCGAGGTCGACGGCGAGGGTCTTGAGGTTGCGGTTGTTGATGCCGATCAGCGGCGACTTCAGCGCCAAGGCCCGATCCAGTTCGGCGCCGTCGTGAACCTCGACCAGAACGTCCATGCCGAGCCCCAGGGCCGCCGCTTCCAGCTCCGCCGCCTGGGCGTCTTCGAGGGCGGCCAGGATCAGCAGGATACAGTCGGCGCCCAGCGCGCGGGCTTCTACGATCTGATAAGGATCGAGCATGAAGTCTTTGCGCAGGCAGGGCAGTGGCACCGCCGCGCGCGCCGCCGCCAGATAAGCGTCGGCGCCCTGGAAATAAGGTTCGTCGGTCAACACCGAGAGGCAGGCCGCGCCGCCGGCCAGATAGGCCCGGGCGAGGCTTGGCGGATCGAAGTCGGCGCGGATCAGACCCTTGCTCGGCGAAGCTTTCTTGATCTCGCAGATCAGCGCGTTGGCGCCTGAGGCGGCCTTGGCTTCGAGGGCGGCACGGAAGCCGCGCGGCGCGTCGGCCGCGGCGGCGCGCGCCGCCAGTTCCGACAGCGGCGTCTCAGCCTTGCGGGCGGCAATCCAGTCCAGCTTGTCGGCGCAGATTCTTGTCAGCACGTCGCTCATGCCGGCGGCGCCTCGTTGCTGATGCGCACCAGGCGGTTGAGCACCTCCAGGGCACGGCCGGAATCCATGGCCTCCGCCGCCAGGGCCACACCCTCCTTCAAGCTGTCGGTCTTGCCGGCGACGACCAGCGCCGCGGCGCTGCCAAACAGCACGATGTCACGGTAGGCGCCGGGTTCGCCCTGCAGCATGGCGCGCAGCACCGCGGCGTTGCGGTCGCGGTCGCCGCCAACCAGGTCCTCCAGCTTCGCGCGCGGCAGGCCGGCATCCTCCGGGGTGATCTCGAAGGTCGTGACGGCGCCGTCTTTCAGTTCGGCGACCTGGGTCGGCCCCAGGGTCGAGACCTCGTCCATGCCGCCGGCGCCGTGCACCACCCAGGCGCGCTCGTGGCCGAGATCGCGCAGCACCTCGGCCAGAGGCACCAGCCACTGCGGCGCGAAGACACCGATCAGCTGATGCTTCACCTTGGCCGGGTTGGACAGCGGCCCCAGCAGGTTGAACAGGGTGCGGGTGCCGAGTTCGACGCGGGTCGGCCCGACATGGCGCATGGCGCTGTGATGACGCTGGGCCATGAGGAAGCAGGTGCCGGCCTCGACCAGGGCCTTTTCCACCAGGGCGAAGTCGGCCTCGATGTTCACCCCCAGGGCCTCCAGCACATCGCTGGCACCGCTCTTGGAGGAGGCCGCGCGGTTGCCGTGCTTGGCCACCGGCACGCCGCAGGCGGCCACCACGAACTGGCTGCCGGTCGAGATGTTGTAGGTGCCGGTGCCGTCGCCGCCGGTGCCGCAGATGTCGATGGCGCCGTCGGGCCGGGCGATGGTGGTCATCTTGGCGCGCATCACCGTGGCGGCGCCGGCGATCTCCTCCACCGTTTCGCCGCGCACGCGCAGGGCCATGAGAAAGCCGCCCATCTGGGACGGCGTGGCGTTGCCGGACATCATGATATCGAAGGCCCGCTCGGCCTCGCCGCGGGTCAACGCCGCCCCGCCGGCAGCCTTGCCGATCAGGCCCTTGAGATCGGTCATGTCGCCGTTCATCCGCTTCGGCCTTTCGTCTAGGCCGCCGCGGCCGGGTCGGCGAGGGCGAGAAAGTTGCGCAGCAGGGCATGGCCGTGCTCTGAGGCGATGCTTTCCGGATGGAACTGCACGCCATAGATCGGCAGCGTTCTGTGCCGCAGCCCCATGATGACACCGTCTTCCGAGCGGGCCGTCACCGCGAGCCGGTCTTCCGGGAAGGTCTCCGGATCCAGGGTCAGCGAGTGGTAGCGGGTGGCCGTCAGCGGCGAGGGCAGGCCGGCGAAAACGCCGCTGCCGTCGTGGCTCACGTCGCTCAGCTTGCCGTGCATCGGCTGCGGCGCGCGCACCACCTTGGCGCCGAAATGCTGGCCGATGGCCTGGTGGCCGAGGCAGACGCCGAAGACCGGCACCTGGCCGGCGGCGGCGGCGATCAGTTCCAGGCAGACGCCGGCCCGGTCGGGGTCGCAGGGGCCCGGCGAGATGACGATGCCCTGGGGGCGCAGGGCCAGGGCCTCGGCCACGGTGACCTTGTCGTTGCGGCGCACCTCGACCGTCGCTCCCTCTTCGCCCAGGAAGTGGAAGAGATTGTAGGTGAAGCTGTCGTAGTTATCGATTAGCAGAAACATTTCAGGTGCTTGCGCTGCGGCTTTCAGCCTTGTTATCGCCTTTGGTCGATTTCTTATAACAGGTCGCGCGGCGCGACGGAAAGCCGCCAAATCCTGGCGCTGCGACAGATCGCTTGACCTTATAGTAACTAGAAGGTTCATATTCCGCACCGCAATAGAGTACAAGGGAGTTCGACATGAACATCGGTACCGTGGCCCGCCAGTCCGGTGTCCCATCCAAGACCATCCGTTACTATGAATCCGTCGGACTGATCGACCCCGCCGACCGCTCTTCCGCGGGCTACCGGGTCTACGGCAGGCACGACGTCGAGACCCTGCGCTTCGTGCAGCGCGCGCGCAGTCTCGGGTTTTCCGTTGACGAAGTCGGCAACCTGCTGGCGCTGTGGCGCGACCGATCGCGCAGCAGCGGCGAGGTCAAGACGCTGGCCCGCCACCGGGTCGCCGACATCGATCGCAAGATGGCCGAACTGGCGGAGATGCGCGATACGCTATTACACCTCATGGAGCACTGTCACGGCGACGAGCGGCCCGATTGCCCGATCCTGCAAGGGTTGGCCGGCAGGACGGCGACGGAACCGACCGTGCTTGAGAGTTAGAGCGCCGCTTCGTTAACCATCCCATGCTAGGCTTCGCCCGCCATGAACAAGGGCGATTCGCATAAATCACAACCGGCCCGGCAGGCCGGCGCCGAGGCGCTGTGGAATGCCGCCGCCGTCGCCGGTCTGCTCGTCATCGGGGTGCTGCTCGGCGGCATCGCGGGGGTGTTTCTCGACCGCCAGGGGCTGCTCGGCGTGGCCCCGGCTGAGCCGCCAACCGCGGCCATCCAAAACGACCCGCCGGCGGCGGCAGAGCTGCCGAAGCCGCGCCTGCTGACCGCCGCGCCCGAGCTCGACCGCGAAGTTCTGGAGGCCCAGTATCACGAGATGCTGCGGCGGGACCGCGACAGCGCCCCGGCCGAGGACATCGCCACGCTTCCCGGCGGCTGGCAGGGGGATACCGCGGCGCGCGATCCGGCGGCGTCTCTGCCGGTGATCGCCGTTCCCGACCGCAAAGAGTCGGGCGCGCCGCTGTGGCAGCACAACGCGGTGGCGGTGGCGGCGCCGGGCGAGCGGCCGATGATCGCCATCGTGCTCGACGACGTCGGCGTTAATCGCCGCGGCGCCCGTAAGGCCATCGCCCTGCCGGGGCCGCTGACGCTGTCGTTCATGACCTATGCGGACAGGCTTGAGGAAATGACCGAAGCGGCCCGCGCGGCCGGTCACGAACTGATGCTGCACGTGCCGATGCAGCCGCGCGACGCCGCCTACGATCCGGGCCCCAATGTGCTGCGCGACGACCTGCCGGGCGCCGAGTTGCTGCAGCGCCTGACCTGGGGTCTGGACCGCTTCGACGGCTATGTCGGCGCCAACAACCACATGGGCAGCCGCTTCACCGCCTCGCCGGAGGGCATGGCCCTGGTAATGGCGGAGTTGAAAGCGCGCGGCCTGCTGTTTCTCGACTCGCTGACCGCCGCCGAGTCGGTCGCGGGCGGCGCCGCCGCCCGCGCCGGGATCCCCTATGCGGTGCGCGACATCTTCCTCGACAACGAACCCGACGACCCGGCTTCGATCCATCGTCAACTGGCGTTGCTCGAACAGAAGGCGCGCGCGCAGGGTTATGCCGTGGGCATCGGCCATCCGCACGATGCGACGCTGGCGGCGCTCAGCGAGTGGATCCCCGAGATGCGGGCGCGCGGTTTCACGCTGGTGCCTATCTCCGCCATCGTGCGTCACCGCCAGCGCCTGGCCACCGAACCCCAGTCGGCGCAATCCGGCTAGAGTTTCTCTCTTCTCGCTGGAGGTCTTGCAATCGGCTTCCCTGAAGAGGCGATGTCGCGCTTCTCCCGCGTTTCGCCTCGCAGCAGGGCGTGATACTTGCCGATCTCCTGTGACATGAAATCGAAGAACGCTCGGACCTTGGACTGCTTGTGAAGCCGCGGGTGCGTGAGCATCCAGAAGTCACCGGTAAGGCCGGGCAGGGGATCGACGACCCGGACCAGGGTGGGCTCAGGATCGCCTATGTGGCAGGGGAGAACGGCCAAACCGAAGCCTGACTGCGCAGCGAACAGCAATCCCAGCACGCTGCTGCTGCGGCTGACGATTTCACAGCGCGGCGCCACGCGGCGCAGCCATAGCGCCGGCTTGATGTGCTCTATCGGGCCCTCGAAGCCAACCACCTTGTGGTCGTTGATCGCTTCCGGAAGGGCCGGAGTACCGGCACGGTCCAGGTATCCCTGACTGGCATAAACGGCCCAGCAGATGTTCGAGAGCTTGCGGCCCACCAGGTTGTCGCTACCCGGCGGTCCGGCCCGCAAAGCCACCTCGGCTTCGCCGCTAGCAAGGTCTTGGTAGCGATCTTCGATCAGCAGGGAGATCCTGATACCTGGGTTCTGCCGGTGAAACTCGTTGATAAGTTGCGGCACCAGGCCCAATGCCATGCCCTCAGCCGTGGTCACGCGCAGGGTTTCGGTAAAGCCTTTCTCCAGCGACGCGGCGTGCGACTTCAATGACAATACCGCGGTCTCAACAGCAGCGGCGTCCGGCATCAGCCTTTCGCCTTCCGGGGTCAGATGGTAGCCGTCGCGGCGCTTGTAAAAGAGCTGTACGCCGAGGGCGGCCTCCAGAGTCGTAAGACGGCGCACTACCGTGGACTGATTGACGACGAGACTGCGCGCCGCTGCCGACGTCGTACCGGCGCGGGCCACTGCCAGAAAATAGCGCAAGTCGTTCCAGTCCATAGCAGAGGGACTATGCATTTTTGCCGAACGGTACGCCACAAATACTGATGGCGAAGGGTGCCGGCTTCCTATATTTCCCCGCCGCTACACCGGAACCCTTTTTTGAGCGAGACCAGACGATGACCATTCAGCTTCGCGCCGCGGCGCCGTCAGATGCCGAGGCCTGCGGCGGCATCATGTTCAAGGCCTTCGAAGCCATTGCCCGGGAGCATGGCTTCACCCCCGATTTTCCTTCGGCAGAAGCCGCTGCCGGCCTTGCCGCCAACTTGATCGGCAATCCCGCGGTCTTCGGCGTGGTGGCCGAGCAGGCGGGGCGTATCGTCGGCTCGAACTTCATGAGCGAGACCGATGCCATTCGCGGTGTCGGCCCCATTACCGTGGATCCCGCGGTTCAAGGCCGCGGTGTCGGCCGCCGGCTGATGCAGGAAGTCATCGAGCGGGCAGGTGCCAAGTCCGGCGTTCGCCTGCTCCAGGACGCCTTCAACATGCGCTCCTATGGTCTCTATGCTTCATTGGGGTTCGAGGTGCGCGAGCCGGTTCTGGTGATGACCGGCCGCCCGGCGGGCAAGCCCGCGCCGGGCGGGCGGGTGCGTGTCCTGACTTTGACGGACCTGGACAGCTGTGCGGAGTTGTCCCGGAGAGTGCTCGGTGTTTCCCGACGCCAGGACCTTGTGGACGCCCTCGGCAATCTTTCGCCCCTCGTGGCCG
Organism: Kiloniellaceae bacterium; assembly: GCA_040217155.1. GTDB lineage: Bacteria > Pseudomonadota > Alphaproteobacteria > Kiloniellales > Kiloniellaceae > Pelagibius. Next base: position 257,529 of record JAVJNS010000036.1, read on the forward strand.
AGAGAGACGGAAGTATCACCGGCTACATGACCGCGCCGACTTTCTGGATCGCCAATCACGGCATCGGCGAAACGGATGAGGACCTGCGCAACCTCATTCTGAGTGCGGCTGAATCTTCAGACTCGGTGTCTTTTCTGCTGCCAACACGCCAGAGCGCACTGCTGCGCTGGTGCCTCGACCAGGGGCTGCGGGCCGTCAAACCGATGACCCTCATGTCGCTGGGTGAGTATCGTCGTCCGTCCGGCGCCTACATGCCTTCAGTCTTTTATTGAGAAGTGGGTTCAGCAATGGAAGCTCAAAACATGGTGACAACTCAGAAAGGGTGCTGCTTTTGCGGCGACGTGGAAATCGAGGCGACCGGGACGCCGCTGGAAATAGGTTATTGCCATTGCAGTTCCTGCCGCGCCTATTCCGGCGCGCCGGTAACCTCCTTCATTCTCTGGAAGGCGGAACAGGTCCGCGTCGTCAGAGGCGAAGAATTGATCGGCCACTTCAACAAGACCGGCATGAGCGACAGGCAGTTCTGCACCCGCTGCGGCGGTCACCTCCTGGCCGGGCACCCGGACATGGGACTGACGGACGTGCATGCCGCGATATTGCCAGGCGTGCCCTTCCACCCGACGGTTCATTTGAACTACGGTGAAACCGTGCTGCCGATTCGCGATGGCCTGCCGAAGCTGAAAGATTTTCCGGCCGAGGTCGGTGGATCCGGAGAAATTCTCCCGGAATAGGTTTCCCAGAAACTCAAAGGGGCCGCCTCTCGGCGGCCCCTCCATGAGCTGGTTCAGTCGTGGGCCCCGACAACGGGGTCCCGCTTCGAAGGTGTTACGAGTCGGAAGAAGGCTGCTCCATCAAACCCGTAAAACATCCAAGGCCCTGCGACTTCACCGAAATCTCATGCGACATTGGATCACCTCCTTTCAGCTGTTGAACAGAATTGAAATATCACCCCGATTCGCGAAAATCGGCAAGTGATTTCGCATCTCCATGATGCTACCGAGCGATGGCTAAAAGGTTAATTTGCCGCGCAGTTCGTCGAACGGCAGGCAGACGGACGACTTGTAGGCGGGCCGCTCGCAGAGGCGCCCGTACCAGGCCTCGACCTGCGGCAGGTGCGGCCGTTCGATTGGCATCTCGAACCAGCGGTAGAGCATGCTGCCGGCGGCGATGTCGGCCAGCGAGAGCGTATCGCCGGCGATGTACGCCCGTCCCGCGAGCTGCGTGTCGAGCACGGCCAGGCGCGCCGCGGTGCGGCCGCGGCGCTGCTCGATGCCTGACGCATCCTGCGCCGGCACCGGCGTGCGCACGCACATCCAGAAGATGTCGATCCAGTCGCGGTAGAGGGTGCTGGCGGTCCAGGCCAGCCACTGGTCGACAAGGGCGCGCTCCGCGGCGTCCTCGGGCCAGAAGATATCCCGGCCGTAGCGCGCGGCGAGGAAGCGCAGGATGGCCTCGCTCTCCCACACCACGGTGTCGTCGTCGCGCAGCGTCGGAACGCGGCCGTGTGGATTCATGGCGAGATAGGCGGGCTCGTTCAGCCCGCCGAACTTGCCGCCGGCGTCGATGCGCTCGTAGGGCAAGGCAAGCTCTTCCAGAAGCCAGACCGCCTTCTGCACGTTGCAGGAAGACAGGCGGCCCCACAGCGTCAGCTTTTCCATGACAACTCCGGTCGGCGCGCAGATAAGGCCCGTTAGTTACCCCGCCGCGCGGCGAAGCGCACGGCTTCCTCGGCGGCGCGCAGCAGGGCGCGGGCCTTGTTCCAGCACTCCTGATGTTCCGACTCCGGCACCGAGTCGGCGACCAGACCGGCGCCAGCCTGAATGTGCATGGTGCCGTCCTTGACCACGGCGGTGCGCAGTGCGATGCAGGTGTCCATCGAACCGCCAGCGCCGAAGTAGCCGACGCAGCCGCCGTAGATGCCGCGCCGCTCCGGCTCCAACTCGTCGATGATCTCCATGGCCCGCACCTTGGGCGCGCCGGAGACGGTGCCGGCGGGAAAGCCGGCGATCAGCGCGTCCATGGCATCCTTGCCCTCGGCCAGCTTGCCGTCGACGTTGGAGACGATGTGCATGACGTGGCTGTACAACTCGATGACGTTGCGCTCGGTGACCTTGACGCTGCCGATCTCGGCGACGCGGCCGACGTCGTTGCGGCCGAGGTCGAGCAGCATAAGGTGCTCGGCCAGCTCCTTGGGATCGGACAGCAGGTCGTCGGCCAGGGCGCGGTCCTCGGCGGCGGTGGCGCCGCGCGGCCGGGTGCCGGCGATCGGCCGTATGGTCACCGTGTCGTCGCGCAGCCGTACCAGGATCTCGGGGCTCGAGCCGACGATGGCGAAACCGCCGAAGTCGATGAAGAACAGGAAGGGCGAAGGGTTCAGGCGCCGGAGCGCGCGGTAGAGCGCGAAGGGCGGCAGCTTGAAGGGCAGGGAGAGGCGCTGCGACAGCACCACCTGGAAGACGTCGCCGGCCAGGATGTAGTCCTTGGCCTTGGCGACCATACCGAGGAAGGTGTCGCGGGAGAGATTGGCGCCGGGCTCGGGCAGGTCTTCCAGATCGGCGATGACGTCGCGGCCCTGCGGCAGGGCGCGCGCGAAGTCCTGCGCCACGTCGCTCAAGCGCTCGCAGGCCTGCGCGTAGGCGGCCCGGACCGAGACGTCGCCGCGCGGCCAGACTGGCGTGAAGACGGTGACCAAGTCCTCGACACGATCGAAGACCGCGACCACGGTGGGGCGGATGAACAGGCCGTCAGGCACGTCGATGGCCGGCGGATTGTGGTCCGGAAGATCCTCCATCAGCCGCACGGTGTCGTAGCCCATATAGCCGAGCAGGCAGGAGGCCATGGGCGGCAGTCCGTCGGGCAGCTCGAAGCGGCATTCCTCGATGAGATCGCGCAGGCTGTCGAGCACCGGCCTGTCGAGCGGCTCGAAGCTGTCGCTGTCGAAGCGCGCCTTGCGGTTGATCTCCGCCTTGCCGCCGCGGCAGCGCCAGATCACGTCCGGGCGCATGCCGAGGAAGGAATAGCGGCCGATGATCGAGCCGCCCTCCACCGATTCGAAGAGAAAGGAGTTGGGCTTGGACTCGGCCAGCTTGAGAAAGGCGGAGACAGGCGTTTCCAGATCGGCGATCAGCGCCGTGTGCACCACCTGCGCCCGCCCGGCATCGTAGGCCGCCTCGAAGGCGGCGTAGTCGGGCGAGGTCTGCATGGCCGCTAGAATTCCGTGACGATCTGGTCGACCAGCCGCTGGTTCACCGTGACGTCGAAGTCGGCCTGCAGGGCGGCCAGGAACTGCTGGAAGATGTCATCCTGCAAGGAAGAGGTCAGCTGCTCGGAGATCTCCGCGAGGCGCGTGTCGCGGCCTTCGCTGTCCGGCGGCAGGACCTCCTTCAACTGGACGACGATCTGGCCGCCGGGGACGGCGAAACTGGCGGCGGCGCCGGCGTCGATCTCGAAGAGCTGCGGCGCAATGCGCGGATCGAGGGTCTGCTGCTGGCTGTTCTCGAAGCGCGTGACTGCCGGCGTTTCCTCGACGCTCAGGCCTTCGGCTTCGGCGACCGCGGCGATGTCGCGGCCTTCATTGAGACGCCCGGCGATGGCGTCGCCCATTTCCTTGGCGCGCCGCGCCCGCTCGTTCTCGCGCCACAGTTCGACGACCTGCTCGCGCACCTCGGCGAGCGGCTGTTTCTGCGCCGGCGTCTCGCCGTCGACGCGGACAATGAAGAAGTCGCCCTCCAGGCTTTCGCTCAAAACGCTGGTCTCACCGGACGGCGTCGCGTTGAGGACGGCGAGGAAGTCTTCCAGGGGCGGCAGACCGTCCAGCACTTCGTCGTTCGGCGCCCGGCCCTGGCTGTCGATGGCGGCGATCTTGCGAAGCTCGACGTTCGTTTGATCGGCGGCCTGCTCCAGGCTGGCGCCGCTGGCCAGTTCCTCGTCGAACTGGTTGGCGAGCTCGACGACGATGTTGATGGCCTCTTCCTCGACCAGGGTCCGGCGCAGCTCGTCGGCATAGTCCTCGAGGCTTGCCTCTTCGGCCGGCTCGATTTCCCGTACCAGCACCACATGCCAGCCTAACGGCGACTGAATGGGTCTGCTGGTCTGGCCGGCCGCCAGCGCGAAGACCGGCGCGCCGAGCGCGGCGGGCAGGTCGTTCTGGGACAGCGTGCCGAGGTCGACCGGCGGGCGTCCGGTCGCCTCTTCGACGGCAGCCGCGAAGTCGGCGCCCGCGGCGAGACGGTCGGCCAGGGCCTCGGCGGCAGCCTCGTCCGGCACCACGGCCTGGCTGACGCTGCGCCGCTCCGGCGCGAAGAGATCGGCCTTGCGGGCCTCGAAGGCCTCGGCGACCCTGGCGTCGGAAACCGCGACCTCGGCCGCCGCGTCGTCCACGCTCAGCACCGCCAGCGAGATCGACTTGTAGGCCGGCTTCATGAAGCGGCTGTCGGCGTTGTCGTAGGTTTCCTGCAGGGCGGTACTGTCGGGTTCGCCGATATCCTCGAAGCGTGCCGCATCGATCGTGAGGTAGTCGGCGATCCGGCGCTCGCCGCGATAGGACAGGAACTGCTCGGCCAGACTCTCCGGCGCCACGGCGGCGGCGGTGACCGCGCTGGTCAGCTGTTGGCGCAGGCTCTCCTTGCTCAGCAGGGCCAGATATCCCTGCTCGGTCATGTTGATCTGGCGCAGGAAGAGGGTGAAGCGGTTGCCGTCAAAGCGGCCGGTCCCGTCCTGGAAGCCGGGGTTCTCCAGCAACTGGCGATGCATCTGGTCTTCGGTGAGCAACAGCCCCATGCGCGCGACCTGTTCATCCAGGATGGCCTGGCTGATCATCCGGCTGAGCACCTGCTGTGGGATGCCGAAGGCGCGCATCTGCTGGCCGGTCAGCTGGGCACCCAGACGACGGTTAAGGTTGACAACCTCGCGGCTCAGTTCGCGGGCGTAGGCTTGCTGGTCGATGACCGTGTCGCCGACCTCCGCGACCGCCACGGCGGAGCCGCCGCTGCGGAAGATATCCCCAATGCCCCAGACCGCGAAACTGAGGATCAGCAGGCTGAACAGGATGACCGTGACGATCTTGACGAGCAGGTTGCGGGTCTTCATGACGATGAACTGGCTTCACAAGGTTTCATGGAAACGGGCGATCCCGGACAGCCCCCGCGGCCGCCGGCAGCACGGGGCCGGGGCCCGGGGCAGCGGGCGCGGCAGTGTAGAAAGGCGCCTTGGCCCGGGCAACAAGCAATTCCGCCTAATTTTTAGCTCCTTGGCGGGCTTGGCCTCGCCGCAATCGCCGTGTTAGTTAGGCTCGGGCAGCTGGCAGAGGAAACAGCGATGAAAGCTTTGATTGCGGGCAATTGGAAGATGAACGGCCTGGCGGCGGACGCCAAGGCCCTCGCCGAAGGCCTGCGTCGCCTCAGCGCGCAAGCCGATGCCGGCGCCGAAATCCTCGTCTGCCCGCCCTTTCCCTACCTTGGATTGGTGGCGCAGGGCGTCAGCGGCAGCCGTATTGCCTTGGGCGCGCAGGACTGCCATAGCGCCGCCCAGGGCGCGCACACCGGCGACACCGCCGCGCCGATGCTGCGCGACGTCGGCTGCAGCTACGTCATCGTCGGCCATTCCGAGCGGCGCGCCGACCACGGCGAAACCGACGCCGAGGTCAGGCACAAAGCCGAGGCGGGGCTGGCTGGAGGCCTGGTGCCCATCGTCTGCGTCGGCGAGACCGAGGAACAGCGCACTGCGGGCCAGACCCTGGCGGTGATCGCCCGCCAGGTGAAGGGCTCCGTTCCGGTCGGCATGGAGGCGCAGCGGCTGGTGGTGGCCTATGAGCCGGTCTGGGCCATCGGCACCGGGCGCACCGCGACAGCCGCCGACATCGTGCCGGTCCATGCCGAAATCCGCCGCCTGCTGGCCGGCCTGGTCGGCGAAGGGGCCAAGAAAGTGCGAATCCTCTACGGCGGCTCGGTCAAGCCGGACAATGCCGGCGAACTGCTGTCCCAGGCCAACGTCGACGGCGCCCTGGTCGGCGGCGCCAGCCTCAAGGCCGAGAATTTCTGGGCCATCGCCCAAAGTGCCTAGCGCCCAGGGGGGCCGGACAGTGCCCGGCCGATCACGCTCCGGCGGCCAAAAAATGTAGTGTTTTCGCTGGTCTTTCCGGGCCGAAGCCATTACATAGCCGGGCAACAGCGGCCCCGGATAAAATCGTTCTCAGGCCCTGACCCCAGGTAGACAGGCATCATGCAACAAGTACTTCTCGTCGTTCACATCCTCCTGGCGCTCGCCCTGATCGGCGTGGTGCTGCTGCAGCGGAGCGAGGGCGGCGGCCTTGGCATCGGCGGCGGAAGCGGTGGCGGCGGTGGCGGCATGGGCGGCTTCCTGACCGGGCGCGGCACGGCCAATCTGCTGACCCGCACCACGGCGATCCTCGCCGCCTCCTTCATGGTCACCAGCCTGCTGCTGACCATCCTGGCTGGCACCAACGAGCCGCGCTCGATCCTCGATACCCTGCCGAGCGAGACGTCGAGCGAGCCCGCTCCCGCAGCGCCGGCCGCACCGAGCGAACCGACCGTTCCCACCCAGTAAGGCGGGTATTTCGCGCTTAAGGCGATCGGCGGCCGCGCGACGGCGCCTGCGTCCGCGCGAATCGACGCGCCGCCGCGCTCCGCCGGGCGCCGGCCGCCGAGCGGGCCAGCACGACTCAGCCGGCGGCCCAACCGACCGCCCCACCGGCTGCGCCGGGCCGTGAAGCGGCGTGAACCTTTGCGGAATTCGGCCAGCCTCGCGCGGCGGCGTGAGGCATCGTTGCATTGTCATTCTTCGAGGCTTGCTTAGTCCCTCATGATCGTTCAATAGTCTTCGCCCATGGCGCGGTTCATCTTCATCACCGGCGGCGTGGTTTCCTCCCTCGGCAAAGGTCTCTGTGCGGCGGCACTCGGTTCGCTGTTGCAGGCCCGCGGGTTCAAGGTCCGTCTGCGTAAGCTCGACCCCTACCTGAACGTCGATCCGGGAACCATGTCGCCCTATCAGCATGGCGAGGTCTATGTCACCGACGACGGTGCCGAGACCGACCTGGATCTCGGTCACTACGAGCGTTTCACCGGCGTACCGGAACGCAAGAGCGACAATGTCACCACGGGACAGATTTATTCGCAGGTCCTGGCACGCGAGCGGCGCGGCGACTATCTCGGCGCCACGGTACAGGTGATTCCCCACGTCACCGATGCGATCAAGGCCTTCGTGCGCTCCGATCTCAGCGACGAGGACTTCGTGATCTGCGAGATTGGCGGCACGGTCGGCGACATCGAGGGCCTGCCTTTCCTGGAGGCGATCCGACAGCTCGGCAACGAACTCGGCCGCGAGCGCAGCCTGTTCCTTCACTGCACGCTGATCCCCTACATCGCCGCGGCCGGAGAGCTGAAGACCAAACCGACCCAGCACTCGGTGAAGGAACTGCAGTCGGTCGGCATCAAGCCGGACATCCTGGTGTGCCGCGCCGAGCGGGAAATTCCCAAGGAGGAGCGCCGCAAGATCGCGCTGTTCTGCAACGTGCGCGAGGAAGCCGTCATCCAGGCGCTCGACGTGGCCTCGATCTACGCCGTGCCCCGGGCCTATCACGAGGAAGGCCTGGACGACGAGGTCTGCCGGCATTTCCAGATCGATGCGCCGCAGCCGGAGCTGGCGCAGTGGGACTACGTGACCCAGCGCATCCGCGAGCCCGACGGCGAGGTGACCATCGGCGTGATCGGCAAGTACGTCAGCCTGCTCGACGCGTACAAGTCGCTGGCGGAATCCCTGGCGCACGGCGGCATCGCCAACAACGTGAAGGTCAATGTCACCTGGCTCGATTCGGAGATCTTCGAGAGCGAAGGCACCATCCATCAGCTCGAGGGCGTGGACGGTATCCTGGTCCCCGGTGGCTTCGGCGAGCGCGGCGCCGAGGGCAAAATCGCCGCGGCGCGTTTCGCGCGGGAGCATCAGGTGCCCTATTTCGGCATCTGCTTCGGGATGCAGATGGCGGTGATCGAAGCGGCGCGCAATCTAGCCGAACTGCCGCAGGCGGGCTCGACCGAGTTCGGCAACCCCGGCGATCCGGTGGTCGGCCTGATGACCGAGTGGTCACGCGGCAACGAAGTCGAGCGGCGCGACGTCGAGAGCGATCTGGGCGGCACCATGCGGCTCGGCGCCTACCCCTGCATTCTCACGCCGGGTTCCAAGGTGCGAGATATCTACGGCGCCGATTCCATCAGCGAACGCCATCGCCACCGCTATGAGGTGAACATCAATTACCGCGAGACGCTGGAGCAGGCCGGCCTGCTGTTCTCCGGACTGTCGCCGGACGGGGTGCTGCCGGAGATTGTCGAACTCCCCTCGCATCCCTGGTTCGTCGGCGTTCAGTTCCACCCGGAGCTGAAGTCCAAGCCGCTCGATCCGCACCCGCTGTTCACGTCCTTCGTGGCCGCCGCGGTGGAACAGTCGCGCCTGGTTTAGCCGACAGACGAAATAGCCGGCTCCCCGATCGATCTCGTGCTTCGAGACGCTGCCCTCCTCGGCAGGAGGTCGATCATCTCAAGACCCTACCTCACTCGAATGCCGAGCTGTCGGCCCAGAGCGCGTCGATGACCGGACAGTCCGGAACGGCGCCGCCGCTGCATTCTCTTGAGATCTTGGCCAAAGTGCGCTCGAGGCGTTTGAGATCGGCGAGTTTCTGGCGGACGCTGTGTAGGTGGTCGATCGTCAGGTCGTGGATTTCCGCGCAGGTATAGGCCTCGGAATCGACCAGCGACAGCAGGCTGCGCAGTTCCTCGATGCTGAAGCCCAATTTACGGCCGCGCAGAATGAACCGCAAGCGGCGCTGGTCGCCGGTCCTATAGAGCCGGTGCCCGCCCCGCGAGCGCGCCGGCGGCGGGAGCAGTCCGATTTTCTCGTAGTAGCGCACCGTCTCCAGGTGGCAGCGCGACCGTTTGGCGAGCTCTCCCCGGGTGATCGGGGCTCGGTGGTGGTGAACGGCATGGCGCAGTTTTCCGCTTGTACCTGTAGTTACTACAGAGTCTAGGCTAGCAGCAGTCGCAACGGCGGAGCAATGGCGGTGGCCGCAGGGCGTGGATCGCCGCCGCGCTCCGCCTTCGCACTGCAGGAAAATTGGAAAGCTCCGATCCATGAACGATAGAAAATTGCTCGCGACCGGTGTGATCGGCACCGTCATCACCGCGCTCTGCTGCTTTACCCCGATTCTCGTCGTGCTGCTCGGTGTGGTCGGACTCTCGGCCATCCTCGGCTGGCTCGATTACGTTCTTTTTCCGGCACTCGCCTTCTTTATCGGCCTGACCGTCTATGCCCTCTATCGGCGCCGACGACGTCTTGCCGCGACTTCGGAGCAGCGCTCATGAACAGCGAATTCCGTACCGGCCCTGGTCCAAAGGGGCACTACGATCTCGCGGTCGTCGGCGCCGGTTCGGCCGGATTCTCCGCGGCGATCACCGCCGCCGAAGCCGGCGCGCGGGTAGCCCTGATCGGGCAGGGGACTCTTGGCGGTACCTGCGTCAATGTCGGCTGCGTTCCTTCGAAAGCCCTGATCCGGGCCGCCGAAGCGGTCCATCACGCCAACACCGCATCCCGCTTCAGCGGGGTCGAAGCCGCCGGCCGCGTCGCCGACTGGAACGCCCTGCGCCGGCAAAAAGACGAGCTCGTGACGGCATTGCGGCAAAGCAAGTATGTCGATCTGCTGCCCGCCTATAGCGGCGTCACCTACCTGGAGGGCCGGGCGCGGCTCGACGATCGCGGCGTCACGGTGGATGGCCAGCGCTTGAGGGCGGAAAAGACCATCATCGCGACGGGATCGCACGAATTCGTGCCGGAACTCCCGGGGCTTGGAAGCGTTCCCTATCTGACCAGCACCACCGCCTTCGAACTTGAGAAGTTGCCCCAGTCCCTGCTGATCGTCGGCGGCGGCTATATCGGCTGCGAACTGGCGCAGATGTTCGCCCGCGCCGGTGTGAAGGTCACGCTGCTGTTCCGCAGCCGCCTGTTACCGCAGGCCGAGCCGGAGATCGGCGCGGCACTGGCCGGCTATCTCTCGCAAGACGGTGTCGTCGTCCAGCCTGTCGAAAAATACGAAAGCGTTCACGCGACCGGCCCTGGCGTCGATCTGGCGGTGACCATCGACGGCGAAGCCGCGATCCTCCAGGCGCAGAGCCTTCTGCTCAGTGCCGGCCGCAGAGCGAATACCGAAGGGCTGGGTCTGGACGAAGCCGGCGTGGCACTGTCGGCCAATCGGGGCATCGAGGTCGACGACCGGATGCGGACGACGAAATCCGGCACCTATGCCGCCGGCGACGTGACCGGGCAGGACCTCTTCGTCTACATGGCGGCCTACGGCGCCAAGATCGCGGCCTCCAACGCGCTCAATGGCGATGGCCTGGTCTATGACAAGATCGCCATGCCGGCGGTGGTGTTCACCGACCCGCAGGTGGCGAGCGTCGGCCTTACCGAAGCGGCGGCCCGGAAACGCGGGATCGATGTGCGGACCTCGATTCTGGCTCTGGACAACCTGCCGCGCGCCCAGGCCGCCCGCGATACGCGCGGCCTGATCAAGCTGGTCGCCGAAGGATCGAGCAAGAAGCTGCTGGGCGCGCACATCCTGGCGCCGGAAGGCGCCGACAGCATCCAGACCGCAGCCCTGGCCCTCCGGCAGGGCCTCACCTACAGCGATCTCGCGGAAATGATCTTTCCCTACCTGACCACCGTCGAGGGCCTGAAGCTTGCCGCCCAGACCTTCGAAACGGATGTGTCGAAGCTGTCCTGCTGCGCCGGCTAGCCCCGCACGACCGCGTGCAGCGCCTTCAGCCGGCCCAGGATCTCGCCGGCGGAGGATAGCGGCAGGCAACTCGGGCCGTCGCAGAGCGCCTGGTCCGGGTCCGGGTGGAATTCCAGGAACACGCCGTCGGCGCCGGCGGCCACGGCCGCGGCGGCGATCACCGTCACGCCTTCGCGGCGCCCGCCGCTGGCGACGCCGTCGGCGTCCTTCTGGGCGCCGGGCAGTTGCACCGCATGGGTGGCGTCGATGGTGACCGGCGCGCCGAGCCGCCGCAACTCCGGGATCGCCAGCATGTCGACAATCAGGTTGTTGTAGCCGAAGGAAGAGCCGCGCTCGCACAGGATGGTCATGTCCTTGGCGGCGGCCTCTTCGATCTTGCGCAGGATCGAGTGGCAGTCCCAGGGCGCCAGGAACTGCGCCTTCTTCACATGCAGCAGTCCTTTGTTCTTCAGGGTCGCGCGGGCCGTGGCCACGACCAGGTCGGTCTGGCGGCAGAGGAAAGCGGGGATCTGCACCAGGTCGGCGATTTCCGCGACCGGCTCGGCCTGCTCGATCTCGTGCAGGTCGGTGGCGATGGGCAGCCCGTGGGCCTCCTTCACCTCGGCCAGGATCTTCAGGCCGGCTTCCATGCCGGGCCCGCGGTAGCTCTTGAACGAGGAGCGGTTGGCCTTGTCGAAGCTGGCCTTGAAGACGAAGGGCAGGTTCAGCGCCGCCGTGACCTCTTTCAGTTGCCGGGCCGTCTCCATGGCCAGGTCGCGGTCCTCAAGCACATTGAGGCCGAGGATGCAGAACAGCTTCTGGCCGTCGCCGATCGAGAGGTTCCACTTGGGGAGGCTGAGCTTCATGTAGGGTCCTCTGGGGCGGAAGGAGGGAAGGTGGCTCGGCGGCGCCGCTGCTTCTTAACGCCAGCCCTCGCTGTCCGCAAGGGGGCCGCAAGCGGGCCGCAAGGGGTCACGGTCACGGCCGGCGGTTCTCCACAGATACGGATAAAGTCACGACCCCGGTCGACAAGCCGCGCCGGCCGTCCCTGATCAAGAACAATCCTAGCAGGCTGCTGAAAAACTATTTTGGGCTCGAATTTGCGCAATCATGATTCGCAGTCATGCCATTTGCGATTCGATTCCGTCCGTTCCGGGTCGTGTTAGATTCTTTTCTTGCACGACCGCCTTCGTCCGGCGACTTTTTCAG